>NZ_QJST01000001.1 GCF_003226255.1 Idiomarina fontislapidosi
GAATTTAGCTGTTTGATCGACCATGACGTCCCCCTAACTTTAAGTTCGCTATGTATCTTTACTCTGCGAAATAAATATAGACAGTCGTGTAAAGCAAGCCCTGAGTATTCGTTGTAGAGTAAAGGTGCTTGCTGCTTCGAAGGAAAAGCGGAGATCATTAAAATGATGCTGGCACATTAGTCGTAAACAGCAAGCACATACCTGAACACTATTGAGTATAAGTGACCAGGGTCGAATGACTATACCTGGCACAAAGCTGAAGGTCAGCCATGTGCCAAGAACGCACCTCTCAGCTTTATCTCCTCTTCGCTCTTAGCCAACTAACCGAAAAATGTGGCTAGCGAAAAGTTTCAACTTTACGTTCAACCGATCATGGCGGTTTAACCAAATTGTCCGACTACCAAGCCATGATTTGTTGCTAATTTCGTGTTATTTGTAGTTGTTATCAAGTCAGTGGTCTTGGACCAACTATTAAATGTGATAGGCAATGAAGCGAAGATCGTATAGCGAAACTATTCACTACATCCTTGGCGTTAGCGGCTGTTTGACAGCCATTGCTTTACTTAAATCTATTACACAGTCAAAGCCGCTAGCGGTTATCGTTGTTGTGAGCACTGCATTGATTTTGATCGTTGCGGCACTTTTAATACCATTGGGTGAACCCAACGCCTCGGAAGTGGATGGTCAGCCGATATATTCAGCGGAGCAAACCAGTCAAACTATTGCCAGAGTTGACAGCAAATGGCGGTTCGATAAACGACCAAGATACTATTAAGCTTGGTCACTATATATGTAGCCAACGGCGTTGCCGCTTCGGGGGGCGTCAGTTTGTATCTGGCCGGTGTAAATCGATCGGTAGGTGAGGGTGCTCACGTCGGCGTCACATAACTCAATTTACTGGCTATCTGAGCGCGATCTCGAACGCTTCAAAATCACCAACAAGCATTTATCGACCAACTTGCGTATACCTTTTCCCGAGCAGTTCAAGGATGAATACGAATCGACTTGCCATAACTGCCCTTAATGGATGAGAGTTTGGGTTCAAGTTTATCGTTTAGCTAATACGTGCCTGTTTAAAAGGGCGAGTACACTCACGCTCTCATTCAGGCATCATGGTTAGGCTACCGGTCTGTGAACTCGTACTCGAACTCGTAAAAATGCTTGCCGCCTTCTATTTTAATAAGCATCGTTCCTGAGAGGCCCGTTAATTCACCAGAACCAGAGTCTGGAACAACTTCAAGTACTAAACGATTCTTACCTCTATTCATGGTGCCAAAATGCTGAAGTACAAAGCTGCCTTTTTTCCCCGACAACGACCCGGTGACTTGTTCAATCGCAACATAGCCTGCTGAACCTTCGGTTGGCGTCATGGCACTTAGCATCTCGCCTTTGCTTGTTGCGTCTAAAGCGCCTGAAAATGTTTTGTCGATGGACATTCTTCCAAGAGTAATCCCCTCTGCGCCTTGCGCAGAGAAATCCATTGGTTCTAATTTAACTTGAAACTCTCCAGAGACTTTCATTTTGTTTCCTATTTCAGAAGAATATGTGGCAGTCGAAATAATAAGTAAGATAGCCGAGATGAGAAATTGAATCTTGCGCATGATGGATTCCGTGTATCGAGCTAATGGCGAACTTAGGACTCTGTCTATAAACCTATGCATTGATTCTATACTAACTCATAAAGACAAAAACAATGTATAAATATTGTTTAAATGTTAAAAAATCTGATAGGTTATCACTTCGTCAAACTTAAGCAAGTTGAGCGATTCGATAATGTCAAAAACAAACTTTATTCGTTCTTTTTCTATCGGCGCTATAGGGCTTGGAGCTCTCTTTTTTGCCACCAATAGTTATGCACAAACGCAACCCGAAAAGAACGTGCAGGCTCATACTTGCGAAGACTGTAGCTTTAATGAAGCAAAAAGGCTCGTAGAAACTAAGAGTTATCCACCTTTGCGGTGCGAACCGACAGATGGTAGCCAGGTTGTCTCCATTAGTAATCAAGCTTGTTATAGTACGCCGGTTTACGCTGCTGTATTAAATGAGTCGAGCGGCGTGCTTTGGGGATTCAGGATTAGTCATTCTAATCAAGGCATGTATCCCCCTTTAATGCAGTTACAAATCAACACATATAACCATCCGCAATTCGTCCAAGAGGCGATCCGAGATGGAGTCGATTACACCAATAGCCTAATCGCACATTTAGAACGTATGGCCAATACCATAAGTGAGACTTTCGAGACCTCGCAAGAGTTCTATGATTGGATTGATGGTCGAGCACAGCAAACAGCCAGTGCACAATTAATTAATGCTCAAAAAGGCAACTCAGGCGAGTTTTCATGCGCTGAAGACAGCTCAGAGTATAATGCCGTGCAAGCTGCACTAGGCGCAGAATTTAGATTCAAATTACGAGAGCTCATTAATGAGCAATTTGCTGAGTGGGACGGTATACCAGGAGAGTCTTTTGACGAAGTCGAGTTGACTGACCTAGGTTTAGGCATACAAGTACGCGGATTTTATGTATTTCTGACTTGGGATAATAAACAGACAAAGAAAAATCTCATTTTCGACTTTCCTTTTCCAGACCAGTTAGCGGTGGAGGGCAATGGCAGACCCTCAAGGGTCACTTATACTCTAGATCCGTCGCCAGGAGCTCATGTTGACGTTTCGTTAAACCAGAGCTTGACTAATATTGGCAACAACTACTGGAAGGATTTAACCGATCCTGCGGTGGGTAAATCGGAGGTGTCACCGTGTGTAGAAGTTGCGTTCAAAGAAATTTTTGGAGCAGACAGAGTGAATAAGATCTCTACCAGCACTAGCTCTGGAGGAGGTTATAAACCGCTTACTGGAACAGGCGGAGGCGGCCGGGATAGCCAGGTGTGTGAACTCCACATTTACGATTATAATGACAAGCCTATGATGACACTAAAAGTTCGCTGCTAAATTGTAGTCCCAGCAACCTTCTCATGTGTATTAGCCTCATTTTAAAACGGACACTCATTAGTCACGCGATAGGCATAAGCCTACTTAAAAGGAGCGTCTACCGAGCTCCATAATATTGCAAATTTACATTATTGTGTCTGAATATTGACGGTACAGTGCTTTTTCCCACTATTGTATGCGTACTCTTGTAGAAACCTGAGTGTCTGCCAAGGCATTAACCTGCAGAACCTAATTATAAACACGTTTTTAAGGAAGAATAATGAAGTTAGTTGGCTTGTGTTTTGGTCTGATATTTTCCGTAGCGGCTTTAGCCAGCCCCGATTTTGTGAAGGTTAAAGGGTACGATCTCGAGTATGAGGTAGCCGGAAAGGGCAGTGAGGTTATTCTGCTGGAGGCGGGGGGCGGATCGGGCATGTCGGATTGGGATCCGGTGTTTAAAAAAATGTCGGAGCACGCCAAAGTGATTCGTTATTCGCGGGTGGGTAATGGTCATTCAACAGCTATTAAACAGCACTTTACGTCTCGGGATTATGCCGACCATGCGAGCATTCTGCTGACCGAGCTCGGGGTTCAACAGCCGGTTATATTTATCGCGCACTCATACGGCGGGAGTGTTGCCCGAGATTTTGCGGCGGCTTATCCCGAGCAGATAAAAGCGTTGATGATGCTCGATCCTTCGTCTGAGCATGATGTGGATATTTTACGCGCCATCGATTTAGAAAAGGGCAATCAAGAAATTGCTGAAATAAAGCTCGCCGACATGAAAGAGGGCATGTCTAATCAATACTTGGATTTTTGGAGTAAGCGTCCGTTACCCGACTACCCCGAAATTAAGGATATGCCTGTCACGGTGATTGCTTCGGTGAGAACAATGGAGAACCCGCCTAACTTGTTCTTTACCGATCAAGGACGAAAAATGTGGGGTGAGTTATGGCAAGCGTGGGCGAATGCTTTTCCGCAGGGCAAGTCGGTTTTGACCGAAAAAAGTGGCCACTTTGTGCAATTTGATGAGCCTGAATTAGTCATGAGCGAGCTTTTGGCGTTGATGCAGCGGCTTTAGGTGTCGCGCTAAGTTCTGCTAAGGCTTTTGTATCTTTATCAATTAACGCTCGCATGGCGGAGGTCAGTGCATCGTAATCGGTGTACTTTTTGCCGTATGTAAGATTGAAGTTATAGTCGAAGTCGTCTGGGTTTTTGCCCTGTGTGTGCTGCAACATGGTTTCAATTTTATCAAACGCCTTTGCCAGCTTGGCTTCCTCGGATGATGCGTTCTCATAGTCGTCCCACAGCGCGAGGATTTCTGAGCGGAGATCTTCTGGCAGTGGCTGTATAAGTTTTTGAAGATCGCTTCGCTCCTGAGCGCCCTTATCCATGCCTTCTACTTGGTCAACGGCGGCGATATCTCCACTTATTGCCTCGCCTAGATCATGAATAATGCATATCTTGATAAGTTTTAGAATATCGAGCTCGGGGTACTGCTTTTCAAACAATAATACCATTAGGCATAAGCGCCAGGTGTGCTCAGCCGTGCTTTCCTGTCGACCATTTGATGTTCTTGATGAACGAAGTGTATTTTTTAGATCTTCTGCGGCCCGAAGAAAATTTAGGATGCCTTCTAAGTCTTTATCTTTCATCTTGGGTTCTCCTTTGAGCGCGTGATTATTTGTTATTCTTTTTATCAATTAAACTTATTTCAGCGGCTATAATCGCATAATTCTGTCGTTTGTTGATATGGATTTAATGAGGGCGGGTTATGGAAAACGGGTTAAGTGAAGTTGAGTTAAAGGGTGAGCGTGTGACGTTGTTGCCGATGCGGGCTGAGCACGCGGCTTCGTTGGCTGAGGCGGCTGCAGATGGTGCGTTGTGGAATTTGTGGTACACATCGGTGCCTGATCCGAGCTCGGTTGATAAGTATATTGAAGATGCTTTGGCAGAAAAGCAAAAGGGTACGGCGCTACCTTTTGTTGTGTTTCACAATCACGCTCAGAAAATTATTGGTACAACGCGCTTTTGTGCGATTGAAGCCGCCCATAAACGGGTCGAGATTGGATACACCTGGTATAGCGAGTCTTTTCAGGGCACTGGGGTGAATACCGAATGCAAATTGTTGTTACTGTCGCATGCTTTTGAGCATTTAGATGCGATTGCGGTGGAGTTTAGAACGCACTGGCACAATCAGAAGTCGCGCGCGGCTATTGCTAAATTAGGTGCCAAGCAAGACGGTGTGCTGCGGAATCACCGTCTTGCGGCGGATGGTAGTTATCGCGACACGGTTGTGTTTTCTATCATTGAACACGAATGGCCGGCTGTGAAGGTCGCGTTACGTCACAAACTGAATCGATAGCGTGACCGGCATTGGCTTTACGCGGTAGGCACGGTGCCGCCATCAATGACAAACTCGGCACCAGTAATGGATGCCGCGCGTGGCGATGAGAGAAATGCGATAAGATTTGCCACTTCGATGGGTTTTGACGGTCGTCCGAGCGGAATACCGCCCAGTGATTCCATGATGATCTGCTTGCCGCCTTCGTAGTCTGTGTCTGCTTGTTCGGCAAGGCGTTCGGCGAGGGCGACAGAGGCTTCGGTTTCGACCCATCCGGGTGATACGCGTAAAACGCGTACGCCATTTGGCGCTACTTCTTTAGACAAGCTTTTGCTATACGTGGATAGTGCGGCTTTCGCGGCTGCATAGGCGGTCGTTGATTCGGGGAGCGGTAATTCGCGTTGAATTGATGTCACATGAATAATGACGCCGTCACCCCGTGCCTGCATATCGGGAAGCAACGCGCGGTCTAAACGAACGGCGGGGAGTAGGTTTAGGTTGAGCTCGTGTTGCCAGATGTCCTCGCTGAGTGCTGCGAAGCCGCCTGCTGGCGCGCTTGAACCGCCCAATACGTGAACAATAATATCGACGCCACCGAGACGTTCATTCACTGCGTCCACCACGGTATTGCAGCCTTTAATTGTGGTAAGGTCTGCCTCGACAAACAGCTCTTCGGGGAGTGAAGCGGGGCGGCTACGTGCTGTGGTTAGCACCTTTGCTCCGTGCTCCCGAAACAAGGTGACAACGGCGTGACCTATACCTTTGGTGCCGGCAGTGACCAAAATTCGTTTGTCTTTTAGCGTTAAATCCATAACCATTGTGAAACCTCCAGAGTTCGCGTTTTTTGCTTTAATCATGCACAGATGCTGTGTTGCTGTGTTGGAAGTTTCCGATTAAGCTTTCTAATAATCAAGAACGCACAAAAAAGTAAGTGGCTTACCGATGAGAAAGATTTATACGCCTGCTAGCGCAGCGGCTGAAACGCTTGAAGCAATTAAATTACTCGAAGGTCGATGGAAGTTAATTATTTTGTTTCATTTGTTTGATGGAAAAGTGCAGCGTTATTCTGATTTTGAAAAACTTATACCAGGTATTTCGCAAAAGATGCTGGCACAGCAGCTACGAAAATTAGAGGCTGACGGTATTGTCCACCGCAAGGTTTATCCGCAAGTACCACCGAAGGTTGAGTATAGATTAACTGAATGGGGCCAGGCGTTGTGCCCCGCGCTGGATGCTTTGTTAAATTGGGCGGAACAGAAAGATGTTTAGGTAGGTACGTGCGCAAAATGCGCACGTTATCGTGATTTTGGATGCTTATTCTGATTTATTGGCGACTTTTTGCAGATTTTCGTGAATTTTAAATAATACGATAAGCAATTCGCACCAGATCCTCGCACCAACAGCGCCAAAAATAATAATACCTAACCCGGCAAAAAAGCCCCCGCCAAATTCGCTGAACATTGTCGTTAACCCTGAAACTAAGCAGCCTAAAAGCATAAGCCAATAAACAAAGGTGATGATCTTAGGTGTCAGCATTGAGTCAAATACGAAAATACTTTTCATAGCGCGTTCCTTTCATCGTTATTGTTGTAATTAGCGTGGTGGTAGGTCGCGCCTTTGGCGCGACGTTGGATTTGCCCGTGCGCAAGATGCGCACGATACGGCTTGGTGATACGCGCCTTGGGCGCGACATTGGATTTGCCCGTGCGCAAAATGCGCACGTTATGTCGATGTGGTAGGTCGCGCATTTTGCGCGACATCGAAAGCTGTATTAAAAAGGATTTGTTGTGTTAAAAAATAATCGCTACATAATTATTGTTGTTTTATGTGTTGTTATTCCTCTTTTGGAAAGCTTGAGTCCAGGAACGCTTTGGGGATTAAATTTTGAGTCGCCTTTGGTGATGGCGAATCTTGGGAATATTATTCTTTTTATTAAAATTGTGAGCGTTGCTGCGGCGGCTTATTTATTGTTTTATCAGCAGCGGGCTATTGCTGATGCGTTTAACCGCACTGCTTTTAAAGTCGCCTTTTTTAGTACGTTTTATATACTCGCAGCGCTGCAATTAGCGGTACTTTTTATGGGGCTGGTTTCATTTTTAATATCACCCGCTAATGATTTTTTTCACTACGAAAAAACGATAGCGGATCAAACATTTTACGTTCACAACGATGACGCTGGCGCGTTGGGTGGCGAGCTGCATGTTTATTTGAAGTGTCCACTTGCGCTGAACCGCTACGAATTAGAGCCAATAGGCTCGGTTGAGTGGCTCAAAAACTTTGAGCTGACGGTCGTCGACAACAATGTTGTGCTACGCTCGAGCGATACCCATGACGGAGCCGAGCAGGTTCAAAAGCTGCCAATTGGCGGCGCATTGTGCGCGAAATAGGATGCCGCGCGTGCGATGTGGCCCGTGCGCAAAATGCGCACGATACGGCGAGGGTGGAGATATAAATGGATAAATATGAAGGTTCTTGTTTGTGTGGTGCTGTGACGTTTGAGGTGCAGGGGCGGTTTGATAGCTTTTATTTGTGCCATTGTCAGCATTGCCAAAAAGACAGCGGCTCGGCGCATGCTGCTAATTTGTTTTCTCAATCGGCTCAGTTAGTTTGGCATTCGGGAGCTGATGCGGTGACTTCTTTTACGTTGCCCGGCACGCGGCATCATAAAAGCTTTTGTAAGCACTGCGGATCGGCCGTACCGAACACACAAATCGCTGGTTTGCTCGTGGTCCCAGCCGGTAGCCTAGACACAGATCTCGATATATCGCCGACGGCTCATATTTTTTCATCCAGCCGCGCGCAATGGGATAACCCCAACATCGAAACCCCCGTGTTCGACCGATTACCCCGGTAGGTCGCGCCTTGGGCGCGACGATCGATACCGCCCGTGCGCAAAATGCGCACGCTACTGCTTGAAACTTTTTTACAGACTCACAGTCAGAATTTTCCCGAATACATTTAGTTAACATTGTTATTTGATAATTTAGGATGCACTGTGAATAAATTAAAAATGCTTTTGGCTGTGAGCTTGATAGCACTTGTATCTGCGTGCGGCAGTATTCCGCTAACGACCATGGTCAAATTGATGGATATGAATCCTTTAGAGGCGGACCCGAACCAGATTATCGTGGCTGTGAAATCTCCGAATGGAGTCAGTGTCAATGACGGTGATGTAGTGCTAGATTTTAGTTTTAGAACAGGGGAACCTGAGAGCAGCTTTAATCATACCTTTCCGGTTATAGTTGATTCCGATTACGCGTTACCCGCGGAGCTGAAAGACGAGCTTGAGAACGACGAACAGTTTACCGTAATGCGTTTATCTGAAGCTGACGCGAAAACCATGAGCGCTGGGCAGGAAACGATTCGTGAGTATCGCCGCCAGCACGAGGAAGGTGGCGCAGGAAGTATTAACGTTAGATTGGTCTCGGCATGCCAAAGCGACGAATTTACTTGGCATGACTCTGAATTAGACGTGTATTTAAAAATCGATCAAACCAATGAGTTTTTATTGTTTTTGGACGATATTGACCTCAACGAACTAGCGCTCAAAAACGGTTGTTCGTAGGTCGCGCCTTGAACGCGACATCAGATCTCCCCCCGTGCGCTCAAGGCGCACGGTATCTAAACCAAAAAATTACGAAAAATTGACGCCCTTCGACTATTCCATTCTAGAGATTTTACGCTGCTAAACACTAAATTCATGTGGTCTGCTCATTTAACGAGGATACTCACATGACTTGGTTTTTATTGTTTATCGGCACTGCGCTACTTGCTTATTTGGCTGTAGCGATGTTTGTCCCTGATAAGTTTTAAGGGGGGCATATGTTTGAAATTATTTTAATTATGACGATGGCTATCGCGCTAGCGTACCCCCTGGGTCGTTATATGATCGGTGTGTTTTCGAGCGAAGCGCACTTTTCTGATCGTATATTTAATCCGATAGAACGTATTATTTATCGCTGCATTGGGGTGAATCCACATACTTCAATGAACTGGAAAAGTTATGGGCTCGCATTTCTGCTCAGTAATTTAATGCTGGGTATTATCGCCTTTTTGATACTCAAGTTTCAGCACGTCCTGCCGCTGAACCCGGACAACATTGGCCCATTAAGCTGGGATTTGGCACTCCATACTGCTGTCTCTTTTCTTACCAACACCAACCAACAGCATTACTCGGGACAAGCACAGCTTTCCTACTTATCACAAGGCACACTTATCGTGACGTTGCAGTTTGTTACGCCCGCGATGGCGCTTGCGGTTTGTGTGGCGATACTTCGTGGCATGATGGGTGGACGTAACGAAAAATTAGCGAAAGAGGGCGCCGAGCGTGATTTAGGTAACTATTACGTGGATACCGTGCGAGGTATTGTGCGCGTGCTGATTCCGCTCGCTGCTGTTGTCGCATTGATACTGTCTTCGCAAGGTGTACCTAGCACGTTTAAAGAGGCCCAAACCGTCACAACGCTTGACCAAAGTAGCGCTGTTATCGAGCAAACCATTCCCGTTGGTCCTGTTGCTTCTATGGTCGCAATAAAACAACTCGGAACCAATGGTGGGGGCTGGTACGGTCCCAACAGTAGCAACCCTCTTGAGAATCCAACGCCGTTTTCAAATGCGATAGAGACCATTGCTATCGTGCTAATACCAATCGCCATTGTTTTTATGGCGGGCGGAATGCTTCGACGCAAGGGCTTCACTGCGATGTCGTTTGCGGTGATGGCGCTGTTTAGTGCCAGCTTTATTGGGTTTACTGTCTACAGCGAACTGCAGCCTAATGCAGCCTTTAACGAGCTCGCCGCATCTGGACCCAATATGGAGGGTAAAGAGACTCGTTTTGGTCCGGAATTATCAGCACTCTGGGGAACACTCACTACACAAACCTCAAATGGCTCAGTTAATGCCATGCACGACTCGTTTAACCCGGTTGGCGGTTTAATAACGCGTTCTGGAATGTTGATTAACGGCATTTGGGGGGGCGTTGGCTGTGGTTTTGTGAACTTTATTGTTTATATCTGGATTGCTGTGTTCCTCTCTGGGCTCATGATAGGTCGCACCCCCGAGTTGTTTGGCAAAAAAATAGAAACCCGCGAGATTACATTGTTAGGGACACTCATCGTTTTACCTACGCTTGTGATTTTAGGGTTTACAGCGATTACCGTAGCTTTACCGTCGCTCACAGGCAACAGTAATCCAGGTTTCCATGCTATTTCGCAAGTGTTCTATGAATACACGTCCGCGTTTGCCAATAACGGCTCGGGTTTTGAGGGCTTGGGTGATAACACCGTGTGGTGGAATGTGAGTTGCGTAATCACTTTATTGTTGGGTCGTTACTTACCCTTGGTTATTCCCCTCGCCATTGCCGGAATGATGGCAAAGAAAAGAACCGTTCCTACAGGTGTCGGCAGCCTGAGTGTGGGTAACGTCACATTCGCTGTAACGCTAATTGCCGTAATTTTAATTCTCAATTTCCTTTCTTTTCTTCCTGCTGCAGTAATTGGCCCGATTGGTGAGGCATTACAGTTGGCAACTACTGGAGTGGAGGGCTAATCATGACTAAGCAAGTAAAAACGCTCACCGCAGATACTGTGAAAGATTCACTCATTGATGCATTGAAAAAAATGACGCCAACCAACATGGCTAAGAATCCTGTCATGTTTGTCGTTTGGGTGGGTACGGTTATTAGTATTTTGCTCACTGTTTTTCATATCAGTGCTGGCGAACCTTTTGGCTTTGAACTTTGCACAAGCTTTATTCTATTTATCACACTTTGGTTTGCTAACTTTTCCGAATCAATTGCTGAGGCGCGAGGTCGTGGACAAGCTTCTAGTCTGCGAGCCACAAAAGCATCACTTGTCGCCTTTAAGAAGAACGGAGAAGACTTTGTCGAAACCGATGCGGCGAACCTTAAAAAGGATGATGTCGTAAGCGTACGACAAGGCCAGTACATCCCCGCAGATGGAGAAATCATTAAAGGTGTTGCAACCGTGAATGAGTCTGCAGTAACGGGCGAATCGGCAGCGGTTTTGCGTGAAGCCAATACTGATCACTCGGGTGTCATTGGTGGTACAAAGCTGCTTACTGGCGAAGTACTTGTGCGTGTATCCGATGATCCCGGTAATAGCTTTCTGGATAAAATGATTGGTTTGGTAGAAGGTGCTGAGCGTAAAAAAACACCTAACGAAGTTGCTTTAACGGTGCTTTTGGCTGCACTCACTGCGGTATTCTTGCTCGTTGTAATGACGCTACCGGCGTTGGCATCCTTTGTTAATGTTGAGCTCAATTATGTGATGCTTATTGCATTACTCGTGTGCTTAATACCCACTACCATCGGGGGCTTATTGCCGGCTATTGGCATTGCTGGCATGAACCGTGCGCTCAGTGCGAATATTATCGCTAAATCGGGTAAAGCCGTTGAGGTTGCGGGTGATATCGACATCCTTCTACTCGATAAAACGGGCACGATTACCTATGGCGATAGGCAAGCGACTGATTTTATCCCGGCTCATGGGGTGAGCAAAGACACGCTGGTTCAAGCCGCTTATTGGGCCTCAGTCGAAGATCCAACCCCGGAAGGCAAATCTATTGTTGAGCTTGCTCGAGAAACTGGAGGGCTTGACGAGACCTATCCTGAGAACGCTGAATTTATTCCTTTTTCACCTTCGACACGACTTTCGGGGCTTAAAATCAGCGAGAGCAAATACTATGTAAAAGGCTCCGGTGACGCGGTTCGACTCCTTGAAGAGGAGCGTGGCGTTGCTTGGTCTGATGGGATGAATGCTCATATTGGCGCGGTCGCAAAGCAAGGTGGAACACCACTGGTGGTTGCCGATCACGAGCGCGTACTGGGTGTTGTCGCGTTGACTGACGTTATAAAGCCCGGCGTTGCCGAGCGTTTCGCTCGCTTGCGTTCACTGGGTGTAAAAACTGTGATGGTAACGGGTGATAACAAAATTACCGCAGGTGCCATCGCGGCTGAAGCCGGGGTTGATGATTTTATCGCTGAAGCTAAGCCTGAGGACAAACTGAGTCTGATCCGCGAAGAGCAAGCAAAAGGGCATTTAGTCGCTATGGTCGGTGATGGTACCAACGATGCTCCGGCACTTGCGCAGGCGGATGTTGGATTGGCAATGAACTCGGGCACTCAAGCGGCAAAAGAGGCCGGCAACATGGTCGACTTAGACTCCGACCCGACAAAACTTTTACAAGTCGTTGAAGTGGGTAAGCAACTGTTGATTACCCGTGGTGCTATGACCACATTCTCGTTAGCCAACGATGTCGCTAAATACTTCGCTATTATCCCTGCTGTTTTTGCTAGCGCACTACCGTTTATGTCGGTCCTTGATGTGATGCGACTTGGAAGCCCTCAGTCTGCTGTGATTTCGGCTCTTATTTTTAACGCCTTGATTATCCCTGCGTTGGTACCGCTGGCTTTACGTGGAGTGAAGTTAAAAGCCGAGCGTGCAGAGAAGATCTTACGTAACAATATGCTGATTTTTGGGTTAGGCGGTGTGGTACTACCGTTCGTCATTATCAAGCTGATTGACATGCTCGTCAGTGCGTTTATTTAAAAGGGGATCGTCATGGGTATTAACGAATCTGTAACTAAAAACATATGGATTGGACTGCGTTTTGGCATTGGCTTTTTAGTACTGTGTGGTGGGCTTTATACCGCTGTGATTACGTTCGTCGGAGAACAACTATTTCCTCACCAAGCACGAGGGAGTGTCATTGTCCATGATGGCCAAGCGGTTGGTTCGACTTTGGTGGCACAAGCGTTTGCCGATCCTCGCTATTTCTATGCTCGACCCAGTGCGGCTGGTTATGATCCGACGGCCACCGGAGGCAGTAACCTTGCGCCTTCAAATCCTGAACTGCGTGTTCAAGCACGCGCTCGCAGTGAGCAAATCCAAAGCAAGGAGCAAGTTATCGCGGCTGCGATACCTGTTGAATTAATTGCGGCTTCTGGAGCAGGGCTTGATCCTCATATTAGCCCCGACGCTGCGCTATTTCAGGCAGAACGTGTTGCTGCGCAACGAAACCTGACAAACGAATCTGTCACCGCTTTGATCGCGCAGTACACAGAGAAAAAGCAATTTGGTGTTTTTGGTCAAGCCCGAGTCAATGTGCTCAAGCTCAATTTAGCACTTGACCAAATGAAAGATAAATAAGGAATTTGTGATGAAACATTTAATTCGAAGCGGTGTAGTGGTCTGTGTGGCATTGTCAGTACAAAGTACGGTTGTTGCTGCCGAAATTGAAACCTCGAGTAACGTAACACTGGTTAGCGATTATATATTCCGAGGTATCTCCCAAACAAATGAAGACCCTGCTATTCAAGGAGGCATCGATTTAACGAGTAACGCGGGTTGGTATGCTGGTGTGTGGGGATCCAATATCGGGTTTGGAGACGGTAGCCTTGAAGCGGATATCTATGGCGGCTGGCGCTACATAAGCGATGCCTCTTGGTCGTTTGATGTAGGCGCGATACGCTATATCTATCCAGGCGGCAATAACGCAGATAGCGAGTTCAATTACAATGAGGTTTATACTCACCTTAGCTACCAGGACGCCACACTCTCGGTCGTTTATTCTGATGATTATTTTGGTGCGGGAGTCAATCAATTTGTCTATGTTGCAGTCGCCTACAGTTATCCGATAGCCGAACAACTGAGTCTTGAACTGAGTACTGGTTTTAATAAATTTGAATCAGGCGCAGAGTTAACTCGATTTTTAGGCGGTGAGCCCACATCAGATGACTCGTATTGGGATGGCTCTTTAGGAATTAATTATCAACTCAGTGATAAGTTAAGCGTTAATTTAACGTATATTGCTACAGATATGAGTGATTCAGCATGCAGCGAAGTCTGCGATAATCGACTGGTGTTTGGCGTGCGTTCAAGTTTCTAATCTGAGTAGGACCGATAGATGATGGATTCCCAGCGCGATAAAAAAGCAGATGCCATTTTACGGCAAGTTGCTGAGTCACACAGTGGTAAACTGACTGTGTTTTTAGGGGCTGCGCCAGGTGTGGGTAAGACCTATGCAATGTTAGCTGCTGCTAAGGAACGACAACAGGCCGGTGTTGATGTCGCTATCGGTCTTTTAGAAACCCATGGGCGCTCTGATACGCAGGCGATGGCAGATGGCTTTGAACAGCTGTCGTTGCAGCACATCGAGTATCATGGAACTCAACTCAATGAATTTGATATTGATGGCGCATTGAATCGACAGCCTCAACTTCTATTGGTCGATGAGCTAGCTCATACCAATACGCCGGGGAGTCGTAACAAGCGGCGTTACCAAGATATCGAAGAGCTGTTAAAAGCGGGTATTGATGTTTATACAACAGTAAATATTCAGCACATGGAAAGCGTCAATGATCTCGTACTGCAAATGACCGGTGTGAGAGTTAAAGAGACCGTGCCAGATCACTTCGTTGATAATGCGTTTGAAATTCGTTTTATTGATTTACCGCCCGCAACGTTAATTGAGCGCCTGCAACAAGGCAAAGTGTATCTACCGGAGTACGCGCGTTCGGCGTTGTCTTCGTTCTTTTCTTCCTCGAACTTGACTGCACTGCGTGAGCTAGCGATGAAAAAGGCGCTCGAGCGTGTTGATGCCTCGATGCTTAAAGAATGCTCTATAGAGCAAACGTCGGGCCTGGGTGTTTACATGGATAAGTTGCTAGTGCTGGTTAGTGCTAATAGTGACCACCGTTATTTGGTTCGAGTCGGCCGACAGATTGCCGAGCGGCGTCAGATACCCTGGGTGGTTGTATGGGTCGATACAGGTAAAACACGAAGCCCTGAAAAGTCACAACGGCTTGATGCAACGTTGTCGCTGGCAAAGGAGTTGGGTGCTGAAACCAAGGTTTTAAATGGACCGACGACCTTTAGTGTTGTCGCGGACTTTATAGAGAGCAATGCGGTTTGCACGGTACTAGTGGGGGCAGGTAGTCGAGGACGTTTTACGTGGCGACGTAAGCGGTTGTATCAGCAATTAATAGAGCTTGAACTACCTTTTGAGGTTACGGTATTCCCCGAGCGAGAGCGATCCTCTGAGTCGAGCCTTTTTTCTTTTGACTTGAAGGGTCTTAAGGGCTTGGGTTACTGGCATGGGTACTTCGGTGGGATTATCGGAGTTACTATCGCTTCGTTGGTTGCGGTCGCGTTGGAAAACTTTTTGGATGTTGGCAACTTAGTCTTAGTTTACACCTTGGCGATTATTACGGTGGGACTTAAATTTGGATCCCGCTCAGCGCTGTTCACTGCGTTAATCTCATTCTTAAGCTTTAACTTTTTTCTGACTGAGCCTCTCTATACATTTACAGTTTACAGTCAAAACGATGTGACGACACTGATGTTTTTGTCAGTGATAGGCTTGATCTGCGGCCCCGCAGCCTCGCGCATACGGCATCAATTTATTCTTCTTAAGCAAGCAAATAGCTATGCCGAAACGTTACGCGAGCTAGCACAAGAACTGGCTACCGTGAACGAAGAAAGAGCGATGTGGGAGCGGTTAATACGGCTATTGAGTCGCCTAACTCATACAGAATGCACAATAGCGGTGAGAGGTGATGGGACGGAACTGGATTTTATCAATGAGGTCGCTGCGATTAAGCACAAACTGACTGAAGCCACGGTACGTTGGAGTTTCAAGAACAAGGCGCAAGCGGGGGCTCATACAGAGACGCTCTCGAGTGCACTGGTAACCACGTTTCCTATTATTGTTGATGGTGATGTGGTGGCAGTGGCCGGCGTCCCAAACGTATTTGATAACACCGAGAGTGAGCCTTACAACGTCAGCCTTATATTGGCAATGCTGAATCAAGCTTCGGGAGCCTGGCGGCGCATTAAACTTGCTGCCGATTTAGAAAGCGCGCGCGTTAAGACAGAAATGGAGCAGTTACGATCGGCATTGTTATCCTCAGTGTCTCATGACTTAAAATCGCCACTATCAGCGATGATGGGCGCGGCGGAAAGTTTAAAGCTACTTGATGATAAGTTATCGGCGGATGATCGAGTAGAGTTGATGGATACTATTATTTCTGAAAGCCGTCGGCTCGATAGCTATATTCAAAACCTGCTTGATATGACGCGGCTTGGTCATGGCACTCTAAAAATAGAGCGTGATTGGGTGTCGATCGAAGATATCGTGGGGAGTGCACTGAGGCGTTTAAGGCGTTATTGGCCTAACACGCACGTGCAGATCGAGCACACTAACGCCGTGCCTTTGCTTTACGCGCATGCAGCCCTTGTTGAGCAGGCTATTTTTAATATTCTTGAAAACGCAGCAAAATATAGTCCGGAGACGGCGCCTATCTTTGTTGAAATGCAGGTGCAGCAAGGTGACTGCGTTATAGCAATTGAAGACCGTGGTCCGGGTATTCCCGAGGACCAACGTGACAAAATTTTTGATATGTTTTACATCGTCGCAGATGGTGATAAGAAGAAGCAAAACACAGGCATGGGCTTGGCGATTTGCAAAGGCATGATTGGCGCGCACGGTGGTAATGTGGTTGCGCGAGCTGGACTCGGCGGCGTGGGTACGCGCTTCGAAATTAGCTTGCCGATTGAACAGGGCAATGACCAGAAGAAGGATAATTAGGGTTGTGGCAACACGCATTGTGGTAATTGACGATGAAAAACAGATTCGACGGATGCTTAAAATCGCACTGTCGAGTGCGGGTCATGAGGTGACTGAGGCAGAGAATGGTGAACAAGGACTAAATAGTGTAGCTCGCCAGCAGCCTGATTTAGTGATCTTGGATTTAGGCTTACCCGATATGGACGGCAAAGAGGTACTTCAGCAGTTGCGCGAATGGTCGTCTGTACCGGTAATCGTGCTATCAGTGCGAAGCCAAGATCGGGAGAAGGTTATTGCGTTGGATTATGGTGCGCAGGACTACGTCACTAAGCCCTTTAGCGTTGAAGAATTACTGGCGCGGGTACGAGCTAACTTACGCGATCGTCTCAAGACGACCAGCAATCCGATTATTGAAGTGGACGATTTGGTATTTGATTTATCACGCCGACTTGTAAAAAAGGCAGGCAAAGTGATTGAACTGACCCCGAAAGAGTATGCTGTTGTTTCAACATTAGTGAAGCAACCCAACTGTGTGATTACTCAAAGCCAGCTTTTGCTCGAAATATGGGGGCCTAGTCACAAAGAGGATACTCATTATCTTCGTAATGTGATTAGCCATCTCCGCCAAAAGTTGGGTGATAACCCCACCGAACCCAAATACCTTCGCACCGAACCCGGCATCGGCTATCGCTTTTGCATCGAGTAGGTCGCGCCTGTGGCGCGACATCGGGTTTGGTCCGTGCGCAAAATGCGCACGTTACGGTGAAACGGTTAAAATTTATACCGGAAATTCGCCATGATGGTGCGTTGTTGACCGTAGAAACAGTCGCCGCGACTTAAGCATGACGTAAGCACCGTTTTGTCGGTCAGGTTATCGATGTCGACACTGACCGAATATTGGTCCCAGTCGTAGCCGATCATCGCATCGACAAGCGTGTAGGTTGGGGTCTCGAGTAACACGTTGTTGCCGTTGTAAACGCCATAGCCACCGGAGGTATGTCCCACATACCGTGCGCCTGCGCCGATTTTAAAGCCACCCCAGCTATCTGGGCGGTATGTTGCCCAAACAGATGCCTGATGGTCGGGCGTGGCTGTCAGAATATCGGCGGCATCGTTATAAGCGTAGCTCGCATAAACATCCATAAAGTCCCACGCTAACTGCGCTTCGAGCTCGACACCTTCAATCTCGACTTCGCCCATTTGCACTTGACCACTTGGATTAGGTGCCTCGGGATCGTTGACTTGTACCTGTAGGTTTTCTTGCTTGATACGATAGACCGATGCGGTAATTAAATGCTCCGTGCCTTGCGGCTGGTATTTCACTCCCGCCTCCCATTGCTTACCTTCGATAGGTACGAATGGGTTGTTATACGCATCGCGACCGAACACTGGTTGAAAGGATTCGCTGTAGCTTACGTACGGCGAAATACCACCGTCAAACAGGTACATTAATCCTAAACGACCCGTCGTAGCATATTGCTCATTGGCGGCGCTGTTTTCGGGATTGGTGGTTGCGCGATCACGACGTAACGCGGCTGAAACGAGCCATTTGTCGTCAATGCGCATGTTGTCTTGTACGTATAAGCCAAGTTGGTAATTCTTAGTTGACGCAAAATCAGTGATATCCGCCTCGGTGGGTAAGCCCGTGGCTTCACCGTAGACCGGGTCGTACACGTCAAGCGTGTTATTAGCACCGTAAGCGTAGTCGTTATCGGTGTAGGCATCTTGGAAATCGAGACCAAACACTAAATCGTGCTCGATGAAGCCCGTTGTGATGGAGCCGTGAAGTTGAAGATCCGATGTCCAGGCACGCGCATTGGCTCGTGAGAGGTACGAGACTCGGTCGACAGTACGGTTATCTTCTGCAAATTTAGGGGGCCAGCCGTACATTGTGTTGTATTCGGCGTTGCTCTCGCTGTAACGACTGGCTAATCGAATATGCCAGTTCAAGTTGATGTCATGTTCGATGATTGCAGTCAATGCGTCTTGTTCGGTGTCGTATTTGTCGAAACCCGGCTCTGAAACAAAGGTTGAGCTATCAATTTGACCAAACTCATTGGGAAACAGGGTGCCTTGCCAAGGGAAGAACTGCGTGCTTGAGCCTGATTCATTACGTTGAATATTGGCAATTAAAGTGACTTTAGTCTCGTCTGATGCGTGCCAAGTCAGCGATGGATTCAATACGAGGCTATTATCCGGAACATAGTCGGTTTGTGTGTCGCTGTCACGATAAAGTCCAACTAAACGGCCTGTGAGTGAGGCATCGGAATTAAGTGCGCCTGTAATGTCTCCAGCGACTTGCTTGCGAGAGTAATTACCGAGTTGACCCCAGAGCTCGCCTTGAGTCTCGGCTTGGGGACGTTTACTGACCAGGTTGATAATACCACCGGTTGAGCCCTGACCGTAGAGTACAGAGCTCGGGCCTTTTAAAATTTCAATCTGGCTGAGTGAATAAGGATTAATGCGGACGTTGTTGTAGTAGCCAAAGAGTGATTTTAAGCCATCTAAGTATTGTACCGGCGAGACACCACGTATTTGTGCCCAGTCGCCTCGTGTATCAACGCCGTATGGGCCATTGTAAAGTCCTGCCACATAACCAATGGCGTCCTGAACGGTGACAGCGCCTAAGTCTTCAATACGCGCCTCCGTCAATACGGAAACTGAGAGGGGAGTTTCGATGATAGGTGTATCGGACTTGGATCCGGTCGCACTGACGTATGAAATCAGCCCGCGTGAGCTTACTTCAATCGTCTCCATCATGTCTTCTTTTTCTTTTTTTGTTTGCTGCTCTTCAGCTACAGCATAGCTGCTTGCTAATGCAATGAGAATGCTTGATGCCAATACTGTTTTTTGAATCGTCATATCCCTGTCCACTCCTGAATGTGTATTCACGAGTGAATCATAAATGAAAACAATTCGCATTTAAACAAAAGTTTTTATTTCGTCCGTAGGTTGCGCATTGTGCGCGACATCAGATCTCGGCCCGTGCGGTAGGTCGCGCATTGTGCGCGACATCAGATATCGCCCCATGGCGTAGGTCGCGCCTTTGGCGCGACAATCAATCCCACCCGTGCGCCAAAGGCGCACGCTACCACATGTCGTAATCGGCGAAATTGTCGTCCACCCATGCGTCGGTGATGTGCCGCCACGATTCTGGATAACGACCTTGTTTTAAATAGGCATTGAGGGTGGAGTACGGCCATTCCAATGCATTGTTAACGTAACCGTGTTTGACAGGGTTAAAGCAGCAATACAGGGTATACATGTAGAGCTCTTGTTCATTACGAATGATGCGATCGTAGAATCGATTGTGCCAAAGGCTGCCTTGACGTCGACGGCGTTTGGAAAAGTTAGGCTGTGAGTTC
This sequence comes from Idiomarina fontislapidosi, assembly GCF_003226255.1. Lineage (GTDB taxonomy): Bacteria > Pseudomonadota > Gammaproteobacteria > Enterobacterales > Alteromonadaceae > Idiomarina > Idiomarina fontislapidosi. The sequence continues at coordinate 20,221 of NZ_QJST01000001.1, forward strand.
TTATAAGAGAACTCGGGTAAGGCACGTGTGGTAAGGGCTTTAATCTTTCTAACGCGCAGATCGACTTTTTGGTCGGCAACGCCAATCAAAAGATGCATATGATCGGGCAATACAACCCACGCCTGGATATCAAACGGATGCGACGCCATGGTCGTGCGCACAGCATTGCGCAGCGCCTGAATAACCGGCTGGCGCGTCAGGTGGGGCTTACGACCTTGAGTAGCGACGGTAATAAAAAAATAATAACCGTCTTCGAAATAGCGGCGAACATTTTTCATGCCGGCTATTTAAGACCAAAAACCGCATTACAGCATTTTAAAATCGTGTACGTAGGTCGCGCATTGTGCGCGACGATGGGGTTGGCCGCGTGCGCCCAAGGCGCACGTTACGTCGGTGCGTAGGTCGCGCATTGTGCGCGACGTGGGGTTGGCCCCGTGCGCCCAAGGCGCATGTTACGGATAGGCTTTATATTGGTAATCGGTTTTGTCCATGTGTTTTGTGAAAATGTCACGTGAGATGGCGATTATTTCGGCGCCTTTTTTGTCGCTTATTTCGTCCGGAAGCTTCATAACCACCGCGCCTAAGCCACTACCACAGTCGTTGTCGTTGGTGTTAAAGCTTACACCAAAGCCTGGACGACTATCTGTTCTTACCCGATATTCGCGCAGCATATCGTTCACGACTTTTGAACCTGCGGCGACGGCAGCTTGCTCTGTTGCATAACAATAGGTTGCCACAACATTTTCTTTAGTTGTTGTGCAAGCTACTAAATTGGTTAATAGTAAACTGATAATAAAAATACGTAGTTTGAATTGATTAATCATTATATTGGGTCACTTATATAACAAATATAATTTTTAACATAGCAACTTTGTGTGGCTATTAAAATAAGTGGAGTTTATACATTGAAAAAATATTTACTGTTTTTTTTCTTGGTGAGTTATTCGGCATGGAGTGACGTAATTCCAGAGGCTCCACATATATACGTAGAGGGCTATGCTGAACAAAGTGTTAAACCAGAAATTATCGTATTAAGCGCTTATTTAGCGCATACCGACAAAGACGCTTCAATTGCCAAAAATGAAATCGATCGACGGTCAGTTGAACTGTTTGAAGTGGTCAAAAATATGGGGATTGCCCGAGAGGATATTCGAGCGACGCCACTTCGAATTTCGCCTCACACTGAGTATAAGAATGGTGAGGAAGTTAATTTAGGCACGCGCGTCGTGCGCAGTATTGATATTACGTTACGCGATCTTTCCTTATATAGCGAACTCAATCAATCGCTGGTTGATGCAGGGGTGTCAGAGACTTTAGATGCAGAAGTTAAGGTTGAGAACCCGCGCGAGATTAAGAAACAAGTACTGTTTGAGGCACTAAAAAACGCGCGCGAGAAAGCCGAACAACTTGCCGAGCTTAATGGTAAAAAGATAAAGGATGTGTACTCAATCTCAGAGTTTAAAACACGTGATGAAAGTGCTTACGATTTAATACCTTCTCAAGAAATTTATGGTCAATCGTCTAGCGAGCTCGCTGGTTTATCGGTACGACGTCGTGTTCCACCCCCGCAAAGTGGGCTGTTAGAAATAGGTGAAATGACCGCATCCGCCACGGTATATGTTGTCTTCACCATACAGTAGGTCGCGCATTGTGCGCGACACCAAATGCATTAGGGGGCAGATAAGCTTATGTTTCGAAAATTGACTTTGATTTGCTGTGTTTTAGTGTCTTCAATTGGTTTAGCCCAAACTCAGGCTGAAAGCCAATTGAATGCTCTAAATGAGTTTATAACTGCTTTTAACAATCACGATGCCACACTGATGGCTCAGTATGTCTCTGACGATGTTCAGTGGCTGTCGGTGAGTGGTGATGAGCTGTCTGTAGAAGTAGAGGGTAAGCAGGCGCTCATTGATTCGATGCAAGGCTACTTCAAGTCATGTTCTTCCTGCCAAAGCCAAATTGGTTCTCCTATCATCACCGGAAGCCGGATCAGCGTTGTTGAACACGCGCACTGGCAACAGAATGGGAAGAAGCAATCGCAACAGAGCCTCGCTGTTTACGAATTTGACAACCACCTCATTTCGCGAGTTTATTATTTTCCCACAACAAAGTAGGTCGCGCATTGTGCGCGACGTTGGGGTTTGCCCCGTGCGCCTGTGTTGGCTATATGCTCGCACGTCGAACTTTTTATGTTGGGTATGCGTATTTAGTTGAGGTTCCTGATTCGAGGTGTGCGATGTTCGGTCTATTTAAATCAAATCCAACTAAAAAAATGCGCAAAGAGCTGCAGCAGTTACAGCAAAAGGCGATGGAAATGCAGCGTAATGGCAATATCCGAGATAGTTCGCATATTAGCCAGCAAGCCGATGAATTGTGGAAGAAGATCCAAGAAATGGAGAAGAAGTAGGTCGCGCCTTTGTGCGCGAGGTGGCTATTTAATCGGTTTTTCCATGATGAAGTTTTGTAGTTCTTCGCCGCGCACTTTGACGTGTTTTGATGTGGTTATAATAAAACCGAAGCGCTCGAAAAATGGGCGCGCGGTGATGCTAACGTGTGAGTAAATCTTAATGAGTCCTCGTGTCTGCGCGTTAACTATTATGTGCTGCATGAGCGCGCCGCCTAAGCCCTTTCCCTGATATTTGTGGTGACAGAAGAAATGGTCGATAAGGCCGTCTTGCTGAAGATCTGCGTAACCTGCGATATCGTCGTTTAACTCTGCAACGTATGGCGCGATTTTATTCATCTTGTGTTCCCACTCTTGTGAATCGTAATCGCTTGGTGCCCATGCTTCGACTTGTGCTTGTGAGTAGTCTCTGATGTTGATGTTTCTCACGGTGCAGAAAAATATATCTCGTAGTGCTGCCGCATCGGTCGGTTTATAGCTTCGTATTTTGATGTCATACATGTGTGTGTTGTCCGTTTTCAATGGATACCGCCGCCGTGGTAGGTCGCGCATTGTGCGCGACACTAGATATCGCCCCGTGCGCCCAAGGCGCACGTTACGCCGGTGGTTGATACCGCCGCCGTGGTAGGTCGCGCATTGTGCGCGACGTCAGATGCCGCCCGTGCGCCAAAGGCGCACGCTACGCCGGTGCTCGATACCGCCGGTGTGTAGGTCGCGCATTGTGCGCGACGTTGGGGATTGTCCCGTGCGCCCAAGGCGCACGTTACGCCGGTGGTTGATACCGCCGCCGTGGTAGGTCGCGCATGGTGCGCGACGGCCGATTTCGCCCCGTGCGCCAAAGGCGCACGTTACACCGGTGGTCGGTACGGCCGTCATACGTAGGTCGCGCATGGTGCGCGACGTCAGATATCGCCCCGTGCGCAAAATGCGCACGTTACGCCGGTGTTCGATACCGCCGCCGTGGTAGGTCGCGCATGGTGCGCGACGTCAGATATCGCCCGTGCGCCCAAGGCGCACGCTACGCGATCGATCCAATCGGTGGATGGTGCCGTAGGAATATGTGTACGAAATTTAAAGGAAGGAGGAATCATGAGCAATACTGAGAATGCAAAAGTCGCTGGATTTACTGCACCTGGTTTAAAAGAGGATGCTGCTCAAAAGGCTATCGCTCTACTCGATGACCGCTTAGTTGCGCTTATCGATCTTCAGCTTACTTTAAAGCATGTTCACTGGAACGTGGTGGGTCCGAACTTTATCGGCGTGCATGAGATGCTCGACCCGCAGGTCGATGCGGTACGCGAGATGACGGATACGATCGCGGAGCGGATCGCGACCTTAGGTGGTGTGCCAGAAGGAACACCCGAAGCGATTGTTAAAAAGCGTTCGTGGAAAGATTATTCTATCGGTAAGGGCTTGGTCGCTGAGCATTTATCGGAACTCGATAAGGTTTACAACGGCGTAAATGGCGATCACCGCAAAGCGATTGAAGCGCTGAGCGAAATTGATCCTGTATCGGAAGATGTGCTGACTGGCCAACTTGGTGATTTAGAGCAGTTCCAATGGTTCGTACGTGCGCACATCGAATCGTCTTCGGGTGAGTTGAAGCGGTAACGCAGCGTGCGCATTTTGCGCACGGGGCAATCCGCGTGTCGCGCCAAAGGCGCGACGTACGTCGACGGGCGGCGCGACCTACTCGTAATATTGGACGCCGATTTCGATGCGCTTGCGGTCGTTTTTCACGCGCCAACGATTGGTGTCGCGTAGTGAATATATGCAACCGCAGTATTCTTGCTGGTAAAAGCGTTCGCGCTTTGCCAGCTCTACCATTCTGCTCGAACCGCCTTGCTTGCGCCAGTTGAAAGTCCAGTAAGTGACGTCGTCATAACGGGCTGCCGCGCGCTCGCCGCAGTCGTTGATTTGTTGCATGTTTTTCCAGCGCGAGATACCTAAGCAACTAGTGATCACATCAAAACCATGTTCATGAGCGTACAAGGCTGTACGTTCAAATCGCATGTCAAAACAGACGGTGCAACGCTCCCCACGCTCTGGCTCCCACTCTAATCCACGCACGCGCTCAAACCAGTTTTGGCTATCATAGTCGGCGTCAATAAATGGAATGCCAAGCTTTTCGGCAAAGCGAATGTTTTCTTCTTTACGAATTAAATACTCTTTCTCTGGATGAATATTGGGGTTGTAGAAGAAGATCGTGATGTCGATACCGGCATCAACCATGCGTTGCATGACGTCGCCGGCGCAAGGTGCGCAGCATGAATGTAGCAATACTTTATTGGATTCGGTGGGTGCTTCGAGCACGATGCTTTCTTGCTTTGCCATGAGGGCTTCCGTTATTTTGAGCAGATGCCCTGTATTGTGCATTTTTTTGCGAAAAAAGAAAGTTTGGGCTGTCGCGCCGAAGATGGGCTGTCGCGCCAAAGGCGCGACTTACGCCGGGCGGTGATATGGAGCATGGGCTGTCGCGCCAAAGGCGCGACCTACAGTTCTGCTTCGAGTTCTTTCATTGCTTTTTGGGCGCGGAACTCTTCGTAGAGTGCTTCTTTTGATTGGGGATCGATGGTGCGTTTTGAGGCGTCGATAATTGCATCAAAGGTATCGCGTGTTTCGTCGAGTACGACTAAGGCACAGAGGTATTTTTTGCCATCAATGCGCGCCATTGACATCTCTTCGGGTGTGCTACCAACAAGCGTCTCGCTGGCGACTTGTTTTGAGACCTGCTCAAACGTAGCGCCTACTGAACTGCCATCTTCGGCTTGCACTTTACGGTTGTAGAGCTTATCCAATACGCTGGCTTTAACTTGAATCTGTTGTGTCAGATCGGCACGTGCAGCGGCGATCGCCTGCGGTTTATCAACGGCCATATTGCCCGACCAATCAACACATGAAGAAGCGGCGAGCCCTTTATCCGATTGAGGGTTGAAAACCCAGCCTGGCGCAGTGTCATTGACGTTGCCTGTAACTTTTTGCACATCGCGATTGGTTTGCTGTTGTGCTTGTTGCTGCATTTGCTGCTCGGTGGGTTGTTGCGGTTGTGATGAACAGGCTGCTAATAGTCCTGTTACGCTAAGTACAAGTAGAGTCTTTTTCATTAGAAGGCTTCCATCATTTGTTGATAATTGATTTGGCGCTGCGTAATTTTACGCAGATAATTTTTAGTTTCTTGTGCGGGCAAGTATGTCATTAAATGTTGATAAGCTTGCTCGCGCGTCATTTGATTAGCGGCTGCACTCGCCTCAGCAAGAGAATAGTCGCTGCCAAAAGTGCGGGCGACGTTGCCCGGGCCTGTATTGTAGGCGGCAATAGATAAGAGTTCTCGCACTTCGTCGTTGCGCACGGCTTTAAAATAACGGCGACTGAGCAAATAATAATACACACTACCCGCTTGGATATTATTATCGGGATCAAACAAATAGGCAGGGCTGAACAGCTGCTGCTCGCCGTATAAAAAGTCACTGATATCCTTACCTGCTGAGGTTGGCACAATTTGCATCAGACCAAACGCCGGAATATGCGAGCGGGCCATTGGATTAAAGCTCGATTCGGTATGAATAATCGCCAAAATTAACGCAGGTGATAAGCCATGCTTTTGTGCGTAGACCTCGACTGTTGGCAATACGCGCTTGATGCGTGCTTGTTGACTCGTGGGTGGCAACTGAACAGTGATTTTGCTGGTGCTAGCCGTGGTCTCGAGTTGGTCTTGAGCGGGTTCTTCGCGACTCGCTTCGGCTTCGGTTTCGGTTTCGATGATTGGCGTACTGTTTTCGACTGTGATCTGTTGTTGTACGGGCTTTGGTAACTGTTTAATCACCGGGTCTGACTTAAGCGCGCTGCTCACGGTGGTACGCGCGAGTTTAGTGAGCTGCTGTTGCAGTTTTTGGCGAAGTTGTGCCTGAGTTAGGCGACCTTGCACCTCGACGGTTACCGTGTTGGCTTCATAATCGACGACTGTGCGTTCTGAGACGTCGTCGCTGTACTGAATATAACGCGTTCTATCGCTGAGTTCGGGATCTTCCCAAACTTCCGCAAGTTGCTCTTTGTAGGCTGCCTCAGCCTCACGCCACTCGTTGACGAACTGTTCAAAGGCTTGCCAATGCTCACGCTCAAATTGCTCGAACTCGGCTTGCTGCTGTGCGGCAAATTGTGCGAATGCATCCTCTTCAGCCGCCGTGTCTTGTGCTAACGCGGAGAGTGCAAGCGGATTAAGGATTAAAATAGCTGTCCAAGTCGAACGCTTTATCGGCATCTTGTTGTTCCTTCTTTTGCTCTGCTTGCACGCGTAACCGCTGACAGTCGATACTTTCGCAGGTCGATGCGATAGTGATACTTTGCCCGTAGTCTTGCTGATTAAAATATAATCGTGCGGCACTGTATTTGGCAGTATCCAAGGTAAGCTGCTCGGGCTGTAAGTTCTGTTGTAGATAAGCAAACTGACGCGGCTCGGGGGCGAGGTGTGCAATCAGAGCCACGGCATCGGCACTGCTGTACGACTCACTTAAACTTAATTGTAATAGCTGCTTTAATTGCGTCTGATCCAATTGACCTTGCATTTGCCAGGCGGCGCGCACGGCGAGTGCAGCTAAGTTAAGTGCCTTATTTTCAACCACCACGTTGCCACTGCAATGTTGCCAGCCATCGGCTGTCCAGAGCTTTTCGTTATCGATACGACCGGCAAAAAAACTTACATTGTCGGCAATTTCAAAGCCCAGCGTCTCGCTGAGTTCGGCTTTTAACTGAAGGCGTTGAGGTTTACTTAACAGCAAACGGCAGGCTTTTTGGTCAACTTGTGCCGGAAGATCTTGTTCAGCCTTGACTGCCACGCCATCCGATGTCGTTTGTTGTTGATAACGGTTTAAAAGGGTTAGCTCATTGGCAGTGGCGGATGAGCTGCTAAGCGCAACCCACCCGCAAACCGCAAATATCGCTGGTTTTATCAAACAATTCGCCATTACAAGTTATCGTCGTCAGAAACTTTACCTGACGCGCCTTGTGGGTTGGCTGCTTTGTCGTTATCACCACCATAAACGTTGATAGCGCGACCTGAACTGTCCTTCTGCGCACTACCGCGTCCTTGCATTTCGCGTTGTGCTTCTTTTGCGATCGCTTCAAAGGTGGGTGAGTGCACCGCAACGGTGTATTGCCAATGACCGTCGGCGCTGACAAAGTTACGTGTTTGCACGCCAGCAGGGAGAGTACCTCGAGCAATCGCTTGGTATTCATCACTTGCTTTTAATTGGTTCATGAATTGTGTGCGATCATTGTCGAGCTTTTTCACACGTGTTGGATCGTCTAAGTTGGGATCGGTATACTCAAATTGTTGAGTGCTTTCGAGCTGCTCCTCGTTAAAGCCACCTTGCCAATAGACTTCTTCACCTTTCATGGTGCCGAGTAAGGCCGCACGTGCGCGGGTTTCCGATTGACGCTTAGCAACATCTTTAAGACGTTTTGCAACACGAGGGTTATCGTTGTTGCGAACGATCGCTGAGCCGTAGCCCATCAAAATGACTTCGCCCGTGTCAGCGTGCGTCAGGATCTTTGCGCCCATGGGGGGCAACACACCGGTGTTAATATCGGTAACGATCTGCTTGAACAGTTCGTTAGGATCACTGGTCACAATCGCTGCGCCTGCATTTTCACGCACTTGCGAACGCGTTTTGGGTGTTGAAATTAAGCTAATGCGTACTTGGTTGCTCTCGACATCATCGTATACGTCATATGTCACGTAGCCTGCCAATGAACCGTTGACTGATTCGACACATCGTTCTTTCATCGCGGATGTTTCGTTCGCCACTGAATCGGTGCCGGTATCGATAGCGTCCATGGTCAGTTCAGCTAAGTTATTACAGGTTACGTCGACGCCTTTACCGTTAGATACGAGCTGACGTTTCGCAATGAGTGCCGCTTGGTTGTATGCTGCTCGCTTAGACAACAAGGTGGCGTTCATATTGTCGTACGTTTGGTAAAACGCGCTACCAATCGACAAAATGCCTGTGCCACTACCGACTTGGATTAGACGGATACCATCTTCGCTATTATCGACTAATTGTTGGTGTGCGACAGCAACGGCTTCTTTTTCGTCACTCCCCACCACGACATTGCCTTCGGTGACTGTTGATGTGCTCTCAACTTCTTGCCCAGGGCGTGCTGGCGTTAAGTCGGTTAAGTCAAAATCTTGTGCTTGGGCGGCGCCGCTGATGCCTGCGATAATCGCGAGGCCAAGTAAGGTGCGTTTCATATATTGTCCTTTATGGTCTTACTAATTAAATCGTATGGTGAATTCATTGGCGATAACCGCCTTGGGCAATTCTGTCGCGGTGATAGGCTGCAAAGATTGCTGTAAGGCAGCAACCAGGTCACCCGTTTTACCGCTAAAACGCAGTTGCGCTTTATAGAATTCACCGTTGTTGGAGATGCTGACATCCTGCGCGCCTCCAAGTGTTGATAGCACGCCAGATAAACGTTCGGGCTGAGCTAAATAGCGACTGTTGATGTACACATCATGTACGAGTCCGCCTTCTTGTACGACACGCATGAATGCATCACCTAGTTGTTTGCTCAGAGCTTGTTGTTGTGGCTCTAAAGCGAGATGAACATCGATGAGGTCGTACAAAGCGTTCGGTCCGTTTGGCAGTGACAATAAAGCGGGGTCATTTTGCCACTCACCGTAAACATTTCCTGCTTGGTCGGTTACTTGCACACGCAGATCAAGACGCGCTGTTCCGGCACGCTCTATCAAGCGAGGCTTGGCACGCAGTATGAGGTTGGCATTGTCGCTCAACTCCACTCCTTGCTGCGACAACCAGCGCTTGAGTTCACTGTCGAGCGGCGCCGGGGCTGCTACAGCGACACGCGGAGAGCCGATTTGCTGCATGATATGGGACGTGGCGAGTTCAACTTTTTGTTTTTCGACATCGGCACGGATGGTGACCTCAATGCCGTTATTGGCGAGTTGTTTTGAATCGATTAACTGCCATTGTTTGACCATTCCGGCGGATTTTGTTTGCAACTGACGGGCTACAAAATCATTCATGGCGAAGTTGTCACTGGTATTGTTCGTGTGACTCACGGTATTTGAGTACTGTGTGCGTTGCTCTGTAAGCCATACGCCGACAACCTGTGAGATGGCACGACGCAGTGCGTCTAGCTCAGCGACTTCGCGTGCGCTCATACCTTGTTTATCATCGCGCCAGCCCTCACCAACGACAGTCACTGAGACGGTGGTTTGCGCATCATCCCAGCTACCGCTGTCGGTGCTTGCGGTGCCCAGTGGTTGCTTGTTGAGGCTCACGGTTACACACGTATCTGAACCTTCTAAGCGGGGCTTTGAGGTATTGGTTCGCAGACCGCGCATATCATAGCCTGCTTGTGCCATGTCGCTTAACTGTTGAAGCCAAGTTGAGCTTGCCGTATCCATTTGTTCATAGGTATTAGCAATGCTAAGCACTTTACCTGACTGAACTGCGCGAGCAATTTCAGCCAGCGCTTCGGTTTTTGCTTGCTCAATGGCACTCGCACCGCGCCCGTAGGCACAGTGCTCTGCCTCAATGGCGCCGTTGAGCAGCACATTTAGATCTTGCGCCTGTACACTCACCGCAGGCAAGCCAACGGCGAGTGTCAGCAACGCGGATTTAACTCCGGTTGCTTTAATCATGTACGGTTCTCCAAGAAGTTCGCTGGCGTACCGACGGATACAGCAAAAATCTTAGCACTATTGGAGGGGCGATAAATGCCGGCTTCTGCCTGCGCAGAAATCGTGTCGGCGAGCGAGGAGTCCTTCCATAATGTCATTTCGCCCATTGCACTGTTGCGTGATGGGTTAACGTTGGCAACCCCGATAGGCTCAACAAACCCGGCGCTGTATTGAAAGATGATCATGGTTTCATTAGGGAGCACACCCGCGTTTTGACCGCGATCGAGGCTGATTTGATTGCCCTTGATCCCGAGTACTTGGGCGGTTGCCGGCATTTCTGACAGCATACGTGTGAGCAAAATATCGATGCCGCGAGATGCCATATCGTTGATCACCGCGTTGACATGTGCGCTATCGAAGTAGCGGTAACCACTGACATAGCGGTTGTTTGCCATGACATACTTGAGCTCGCTGCGGTCACGCACATCCTCGGATTTAACGCGGATTTTGCCAAGGTTCGGGTAAGACAACATTTCACGTGTGTAGGGGTCGATGGTTGCTGCCGTTAATTCGAGGGTGTAGTCCATCCAACCTGTGATGCTGCCCTCATTTTTTACCGTACGAAGGGTATCGAGTTTAACCACATAGTCAGGTTGTAAAACACGACGTTCAGCAGCTCTGTTCGCCACCGACGTAGCGCCTTGCTGCTCAAGTTGAAGTTGTTTTTCTTCGCTTATAACGCTGTCATCTCGAGTCACGATGCGGAAGCGGTTGATGCCTGCGAATTGGTTTTCGAGCATTTTGAGTAGCTGACTGTCATCGTATTCGCGCAGGGCATCAACGCCTTGACCTTCGCCGCCAACATCGGTGCCGCTAAAGTACATGCGTACGATGGGTTTTTTTAGCGGGCAATTGTCGTTTTCGTTGCTGCGATCAAACGTACAGTTCGCTAATCCTTGAGTATCAAAGTAAGCGGGTACTTTGATGTCGTCATCTTCAAACCGATAAGCACTTTTTGCGATGATCGCGTTGGAAGCACGATTACTGACTTGACCTGTTTGCGTTTGTTGCGCGGGTTGGGTGGTTTGGCAGGCCGATAACACCGCGACAGCTGCAAGGGATAAGGCAATTTTTAACGTGTTCTTCATGAGGTTTTCCTATTCTATACTGGCGTCGAACAACCAGTTTGAAACGGGTTGTGCGACCATTGCTTTAAGTTGATTCTGAGCATCGGTAGCCGCGTCTTCGGGAGTCGCTCCGGTGCCGATGACTTCGATAATTTGTTGGTGTAACTGACGAAAGGGCGACTGTGGCTCGGTAACCGACGCAATTAACTGTTGGCGGTGTAAATAACCCGTATTGCTTTGGCGTTGTTGTGCCTGTTGCTCAAGTTGCAGCCATAAGTCAGGTTGACTCTGCGATGGGGTGTTTCGCTGAATCACGCCCGCTATGACGTTTAAATCTCGGCTCGCTATCACTCGCAGTCCCAGTGATTGTTCAACGCGTGTTAACTCAACCAGCTGCTGGTTAAATGGGTTATCTGTTTGCGAGGGGTCGAGCTGTGCTAACGCAAGGGCGTAAGCGTTGGCCGTCTGCAACGGCTGCTTGTAGCGAAGCAACCATAATAACTGTTGTTGCGAATCGGCTTGTGTCGGGAATCGTAATTCGCTGTATTGATCAATTTGGTTCTTCAGGAAATCGTGAACAGCGGCTTTTTTAACTGCCACTTTGACACTGACTGTGCCGTCGGCGTGGCGGTAGCTTTGTTCGGGCGCTATATTACTGAACTGCAGCGGCACTGATTGTCCAGCCACCGTCAGGCTGAATTGGCTTTGCGTATCCGTGCCCTGTGCGCTGGTTTGCTTGTCGTATACACTCAATGACTCGCTGCGCAAGGACACGGCAACCTGCTCTGCAATTGCAGCGAGCGCGGTTTGTGTTGCTTGCGCATGAGTTTCAGCGGTCGCCACAGCCCGATAAGTGTCACGATCAGAAGAAGGCAGCTCAGTGACCCACTGCGGTTGATCTTGCGCATGCAGTGGCGTACTGAACGCTAACAGTGACACCACTGCTAGCGTTAACGCAGATATACGCACGTTTAGCCTTTGGCTTCGAGTTCTTCTTGCAAGCCATCGATAGCCTCGATGGTTTCTTGCTCTAACGAAATTAATTCGTTTGCATCCGAAGCCAGCTCTAACTGGTCTTTAGCACGCAATATCGCCAAGGCAACATCATTGTCAGCGGTGCGCTCGTCATCTGCTTTCATCATACCGCCAAGCCAATTGGCCGCGGTCGCTTTAGCAATTTCACCACCGTACTGACTGGTTAGATAACCCAATTTGATTAGCTGTGCAGTAAGCTCGATACCTAATTGGGTATTACGCTGAGTGACCTCATCAATCGAGGCTTGATATGCCACAATTTTAGGACCAATTTTGTCTTCCTCTGAAGTCGCTCCCGCATCGAACTCGGTGATAGCTAATTGCAGCTGTTCGGGGGTTTTGCCTTGGTGAGCATACAAAAAGGCTTGTACATCAGCGTGATTTTCTGCTTGTGTGCGGTATTCATCCATCACACTGTATTGGCGCTCTAAAATTGACGCGCAAATATTTAGCACTTCATCGACACCAGGACTGACCTCGACCCGATTGAAGCCAACTTTCTCAATGTTTTCAGATAATGTAGCGATAGCATCAACACGGTTCATTGTTGCTGCCTGTTCGTTACCTGACCCGTTAGACATACAGCCGGAAGTTGCAAGAATTGCGGCAAGCGTAGGCGCCAAGATCCATTTGTTCATAATTAATCCCTCGGGGTTAAAGAAACTAGCAATAGGTGTTTATTAATAAGTTGTTATCTAATATTTTTGGCTAATGTAAATTTTATGTAAAGATAGTTCAACAGTTTTTTATGAACTTTTTGATACATTAAAAAGACAGATTGGTTGTTGTGCTCGCCTGTAAGCTTTGATAAAAGTTACGTTGTTGACATAGGTCAATCATTTTTTGGCAACTTTAGATTTTGCTTGTATACTTCTCGATCCCAAAAGGATTTGGGAATTAGCGATATGTTGATAGATGTATCTGCTGACCTCGGGAAATAGCAACGGACTGGACGTTGGAGTTGGATGAGTTACGAGAAAAAATTATTGGATATTGCTGACGAATTTGTCGCTTACATTGATAAAGACAAAATTTATCGCTATATCAACCCCGCTTATGAAAAGTTTTTAGACCTCGAAGAGCCTATCGAAGGAAAACACGTCGCTGATATTTTTAGTGAGGACTCACTTGGCGATGTATTTGAATTTCAGAATCGAGCCTTAGCCGGCGATAAATGCCATTTTTCTAAGCACATTCGTTTGCGTGATGGGCGTGTACGCTATTGGAGTGCCCGATATATTCCTTATATTGATCACGACGCGGGTGTGGTCAACGGTTTTTTTGTACTCATCTCTGACGAGACGGCTAATAATGCGGTGCTGCATTTATTGAAGCGAGTGTATACCGCAGCAACCCACGAAAACCGAGGGCCCGATCGCAGCGAGGCGATCAATATGGTACTGCAAGAAGGTTGCGACTATTTGGGGCTGGATGTTGGTTTGGTCAGCAAGGCGATCGACGACTGCTATATCATTAAATGGGTCCACTCTCGCTTAGCTCCGATTGACCCCGAAACAGAATTAAGCTTGGGGCAAACCTATTGTTCAGTGACGCTAAATAACAAGGCAACTACCTACACGGTAAAAGCCTCTGAGTGCCCAGTGTATCGTAACCACCCGAGCTATCAGCAGTTTAATTTTGAAACTTACATTGGTGCACCCTTGTATTTAAATGGTCATTTATGGGGCACCTTGAGTTTTTCGAGCCCATCGGCTCGCGAAAATGAGTTTAGTTCGCTCGAGTTAGAAACGTTTCAGATCCTGACTAAGTCGATACAAATGCTGTTGAATGAACATAAGCTCGTGAAGTCGTTGCACGCGGAAAAGTCGGAATTGGAGGTTTTTGCTCAAACCGATGAGTTAACAGGTTTAGCGAACCGTTCGTTTATTACCCGTTACGTAACGAAGCAGCTGTTTATCATGCAACCTGGTGAGTTTGTATTTGCGCTTATCGATATTGATTATTTTAAGCGTGTTAATGACAGTTACGGCCATGAGGCGGGTGATGAAGTGTTAATGCAGCTGGCGCAACGTGTAAAAGAGGGCTTGCGTAAAACGGACATTATTGCGCGGCTGGGTGGGGAGGAGTTCGTGGTTATTTTGAACGAGAGTAACACCACCCGTGCTCATGCTACGCTTAATCGTCTCCGTCAGTTGGTTCAACAAAAGCCGTTTAAGCTCTGCCAAACAGAAATAACCACCACGGTGAGTATTGGTGCTACATTCAACGTCGAGGGCGATGATTTTCGTGCCATTTACAACCGCGCCGACGAACAGCTTTACAAAGCAAAATATCGCGGCCGTGATTGTTTAAGCAGCGATTTCGCGTAGGTCGCGCATTGTGCGCGACGTGGGGCTCTTTTCGTGCGCAGGATGCGCACGCTACGTCGGTGTGGTAGGTCGCGCATTGTGCGCGACGTGCAGATCTTTTCGTGCGCAAAATGCGCACGTTACGTCGGTGTGGTAGGTCGCGCATTGTGCGCGACGTGGGGATCGGACCGTGCGCAAAATGCGCACGCTACGCGCGACGTGCAGATTGGACCGTGCGCAAAATGCGCACGTTACGCGCGACGTGCGTATCTTTTCGTGCGCAAAATGCGCACGCTACGCGATGTTGAGGTCTGCCAGGGGCATGGGTTTGTAGAATTTAAAGCCTTGTAAATAATGGCATCCTCGGGCACTAAAATAATCGTGCTGCACTGCATCCTCTATGCCTTCCACAACAATTGTTTTGTTGAGCTGTTGCGCCATATAAATTATCGAGTCAACTAGCGGATACTCGGTATTTGCCTGTGTGACTTGGTCTGTGAACGATTTATCGATTTTGAGAATGTCGATAGGTAAATCGCTCAGGTAGGACAAACTGCTATACCCCGTACCGAAATCATCAATCGCAATTTGAATACCCGCCTCATTTAAGGTTGTGAGCTTCTGTTTTACAAGTTTGATGTCTTTGGCGACTACACTTTCGGTGAGCTCAGCGCACAGATCTGACGGATTGAAGTGATATGTTTTGCACAGATTAATCAGGTCTTGTGCTATATCGGTCTGATGAAACTGCTGCACAGACAGGTTGAGTGACAGACGGATACCGTGCTTTCGGCACATAGGTGCCATATCGCGAATGGCTTTTGACATCACGAATTGACTCAGTTGTGTGATCTGTCCTGTTTGCTCGGCAACCGGTATAAACTTACCTGGCGAGATAAAGCTGCCGTCTTGTTGCGGCCAACGCGCCAGTGCCTCAACGGCTTTAATTCCTCCCGACTGGGCATCGATAATGGGCTGATAGTGCACATCTAACTGGTTGTTATCGAGAGCTATCTGCAAGCGATTACGTAAACAGAGGGCTTCGTGGTAGTGCTTCGCCATTTTATCCTGATAGAGCACAAAGTTATTGCCACCTAATTTTTTAGCTGAACTCATCGCAACATCGGCGCGTTGAATGGCGTCTTCGGCACTGGTTTCACGGTTTTCGATGCGATAAACACCCAAACTTGCGGTGACATGCAGGTAAAACTCATCGATGGCGATTTTTTCACGGATGAGGTTTATTAACTGTTGGCAGTAGTCTTCAACTTTAAAGTCTTTAACGGTTTTTACGAAGATGATGAACTCATCACTGCTAAAACGAGCGACTTTGGCAAAATGAGGTTTGTCGTCGAGCAGCCGCTTTGCGATGGTTGTAAGAACAATGTTTCCGGTGCTTTGCCCGAGGCTATCATTGATTGGTTTGAAGCCATCTAAGTCGATAAATATTACCCAGCCGGAGTGACCGTGATTATCTAAGTGGTTTTGAATGTACTGTTCGAGATAGGAGCGTCGGTACAGGCCTGTAGTGCTGTCATGTTGCGCGATATAACTAATTTTGTCTTTTTCTACGCGAAGACGTGTGTTGGTAAAAAATGCGAAGGTGAGCACGATAGAAAACACGAAGCCGACGAAGTAAACCATTAAGCTGGTTTGCGCGGCAATCAGAATCGGGTCGCTCATGGTGATGAAGTCGCCGACCTCTAAAATCTTGTTGATTTGGCTCGTTGATACGTAAGTCCAAAGACATGCGACGGTGAACTGTGTCAGTGAGATGGTCAGCCAACTGGTCGGTGAAAGCATGGTGTAGTTATATTCGTCTGACCATTCCATCGCCAGCAGTGTCGCGGATACGACCGTGATGACAAACGCACATAAGGAGACCTCGAACACATTTAGCTGGCTGGCGAGGGTGGCGTCCATGGTGAACAGACAGTACAAGTCGAATACACCGACGACAAGACCGTAGATACTGGTTGCCAGACCGAGCGCGCGATAAAGTCCGGCGACTTTAAATACGCAAAACGTGGCGCCCGCCATTAACACAAATAACCGCATGGTGAGCGGCGGCATACCGTTGGATAGGGCGAGGGTGATGGGCTCAACGAACAGTAGAATTATCCCAAAGACAAACAGCGCGGCGCCTGCCAGTCGGGTAAGCCAATATTTTTGCAATACATAACCGAAGTAAATGGCGCTGACCATAAAGCCTGCAATAACGCACGTGGCGGATAGCAGTGGAAGTTGGCTGGGGGGCAGGAAGTAGGGTTGCACCAGCGTTGCTATTGCGCCGAATAACGTCGCTACCGCAACGTTAATAATGACCGAAGCTGAAATCGTCCGTTTTAGTTGCATAGTCACATCAAATTAACGCCAAACCTAAATGCTAATCGATTTTATCCAATATGACTATACAAATGTTATCGCAACGTGCAGATTGGATCGTGCGCAGGATGCGCACGTTACGTCGGTGTGGTAGGTCGCGCATTGTGCGCGACATGCAGATTGGACCGTGCGCAGGATGCGCACGCTACGTCGGTGCCGGATATCGTCCCATGGGCGTAGGTCGCGCATTGTGCGCGACATGCAGATTGGACCGTGCGCAGGATGCGCACGCTACGTCGGTGCCGGATATCGTCCCATGGGCGTAAGTCGCGCATTGTGCGCGACGTGCAGATCGGACCGTGCGCAAAATGCGCACGTTACGCGCGACGTGCAGATTGGACCGTGCGCAAAATGCGCACGTTACGCGCGACATGCAGATCGGACCGTGCGCACAATGCGCACGCTACCGGGTGAATTGTGGGGTGTTTTGGTCTAGCACGTGGCGGGGGGCTTTGCCGAGCACATCGCCTTCGACGATAATTTTGTGGTCGGGGAGTTCTTGCCACACGCCATCAATTGCGAGTTGTGAAAAGGCATCCGCTTGGCAGTTGCCGTTTAGCGACAGGACAATATACTGTTCGCGGGCAAAGGTTATGGTCGACCAAGGTGATTCATCACTGAGCTCAAGTTGACACCGATCGGAACCCGCTTGTAACACCAACATTTGCTGCGCAAAGCGTTGTAGCTGATCGAGATTATTGTTGAGTAGCTCGCCACTGATTCCGGCTTCGGGCATCCACGCCTGATTCAATGCGACGAGATCGTGAAAGGTCAGTTGCCAGCGAATAGTGAGGCCTTCGGCTTGCGCTCTAATGTTAATAAACGACGTGCTGAAGGTGTGCGCTTGCGTTGTCGGTAGTGCGCCAGTGAGCAATACCAGTGCAAAGAAAACCCTGCGAACAGCATTCATGGTGCGGACTCCTGGTTGGGTTGCAGCGCTTCGGCCGCTGAGAGTAGACGATAATCGAAGGGCTCCTGTGCCACATCGATGTTTTGTTGCGCCCAGTACATTGCTTGTTCAGCGTCGGGCTCAACATACGTAAAGTAGTAAGCAATGTCGGCGCTGTGCAGTTTTTCGCCGCGCATTACACGCAATTGCATACGCTCGCGCGCATAATCTTGCCAACACTCACCGTGTTGGTTGCGTTTTTCAGCCCAGGCTAAACGGATAGTAATGCTATCTACCGGAGTGTGTTGGCAATCGGCGATGAGCGATTGAGGCACCTGCGCATCGGCGTCCCAGAGGTAACTGTCTAAGCGGCGTTTTTGATCCACCACATGCAAGGGTGCCGGCATCGCTGCTGTCCATTGTTGTGCCGCCTCGTAGTCACCTAATAATAAGGCTTGCTCGGTTAAAATCTGTAAACGCCAGTGAGCGATCGCTGATTGAGCCGCCTTCGGTTGTTGCTGATGTAATTGTTTGAGTTGCGTGTAGGCACGTTCAAGATCGCCAGCGCGTCCTTGAACCTCAAGCAAGCAGGTCGAAACAATCCCTAACGCCGTGCTACCTAGCAATGCGGTACAGTGTTGTTGAGCGACATCGGTTTCGTTAAGGGTGAGTGCGATGCGTGCCAGCATCAGGTGTGCACGGGTATCGCGGGGCGTCTCGCTCAGCACGCGATCCAGCACGTTACGCGCCTGTGCGAAATTATGTTGGTACTGCAACGTATCGGCGACGGCAATCAACCAATCGCGATCCGTGTGTGTTGAACCGACGTCAGTAATCAATTCATTGGCACGATTAAGAAAATAGTGCCCTTGTTCTATCCGCGCCTCGCGCAAGTATTTATCAAGCAAATCGGCCGCCAAATCGATATTATCGGGTTGTTGCTGGTAGGCCGTTTCAGCCTGCGAGATATCGGTAGGCACTGTGGCAGCCTCAGGCTGCCACAGTAATTCGCTTTGATCCGATGGTGCGCTGATAAGGCCCGTCATCAAAATCAAGGCACTTAACATCATTGCTGACCCTCCGACACCAGATCGGCAAACTCAGCGGTATCGGCGACATCATCGGTAAACTCACGTCCGTTAACGGATAATGGTTCATCACGAGGATCTTGGGTAAACGCATCACGCACATAGTTGGCGGTTGATACAGTTTGTGCTTCAACCGTGATGGTGACATTACCGGTATCACTAAACTCACCGTCGGTTACGCTGTAACTAAACATCGCCGCGCCAGTGTATTCAAGCGGCGGAGTGTAGCTAAACGAACCGTCTTGGCTCACCGTTAATTCGCCAACATCAACATCGGAAGCGACAGAGTAGGTCAGTTCATCGTCATTACCGTCAAAGCCATTCAACTGCTCCATCAATGTGGTGTCGGCTTCGACCGTATAGTTAGCGTCGCGTGCTGCCGGTGGCAGGTTATCGTCGCTATCGCCGCCGCAGCTGGCAAGAAGCACAGCTGCAGCCGCGAGAGAGAGCGTATATAACGTTTTCATAATTTATCCCTCCTCAGCTTACTGGTTAGGTGAGCCAGCAATCGGGGTTTTTAAGTACGGGAACTGCGTATCGATATAGCTCGCATCAATCGGGGCACCATCGGTAAAGGGTACGTTGCCGACAGGCGCTTGATCCGGTGTACAGAAGCCTAGATTGGTTGGTTCGCCGTTAACCGGGATGTCGTGACACAAGGCACCCATAACCACACGTAAGGCGATATCCACCACGTCATCACCCGGGCGACGACCATTTGGGAAGCCTGCTAAGTCATCACCAGCAACACCGAACGCGGATTGTTGATCGGCCGGTGTGGCTGGAATCGCGGTGTTTAAGCGCAACATCTCTGATGCCGTGACCGATGCTTGTTGGTTCACACCTTCAAAGCCGGTTAAAAACGCCGCCACTAGATCGGTACGTGGGTAATTGCTAGGTGCAAGCGACTCAATACTGGTTCCCAATGTGGCGTTCACTGGCTCGTTGAACAGCACATCTAAAATAACCGGTAAGGTAGGATGGGTGACGTAATCGGCAAATTGACCGTCTTCGCTCGGATGTGCAGAGTTGAATGTGTCTTTATCATCAATGCCGATGACGAGTTCGTTGACCAACGGCGAGCTCAAGCGTGAAACTTGCACCAGTGCACCCCCGTTTACTTCGGGTTTTTCGAAGTTGGCATTTGGGTTTTGTAAACGTGCTTGTGGAACATGAGCGGTGGTCCACGCACCGACAACACCGTTGCCGTCGCCTGTCACACAGCTTTTAGGCAGTTCAAGTGCAATGGTATTGACGTTTTTGTCGGCGAGGTCGTCGTTGGCGTCACTTTGCTCGATACCACCCGGGAAGGCGCCCGCTTCGATTGGAACATAGTTGACCAAGTCGAAGGTTTCACCCAAGTTAACCACAAAGGGGTCTTTGCGTTGACCAACAAATAGACGGCCCGGAGCTGAACAGTTAGGCACGTTAATTTCATACACGTACTGGTTCGCGTAATCTGCGTAACCGGCTGCACTGCCAAAGGTTTTCTCACCGACAAAGGCAATCGGCTTAGTGAATGATTCTGCGCCGCCGGTGGTCGTTACCGGTGCTGAGGTACCCGACATTTGGCCACCACTGATGACATTAACCTGATACTGCTCATTAAAGTTCAGTGCGCTTTGGTCCATCGCCGATACTTGACCGATTAATTTGAGTGGAACGCTGACGGTTTTATCACCGACAGGCAATTTGACGCCGCCATTAGGTAAGGTGTGGTCAAATCGGAACTCAAACGTGAGGTCTTCTTGTGCGTCGCCATCACTGTCAAAGTGGATCGCATAAACCGCAGCAGGATCCATCGCGAAGTAGTTAGGACCGCCATAGGCGTCTTGCAAAGGGACATAGTTGGCGATCGCTGTGATGTAGTCCTCGCGTCCAGGTTCATAGCTGTTGAATAAATAGAAGTCGGTTGAATCGAGTGCTGGAAAGCGCGAAATGTTAGGTGCTTCGCGGTGACTGGATGCATTTACGTTAAAAGTAGCAACAACGCCCACGGCGGATACGGTCAGTGCGATAGCGCCGGCGAGTGCAGACTGTTTAAATACTGTGTTTTTCATAACAACCCTCTCTGATTTTTATAGGTATTCATTACCTATCCGAACCAGAGAGGGCTTTGGATGCAAAAAATCTAAATTATTTTTACAAAGTTATGATATCTGTTGTGTAGAGCACGGGTCCCGTGGGTGCGCCGGTGGTCGAGCCGCCGGTAGGCTCAAGACTGACCGCTAAAGCGCCCACTTGTGCTAGCTGAAATTCCGCTGGTGGGTCCAACGCCTTTGCCGTCGACGATTCGGGTAGTAGCCCCAGTGAAACGGGGGCGCTGCCGTCTTTAGGCAACATCCATAGCTCGTAATCTTTATCGTTACGTGCCTCGACATTGGGCTGCGGGGTTACCTTGATGCTGTCGGGCTTTACGTTGAGTACCCATAATGTGAGCTGCTGCTCGTCTTTGATCAGGGCAATGCGATCAACTACTGGTACTTCTGGGATTTGCGTTTGTAGCTGAATCACTACAATTAATAAAACAGCAGCGGTGACGGCGGCGAGACCGCCAAAGATACGCCAAAACGGATTACTTGTGCGCGTTGTAGTAAACAACCGTTGCTGAATGTTTTGCCAAACCTTCGGTTGTGGCTGCATTGGTTTGAGCTGATCGGCAAGCCCATTGAGGTGCTGTTCCCAGAGGGTGACTTGCTGTGCGATACGCGGGTACTCGCTGACTAGACTACGAAAGCGTGCGCGTGCTTGACCACGCATCAATCCGGTCACGTAGCGCTGAGCGAGCCCTTCGATGAGTTCATCATTATGGTGATAGTTCATGATTGCAGGCACCTCTTTAAACTCTCGAGACCTCGGCGTATCCAACTTTTTATCGAGCCCAGCGCTTCACCTAAGTAATCACTGACTTCGCGATGACTGAGTCCATACAAAAATGCCAGATGAATGGACTGGCGTTGCGTGCCATCAAGGTCGGACATGCAATGTTCCAGTTTATCGGTGTCAGCGGCGGTTACTGGCAGCGCGTCGCCACCCTGTTGATCGAGCAGTTGCTCGATATCCTGACTGGTTAACGGCTGGCGGCGGGCGTGTCTGAGCATATCAATGGCGCGGTAACGCACCATGCTGGTGATCCAACACATCACTGAACCGGCATCACTGCGGTAATCGGATGCGGCATGCCAGATTTTTAAGTAGGTATCTTGTAACGCTTCTTCTGCTAATGTGCGCTCGCGCAATATTGCATAACTGACGCTCATGAGCCGCGGAGACGTTGCTTGATAAAATCGTTCGAACGCTGAATTATCACCGAGCGCGATGCGGTGTAAATCCTTTGAAAGCTGATATTCAGTCATAACAATCCAAATGAAGTTAACATTCAAATAACAACATAGCAGATAATTATGTATAGATCGCGTTTTTTACGCGCTAGCCGTTATGGCTCGTTGTTTTTCTCAACTTGTATACGTTGATAGACTTCTTCGCGGTGAACTCGGACCTCTTTGGGGGCTTCAATACCCAAGCTTACTTGAGAGTCTGTGGCATTCACAACGGTGATTTTTACATTATCGTTTATGATTAAGGTTTCGCCAGCACGTCTACTTAAAATTAGCATGATCGAGTCAGTCTTCTGAATGATTGTGAAAATGTACTATAAAGAAAAACTAAACAAAACATGATGAATAACTGCTATAAAAATGACTAACGTGTCAATTAACGTCACAAAATGTTCATAAAGTGTTATTAAGACTTCTATTTGACTATGACGGCTGGTAATGTAATCACTACTATATGTTTATTTTTTTGGGGCTCTCATGACCGATGATTGTCGGGATGTAACTGTTATTGCAGGTAAAGTGGCAAAACGCCAATTGATTATCTTTCTCCTACGCAGCGTAGGTGTGGGCATCTTCTCGCTGTTCCTTTTGGTCGGATTTTTCTCGCTATTTGGGTTTGGATATATTGATTTCTTTGGTACTCGCTATAGGGGATTCAGTGGGTTTCTAATGTCACTACCCGCGGGATTAATCGCCGGTGTCGGACT
The DNA here is from genome assembly GCF_003226255.1 of Idiomarina fontislapidosi. Lineage (GTDB taxonomy): Bacteria > Pseudomonadota > Gammaproteobacteria > Enterobacterales > Alteromonadaceae > Idiomarina > Idiomarina fontislapidosi. Next base: position 43,145 of record NZ_QJST01000001.1, read on the forward strand.
CACTCTTTTCTTCGGTTGCGTGGGGTTACTCGGGCTTTGGGTGACAACGCGGTTAAAGCCGCTAAAACTGTCGTTTAGAGATGTGGTGCGATCAACCAGTGATAACTCATCTAATTAAGGCGTCGCGGGCGCTGGATGCATCATTATAAGTATTTTTACGTATAGTGCTTGGCTGATATTTTTTTTATCCTTTATCAATATTGAATGTTTATACTTTTAGATAAAGGAATATGCAGTGCGGTATTACGTTTTGGGCATTGGCCAATTAGATAATGGACAAGTGATGCGGTTGGTGCACCAGCAGGGTTGTGCTAAAACCAAAGATAAGGTCGGAGTCGTTTCGTTGGGCAAGCAAATGACGATTCAGCACGCAATGATTGAAGCGCAAAAGCTTTACCGCGACATAGAAAAGTGCGATCAATGTGCGTTTAAGTGAGCATAAAACAGCCTGTTTTTATTCTAGCCATTGGGCTATGATGCTGAATAGGTTGTTTTAACGCCATGGAAACGATTGACGGGATGTCTAAAATTTATAAGCATCAGCAGCGAATGATTTCGTCTCAGCTGATTATTGTCGCTATCGGCTTCTCAATATTCGTGTTGTTGTTGGTCGGGCTTCACGTCAATAAAGAACGCGAAGTGGCCTATCGCATTCAAACGCTTGAGCTTCTTGATGTAGCCGCAGATGACTTTGGCAGCGGTTTGCTTGGGTTGTCGATGACGCCTGATTCTAATCCCCTTCGGCAAGCGTATTATGTCGATCGTATTCAATCTGCGCTTTATAGCTTCACCACGGTAAGCGAGCGGCTCAACAACATTGACCTAAGAGATAAATTTCGTGCCTTGTTGCGTGACTTTCAGTCAGAACTGAATGATGAAGATGACTCCCTCCACCTAAACGACGAAGCGTATAGCTTCCAAGCGCAAGTTCATCTCCTCGAACGTCAACTCATGCGCAACCTGATAAAAGACCGTGAAAACCAGCAGCTTTGGTTTTTCGTATCATTGCTCGGTACGATTTTGGTCATGTCCTTTATTATTCTTGCCATGCTGCGCTCAGAGTACCGACGTAATCGCGTGGAATTACAACTGCGGCAAAGCGAAGGTCGGTTCTTGGAGCTCGCTGAGCGAATTAATGAGATCTTTTGGTTGGAAGATTTGCAGCTAAAGAAGCTCATTTATCTCTCACCTGCGTTTGAGCGTGTGTATGGGCGTCCTGTTGCTGACGTTGTTAAAAATACCAATAGTTGGTTTGACAGTGTGCATCCTGATGATAAAGACACTGTATCGGCGTTACGCGAGCAGAGTTTATACAAGCCTGTCGTCATGGAGTACCGAATTGTTCGTCCCGATGGCTCGGTGCGGTGGATCAGTGATCGCGTGTTTCCGATTCACCTTGAGAGAGATGACCCGAATGGTAAAGCAAGCCGTTTGGCTGCCGTGGCGTCCGATATCACCGAGCATAAAGAACTGACTCAGCAGTTATTTGTATCACAAAAGATGGAGGCATTAGGTCAATTAACGGGCGGTATTTCGCACGACTTTAATAATCTGTTAACGGTGATAATGAATAATGCGGAGCTGCTAGCTTGGCAACTCGCGGATGATGATCGTTTAAAGCGTACAGCTCAGCTCATAATAAAGGCCTCAGAGCGAGGCGCGCGGCTTAACCAACAACTGCTGGCCTTTGCCCGAAAACAAGATCTGCACCCAGAAATAATCGAAATGCGAGGGTTGTTAGAAGAAACGGTTGAGTTACTTGAGCGTACCCTGCCTGCGCGTATTTTGGTTAATGTCGACATTGATTACGATACGGCCTATCTATACGTTGATGCAGCACAATTTCAGTCAGCGCTGATGAACTTATGTTTTAATAGTCGAGATGCGATGTCCGAAGGTGGTGAGCTCACGATTTCGAGCACAATCCTGACAAACTCACATTGTGTAGAATATTTATCTATTTCAGTTTCTGACACCGGTCACGGCATCGATGAGACCGAGATAAATAAGGTTGTCGAGCCATTTTATACCACCAAATGTTCGGATAAAGGCACTGGACTCGGCTTAAGTATGGTGTACGGCTTTGTTACTCAATCTGGCGGGTCTCTTGATATTAAGAGCGAGTTGGGAGCCGGAACACGAGTCCATTTGACGTTTCCCTTATCTGCGAACACACATCAATTATTGCAGGCAACCGAGCCTGATGAACAGCTGCTAAGCGTTGACTTGCGCGGAAAACGCATCCTCGTTGTTGAAGATGAAGAACTGTTACTTGAGACCACGGCTAAAACATTGTTGCGCTATGGCTATGACGTTGCGACCGCATCTACTGGAGCAGAGGCGCTGCAGCTGTTGCAGACCGATAATCAGTTTGACTTAGTCTTTTCAGATGTCGTGATGCCAGGCGGTGTTTCTGGGTTTGACTTAAAACGCCACTGTGATCAATTTTATCCGCACCTTAAAGTTGTATTGACCAGTGGTTACAATGACTTCAATAACCCTGAGGCAATAGATGTGCTGCAAAAACCGTACACGCAAGAACAATTGAGCCAAGTGGTGCATCAACAACTAGCGAGTTGAGGCATTTATTGGGTGCGGCTTTAACGCTGTTAACTGGGTTTGGATATTGGTCAGCTCAATGCCGCTAAAGGTTGCATACTCGGTCTGCTCCAGCTTTTCTGCTAGTTCAGTATGGGCGAAAAGACGTTCGCATAGGGCGTTAATTTCTGGCGCCATGACTCGATGTTGAAGCGTAACCAGTAACGTGGTTTCCGATAGCGGTGTGATAATGTCCCACGGTCGTATTTGCTGGTTAAGTACCTTACTATTGAGCTGATTCGCCTCGGATGTGGCGAAGGTCAGGCGGATCATTGTTAAATGAAGCCTCAGTTGCTTGGCAATATCTATGATTTTGTTAAGTCGCTTAACAGCGATCGCAAGCTGTGCTGGCTGTCCTGCTGTGGATAGTGTTCTATGCGCTACATCAAACTCAACTAATCGTGCCAAGCTATCGAGTACGCTGAGCTCCCGTTGAGTGAGTTGATAAGGCTCAGAGCCCATGACGCAGACCGAACCAATAAACAATCTATTGTCGCCCCAGAACGGAAAGCCCGCGTAGAATTTAACTTTATCACGCATCGAGGAAAGCATACTCTGGGTGACATCAGGGCGTTGCGTTAGGTCCTCGAATACGGTCACCGCATTATTGTTCATCACATGAAGGCAAAGGCTGTTTTCCACTGCGACACACTGATGATCCAGCCCGACAGGCGCTTTGATATATACGCTATTCTGCTCGAGCAACGACACTAGGGCGATTTCAAAGCCCATAAATTGATGAATAAACGCGGTAATATAGTTAAACTGAATGGTTTGGTTTTCGGTGATCTCACTGAAAATATCACTGCGGCGTGCTGATTCGCTACCGAGCTTCTTACTGAACCAATCTTCGGCTTGCGCTGGCTGCATCGGCTTGGCGTAGTAAAAATCCTGTAGCAACTCGCAACCGAGTGCTTTTAACTGCTGTATGGTCTGATGATGCTCCGTCTCATCGCTCACCTTCGGTAGGTCAAGAGCAACTTGAAACCCGTTTTGACGCAATCTGGTCAGGTGTTCTAGTGCCGATACATGGTTGGCGATAGTTATCGGCGCCTCGATGACAATTTGTTCGGGTTTAAGTTTATGTCGAACGCAGGTTGAGTGTAATACGTTACCTAGTTCAGCCTTGGCGAGTACATGAATGGAGATACTAATAGCCATGGTCATTGACGTGTTGGCGATGCGAGACTGCAGGTTAGCCAACCATGCGAGTGACTCGTTGATTTCATAATAGGTTAACGAATCGACGACTGCGAGCGTTTCGGCGATAGCAAGAAAGTCCTCTGAATGCAGCACGCCATTGTCCGGACGCTGCCATCGTAGCAGGCTCTTAAAGCCGATCGTTTTATCGGTCAAAAGACATATCTTAGGTTGATATACGCAATAAAACTGCCGTGCTGATAAAGCAAATTTAATATCCACTGCATCAAAACTCAGGGTATTTGATGAACTTAATGTTGGCGCTAAATTGGGGCGAGATTTGTGCTTAATGATCGCCAACAATGCCTCTTTTGAAAACGGCTTGCTCAGTGTTCCTAGTACCTGTAAACCTTGTTCTTGGGCGTTGACGGCAGCCGTTTGCAGAATAGAGGCATCGCCACCGCTCATAATAATAATTGGTAACTTACAGCGCATCCGTGTGAGCATCATGATGACTTGTTCGCTCGCCATATCAGGCATTAACAGGTCGATCAGCAAATGAGTAAACTGTCCACTGGCGATGAGACCAAAAAACTTACACGGTTTAGTGGTGAACTCACACTCGCATTCACAGCCCGATAAAATATGCTTGATCGCTTGACCAATGAAAGCCTGGTCGTCGAGGACTAAGAGGCGAGGGGGCTGGGACATAACATGCAAACTCCATTTGTTAACCCCTCTATATTACCTGTAAAAATGATTTTCGGATATTCGTGAAAATACCGAATTTTAGTGGTGGGTGTCTGCTAACGCAAAGTACTGAGCCAAGGAAGCGACGGAGTTGATGCCAAGTTTATTAAAAATATTTGATTTGTGAGCCTCGGCAGTACGCGGACTTATAAACAATGTTTCGGCTATTTTTTGTGCTGACAACCCTTGAGCGGCAAGCCTAGCCACATCACACTCACGCTTTGAAAGTTTATTGATCTGCTCTTGTGCCTGTTTGACGCGTTGACGTTGCCGCTGTGCTGTCGAAAACTCGGCGACCGCTTTTTGTACTGTTTTAACCAGCGTCGTTATTGATACCGGCTTTTGTAGCAAGGTGTAGGCACCTTGAGTCAGCGCTTTGACGGTATGGGGAACATCCGCGGTTCCTGAGTAAATAATAATGGGTATCGCCACGCCGAGCTGAGTTAACTGAGTTTGGACTTCTAGCCCATGCATATCCGGTAGGCTTAAATCTAATACCAGAGCCGCTTGGTCGGGCAGTTCGTGATGTTGTGAGTGTGATAAAAAATCTTGAGCGGTAGAGAAGCAAGCGACTGCAAAGTCGTGTTGTTCAAATGCCAGACTGAGAGATTCTTGAATAAGCTCGTCGTCGTCCACGACGTACACGGTCTGCTGCATAGTTTCGTCCATTGGTTATGCGTTAACGTCCTTTTTAGCAAGTATACAACACCTGTGCAACATTCGATAAAGTTTTAAAAATAGGTATTTTCACGAGTAGGACAACTGCGCTGCGCTGGGTACTATTTGCCAAGCTTCTAAGACAGGGCATTGCTATGGTAATTAGACGTTTTCTTTTTTTATTTGTACTCAGCGCAGGTATTTGCGCGCTGCTGATCGAAGCGCCATTGAGTTCAGCACTGGTGCTTGCATTAGCGGGTGTTGCGCTTGTATCGCTATTCTGGTTAATGGAGCTGGATCATTTGACGGCGCAGAGTCATGTCTCAACGCTTTGCGAATTGCGTGAAGAAAACCAAACGCTGCGCGCGGCGCAAATTAACGAAGATGAGTTTAAAGCCTATGAGACAGGTTTGGTCGATTCGCTGAGCTATATCCTTAAAACGCTGGAAGCCTGTCAAACAGATATTGATAAGTCGGGTAACTCGTTGAGTGTCAACTTCTCGCAGATGCACCAGATGTTATCAGACGTCTCCGAGTCAATCGATGAATCGTCGGTCAACGCAAGACATAACAGCATCACTCAGGTGCTACGCGGGCTGTCTACTGCATTTAGTGACCTTTGGCAAAAGCTCGAGGAAGCCTCGCGGCATGAACATCAGGTGATAGGCGCTTTGGAGAGCATTGATAACCGCCTCAGTTCATTGTCCAGTTCATCTGCTGAAGTAACAAAGATTGCCGAACAAATTAACCTACTGGCACTCAATGCGGCTATCGAGGCTGCCAGAGCTGGCGAGGCGGGACGCGGCTTCTCAGTTGTTGCTGATGAGGTGCGCGTGTTAGCGAACCGTTCGGCGCAAGTAGGGGACAGTATTGATCGGTCGGTCGCGCAGTTCTCAGATACGATTGATAACCTCAGCTCGATGGTTAAAGCCGAGTTTGCCGCTGCGCGAGACAGTCGTGAAGCGTTAAAAAGCGAGCTCGATAGCCTTTTGGCGGATGTGAAAGGCGGCTTGACGAGTATGGAAAACGATACGCAAGTACTTTTGCAGACCCAGAGCCAAGTTGATCACGCTATCGCCGACGTGACTTATCACCTGCAATTTCAAGACCGTGTGAGTCAGATTCTTGATCATCTGATGTTAACGCAACGCGATTTAATCGGCGTGATACGGCGGTCACATAGTTTTGTCGACGGTGCTGTGCCGGATGTTCGGTATATCCGTCAACGCTGTATTGAGCGCGCGACAACAGATATTGAGCGCGAGTTACTCGGTGTGCGTGCTACAGCAGGTAACCCATCATCTAATGAAGTTGAATTTTTTTAGGAGTGAGTCGTTATGAGTAAATCAATTTTGGTAGTTGATGATTCTCCTTCAGTTCGTCAAGTTGTTGGTCTATCGCTTAAAAATGCGGGCTATCAAGTGGTCGAAGCCGAAGATGGTATGAAGGCTTTAGAGGCGCTTGATGGTCGTCGGTTTCATTTGATTATCTCCGACGTCAATATGCCAATCATGGATGGTTTGAGCTTTGTAAAGCAGCTTAAGCAAAAAGATGCCTACCGTTTTACCCCAGTGTTAATGCTAACCACTGAATCGGGCGACGACATGAAGCAAGCAGGCAAAGCGGCCGGTGTAAAAGCCTGGCTAGTCAAGCCTTTCAAGCCTGATGTATTGCTAAGTGCCGTGAGCAAGCTGGCTTAGGGGTTGTCTATGAAACATTGGGTCGCGCCTCTACAACTGACCATTTTTGATGTTCGTCGTGTGCAAACAGAGCTTGAAGAGCACCAGCTACTCGTGGCTGATTGTGCTGTTGATTTGAGCACTATCGAAGAACTTGATACCAGCGGTGCACAACTGCTGTTGTACTGGATACAAACAGCTGCTCGATTACAAAAGCGGTGGAAGCTAATCGGTCACAACACCTTGGTGGATAGTACCTTTGAACTACTGGGTGGTTATCCCGCCAATATGGAGCATGCGACTCATGTCTGATGCTGGTCAAGACATCTTTCAGCTCGAGGCGCGAGAGCACCTACAACAGATAGAGCGTTCATTGCTTGAGTTGGAGCGTGATCCATCGCAACGCGATGAGCTTGACGCGCTGTTTCGGTCGATGCACACCATCAAGGGTTCGGGGGGCATGATGGGTTATCAGCACTTAGCTGACTTTTCCCATCATTTTGAGTCGGTACTCGATAAAGCGCGCAAAGGGACAGTGAAATTTACGGAGTCGCTTGCTTCTGTGCTTTTGCTGGCGAGCGACCATATCAACCACTTACTCGACGATCCGCAGCCAAGCGCGGATATCCGGCAGCACAGCGATAAGTTGTTAGCAGAGCTTAATCGGTTAGTGGGGGATAGTAGTCACTCCCATGCGTGTGACGATAGCGATACTGAGCATCCGACTGCGCGACTGTGGCATATCGGTATTAAACCCAGTGAGTCTAGCTTTCGAGATGGCTTTGATTGTGTACCGGTGTTGCGCGAGTTAGCGAGCTTAGGGCACTTGTCTGTTACTCGAACCTTAACAGCGCCGGAGCACGGCTTTGATGCTGAATCCTGTTATTTGCAATTTGTTTGTGTGCTGAGCGCGGAAACGACTGAGGCAGCGATACGGGATGCGTTTATTTTTGTAGCTGATGACTGGCAAATCGACATATCGGCGGCTGCTCCTGAAAGCGCGAGTGAAGTGGCAGCACCGTCAGCTGGACAGAGCGAGTTACCGCAATCAAGCAGCACCCGTAAAACTAAAAAAGTTGAAGATCAACTGATCCGCGTGCCTTCAACTAAGCTCGACTATTTAATGTCGTTAGTTGGTGAATTAGTGATCGTGAAGGCTCGACTAGAGCAACTGGCGAGTCAGTCTCATGATGAACACCTAACGGAGGTTTCAGAAGAGCTTACACGGTTGAGTTTAGAGTTACGCGATAACGCCTTTGATATTCGCATGCTGCCGATAGGTTCAATTTTTGGTCGGTTTCAGCGCTTGGTGCGCGACTTATCAAAGAGTTTAGGTAAGCAGGTTGAGTTTATCACCGAAGGTGAGGAGACCGAGTTGGATAAAGTGGTACTCGATAAGTTGAGTGACCCTTTAATTCACTTGATCCGAAATAGTCTTGATCACGGACTTGAAACACCGCAGCAGCGGCTATCTGCAGGTAAACCAGAAGCGGGCACAATAAAGCTGAAAGCGAGCCACTTAAATGGCCAAATTTTGCTTGAAGTGAGCGATGACGGTGCAGGCATCAATACTCAACGAGTGCTTGAAAAGGCACGTGCGAATGGCCTTTTAAGTGAGGGCAATGAGCTTACTAATGAACAAATTTATGGCTTGATATTTGAGCCAGGGTTCTCTACCGCTGCGACGGTCTCTGACGTTTCAGGGCGTGGTGTCGGTATGGATGTTGTGAAACGGTCAATTGAAAGTTTACAAGGACGCCTCTCGGTACATAGCGAGAGTGGTCAAGGAACGACCATCCGTATTCTTTTGCCAATGACCTTAGCAATCATCGAAGGCTTGATGGTGAAGGTTTCAGACAGCCAGTTTGTCATTCCTTTGGTTGCTGTCGAGGAGTGCATAGAGACTTCCTCTACCCAAGATTCAGGGCAAGATGGTGCACGATTAGTGGAGTATCGTGAGCGCTTAACACCGTGCTTACGGCTCAGAGACACGTTTGCGATTGCGGGCGCACGTCCAAAATATGAGCAAACTATTGTTATCAAGACTGACGATAAACCTTTTGGCATTACCGTTGATGAGGTTGTCGGACAGTACCAAACGGTTATTAAAAACTTAGGTCCACTTTACCAAATGACGCCTGGGGTGATGGGGGCGACCATTACTGGTGACGGTGGAGTCGCAATGATTTTAGATGTTAACCAACTCGCAGAAGACGCACGTCCGATGCAATTCGAGGCATAACCCAGTAGGTATACTATGTTAAAACGAATTAACCTTAAAACCATGGTGATCGCGGCGTTCTTCGTGTTGATCGCCTCGCTCATATTGACCAGCTTTCAAGGGCTTCGAGCAACGGACAATATTAACAGCTCGATGACTCGTCTTGTGAACGGACCTGCCGAGCAAGCGCGTAAATCGGCTCGCCTAGAACGCGATATGCAAGAGCTTTCGAGTCTTGCTAAAAGTTTCATCTTGGAACGCGATTTATATGCCATGCAGCAGCTTAAAAGCGATATCGCGACTAAAGCGGATAGTATGCAGGAACGTGCGGCAAGCATTAAACCCTTGCTATCAACTGAAGAGCTGAATCAATTTAGCTTGACTGAGCAGAGCATTGCACGGTATCGCGAGGTGGTTGAACAAGTCATATCGTTATCGTTATTGAACTCTAATGTCCGTGCGAGAGCCATTTCTAACGAGCAAATCGAACCGCTTATGGCGTTTTTTAAACGCAACATCGGTACGCTTGATCTGAATCTAGAACAGCAGCGGTTAATGTTGGTGGCGTTAGGTGATATTCAGGCGTTACAAAAAGAAGTGATTCTAGCGCAACAGCAGTCCACCATGCGGGCGTTACAAGAGCGAATTAATGAAAACCTACAACGTATCAGCGATTTAATGCGCGAGTTACCAGCGTCAACTTCAGTCACGCAATACAACGAGCAGCTCGGCGTGTTGGCAGAGCAACTCGAACTGTTGGCAGCAGCGAGTCAAGAGAACGGCAACAATCGTGCATTTGATATGTTAACCGGTGAAGGCGCTCAACTACTAAACGAAGCTCAGGCCCAGTTGGCGCAATTAGTCGAGCGCAGTAACGGGAAAATGAGCCAAGCGGTTGCTCAGACCGACGCAGATTATCAACAAACGCGAGCAGTTCTGCTTACTTCGGTGATTACAGCCATCAGTTTGGGCATATTCGCAGCCATTATTGTGATCGTGCGCGTCAATGAGGTCAGTCGAATCGCGCAGGTTATTGGCAGCGGTAATTTGAACCAAACGTTTTCTAGCGCGGCGGGGGATGCGGATATATATGGTGTGTTACGCAATATGAACCAACGTTTGCGCGGTATTGTTGGCGAAGTAAAAGAGTCGGCAGGTAATGTTTCGTCTGGCTCGATTCAGCTATCCAGTACGAGCCAGCAGGTGGCACAAGGCGCAACCGAACAAGCGGCATCACTCGAGGAAATTTCTTCATCGATGGAGCAAATGACTGCCAACATTGGGCACAGTGCTGATAATGCTAAGCAAACGGAACAAATTGCGCGTCAGGCAGCACTTGATGCTCAAAAAACGGGTGACGCGGTTAAGCAGTCTGTCACTGCGATGCAAAATATTGCTGAAAAAATTGGCATTATTGAAGAAATAGCACGGCAAACCAATTTGTTAGCGCTTAACGCCGCTATTGAAGCGGCACGAGCTGGTGAGCATGGTAAAGGCTTTACTGTTGTCGCAGCCGAAGTCAGAAAACTGGCAGAGCGCAGTCAGATCGCCGCGGGTGAAATTGTGGAAGAGTCACGTAATAGCTTAGCGATCTCAGAACGAGCCGGCGAAATGCTATCCGCTTTAGTACCCAATATCACTCGGACGTCGGATCTGATTCAAGATATCAGCGCGTCAGCACTTGAGCAGGACAAAGGCGCTAGCGAGATTAACAAAGCCTTACAACAACTCGATGAAGTCGTGCAACAGTCGGCTGCTGCCGCAGAGGAGCTAGCAGCGACGGCAGAGGAACTCTCAGCGCAAGCGGAGCAAATGAATACAGCGATGGAGTTCTTTACCGTTGATGAGCGCTCACAAGGCGCAAACTCTGGCACCCGCACGTCATCAAGTCATGCCAAAAAGGCGATGCAAACGCGTCGGGTTCAAGCAAAGCCTGAGTCGCACGCTCAACAAGCCCCTGGCTTTGCTATCGACTTGAGCGATGATACTGAGTTCGTGCGTTACTAAGGAGAGATGCAATGTCTGCAACAAAACAGATTCTCTCGTTTATTTTACACGATGAGCACTTTGGTTTGGCGATAAGTCATATCCAAGAGGTGTTGGAGTACCGCCGTGTGACGGCGGTACCGCGCACCCCCCAGTTCTTAATCGGTGTTACCAACTTACGGGGTCAAGTTGTACCTGTGGTTGATTTGCGTGCTTTATTCGGGCTGACTCAAAACCCGCTCACCATTAATAGTTGCATCATTATTGTTGATATTACGATAGGCGATGATCAGGTTGCGGTCGGATTGCTCGCCGACCGCGTGTGTGAGGTGATAGAAATCGATGTCGCGTGTCTCAATCAACCGCCGCGACTCGGTAATCAAATTAATACCGACTATATCGAGGCGATTGCTCGACACGAAGATGATTTTATTATCTTACTCGATCTTGCACGTGTTTTTTCAGGGGATGAAATTAGTTCGGTTACACAGGCGATGGAGCTTATGGGAGTGGACATGGATGAATCTAGCGAAGTCAGCAGCTGATAAGCTCACTACCGCAACGCATGAAAAGTTAGCCCGCTTTATTGACGCTCAGGTAGGTATTCAACTGCCTGCGCATAAAAAGAGTTTGATCGAAGCTCGGCTGAGAAAACTCCAATCACAGAGCGACTTTGGTAGCTTAGGTGAATACATCGATTATGTGACTCAGCGGGGCAGTAACGCTGAGGTGCTAACGATGATTGATGCACTCACCACCAATAAAACTGATTTCTTTCGGGAGCCAGCGCATTTTAAGGTACTCACGGATGAGTTACCGCGTCTGATTCAAAAGGGCAGACCACTTAGAATTTGGAGTGCCGGATGCTCTTCGGGGGAGGAGCCGTATACCATTGCCATGGTGATGGAAGAGTTTTGTCGTAACCATAGCAGCGTGGATTTCGAAATTGTTGCTACGGATATCTCTGCGCAGTGTCTGGCGACTGCACAGCGTGGTATTTACCCGAGTGCACGTATTGAGCCGGTGTCAGAAAGCTTACGCAAGCGATACTTGTTGCGCAGCCGTGACCCAAGCAAGTCATTGATAAAAATGTCAGAGACACTTCAGCAACGGATTACCTTTAGCTCGTTTAACTTTATTACTGGGGATTTTAGTCAGTTTAAAGCCTTTGATGTGATTTTTTGTCGAAATGTGATGATTTACTTTGATGCCGCGCAGCGTGCACGGCTACTCAATTTGTTTCGTCAGCAATTAGTGATGGGAGGCGTGTTTTTTCTTGGCCTATCAGAAGGTATTTCTGCTGAACGTAATCAGTTTGAGCAACTCAGCCCAAGTGCTTATAAGCGAGTGATCTAATGAGTTCAATAATCAAAGTACTTATCGTTGATGACTCTGCACTCGTGCGACGCACGTTGGTGGAGATTTTATCTGAGCACTCGGATATTGAAATCGTTGGTGCCGCGACAGAACCGTTTGCCGCGGTCGAGATCATAAGACGCTGCGTACCGGATGTCATTATTTTAGATGTCGAAATGCCGAAAATGGATGGTCTGACGTTTCTACGTAAGATAATGGCACAGCGTCCGATTCCGGTGGTGATATGTTCAACGCTTGTGGGCGATAACAATGAAACTCATATGCGCGCGTTGGAGTACGGTGCGGTTGAGATCATACAAAAGCCAGCACTCAACACACAGCAGTTTTTACGTGATGGCGCAGTTAGATTTATTGATGCGGTTAGGGCAGCAGCACATGCCGATTTAAGAAAATTGAAGCGCCAGTTTGCCGCCCCTGCCATACGTGCAACATTTAAACCTCGTAGCGCCGCGATGGCACGTACCACGGAAAAAGTCATTGTGGTGGGGGCTTCTACGGGTGGCACCGAGGCTATTAAGCGATTTTTAGAGGCGATGCCATTAGATTGCCCCGCGATTGTGATCGTTCAACACATGCCGGAGAACTTCACGCGGAGCTTCGCACAGCGCATGAATCAGGTCTGCGGTATTGCGGTAAAAGAGGCTGAGCATGGCGACTCGTTGCTCCGAGGCCACGCACTTATTGCTCCGGGTAACTTCCACATGATGGTTGCACGGAGTGGAGCCCGCTACCATGTGGACGTAAAGCAAGGACCCTTGGTATCTCGACACCGTCCCTCGGTCGATGTGTTGTTTCGCTCGGCTGCTCAATATTTGGGTGCTAATGGGGTGGGGGTTATTTTGACAGGAATGGGTAATGATGGGGCATCAGGATTACTCGCCATGCGCCAAGCTGGCGCCACGACGTTTGGGCAGGACGAGGCGACGAGCGTTGTATACGGAATGCCTAAAGCAGCGAATGAGTTAGGGGCGGTGATGAATGAGTTGCCGCTAACACAGTTGCCGCAGGCCGTATTGAATGTCTGTTAAGTGAGGATGTAGGCTATGAACATAAAGCAAGAAGTTATTCATAGTGGTGAACTCGTTTTTGGGCGTGGACCGCGAAAAATTTCGACCCTGCTTGGCTCTTGTGTCGCGATTGTATTGTGGCACCCGCAATCGGGATACGGTGGTATGTGTCATTTCGTGCTGCCGACGCAACCAACCACTGAACCCGATAATGCACCGGCTCGTTATTGCGATAAAGCCATGGCGTTGTTTGCCAAGTTAGCCGAGGAGCGTAACTTATCATTAAGCCAGTTTGACGGGCGTATTTTTGGTGGTGGTCAATTGACAGCGGCCGAACGCATGCGGAGCGTTCTAGGTGCCGAGCAGTTGCGGCCGGTGGGACAAAAGAATGCGACCGCGGCGTTTCAAGCGCTGCTGCAGTACGGAGTTAACATAAAAGAGGCCGATGTCGGTGAGTTTGGCTACCGAAAAGTCCGTCTAAACTTATTAAATGGTGAATGTGACGTCCAGTTTGAGGCGTGTTAAGTCATTCGTTGATTTGTATAGTCTCTGTAAAGGCAAAGCCCGTGGCTTGTAGCGGGTTCGCAATGATGGTATTTTGTTGCGCCTTTTTATAGCTGTAGGTAAATAGGATGAATCAAGACTCACGGGGCTTCGCCTTTGAATCGTAAATTGATCATACTCGTAGTATTTATTACGGTGGTGGGCATATGGCTTCTCGACGATCCGAGCCAATCAACTCAATCCACATTAATACCTCAGCCTGTTCAGCCTTTCTCGGCTGAGTTAGATGCGCGCTACGGTGAGCTCAGCGCATTAGAGCGTCGATATATCCGGCCGGCGCGTACGGGGCGCATCATAAAACTCAATAATGGCCAGAACCTCACTTCCTTGTTAGGTAATCAAGGTATCTCGCAGCGCCAAGTCGCATTATTGGCGATGGCGGCGGAGCCTATTATTGACCTTGGGCAGTTACAAACAGGCGTTAACATCGAAATCAGTCATCCTCAGCCAGGTCAGCACCGTGTGCGCTTGGCGCGAGAGTACGGCGAATTAGTGCAAGCGACCTACAAAGAAGGTAGTTGGCATGTAGAATTATTGCATGTGCCTACTGAACAGCTTGCCGAAGAGCATGATTTAGTGATTCATAACAGCTTGTACCAAGATGCCGACCAAAACGGTATTCCCAATGGTGTCATTAATAGCTCGGTGATGGCACTGTCGCATTTTGTTGACTTTCAACGCCAAGTACAACCGGGTGACATTATGGAAGTGCGCTTTGAGCGTAGCGAAGTGACCTCGTTTAAATCACTGTTTAACCATCTGCAAAACCCACTGTTACTGACGTACCTACGCTTTACTAATTCGGGCGAAGATTATCGCTTAATTCGCTACAAAGGCGCGTTTTACTTTCCCGATGGGCGGTTAGCGCAGAGCTTCTTACTTAAAACCCCACTCAATGGGGCGCGGCTTTCGTCTTATTATGGCAACCGTCATCACCCCGTTTTAGGCTACGACCGTATGCATAAGGGGATCGACTTTAGTGCGCCGATTGGTACGCCGATTATGGCTGCTGGACGCGGTGTTGTGAAGCGTGCCAGTCGTTACGGTAGCTTTGGTAACGCGGTGGTGATTGATCATGGCGATGGCTATGAAACCCTCTATGCGCATTTGAATGACTTTGCCAGCGGACTCAAGCCGGGTGACCACGTGAAGCAGGGTGACGTGATTGGTTACTTGGGCAAAACCGGTTTATCGGCGGGCCGGCATTTGCATTACGAAGTGCACCATCACGGGCGCGCGATTAACCCGTTAGATATCAAAGCGCCCGCCCAAGCGCGGCTGCAAGGCGCGGCACTGGACGGGTTTAAACAGCAATTAGCGCAACTGAAGTCGATGGACAGTCAGTTGGCGAGTTTATCACCTTAGTAAGCCCCCTCGCTGTACGTTAATTCGTAGCTGTGGCTGTAAATCTCTAGGATATTACCGAACGGGTCTTCCATGTAGATCATACGGTAAGGCTTTTCACCTGGGTAATAATAGCGTGGTTTTGCCATCCGCTTCTTGCCGCCAGCTTGTACGATTCGTTCGGCTAACTCTTCGACGTTGGGGTCTTGCACACAAAAGTGGAAGATGCCTGTTTTCCAGTACTCAAAGTTATCCTCTGGATCTTGCTGGTTGTCGAACTCAAAGATCTCGACACCGATACGATCGCCAGTCGACAAGTGGGCGATTCGGAAGCGCTTCCATCCTTTGCCAAAGACGTCAGTGCACATTTCACCGATCGGGCTATCGTCTTCAGTAATTTCGGTAGGTTTCATAATTAAATACCAACCGAGCACTTCGGTGTAAAACTTCACGGCTTTATCAAGATCCGGTACGGATAAACCGATGTGAGAAAATGTTCTGGGAAATACGTGACTCATAGTGACCTCCGTTGTTTGTGACGCTTGTAGATTACAAAACAACCTGACATCATGTGAAATTATTACTTTTTATGTTTTCAAGTACAAAACATTATGGTTAATCCGGTTTGGTTACGTACCTTTGTTAGTTTGGCACGGACACAGCACTTTACCCGCACTGCCGAACAGTTATTTATGACACAGTCGGGTGTCAGCCAGCATATTAAGAAGCTTGAGCAGCAGCTCGGCGTGACATTGATTGCTCGAAATTCGTCGGCATTTGAGCTCACCGAGGCTGGACAACGGCTGTTGCAAACCGCTGAGGATCTGGTTGAGACACTGGATTCGTTAGCGACCTGGGTGGCGGACGACCCGGATGATTGTGGCGAAGTGCGCGTGATGTCACCGGGTAGCGTCGGATTAAAACTGTATGATGCGCTGCTGGGTTTACAGCTTGAGCACCCTGGGTTGGTGATTGATTATCGGTTTGCACCGAATGTTGATGTCGAAACGCGTGTTGCTGATAAACAGGTTGATATTGGGCTGATGACGCAAGCGCCTCAGCGCGAGGGTTTGCAGTTTCATCAATTGAGTCAAGAGCAGTTATTGCTGATAACACCGGCGGCCTATCCAACCGTGGATTTCATGACGTTGCGTGAACTTGGCTTTATTGATCACCCAGATGGCTATCATCATGGTAACTTACTGCTGAGTCGAAACTTTGTCGAGTTCTCGCATATGAGCGAATTTAACAAACGCGGCTTTTCTAACCAAATTAACTTGATTCTGGAGCCGGTAAAACGTGGCTTAGGCTTTACGGTATTGCCCGAGTTTGTTGTTGAGCAATCGCAACAACGCGACGCACTGCAGGTTCATCCGCTCTCCCATCCTGCGTATGAACCTGTGTATTGTGTGACACGAAAAGCGCCACAACAGCCTCGTCGAGTGGCGCGTGTTAAACACTTTATTGAGACTAGCATACAGCGACGCGTGGCTGGAGATTGGTTGGCTTGATACGCTAGACCCATGTGTCGGTTAATCAATCACGCGCAGCGAACGGTATTCATCGTATGCAAATTGGTCGGTCATACCGCTGATGTAATCTTGAATGAGACGGCAGCGGTGATAGCGCTCCCATAACGGCGAGCACCCGTTATCAGTGGCTTTAATGTAGGCGCGAATGTGCTTGCCTGATAGCTTGTGGCATAAGCGGCTTGCCAGCGGGTGAGCCCGTTGTATCTTTGGTTGCTCTAAGACAAGTCCTCGAAAGTCAGTCAATGATAGTTTAAGTAATGGCGCATAAATATCGAGCAAGCCAAGAATAATCGTATGTCCACGTAGCTCCTGTTGCTCGACTTCGGGCTGGTTAAAGACGCGTGTTAATGCCAGTTTTTGCAACGCTTCACTGAGCTGATGGGCGGGGCTGTCATCCTCGAGTAGTGCTGCATTAAAGTGGCCATCGACCACCGCATCAAAGTTATCAATAAAGCGTTGTGCTGCATGGTTGACCAAAATGTTGTGGACATAGACGCGCAGCCAAATGAAAAACTGATTGTTGCTATCAATGCTGTTTTTGTCTGCGTAATCGTTGGCTATTTCGAGGATGCGGTTGACTGAGATATCGTCACCGTTGTAGCACAGGTTGGCGATCGCAGGATCGCCACCGAGTGCGCTGAATTGTTCACGAATGCCTTGCGTGACTTGTTCACGGCTGAGTATATGCTTTTCTACCGCGTCTTCTAAATCTGCTATGCCGTATGAGGTATCGTCCGCTGCTTCCATGATATAGCTAAGAAAGTGGCGGTGACCTGGCTTTAAATCGAGTTTTTTATACAGATCATCGATCAGTGATTGTTCGGCTAAGTAGTAGCCCGGCTTTTTGCCTAGATAGCTCAGTGGTTGGTCTTTACTGGGCTTGGGGTCACTGGCTAATCGTGTGTATTTTAATACCGCCGCGATCTGTGTGTAGGTTAGGTTGAGACTCATCAACGAGTGAATTAAGCGTATCGCTTGGGCGTTACCTTCAAAGCTTTGCAGTTCATTCTTAATTGCCACCGCTTCGGGTTCGTCAAAGTCGTTAAATAGTGATTCATTATGCGTTGCAAACCAGCTACTTATCGCCGCTTCACCAAAGTGTCCAAATGGTGGATTACCGATGTCGTGCATGATGCACGCCATTTCGACGCAGCTTTCGATGACGCGGAATAACTCGTGAGGGGAGGTGCCGGTTGCCTCAAGTGTTTTGAAATGACCTTTGCGTTTTAGTCGTTCGCCGATTTCACGGACAATGTAGCGCCCGTTTTGCTGCACTTCGAGTGAATGTGTGAGACGACTGCGTACCGCCGCATTGCGCTCAAGTGGGAATACCTGAGTTTTTTGTTGGAGACGTCGTACCGCCGCGGAGTTGATGATCCGTCCGCGGTCACTCTCAGCGGCGATTATCCAATTACTGGTGTTACGAGAATAGGGGCGATCGGCTCTCATTCGGTTAACAAGACGACGTAAATCCACACGCGGCTCCATTGGTCTTTAAGTAGAGCCCTGTTTTATCAGCCTGTTAAGCCTGAGGCAAGTGCCTTATTACGTTAGTTACATACATCGTCAACCAGTGCTTTTAGACGCTTAATGCGCTTTGCATCACCTGCGCTTTCGGCTTTAGCGAGGTCGATTTGTGCCTGCTGGCATGCTTCTGATTTATCCGTCTTCATGCGTTCAAGCTCGTCTTTTTGATACTGCTCCATGCCTTCTAAGCCTTTATACTCATCTCGCGATTCTTCTGTGCGATCCTTTTGATATGGCTCAGTTTGATGGCTCTCACAAGCTGATAAGCTAGCGGCTAGTGCTAATACGAACAGGATCTTTTTCATGGAGCGTCCTTGATTTTGTAATCTCGTTCGTACAATATGGATGATTGTTATTTTAATGTAAATGTCGGGTGAGGGATTCACTCAACTATTTTCCAAGTGTTTACATATTCATTTAAAAAACAAACAACAATAGTGTCGTATGTTGAACTTAAAAGTATTGCTGGTGGCGCTCAATGCCATTAGATGGGAAATCAGCTTAGTTTCAGGTGTGGTATTATTGGCACTTGCGGTCAGTGCATCACACTTGCCCCTTGTTATGTTTGTTGCATTACTGGTTGGCGTAACAGGATTTACGCTTGCTGCTTATATTTTTATCAGTTTGCTCTTGCTTCGACATAAGCTCATCAAACATAATCTCTATCAATTATTTTTGGCGCAAAGCGAACATGCCCGCGGGCAAGAGATTGCTGGCTTTTTTAAAGGCTATTAATCGCGCTTAATTGACTGGAGAATTTATGGCTGAATCGACCAAAGGTGCATGGCTTAAGCGTGCGCTGTTTGAATTATTTATTGTCTGCTTTCCGCTGATCATTTTTGGTATGGTGGTACTTGCTGATGGCTCGTTTCCGACCATGGCGGGCTACATCGTCGTGCAGCTTCTCACGTTGATGGGCTATATCGTCTTTAAAAATAAAGCGGTTAGTCGCTGATTAAACAACAACATATAACATTCTGCTGAGTATTATTATTTGTCTTTAATGAGACCTTTCGCTATTTTTGAACGTATGATTCAATATTATTGAAATATCTTACAGTCAGCGATTGGTGTCGATGTGAAGAAAAAGCAGTATGTTTTTGGTTTCATTCTTTTTTTAATTTATTCCGTTGTTGCCGTTCAGGCGACCAATCTGATCGTTGGACTGTTGCACGAGCGCGAGCTGAATAAACAAAACGATCGCTTGCGCGAAGTGATTACACTTGCCAAATCAAAACTTGAAGCTGAACTGTATCGTGATGTTTTTTTAGCGGACAGTTTGGCGACCGTTATTACCATCGATCCCCCGTTAGCGCTTCAAAATTGGACCAACCTGGGTAAAACCTTAATGGAGAAGTCGACCCATGTGCGCAATGTGGGTGTGGCACCGGATGATATTATCCGTCTGAATTACCCCCCTGAAGGTAATGAACGCGCGATTGGTCTGGATTTTAGAACGGTACCTCAACAGTATCGTACGGTGATCAAAGCGCGTGAGCTGCAGGATGTATATCTATCGGGACCGCTTGAGCTGGTGCAGGGCGGCATGGCGGTGATCGCACGGTTTCCGGTGTTTAATGACTTTCCTACCAATAATGATTACTGGGGCAGCATCAGTATCGTGATTGACTATGATTCACTGATGCAGGCATCGGGTTTTAATGCACTTATTGATTCGCCTGTCGCTATCCGAGGGGTTGATGGCGCCGGTATGAACGGTGACGTGTTCTTTGGTGATGCGGTGATTTTTGAGCAGCCCGATTTTACCAGTGTGATCACGATTCCCAATGGCGAGTGGGTGGTGAGTGCACAATTTGATAAAACGGTGCCGAGCGGCTTAGCACGGCAGCTTTTGGCACTACGTATTAGCTTGATAACGGTCGCCCTGCTTATCTT
This sequence comes from Idiomarina fontislapidosi, assembly GCF_003226255.1. Lineage (GTDB taxonomy): Bacteria > Pseudomonadota > Gammaproteobacteria > Enterobacterales > Alteromonadaceae > Idiomarina > Idiomarina fontislapidosi. Next base: position 63,423 of record NZ_QJST01000001.1, read on the forward strand.
TACCGCCGTGTTTGCTCTATGGCGCTCTTATCGGGTCGTCCGACGTTTTGCGCATGAGGACGAATTAACGGGGTTATATAACCGCAGATACGTGATGTCACACTTGGATAAACTCGCCGACACGCCGAATGGTCAGCAAATGTTTGCCGTTATCAATATCGACTTAAACGGCTTTAAGGGAGTCAACGATGATTATGGGCACGAAGCGGGCGATCAGTTATTAAAATTGGTGGCGACTGAAATCGTCAGTAGTGTGAGAATGACCGATATCGTAGCGCGTTTAGGCGGTGATGAGTTTATCGTGATTATGCACCGCATTGACAGTGAAGCACATGCCGCTCAACTGGCTGATTCATTGCGAAACAAAATAGAGAAGCAAACGCTGTTGTGGGGCAAAGCGAAAATCAGACCGTCGTTAAGTATCGGCACTGCGGTGTTTAGCACCCAAGCGCATACAGTTAAGGATGTGTTGATTCGAGCGGATCAGGCGATGTATCGGGATAAGGCGCGTTACCGAAATTAATCGCTGCGCTGAATTGACGCTGTTGCTGATTGTCGACCCATTCATTGATGTGATAACGCCATCCTAGCTGCTCGCAAATGCGCTCGATAATGATTAACCCGTAACCAAAGCCACGACGTTCATGATGGGCGTCGTGGTCGACATCATTGATGACCCGTAACTCATCATGACCTATTACCACCTGAACCTGACTATCTGCGTAATCAAAGGCATTTTTTAATACGTTTTTTAACAACACATCGACGAATGAGGGCGGTGCCTGAACTGTGGGTGATGCCTGTTGTTCAAGGTCGACACGAATCGCTTGTGCGTGGCGTAGCGGCTCGAGTTGACTGAGTTGATATGAAACGCGCGCATTCACATCAACCGATTGATAATGATCGGGTGTTAGCGAGGCTTGGCCGAGCAGCAAAAATGTCTTAATCAGTTGGTCGATATCTTCACTCGCGCCCTTAATGCGGGCCAGCGCTTTGCTCGCCATCGGCGAGGTGTCCGCTTGGTGTAAGTGCTCGAGTAACTCTGATGAGCCTTGCAAAGTCATTAACGGGGTTCGGATCTCGTGTGCCGCGAAGCGGGTAAAATCTTGCTCGCGCGCTAAGTACTGCTGTATCTGTTTTTGCCCCTCGAGCAATGCCTGCTCAATGTTATAAAGCTCACGATAGTGTGCATCGGCAACCAGTGTTGGCTGGTTAGGTGCGAGCAACGCGACTTTGTCGACCACTTTTTTGAGCGGGGTGGTAAATTGTCGGTAGAGGTAAAACATCAAGCCGGTTAATAGCACGCTGATTAACAATGCGAGCGTAAATGACAACGCGTGCAAGCGTGTCTCGTAATCATCTAAAAAGTCATCTGCATCGTCTTTAAATACCAAATAATACAGTCCTTCGCCGCTGGGTGCGGGGCTGACTTTAAAGTGTTTGTCTTCGGGACCGAGTTGATGCTCATAATGACCCGGTTCAACGTAGGATGATAGCCATAGGGGCGTGCCCGAACGCGACCAGTAAATATCAAACTGGTAAGGATTCGGTTGTTGGCCTTGCTCACCAAACCGACGATATTGCTGCTCGTACATATGGGCTTCAGTATCTAGCCAATAGCGCAGACTAATGGACTCCATTTGCTCTTGTGCGACATATGTCATGCCAAACAGCAGCGTGATAAACAGCACGCTGATGGTAAACAACAGCAGCGAAAAGCGCCGAATTAGACTAGGACGCGCGTTGGACAAGACGGTATCCTCGACCCTGCTCGGTGACGATCTCAACATCGGGTGCATAGTGAGCCAGCGCTTTGCGCAGCTTATATAAGTGGCTTCTAAACGCGTCGCTATCGGGTTCCTCATTTTGCCAGATGCGTTCGATAAACTGGTTTTTACTGACAAAGCCTGGACTGGCGTTAAGTAACGTGTGCAGTATTTGATGCTGTATCACCGGGAGACTGAACTCGCCTTGCTGAGTCTTACCGCGTTGATGCTCAATATGATAAGTCAGCGAACCTAAGGATAGCGTGGCGCTATCCGCAAGACCTCGTGAGCGTATCGTGAGTGCCTTGATACGTGCCTCGAGCTCTTGTAGAGCAAAGGGTTTCACGAGGTAGTCATCACCGCCCGCGGCGAATCCAGCTAATTTATCATCGAGCGTATCGCGTGCCGTTAAGAATAAAATGGGGGTCGACTGGTTGAGCTGTTGACGAATCGCTTTGGCGGCTTCAAGCCCATCCATTTTTGGCATCATCACGTCTAGAATAATGATGTCAAAGGCTGCGCTCTCGGCGAGCGTTAGCGCAGCCTTACCGTGGTATGCACAATCAATTTCATGGCCTTTAACGGCCAAGTAATCATGGACCGTTTCCATCACCTGCGGATCATCTTCTACCAAAAGTATATTCATTGTGCATCGCTCATTGGTGTTATTGTTTTACGATAGTGACAACATCAACGTCGATTTCCGGTGATTCCATGAACTCTTTCTCAAACTCACCTTGAATCTGGATCGTCGCGTTTTCATCGAACGGTTGACTTGGAAAGTTTTCGCTATCGATTTCGACGCGTACTTCTTGGTGACCGTCGGTAAAAATATATTTCTCGCTGCCGACTTTCTTGATTAACTGACCCTCAAGTTGGACATAGTCGTCGTCTTGGCCGGTTTCAAGTAGTTTTGCGAGATTGGTGTACTGCGCTTCGGTAGCACCGACATATTGTGCTGCTGCGACCGTAGAGAGGCTCACAGCGGCTGTTAGTAAAACAACTAAAATTGACTGTTTCATGACAACGCTCCTGTTTTGTTTTGCGATTGCCATGGCATTACAACAGAGCCGGTGTGAACGCAGTGTGAAGTCAGTCGTCGGTTTTCTGATAACTGCTTTGACTTTTGCCAAGCCCCGCACTGATGGTCAGTTGTAGCGCATCGGCGGGTTTCATATCGATTGATTGGACACAATCTTTCGGCACCATGATCATATAGCCGCCCACGTTATAGGCCATGGGCAGGAACACGGCGACATGGTCATCGGGCATTACGTTAACCAGTTTGTCATGCTTATCTTTGGTTTTGTTATCACTGCGTTTGGTAACGATACCAATGAGCTGCATTTTACTACCTGGCATGGTGACCAAAACCACAGATTCATCGGCGAAATCTTTACCTTGCATCATATCGAATACATCGTTGATGGTGCCGTACAGGTTACGTAGTAGGGGCAATTTGTTCATCAGCTTACCGGGCAACTGCCAGATGGACTGTAAAAACGACCACTGCGAGGTAAAGCCTATCAGCACGGCAAGCAACAGAAAGCTCGCAAACGCGAGACCTGGAAAGTAATAACTCTCGCCGAGGAGTGTTTTCCAGATGGGACTTAACCAGGTCTCTATGGTGACGAGCAACCAGCGCGCCAACATGATGGTGACCATGATGGGGAGTAGAATTGCTAATCCTTTTAGGAGGAACTGAAAAATGCGTTTCATAACCTTGGGGCTTCCTTAGTTTCTCAGCCATTGCATACTAATGGCTAATCAAAATCGTTTGTTATACGTAGTACACTGACACTACTTCGCTCGTTTTGGCAAATATTAAGGTGTAAATATGACACAAATTGCATTTTTAGGCTTGGGTGCAATGGGCATTCGCATGGCGCAACATCTGATCGATGCAGGACATGCGGTGACCGTTTGGAACCGCACCGAATCACGTGCGCAACCCTTGCTTGAGCAGGGCGCGCAATGGGCTGATACGCCGGCTGAGGCGGCACAAGGCGCTGAGTTCGTCATTGCCATGGTGCGCGATGATGAGGCGTCTGCCGATGTGTGGCTTGATGAACAAACGGGTGCCTTTAAGGGGATGGATGAGCAGGCTATTGCGATTGAGAGCTCAACATTGTCGGTGGATTGGATTAAAACGCTGGCACAGCACGCACACCAGCGCAATGTGAAGTTTATCGAAGCGCCGGTATCGGGCTCACGTCCGCAAGCACAGCATGCCGAGTTGGTTTATTTAGTGGGCGGTGAGGCGAGCCTGTTTGAACGCGCTGAGCCCGTGTTGTCGCTGATGGGTAAAAAAGTGAATCACACGGGCGGCATGGGCTCGGGAGCGCTTGCAAAGCTCGTGACCAACACCTTAATGGGCATTCAGGTGACTACACTTGGCGAATTGGTTGCGATGTTAAAACGGCAGGGCGAAGACCCCGATAAGATACTCGAAGCGGTATCGACAACGCCAGTATGGAGCAAAACGGCAGGGATTGTGCGTAAATCGATGGTCAACGAAGCCTATGAGCCTCAGTTTCCGGTTGACCTGATCGAGAAAGACCTTGGTTACTGCTTACAAGCCGCGAACCAAGTCGCGCCCATGACCTCGGCGGCACGCACGGTGTTTAACGAGGCGCAAACGCAACAATTGGGCGAATGGAATATGACGGTGGTGGCTAAGCTATACCAGTAGCCGTGATGTCAGCGACTTCAGTTACGAAGTCGCTGGCTGTTTTGGCAGTGCCCAGCTTTGCCATATCAGTGGTGCGACGATCATCGCTGAGCCAATGTAAAAGTTAAGCCCGGGTTGCTCGGCGAAAAACACCATACCAATCGCAACGGCGCCAATCAGACCTGTGTATTCGGCGCTGGTCACTTTCGCGCTATCAACCGCGCGGTATGCATAGATACAGGTCGCCGCGTAGACCATGATAAACAGCGTCGAACCGGTGGCAAATAGCATACGTTGCCAGTCAAATGCCGCACCTTCCCACAGCGCCAGCGCAATGCCCACGGGCAACCCCAACACATTGGTGAGAAACAAGGTTTGTAAGATACCGTGCTCACGGGGTAATTTTTTAATCAGTAGGTTGTTCAGTGCTAGGCTTCCTGCGACCAACAATGCCGCGACAGCGAACGGATTAAATTCGGTTGGGTTGACGATAACCAACACGCCGAGCATACCCAAACCAACGGTCACTGCACTGTGCCATGTCACACGCTCTTTAAACGCCATACGTGCGATGATGACGGTTAACATTGGCGCTGCATAAAACAAGGCGTTGGCGGTGGCTAACGGCAATGTGGTGAGCGATAGCACCATTAAAGCGGTGCCAAATAACCAAATGTGCGCCCGTGCTGCGTGCCAACGAAGGCCTTTGGGCGCGAGTGGCTCGCCACGTAATTTGATAAAAGGCACGAGTATCAACACGGCACTGATTTGGCGCAGCAAGACGAACTGAAAGGGTGCCTCGAAATTTCCCAGCATTTTGATCAGAGAATCCGACAAAATCGCGACGTTGTTGCCTAATACTAACCACAATACTGCAGCAATGAGTGCTTTATCCATGACGAACCCCCTCTATGACTGGTGATGATGGCGCTAGGATAAAGAGAATTGGATATTATTAAAAATTATATTAAAATGTAGTTACTATGAGAAAAATAGATATTAAGTGATGAGTGTACCCTTTCGATCGATTCACTATTTTGCCATGGTGGCGCGTCGCAGCAGCTTCTCGAAAGCGGCAGAGGAGCTGTTTGTCTCGCAAAGTGCTGTGAGTCATCAGATTAAGCTGTTAGAGGAGCGCTTGGGACAAGCGTTGTTTATTCGCAAAGGACGTCAGTTGTTGCTAACCGCAGCGGGTGAGGCGTTTTACCAGAATATTGAAGAGCCGCTTGCCCATATCGAGCGAGAATTCTCCCAGTTACAACAGGGTGATGCCGGTTTTGTGCGGTTGGCGTCCTATGGTTCACTTGCTGTTAAATGGCTGATTCCTGCGGTGGATCGATTTCGTCAACGCTATCCTAATGTTGATTTAACCCTGACCATGCTCACCGAGGACGGTGGTTTTGAACGAGCGTTAGCGGATTGCTTTATTACCACGCAACCGCCTAAAAGTGGTTTTGAGGTGACGCATTTGTACGATGAGTATTTATATCCTTACTGTTCTTATGATATTCGCTCACGCTTACAGGATCTGCGTGACCCGTCTGCATTGGCGGCGTTTCCGTTGCTCTCAGCCACCTATACCTTTGCTCACGGAACCCCCGGTTATGACTGGAAGATGTGGTTTAAACAAGGCGGTATGCGCTTGCCTAGTCAAGCTAAGGTGCATCATTTTAGCCACTTGTTATTGGCGGCTGAAGCGGCCAAACACAGCCATGGCATAGCCTTGCTTAATGAGTTTATGACGACGCAACGCGAGCGTGAGCAGGAATTAGTGCGTTTACCGATGCACGGGCTTAACACCGGCGACCGTTTTTACTTTGTCGCGCCAAGCACCTTATCAAACCGCAGTTCGATAAAGGTGCTACGCGATTGGCTGGTTGAACTGTGTCAGTCGCAACAAGCAATGAGCCGCTATTAACGACGCATCAGGTCGGGCTGGGACTCCCAGTCAATTTCTTTACCCAATTCGTTGGTGGGCACGGTTTCTCGTACCGTAAAGCGTTTGGGGAGTTCGTGTGGCTCGAGTTTATCCGCAAGCCAGGTACGGACTTGGGCAATCAGTGTTTCTGTCTGTCCTGAGCGTGAATCGGGATCGGCAATGAGTAGTGCTTTTAGCGCTCTGCTTTCCTGTTCGTGGATGAGACGCACACGCGCATCACTGATATTTGGGTGCTGCTTGATCACGCGGGCGATGGTTTCGGGGTGGACCGACTTACCACAAATTGACAGGGTGTCATCCTTGCGTTTGACGGGTTCAAACAAGCCTGGTGCATGCCACTTTAAGCTATCAGGTAGCTCAATAACTTGACGAGATACATTGTCCATTAACTCGTCATTACCTTGCTTGATCCAACGCGGCAATAATTGATAGGGCTCGTCATGGCTGTTTCTGATGCCCACGCCGCCGGTTTCTGTACAACCGTACACCTCAAATACGCGACTTAGTCCGTTATCGGTGAGCGCTTTTAGCACTTGGGGCGCGCAGGGACCTGTCGAACAGACGGCGTGAACGCCCCGCGGAAATGCGGTATCGAGTTGCGCACATTGTTCGAATACAGCAGGAAAGCCAATCAGTAGATCACCGCTTTGCAGCTGTTGCGCCTGAGTCGTTGAGAGCGCTTTTAATCCTCTGAGCACCGGGATCTGTAATAGTTCGGGTAGCAAGATGGAGAAGATAAAGCCGTAAATATGGTGTGGTGGGACAAAACTGACCACGCGTTTAATGTCGACATCATGACGATGCATAAAGTCGATGAAAAACTGTGCTTCGGCGACCAATGCCATCCAGTGATGTCGATGATGTGTGACCTGAGCTGTTGAACCCGATGAGCAAAAGGTGATGTCGAGGCGACCGTCCTCGCGACTGGTTTCAATGACCTCTGCCCATTGTTCGAGTGTCGAGAATCGCAGTAAATAGTCTTCTAATCCACTACTATTGAGTTGAAAGAACTCAACAACACGACTTGCAATCGACATCCATTCAAATGAGTCGACTACCACTTCATGTGGATCGCCTGATGCTTTGCTCGCAAACACGACATGTGACGAAGGATGCCATTGACGGCCTTTCCAAAGCTGTTCATCACCCATTCGGAGACGACCTAACTCGTCTGCGATGATTGCTCCAAGAATATCGACAATAGAGCCTGTGGTTAGTTTTGCCATCTTTTTTTACTCAATTAGGGAGCTTCCGAATGTTCGATTTTATTGTGAACAAAGCCCATTAAACTTACGGTTTTTAAGAACGATTGAGTAGATGATTAGTCGTTAAATTAATATATAGATCACCGATGGGTTAAAAACTGTTGATTTAGTTCCAACTCATTCGGTTGCGGCCGTTGCTTTTACTTTGATAGAGGGCGCTGTCGGCGCGTTTATAAGCACGGTTGAAGCTGTCCGTTTCTTGTAGCTTTGTTACACCGATGGATACGGTGGTGGAGATGCGATGTTGATCGTGTTGGATCTCGAGTGATGCGATACTTTGGCGCAGTCGCTCAATGAGTCGTGCTGTGTCGCTGTCTGCGTCGGCATGAATCAGTAACATGAACTCTTCGCCGCCGACTCGCGCGCACACGTCATCATTTCGCAAACTGTCGGTAAATTCGAGGGCGACGGCTTGCAACACGCGATCACCGGCATCATGACCAAATTCGTCATTGATACGTTTAAAGTGATCGATGTCGACTAAGGCACAATAATATTGGCTCAGCCGCTCACGGTTTTCATACACAAGGCGTTCAAAGAACTCGTTAATAAATAATCGGTTACTGAGGCCGGTGAGAAAATCCGTGTAAGCAAGGCGTTCTAGACGATCGGTTTTGGAGTTGTTGATAATTAAGGTTTCGATCGCGGAACAGAGCAACCCCATTAACTCTTTATCTAGATCGGTAAATGGAGCCCCTCGTGAAGCGGCACTCGAAAAATTAAGTGTGCCCCAGACTTTGCCATTGATACGAATGGGCAAACCCAAATAGGTTTCGAGTTTAAACGCCGCGTAGCAGGGGTGTCCGCTAAACGCCTTACTCTTTGACGCATTGCGGGTGGCGATGACGTCGCTAGCAGCGAGTGTGACTGAGCAATAGGTGTTACCGAGTTCGAATTGTGTGCCTGGCGCAATAGCATCGCCTGTTGACCAGGCATATTTGACGGTGTATTCATTGTCAATTACACGACTGACAATGCCTATGTCGGTATTTAAATATTCACAGCCAAGTTTTAATAACTTGGTGATGCGATCGGTTGATAAGCCCATCGTTTGACGGTTCATGACATCATGAACGGCTCTTAATACGTCTGCTGCGGATGCGTACAAAGTGATGTCGTTGATGATGGCGAAAAAGCCATTGATTTGTTGTGTGCGTTGATTTTGATTAGGAACGTATTTGATTTCGAGCTGTAAAACTCGACCATCACGTAAGGTGACTTTCTCACGTAACGAGATATCTTCGCCCGCAAGTACTCGCGAATGGATTTGTGAGATACGCTCATACGATTCGGCGCCCAATACTTCTGCCACTAGTTTGCCTTTGAGATCGGCAAACTTCACATCAAAAAACTGTTCGTACCGCTCGTTAACAAACTGATAGCGTCGCTCAGTGTCGATAAACGCCATCATAAACGGCAGTGTATTTGCGAGCTTTTTAAATACGCGATCGATACGCAATAGCGGGACTCTGCCTGTGAATCATATTGGCAGGTTACCCAAAAACGAGTGCGTTGGCTAGTGTATTAACACTAGCTCGTCGGAATCCATTGCGAAGGCAGTGACCAAGACTGGACGTGCTGGCTGCCATCCCAATGTTGCAGGGTAAGCCAGACCTTGTCTGCAGGCGAATATTGCGATGGAGCGATTGCGTGCACGTGTTGCAGGCTATCGCTGCCGTGCAAGATGCCGACATCGTCTTGCTCTAACTGGTTGAGAGGCAGTGGCTTAGGTCCGATATTGATATAGGCTTGGCGGATGTCTTTGACCGCACCTTCATTCACCCATACCGAGAAATCTTTTACCCAGTCTTCGTGATGCGCGTAAGGCGGCTCGTTATTGAGCGGCTGCAAGGCGAGCTCTACCGCGCCAACTGACTTGGACGCCCATACATCAGGAAACTCAGGCGGCTGCAGCGATTCATACAAGAAATAAATGGGTAATATCAGTATTAGACCTGATAGTCTGAATTTATTACGATGCCAAAATGTATTTTTGATACGCGCCATAAGATTAGGCTCCTTGCTCGGATAGCTTTTGCTCGCGCTTTGCGGCTTTTTTAGCACGCGCAGCTTGCACGATTTTAGAACTCCAAATCATAAAGCCGGTGATTGACATTGCCGACAGAATGAGACCGAAGATAAACCAAATCGCTTTGGTCCAGATACCGCCAATGGTGCCGTAGTGCAGAGGGTCAACCACGTGCATGACGGTTTGTAGGGCGGTCATGTTGTCGGGCGAGTCGGCTTGTGCCACTTCGCCGGTCCATGGGTTGATCGCTAAGCGATAGGCATACTGGTCGTAGAAGACAAAATCACCGCCGCCCATGATTTTATACATGTCACGGTTATGCTCGGGCATCATGACATAGCTGGGCTGCAAGTCACTGAACTGTGTTTGCGCAATTTGCATTGCTTGGTCAAAACTGACCGTCGGTTCGGCGGGCACTTCGCCGCGCGGCACATCGTTAATATCGACGGTGGGGGCGTGTGGCTCGATGTCGATATCAGCATGCCAGAGTACTTGTTGGGTGAAATACCATAAGCCTGTGACGCTCATGATCATGATAAACCAAATCGACCATGCGCCGGCGTGTTTGTGCAGGTCAGACAGAATTGATTTTTTGCCCTGAGTGACACGAATTTTGGGCTGAGTATAGGCACGCCAGAAGCGTTTATAGATAACCAGGCCACTGACTAATGCGCCCATCATCACAAACGACATTGCAGAAACGAGGTAATAACCGACACTGTAGCTACTTTGCCACGGGAATAGTAACCAACCATGCAATGAGCGCATGAAGTTGATAAAGGTGATGCCCTGATTAACCTCTTGCACTTGCCCAGTGTATTGGTTCACATAGGCGATGCCGGCCGGGATGTTGTCAGCAGAGAACATCACCGCGTTTGTTAGGTAAGATTCGAACGTCATCACCGTCGTGATGTGTGCTGAGGGATACATGGCTTTTACGGCTTCAACGCGCTCAGACATCGCGATGGGCGCTAAGTCATTTGGATTGAGCGCGCGCGCATTCTCGTTAAACAACCACGTTAATTCGTGACTGAATACAGCGATGGTGCCCGTGATACAGACGAAACAAAATACGATCCATATCGGTAACGAGCACCAACCGTGAATTTTAAACCATTGCCGTTGTGTCATGGGGCATTCCAATTTTCATAAACAATGCCCGAATGATATTGCTAATAAGAACAATTATCAAATGTATTTAAGTAATGTTTTTGAATAATGTGCTCAACTTAGCGCATCGAATCGCACTTAAACTGCGACACTGAACTACTCAACTCACTGGCAAAACGACTGAGCTGTTCCGCTGTCTCGGCATTCGTCCGCGCATCAGAAAGAATATCGTTGGTAGCATCTTTTATTCTTACGACATTCTGCGATGTGTCATCAACGACTTTTGATTGTTGTTCGACCGCCGTCGCAATTGATGCCGATCGATCGTTAACTTTGATTAATTGCTGATTAATCTGCGTGAATAGCTCACCTGACCGAGATGCTTCCTGACGACTCTCGTCACCCAGTTCATTACACTCCTCGAGCGATTGAACAATCACGTTTGTCTGTTCAGTCAGCTGCGTTGTGATCTGTTCAATCTCATTGATCGATTCTTGAGTGCGTTTTGCTAAGTTACGCACTTCGTCAGCCACTACCGCAAAGCCGCGTCCTTGCTCACCCGCGCGCGCTGCTTCAATTGCGGCGTTCAATGCCAACAAATTGGTTTGTTCGGCAATGCCATTAATGACCGCAACGATGTCGGTAATGCCCTGGCTGCGTTTTGCCAGCTCGGTTGCGTGTTGGTTGCTGTTTGCCAAGCGTTCGGCAAGGAAGTTGACCTTATCGACCGCCGAATTAATAACGGTGTGTCCCGTTGAGGCTTGTTTGGCAATTTCATCAACCTGCTGTGCGGTACCCTCGGCGTCTTCTGCAATGGTATGTGCCGTTGAGCCCACCTCATTGACCGCCGCTGCGACTTGCTCTATCTCGGCATTCTGTTGCGCGGTTTTGTGTGACGAGTGCGAAACGGTACTCGATAGCTGCTCCGATAGTTCGCCAACGCTGGTGCTGGTTTGACGAATGTTCTCGATAACACGTCTAAAGTATGCGAGTAATTGATTGACGTGATCGACGGCGGCGCCAAACTCGTCATCTTGATGCTTATCGAGCTGCAACGATAAGTCATTGTTTTCTTGAACCTGACTGAGTTGTGCTTTTAGTGTTTGCAGCGGTTTATTAATAGAGCGCGTTACCCAGTAGAGCATCACGATCATGGTCGCAATGATGAGCAAAGTCAGCGTGATTGGCAACCAAGTCGCTTGTTGTTGGCGCTCTTCAAGTTGCGTGTTAAGTGTCTCACTGAGTTTGCTAAGTTCCTCATTAATAAGGCTTCCCTGATTGCGCAGCTCGCCTTTCAGCCCATCGGCGAGTGTGTAGCCAATTTCACGTGATAGATCCGCAAAACTATTAAATTCAACTAAGTATCCTTGGACTTTACGCTGATCGTCGCCACTGTCGGCTAATCGGCCGTTGAGTTGTTCAGCGATACGCGCCACTTTATCGACGTAACCGTCTTCCCAGCGCAGCATGAAATCTTTCTCGGCGCGGCGTAGTTGTAAAAGAGTGACTAGAGTTGCATCGTCATCACGGTTATCGAGCACGGCCTCTAACTGATGTGTTGCATCGCGAAGTGCGCCATAGGCACCGAGCTTACGGGTCAAACCACGAGCCACCATGGCTTGCTCGAGCGCTAGGAAACGTTCCTGATAGGCACTTACAGCACTGTTTATCTGTGCAAGCTGGCGCGCGACCGTTGCGTTATCGAGGGTTTGTTCGAGTTGTTTGATGGTGGCTTGAATGCGATCGATTTCTTGTCGTGCCGCATCGCTGTAGCTCAGATTGCTATCAAGTAAGAAGTTTTTCTCGGCGATGCGTAACTCACCTATTTGGCGACTTAACTGTGATTTCTGCTGGTCAGCTAAGTTAATTGAGGCAATTTGTGTTTGTGAAAATAAAAATATCCCCATTAGCACCAGTAAGGCGACAATGACGCCCGTACCGAGTAAGTATAACTTCTGCTTAATCGACATTGAAAATCCATAGTTTAAGGGTGAGCGATGCATAATAAACAACTCAGGAAGCCATTGGTTCCTTGTTTATCGACCACTCATTATAAGGATTTAAGTTAAGGTTTTATGACATTATGGCGTTATAGCTTAATTCCTCCAAGGAAACAGGCGGTGATATGAGATAACCTTGGATTAAATGGCAGCCGAGCGACAGCAGATGGTCGGCTTGTTCTTGCGTCTCGACGCCCTCAGCGACGACCTCTCGGTTAAAACGGCGGGATAAATAAATAATACTTTCGACAATCGCCTCGTCATTGGTGTTGGTTTGCAGGTTGGTGATAAAGCTGCGATCGATTTTAATTTCATCGACGGGCAGTCGTCTGAAGTAGGTGAGTGATGAGTAATGCGTACCAAAGTCATCAAGTGCGGTACGATAGCCACAGTGGCGACAACGTTTGAGTATATCAACGGCTTCATCAAGATCGTTGATGGTGGTGGTTTCGAGAATTTCTAGCGTAATGCCATTATCTTGGTCAGTATTAGACTCTGACATAGCTTCGAGTCGGCGTCTAAATAAATCACTGTTAAAGTAATCACCGCTGATATTTACACTGATATTCAGATCGCGCCCGGACCGACGCCAATATGCTTGTAATTGATGTGCCTCGTTGAGTACGTGGTGATCTAAGGCAACAGCGGCTTGTGACCCTTGGATTTGTGGAATAAACGCGTTCGGCATGAGCAGACCACGGGTTTTATGACGCCACCGACATAGGACCTCTACGCCGACCATCTTTTGTGTTTTTAAGTTAAACTTAGGCTGGTATGCAAATTCAATTTGGCGATCCTCAATCGCGTACAGGCATTCTTTGATGAATTCGATTTTGTGCTCGCGCTCAGAAGCCTGTTTGGCATCATGAATACTGACTTGGTTTTTTCCTTCTCCTTTAGCTTGGTACATGGATTGGTCGGCAAACCGAATCAGTTGGTCGGGATTTTGAGTATCATTTGGATAGACTGCGACCCCCATACTCGCCGATACCATGATAATGATGTCATCGATAGAATAAGGCTGCGCAATAGTGTCGATGATGCGCTGGTAGTCATCGGTTTTAGCGGACCGGTTTAACAGCACCACAAACTCATCGCCGCTGATACGCGCGACTGTGTCTTTATAAGTAATGAGGTGCTTAATACGCGCGGCGACCAGTTTGAGCATTCGATCGCCGACTTCATGACCGTAATTGTCATTGATCGGTTTAAAGCCATCGAGATCGATGTAGCATACTGAAAATTGCGCAGGTTCGAGCGCTTGTGTGAGTTTTTTGATTTCTTTATCTAATTGTCGTCGATTAGGGAGTCCGGTGAGTTCATCATGAAATGCAGCGTGCTGGAGGCTCACAGTAAACTGCTTGCGCTCTTGCACCATTCGATTACGTTCGATTAACACCCCAACAACCGAAGTCAGTGCATGTAAGGAGTCAACAAAGGCTTGCGTGTATTCAACGACGCGATTGGCGAGGCCGATTAAACCAACCATAGTGTCGCCCGAATAGACGGGGATGCCCACGTAATTTTTGATCGGCGGATGACCATAGGGTGTGCCACCCGAGCGCGGGTCGGCTGTGGCATTATCGGTAATGATGACTTCGCCTGTGACCAAGGGCTTGCAGAGCAGGTTGTCGAGATTGCTAAATTCTAGCCCACTGCTTTTGCTGCGTTCATACAGTGCGTTGGTTTCGGCGCTCCACGCAATATTGGTCAAGCTGTGTACTTTTAGATAAGGCTGCTGCTGGTCGTCGTAATGCACTTCGCCGATTAAGCCAAAGGCACTGGAGGTCAGCTTCAAGATGTCATCCAGCAAAATGTCGAAAGTCAGTTTGTCATTATGCGTGGTCAACAGTAAATGTTGTGCTTTGATGATGACTTCGTTCAGTCGACTGGGTTGCACCGCATCGGCGAGTGGCGCGCGGCTGCGCCGCATGAATTCATATTCGATCATGTGTGCGAGGTGGCGCTGAATTTTGAGTTCATGGCTGCTGATGGTGCGTGGCGAGCCATGAATGAGGCAAAGTGTGCCAATACGTTGTCCATTGGGCGCATGCAGTGCGATACCGCAGTAAAAGCGAATAAATGGATAACCGGTTACTAATGGGTTATTGGCGAAGCGACTGTCGGTCAACGCGTCGTTTATTATAAAGGGTTCGTCACTTTGAATAGTAAATTGACAGATGGAGATATCTACAGGGGTTTCGCACAGGGATAATCCTATCTTTGCTTTGAACCATTGCCGCTCATCGTCGACCAAGCTGATCAGTACGATGTCGGTATTGAATGCTAGCTTGGCGATATAGGCGATGTTATCAAATGCCCGCTCGGAAACAGAGTTCATCAAACCCGTTTGATTGAGTGTGGTCGCCCGAGACGATGGCATAAACGTTACCTCTGATACTCTAGATATGATAAGCAGAGTATTTATTAAATTCCCCTTTAACAAATATAAAACAAAAGAGGTAAATGTCTAGCGTATGTTGATTGAATTTTATCCGCGTGGTGACATCTTTTGTAGTTTACGTTGAAGGGTTCTGCGGTGCATCCCCAGTGCTTTGGCGGTTGCACTGATGTTGCCGCGATGATCGAGCAGCGTTCGCTGAATGTGCTCCCATTCCAGTTGGGCGGGGGTGAGCGTTACGGCTGGTGATATCGATGTAACGGCGACTTCTGAGGCGAGCAGCCGCTGTAGCAATGTCGTCAATGCCACCGGTTTAGCAAGGTAGTCGGTGGCACCACGACGCATCGCTTCGACGGTCGTTGCAATACTTGCGTACCCAGTCAACATGATCAGATGGGTGGGTGCAAAGTGTTGCTTCAGTTGGCCAATGGCATCTAACCCTGATTCGCCCGCGAGCATCATGTCGAGAATAATGCCATGGCAGCGGAGTCGAGACGTGTGTTGTAATGCCGCGCGGGTAGAGGCAAACGTAAGTACCTCGAACTCGGTCTTTTGGGCGAGGCGACGCTGTAATACACCGCGGTAGCTCGCATCGTCATCTATGATGATAAGGGAAGTGTTATCCAAGTGACTACCTCGTTGTGGTTTTGTTGAAAGCGCAGTGTTCCGCCAAATTTCTCTAAGGTTGCGTTGCTAATGACCGCACCAGCGCCATGGCCTTGATGGCTTGGCAGGAGTCGTTGACCCAGTTGGTCGAGATGGGCTGAGTTGCCGCGGTTACGCACCTCGATGCAAAACATACGCTGACGTGAAGTGAAGTTCACCGATACCGGTTCATCGCTGACTCGCTTTTGTGCATCGCACGCATTCACGATGACATTACTAAGTGCTGGCAAAAGCGTACGGTCAGCATTGATCGACGCGGCGGCCATCAGGGCGTCAAACTGCCAGTGAATCGGGACCTCGGGTCGGGCGAGTTGCATCACATGCTGGATATCGGTTGCTAATGCCTGCAGGTTGAGGTTAACGGTTCTTTGCTGACGTACATCGTTGGTGACATGGCGCCAGTGATCGAGCTTATGTTGTATGTGTGCAAATTGCGTGTTGAGATCGTTCAACCAGGCAGGCGCTGGGTGCGTTTTTTCCAACGCTTCCTCGATGAGCCATTGCGCGGCTTGCGTTGGGGTGGCGAGCTCATGGGTGAGCTGTGCGGCGGCTGTGCCTATTGCGAGTAACTGCTCGTTTCGTAGCTGCTTCTCACGTAAATCGTGCAATTGATGTTCTTGCTGAGCCAGGCGGTGGCGTAGGTAAAAGACGACCGTCATAATCAGTACACTGGTAATGCTAAAACCGAGCAGCATACCTTGCACGTGCGCTAACATAGCGTGACTATGATCAATGGGTGTGAACTGCCATTGGGTCCATTGCGCAGCGATGCTCAACATTACAATTGCCACCGCAACGGGGCGCGGTAACCATACGCATGCCATGACAACCGGAATCAGCAAGACCGCACCAAAAGGGTTGCTGGCGCCGCCGTTTATTGCGATCAATAAGTTGAGTGCTACGATTTCGAGCAGTAGCAATGCGAACATGCCGATGACACTGAGACGCTGCCCTCTTAACACCGCCATGCAAATAAGCAGAATCATGATGTTGCCTGTCCTTTAAAACCCTTAGCAAGCTTACTTAAAATGTATAGCGGACGCCAAAGTTTATTGAACGCCCCGCACCGGCGATATTGTCGAAGCCTTGGCTTTGCTCGGCTTTTTGCGCGGCAATATTAACCCCGCCGAGTGGCTGCTGATAATACTCGTCCAGCAGGTTAGTGATGGCAAAATTAAGCTGCCAACTGTTAATCGCGTAGCTCAGCTGCCAATCGATGACTTGATACGCCTCGGTGCGATTTTCTAAGCGCTGGGGGTCAACGCGATGTTTGTCTTCGACATGTTCAACCGTTAACTTTTGCTGCCAGTTACGCCATTGCTGAGTGAGTGCCAAGCGCACGGTCAGTGGTTGAATTTGATACAGCGGTCTGCCGTTATCTTGTTCGCCATGGGTGTAACGAGCGGTCGCGTTAAGCAGCCATTCATCGGCACCGAATACCTTGGTCCAACGCTGGCGGTATTCGGCACTCACACCTTTTAATCTGGCATCGACATTGGTCATTTGTAAAATATTACGTGCGCTAGCAGGGGTTGTCCCGCGATTAAATGTACCGACGACTTCGGCATCAATATAATCATCGACTTGCGTGAAAAAGGGGCTTATGGACACGTGCCATGCGTCGTTATTCGCCTCCACTTGGTAATTGGCACTGAGGGTTTGTGCGGTTTCAGGGGCAAGATCAATACGTCCGATATAACCATTGCCATCGCCAAACCAGCCTATCATGGTGGTCGCCATGACACCTTGCCCCCAACTGTAGCGTTCGTATAGGTTAGGTGCGCGGTTCTTTTGTGCCAGCCCCCATTCAAGACTTTGTTGTGCGTTGAGTGTATGTTTAATCGCGAGGGTGTAATCGACAAGTGTGTCGGTTTGCTCGCGCTCAGACTGATTAAACACAGCAGCGGCGGCGGCATCGGGGTTAGCCATCCCCATCATGGGGTTGTCATTGTAGGGTTGAACAGGACCGGTATCGGTGCGGACATACTCGACACGCAATCCCGCATTGATAAACCAATCATTGGTCATCTGTATATCCGAATCGGCAAACACTGCAACACGTCGACGCTCGCCGTCATTGATGTTGATGTAAGGGTTAGGTCCCATCATCATTGAATCGGCCAGAGCGGGCCAATAGTCGTTCAGTTGGTAATCGACTAACTCATGTCCGAGGTTCAGCTCGCTGGCGTATTTGCCTGCCCACGTTACCGGTATCATCCAATGCAGTTTGTAACTTCGGTCGCGTGCATCGGTGATCATCGGCATCATGCCGGGCTTTTCTTCGGTGAAGAAGCCCATTTCATGCTCGACCGATTGCCAATTGAAGTAGCCCGTGAAGCGCGCGCCCTGATCTAAGTGACGTTGGTACTTAATATGCGCGCCCACACTTTGGTTATCGGTCATATCCATGTATTGGTTGGGGAAGCCTTGATAGGGGATTGCTTGCGCGGTGAGTTTGCTGATCACTTGCTGCTGACTGTCGCGCCATGCCACAGTGAGGGCATGATTGTGCGATTGATAGAGGGTATCCAATACGGTGTCACCGTGACCATCTTCATAGCTGTTGGATTCCTCATAAGCACCTTGGTAGTCAACTGACCATGTGTTGCTCGCCCAATGGGCGCCGGTCCCGGCTAGCCATTTGTCGCCATTGCTTTGGTATTCGCCTGCGAAGTAGCCTTGTTGCCAAGCGAGTTGTTCGGTATCGGCAAACTGTGCACGCATTTGTGCAAGATTAATAACCCCCGCAATATTGTCCCCCCCGCTGCGCACGGGCGTAATGCCGGCAATCACTTGGGCTGATGCGACTTGGTTCGCCGATATGTAGGACAGGGGCGGGTTCATTTGATTCGCGCAGGCGGCTGTCAGTTCGGCACCATCGATGATCACTTTGATGCGATCGCCCATCATGCCATTGATGACTGGGAGCGCAGACACCCCACCTGCGGCCGAAAACTCCACACCTTGTTCGCGCAACTGACTGGATAAATCGCCCAATGGATTTTGGCTGCGTTGACCTGTGATCTCAATGACTTCGGTTTCGACTGAAGGCGACTGCGCATAACTCGACAGTGAACTCAGAGTCGCCATCATAATCAGGCTAACAGGGGCAGGTTTAAAGGTGCTCGGCATGCGTTTAGTTCCACGTAATCAACAATGAATGTGCCGACCAGTTTACGAACTTAATGGCTGTTGACCATGTGACAAATTGTCGCACCTGTCATGAATGAATCGCTTTTACCACGTTTGTAAGTACTCACCTTTACGAACCTTTTACTGTTTCAGACCTTGTTGAATAAGGCTTCAAGGCATAGTGTTTAGAGGTCATCGGGCGGCTCGGGTGACCCCCCGAATAACTCTGAGCCGTCGGTGACACCTTCTAAGCTAAGGAGCAGATCATGACGATTGATTGGGCGTCGATAAATCGACAACTCGATGAAACTCTCAAGCGTAGAGCTCAAACCCGCTGGCATCGTCGTGCACAGCCACGCAGTGTCCAACAAATCTTGAGCAAAGATGAGCTTGATGCACTGCGCACTGAATTTGAACGGGCGCGCTCACGCTAATCATAACGCGCCAGCAAGCGATTCAACCACGGGTGTTGGAACGGCTGCTTAATGGTAATGGCATAAAATTGCTCAAATAAATTCGGCAATGTGACATAACGTTGCAATCGTTGACTGTCCAGCTCATCTTTTACCACCACGTCAGGAATCACCGCAAGCGCGCCACCATCACGTGCTAACAACCGCAACATCGCCATATCATCTGCCTCAGCGATAATCTGAGGTGACCACTGATATTGAGTCGCCAACATATCGAAACCGGAGCGCAATGGCGCGCTGGTCGGTGGCAGTACCCACGAGCGCTTGCGCAGTGCCGGATCATCGAGCGACGTTATCGGCAAACCTGGCACACCAATAATTGACACTGGCTGACGCGCGAGTAGTCGGCTTTGCCATATATCTTCATCTTGACCCGCCACATCGGTATTGGCGAGCGCTATATCAATGCGGTGCTCGGCAAGCTCGGTGAGTAATTGATGGGTCGACATGGAGTGCAAGCGAAACGGTTGGGGTGAGGGGCTCATTAAGGATGCGATGAATTGCTCAACAAAGTTACGCGACATGGTTGATGCGTGACCAATACGCACCACACTGGCTTGACTGGTCTTACCTTGCTTGAGTTGCTCGACCAAACTTTGGCCTTCTGCAAAAATGCGGTCGGCATATTGTTTAGCAATGTAGCCTGCCTGGGTTAGCTTGAGGCGACGACCTTCACGCTCAAACAAGGTTTGCCCCAACCACTCCTCAAGTTGCTTGATCTGGCTCGAAAGCGCCGATTGAGAGACGTGCAGTTGCTGTGCTGTTTGCGTTAAGTGACCGGTTTTGGCAACCGACCAAAAGTAGTACAGGTGACGATAATTCATGGCTGAACCAAATGTTCTTAAAAACAGAATAATATAATAATATATATCTATTTTACTTAATTATCACTAGTCGAGATACTAACCACAGTTAAATAGGGTAAACGATGGGAGCAACCACGTTGAACTGGATTCAGATCGATGAACTGCGAGTGACCTTGTTAGTGATGGTCGCTTTACTCAGCTGGGTAGTGCTGCGTTACACGTGGCGCAACTTTGCGCTCGAGCCGAGTCGGCCGCGTGCGATGGGGTGGATGTTGGGCTGTTTAGCCAGTGTGTTAGTCACCCTGATTGCCAATCATTTTATTTTGTTTCTGTTGAGTTGGACGAGCATCAGTATTTGCTTGCATCGCTTACTGTTGTTCTACCCTGAGCGCGCCCGCGCCGTGTTGGCTACTCACAAACGAATGATTACGGCACGTTTAACTGAGCTGTTGCTTGCGGTTAGTTTTGTTCAGTTTTACTTGTGGTCGGGCGATGCCACTATTACAGGAACGTTGGCGCATTATGCCGAAACCGGCACGGTGCCGATGGCGGCGATGCTGACTTTGGTCGTTGCCGCGTTACTCAGTTGTGCGCAAATGCCGTTTCATGGCTGGTTGATGCAAGTGGTTGAATCACCGACGTCGGTATCGTCACTATTACATGCCGGAATTGTGAATCTTGGCGGTTTCTTATTACTGAGCTTTGCTCCTTTACTGACAGAGGCTGAAGCCGCGCGTTGGTTGCTCGGTGTGTTGAGCGCTGTTTCCTGTGGTCTGGCGATTTTAATCATGTCGACGCGCATCAGCATAAAAATCCGCTTAGCGTGGTCGACTTGCGCGCAGATGGGTTTAATGTTGCTAGAGATTGCGCTGGGTTATTACAGCCTTGCCTTGCTGCATTTGGTCGCGCATTCGTTGTACAAAGCGTATGCCTTTTTATCATCGGGCACGGTCCGCCCGATTCACAACGTGCTGGTGCGTAACAGCTGGGTCACGCTGGCCTGGTTTATGTTCAGCTTAGTGCTGATTAATGGCGCGTTATGGCTGAGCTTTGGTCACTTTAAGCCGACCGCAGCGGTCCTGTTGAGCTTATCGATTACCTTATTAATGTCGCAGGCACACAAATTTAGTTGGCTGAAGAGCGTGCTTATCGCCATCGCTTGGGTGGCACTATACACCGCATTGACCCTATCTGCTGCGCAAGTGATGCAAGACGGGCGGGTGCATATTGCGCTCGATTTGGCGGTGGCGGCGTGGTTCATTGTTTTGGTCGCACTTTACTGGTGGTTAGAACAACATGTCGCGCATAAGGTCAGTCAGCGGTGGTTTATTCGGTTAAACGCGGGTTTGTATATCGATGAGTGGTTTACCCGCCTTGCGTTGTGGTTATGGCCTCGACCCGAGGAGCGGCATCGCTATGATTCTGTGCAGGAAGAGGAGTCGACGTCATGAGTGAGTTTATCCAACTGGCCCGTCAACAGTGTGCGCGTGTTGCTCCTATGTGGCCGCTGGCTGAGTCGATTGCAGTGAACCCCTGTTGGTTCTTCACCGACCAGCCGGTTGAGCGAGTGTCGGCGATTTGGAAGTATGTTTCGGACATTGATTTAGTGATGGATCGGGCGTTTTACCGTCAACAGCTTCATCAAGGCAAACTCGACGATACGCTGTTACCAACCGATGCAATAAAGCAACTTTCAGAGCCACAACGCTTACCGCGTTGGTTTAATGTCACCGATATAGTTGATCAGCTGCAGACACGACAACGCAAGATGCTCTGGCAGGATGAAGTGGTTCTGCAAATCAGCCAATTTTGCGGATTGCACACCGAGTTCCCCGAACGTTTTGTTGATGAATCGCAGCCCGATAATGGCTTGTACCTGGGGTGGTTAACGGTGGTACGCGAGGATAAGGGTATCGCCACGCTGATGGGTGAACGTCAACTGCCGCATTACTTTGATGGCTTACCAGACGATATCACTGAGCTGTATCAGGTGCTCGCCGATGACTGGTTGCAGCATTACAGTGAAGATGCGCTTAACTATTATTTGTTTGCCTTGCTGATTGATGTTCTGGGTTGGTCTTCGGCGCTGCGTTACCGCGATTGGGATCCATCTACACCACAGAATAATATCGAGCCGGTGTTGTCGTTGTTGGGTATCCGTCTGGCGTGGGATTATGTGTTATGGCAGTGGGCAAAAGATACCTCAAGCGATCTGTTTAACCGTCTGAGCCAACGCTTTGCCCAGCAGGCGGCGCGGTGTCAACGAGATTGTGCACGGGTTGAACAGTCGCAACGTATTCATTGGCAGTGCCAGCGCGCGTATGAACGTGAGCAGCTGCAAGGCTATCGTTTAGCGCCTAAAGTGGGCTCGGTGGTTGAGGAACGCCCCACCGTACAAGCGGCTTTTTGTATTGATGTGCGCTCTGAGCCATTGCGACGTGCGCTCGATACACAAAGTGGTATAAAAAGTCTGGGTGTGGCGGGCTTTTTTGGCTTGCCGATTGGGTTTAAATCGCAGCAGGGTAAACGTCCGCAATTGCCTGGGTTATTGAATCCGCAAATATGGGTGTCCGAAAAAGATGTGGCGTTACCCGGTGCCACCATCACGGCGATTGGTGAACTGCTGGATACGCCGACGTCGAGCCTAAATGCGGTTGAGGTCCTGGGCTTAGCTAAAGGTATCGGCTTATTTACTGCGCATGGTGAGGTGGAGTCAACCGATACTGCGCTCGCTCAGTTAGACATTGACGTTGCACAGGTGAAAACGCCGCTGGTTGAGGCATTAGCCGGTACGTTGACGAGCTTGGGGCTGACGCAATTTGGCGAGCATTTTGTCTGGGTTGGGCATAGTTCTCATCACGAGAATAATCCGCAACGCGCGGCGATGAACTGTGGTGCCTGTGGCGGTCAAAGTGGTGCGATTAATGCGCGACTCATGTGCCAGTTATTGAATCAAGCGGACATTCGCTCAGCTTTAGCGGAACGGGGCATAGAGATACCCGCGGATACGCAGTTTTATGCCGGTCTGCATGAAACCGTCACTGATCGTATTCTGCCTTTGAGTGGTGAGTTTCCTGATGTTGTCAAAAACGCCTTTGAGCGCGCCAGTGAGACGGTACGTGAGCATAAGCAATATCCACAAACGCGGTCCGGATTGAATCGTTTAGCAGACTTATTTAAGAAGACTAGGGACTGGGCCGAAGTTCGACCTGAGTGGGGGTTAGCGGACAACTTTATGATGGTGCTTGCACCGCGCGCGCGCAGTGCCGAGATTGATTTGGGTGGTCGTGCATTCTTGCACGATTATGATGCACAGCAGGATCCAGACGCGAGCATTTTGGCGGCGTTGATCAGTGCGCCAGGTGTTGTCGCGCACTGGATTAACTGGCAGTACTTTACATCGGTCACCGCACCGACGCGTTTGGGCAGTGGTAACAAGTTGCTGCATAACCGGGTGGCGCAGAACGTCGGTGTATTTGAGGGGAACAGTGGCGATCTGCGCATTGGCTTATCGTTACAGTCGGTGTGGGATGGTGAGCAATGGCGTCATCGTCCGTGCCGGTTACAGGTGATTATTGATGCATCTGACGAACAGATTAATCAGGCGTTGGATGCCAGTCCCAGTTTCAAGCCGCTGGTTAAAAATCGTTGGTTGTATGTGTATCGGCTGGACGAAGAAGGGCAACTTACAGAGCTTACATTATAACTGATTGCTATAACCGACCCGGCGTCGTAGTTTGTACGCTTGAACTTACAAATAAGTTCGCGTAAAAGGGGAACATCACTCGGCTTTGGAGCCATTCCATGCGTGTTGTTCCCTTTTTTCTTGCTATCATCCTATTGGGTTGGGGCAGCTTTGTCTCCGTTGGCGTTGCTGCACCCTTTGACGATTCAGTTATTAAGCAGTCGCGTTCGGGCATTTGCCACGATCCCTCCAGTCCCTACTATCAGCGTACTAAAAATTTTACCGCCTACGATAGCTTACGCGCGTGTTTAGCCAATGGTGGGCGTTTGCCCAAAGGCCACCGTCCAGCTGTTCAACCGCAGCAAACACAGCAACCACAGGATAAAGACTATGACCGTTCTGCCTTTGGGCGTTGGTTGGACGATGATAATGACTGCATGAATACGCGTCACGAGCTGCTGCAGCAGTTATCTACGCGTTCGGTGAGCTACAGCCAAGATGGTTGTCGTGTCACACGCGGTCGTTGGCTAGATCCGTACACTGATCGCACATTTTTATCATCCAGCGATTTAGATATTGATCACTTAGTGCCATTGAAGTGGGCTTGGGATAATGGTGCCAATACGTGGGATGACGAAAAACGTCAACGTTTTGCTAATGACCCGGTAAATTTGTTTGCGGTAGACAACGGTACGAATCGCAGTAAAGGAGCGCAGGGCCCCCAGCAATGGCTGCCACCTAATGCACGTTTTCACTGTCAGTATTTGACGCGCTATCAACGCGTATTAAAGATTTACGACTTTACAAATACGGTACAACAGCAGGTCGCGCAGCAACGTGAACAGATTTGTCGTTCTGACGCGGTTGCGGGTCGAACTTGGCCATAACCATAGGTTTTATAATCAATACGTATGCAAATTAAGTAGTCTTTGAGTAAGGCTTCGTTCAACATGCCGCCGTTACATGACGTCAAGTTGATGTGGTGTAAAGAATAACGAACTTATATGTTCTTATTCATAGTCCTTAGCGCATAAAATGCTTTTGCACCGACAAAATGGATTTATCGGTTAAAAAGGATTTTACGCATTATGCTTTTGAAGATTCTGGCTTGGCCCAGGAACTTGAAACGTATAGTGGCGGCTACAGCGGATGTATTAGGAATTTCACTGGCACTTTGGTTTGCTGTTAGTGTTGAAAGCCGTCAACTGTATATGACATACGATATTAAAGCTGGACTGTTTGTAATGTCCTTGGCGGGCATTTCCGTACTTCTTTTTTATCGTTTAGGGTTGTATCGTGCGGTCACGCGCCACATTGGTATCAGAGCACTATTTTCCGTGGTTCTCGGCGTCTTGGCATCGACTCTCATGCTGATATTATTTGATATGGCTTTTGAGACTAGTGCCAACTTGACCGTCATCGTCATATACAGTTTGTCGGCTTTCATTTTTATCGGTGCGTCGAGATTTGGTGTGCGCTCTGTTTTTAGGCAGATTCAAGCGCGACCCAAAGCGAATGTGATCATTTATGGTGCCGGTGAGGCCGGACGACAACTTGCGCATGCGCTAATGCATGGCAACGATTATCACCCCATTGCGTTTGTTGATGATGATCAAACCCTGCACGGTGCGTTGATTCAACACCTGACTGTCTACCCTCAAACAAAAATCGCTGAGTTAGTAAAAGAGCATAACGTTGAACGTATTTTACTCGCCTTTCCAAGTGCTGGGCGAAGTGTACGACGCAGTGTAATTGATCAACTTTCACACCTTCCTGTAACGGTTCAGACAATACCGGGTATGGCGGATATTGTTTCTGGAGAAGCGCGCATTGATGAACTGCGCGAGGTCAATATTGAAGACTTGTTAGGTCGTGATGCAGTCGCCCCGGACACAAAACTGCTAAATAAAAATATAAAAGATAAAGTTGTAATGGTTACGGGCGCCGGCGGTTCCATTGGTTCAGAGTTATGCCGCCAAGTTGCACTTCAGAAGCCAAAGGCGCTCATTTTGTTTGAGTGGTCGGAACCTGCTTTGTATTACATTGACCAAGAATTGCGTGAACAGTCGCCTGAAGTCGCGATCTATCCCTTCGTTGGCTCGGTGCAGGACGAGACGACATTAAGATCGGTGCTTAATACGCACCGAGTTGATACGATTTATCACGCAGCTGCTTACAAGCATGTCCCCATGGTCGAGATGAATATCGTACAGGCGGTAAAAAACAATGTGTTGGGCACTCTCTGTACGGCGGAAGCCGCGATAGAAGCTGGTGTTGAAAAATTTGTTCTCGTATCGACCGATAAAGCCGTGCGCCCGACCAATGTCATGGGAGCAACTAAACGGATGGCTGAACTGGTGTTGCAAGGTTTGGCTCAACACGCCAGTACCACGGCGTTTTGTATGGTGCGATTTGGCAATGTGCTGGGTTCATCAGGTTCTGTAGTGCCAAAGTTTCGCGAACAAATCAAACAAGGTGGACCCATTACGCTGACGCACAAAGATATTACCCGTTACTTTATGACGATTCCAGAGGCTGCTCAATTGGTTATCCAAGCGGGGGCGATGGGTAATAAAGGGGATGTCTTTGTTCTTGATATGGGCGAACCGATAAAAATATACGACTTAGCACAGCAAATGATTCGACTTTCGGGACTGACACCGAAGAGTGAAGCGTTTCCTGATGGTGATATTGAAATTGCTATTACCGGTCTCCGTCCCGGAGAGAAGCTGTACGAGGAACTGATTATTGGTGACAACGATCAAAACACGCAGCATCCTCGAATTCGCCGAGCATCCGAGTGGGCCGCAGACTGGTCAGAAGTTGGCTTGATATTGCGGGACATACGGCGCTGTTGTGCAGCCATGGATGGGCAAGGTTTGCGCCGTGTGCTGGAGGGGGCTCCGACCAGTTACACGCCCAATAGCCGGTGTGTCGATTTACACCGTCCGCATCATGTTAAGTTACAACTGCAGAAAAAGCTGGCGTTCTAATATATTTTTTCGCTATACAACCTACAAATTTGTGGGTTGATCCGCAGTGTATTGCAATTCTCATGCTACTCGCCATAATCGAAACTACTTATCAACGATTGCAGTGAGAAAAAGTATGAAAAAACTGTCCACGTTATTGTTAGGGATTGGCATCGTGGGTGCGACAAGCGCTGTCGCGCAGGATGCGGTTACCTACACTGATCAAGAAAAACTCCATGATATTGCTGAGGCTGTGCAAGCGGACCGTATTGAGCAAGACATCCGCAAGCTTGTCAGTTTTGGTACACGACATACTTTATCGGAAACCGAATCCGACACGCGGGGCATTGGTGCGGCGCGTCGTTGGGTGTATGAAGAGTTTCAGCGTATCTCAGACGACTGTGGTGGCTGTCTGGAAGTCATGTATGTCTCTGACATTATTGAGGGCGAGGAGCGTATCCCAAACGCCACGGAAGTGAAGAGTGTTATCGCTATTCAACGTGGTACAACCGATCCGGACCGTTATGTGCTGATGTCGGGTGATATTGATTCGCGCGTGAGTGATGTGATGGACTCGACTTCCGATGCGCCGGGTGCCAATGACAACGCCTCAGGTGTTGCGGGAACGCTTGAGGCAGCGCGCGTGTTGAGTCAATATAATTTTGATGGTTCGATTGTTTACGCAGCGCTTTCGGGCGAGGAACAAGGGCTCTTTGGCGGTAAGATTTTAGCCAGCAAAGCAAAACAAAATAAATGGCGCATCATGGCGGTATTGAACAACGACATGATTGGTAACATTGAAGGCATCAATGGCGTTATCAATAATACCACCGCGCGTATTTTTGCCGAAGGCACACGCATGGATGAATCGGATCGCGAAGCGACCATGCGTCGTTTCTATGGCGGTGAGAACGATTCACCCTCACGCAACTTAGCGCGTTATATTGATACGATGGCGGATCGCTATATTCCTAATCTGGATACCATGATCATCTATCGCTTGGATCGCTTCGGTCGCGGTGGTCATCACCGTCCGTTCAACGATTTGGGGTACCCGGGCGTGCGCATTATGGAAACCAACGAGAATTATAACCGCCAGCACCAGGATTTACGCACCGAAAACGGTATTGAATATGGTGATACCATTGATGGTGTAGACTTTGATTATGCGGCTAAGTTAACGGCGTTGAATGCGGTATCGTTGGCGGGTATGAGCTGGGCGCCGGAGCCTCCGCAGAACGTTGATATTCGTGGTGCCGTGCAGCCTTCGACCACATTAACGTGGGATGATGCCCGTGGTGAAGACAATGTCATGGGGTACAAAGTTTACTGGCGATTGACCTCTGAGCCGCAATGGCAGTGGAGTCGCTATGTCGGTGATGTGAACGAATATACGCTTGAGAACGTAGTGATTGATAACTACATTTTTGGAGTTGCCAGTGTAAGCCCCGATGGGTTCGAGAGTCCTGTCGTATTCCCTGGGCCAGCGGGCGAGTTCTCAATCGAGTTCGAGGATGACACAGACAACAACTAAGCGTTTTAAACCATTGCAGCGGCCAGAGACTGACTCTGGTCAGCTGCGCACCATTGGCTTCGAAATCGAATTCAGTGGATTATCGGTGCAGCAGACATTAGATGTGCTGCAAGCTCACCTTCAAGGTCAAGTCGACCATATTTCACTGGCTGAACGTAGCATCCAACATGAGTCGCTGGGCACCTTTCATATAGAGCTCGATTGGAGCTATCTCAAACGTATCGCGCGCGAGCGACCCACGAGCGGCACACCTGAACATATCTGGCTTGAAGAATTACACGCATTGGCTGAACGCATGGTGCCGATGGAAATCGTTTGTCCGCCAATGACGCTGGCGCAGTGCGAGTGTTTGTTTCCAATTATCAAAGCGCTGCGCGAAGCGGGTGCCAAAGGCACCGATGAATCTTGGATAGCGGCCTACGGCGTGCATGTCAATCCGCAAGTCGCGAGTGAAGATAGCACTGATGTGCTGCGTTATGTCCAGGCGTTTTCGTTATTGCAATGGTGGCTCTTTAAAGCGCTTAAAGTCGACACGACGCGTAAGCTCAGTCCTTATATTGATAAATATCCAGAGGCTTACATTCGTCATCTCTGTACGCAGTCCGAAGTCTCTCAAGGCCAGTTAATTGATGACTACTTGCGATACAACGCGTCGCGTAATCGGGCGCTGGATATGTTGCCGCTATTTTCGCACTGGCGGCCTGAAGTGGTGGCGAAGGCGGTGGGAGATGAAAAAGTAGGCGCCCGCCCAACGTTTCACTTTCGGTTGCCCAACTGTCAGATTGAGCAAAAAAACTGGCAACTGGATAGCGCTTGGCATAGTTGGTGGGTGGTTGAGCAACTGGCGAATGACAGCGACGCTTTAGCGTACTGGAAGCAAGCCTTCTTAGCGGCGGATCGGCCGCTGGTCGGCGTTGATGAATCGGCATGGATAGATAGGATAGCGTCATGGTTGCACGACCGCGCGTGGTGGTAACGGGTAATGCGCGCCGTTGGTCTCCGTCGTGGTGGTGCACGCAGCTGACACTGTGGCTGCTGGGCGCCCGCGCTGTCCGTGTCAGTACACGTCATCGCGTTTCGCGCAACGCTGATATTGATGCACTGATTATCGGTGGGGGCGATGATATTAGCCCGAACCACTATGGTCAGCCGGCTAAGCCGGATGGCGATTACGATCCTGCGCGCGATGCACTGGAGATAGAGTGGATAAAGTGGGCACTGAAAACGGACACTCCCATGCTGGGTATCTGCCGTGGAGCGCAGTTAATCAATGTCATTTTGGGAGGCGAACTGAACCAAAATATTCGTTCCCTGCGTAAAAGAACTTACAATCGGCCAGGCTTATTACCTACTAAACAAGTTTGGCTGAAGCCGTCCTCGACAGTTCGGGCTGCGGTAAAGAAAAGCAAGTTACGTGTGAATAGCCTGCATTATCAGGTGGTGACTAAACCGGGTGAACATATGGTGCCGGTGGGCTGGGATTTAGACCAATTTATCCAAGCGACGGAGCATTCGACACGCGCCATCATAGGCGTTCAGTGGCACCCCGAATATTTGTTTTACTTGCCTAGTGAGCGTCGCCTATTTGCTTGGTTGTTGAGTTGTGTTTCTGCGCGAAAGGAGCGTCCGTGAAAAAGGTTTTAGCGAGTGTATTCGCCCTCATTCTGATGGCCTGTAGCAACAGCGAGCAAATTGAAATTACGCAAGAAGCACCGCCGCATCACACTGAGGAAGGCTTTAAGAATTTACACGGACCCGAGAAGCAAAGCGGCTTTTTCGACTACTGGTACATGCGCTGGTTTGGCGATACCGAGTGGGCTGATCAAACTGAGCAAGTGGATGAAATCCCTTTTAAGCGCACTGATCGGGCACGTATTGCGCATCCTGATCCTGAACAACGGCAAGTGACGTGGATAGGGCATTCGACATTTTTATTGCAGTATCAAGGCAAGACGGTGCTGACCGATCCTATCTTCAGTGAACGTGCGTCGCCTGTGAGTTTTATGGGGCCACAACGGTTGACCGAACTTCCTGTGCAATTATCTGACTTGCCACCGATTGATGCGGTCATCATCTCGCACGATCATTATGATCATTTGGATGCTGACACCATTGAGGCACTTGGTAACTCGACTCACTATTATGTGCCGTTGGCGCTCAAGCCTTGGTTTATTGAACAAGGTATTGATGAAGAGAATGTGACGGAACTCGATTGGTGGCAGGGCGCGAGCCATACCGACTCGTTGCGTATTCATGCCGCGCCGAGTCAACATTGGTCGGGTCGTAGTTTGTGGGACCGCTTTGAGACCTTGTGGGCGAGTTATGTCGTAGATATTGGTGACTGGCGCGTATGGTTTGGTGGCGACACAGGTTATAACCCTATTCAATTTAAAGAGATCGGCAACGTATTTGATAACATTGACCTTGCGTTGATGCCGGTGGGCGCCTACTTGCCACGTTGGTTTATGAAAATGCCTCACGTTGACCCCCAACAAGCGACTTTGATTCATCGAGACATCGGCGCTAAGCGCAGCATTACGATGCATTGGGGCGCTTTTCAGCTTGCTGCAGAGGGTATCCCACAAACCCTCAATGATATTAAGCAAGCACGCACCGATGCCGGCTTAACTGATAGTGAGTTTCGGATAATGCCGGTCGGTGCGACTGAAACCCTTCCGTTCGATTCTGCTGAATAAATTTCGATAATGTTGATCTAGCAAGTCATAATCGATGTATTAGTATTCGATTTAATTGAACAATCGTTTTAACAGGATTATCTATGACCATCGCGCAGCGACTCTATGCAGGTTTTGCTTTTATCATCCTACTGATTATCGGTGTCACCATTGTGGGTACCTATCAAGTTGGGCAAATTGACCAAACACTAAGACAAGTGAATGAGGTCGGCAGCGAGAAACAACGCTACGCGATTAATTTCCGTGGGAGCGTGCATGACCGAGCGATTGCGTTGCGTGACCTTGTAATTACGAAGCAAGACGGCGAGCGAGCCGAATTTCGTGCGCTCATTGATGAACTCCAGTCTGCTTATTCGACAGCGCAACAGGGCATGGAGAGCATTATCAGTGATCCACGCTATGTAAATGACAAAGAAAAGCAATTACTTGCGCGTATCAACGATATCCAGGAACAAGCATTAGCGACCTCGGACCGACTTTATCAACTGCTCGCGCAAGGTCAGCGCCAACAAGCACAGGATTTTGTTCTGAGTGATGTATCGCCTGCGTACGCCGAGTGGTTAGTGCGCATTAACGCATTTATCGACTATCAAGAGCAGAATATTGCCGAAGGCGTAGATGGTGTATTAGAGCGTAGTAACGGCTTCGCGATTTTAATGTGGTGCGTGGCGTTGCTGTCTGCACTGGTTGCCGCTGCAATCAGCTATTACATTGTGCGTCGTCTGACTCATACGCTAGGTGGGGAGCCTGAGGCGGTGGTTGATGTATTAGAGCGAATTGCATCGGGTGATTTGACGGTTGAAACTCGCTCTAAGTTCGAAGGAAGTTTGATGGCGCAGGTTAACCGTATGGTGCGTCAGTTGCGTGCCTTGGTAAAAGAAGTCGATGAAACGTCTGACCAGCTATTGAATGCCTCGGGTGAGTTGAGTGAAACCAGCGATAACAACACCAAGATGGTTATTCGTCAGCAGGATGAGACGACTCAAGGCGCTACGGCGATTAATCAGATGTCGCAAACGGTTGCTGAAGTGGCTTCGCACACCAATGAAGCAGCACAGTTAGCCGATGAGACCGACCGCGAAACGCAAACGGGTAGTGCAGAGGTGGCGGCGACTATCCGTTCAATCGAACAACTTGCCGAAGAAGTGGAAAGTGCCGGCGCAGTGATTGTTGAACTGAGTGAAAACACCGCCGAGATTGATAAAGTGCTTGAGGTGATTGAGGGCATTGCGGATCAAACTAACTTACTGGCACTGAATGCGGCGATTGAGGCAGCACGTGCTGGTGATCATGGACGCGGATTCTCGGTGGTTGCTGATGAGGTGCGTGCTCTGGCTAACCGTACGCAGGAATCAACACAAAGCATTCAGCAGCGTATCGAAACAATGCGCACCAGTGCTTCACAAGCGGTTAATGTCATGCAACGCGGGCAAGAGCAGGCCGGCAATAGTGTTGAGCAAGCTCGCCGAGCGGGTAAGTCGTTAGACACGGTTAATCATGTGGTTAAGCAGATGACCGACATGAACGCGCAGATTGCGACAGCTGCGGAAGAACAAAGCTCTGTTGCGGAAGAGATTAATCGGAACTTTCATAAAATTACTGAAGCGACCGAAGAAACCGCGGCGGGCTCTGAGCAGGTCAGTGAGTCAAGCCGTCAGCTGAATGAGCTTGCACGTAATCTAAGCGAACGCGTCAAGCGTTTCAAAACGTCTTAGAATTAGCCACTCGGTGTTTTGGCTCTTGATTTAAGCGGCTAAAACACCTAGTATACGCGCCCTATGGAGAGGTGTCCGAGTGGCTGAAGGAGCACGCCTGGAAAGTGTGTATACGGCAACGTATCGAGGGTTCGAATCCCTCTCTCTCCGCCAAATCAAAAAAAACCGCCTTTACGGCGGTTTTTTTATGCCCGCCGTAGCTTGCGCCTTGGGCGCAAGGGCGGTGCCTGTTGTCGCGCAAGATGCGCGACCTACGCCAATACAATGGATTTGTTATCGATATGTAACTTGCGCCTTGGGCGCAAGTTGGTGAGCTGCTCGCTATGATCAATGACGATAGAAGGGCGTTGAATTCCGGCTAAGCTTTGGTTCAACATGGCGACGCTGGCTGAATCTAGACCGTTAAAGGGTTCATCAAGTAATAGCCAGTGTCCGTTGCCTGAGAGCGCCAGTATCAATTTGAGCTTTTGTTGATTTCCTTGCGAAAGCTTACCTACCGTTGCTGTTAAACAATCTGAGAACTGGAAAGCTGCAATCAATTGACTGCGCTGTGTGGTGTCGCAACGTTGATACTTATCGTATAGCGAAAACACGGTAGTTACCGTCATGTTGTCGGGGATTTGAATACTATCGGCAACGAGGTCGGGGCGATCGTCAACGTTCAACGAGCCCGAGCTGGGCATGATTAACCCGCTAAGAAGTTGTAAAAAAGTGGACTTTCCCGCACCGTTTTTACCTGTTAGCTGATACTGCCCTTCTGGCAGCGCGAGCGTAACGGAATCTAAAATTAAGTTATCACCGAGTTTTAGGCTGACATTATTCAATTCAATGTTGGTCATTTATGTGCATCTTTTAAGCGGATATCTGCCGCCATGGTACGGTAGCTTGCGCCTTTGGCGCAAGGTGCGATGGTTGATATCGCGCAGGATGCGCGACCTACGTGGGGTGGGGTGTTCAATGTCGCGTAGCTTGCGCCTTTGGCGCAAGGTGCGATGGTTGATGTCGCGCAGGATGCGCGACTTACGGCGGGTGCGGTACCCGATGCCGCGTAGCTTGCGCCTTGGCGCAAGGTGCGATGGTTGATGTCGCGCAGGATGCGCGACTTACGGCGGGTGCGGTACCCGATGCCGCGTAGCTTGCGCCTTTGGCGCAAGGTGCGATGGTTGATGTCGCGCAGGATGCGCGACTTACGGCGGGTGCGGTACCCGATGCCGCGTAGCTTGCGCCTTGGCGCAAGGTGCGATGGTTGATGTCGCGCAGGATGCGCGACCTACGTGGGGTGGGGTGTTCAATGTCGCGTAGCTTGCGCCTTTGGCGCAAGGTGCGATGGTTGATGTCGCGCAGGATGCGCGACTTACGGCGGGTGCGGTACCCGATGTCGCGTAGCTTGCGCCTTTGGCGCAAGATGCAATGGTTGATGTCGCGCAGGATGCGCGACCTACGTGGGGTGGGGTGTTCAATGTCGCGTAGCTTGCGCCTTTGGCGCAAGATGCAATGGTTGATGTCGCGCAGGATGCGCGACGTACGGCGGGTGGGGGCCAATGCCGGGATGGTTGATGTCGCGCAAAATGCGCGACGTACGTGGGGTATTGAATTTTTGTTTAGAAATAGTAAAGAGACTGTTTAGCAGAAAGCATATTGTCTATTGTAACAAAGTGTTTCAAATTGAAGTTTCATTCTGTTAGGAGATAGTCATGTTTAAACGTTCCTTACTCGTTATCGCGCTCAGTAGTGCGCTCGCGGCCTGTGGCGGGTCTGATTCAAGCACCGACTCATCAACCGGCGATAATGGCGGCGGTAATGAAACCGCATCATCTACAATTGTCACCGAAGGAGTCATCACGGGTTTTGGTAGTGTTTACGTTAATGGCGAACGTTATCGTTCTGACAACGCCACCATTGCGCTTGATAATGCTCAATCTGGCACCGAGAGTGACTTAAAGGTCGGTATGGTGGTGAAAATGAAAGCCACACGCTCCGGTAATGAAACACCTGAAGCCAGTGAGATCGAGTATGAAGAAGAAATTCAGGGTCGCGTCGACTTTATCGATATTGATAACCAAGCGTTTACGGTATTAGGTCAAACCATTAATTTTGATGATGTTACGGAATTTGTGGGAGTGACCGACAGTACGCTCGCAGTCGGCGATTTTGTTGAAATCAGTGGTTATTTAAACGAAGACGGTGAATTTTACGCGACCTTGGTGGAGCTTGAGAGCGACGAGGATGAGCTTAAAGTAAAAGGCAATATAGCTGGGCTCGATACGGACGCGCAAACGTTCATGTTGGGGGAACTCACCATCGACTATTCGCAGGCGAACTTCGAAGAGATGACGGCTGACGATTTGCAAGATGGTTTAGCCATTAAAGTTGAAGGAAGTCAGTATGACTCAACCTCAGATACGTTGATCGCTGATTCTATTGAACAAAAAGATAGTCGCTTGGACGACGATGTTGATGAGCTCGAAGTTGCCGGTGTTGTCGGTAATTATGATGCTGCGGCGGCTACTTTTGTCATCAAAGGTTACCAAGTTGCCCTCGATGACGATACTGAATTTGATGAGGGTGAAGAGGCCGATCTGAGTAACGGTGTTCGTATTAAAGTTGAAGCACGTAATGATGGCGAG
Source organism: Idiomarina fontislapidosi (assembly GCF_003226255.1). Classification (GTDB taxonomy): domain Bacteria; phylum Pseudomonadota; class Gammaproteobacteria; order Enterobacterales; family Alteromonadaceae; genus Idiomarina; species Idiomarina fontislapidosi. The sequence continues at coordinate 98,910 of NZ_QJST01000001.1, forward strand.
TCTTGGGTTGCTGAAGAAATAGAATTTCAAGAGTACCGTGCGGTAGGACGTACCGAAGGTGCTGTCAGTGAAATTGATGCAGATAACGGATTGATTACGGTAAACGGCATTGAATTCTTAACAACCTCGCAAACTCGTTATAAAGATGATTCGGATGCTGACTTGCGCCAATTCACGTTCGACGATATTGCCGTTAACGACGTACTACGTGTGATTGCGCGTGAAGACCAACAAGGTCAAGCTATCGCTCTGAAGATCAAGCGGTTAGATGAAGAAGATCGGGACGGTGAAGTTAAGGGCGTGCCCAGTGATATTTCTGAGACGGGCTTTACCCTTGCCGGAGTCGAAGTCATCGTTAATGACGAAACGCGTTTTAAAACCGATGATTCGCGGATTTCGCTCGATGAGTTCATTGCGTTGTTCGATGGCGATACTGAGTTGCGCGTTGAGGTTGAAGGCGAGTGGGACGGTGATCAACTGATTGCGCATAAAGTCGAGGTCGATCTTGAAGACGACGATGATGCCGACGACGGTGATGACCGCCAGGGCTATACTGAATACGAAGGTGAGGTGACTGACGTCAATGGCGAAGCTTTTACGGTTAATGGTATCGAAGCACGTTTAACCACTGACAGTGAGCTGAAAATCAATGATGAAGAAGTCACACTACAAGCGTTCGTTGATGCATTGGCTGAAGGTGTGGTGGTCGAAGTCGAAGGTTAGTGGCAAGAAGAAAACTACGTGCTTGTTTACGAGGCCGAAATCGACGATTAATCGTAACTTGCGCCTTGGGCGCAAGGTGCGATACCGAGTGTCGCGCACAATGCGCGACGTACGGTGGGTGGGGTATCCGATGTCGGGTGTCGCGCAAGATGCGCGACGTACGGCGGTGGCGATGTCGGATGTGACGTAGCTTGCGCCTTGGGCGCAAGGTGCGATGGTCGATGTCGCGCAAAATGCGCGACGTACGCCGGTGGCGATGTCGGATGTGACGTAGCTTGCGCCTTTGGCGCAAGGGCGATGGTTGATGTCGCGCAAGATGCGCGACGTACGGTGGTGGGGTATCCGATGTCGGGTGTCGCGCAAAATGCGCGACCTACGGCGGGGCGATGTTTGATGTGGCGCACAATGCGCGACGCTCTTCGACCTAAGTCGAATGTTTAATTTCTATTTGCTTGCATATGCTTATCGCAACTGAACTTGGTTGCGGAGTGAGTATATGCAAGCCTATCACCAACTTTATTCTGATGCTCAGCAAGATCCTGAAGGTTTCTGGCTCGAGCAGGCGCACCGTCTACATTGGTTCAAAGCCCCCCAGCAGGCGGCTAATTTAAAAACCAATGGCTTAGCCGATTGGTTCCCCGATGGCGAGTGCAATATCAGCTACCAAGCACTCGATGCGCAGATAGAGGCGGGTCGAGGTGAACAAGTTGCCCTGTACTACGACTCTCCCGTTACGCAGACCAAACAGCAGTGGACATTTAATCAGTTGCGCGACGAAGTGGCGCGCTGTGCCGGTATGATCCAAGCGGCGGGTGTGAGTAAAGGCGACCGCGTGGTTATTTACATGCCGATGATCCCACAGGCAGCCATTGCAATGCTTGCGTGTGCACGGTTGGGCGCGATTCACTCCGTTGTGTTTGGTGGTTTCGCGGCGCACGAACTTGCAATCCGCATCGATGACGCAGAGCCGGCCTTGCTGATCACCGCGTCATGCGGCATCGAAGGACAACGAGTACTCGATTACAAACCCATTGTCGATAAAGCATTACAAGAAGCTGAACACCCGCCACAGCATGTCATTGTGTATCAACGTCCGCAGAGCCAAGCGTCGATGCAACCGCCGCGTGACATCGACTGGACAGATACGATAAAAGACGCAGTTAAGGTCGACGCTGTGCCGGTGAACGCCACCCACCCACTGTATATTCTATACACTTCGGGAACCACGGGACGTCCGAAAGGTGTAGTGCGCGACCATGGGGGATACGCGGTCGCGCTGCACTTTTCAATGCATTATGTTTACGGTTTGTCACCCGGTGAGACGATGTTCACAGCATCCGATGTGGGCTGGGTCGTGGGTCACTCGTATATCGTCTATGGTCCACTGCTATTTGGCTGTAGCTCGGTGCTTTACGAGGGGAAACCGATCAATACCCCAGATGCAGGGGCGTTTTGGCGCGTAATAGAAGACTATCAAGCCACTGCCGTATTCTCCGCACCGACAGCCTTTAGGGCGATAAAAAAAGAAGATCCGCATGGCGAGTGCTTAGGGAAGTACGATATTGGCTCACTAAAACGTATTTACATGGCGGGCGAGCGATTAGACCCGGCGACATTGGAATGGACTGAAAACCTCACAGGGCGCCCCGTTTATGACCATTGGTGGCAGACAGAGAGCGGCTGGCCGATGTGCGCTAATCCGGTTGGTGTGGGGGCGACCCCCGTTAAACCTGGCTCATCGAGCTTACCAGTACCCGGCTATGAATTTGCAATGCTTGATCCGCAGGGACGCCCGTTAGGCGCTAATGAAGAAGGTTCTGTGTGTTTACGCCTGCCACTTCCACCCGGCTGTTTGCCAACAGTGTGGGGTGATGAGCAACGCTTACAAGATAGCTACCTGAAGGCGTTTCCAGGTTACTATTGTAGTGGAGACGGTGGTTATATGGATGACGACGGCTACGTATTCATTATGGGCCGCACTGATGACGTGATTAATGTCGCGGGTCACCGACTGTCGACCGGTGAAATGGAAGAAGTATTAGCGCAACATACTGCCGTCGCTGAATGTGCTGTTGTTGGTCAACCTGATGAGCTTAAGGGTGAGTTACCTGTGGGGTTAGTGATTTTAAAAAATGACGTGCACATCACGACAGAGGAATTACAGGCGCAACTCATTGCTCAAATTCGTGAGACGATCGGTGCGATCGCGTGTTTAAAAACGCTCTACATCGTACCTAAGTTGCCCAAGACACGCTCTGGAAAAATTCTTCGCCGCTTGATTCGACAAGTGCTACAGGGCGACACTGTAGCAGTCCCCTCGACGATAGACGACCCTGATAGTGTTGAGATGATTCAAACCGTGGTAAAGCAGCAAAATGAAGCTAGGAAAGTCAGTTGAAATACCGTTAGAATAGAGGCTTTGTAAGTTAATTTAACGGGTATTGAATGACACTCTCTATTGTCGCAGTTGTTTTAGGTTTAATTGTCCTAGTCTGGAGTGCGGATCGCTTTGTCGAAGGCGCTGCCGCGGTTGCTAAAAACTTAGGTATGGCGCCGCTTGTTATTGGCATGGTGATCATTGGTTTCGGTACTTCAGCGCCAGAGATGGTGGTCTCGGCGTTGGCATCATCACAAGGTAACCCAGCACTCGCACTCGGTAATGCGTACGGTTCCAATATCACGAATATCGCTTTAGTGTTGGGCTTAACGGCCGTGTTGGCACCGATTGCAGTGCAGTCAGGGGTGATCAAACGTGAGTTGCCGGTGCTGATCGCGATTACTTTATTGACGGCTGCTTTTCTGTGGGATTATCAAATAACCGCCATTGAAGCTTGGGTCCTGTTAGCTATCTTCGCGATCTACATGGGTTGGTCTGTCTGGCTGGGAAAAAACAGTAGCGATGATAGTTTAGCCGCTGAGTTTACGCAGGAAGTCGACGCTAATCCGATGTCGATGAAGCCTGCGGTTATCTGGTTGATTATTGGCTTAGTGTTATTGGTTGTGAGCTCTCGTGCGTTGGTTTGGGGCGCCGTTAATATAGCAACCGCATTGGGCGTCAGTGATCTGGTCATTGGCTTAACGGTGGTGGCGATCGGTACCTCGTTACCGGAGTTGGCGTCTGCCATCGCTGCGACGCGCAAAAACGAACATGACTTGGCGTTGGGTAACGTGATTGGTTCAAACATGTTCAATACCTTAGCGGTCGTGGGTATTGCTGGTGCCATCCATCCGATTGATTTAGAACCGTTAGTACTGTCGCGTGACTGGGTCGCAATGGCAGGTTTAACATTATTATTGTTGCTATTTTCTTTGCGAGTCAATCGTTTAGGGCGCATCAACCGCGTACATGGCGTGACGTTTTTAGTGCTTTATGTGGCTTATACGGTTTATCTGATAAGCACGGGATTCACACCCGCGTTAACAAGTTAAATAGACTGACTATAAAAGTGAGCCGCGCGAGTCGCGGCTTTTTTATTCATTACTGTTGAAAATCGTTCGCATTAGCATTACACTCTTCATTAGTTAATTGCGAGGTGATGTTCAGTGTACGTTTGTTTATGTAAAGGCGTTTCGGATAAAACCATAGCCAAATCGGTTGCTTCAGGTGAAGTCTCGAGCATGCGAGAACTCCGTCAACAGTACGGTGTCGCTTCGCAATGCGGTTGCTGTAAGCAATGTGCTAAGGAAGTCTTGAATGAGGCTTTAGAAAAACGTAACGATCGTGTGCTTCCAGGCACTAAAATTCCTACCACTGTGTGCTACACTTAACTGAGTCTCTATTTTTAGAACCAGCTTAAGGAGCACATCCCGCATGAAAGGTGACGCAAAAGTCATTCAGCAGCTGAACAAGGTGCTGACGCTCAAATTGACCGCCATTAACCAGTACTTTTTACATGCGCGCATGTTTCGAGACTGGGGTTTTGAATCGCTCAATAATGTTGTTTACAAAGCCTCTATCGCAGAGATGAAGCACGCCGACGTGCTTATCGAGCGGTTATTGTTTTTAGAGGGTATGCCGAATTTACAAGAGCTCGGCAAGCTGTATATTGGTGAAGATCCACGCGAAATGCTAGAGATGGACCACAAGGTTCAATTTAACGATATCAATGCGATTCGTGACGCTGTGAAAGTGTGTGAAAGTCACCAAGATTACGTGAGCCGCGATGCACTGAATAAAATCTTAGATAAACAAGAAGAGCATCTCGACTGGTTAGAAACACAGATTGACTTGATGTCGCGCCTTGGCACTGAGGTGTACTTGCAGTCGACATTAAAGGAGGCCGAGTAGAATGAAGGCAGAGCATAAAGTTGTTGAACAGTTAAATCGTTTACTCGCTTTCGAATTAACTTCTATTGACCAATACACGTCACACTCACGTCAGTACGAAGACATGGGGTTAATGAAACTCTATGAACGTATTAATCACGAGATTGATGATGAGCGCGGTCATGCCGATTTACTGATACGTCGTATTCTATTTTTAGAAGGCAAGCCTAATATGTCGAATCGCGAGCCTCATAATATTGGCTCTGACGTGCGCGAGATGTTAGAGAATGACCTACAGCTCGAGTACAACAACGCGAAAACTTTGCGTGAAGTCATCGACTACTGTGAGCAAGTGGATGATTATGTCACGCGTGACATGCTTGTTGGCATTTTGCGTGATACCGAAGAAGATCATGCGTACTGGCTGCGCATTCAGTTGAATTTAATGGATCGTTTAGGCGAAGCGCTTTATTTACAAAGCATGAGATAATTGCCTGACTTATAAAAAACGCGGCTGTGATTGTCGCGTTTTTTATTATCTCAACTTGTTTGTTACCAAAACCGCAATCGTCGGAGCAGCAGAAATTCTACCACAGCGATACCGAGTAGCACCCAGCAGAAAATTTCAAAAGCACTGGCGTTTTCTACGCCTGGCATGCCGCCAATGTTGATGCCAAACACCCCCGTTAAGAAGCTTAACGGTAAAAAGACACCTGCGATAACCGATAACCAGTAAGTATTCCGGTTCATTTTTTCGGCGACCGCCTGTTGGATTTGTTCGCGCTGCATCCATACTTGTTCAAGCATCAGGTCGATTTGTTCTAGCAAACGCTGGGTGGTGTCGCGTTCGTTGAGCAGCCACTGATGCAGCTCTGAGTCGACCCATTTTTCACTCTCGCTGGTGAATTTATCAAGTGCAGCTAATTGGGGGCGAATAAAGCGATTGAGGCGCAGTAAGCGGCGGTGCAGCGTGGTCAGTGTTTGCTGTTGTGCCGCGGTGTTATCAAAGCCTTCGGCTTCGAGTCGTTCAACACCAATCTCGATATCGTCGATCACATCTTCAATCTTTTGATTTAACTGCTCGACTAAGTGGACTAAAAAGTCATGCAAGCTTTCTGGTCCTTGTTGGCGCGAGAGGTCGTCGCGGATTTGTGCGACCGCTTTAAAGTGATGCTTACGAAAGGTATAGACCGTATCTTTGTAGTATAAGATACGCAAGCTCATCATATCTTCGGGTTGTGCGCCGTCGTTCAAGTTCACTCCCCGTAGCAACAACACAAAACCGTCTTTAAGACGTTGGAAGCGCGGACGGGTGTCTTCTTCGAGCATGGCATCAATGAGTGGTTCAGGAATGTCGGCGGCTTTTAGCCACTCATGAATACCGTCGATATCACGCTGAAAATGATACCAGCAGCCAGGGCGTGCCTGGACCTGGTCATCATTCGTGATAGCCTTTGCTGGATTTTGGCTAAAATCCCATGCATCGATTAAAAACTTCATAGGGCTCTCCGTTGCAAAGCGCCCTCATTATTGAATAAGTGGTTGTTTATTGAGCGCTTAATCAGGTAACTGACATATATTCGAATCAAACACCACTAAATGGTCGAAGTCAACATTTATCCCTACCATTTGACCGGCACTCAATGGCTGATGCGATGGACCTACCGCCAGCACATGTTCGTGGTTGTCTAAGGCGAGCGTATATAAGTAGTGTGAACCACGAAAGCCACGACCAACGACTTGCGCTTGCAAGCGGTGAGGTTGATCGGTGGGCACAATCAAGACGTCGTCGGGTCGGACCAAGAAGGTGACATCGTGATCATCTTGGTCGCACAGTACTTCGTGGTCGATAACGCCTAATGCACTGTGGAGCTGATGTGATTGAATCTGACCGTTAAGTAATACACCGCGACCGATAAAGTCGGCTACCAGCTCGTGTTCGGGTTGGTGGTAGAGTTCGTAGGGTGTATTCCATTGCAGTAGCTGTCCAGCATACATAACACCGGCCTTATCAGCCATCGCGAACGCCTCTTGTTGATCGTGGGTGACCAATAAGGCGGTGATGCCTTCCTCTTTTAATAAATTACGTACGTCTTGTGCTAATAACTCGCGTAACTCCGCATCTAAGCTCGAGAACGGTTCATCTAATAGCATCAACTTAGGTTTCGGTGCCAAGGCGCGGGCGAGGGCAATCCGTTGTTGCTGTCCACCTGATAGCTCGTGTGGATAGCGGTGCTGATAACCGGCTAGATCGACGCGCTGAAGGAGTTGTTGAACTCGTTGCTTTTGATCGGTTTTTGACCATGTATTGATACCAAAGGCGATATTCTCTTCAACGGTTAAATGCGGAAATAACGCAAAATCCTGAAACATCATGCCAATTTGGCGTTGTTCGGTGGGTATCTGTGTTTTTACGGAGGCGACTTCTTCGCCATACAGACGAATGGCCCCGCTTGCGACTTCTGAGAAACCTGCAATGGTGCGCAGCAGCGTGGTTTTACCACAGCCACTGGGGCCCAATAAACAGCCGATATCGCCCTCATTTAATGAGAAGGACAGTTGCTCAACAATACGCTCTTTGCCTAATTCAATGGACACTGAATCAAGTTCTACTAACGGCTTCATTTAGTCTCCCGTTTTAATCGTTTGTGTACGCAACGCCCGTGACAACATCAGCACCGGGATTAACCCAACTAATACGATCATTAACGCTGGTGGTCCGGCATCGGCGAGTCGTTCATCGGATGCCATTTCGAATGCCTTTACCGCCAACGTATTAAAATTAAAAGGTCGTAATACCAAGGTGGCGGGAAGCTCTTTCATTACATCGACTAATACCAGTATCAATGCCGCAAGAATCGAGCTCTTAAGTAACGGCAGGTGAATACGCGTCATGATGCGGCGTGAACTCGCACCTAACGTGCGCGCACTGTCATCCATTTGTGGCGTAATTTGCTCTAAGCCGGAGCTGATGGTTTGTAATGAGATAGATAAAAAGCGCACGGTATACGCGAATATCAAGGCGACCACGGTACCGCTCAATAACAGCCCAGGATTTACATCAAATACCGACTTACTGAAATCAATAATACGATGGTCAAGCCATGCCAGTGGAATCAGAATACCGACAGCAATGACGATGCCGGGAATCGCATAACCCAACCCAGCGGTGGTTATTGCAGTACGAATTGCGCGGGTCGGGTGACGACGGCGACCATAAGCGAGCCACAATGCTAAGGCAACGGTAATGGTTGCGGCGAGTAAGCCCAACCAGAGTGTATTCAGGGTCAGTTGCCAAAACGAGGCTTGGGTCCAGATATCGGCGCGTTCAATTGACCACATAAGCAACTGGCTGGCGGGGATAATAAAGCCCAGCAGAATCGGTAACCAACACACTGCGGAGGCTAACCAAGCGGCTTTACCGCGCAGCGGTTTACGAAAGCTATTGTTTTGACTTCGGCGTTGATAAAACTTGGCTTGTCGACGCGAGTAACGCTCAATGAGGATGAGCACAATAACAAACAGCAATAAAATCGAAGCGAGTTGTAAGGCGCCTTGGGCATCGCCCATACCGTACCAGGTGCGGAAGATCCCAGTGGTAAATACGGTGACGCCAAAATACTCCATGGTGCCGTAGTCGGCGAGCGTTTCCATCAGTGCCAGGGTCACGCCTGTGGCAATGGCAGGTCGCGCCAACGGCAGTGCTACTCGGAAAAAACTACGAATGGGTCCCGCGCCTAAGGTGCGTGCGCTTTCGAATGCGGCGGTTGACTGCTGCATAAAGGCGGCACGGGTAATGAGGTAGACGTAGGGGTAGAGTACTAAACTTAAAACAAAAATAGCCCCTTCGATACTCCGTATACTGGGAAACCAGTACTCGCCAATACTGAGGTCAAAGGTATCACGCAGTGCTTGCTGTACAGGGCCGGCGTAATCGAGTAGGCCAGTGTAAGTATATGCGGATATGTAGGCGGGCATTGCGAGGGGAAGTAACAGTCCCCAACTGACCCACCGCCAGCCTGGGAAATCATACTGACTGACACACCACGCCGTGCTGACCCCGAGCAGGGTCACACCTAAACCCACCGATACAAGAAGTATCAGTGAATGCGAAATATATTCGGGTATCACCGTTTGCCATAGGTGACTTAAAATATCCCAATTAGGGTTTAACAAAGATAAGGCCACCACGATAAGTGGTAGCCCTACCAATGCCGCAACGCCGAACAGCACGAGCGGGCCGCGGGTCATAGCTGCTCCTTGACTCCTGATGCGGAATTAACGCCAGCCTGCCGAGTTCATTAAACGGACGGCTTGGGCGTTATTTTCGCCTAAAATATCCATCGAAATATCGTCTTGTTTGAAGTCACCCCATTGCTCGAGGGTTTCACTCCACTCAACGCCTTCGCGTACAGGGTACTCATAATTGGCTTCAGCATACCATTTTTGCGACGCTTCTGAGAGCAGAAATTCGATTAATTGTGTTGCTTCATCGACATGTTTCGCATGTTTGGTGATACCAATACCCGATACGTTCACGTGGGTACCATTGCCCTCTTGTGCAGGCCAGAAGATCTTAACTTTCTCAGCGGCTTCGCGTTCCTCTGCTTGGTCGGAGTTCAACATATGGCCAAAATAGTAAGTGTTCGCTACGGCGACATCACACACACCGTAGGCAACCCCTTTGATTTGGTCGCGATCACCGCCAACTGGCGTGCGCGCAAAATTCTCGACGAGACCTTGTGCCCAGGTCATCACTTTTTGCTCGCCGTGGTGGTCGAGTAGGGCTGCCACTAACGACTGGTTATAAATATTGTTCGACGAACGAATGCATACACGGTCTTGCCATTGTTCATCTGCTAGACTCATGTAATCTTCAAGTTGACTCGGGTCAACGCGCTCCGGCGAGTAAAAGATTGGGCGCGCGCGCAAGCTCAAGCCCACCCATTGGTCTTCGCTGTCGCGAAAATGAGCAGGCACGGTCTGATGCGCAAACTCCGAATCAATGGCTTGGAATACATCGGCGCTTACGGCGCGGTGCAATGCGCCGGCATCGACTGTTAAGAATAAGTCAGCGGGGGTATTTTCACCTTCGGCGGTCAAACGCGATAACAATGCATCGGAGTTACCGGTTAATAAGTTAACGTCGATGCCTGTTTGCTCGGTAAATTTATCGAGCAGGGGCTTGATCAACGCTTGCTTCCGCGATGAATAAATATTAACTTCAGCGGCTTGCACAAATGAACCTGCTAGGGTGCTCGCGCCAATTATGGTCGCTATTGCAAGCTTAAGGGGGGTAATTTTTATTGCCATATTCAAACCTCTTACTGATAATTCGCGTAGGTTACAAGCGTAAGTGTATCAAAATTAAAATTTAATGATAGCCATTCTCATTTGAGTGGCGGTCAATGTCAATTAAAATAACAGAGCTTAAGCTCATACTTTACTGGAGACCCTATGTCTGACTTATCCATGTTAGCGCTTATCGGTGTGCTGTCGATTTGCTGCCAATGGTTAGCCTGGCGCATTAAACTGCCGGCGATTCTGCCGTTGCTAGTCTGTGGCCTCTTGGTAGGACCTACGTTAGGTTGGTTGCAACCTGATCAATTGTTCGACCAACTATTATTCCCTGTGGTTTCGTTGGCTGTTGCGGTCATCCTGTTTGAGGGAAGCTTAACGCTCAAGTTTGATGAAATACGTGGTCACGGTCGCATGGTAACCAACCTCGTCAGCATCGGTATGGTGGTGACCTGGGTGACTATCAGTGTTGCGACACACTTTATTATGGATTGGCGCTGGGAGATCGCATCGCTGTTTGGCGCCTTAGTCGTGGTCACTGGGCCAACGGTCATTCAGCCGATGATCCGCTCCATCCGTCCTATCAATAAGCTGGCTAATATTTTGCGTTGGGAAGGAATTATCATCGACCCATTAGGCGCATTATTGGCGGTCTTAGTGTATGAGTTTATTATCGCCAGCCAAGATGTGGCGATGCTGCATGCTGTGCAGGCGTTTGCCAAGACTATCGGTATCGGGTTCTTCTTTGGTTGGGCGGCGGCTAAGTTGCTAGGTCTTGCATTGGGCCGCGGATGGTTCCCGCACTATTTACAAAACGTTGCCACGTTGACCATTGTACTGGGTGTGTTTGCGCTATCCAATGCGATTCAGCATGAGTCGGGTCTACTGACAGTGACCGTCATGGGTATGGCAATGGCCAACACCAAAAACCTTAATCTCGATGAAATTTTAGAGTTTAAGGAAACCCTGTCGGTGCTCCTTATTTCGGCGTTATTTATCTTGCTCGCCGCTCGCCTCGATTTTGCTGACTTTGATGCGTTAGGTGTGCCGTCTATTATCCTACTCGCCGTCATTATGTTCTTGGTGCGTCCACTGAGTGTATGGTTGTCAGCGATAGGCACTGAGTTGCGCTTTAAAGATAAGTTGTTGCTGTCCTGGATTGCGCCTCGCGGTATCGTAGCAGCCGCCGTTTCTGCGTTGTTTGCGTTAAAAATGGAGCAATCCGGTTGGACCGATGCGTCGCAGATTGTGCCGCTGGTATTCTTGGTCATCATGATGACGGTTGTATTGCAAAGCTTAACGGCTAAACCGTTAGCGCGACTGTTAGGCTTGATTGAACCCCCTGCACGGGGCTTTCTTATCTTTGGTGCCAACCAAATGGCTCGGGCGGTGGCGACCGTTTTAAAAGAGCATGATATTCCTGTACGTCTTGCTGATACCAACTGGGAAAATATTCGCTTAGCACGGATGGATAATTTACCGGTTTATTTTGGTAACCCTGCTTCAGAGCACGCATCGAATAATATCGATCTCACCGGCATCGGCCGCTTGCTCGTGATGTCGCCTTATAAACAGTTGAATCCGCTGGTTTCTGTTTATTATCAGGATTGGTTCGGTAGCGCAAAAGTCCACGGACTGAACAGTGGTGAATCAGACTTCCGTGCCAGCCATCAGCTGTCTGAAAACTACAAAAACACGCTGAACTTGTTCGGTGATAGCATCACGTACTCGAAATTGGCGAGCCTGCACTTTCAGGGCGCCAAGATGAAGTCGACGCCGATTACTGAGAACTTTGGCTTTGAAGAGTATCAGCAACAATATGGCGCACGCGCTGTGCCGATGTTTGCACTCGACGATCAGAAGAAAATTCATATCTTCACTACCGAGCGTGAGCTTAAACCTGCGCCGGGCTGGGTCGTTATCGCGATGATAACACCGGAGAAAAGTACCGATGAGGGTAACGAGTAACGTCGAAGATGTGCGCGTTTGTCCTGATTGCGACCAAGTTAACTGGGTCAGCGATCGGGCTTCGAGTCGATGTCAACGTTGTGGTCACTTTCTAGGTGGCCACACACTCAGTGCGAGTCATACGCTCGCGCTCATTATTGCTGCGCTTCTATTACTCATACCAGCGACCGAAATGACCTTCGTGAGCTACAGCGTATCGGGTCAAGGGCAACAGATGACACTGCTCGACAGCAGTCGCAAGTTGCTCGCCTTTCATGAGCAGTGGCTTGCTATCGTTGTATTGCTGTCAGTGGTGGTGTTACCTGCGCTGTTTTTAATGGCATCGGCGGCAGTGTTACTGTGGCGGCAACGCGCCCGCTCTCGCTTGGGTCGTTGGCTGGTGCGGGCAATTAAATACATTCGTGTGTGGATGATGGCGGATGTATTTCTCATTGGTGCGTTAATTAGTTTTATTAAATTGGCGGGTTATGCATCGATTGAGTTTGGTTATGGCGTAATGGCGTTTGCAGGCTTCGTAACGCTATTGTTGATTGTCGTTGAGCGAATGAAACGACACCCGCTGTGGCCGGTTGATGAAAACGCGGTCGAGTACCGACCGATGGTAGGGCAGAGTGCACGAGCACATCAGGTACTCGGCTGCCCCGTTTGTTACGCTGCGAATGGGTCCGCGCGCACTGAATGCTGGCGCTGCCACGAACCGCTTTGGACCATCCGGTTTCGACGCACTTCGCTCACCGTTGCGTTACTGTTGGCTGCGAGCGTAATGCTGATTCCTGCTCAATTATTACCTATCATGGAGACGGTGGCACTCGGGACCACAGAACCTCAGACCATTATCGGCGGCGTGTTGACGCTCTGGGAAAGTGGTGATGTGCCCATCGCGATTATCGTCTTTGTTGCCAGCTTGGTCATTCCGATTGCTAAAATTCTGGTTTTAGCTGTGTTAACCATTTTGGCTCAGCAGGATACTTCAAAGCGGCCGCAAAGCGCGCTATTGTTGTATCGGATAACGGATTGGATTGGCCGCTGGTCGATGATCGACATTTTTGTCGTCGCGGTCTTAGTGGCACTGGTACGAAATGGCGCGTTGATGTCGGTCTATCCTGGTCACGCAGCGATCGCTTTCGCCAGTACTGTGATATTAACGATGTTAGCTGCAATGAGCTTTGACACCCGACAATTTTGGGCAAGGAAACCAACTGAATGACACACTGGACACGTAAACTCGTCTCGCCGATTTGGCTTGTACCTATTCTAGCGGCTTTGGTGGCCGGTTGGATGGTATGGCAGGAGCGCGATCAGAGTGGTCCCCAAATTATCGTTGAGATAAAAGATGCGGAGGGCTTGCAGGCGGGCAAAACGGCGGTGCGTGTACGTAATGTTGATGTCGGCCAGGTCACGCAGATTAAGTTGTCGAGTAATTTTGAGTCGGCTGAGCTGCATATCGAAATGAACGCGGACACAGGTGGTATGCTTGTTGAAGATTCGCAGTTTTGGGTGGTGAAGCCGCGCATTGGGCGACGTGGTATTTCAGGTTTGAACACACTATTGTCGGGAGCCTATGTCCAACTCGAGCCCGGTGAGTCTAAGCAGCCGCGTGACCAATTTACGGCGCTCGAGCAGCCCCCGGTTACGGATGGTGACACACAAGGCAAGCGCATCGTGTTAAATAGCGATAGTGCGGCGAATATTGTGGTGGGCGATAGCGTTCAGTATCGCGGCGTTACCGTCGGTACAGTTGAACAGGTTGATTTCTCGGTTGAAGCCCGAGCGACGACTTATCACGTGTTTATCAAGTCGCCCTATGATGAGTTGTTGACCGAAAATACGCGGTTTTGGTTACAGCGTGGCGTATCGTTTCGCTGGAAGCCCGATGGTGTGGATGTTTCCGTTGGCTCCGTTGAGTCTTTGCTAGGCGCTGGCATCAGCTTTGGGGTACCCAATGGCCAGCCAGTCGGTGAGCCGCTGCAAGAGATGGCCGAGTTTAAGCTCTTCGCCAGTCAGGAAGAAGCCGAGCAACAAGGTTACGCGCGCGGTATCGAATATGTGCTCTTGCTCGATGAATCTGTCGATGGTTTGGTGGCAGGCTCGCCGGTGATGTTCAAAGGCATTCGAGTGGGTACCGTGGTTGAGGTGCCGTTCCGTTGGCAGCCAGAAGCAGGGCGTGGACAACCGTTGCGATTGATTCCTGTGTTAATTCGTTATGAACCGGATAGATTGGAGGGCTTAGTGGCTTCCACCGATCTTGAACGTTGGCGCCAATATTTGGGTCGATTCTTTGAGCAAGGCTTACGTGCCTCGATTCGTGCATCCAATATTTTAACCAACACCTTGTACGTGGATCTGCGCTTTTATCCCGATGAAGAAGCCATACAACAAGATACCTTTGCGGGTTATCCGGTGATGCCGACGATTGTGAGTAACTTTAGTCGCTTAGAAGAAAAGCTTAATTCAATCTTGGATACGTTGAATAACTTGCCACTTAACCAAAGTGTTAATCAATTTACCGAGGCGATGGCTTCGACCGATGATACGGCGGAGCAGATTCAAGCCTTGACTGAACAGGTTAAGAAAATTATTGAACAACCGGGCTGGGAGGCGTTACCGCAGTCGCTTGAACAATCGGTTAACCGATTGAATGGCATTCTCGCTGATTTTGAGTCAGGTTCAGCGAATCGCGAGCAACTCGATCGCACATTGCAGAACCTTGAGTCGATGTCGCGTGATCTGAAGCCACTGGTAGAAACCTTACGTCGTAAGCCCAATGCGTTACTATTTAATACGGAAGCAGAAGATGATCCAGAGCCTCAAGCTAAAGATTAAAGCGGTGTTTATTGTCGGCGCTACGTTATCCATGCTCGCTGCCTGCAGTGTGGAGCCTTCGGTTAACGTTAAGCACTATCGCTTGCCGCACTTAAACCAACCAACGCAGGGCTATTGTGATACTCAAACTCGGCTCGTTTCTATCGATGCGGGCATTGGTCAAGACGGCGTGATGGTGCAGGAAAGTGACTTACTCATGGTTGAAGCGCGCAACAACCGTTGGTTGGGTGGCTTAGAGTCGCAGTTGCAAAATAGTTTGCAACGCCAGCTCACCGAGCGTTGTGAGCAGCCGTTACGGGTTACCTTGATGCAGTTCTACGGCAATACCCAAGGCGAGGCTGTGGTGGCCGGTTTCTGGCGCTATCAACCCGCATCCGAGGCGATGATTGAAGGCGCGTTTGAGCAGCGCGTACCACTGAATGACGATGGTTACGACGGCTTAGTGCGTGCATTAGATCGTGCGTGGCTGAATAGTTTAGCCGATATTGAACAAGCAATTAAAAAGTAGTTAAAATCAACACGGGTTGAGTTCGAATGCGGCTGAAGTCTTTGGCTGCAATTGCTATACTCCCGCAAGACATATCTTACAGGAGTGTATCTGTGCAGCGAGCATCGATTCGTTTGGGATTTTTATTAACGGCGTTGAGTGGGCTTTTACTCAGCGCCTGTAGTCCGTCCACTTCATCTTCAGTGACGCATGATAATCCGATTGCGCAACTCGATTTAGTCCAATTACCCAATGCGGAATGGCGTTTAAGTCGTGCCGTAATTGAAGTCAGTTTCTGCCGCGATCGAACCAATGAAGCCCTGTTGGCATCATCATCCGAATTAAACGGTTGGCGTCTCACCGGCGATGTCAGCGCATTCCCTCCTTATCGTGAAGAGGGCATCGATGCCCTTAACGAGGTATTAGGAGAGCAGCCATTCATTCTTTACCAAATCGATGGCTCGGTGAGTGCCTCGCGTTACCGCCTTGCGATGCCGGCATCAAAATCTGCGGGCGCCGTTGCCGAACAAGTGTTTCCAGCGGTGGCGATTCTGGCGGCATCGGAGCGGGTGTGCTTAAGTGCTGTTGACGAAGGAGCGACCTACTAATGAGTCAAATTAAGCCGATGATAGAAGATGCACTGAACAGTGCATTTCGACCCAAGTTATTGGATGTTAAAGACGAAAGCTACATGCATGCGTCGGGACCCGATGCGCAATCGCATTTTAAAGTAACCATTGTGAGTGATGAGTTTGAAGGCAAACGGTTAATACAACGTCACCGTTCAGTGAATCGTGTGTTAGCCGATGTGTTGAGTCAGATTCATGCTTTGGCGCTACATACTTACACTGAGCAAGAGTGGCAGGCACAGGGGCAAGCGCCCGACTCGCCTCATTGCATGGGCGGTGGTCATTAACCTAAGCAGGTAAGATATGTTATGGGCCCGAGAACCCGTACAATGGCGAAAAATTTAAACTAGGGAAGCACTATGATTATTAAACCAAAAATTCGTGGATTTATTTGCACCAACGCACATCCCGTAGGCTGTGCTGAGAATGTTCACCGCCAAGTTGAGTTCGTAAAACAACAAGGCGCAGTCGCCGATGGCCCTAAGAATGTGCTGGTTGTGGGTTGTTCAACAGGGTACGGGTTGGCATCACGAATTACGGCAGCCTTTGGTAGTGGTGCTCATACCGTTGGTGTGTGTTTTGAAAAAGAGCCGAGCGAGAAGCGCACGGGTACTGCGGGCTGGTATAACACTGCGGCGTTTCATCAAGAAGCCGAGAAAGCGGGTCTGAATTATCACAGCATCAATGGTGATGCGTTCTCTGATGAAATCAAGCAAGAGACTATCGATTACATTAAACAGCACATGGGCAAGATCGACTTAGTGGTTTACAGCTTGGCGTCGCCTAAGCGTAAAGACCCAGAGTCGGGTGAAGTGTACAGCTCGACCTTGAAGCCGGTCGGTCAGGCGTATACCACCAAGACGTACCATACGGACAAAGATGAAGTGCATGATATCTCACTTGAGCCAGCCAACGACGACGAAATCGCCAATACGGTTAAAGTCATGGGGGGTGAAGATTGGGAGCGTTGGATTAAACAATTGCACGATGCCGGTGTGCTTGCTGAAGGATGTCAAACAACGGCATATACCTATATCGGTAAAAAGCTGACTTGGCCAATTTATGGACATGCGACCATTGGGCGTGCGAAAGAGGATCTGGACCGCGCCGCCGCAGCGCTCCGTGACCAATACAGCGATATTGACCTCTCTGCCTACGTATCGTCATTAAAAGCACTGGTAACGCAAGCCAGTTCTGCGATTCCTGTAATGCCGCTATACATCTCGCTGATTTATCGTGTGATGAAAGAAGAGGGCACACATGAAGGCTGCATTGAACAGATTTATCGCCTGTTTACCGAGGGGCTTTACCAAGATAACCCGACTTTAGATGAAGCCGGTCGCCTGTACATGAATGGTTACGAGACCAATGAAAAAACGCAGGCGAAAGTCGAAGCGTTATGGGATCAGGTCACGCAAGAGAATTTCCATGAGCTGGCTGACTATGCGGGCTATCACCAAGACTTTTTACGCTTGTTTGGCTTTGGTTTCGATAATGTCGATTACGAAGCGGATGTAAATCCCAAAGTAAACTGGTAAGCGGAGTGTAAAAAGTGTTAAAATCCAGACGATAAGTGTGGATTACGTTTTCTAGTCACTGGTATCGGTTTTACTAGAAGTGGGCCCTTATCAGTAACTTATTGATTTTTCAGGTTTCCAGTTATTATAGCTGGTTGTGATGAATCTTCCCTAACGAGTAGTGCAAACGCATATGATTACGATCAAAAAAGGGCTGGATATCCCAATTAAGGGTGCTCCCCAGCAGCAACTATCCGACGGTAAGGCCGTGACGACGGTCGCTACCTTGGGTGAAGAGTATGTCGGTATGCGCCCGACCATGCACGTGAAAGTGGACGATCGTGTAAAAAAAGGTCAGGTGATTTTCGAAGACAAAAAGAATCCAGGTGTAAAATACACTGCCCCTGGCGCAGGTAAGGTGAAAGACATCCTTCGTGGTGCTCGCCGTGTGCTGCAGGCAGTTGTAGTTGAGCTTGATGGCGATGAACAAGTGACCTTTGAGTCATTTGAAAGCGCTAAGCTTAACAGTCTGGGTCGCGAAAAAGTGCAAGAGATTCTTGTAGAATCGGGCCAATGGCCAGCACTGAGAACGCGCCCATTCAGTAAAGCGCCTGCTCTAGACGCTGAAGCTACCGCTATCTTCATCAATGCAATGGATACTAATCCATTGTCTGGCGACCCGACTGTTTATATTAATGAGCATAAACAAGCGTTCATTGATGGTTTGAAAGTACTTTCTAACCTCACTGAAGGCAAAGTGTTTGTGGTCAAAGCTGCCGATGCAGAAGTGGACGTAGGTGATGCTAACGTACAGTTAGAATCATTTACAGGCCCACACCCAGCCGGTTTGGTGGGTACTCATATGCATTTCTTGAACCCTGTGAGCCTGAAGCGTCCAGCTTGGCACATTGGTTATCAAGACGTGATTGCGTATGGCAAGCTGTTCACAACGGGCGAAATCTTCACTGAGCGCTTTGTCGCGCTGGCGGGTGAAGGTGTTAAAGAGCCTCGTTTAGTACGTACGCGCTTGGGTGCGGACTTAGCTGAGCTTACTCAAGGTGAGCTAGTTGGCGACAACAACCGTATTATTTCTGGCTCCGTATTGAACGGTCACACAGCAGATGATGCACATCGTTGGTTGGGTCGTTTCCACAATCAGGTGAGTGTTATTCCAGAAGGCAACCACAAAGAGTTGTTCGGTTGGATCCGTCCTGGTTCGGATTTACACTCGGTTACGCGTGCCTATGCGGGCCACTTCAATCCGAAGAAGCTATTCAGCATGACCACTTCTATGAATGGTTCTGCACGCTCTATGGTGCCTATCGGCAACTATGAGCGCGTGATGCCGCTGGATATCGTCCCAACGCTATTATTGCGTGACTTGTTATCAGGCGATACTGATGAAGGTCAGCAACTTGGTTGCTTGGAGCTGGATGAGGAAGATCTGGCATTGTGTACCTACGTATGCCCTGGAAAGTATGAGTACGGACCAGTGTTGCGAGACTGTCTCACTAAGATTGAGAAAGAAGGCTAACCATGAGCTTGAAAGAAACACTCGAGCGTATTGAGCCGCAATTTGAAAAAGGCGGCAAATACGAGAAGTGGTACGCGCTTTACGAAGCGGTAGCCACTATTCTGTATACACCAGGCACGGTGACCAAGTCGACAACTCACGTTCGTGACCGTATCGACTTGAAGCGCATCATGATCTTGGTATGGATGATGACATTCCCAGCCATGTTCTGGGGTATGTATAACGTTGGTAACCAAGCCGCGATGGCGTTGGCTGAAGGTTATCAGTTAGGTGACGCATGGCAGGTGGGCTTATTCCATTTGTTCGGCGGTGACTTTGGCGGCGATGCCGGCTGGGGCACTAAGATGTGGTACGGTGCGTGTTGGTACCTACCTATTTATGCGGTCACCTTTATCGTAGGTGGTTTCTGGGAAGTATTGTTTGCTTCAGTGCGTAAGCACGAAGTTAACGAAGGCTTCTTCGTCACTTCTGTACTGTTCTCGTTGATCTTACCTGCAACAACGCCACTTTGGCAGGTTGCACTCGGTATCACATTCGGTGTCGTGATTGGTAAAGAAATCTTCGGTGGTACAGGTCGTAACTTCCTAAACCCTGCGTTAACCGGTCGTGCATTCTTGTACTTCGCTTATCCAGCAAGCATGTCAGGTGATTCTATCTGGACTGCGGTGGATGGCTATTCAGGTGCAACCAACCTGGGTAAAGCAGCGATGGGTCAAATTGACTACAGCAACACCGCACTGTGGTGGGATGCTTTCCTAGGTAACATCCAAGGTTCAGTCGGTGAAGTATCGACGTTGATGATTTTGATTGGTGGTTTGGCACTGATTTATTTCCGTATTGCTTCTTGGCGCATCGTCAGTGGTGTGTTCTTGGGTATGGTGGTGTTCTCAAGCCTGCTTAACCTGATTGGAAGTGATACCAACCCGATGTTTGCGATGCAGTGGTACTGGCATCTTGTATTGGGTGGCTTTGCCTTTGGTATGATGTTTATGGCAACCGATCCCGTATCGGCTTCATTTACTAACAAAGGTAAGTTCGCATACGGTTTCTTGATTGGTTTCATGACGGTGATGATTCGTGTCGTCAACCCGGCTTTCCCTGAAGGCATCATGTTAGCGATCTTGTTCTCGAATGTCTTTGCACCATTGTTTGACTACTTCGTAGCGCAAGCCAACATTAAACGGAGGTTAGCACGTAATGTCTAAGAAGAATGAAAGTTTAGGCAAAACGGTCGGTGTAGTGCTGGCGCTGTGTTTGGTTTGTTCTATCGTTGTCTCTGGTGCTGCGATTGGCTTAAAACCAATGCAAGAGCGTAACGCTGCGTTAGCGATGCAGGAAAACATCCTCGGCGCTGCAGGTATCTATGAGCAAGGTATGGATGTCCCAGCCGTCTACGGTGAGCGTATTCAACCGTTGGTAGTGAGCTTAGAAGACTACCAAGTGATGCAGGACGTTGACCCGGCGGAGTTTGATAACCGTAAAGCCGCTGGTGATCCTGATCGCAGCACTCGACTTGCGAAGTCAGAAGACCCAGCAGGTTTAGGCACGCGTGAGGACATGACAGAGGTTTATCTCATTAAAGGTGAAGACGGCTCAACGACAGGTGCAGTATTGCACATCCGTGGCCAAGGCCTTTGGGGAACCATGTACGGTTTAATCGCACTTGAAGGAGACTTTAACACCGTTAAAGGTGTTACATTCTACGAGCACGCTGAAACACCGGGCCTAGGTGGCGAGATCACCAACCCTGCATGGGTTAAAACATGGCAAGGCAAAGAGCTTTACGGCGATGACGGTCAAGTCCAGTTTGACTTGGTGAAAGGTGGTGCTTCAGGTGAACACGAAGTTGACGCGCTTTCAGGTGCAACCCTAACCAGTAACGGTGTTGACGCACTGATTGAGTTTTGGATGGGCGATAGTGCTTACGGTCCGTTACTCGACAAATTGCGCAAAGGAGAGCTGACCAATGGCTAATGCAAAAGAAATGAAGTCCGTATTATTCGGACCGATATTTGCAAACAACCCAATTGCGCTGCAGATCTTGGGTGTCTGTTCAGCGTTGGCGGTAACATCTAAAATGAGCAATACACTGGTTATGTGTATTGCCTTGACCGCGGTTGTTGCGTTCTCAAACTTATTTATCTCAATTATCCGAAACCACATTCCTTCGAGCGTGCGTATCATCGTTCAGATGACCATTATCGCAAGTTTGGTTATCGTGGTGGATCAGGTCTTGCGCGCGTATGCGTACGAGATTTCTAAAGAGCTGTCGGTATTCGTTGGTTTGATCATTACTAACTGTATCGTCATGGGTCGTGCTGAAGCTTACGCAATGAAAAGCTCACCAGGTATGTCGTTCTTGGACGGCTTGGGTAACGGTTTAGGTTACTCTGTGGTGTTGCTAGTTGTTGGTTTCGTGCGCGAACTATTTGGCTCGGGTAGCTTGTTCGACGTACAGATTCTGCCACTCGTGTCAGAAGGTGGTTGGTATGAGCCAGTCGGCTTGTTGTTAATGCCACCGAGTGCGTTCTTTATCATTGGCGGATTTATTTGGGTACTGCGTACTTTCCGCACCGAACAAGTCGAACCTAAGGAGTAAGCACAATGGAACAGTATATTAACCTGTTTATTCGTGCCGTATTCATCGAGAACTTAGCACTATCATTCTTCTTAGGTATGTGTACCTTTTTGGCGGTATCTAAGAAAGTTAAAACGGCCTTTGGTCTGGGTGTAGCGGTTATCGTGGTACTGGGTATCTCAGTACCGGCAAACAACTTGATCTATCACAACATTCTAGCGCCTGGTGCGCTCGATTGGGCTGGTTTCCCGGATGCGGACTTGAGCTTTTTACGTTTCTTGACCTTTATCGGTGTCATCGCAGCACTTGTTCAGATCCTTGAAATGACCTTGGATAAGTTTGTGCCAGCCTTGTACAACGCGCTGGGCATCTTCCTGCCATTGATCACAGTAAACTGTGCGATCTTTGGTGGTGTATCGTTCATGGTCGAACGTGACTATAACTTCGGCGAATCCGTAGTATACGGGATCGGAAGTGGTGCGGGCTGGGCATTGGCAATTGTTGCCTTGGCAGCCGTACGTGAAAAACTGAAATATGCAGATGTACCTGATGGCTTACGCGGTCTAGGTGCGACGTTTATGTCAGTGGGTCTGATTGGTTTGGGCTTTATGTCGTTTTCCGGCGTATCTCTATAACCAGTATGTTGAATCGATAAAAGTTAAAGGTACGAATCGATGGATATTCAACTGATTTCACTCAGTGTAGCGATGTTCACCATCATCGTACTGGTTTTGGTCGCGATCATTATGTTCGCTAAATCAAAATTGGTACCTCAGGGTGATGTGGAAATCCTGATTAACGACGACGAAGACAAAAAGATCGTGACCCAACCTGGTACTAAACTGTTGGGCGCACTTGCCAATGCGGGCATCTTCGTATCGTCTGCGTGTGGTGGTGGTGGTTCATGCGGCCAGTGTCGTGTCACCATTAAAGACGGCGGCGGTGACATTCTGCCGACCGAGCTTGACCACATTACGAAAAAAGAAGCGCGTGAAGGCGTGCGTTTGTCTTGCCAAGTTAACGTGAAGCAAGACATGAAAATCGAATTGCCAGAAGAAGTCTTTGGTATTCGTAAGTGGGACTGTGTTGTTAAATCAAACGACAACGTAGCGACCTTCATCAAAGAGTTCGTTGTACAGTTACCTGAAGGCGAAGAAGTACCTTTCCGTGCGGGTGGTTATATTCAGATCGAATGTCCGCCACACCACGTGAAGTACAAAGATTTCGATATCGCGCCTGAATATCGTGGCGACTGGGAACGTTTTGGCTTCTTAGATGTTGAGTCTAAAGTCGATGAAGAAGTTGTACGTGCGTACTCAATGGCTAACTACCCTGATGAAAAGGGTATCATCATGCTTAACGTACGTTGTGCAACGCCACCGCCAAACGATTTGAGCTTGCCAGCAGGTAAGATGTCATCGTACATCTTTAGTTTGAAAGCAGGTGACAAAGTGACTATTTCTGGTCCGTTCGGTGAGTTCTTTGCAAAAGAAACTGAAGCGGAAATGGTGTTCGTCGGTGGTGGTGCAGGTATGGCACCTATGCGTTCGCACATCTTTGACCAATTACGTCGCTTGAACACCGATCGTAAGATCTCGTTCTGGTACGGTGCACGTTCTAAGCGCGAGATGTTCTACACTGAAGACTTCGATATGCTGCAAGAAGAGAACGATAACTTCGAATGGCATGTTGCGTTATCAGACCCGCAGCCAGAGGACGATTGGGATGGTGACACAGGTTTCATCCACAACGTGCTTTATGAGCGCTATCTGAAAGACCATGATGCGCCTGAAGACTGTGAATTCTACATGTGTGGTCCGCCAGTGATGAATGCTGCGGTCATCAATATGCTCAAAGAGTTGGGCGTAGAAGATGAAAACATTATGTTGGATGACTTTGGTGGCTAATTAATGAACGTTTCTACATTGAAACATGCATTAGCAAGCAAACTCTGGCTAGCCCTTTTGGGGCTAGCCTTTTTGGTTTCTTGCTCCGATGCCCCTCGCGTTATAAAAATGCAGGGTGCGACCATGGGTACCAGTTATCACATTACGGTGTATAGCAAAGACCCGCGTTATGGCAAAGAAGAGATTCAACGCCGTGTTGATACGGTGCTTGAACAGGTTAATGCGCAAATGTCGACGTATGACCCTGAGTCGGAGTTGTCGAAGTTTAATCAGCATTATTCAACCGAGCCGGTGGTTATCTCGCGAGCACTCGAACGTGTGGTGTCGCGCGCGATTGAGATCGCTGATGAAACCAATGGCGTGCTCGACGTGACGGTCGGACCTTTGGTTAATTTGTGGGGGTTTGGTCCACAGAATCGACCGGAGGAGGTTCCAACTCAAGCGCAATTGGATGAAATCGAAGCCTATGTGGGCTATGAAAAGTTAGCGATTAACAACCATCAATTGAGTAAATCGCACCCTAAGGTCTATGTTGATTTGTCGACCATCGCAAAGGGTTATGGCGTAGACCGTGTGGCGAGTTTGCTCGAGGATCTGGGAATTAACCAGTATTTGGTTGAAATTGGTGGCGAGATCGTAGCTTCCGGCGGAAAACCGGATAATGAGCCTTGGCGTCTTGCGATAGAAAAGCCTGTTTCTACGGAACGAGCCGTGCAACAAGTTGTCTCATTTAATGAGGGCGCGTTAGCCACGTCTGGCGACTATCGTAATTTTTATGTTGAGGAAGGACGTCGTTACTCTCACATTATCGATCCCGAGACAGGTGCGCCGATTCAGCATAAATTAGTGTCTGTGAGCGTTTATGCCAATGACTGTATGTCAGCAGATGCTTATGCAACGGCCTTGATGGTGATGGGACCTGAACGCGCAAAAGCGTTTGCTCAGCAACATAAGCTGGCGGTGATGCTCGTGTTTAAGACCGATGAAGGTTTTCAGGAGTTTGTCAGTCCACAGTTTGAACCCTTGCTGCAAGCGAAGAGTTAAGGACTGAGAAGGAGTACTCATGCAAACATTTTTACTTGTTTTTGCCCTATTTGTGGTCGTCGTATTGGCGATGGCGGTAGGTTATATCATGCAGAAAAAATCAATTTCTGGCAGTTGTGGTGGCATCGGTGCATTAGGCATGGAAAAAGCGTGCGACTGTGATGAGCCTTGCGATAAACGAAAAGATCGCATGCGCAAAGAGGCTCAGTGGAAGGAAAACGAAATTCGTTGACCCTTAACAGTTATATCGTTATAACATTATGTGATTAGGGGCGCGTTAAGCGCCTCTGTTGTTTCGAAGGAGGGCCACACGTGAAACCGTTTGCACTACATAGCGACAGTAAAGAACTCTATCTGGATTGCAATGCCACCACCCCCGTGCTTCCGCAAATTGCAGAAGCGGTGTCGCATACCATGGAGACCATCTTTGGCAACCCGAGTAGTAGCCATGTTACCGGGCTGAAAGCGCGCTATATCCTCGATACAACACGACAGCTGGCACGACGCGTGGTGGGCGCCTCGTCCGGTAAGCTTATTTTCACCAGTGGTGCGACCGAGGGCATTCAAACGGCTGTTGTGTCTGCTATTCGCGCAGCGGTGAATAATCCCGATGCGCCGCGGACTTATTTGCTATACGGCGCGACGGAACATAAAGCGGTTCCGCAAGCGCTACAGCATTGGAATACGCTACTGGGATTGAATGCTGAGCTCAAAGCCATTCCAGTTGATCAACAAGGCATCCTCGATCATCAATTTATTGCGGATCACGTGGGTGAATCTGCCATGATATGCACGATGGCCGCTAATAATGAAACCGGTGTAAAGCAAGATCTCAAAGCGCTCGAACAGGTGATTCGCACACATGCCCCTGAGATACCTTGGATGGTTGATTGTGTGCAAGCGCTCGGCAAATTACCGCTTGCACTTGATGATATGTCGATTGATTACGCGCCGTTTAGCGGACATAAATTGTATGGTCCCAAAGGTATTGGATTCATGGCGGTTCGTGAGTCGGCGCCGTTTACACCGCTTATTATTGGTGGTGGGCAAGAGTCAGGTCACCGGTCGGGTACCGAGAACCTGCCGGGTATCGCTGCGTTGCATGCGCTGTTTGAGTTGATGTTGGATGAGCAACAATCGGTATTTGCCGATACGCAAACGCTTGAACGTTATCGCGACCAATTGGTTACGGCGTTGCAGACAGCTTTCCCCAGTATTGTTTTTAATCATGACTTTTCGGTTTCGGTACCGACGACACTTAACTTTTCAGTCAAAGGCGTGTCGTCAAAAGATATTATGGACGTTTTAGATGCCAGCCATATCCGTGTTAGCTCGGGATCGGCGTGTAGCTCAAAGGTAACACGAAGCTTTGTTCTTGATGCGATGGGGCTAAGTGATTGGCAAAGTGAATCAGCGATTCGCATGTCCTTTGGTCCCGCCACGACGCAAGATACTATTGATAAGGCGTGTGAGCGCATTCAGTTGGTCGCTCAGGCGCTGCAACAGTCCTGTTTAATCGTGGCTGATACCAATAACGATCACGATGCGAAGCTCGATGGTGTGGTGCAGTTAAAATACGACGACCACTGCTGCTATGTGTTGATTGATCGGGATGCGAGTGAAGTGGCGATTATCGATCCGCACCCGGCGTTGGCCGGCCGTTTGGAGAACCTCGTACAGTGCCAACAGTACGATGTCAAAGGCGTGTTGGTGAGCTCTGATGACGACGACGTACAACAAGCGGCTGCAATGTTAAGGGCAATGCTGATACACACCGAGCAAACTACCGATAATTGGGGCTGGCCTGCTACTGCGGTGGCGAGCTGTGATGCGGTGCCGGCTGAGTGCGACTGCGGCGTTAAAGGCTGTTTGTCGGTGGGTGAACGTCGTCTGTTTAAGCTCGGTGACCATCAACCTACCTTCTTACTGAGTGAACCGGTCAAAGCAACTGAGCGGCTCCGCGTGGATTTCGCCTTTTTGGGCGCGCATCAATCAATTAAAGATATTAAACACTGCATTAGTGAGGCAACATTAGTCTGCCCACGTAAAGATGCCGACCACCAACTTGTGCTCGCTGAACCGATGCAACAGGGTGTGGCTAATGTGGTCGATGACGTAAGTGCATTTTGGCAGCGCGAGGATATTACCATTATTGATGTGCGCGAACGTCAAGAGCACGTAGTGGATGACTTACCTGCTCATGCTCAGGTAATTAATGTGCCACTGACCGAGGCGATCCAGTTTATCCATGAGCATCCGCAGCTAAAATCAGAACCGCTCGTGTGTGTCTGTCGTTCGGGTCAACGCAGCGGCGTAATGGCCAATGCATTGACACGACTCGGTTTTACTAAGGTACAACATTTGTCTGGGGGGCTTGCTCTGGCTTCCACACCAGTTTAGCTAAGTAGCCTTCTTTACCGGCGAGCCAACAGGCGGCGTCACCATGACACTGGATGTTCCAAATGTTGGCATCGCTGAGCTTATGCCAAGTTTCGCTTTGTATATGATAAGCGGCGGCGCCCGATGGATTCGAAGTCAACAACCAATCCCCTTGGTGGCTGACTTTCGCAAGGCTATATAATGCGCCTGCGAGCGGCGCCTCAGGCAATGCGGTAAATTCGCCTGACTGATAGTGCCACAGACGAGATTTTTCATTTTGCTCGGCTTCGAGATGACCACCAGCAATGTAAAAGTCATCTTCGTCCTCTGGGTACACGGCAAAAATCCCAGCGCCAGGGCCCGACTGCATGGGAGTGTCAATGACATCAAAACGAATGCCAAATCGCGCTTTAATCAACACCCGTGCGACGTCCGCGTTACCGGTTCCCATTATCCATGTGTCGTTCGCGTACCGCACACAACTGCCGCTCGAGGCAAAACCACCTTCATTACTCTGCGGTTTCTCACTCACGGCACTGTTGGTTTTTATCCAATTACGGCCGCTGGGGCTGCGCACTATACGCCATTGATCGCCGACACTGTCACCTGCCACCCATGCTTCACCCAATGGCGAGAGTGCCATGCAATTTAAGAACGTATCGCTAGACGCGCCATAACGTAACCGCCAGTCGCCGCCACCGTTTTCGGTGAAATAGATACGTGACTGACCGTTGTCGCCAATACTTAATGCATAGGCACGGCGGTCATCGATTGCTTCGATGTCGCGAAATTGCAGGTCGCCTGGACCTGGTTGCGAATATTGCCAACTTTGCCCTGCATCCGTACTGCGGGCAATGCGACCGTTCACGCCAGATACCCACAATGTATTGCGACTCACCGCGCTAATGCCAATCCATTGTTGTGTCTCAATGGATGTTACCACCTCGACTTTGGGCGGCTCGGGTGCCTCTGCTTGTGCGTTAACCGCGAAGCTAGATAGGGCGAATACTACAGTCGAACCTTTTGCTATCGAAGCAATCATATAAACCTCAGGTTGAATTACTGTGCATCAAAGCACAGGTTATTCTCATTTTTACTGTCATCGCCCATCAGATACAAATACGTAGGCATAATATCTAACGCCGTTTTCAGTGTTTTTGGATCTTCAGCAGGATATGCTTTAGAGCGCATTTTCGTGCGTGTGGCACCAGGGTTGATAACATTGGTGCGAACCGATGTTGTTTCATATTCATCGGCGATCACTTGTGCGAGGCCCTCAGTGGCAAACTTTGATACCGCGTAGCTGCCCCAGTAGGCACGTCCTTTACGACCTACGCCCGATGATGTGAATACAACTGAGGCCGAGGGCGCCTTTTCGAGTACGGGCATCAGTGCTTGAGTCATCAACATTGGACCCGTGACATTGATTTGTAAAGCATCGTTCCAATCATTTTCTTCGATATGCGAAAAGGGTGAGAGTATCGAGAGTATACCTGCGTTATGTAATACACCATCGAGATGACCAAACTGATTCTCAATGGTCGATGCCATATCTTTGTAATGTCGCGCAGTGGCGCCTTTAAGATCGAGCGGTACAATCGCGGCTTGTGCGTATCCTGCCGCTTCAATCTCATCATATACGGCTTCGAGTTTCGCCGTAGTCCGTCCTAATAAAATGACGGTGGCACCGTGCTGAGCGAAGCTTAACGCAGCCTGGCGGCCAATGCCTTCGCCTGCCCCTGTAACCAGAATCGTTTTGCCAGCCAGCAGATCGGCGGGCGCCTGATAGTCATGTACCTTTTTGATTTGCATATTTATTTGATTCCATTGGACTGTTTGTAGATCGTTAAGCTATTGTACGTATATTCGAGTAACTTCTCAGCAAACGAATAGAATTTCTGGAAAAAACCTTTCATATTGATTCATACAGGTGTATAAAAATCGTTAAGCTGAAAGCGAATAACAATAATGCAAAAAAGGACTGGGGAATCCACATGAAAAAATTATTACTCCCATTGGCGATAGGCAGTGCACTGGCACTAGTCGGCTGTGGTAGCGGTGACAGTGCACCGATTTCTGAGCAAGAAGTAAGTGTAGCAGCGACACGTGTCGCATTTGACCCATCTAACAGTGTCATCCCTGTACCCAGCAATATTCTTCTTAGCGGTACAGTCGATGGTACCTTAAATATTCCCGTTGCAGACGCGTCTGACATCAGTGATCCACAGGTTGCTTTGAATGGTCTCGATGGCTGGGGAACGCACTCAACGTTGACCTTTGACTTTTCTTTGCCTGTTGACGAAAACGGCGACCGTGTCACTGTTGCGCCGGCAAGTTTAGAAGCGCAAGGTGCCATTCGTATCTTTGAAACCGTGCAGGGCGGTAGTGATGTTTCTGCAAGCTGCGCGGCTGCAAGTCCTGCTGCTGCGTGCGCGGTAGTGGGTGAATTAGAGTACGGTACCGACTTTGCTGTCTCGGCGGTTGACGGTAACACCGTGGCGATTGTTCCATTGCGCCCGCTTAAGCCAAAAACAGGCTATATCGTCGCATTGACCAGCAACATTCAAGATTCATTGGGTCGCGATGTGAAAGCGTCACAAACCTATACGTTGATGAAACGCAATGCTGATGAAGATCCTGTTTCAAGTGATCCGTCTGCGGTCTCACTACAGCGCTTGGTAAATAGTTATGAAGGCGCGCTTGCGCAGTTTGGTGTCGATACGGAAAGTGTTATTTACACGTCGAACTTTACTACGCAATCGGTTGGCGATGTACTGGGTGTGACTAAGCAGTTATTAGCACAACAAATTGCTGCGCAAAATCCGCCTGTGCTGGTCGCGCAGGATCAAGGCATCTCGCTTGCGCAATTGCTACAAGGTCAAGGCATCGATGATCAACAAACATTGCAAATCGCAGCCGCGGCGCGCGTGTATGGTGGTCAAGTCACCTTACCTTACTATTCACCTTTACCTTCACAGGCTAATCCACAAGCACCCGTTAATGGCCGCTGGCGTGCGGCGTGCGATAGCCCCGCATCTATCTTAGGTGCGATTGAGCAAGGTGTTATTGATCCAGCTGGAGCGGGCATCCCGGCCGGCGCTATTGAAGATCCAAGTTTATTATTGCCGCCTAACGCCTGTTTTGATTTCCCAGGTGTTGATGAAGAGCGTCACCTCACTAAGTTCAACCCTGTGCCAGCGAAACAAGGCGACGTTGATGTCCCAGCATTCGTGACTATTCCTGACCTAGCTGTGGTTAATCAGATTCGTCAGAGTCGTGGGATGGAAACCCTAGACGGTGTGCCTGCCGGTGGTTGGCCTGTAGTGATTTTCCAACACGGCATTACGGGTGATAAATCAAACGCCGCGGGTATTGCAGGTTCATTGGCTGCGGCTGGTTTTGCAACCGTAGCAATTGACCATCCACTGCACGGTGACCGTGGTTTTGATTTAAACAATGATGGTACTGATGAAATCAACGCATCGGACAACGTTACTGCGTACATGAATCTGTCTAACTTGTTAGCCGCGCGTGATAACGTGCGTCAGTCGATTGCTGATTTAATGGGACTGCGCGTGAGCTTGAATTACTTCCAAGCTAATGATGGTTCGCAAATCAATGGTCAGCAAGTGTACTTTGTCGGTCATTCTTTAGGTGCTATCGCGGGTGTCGGTTTTACTGGCTTAACCAATACGGCATTTGCTGAGGAATCACCACTGAGCGCGTTGAACGGTCAGTTTGCTGTGCAAGCGGCTTCGTTAGGCATGCCAGGTGGTAGCGTAGCGAATTTCTTACTTGCATCGCCTGCATTTGAAGGCACGATTAAGAGCCAACTGTTGTATGCCGGTAGTGAAGAATTCGCTGCAGCGGTTAACGCACAAGCTGAACAAGCGGGTGTCGTGCCAGGCGGCGAAGGGTTCGATGAGCTATTAATTCAAGTCTATGAGGGTTTCATCGCACAAGCGTCTGAGGCTGAACGCGCAGCCATTAACTCGACCTTTGAGCAGTTTGCTTTTGCAGCGCAATCGGTACTTGATTCAGCCGATCCGGTTAACTATGCCTCAGCGGTTGTCGCTAATGGTTCGCCAGTGCATCTGATTGAAGCTGTCGGCGACGCGGTGATTCCGAATGCAGTAGAAGGTAAACCGCTTGCAGGTACTGAACCGCTTATCCGTTTGATGGGCTTGCCGAGCGTTTCGGCGACAGTCACCTCAGAAGACGGTGAACCTGTATCGGGTGCGGTGCGCTTCCCAGAAGCTGACCACGGTTCGATTGTGAGCCCTGCCGCTTCACCTGCATCAACACAAGAAATGCAAACGCAGATCTTTAGTTGGTTCGGTTCGGGTATGCTGCAATTACCAGTGACTAACGAAGAAGTGGTACAGTAAACCACTGGTGATGTATCGATTAAACTGAACGCAGACATTTGCGTATAATAAAGGCCAGCAGATTTGCTGGCCTTTTGTTTTGGACATAGGAGAGGGTATGGAGTTTCTCGCCGATATTGGTGGCTTTATTATAAAAGCAGGTGTCATTGTTTTAGCCTTGGTGATTGTGCTCGGCGTGGTCGCGCAGACTGCACAGAAGCAGAAACGGGGTAAAGGCGCGTTAGATGTCTCTGACGTGTCGAAAGAATTGAATGAGATGCGTGATCACCTGCGCATTGAGTTGCTCGATGGTAAGGCACAAAAGAAAGCGCAGAAAGCGCTTAAGAAAGCACGTAAAGGCGAGCATAATCCAGAGTCAAAACTGTTCGTGATTGACTTTAAAGGCTCAGTCGATGCTAAAGAAGTCGACAGTCTGCGGCGTGAAGTGAACGCTATTGTCAGTATTGCGACGGATCAAGATGAAGTGTTAGTTCGCTTGGAGAGTGGCGGCGGCGTCGTGCATGGCTATGGTTTGGGCGCGGCACAGTTACAACGGCTGACCGATCATGGCTTAAAAGTGACAATTGCGGTCGACAAAGTGGCGGCTAGCGGTGGTTATATGATGGCCTGTGTCGGTCAAAAAATTCTATCGGCTCCGTTTGCGTTTATTGGCTCGATTGGGGTGGTTGCGCAATTGCCGAACGTGAATAAGTGGCTTAAAAACCATGATATCGATATTGAGCAAATTACCGCGGGTGAGTACAAGCGTACATTAACGGTACTGGGCGAGAACACCGAAGAGGGGCGCCGTAAATTCAAGCAAGATCTGGAATCGATCCATGCTCAGTTTAAGGCGCATGTGCAGCGCCACCGTCCAGCATTAGATATTGAAAAAGTCGCCACAGGTGAAGTCTGGACAGGCACTGAAGCGCTTGAACTTGGGCTGGTGGATGAGGTGGTTACCAGTGATGCGTGGCTGTTAAAGCAATTGGATACGCATCGTATTCTTAAAGTAGAGTATAGTATTAAGAAGCCATTCAGTGAACGCTTTGCCAAAGGCACAGCGACGCTCGTCAATACGTTGAAGTCAACTTTTACACGCAGCGACGTGTAACCATTCGGGTGTTGCTGTGCGTTCAACGCATGGCAACTACCCCTTAATTTGCTTTTCTGCTAGGCTATGGCGGTTTTTCTAGTCCGATAGACAACAAAAAGGACGCTTATGAGCGATAATAAAAAATTAAGTCTAACGACCCGAATTGTCATCGGTATGGTGGCAGGTATTGTGCTGGGTATGGCGCTGCGTTACTTTGCTGGCGACTCTGCATGGGTCGATAGTTATTTGACCAATGGTTTGTTCAATGTCATTGGTCAAATATTTATCACATCATTGAAGATGTTAGTGGTACCTCTTGTGTTGGTTTCTTTGGTGGTGGGCACCTGCTCGCTCAGCGACCCAAGTAAGCTCGGTCGTTTAGGCGGTAAAGCGGTGGGCATGTACCTGGTGACCACAGCGATCGCTATTTCGATTGCTATTTTCTCGGCCATTATTATCCAGCCGGGCAGTGGCGTTGAGCGTTCAAGTGATGCAACCTTCGAACCTTCGGAAGCACCGTCACTTTCGCAGGTGATTATCGATCTATTCCCGGATAACCCAATCACCGCGATGGCTGAAGGCAATATGCTACAGATTATCGTGTTTGCGTTATTGCTCGGTATTGCGATGGCGTTGGTTGGCAAGCCGGGAGAGCGCGTTAAAGGATTATTTGAAGACTTTAACGAAGTCATCATGAAGTTGGTGGTGATTTTAATGAGCATTGCCCCTTACGGTGTCTTTGCTTTGATGGCCAAACTGTTTACCGAAACCGGTCTGGGTATGATATCCAGTTTGGCAAAATACTTCTTCTTAGTGCTTGTTGTGCTGTTAATTCATGGATTGATTATTCATCCGTTCCTGCTCGGCGTGTTAGCGCGCGTTAAGCCTGGCATCTTCTTGCGTAAGATGCGCGACGCGCAACTGTTTGGCTTTAGTACCGCCAGCAGTAACGCCACCATGCCTATCACTCTTGAGACCGTGACTAAGCGTTTAGGCGTGAGTAATTCGGTCGGTTCGTTTACCGTGCCGCTCGGCGCCACCATTAACATGGATGGTACTGCCATCATGCAGGGTGTCGCGACGGTATTCATTGCTCAAGTGTATGGTCTTGATCTGTCAGTTGCCGATTATCTGATGGTGATTCTGACCGCAACACTGGCTTCTGTGGGTACTGCGGGTGTGCCGGGCGTTGGCTTAATCATGCTCGCGATGGTTCTACAGCAGGTGGGTCTTACCCGTTGAAGGTATTGGTTTAATTATCGGTGTCGACCGTTTACTGGATATGACCCGCACGGCGGTGAATGTCACGGGGGATGCCATGGTCAGCTGCGTCGTTGCCAAGTCAGAAGGCGACTTCGACGAAGACGTGTTTTACGACAAAGAAGCTGGCAAGAAATTGGAAGAACTGTAGGTCGCGCCTAAGGCGCGACAACCCGTTTCATTGAAATCGATTAAACGGGCATTCCACTGTGAAATTTAAAGTCGCCGTCTGGCGACTTTATTAAATCCGCTTCAACGTCTGCAAAGAAGGCAATACGCTCACTAATATCCTCACTGGCAATCTGCTGCGCTAAGGTTAAATAATCTTGATAATGACGCGCTTCAGAGCGCAGTAACGAGATATAAAAATCGGTCAGTGGTTGGGGTAGGTGCGGTGCGAGTGCGGCAAAGCGCTCGCATGAGCGTGCTTCGATATACGCACCACAAATTAATTTATCGACCAATGCAGCCGGCTCGTAGGTGCGTACATGACTGAGTAATCCACGCGCATAGCGGCTCGAGGTAATTTTGTCGTACTCAATATTCATGGCGTGCGCAATTTCAAGAACCTGATAAAAGTGATGTAACTCCTCTTTTATCAACAGCACCATTTTATCAATCAACTCTTCGCTGTAAGGCTTATCGGCTTTGGGCACCATACGCTTATTGAGTTTGTTATGTTCAGCCAGTGCTTGCCAGTCACCCACAAGACGGTAGGTGTAGTCTTCATAAGGCTTCAGCCATGCCAACAACGCCTGACCACTGGCTTCATCGACCGCATAGCGGCGGATGAGCAACATAGCACTTTGAGCAGCTTTGAGTTCGCACACCATGTGGTCACGCAGAAGCACGGGCAGTTGCTCGGGGTCTTGAGCCTTTTCTATCCACGCTTGTGGTGTGGCGCAGGGCAAAAAAGCGTTAATTGGCTCGAGCAACTTGGCAATATCGGAACTCATTTGTGACATGGTAATGGCTGTACTTCGTTACGGAATAAAAGCAGTATTTTACGTGCTTAGGCGGGAAACGAAAACCACAACTTGAGCTGGATCGATTTTTGTTAAAAAAACGTATTAAAAAGTGACGGTACGATCTTGACAGTATGAGAAATGTTCTTGATATTAGTGTAAAGCGTTGAATTTTTAGCCATATCAAGCGTCTAACTGTTTACCTAAACACTAAAAGCTTAGGCAGCAATAACAACGCAACAATAACAAAATGGTATGGCGTGTTTTTTCGACGCAAGTTCCGAGGCACAGGCCTTAACACAAGGGGAAGCGATTATGTTACTTAATCATATTTGGGGTTTGTATGCTCACCCAATGGAAGAATGGAAAACAATTGATGCGCGTCATGAGAGTTTCAGTCACTCGTTCACGCATTTATTGTTTGTTGCGCTACTACCTTGCTTAGCCGCTTATTATTCATCGGTTCATATGGGGTGGAGTATTGGCGCGCGGGAGTCGATATCACTCACGCAAGGCAGTGGCGTGATGCTTGCCGTCGCTATGTATGTAGGCATTCTTGCTGCTGCATTTGCGTTGGCTTATTTGGTATTTTGGATGGCGAAAACTTTTGGTGCCGATCCGACCTTTACACAGTCACTTGAACTAGCGGCGTATACGGCGACTCCCGTTATCATGTCGGGTATTGGTGCGCTGTATCCAGAGCTGTGGTTCGTATCGCTGGTATTTTTAGCCGGAGTGGGTTATTCGGTTTACTTGCTGTACGCGGGCATTCCTGTACTCATGCATATTCCTGAAGAACGTGGCTTTTTATACGCCAGCTCGGTGGTCACTGCGGGTTTAATTTTGATGGTGATTTTGATGGTCGCCACTGCGATCCTATGGACCAACGGTTTTGGACCGCGGTTTATATCGTAACGACCAACGCCGACTTACTATTGATTGATAAAAAAGAGCCTACGGGCTCTTTTTTTTATGCCATGTAAATACCGACATAGGTGTTTTGCTGCTGAATTTTTTGAGCATCATACCAGTCGCCCAGCACAATACGTTTAGCAGGTCGCTCGGGCGCGAGCTCAAAGCAGTGGATCGCGGCGCGGTGGGTGTGGCCGTGGATCAGCTGTTGTACTTGGTGGTTATTCATGACTTTCACGACCGCAGGGTGTTGTGCATCCATCTGCTGTAAACGCGCATGCGATAACTGTTGTTGCGTGCCCGAGTTGGCGCGGAGCTTTTTGGCAATGCCCATACGGGTCTTGAGCGGTAAGCGAGCGAGTAAAAAGCGTGTAATCGGATGCTGAATCACTGCCCGGTAACGCAAATAGTCTTGGTCCGCGGTACAGAGCGTATCACCATGCATCAACAGCGTTCGCACACCGTTGAGCTCTATCACGGTTTCGTCTTTAAGTAGTGTCAGGCCAACTTCGCGGGCAAACTTTTTGCCCAGCATGAAATCTCGATTGCCTGGCATGAAATACACATGTACACCGTGGTCTACGAGTTGTTTAAGCAATGCCTTAATGTGCGTTGCGAATGCACTCGGGTCGTCATCGCCTAACCAAGCCTCGAACAGATCACCGAGAATGTAGAGCTTGTCTAAACACACATTGCGTTCACAAAAAGCCTCGAACGCCGCGGTAATATCCGGGCGTTCAGGACTTAAATGAAGATCGGCAATGAATGCGGTGGTCATGCGTTCTCTTGAACGGTGACGCTTTTGATGACTACGTCTTCAACAGGAACGTCGGCATGGAAGCCGGCGGTTGAGGTTTTGACACCTTTGATGTTGTTGACCACGTCCATACCTTCGACGACTTCAGCAAATACACAATAACCAAAACCGTTAGGTGTTTCGTTTTGGAAATCAAGGAAGTGGTTGTCGTTAACATTAATAAAGAACTGTGACGAAGCTGAGTGTGGATCGGGTGTCCGTGCCATAGCAACCGTGCCAGTGCGGTTAGGTTGTGCTGTTTTGGCCTCGTTTTCGATAGTGCCACGGGTGTCTTTTTGCGACATGCCAGGTTCGAACCCGCCACCTTGCACCATGAAGTTATCGATCACACGGTGAAACAGTGTGTTCTCATAAAAACCGTCACGTGCATACTGAAGAAAGTTTTCGACGGTCTTAGGCGCCGTCTCAGTGTGCATAGCTAACGTGATATCACCGTAATTGGTATGTAAAACAACCTGCATTTTTGATTCCTTAATACTACGACTAAACGGTCGCTAGTGTACCAGAGCCGACCGTTCAGTGGTATCATTAGTGGTTGAATCCTATAAACTGAATCGGTTTATTCGTTTTGTCGATTAAAGCCAAATTACGGAGATACTATGGCACTGACACTGTTTAATACCCTGACCCGCGAAAAAGAGACGTTTACACCAAGAGAAGCCGGCCGTGTGGGTATGTACGTGTGTGGCGTCACCACATACGACTTGTGTCATATCGGGCATGCACGCACCTACGTGGCGTTTGATGTCGTCGTCCGTTATTTGCGAAAGATCGGCTATGACGTAACCTATGTGCGTAATATCACCGATTTAGACGATAAAATTATTAAGCGTGCGGCAGAAAACAGTGAGCCTTTTGATGCCCTAACGCAGCGCTATATTGACGAGATGCATCGTGATTTTGCCGCTTTGAACTTACTTGAGCCCGATATCGAGCCGCGTGTGACACAACATATGGATGAGATTATTCGTATGATTGAGTCCTTAATTGAGCAAGGCTACGCCTATCAAGCGGACAATGGCGATGTCCTGTTTGATGTGTCGACGTTTGACGACTATGGTCGTTTGAGTCGCCAAAACTTGGAGCAATTGCAAGCAGGCGCGCGTGTTGACGTGGAAGCCAGTAAATTGGATCCGTTAGACTTTGTGTTATGGAAAAAAGCGAAGGCGGGCGAGCCAAGCTGGAATTCACCTTGGGGTGAGGGGCGTCCTGGTTGGCATATTGAGTGTTCAGCAATGAATAAAGCGCACCTTGGCGAGACCTTTGACATCCATGGCGGCGGTTCTGACTTGACCTTCCCGCATCACGAGAATGAAATTGCGCAAAGTTGCTGTGCTAACCAAACCGACTATGTGAACTATTGGATGCATAGCGGTATGGTGCAAGTTGATGATGTGAAGATGTCGAAATCGTTGGGTAACTTCTTCACCATCCGAGATGTGTTGAATGCATACGATGCTGAAACTGTGCGTTACTTCTTATTATCGAGTCATTATCGTTCACAATTGAATTACACACAGGATAACTTAGAGCAGGCGCACGCAGCACTTGAGCGACTGTACACAGCGTTGCGTGGGATCACGCCAGAGCAACCTGAGGAAAATCTGCGCTTGCCTTACTGGAACCAGTTTACCGCAGCGATGAACGATGATTTTAATGCGCCCGAGGCGATGAGTGTGTTGTTTGAGTTGGTACGCGAAATAAACAAAGCGCGCGATACTGACACGCAACGTGCCGCACAACTGGCCCATGTGTTAGTTGAGCTTGCCAGTGTATTGGGACTTTTACAGCAGTCACCAGAAAGCTTCCTGCAAGGCGGCGCTGATGACGAAGTTGCGTTGATCGAGGCGTTGATTGCACAGCGTAATAAAGCAAGAGCAGAAAAAGATTGGGCCGCTGCCGATGATGCCCGTGACCGTCTCACAGAGATGGGGATTGTGCTTGAAGATGGCGCAAATGGCACGCAGTGGCGACGTTCATAACTAAGAGAGGGAATTATGGCATTTGCAACCTTGCATTGTGTTGATGAACTTCAGCAAGCCATTGAGAACGAACAGACCGATGCGCTGATTGTTATTGGTCACTTTGCACATATTGAAAACACCCAGTTAAGCGAAGCGATTCGCGCGGCACAGGGTACTGACCAACGCGTTGGTAAAGAGACTCTACTGATAAGTGCTAACGGTGTCCCAGGTAACCGCATGGTGGTTGCACCAACAGGACCTTTAAACCGTGACTATGACGATGTTCGTCAGGTTTTTGATGCGGCGCACAAAGCGGCGAAAATAGCGCAGGATGCCGGCGCGCGTCACCCTGTTATTTTGCTTAATGGCGTTAACGTTGAAGACGAACGTTATCAGCAGGCTTTTCTCGCCGCTTATTTAGGCTTCTGCCAAGCGCTCTATCAGCCGCTCGAAGCGCGTGAGCACCATGGTGATGATGAAATCGAGCCGACTCGTGATGTAACGCTAGTGGGTGCGTTGGATGCTGAGTGGGCGATGGCGATTGAAGCGGGTAAACGTGTTGCGCGTGACTTGGCGGGCACTGAGCCAGAACGCATGGCGCCTCCTCGTTTTGCGGAATATTGCCGTAATGCGTTTGCACATACCGCGGTTAAAGTGACGGTAATCGATGATTTTCAGCAACTCGAGCATGAATATCCTCTGGCGGCAGCGGTTGGGCGCGCATCGGTGAGCGTTGAACGCCACCGTCCGTGTGTTATCCGTTTGGAATATAAAGGCAGCCAACCCGAGCGTCAGGTGATGTTTGCTGGTAAAGGTATTGTTTACGATACCGGCGGCGCCGATCTGAAAGTCGGTGGCCACATGGCCGGCATGAGCCGCGATAAAGGTGGTGCTGCGGCGGTCGCAGGATTTGTTAAAACGGTGGCTGAGTTAGAGCCTGCTCATCTGCATGTGATTGCGGAAATTGGTGCTGTTCGTAACAGTATCGGTTCGGATGCTTTTGTTGCCGATGAAATCATTACTGGTCATAGCGGTAAGCGTGTGCGTATTGGTAACACCGATGCCGAAGGTCGCTTAGTGATGGCTGATTTACTCTCGCATCTGCGTGAAGAAGCGGCAGCCAGTGACTTGCCGAGCGAACTCTACACCGTCGCTACGTTGACGGGGCATGCTGCGTTAGCTAAAGGCCCTTACACGGCGTTGGTACCGAATGGGCCTGCGCGTCGCCAGCAGTTGGCGCAACAGCTGTTTGACGCGGGTGAAGTCTACGGTGACCCAGCAGAAATTTCTTGGTCGCGCCGTGAAGACTTTGATTTTGTTAAAGGGCATACCCTGTGTGATGATTTATTATCATCTAATAATGGTCCGTCAGCGACGACTGCTCGTGGACATCAGTTCCCTATGGCGTTCTTGGTTGGTGTAGCAGGGTTGGATGCGCATGGTATTGATAGCGATAAGCCGCTTAGCTATGTGCACGTTGATATTGCAGGCAGTGGTGTTGAAGGGGGCGACTGGCAACACGGCAAGCCGACCGCTGCACCGGTGACCTGTTTGTCAGCGCATTACCTGAAGCGTTAATCCGGTACTCAGAACCGTGAGTGGTAAAAGGTGAGCATGGGCTCACCTTTTTTATGTCCAATAATTCATCAATTCGTCACAATTCAGCGTTAGCCTTTACCCATGTTGCACATGGAGGCACCTGTTATGTTAAACGTTGAACAAGTCGTCAAAGAACGACTTCCCAAGCTTGAAAGCAAGCCTTGGCTATATAAACCGACCACCTGGCTACTAAAAAACTTACTCCACGAAAGCGATATTAAAGATTTCAGTCAGCGTTACCCCAATTTACAAGGCATCGATTTTGTCGAGCAAGTGCTCGATTACTTCAACTTTACTTACTCCTACCGCAGCGCAGAACTCGATAACATTCCCACCACGGGACGCGTGGTGATCATTGCCAACCACCCGATTGGTTCGCTCGATGGACTTGCTTTGTTGAAAATGGTCAGCGAAGTCCGCAGTGATGTGAAAATCGTCGCCAATGATTTGTTAATGAAGCTACCCCCGTTACAAAGCATGTTGTTGCCGGTGCGGGTCTTTAACGGTCGCACCAGCCGTGATGATGTCAAAGCGATTCACCAACACTTACATGATGAGGGCGTTGTCATTGTATTCCCATCAGGCGAGGTGTCTCGCCTACGCCCACAAGGTGTGCGCGACACTCAATGGCAGGCGGGCTTCTTGAAGTTAGCTAAGGCAACTCAATCTGACATTTTGCCGATCCGCCTCGAAGCTCATAACTCGGCGCTGTTTTACACCGCATCAATGGTGTATAAGCCGCTCGCGACCTTGCTCTTGGTGAAAGAGATGTTTCGCCAGCAAACCAAACAAGTGAGTTGTCGTATCGGTCAGTTGATTCCGCATA
Organism: Idiomarina fontislapidosi; assembly: GCF_003226255.1. Classification (GTDB taxonomy): domain Bacteria; phylum Pseudomonadota; class Gammaproteobacteria; order Enterobacterales; family Alteromonadaceae; genus Idiomarina; species Idiomarina fontislapidosi. The sequence continues at coordinate 139,870 of NZ_QJST01000001.1, forward strand.
AGACGATTACGCAACACCAACACCTGGCAATGAAGCAGCAAATAAAGCTGTTTAAGAAACATTTATATCGGGTGGGTACGGCGAAACCGGCTATCTTACCCACGTTAACACCGATTGCGCGGCCAGAACCTCGACAGGCGTTGAAGCAAGCCATCGAAGCCTGTGAACACTTAGGAGACACGCCGTGTGGCAAGGCGATTTATTGTTATCGCTTTGACGGCAGTTCACCCCTGTTGCGCGAGATTGGACGTTTGCGAGAAGTCGCGTTTCGTGCGGTCGGTGAGGGGACATGGCAGCGCCGTGACCTTGACGACCATGACTTATATTACATGCACCTTATCGTTTGGGATCCGGAAGATTTAGAAATCGCAGGCGCTTACCGACTCGGTGAATGCGCGAAAATCATTCAAAAAGTGGGTCCCAAAGGTCTTTATAGCCGTCACTTCTACCAATTCGAGCGCGGCATGGATGACATCTTTGCAGAAGGTTTGGAGTTGGGACGTTCGTTTGTACAGCCGCGCTACTGGGGTAAACGAAGCCTCGAGTATCTTTGGATGGGCATTGGTGCGTTATTGAACCAGCACCCAGAGTATCGCTATCTGTTTGGTTCTGTGAGTATCAGTAATGCCTTGCCAGAGCCTGCGAAACAAGCGTTAGTTGCGTTTTATCGTCACTACTTCCCGGCCCAGCAACGACTGGCGATCGCTAATCATGCGTTCCGTGTGACCGAGCATCCAGGCTTTGAACTTAAAGGTGATAGTTATGATGATGACTTTAAAGCATTAAAATCATACTTAGGTACCTTGGGAGCGAGCGTGCCGACCCTGTATAAGCAATACTCTGACTTATGCGAAGCGGGTGGTGTGCAGTTCTTAGAATTTGGTGTCGACCCTGACTTTAGCGACTCAATCGATGGTTTGGTGTTGGTGGATATTAGCCGCTTAAAAGCACGTAAACGCAAACGCTATTTGGGCGAGGGTGCATAACCCATCGCACCGTGGACACAAAAAAGCCTCGCATTCGCGAGGCTTTTTTCATTTAGGTGACCGTCTTAGTCTTTAAACTGCTTACCGAAATAAGAGTCTTCTAACCAACGCGGACGCTGCGCATCATTAGCGATTTCTTTACCGATTTCGTAGTTAATATCAGTAAAGCGTGTCGCTGATTCGTAGTTCACCTCTAGGTTGTGAAGGTCATCACTTGGACGGTGATAGTTTTCAGCGAAGAACTTACCCCACACTTCGCCACCATCTTCACCTTCGGTACGTGAAGTGAAGCCTGTCATTAAGAATACCGCAGGGATACCTTTCTTAACGAGCGTGTAGTGGTCTGAACGAGTGAAGATCGCTTGCTCAGGCATTGGGTCAGGACTTTGCTCGATATTGAACTTAGCCGCTGCCTTTGACACGGTGTCGCCTAATGTTGAGTGCGATGCACCAAAGGCAATAACGTCGGCAAAATCATACAACAAGACCGGCATGTCTAAGTTAACGTTAGCGACGATGCTATTCAGTGGTACTGTTGGGTTGTTGGCAAAGTAGTCAGCACCGAGTAAACCTTTCTCTTCTGCTGTAACCGCCAAGAACATGATAGAGCGCTTGTTGTCTTGCTCGGACTCAACGAACATACGCGCGGTTTCTAACATCACTGAAACGCCCGATGCGTTATCCATCAAACCGTTGTTGATGGTGTCATCACTGCTTAAGTCTTTAACAACGCCAATGTGGTCCGCATGAGCGGTATACACTACATATTCGTCTTTTAACTTCGCATCGGTGCCTGGCAATACGGCCGCGACGTTAGGGCTTGTTGTTTCTTCGTGGTTAGACTCTTTTGCCAACGACACTGAACCATTTAATGCGAAGCCTTTTGGCGATGCATTTGGATCTTCTTCGATTTGTTTAAAGATGGCGTCTAATGGCTGCTCAGCACCTTCAAACAAGGCTTTACCTGCGTCGATATTAACGTAAGCTGAGCCCATCAACTGCTGCTCTTCACCTTGTGGCAAACCGTTTGGACCAATCCACGTCATACGTGGTGTTTTAGTGTAATAAACACTGGTCTCGAATTCGCGCACTTTTTCACGCTCTGGCGTGTGCAACGTGATAATACCGACAGCGCCTTTTTCACGCGCAATATCGCCTTTGATATTGGCAAGGTGAGCACCTTCTTCGCTTGGCAAGTCAGCAGGGCGACCTGTCAGCATGACTACAATTTTGCCTTCAACATCAAGACCCGCGTAGTCGTCTAAGCCAAATTCAGGCGCTTCCATACCGTAGCCAACAAACACTAACGGAGCGGTTACTTCGCTCAATTGGCTGTAGTGGCTTGGGCCGGTGATGAACTGTTTACCAAAGGTTAGTTCGGTGGTTTCACCCTCGACGGTATACGACATTTTGGCACTGTTCGGTACCAAGGTACTGATTCTAAACGGGATACGTTGGAAATAAGTCCCTTCTTCACCCGCAGGTTCCAAGCCCATTTGCTTAAACTCTGAGGCGATATATTTTGCAGCGATCTCATGACCACGGCTGCCGGTTTCACGGCCACGTAGGTCGTCACTTGCCAAGAACTCAAGATGCGCTTTGATGTTCTGTTTTTGCGCGCTAACCTCAGTTGCTTGAGAAGCACTTGTATCCTGACCACCACATGCAGCGAGCGATGCAGCTAACAGCGATGGTATGAGCAAGCGTGTTACTTTCATCAGTTAATTTCCCATAGTTGTCTTTGTTATTACAGCGATCACAGTGTACCCCACGTTGTACAGAATCACTACCAACACGATAAACAAGAGTGTTGCAAAACGTAAACCATACATGTAATGTTATATTATTACATAAAACGATAGAAACTCCCGAGTAAAAAACAAGAGTAGGTATGTCTATGAAGTCGTTCAATGCAGTTACACTGGCTGTCTTAGCAGCACTCCCCGCAACTAACGCGCTCGCTCAAGCGCAACAGACGGGCGACCCAGCTCGGTCAAAAAAGGTGGATGAGACCATTGTTATTCAAGCGAGTCCGCTTAATAAGACGGCGCTCGAGAGTACTCAGCCAGTTAATATTATCTCGGGTGATGAGCTTAAACAGAAGCAAGCTCACAGCCTGGGTGAAACCCTTGCGTTGGAACCGGGTATTAACAACACGCATTTTGCCACGGTCGCGGGTAGTCCGATTATTCGTGGTTTGGGTGGGGCGCGCGTAAAAGTGACGCAAAATGGCCTCGATACTGGCGATGTATCGCGTGGCAGTCCTGATCACGCGGTTACTACTGAGACCAGCACTGCAGAACAAATCGAAGTGATGCGTGGCCCAGCAACCTTATTGTACGGCAGCGGGGCGATTGGTGGTGTGGTCAACGTGGTTGACCAACGTATTCCATCAGCGCCGGTTTACGGTATCGAGGGCGGTGTCAATGCCAGTTATGACAGCGTAAATAATGGACGTAGCGGTTCGTATGACATGACCGTCGGTAACGGCGAATGGGCGCTATATGTCGATGCGCATCGCCGTTTGTCGGACAACTATGACACGCCTGACTTTGTTAATGATGAAGGTGACGTGTTAGATGAAGTTGAAAATAGCTTTGTCGACTCGAAAGGTGGCACTGTAGGGGCTTCTTATCAGTTCGATAAGGGTTACTTTGGTATCTCTTACCAGGGGCTTTATCAAGAATACGGTATCCCGGGCCATGAACATCACCATCATGAAGAAGAAGGCCATGATGAAGGCCATGAAGAGGAAGCTCATGATGAGGGTCATGAGCATGCTGAAGAGGCGGGGCCATTTGCTGATTTAGAACAGCAACGTTGGCAGATTGCAGGCGAGCTACGCGATCCGTTCGCAGGCTTCGAAGCGGTCGAAATGCGTGCTGCTATCACTGATTATCAGCACAGCGAGATCGAAGGCGAGACGGTTGGTACGCAGTTTAACAACCAGCAAAAAGAAGTCCGTGTTATTGCCAAACACGCGCCCTTAGCAGGTTGGACAGGTGCCGTGGGTTTCCAGTGGGATATTTCTGACAAGACCGCCACAGGCGAAGAAGCATTTACACCGGACACGCAACGCCGTAGCCAAGGTGTTTTCTGGGTTGTCGAGCGTGAGGTTGGCGATCACCATGTTGACTTAGGTATTCGTCAAGAGCGAACTGACTTGAGCAGCACGGATGTCACATTAGATACCTTTAATGCGACATCGCTGTCGGCAGGCTACATGTATCATATCGACGATGCGAGCTCGTTCTCAATTAATGTCTCTCACTCTGAGCGTGCGCCGAGTGCAACTGAGGTGTTTTCGAACGGCGAGCACTTCGCGACTCGCACTTATGAGTTGGGTACCTTGTATGAATTGCATGACGAGGGCAATGGTGAATACCACTTGCACCAAGAAAATGCCGATATGGAGTTAGAGACCTCAAACAACATTGATTTGGGTTATCACTACGAGACTGAACGTTTCCACTTGCAAGCGAACGTGTTCTATAACCGCGTCGACGATTTCATTTACGAACGTTTCACGGGGATCAGCTCGACGGCTATCCATACTGATGAACATCATGATGAAGAGCACGAAGGGCATGAAGAGCACGCCGGTGAGGAAGCCCACGACCACGAGGAAGAAGGGCTCATGGTTGTTCAGTTCTCACAAGCTGACGTTAATCTTTATGGTTACGAGCTCGAAGCGGACTACCGTTTAACGGATGCTTGGTCAGTGCATGGCTTCAGCGACTACACCCGTGCTGAACTGCGTGATGGGGGTGACTTACCCCGTATTCCTGCGCAGCGTGTCGGTACTGAGGTGCGTTATCAAGCGACTCACTGGGACGGTGCCATTGGTTATACCCGTTATATGACGCAAGATAAGATTGCGGCTAACGAAACAGAAACGGATGGCTTTGGTTTGCTGAATGTACGTGCGAGCTTTTATCCTAACTGGCTAGCTCAATACGGTGCGACGGTGTACCTGAAGGGTGAGAACTTGACTAATCAGTTGGGTCGCGTGCATAGCTCATTCTTGAAAGACGATGCACCTATGGCAGGACGTAACTTTAAAGTCGGTGTGTCAGTGACCTTTTAAGGTGGTTTGTTGACCGCATAGGCTGAACATTGCGCGGCATCTTTGGTATTCTTGTCCGGTAGAAAATAAGACAGGAATTCAAAGATGCTGCGTTTTTCATTTTTATCGGCTGGTGTGATACTGGCCTCAGCGGTTATGCAACCGCACGCTGAGAGTAAAGAGCTGACTATTGAACGAATTTTTAGCTCTCCTTCATTATCGGGCGACTCAATGCGCGCCTTACGTTTCTCGCCAGATGGTCAGCAACTGACTTATTTAAAAGGGCGTGAAGATGATGCGAGTCACTACGACTTATGGTCCTACAACCTTGCGAGCGAAAAACACCAACGCTTAGTGAATGCCGATGACGTATTTGCTGGCGAAGAAGTGTTGTCAGATGAGGAAAAAGCGCGTCGTGAACGCTTGCGCTTAAGTGGTTCGGGTATCGTCAGTTATCAATGGTCTGCGCAGTCTGATGCGCTGTTGTTCCCCCTTGCCGGTGACGTTTACTACTACTCGTTAGCCACCGGTGAAGCGCGTCAAATTACTAACACCGATGCATTTGAGACGGACGCCAAGCTCTCGCCTCAGGGTCGCTATGTCTCGTATATTCGTGAGCAAAACTTATATGTTTACTCATTAGAAACGGGCAAAGAACAAGCGATTACAAGCAGTGGTGCGGATACCATTAAATACGGTATGGCCGAGTTTGTGGCGCAAGAAGAAATTGATCGTATGACCGGTTATTGGTGGTCGCCTAACGAGCAAAAAATCGCATTAACACGGGTCGATGAGTCGCCCGTTGATATTGCTGTGCGTAGCGAAATTTACGCAGACCATATTGACATGATCGAGCAACGCTATCCGTTTGCGGGCACCCCGAATGTGAATGTTGACCTGGGTGTTGTGGACCTTGATTTCAGTGGTGAAAAGAACCTTGAAGCGTCGATTGAATGGCTAGGTTTAGATGAATTGGGCGATGGTTACCTTGCGCGAGTTAAGTGGCTAAAAGACGGCGAGCGTTTTAGTTACCAGTGGCAAAGCCGTAACCAACAAACACTCGATTTGCACATTGTTGATGCCAATAAGCAGACGGATCAGGTGATTCTGACCGAAACCAGTGATAGCTGGGTCAACCTCAACGATGATTTGTATTTCTTGAACGACAATAAGCATTTTATCTGGGGTTCTGAGCGTAGTGGTTATAAGCACCTTTATTTGTATCGAGTTGATGGCGGCTTAATTCGTCAACTGACTTCAGGTGATTGGCAAGTGGATGAGCTGGCAGCGATTGATGAGAATACCGGCGTGTTTTACTTTACCGGTCGCGAGAAGTCGCCGCTTGAGCTGCATCTATACCGTAATCAGCTCAATACAACATCGCCAGCGACCCCGAGCCGTATCACTGAGCAAGAGGGGATGCACCATATTCAGTTTGCCGCTGATGCAAGTTCGTATGTGGATACCTTTGAATCCTTTAAGCAACCACCGCAAATCAGTTTGAATGGGCCGACGGGTAAACGACTGACGTGGTTGAAACAGAATGCCATCGATGAACAACATCCGCTCAAACCATTCTGGCGTGATTGGCTGTACCCAGAGTTCGGCACATTGGAGGCCGAGGACGGACAGACCCTCTACTATCAATTAACGAAGCCTGCCGACTTTGATTCCAGCAAAAAGTATCCGGTCATGGTCTATGTTTACGGCGGTCCAGGTGCTCAGGTCGTGACCAAAGGCTGGGGTAACTACTTGGTGCAGTACATGGCGCAGCAAGGTTATGTCGTATTTAGCGTCGATAATCGTGGCTCATTTAATCGCGGAAAGGCATTTGAGGCGCCGCTATACAAAAATATGGGAACACCTGAAATTGCGGACCAAATTCGCGGTGTCGAGTTTTTACGTACCTTGGATTATATCGACCCTGAGCGCATCGGTATTCACGGGCACAGCTACGGCGGCTATATGACGTTAATGGCGATGTTTAAAGCACCAGAGTACTTTGCTGCGGGAGTATCGGGCGCGCCTGTTACTGATTGGGCACTTTATGATACCCATTACACCGAGCGTTATATGGGGATGCCACAGCAAGGGGATGCCTACCAAAAAGCATCGGTGTTTCCGTATACGGATGGCTTAGCTGGTGATCTGATGATTTACCACGGTATGGCGGATGATAACGTCTTGTTTACCCATAGCACGAAGCTATACAAGCAGTTACAAGATAACGCACAACCGTTTCAAATGATGAACTATCCGGGTAAGAAGCATTCTCTTAACGGAAAGAATACTCAGATCCATCGTTACCAGTTAATTGCCAACTTTTTTCAACAAACGTTGAAGTAATAATAGGTTATACTAGCGACTCTGAAACGAACATAAACTGTTGAGGAGTCGCTATGCGCTTTTTATCTCGCCGTTTGGTCATGCCTAATGACCTTAACTTTGCTGGTTCTTTATTCGGTGGTCGTATCCTTGAGTGGATCGATGAAGAAGCTTATATCTTTGCCAGTTGCCAACTGGGCGCGAAAAGTTTGGTGACTAAGCACATTGGTGCAATTACTTTCGAAACCTCAGCTTTTCAAGGGGATGTAGTCGAGTTTGGTTTGCAAGTAAAATCAGCTGGTCGTACATCGCTTAATATCACTTGCGTGGTCCGTAACAAGCATACCAAGCAAAACATCTGTACCGCGGATGATATTGTGTTTGTTCATATCGATCCTGAAACACGTCAGCCAACGCCGCACGGCAAAACCAAAGCCGAGCTGGACGAGTTTAACTTCGAAGGCTAAGTGGTGCGACTCAAAAAAAAACGGCGCAGGATATGCGCCGTTTTTTTATACCTGAAACTCGTGCAAACTAAATAGGTGAGCCAGGCGGAAGGGCCGCTGGCGCGTATCCCTCTGGCCATTCGCCATCGCTAAGATAACGCTTAAGTTGTTCTGCCAGGGCTTCAGTGACCACATGACCGTTGAGCTTATTCGCCACCGTTGTCGTCGCTTGACGTAAGGCAAGACGCACTTCCGGCGCTAGGGCTTCATTTTGCATGGCATCAACTAGAGTGTCCGCCGCGGTGATTAAAATACGTTGATTTACCGGGTCATCTGGCTGTGCTTTCGCATCATCAAGCAGCGTGTTGAACAAGGTATTAACGATAGCCTCAGGCGATGGCACCTCGTTGTTGATTGCATGCTGCTGACTTAAACGATTAAGGCGCTCGGCATTGAACATCAGATTTAAGCTAAAGCCTGATGCACTCGCGGCCATGCTGACCGGATCAGGGATTAAGCCGGTGCGACCGTCAAAACGTTCGCGGTTGTCCGAATAGCCATAAGCCAAAGGCACTAATAGTTTATGGATGTGTGACGGCACACGGACTGTATTCGCACGTACCGTCTCAATCAGTTGGCTGAGCGCACGTTTTTGCGTGGATGGGCTTACCGGGCCGTAGTCATTCGGTTTTTCGTCATTCATGTAATAACGGTAATTGACACCGCCTAACCATTTAACCGCCGCTTCGGTTTGATAGCGGTGCATTAAATAAATAGGAACAAAGACTTCCTGCAAGTCGCTTAGTGCCGCGTCAGGTCGCAATTGCTGTTGACCAAAGTCGGCAAGCACTTGTTTGCGCACATTAAGTAAGCGTTCAAGTTCGGTGACAGCATCACTCCCATTGTCCCACAAATGTGCGGTTGGATGAGCGCCGCCGACTGGACGTGCGTCGCGATCGGAGATGAATGCTAAACCGAGCGACTGATTTTTCTGCAAAATTCTGTCGAGCTGTTCTTGCTCACTTGGCATGCCTCCAAAGTCACTATAACCATAGGCGACGACTTGCTTATCCCACTCGCCGATGCCTGTATCGTACGCATCGTTGAGACTGATTTCTCCCGCTGTGGTGAGTGTTACCAGCGGGTGAGGGTAGTCCATTACCGAAGCGCGGTTGTCAGCGCTTGCGGCAAAATTGTGTGCAATACCTAAGGTATGACCTACCTCGTGGGCACTTAACTGGCGAATACGTGCCAATGCCATTTGCTCAATGCTTTCTTTTAGTTCTTCGCTGTTTTGTTGGCTGAAAGGACCTATCAAGCCCTCAGCAATTTTCATGTCTTGACGCACGCGGAGTGAACCCAGCGTGACATGGCCCTTGATGATTTCACCCGTACGCGGGTCAATCACTGACGAGCCATATGACCAACCGCGCGTTGCACGGTGTACCCACTGAATAACATTATAACGGACGTCCATCGGGTCGGCGTCTGCCGGCAGCATTTTTACTTGAAATGCATTTTCGTAGCCAGCTGCGGCAAATGCTTGTTCCCACCAAGCTGCGCCCTCAAGCAAAGCCGATTTCACTGGCTCCGGCGCACCTGGGTCGAGGTAATAGATAATCGGCTGTTGCGGCTCACTGCTAGAAGCGATCGGGTCCTTCTTGGCAAGACGATGGCGTGGAATCACGCGCTGCGCGAGCGGCTCACCCAAAGGTGCCGAATAGTCATAATAGGTTTGCGCCCAAAAGCCACTATTCGGGTCAAACTGACGTGGACGATATTTGTCATCAGGTAATCGAATAAACGAGTGATGCAAGTGCAAGGTCATTGTATCAGCGTTAGGTAAGATCTCGTTTACGTAGCGGCCTTCTCCTTTGCCGACAAAGGTGACAGTGGCCTCGAGTTCGGTATTATCGGGAAAGCTCTTGGTGCGAGCAGGGTATACAACAGAGCGTTCACTATCAATGCTGAATTGGCCTTGCCCTGTTTGTTGTAAGCGCTCACTCACCCCGTGCACATCGGTCAGTAGGAATGGCGTGTAATCAATTAAGACGCCATTTGGATGATGGGCGACCACGTTAAAACCAAATAATGTACTATCGGCAAACGCTTGCTGAACACTGGCATGTTCGGCGGGGTTCTTTTCTGCAGCGCGATACTGTGTATTCTCGGCAATCAGCAGCACGCGGTTACCTTGAACCTTAAAGTGCGCCAGTTGTGTTTGCCCAAGTTGACCTCGGTCTAAGCCGACATCGTTTGAACCTAATCCCCAAGGTAGACTGGTTTGAAAGATAAAAGATTGTTGGGTGTTTGGCACCAACAGGTAAAATTTACCGTGTTCGGTATCGTGATAAAGATCAAAAAAGCCTTCTGCTTTTTCCATCGATTGCGTGAACTCTGCAACACTCGGGGTCGGTTCAGTGGCGGCTGTGGCTATACTCGCTTGTAGCAGCGCAATACTGACCCATACAACGCGAATAACATTTCGCATGTTGGCTTCCTTCTTGTCGTTATAGTTGATCCGCTATTTCTTCGAGAATCTGTGTTGTCCATTGCTCGATACGATCTTCAGATAAGTCGTACTGGGTGTCTTCGTCAAGAGATAAACCGACGAAGTACTGCTCATCTTCGGTGAGCGCCTTGGATGCAGCAAAGTCATAACCTTGGTTCGGCCAAAAGCCGATACGCTTACAGCCCTTATCAGCGATGGCATCATGCAACATGCCTAAGGCGTCTTGGAACCAGTCGGTATAGCCTTCTTGGTCACCCATGCCGTAAAGAGCAACAATTTTGCCTTGCAAGTTGAGCGGCGTAATATCATCCCAGTGGCTTTCCCAATCTTCTTGAAGCTCGCCAAAATCCCAGGTCGAGATACCAAAGATGAGAATATCAAATTGCTCGGCGTCTTTAAGTGGCGTGTCTTTAATATCAAATATCGAGACAATGTCTTCGCCAATAGCTTGCTGAATTTTTTCAGCCGCAATTTCTGTATAGCAAGTAGTTGAGCCATAAAACAGGCCGATTTGCAACGACATAACAACCCCGTTGGATAGTTTCGATGGGTGCATTGTAACAAAAACATCGTTAAAATGACGTCTCAGTAATGCGAAAAAAGGTGATTAGATGTCGTTTAATGCGGTAATTGAGCAGTTAGAAAGTGTCTTCGATCAGGTTTACGTTGATGGATCCGATGATGAGTTGTTCGCCAGCGGATATCTGCGGGGCCATTTTGACCTTGTCGTTGCCCGCATGGAGATGAACGATGAAACCGATGCGCAGGCAATCATCCCTAATTTAAAAGCGGCGGTCGAGCATGCTAAACATGAGCTCGCACCCGCGGATCAAACGCACGTGAATAACCTCGTCGAGCAACTTGATACCGTGGTGCGTAGCGTTTAATTTAAGTCATTAGACGTTGCGGTTGGACACGTGACCGGGCGTCTTTTGTTAACGGAACCACGCCGCCACTCAGTTGTTCAGCAAGCAGCTCCGCCAACACCGGGGCCGCCGTTAAGCCTCGTGAACCTAATCCGGTAAACAGCATCAGCTGGGGTTCTAAATAGCCAGCGGCGGGTTGATGATCAGGCGTGGTTGCTCTGATACTGACACGGTGCCCGGTCACCGTAAGTCCGTCGCTCCAACGCTGTTGTGCACAAGCTGCCAGCGATTCACAATTGGCCTCATCAGCGCTTGACGAGGCATCGAGATCGGCTTGATTGCGCTCGAATGTCGCACCAATGCAATGCTCACCTTGCTGAGCGGGAACCATATAGCCCTTGTAACACAGCACTTTGCTCAAGCCCACAGTCTCCGTCGTTGCTCGCACCATAGAGATCTGACCTTTTACCGGTGTGATCTTGAGTGTCTGGTTGGTTAATGCAGGCGATGCATGACCTCCCGCCAACACCACCCGTGCCGCTGAGTAGGTTGCCTTAACTCCAACAACCGACCACGCATTTTGGGTTGGTTCGAGTTGTTTGACTGTATCGGTGACCCATTCATGAGCGTGCTCGGCGAATAACCCGTTGACCATTTCCTTTGGATTTAACCAGCCCGCCTCGGGATACAATAAGCTCGGCTGTTCAATCGCGAGGTTCGCCGTGCTAGAACTCTGCTCGGGGGTCAGGGGTTGTACCGTCGCCTCGCTGTATTCGCATGCCGCCAGTTTATCCATGCGTTCAACCCGAGCACTGTTAAAGGCGGGTTGCATGACTCCGGTGGCGAACCAATAACGGTCACGCCAGGGCGCATAATAGCTCAGTGCTGTTGAGGTTGCTTGTAAGTAAAACCGGCTCAGTGGTGTGCGCTCCGCGTGCAACAGTGGATACACTGCACCTTGCGGGTTGCCCGACGCACCATCGGCTTTGCCTTGACTGATAACTCGGCAGGGAATGTGACGTTGTTGTAGCGCCTGCACTAGACAAGCACTGGCAATACCGCCGCCGATGATGGTGACAGGGGTTTGATTGCGGCTGGGTTTTATCGTTGCGCTGGGGTACTCGCCCCAGAGCATTTCACGCTTGCGCCCAAATCCTTTGACTTTATGGATGTTGAATCCAGCAGCACTGAGGCCTCGTTTAACGATGCCTGCCGCCGTAAAAGTGGCAAAGGTGGTGTGCGCGTGCGCGCTGCATGCCATCGTTTCGAACAAGGCGGATTGCCACATCGCTGGGTTCTTGGCTGGCGCAAAGCCGTCTAAGAACCAGGCATCGACACGCTCAGCCAAGCAGCTTTGCCATTCGTCCAAGGTATCCTCGATATCGCCTATCCATAAGTCGAGCACTACTCGTCCCTGGTCGAATAGTAAACGGTGACAGCCAGGTTCAGTCGCCGGGTATTGCTCAAGCAGACTGTTCGCTACGTCGCTTACGGCGGGTAACGTGGCGAGTGCCTGTGTCAGCTGTTGTTTGCTCAGTGGGTACTTCTCGATGGAAACGAAATGCAAGCGTGTGCAGTGTTTTGCATGCGCACGGAAGTTCAGCCATGTCAGTAAAAAGTTCAGCCCCGTACCAAAGCCTGTTTCTGTCACAACAAAGTCATATTGCGGTGGCAAGCTAGCCCAACGTTCGGGTATTCCGTTATGTTTAAGAAACACGTATTGGCTTTCATCAATGCCACTGTCGACAGAAAAGTAAATGTCGTCAAACGCCTGTGAAACGGGCACGCCCGACGCGTTGAATTGAATTTTTGCATGATTTGGCATGCTGAACACCATGAATTCTTTATCAATGATCGCTATAATAACAACTTTGAAACTAATCGTTGACGACTTTTAACGCGTTATTGATGACACTGTGGTCGATAAGAAAAATTTCTCGACAAAGCAGACCACCTGTTGACCCGTTGTTCGTTACCATACAACATAAGAAAAGTTTTAATTTATCGGCCCATCGCCAATACAGGAATAAGTAATGAGAAGAGCTGTGATTACCGGCCTCGGTATCGTATCGAGTATCGGAACCAATCAGAAAGAAGTCCTTGAATCGCTTCGCACCGGCAAATCGGGCATTGAGCGTTCAGAATCCTTTGCAGAAATGGGACTACGTTGCCAAGTCTGGGGTCCTGTTCGCCTAGACGTCAAAGACCATATCGACCGTAAAGCGTTGCGTTTTATGGGTGATTCGGCTGCTTATGCCTACATTGCAATGCAGCAGGCTATCGAAGACGCAGGCTTAACCGAAGAAGAAGTATCCAACCATCGTACAGGTTTGGTCGTCGGTTCAGGTGGCGCATCAGGCGAGCACCAGGTTGCGGCTGCGGACACGCTGCGTGAGCGTGGCGTTAAACGTGTGGGTCCTTACATGGTTCCGCGTTGCATGGCGTCGACCACGTCGGCATGTTTGGCAACGCCGTTTAAAATTAAAGGCACCAACTATTCAATCAGCTCAGCGTGTGCGACGTCAGCGCACTGTATCGGTCACGCACTCGAGCTTATTCAGTTCGGCAAGCAAGACCGCGTATTCGCAGGTGGTGGTGAAGAACTGCACTGGACCTTAGGTATGGAATTCGATGCCATGGGCGCATTGAGTACTAAGTATAACGATACGCCTGAAAAAGCGTCGCGCACGTACGACCGTGATCGTGATGGTTTCGTGCCTGCTGGCGGCGGTGGTATTCTCGTCATCGAAGAACTCGAAGCGGCAAAAGCACGTGGTGCGAAAATTTACGCGGAAATCGTTGGTTACGGCGCAACTTCAGACGGCTATGACATGGTTGCCCCTTCGGGCGAAGGCGCTATTCGCTGTATGAAGATGGCGATGGAAACTGTCGATTCACCGATCGATTATTTGAATACGCACGGCACCAGCACACCGGTTGGCGACGTGAAAGAACTTGAAGCCATCCGTGAAGTGTTCCCAGAGAAGACCCCGTTTATCAGCGCGACCAAAGCTATGACCGGTCACGCTCTAGGTGCGGCGGGTGTGCACGAGGCTATCTACTCTTTATTAATGATGAAAAACGGCTTTGTAACACCGAGCATTAATATCGATAACCTTGACGACGCCGCTGAAGGCATGAACATCGTTCGTGAGCCGACTGAGGCTAAGTTGCGTACGGTGATGTCGAACAGTTTCGGGTTTGGTGGTACCAATGCATCGTTGGTACTACGTGAATACCAAGATTAATTGACGTTGAATCGGTCCCAGCGTATCCATATCGTTGCCGATCAAAATATTCCTGCGTTGCCTGAGCTACTAGGCAACGTAGGAAACCTCTCTTGCTACACAGACAGAACCCCACCGCCTGAATTACTCAGAACTGCGGACGCACTCTTGGTTAGGTCGATCACTCAGGTCGATGAAACCTTACTGCAGCACGCACCACAGCTTAAGTTTGTTGCGACAGCGACGATAGGCAAAGAGCATTTGGATAGCGTGGCACTTGCGGCTCGAAATATCCAGTGGACCAACGCGCCAGGCTGTAACGCCGATTCGGTGGGCGAGTATGTATTGGCAGCGGTGTTGCATGTGTTACGTGAGCAAAACCGACTTAACGATGTATTGGATTTGGATGTTGCTATCGTGGGCGCTGGTCATACGGGAACAGCAACCGGACAGCGATTAGCCGCGTTGGGGATGAATGTACATTATTATGATCCCCCCTTAGCGGAGCAAGGCGATACTCGGGCACATGCGCATTGGCAACGGGTGCTGACTTCCGACATTATAAGTTTACACGTACCGCTGACACATGATGGTTTGTATCCAACGCATCACCTTATCGACATTGAGACTTTGCAGTCATTGCACCCAGGACAACTGCTGATTAATGCCTGTCGCGGTGCCGTGGTCGATAATCAAGCCGTCGTGCGTCGCTGTGAGCAAGGCGAATGTCCAACACTGGTCTTTGATGTATTTGAACACGAGCCTGCGATCGATGCAGCGATGCTACCGCACCTTGCCATTGCTACTCCTCACATTGCGGGGCATAGCTTAGAAGGCAAGGTCGGCGGGGCTCACCAAGTGACCACCGCATTATGTAAGCACTTTGGCATTGCGTTTGAAATGTCACTCAGTGATGTGCTTCCTTCCGTTGATTGGCGTACGCTAGGCGCCGTGAGTATTCAGCGACTGCCTGATTTAGCTGAGCTCATTCTATCGCTCTATCCCATCATTGAAGATGACCGTCGTTTACGCGTTGATAGCGTTACGGCAGCGGGTTTTGATCACCTGCGCAAGAACTACCGTAAAGATAATCCTCGGCGACAACTCAACAATCAGCGTATTGCGTGTCATAATGCAGCACAGGTTATTCGATTTAGACAACTTGGTTTTAACGCATACCAAGTTTGTTAAGCTTTAGGAGTGAATATGGCAGAAGGTTTTCGCGTCGCCGTTTTAGGGGCGACAGGTCTTGTTGGTCAACAAATGATCGATATTTTGCAGCAGCGCGACTTCCCCGTTGCACAGCTTTTTCCGTTAGCCAGCGCTCGTTCGGCGGGTGCCACGGTTAGCTTTAAAGGCGAAGACATCGAAGTCATTGATGCAGACACCTTTGACTGGAGCGAGGCGGATATTGGTTTCTTCTCGGCGGGTGGTTCGATTTCAAAGGTTTTTGCACCCAAAGCAGCTGAAGCAGGCTGCGTGGTCATCGATAATACATCCGAGTTTCGATACGAGCCCGACATTCCACTAGTGGTGCCAGAAGTGAATGGGTGGGCATTGGCAGATTTTAGAAATCGTAACATTATTGCCAACCCTAACTGCTCGACTATTCAGATGATGGTCGCGTTAAAGCCGTTGCACGATGCGGTGGGTATTGAGCGTATCAACGTCGCGACATATCAGTCGGTGTCAGGCGCCGGTAAAGAAGCGATGGAAGAGCTGGCGAAGCAGACGGCCGAGTTATTAAACGCGAAAGAGCCGACGGTCAGCCAGTTCAGTCGTCAGATCGCGTTTAACTGTATCCCGCAGATTGATGTATTCCAAGATAATGACTACACCAAAGAAGAGATGAAAATGGTGTGGGAAACGCAGAAAATCTTGAATGATCAAAGTATTCGCGTTAACCCTACAGCGGTACGTGTACCCGTATTCTTTGGTCATGCCGAGGCCATTCACATTGAGACACGTCAGCCAATTACTGCTGAGTACGCAAAAGATTTACTGCGCGACGCTCCAGGTGTAACACTGTGTGAAGATAGACAAGATTTTCCGACCCAAGTTGGCAATGCAGCAGGCAAAGATGATGTCTTTGTCGGTCGTATTCGCGAAGACATCAGTCATCCTCAAGGGCTGAATTTATGGGTAGTCTCGGACAATATTCGTAAGGGAGCGGCGACTAACTCGATTCAGATTGCTGAGCTACTTATTAAAGAGTACTGGTAATCGCTCGGTGGTTTAGCGTAAAGTTTTATCATTAACTGCCGTTAAATAGACCAATGGAATGTGGGTAAGAGAACGAACATGAATGTTTCCCAAACAAATGATAATAAAGGGATTATGGCATTGATTAAGCATCTAAAACGAGGCTTGATTGCGTCGAGCGCAATCGCAGTCTTGTCATTTGCTCCGTTGTCTGCCCACGTTTATGCGCAAGATGGGACCATTATCAAAGGTCCTAAAGGCGCAGAGTCTACTGATGTTCGTATGGGGGACGAGCGCTACGGTCCTATCCAGTCTTCAGATACGTTATGGTCGATCGCCTCTGAATACCGACCGCACTCGAGCGTTACTGTTTATCAAACCATGGCTGCAATTGTGCAAGCCAATCCCCGTGCATTTGTTGATGGCAATATGAACCGTATGCTCGACGGTTTTTATTTGCGCATACCCAGTTTACAAGAAATTAAAATGGTTAACCCTGAGGCCGCGCGTCGACAGGTGATGGCCGATGAGTCGTTAGAAGAGAAGCAACAACGGCTTGCTGAGATAGAGCAGCAAGCGCAACAGACACAAGCCGACCAACAACAGTTGCTCGAACAAGCGCGAGAAAAAGCGGAACAAGCGATTCAACAAGTTGAGTCGCGGCAGCAGAATAATTTTGCCGACTTGCAGGCGCGGGTTGATGACTCCATGAGAGCGGTTGAGCAAGTCTATGCAGAAAACGAGTCGATTCAGCAGCGTTTAGATGACCTTGCTGAGCGTATTGCGTCTCTGTCTGAGCAACTTAAGCAAACAGATGTGCTCGAATCTCAGTTTGAGCAGTTGCTTGAACAACAAGAAGCGTTGTTGAATCAAAAACAAGAGGCTGAAACTTCGGGGGTCTCTGAGTGGCTTCAGAATCCTCTCAATATTGCCTTACTCTCGATTGTACCTGCGTTACTGATATTTGGAGTCATATACTTCTTATTCTTCTGGCGGAAAAAAGCTGATGCTGAAAGTGCAGACTCGGGTGAACAAAAGCAAGAGCTAACGGAAGAGCAAGCAGCCGAGCAACTTGATCGTGAGCTAATGGGGGGGACCGCCACCCAAAACGATGCAAGTGATGGCTTATTTGACTTGGATGATAGCAGCGAGCTCGATGATGATGACGATGAAGGTGATGATCTCAGTGACTTAGAGGCCGAACTGGCAAATTCAAATGCTGCATTGGATGATGACTTTAGTATTCAGCTCGATGATGATGAGTCGGATGATGAAGCCAGCCAAGAAGGTGAAACCGATGAGTTGGATGAGCAAGTACTGCCAGGGAGCGAAGAACCCGAAGCCGTTGAGCAAGATGAATCCGAAGAAGCCGATAAAGACGATGACGAAACTGATTTAGACGCCGAGCCGGATGAGGACGATAATGAAGCGAGTTCAGAGTTATCGCAGGAAGAGCTGGATAGGCTATTTGGTGAAGCGGAAGCTGATGAGGAACCAGCGCTTGATCTTGACTTAGATGAGGCTGATGAATCATCAGCACAAGCTGAACAGGAGTCCGCGCCCGAGTCAGAACCAGAACCCGAGTCAGAACCAGAACCCGAGTCAGAACCAGAACCCGAGTCAGAACCAGAACCCGAGCCAGAGCCAGAACCCGAGTCAGAACCAGAATCAGAGCCAGAGCCAGAATCAGAACTCGATGAAGCTGACGATGGCGATCAACCCGATGAGACTGAAGCAGACGACGTCGATGAAGCTTCGAGCCAAGAGTCGAGTGAAGATGCGGCTAGCGATGATGAGCTCGTTAGCGAAGATATTTTTGATGAGCAAGAAGCGGCTGCTGCTACCGATGAGGAACCTGAACAAGAAGCGTCAGATGAAGCACCGCAATCTGAATCAGAAGAGGAGACCTCGGGTACCGAATTTGATGATGGCGAGCATGATAATCCGCTTGATGATGCACTAGCCCAATTGGGGATCGAGCCGGATGAACAAGCTGACGACGAAATTGAAGATGTTTCAGAAGAAGACATGGATCAGTTGTTATCAGAATCAGCAGAAGTTGAGCAGTCTCTGAATGATATCGCTGAGGATGAAACGGAATCCGAAGGCGAACAACAGCGTGATGAGTCAGCGGACCCAGAGCCGAGCGAACCTGACTTAGTTGAGCAAGATAATCGTGAATCGGCTGAGGAACCTGAGCAAGCTGCGTCAGATAATGAGTACGTTGATATTGATGATTTGATGGAAGAGGCGGATAACGAGGAAGAAACAGACAATTATACGTCTGAGAACGTCGGCCGTGTGCTCGGCGATGAAGATGGCTCGCAAACCGAGCAATCATCTACCGATGACGCTGATGAAGAACGGTTAGGTCAGCTTGACCTCGCACGCGCCTATATTGATATGGACGAGAAAGAAGACGCGGAGCAGATACTTGTGGGCTTATCAGAAGGTGATGATGAGATCGCGGATGAAGCTCGCACTTTATTAAAACGTCTACAGTCGGAATAATTAAGTTCGTAAGGGAGTTGTATGCGAATTGCATTAGGACTGGAGTACGATGGGCGCGCCTATTATGGATGGCAACGCCAACGTGAAGTAGACTCGGTACAGCAGCGCTTGGAAGAGGCGCTTAGTAAAGTGGCCGATGAACCAGTCGAAACGGTCTGTGCAGGACGCACCGATGCGGGGGTTCATGCGACCAACCAAGTGGTGCATTTTGATGTATCGAACCAACGCAGAGCGGCGGCTTGGACACTGGGCGTAAACAGTCATTTACCCGCAGACATCGCTGTGCGATGGGCGCAGGAGGTCGATGATAGTTTTAGTGCTCGGTTCAGTGCGACGGCGCGTCGTTATCGTTATATCATCGCCAATAATCCACTCAGACCCGGCATCCACAGCCACGGTGTAAGCCACTATCACCACCCGTTAGATGTTGACGCCATGCAGGCGGCAACCCCAGCTTTGCTCGGTGAACATGACTTTAGTGCGTTTCGTGCGGCGCAGTGTCAATCGCACTCGGCTCATCGTGAAGTCACCCATCTTAACGTTCATCGACGGGGCGACTTTATTATTGTTGATATCAAAGCCAATGCCTTTTTACATCATATGGTGCGTAATATTGTCGGTAGTCTGATTGTGATTGGGCGTCACCAACAACCCCCTAGCTGGCTTGGTGAGTTGTTAGCTGGCAAAGATCGGACCTTAGCGGCGGCGACCGCTAAACCGGGTGGCTTGTACCTGGTTGAAGTGGACTATCCAGCGCCTTGGCAACTCCCTCAAGCGGAGCCGGGTCCGCTTTGGTTTACAGAGTAAGAAAAAACAGCGACTGTTACGACCTCTTTGCTTGACCCATTTGTGCTACCATGTAATCTATTCAAAATTTTTTATCAGAGCTGATTAAGCGGACCATTATGAGCTGGATTGAACGTATTCTTGCTAAACCTAAAGTCAACAAACGTCGCAATGTTCCAGAGGGTGTTTGGAGCAAATGTGCAGCCTGTGATGCGATTTTGTATCGCAATGACTTAGATCGGAGTTTAAATGTCTGCCCTAAATGCGGGCACCACATGCGCTTGACCGGCCGTGAACGTTTACGCATCTTTTTAGATGAGTCTGGTGTTTCGGAGATTGCTGCCGATCTTGAGCCTAAAGATATTCTCAAGTTTAAAGACTCAAAGAAATATAAAGACCGTATTTCTGCGGCCCAGAAAAGCAGTGGCGAGAAAGATGCCTTAATTGCTCAACGCGGCACCGTACTGGGTGTGCCTGTGGTCGCTGTGGCGTTCGACTTTAACTTCATGGGCGGCTCTATGGCGTCAGTGGTGGGCGCTAAATTTGTGCAAGCGGCTGAACTGTGTCTTAAGCACAACCTACCGCTGGTATGCTTCTCGGCATCGGGCGGCGCACGCATGCAAGAAGCATTGATGTCATTGATGCAGATGGCAAAAACGTCGGCCGCATTGGCGAAGATGAGTGAAGCGGGTTTACCCTATATCTCGATATTGACCGATCCGACCATGGGAGGCGTCAGCGCCAGTTTAGCGATGCTTGGTGATGTGCATATCGCAGAGCCCAAGGCATTGATTGGCTTTGCGGGCCCGCGCGTTATCGAACAAACTGTACGTCAAACCTTGCCGGAAGGCTTCCAACGTGCAGAGTTTCTGCTTGAACACGGTGCGATAGACATGATTGTTGATCGTCGCGAAATGCGTGCCACGGTAGCCCGGTTACTGGCGAAGTTTCAAAACCTCGAAAGCCCAGCGCAAAGCGAAATGGAAGCAGCTGATTTGTGATGAGCGAGTACATAGTAGCCCCGACAGCGGCAAGTTCGCTGTCGGAGTGGCTAGCCTACCTTGAAAAAATACACCCCACCGAAATTGATCTCGGTTTAGCGCGTACAGATGAGGTGCGCCAGCGTGCATCCATCAGCCGACCGGGACGGTTTACGATTACGGTTGCGGGTACTAATGGCAAGGGCAGCACGGTTGCCATGCTGTCATCGATTCTGCAACAAGCGGGCTATAAAGTCGGTGTATATACCTCGCCGCACTTAGTCGATTACCGTGAACGTCTGCAGATAAATGATAGCATGCTAACGGAAGCTGACCATGCGGCGGCGTTCGCTGCGATTAACGATGCACGACAGAACACCTCGCTGACGTACTTTGAAATGGGTACGCTTGCGGCCTTGTGGCTGATGCAGCGCGCCGAGCTTGATGTTGCCATTTTAGAAGTGGGGTTAGGCGGGCGCTTAGATGCCGTCAATGTGGTCGATCCCGATGTCGCGGTGGTGACAAGTATTGGCATTGACCATGTGCAGTTCTTAGGTGATAACCGAGAGAAAATTGGCTTTGAAAAAGCCGGTATTGCCCGCTCGCAACGTCCGTTAATCTGCGGTGATACGTATCCACCCAAAAGTATTGCGGCACATGCAACGTCAATCAGCGCCGATCTTAAGCAGGTTGGACGAGATTTCTCCAGCAAACGGTATGATGACCATTGGCACTATTACGGCATTAACGTTAACTTATTTGATCTGCCGTTGCCGCAACTTCCTTTGTTAAATGCAGTCACGACCCTAGCCGCGTTGGAGTGTTTACCACTGGCAGTCAGCGAGCTAGCGATCAAAGAGGGGTTGTCACGAGCGTCGTTGATGGGCCGTATGCAACGTTTACACTATCAGCAGGTTGAAGTACTGTTGGATGTTGCCCACAATGGTCACGCAGCGAACTACGTAGCGCAGCAGCTGGCACGAGCTCCTCACCAGCGGATTATCGCTGTCGTGGGCATGCTAAAAGATAAGGACGCCAATACAGTATTTGAAGCGTTACTGCCTCACATCGATGAGTGGGCGCTAGGTACTTTGCATGAGCCGCGCGGCAATAGCGCGAAGCAACTGGCGCAATGTGAAGCGCTGGATAAGGCTCAAGTAAATTGCTTTGATAGTGTTGAGCAGGCGTTTGATTACGCTGTTGAACGCGCGCAGCAAAAAAACACACTGGTTTTCGCGTTTGGCTCGTTTTACACTGTAGGGCATATCTTCGCAAAAATTACTTCGTGCAACGAATAGGAGTTCAACTTGGCAAGTCGGTTGCAGAACAGAATTGTGGGCTCCCTGATTTTGGTCGCACTCGCGGTTATTATTTTGCCGGACGTACTGGACGGTAAAAAGACCGAGGCGGTCGAGGATTTTGAGACAATTCCTCTTAAGCCAGCGCAGACAAGTACTTTGCAGGAACCCACTGAGTTTGAGCCACAGCCTGTCAACACGCGTGCAGCCGCGGATGATCAGGTTACCTCCGATAATGCGCCAACGGTGGATGCACAGAAACAAGTCGAAGCGCCTAAACGTGACATTAAGTCGGTCACCGTCAGTGGCGATGCTTACGTGATTCAGCTAGGAGCCTTCAGTAATCGAGACAGTGTCTTGGCTTTGCAGAAACAGTTGCAAGCGAAGGGCTTTGCAGTGTTCATTGAATCAGGCGGTAGTCAGGGTCAGCTGACTAAACTGATGGTCGGACCCGATGCATCCAAGCAGGCTCTGGAGCAACAACTCGATGCGCTTAAAGATTTAACGGGGCTTCAAGGCAAGGTCTTGAGCTACCAACCGTAAAGAAATAAAAAAAGCCGCATTTTTCATTGGATTCTGTTAAAATCTGCTCACTTTTTCAGTGCGACTGAGTGCTTATGCTCTGGATAGATTACGCAATCATCATCATCATCACCATTTCAACCTTGGTGAGTTTGGTTCGAGGCTTCGTCAAAGAAGCGGTGTCACTGGTTATTTGGATAGCCGCGTTCGTTATCTCGAGTCAATTCTACAAAGATTTAGCCGTATATTTTACTGAAATCCAAGATCCGCTTGTCCGAAATGCGGCTGCAATCGCCGCCTTGTTTGTTGCTACGCTGATTATCGGCGCCATCCTCAACTACATTCTCTCGAAACTTGTTCAACATACTGGCTTGTCCGGTACAGACCGAGTGCTTGGCTTAGTGTTTGGGGCGCTCCGCGGCGTGTTAATTGTCAGCGCATTGCTGTTCTTCATGGACTCGTTTACCACGCTATCCAATAGTACTTGGTGGCAGGAGTCGATATTGATACCGCATTTTGGCGTATTTATTCAGTGGTTTTTTGAATATCTAGAAAGCAGTTCAAGTTTTTTAGTCCCGCAATCAGTTTAAGAGGGTCGTAAAGTTATGTGTGGTATCGTTGGTATCGTCGGCAAACAGCCGGTCAATCAAGCGCTGTATGACGGCTTAACCATGCTCCAACACCGCGGACAGGATGCTGCTGGCATCATGACGGTGGATGAGTACAATACATTGCGCTTACGCAAGGCTAATGGTCTGGTGCGTGATGTGTTTCATACACGGCATATGCATCGCCTAGCGGGTAACGTGGGGATTGGTCACGTGCGCTATCCAACTGCGGGTAGTTCAAGCTCTGCCGAAGCGCAGCCATTTTATGTCAACTCACCGTTTGGTATCGCTATGGCGCACAACGGTAATTTGACTAACGCTGCGGATGTGCATGCGCATCTATTTAAAACCGCACGTCGTCATATTAATACGACATCGGATTCTGAGATCCTGCTGAATGTCTTTGCCAATGAGCTCGACAAAAACGATAGCCTTGAACTCAGTGCAGACGATGTATTTAGAACGATTACTGCGGTGCATCGTAAAGTGCGTGGTGCGTATGCGGTTGTGTCGATGATCTTAGGTCATGGCTTGGTTGCATTTCGTGACCCATGGGGTATTCGTCCACTCGCGCTCGGTAAACGTGAAACGGCCGAAGGCGATGAATATATTGTTGCCTCAGAAAGTGTCGCTATCGATGGTACAGGCTTTAAATACGTGCGTGATGTGGAGCCGGGTGAAGCGATTTATATCACTAACGATGGGCAGCTGTTCTCACGTCAGTGTGCCGATAAACCTAAACACTGCCCGTGTATTTTCGAATATGTGTATTTCGCACGCCCTGATTCGTTTATCGATGGTATCTCAGTCTATGCGTCACGCGTGAACATGGGTCGTAAGTTGGGTGAGAAGCTTAAGCGCGATTATGCCGACTTAGACATCGACGTGGTGATTCCTATTCCTGAAACCAGCTGTGATATCGCGCTTGAGATCGCCAGTGTGCTTGATCTGCCGTATCGCCAAGGCTTCGTTAAAAATCGCTACATTGGCCGAACCTTTATCATGCCAGGTCAAACACAGCGCCGTAAGTCAGTGCGTCGTAAGCTCAACGCAATTAGCGCCGAGTTTAAGGGCAAAAATGTGCTGTTAGTTGATGATTCAATTGTACGTGGCACAACCTCTGAGCAAATTATTGAGATGGCGCGTGAAGCCGGCGCTAAGCGAGTTTACTTTGCTTCGGCGGCTCCTGAAATTCGTTTCCCGAATGTGTACGGGATCGATATGCCAAGTGCCAATGAATTGATTGGACATGGGCGCGAAAGTAACGAAATTTGCGAGATGATAGGCGCTGATGGCTTAATTTATCAGGAGTTAGACGATCTGGTCGCGGCTGTTGGTGAAGAGAACCCGAACGTACAACGTTTCGAAACCTCGGTCTTTAGTGGTGAATACATCACAGGTGATATCAACCAAGACTACCTTGATGAACTCGATGCTGCTCGTAACGATATGGCGAAAGCACAACGTGATGGCGGTGAGGATGCGAACCTCGAGTTACACAACGATAATGATTAAGAAATTCGGTCATTAACAAAGGGGCGCTTTGAGCGCCCCTTTTTAGTATGGGTGTTAACGTTAGTCTTGCTGGAACGGGTACACCGAACCAAGCTTTAAGATCTGCGTCAACTCGTCTAACGCTGAACGTGACTCTTCTAGTAACGCTGGGTCACGCAGGTCGTCGACTGCAAGTTCTTCGCGATAATGCTTATCAACCCACTGAGTTAAGCGTTTGTAGAGGCTGTCGCTCATTAAACAGTTCGGGTTCGCGGCTTTAAGCTCTTCGTCGTTTAACGCAACACGTAAGCGCAAACACGCAGGACCACCGCCGTTACGCATGCTTTGCTTCACATCAAAGAACTTCACCCGTTTAATTGGATTGTCGCGCTCTACCAATGAATCCAAATACGCTTTTACGCGTGGATTTTCTTCACACTCGGTCGGCGCAATGATTGTCATAATACCATCGGGTGGGGTAATCAGCTGGGTATTAAACAAATAGGTTGATACGGCGTCTTGTACGCTGACCTCACTGGTTTTAACTTCAATGAAGTGTACTGGGTTATCGCCGAACTTTTGTTGGATTTCAGCGAATTTCTGCTCGGTATCACGGAATGCTTGCTCGTGGTAGAACAAGACGTTTTGGTTACCGACAGCAATCACGTCATTGTGAAAAACACCCTGATCAATCACATCTGGGTTTTGCTGAATATACACGGTGTTGTCGTCGGTCAAGCCGTGCAAACGCGCAATGGCTTGTGATGCCTCAAAGGTCTGACGCGCTGGGAATTTTTGTGGTGCTGGTTGCGAGCTATCAAACGCGTACCGACCATAGGTAAAGATCTCTACGCCCGCGTGACCGTATTGTTCACATAAACGGGTATGGTTGGCAGCACCCTCATCACCAAAATGCTCGTTGTCTGGCAGGTGAGTGTGATGCTCAAAATAACGTTCGTGAGCAAACATCGCTTTGAGAATATTGCCGCTGGTGACCGGCTCTAAAGAGCGGTGGAACTTATTCGTTAAGTTCGCTGGCGTGAAATGAACTTTACCATTGGCTGTATCCGCACTGGGTGATACGGTGGCGGCGTTAGCTGTCCACATGCTTGATGCTGAGCATACTGCTTGAAAAATAGCCGGTGCTTCGGTGGCCGCTTTGTACAATACTTCACCGTCGGTGCCGGTAAAGCCTAAGCGGCGAAGCGCATAAATATCTGGACGCTCTTGTGGCGCTAATACGCCTTGCTTCATGCCCAAGTCATGCAGCGCTTTCATTTTCATCAGCCCTTGCAGGGCGGCGCTTTTAGGGCTAGAAACGGCCTTTGCGTTTGCCAGTGAGGCGACATTGCCAAATGACAAACCAGCGTAATTGTGAGTCGGTCCGACTAGACCGTCATAATTCACTTCAAAGTGTTGCATAGTCACGTATTCGCGCTCCTTTCGGGGGGCTATCGTTTAGCCAAATATGATCGAATTAGAGATATTATACGTTGTTAGTAACGGCTTGTAAGCCTTTATTTTCGTGGGCTTATAGAAAATTCACAGAGTCTGACTGAATATCTAAATTGTGCGAATTTTTATCAAATGCACAGGTTATGGTTGTTTCTTATGAAAATAACCGATATATCTTAAAAAAGGCAGAATCATCGGGTTGCCACTTGTATTCGAGTGGATATGAACCTATATCGTCTGACAGTTAAAGAAAAGAGAAGCTAAACTCTATGGCGAAATCGCTCGTTATTGTCGAGTCCCCGGCAAAAGCCAAAACAATTAATAAATACCTAGGCAACGATTTTATCGTTAAGTCTAGCGTAGGGCACGTGCGCGACCTTCCTACCAAAGCGGTAGAAAAGGTACCTAGCAAATCTGCGGCAGAAGTTCGCAAAATGTCGCCAGAGGAAAAAGCGGCATATCAGCAGCAACGTGACTTTAAACGTTTGGTTGCGCGGATGGGCATCGACCCTGAGCATGATTGGGATGCGCATTATGAAGTGCTGCCTGGCAAGGAAAAGGTGGTTAAAGAGCTGACCCAACTCGCCAAAAAATCAGACAAAGTCATCCTCGCGACGGATTTGGACCGCGAAGGGGAGGCGATTGCGTGGCACTTGCGTGAATTGATGGGCGGCGATAACGACCGTTATCAACGTGTGGTGTTTAACGAGATTACTAAAAATGCGATTCAAGATGCGTTCTCGCACCCCGCACAGCTGAATTTAGACCGCGTTAACGCACAGCAGACACGGCGCTTCTTAGATCGTGTCGTGGGCTTTATGGTGTCGCCGTTGCTGTGGAAAAAAATCGCACGAGGGCTTTCGGCCGGGCGTGTTCAGTCGGTCGCGGTTCGCCTTGTGGTCGAGCGTGAACGCGAGATCAAAGCATTTGTGCCAGAGGAATACTGGGATGTGCATGCTGACCTCGCAACGCAGGCGAAAGATGACTTGCGCATGCAAGTGGTTAAGCAAGCGGGCGAACAATTCAGACCATCAAATAAAGAGCAAACTGACGCGGCATTAGCGACGCTGAAAGACGCGCAGTATGAAATTACCGCACGCGAAGATAAGCCAACATCGAGCAAGCCTTCGGCGCCGTTTATTACTTCGACTTTACAGCAGTCGGCGAGTACGCGGTTAGGCTTTGGTGTTAAGAAAACCATGACGCTCGCGCAACGGCTTTATGAGGCCGGTCACATCACCTACATGCGTACTGACTCGACCAACCTCAGTGCCGATGCAGTGAGCGCTTGCCGAGATTATATTGAGCAAAGTTTTGGTGCGAATTACCTGCCTAAGCAACCCAATCGTTACGGATCGAAAGAGGGCGCACAAGAGGCGCACGAGGCGATTCGTCCTTCGGATGTGAATATCAAAGCCGATAAGTTGGGTAGCATGGACCGTGATGCTCAGCGCCTGTATGAATTGATTTGGCGCCAGTTTGTGGCGTGCCAAATGGTACCCGCAAAATACGACAGCACGACACTGATTGCGCAAGCGGGTGAGTTTGAGCTTAAAGCACGTGGTCGCGTGATGCGTTTTGCGGGTTGGACCAAGGTGCTACCGCCCTCATCGTCGAAGAAAGACGGTGATATGACCTTACCTGATATCGGTAAAGGTGAGGTCCTTGCGCTTAACCAATTGGATCCGCAACAACACTTCACCAAGCCACCTGCGCGTTACAGTGAGGCATCGTTGGTAAAAGAGCTTGAGAAGCGTGGCATTGGCCGCCCTTCAACCTATGCATCGATTATCTCAACGATTCAGGACCGCGGTTACGTTAAAGTCGAGAATCGACGCTTTTTCGCCGAAAAAATGGGTGAAATCGTTAACGATCGACTCATTGAAAACTTTACCGAGTTAATGAATTACAACTTTACCGCGGAGATGGAGCAGGCGCTCGATGACATCGCTGCTGGCAAACGTAATTGGAAAGAAACGCTGGATAAGTTTTATGAGGACTTTAAAGGAAACCTCGAACAAGCCGAGCGCGATCCGAATGAAGGTGGGATGCGCGGCAACCAAATGGTGATGACCGATATTGAGTGTCCTAAATGTGGTCGTGAAATGGGCATTCGCACGGCATCAACGGGTGTTTTCTTAGGCTGTTCAGGTTACAACTTACCGCCGAAAGAACGCTGTACTCAAACGCTCAACCTGACGCCAGGCGAAGAGGCGGTGAAGGTTACCGACGAGGATGAACGCGAGACTGAAGCACTGCGTGCTAAAAAGCGTTGTGCTAAATGTGGTACAGCGATGGACAGTTACTTGATTGATGAGAAGCGTAAGTTACATGTGTGTGGTAATAACCCCACCTGTGATGGCTACCTGATTGAACAAGGTGAGTTTCGCATTAAAGGCTATGACGGACCGACCATTGAGTGCGACAAGTGTGGCTCGGAAATGCAGCTTAAAACAGGTCGATTCGGTAAGTATTTTGATTGCACCAGTGATGACTGCAAAAATACACGTAAAC
This sequence comes from Idiomarina fontislapidosi, assembly GCF_003226255.1. Classification (GTDB taxonomy): domain Bacteria; phylum Pseudomonadota; class Gammaproteobacteria; order Enterobacterales; family Alteromonadaceae; genus Idiomarina; species Idiomarina fontislapidosi. The sequence goes on from NZ_QJST01000001.1 coordinate 168,668, forward strand.
TATTGCGTAACGGGGAGCCTGCGCCGCCTAAAGAGGATCCGGTGCCGTTGCCTGAGTTACCGTGCGAAGATTCCGATGCGTATTTTGTGCTGCGTGATGGTGCTTCAGGCATTTTCTTATCAGCCAATACGTTCCCGAAATCGCGTGAAACGCGTGCTGTAAAAGTAAAAGAACTGGCTCGCTTTAAAGATCGTTTGCCAGCTAAGTTTAAGTATCTAGCCGAGGCGCCGCAGGAAGACGATGACGGTAACGAAGCCATCGTACGTTTCTCACGCAAGAACAAAGAACAGTATGTGGTGACAGAAGTCAATAAAAAGCAAACAGGCTGGAAGGCACATTACAAGAGCGGTAAATGGGTGATTGATAAAAAATAATCCATTACTTACTTAAGAAAGGGGCGATAAGTTATCGCCCTTTTTTTGTGCGCTTTATAAAGTTTTAGCCATTATGATAGCTAAACTGAGTAAAGTTTATGACCCTGCGAAAGTCGTTTTTTTACCTTGCCTTCTTGGTTGTGTCATACATAGGCATGGGTTCAACCAGTATTGCACAAGATTGTTTACCGCTTGATCTCGGCCCTGCTGAATACGAGCGTCCACTCGAGTGGCAATCTCAGCCTCATGGGGTTTCCGCTATGGTTCGTGCTGGCTTACTGGAGCCGCAGGTTATTCGGCTGTTAAAACAGCATTTGGCAATCAAAGTCGTTGATTGGCAGGCGTCTCACCATCATCAATGGCCGACTGATTATTTGCTTGAGGCAGATTCTTGGCAGGCATTTTTTACCCGCTTACTGAAGCCGTTTGGCTTGCAACTGGTGCTGTACGCAAACCAAGGCGCGGTGGTGCGTTATCAGGAACCGCCGCTGTGAATTACTTACGTTGGATGCTGATCTGGGTTTGTGGTTGTGTGAGTGCTGCCTGTAGTTATGATCCGGCCGCGTTGATCGCACAAGCGGATGCGCTAGCGCAACAGCAGCAGCAAAGTTTAGCTGAACAGTATCACTATCAAGTGGCACCGGAATCCCCTGAAACCGTTATTAAGAGCGAGCAGTTCTATGTCCCTGAGTTGGCAAAAAGCTCAGCAGACAAACCGATTTGGTATAGCCAGCCGTTACAAACACAACTGACTAAAGTACCCCTGCTACAGGCGTTACAAACGGTGTTTACGCCGTTAAATGTTGCTGTATTACTCGACCCTGAAATAGCGAAAGATACACTGATATCGAGCGACTTTTCGGGAACAGTTGGAGAATGGCTTGCTTGGTTGAGCAACGGCCAGCAATTGTTTATCGAATATGAGCCTTATGCGGTGCATCTAAAGCGCTATCAAGTAAAACGTTACGATCTCGCCTTTCTTGCTGGCTCAACGCAGTTTTCATTAAATGAGCAGGGGAGTCAGCATGTCGGAGCAGATAAGGCTGGGCAACTGGGTTTTAAATCAGCGGAGCTATCGGTTTGGAATGAGCTGGAAAAATCCGTGTCACTGATGCTTTCAGCCAATGGCGAAATGGCGTTGAATGCTAATGCCAGTGCTTTGTTAATTAAAGATACGCCCAGTGTAATCAAACACATCGATCGTTACATTGGACAATTAAACGCAAGCTTAACGCGCCAAGTTGCGTTAGATGTGCAAGTGATTGAGGTGCGGTTTAGTGACAACGAACAATACACTGTTGATTGGTCGAGTGTGCGAAGAAACAGTCAAGGGGCGCCCTGGCTTTCATCACAAAGTGGTTCTGAAAGCTGGCTACAACAGGCGGCAGGGCAGTTCATTTTGAGCCCGTTGAGCGGTCCGAGAAACTCCATTGACGTGCTTGTACAGGCGTTGCAACAGCAGGGCCAGGTAAAAGTCAGCCACCACCCGCGTATTTTAACATTAAACCATCAGGTCGCTCAGTTATTAGTGGAAGAACAACAAGCATACTTGGCTGAATCAGAAGTGAGCAGCACGCCTTACGTAGGACGACAACAACGCTTAAAACCAGGCAGCGTAACAACAGGCTTTAGACTTTTTGTGTTGGCGAATATATTGCAGCGTGACGTGTTGCTGCACTTATCATCACAAATGAGCGCGTTAAAAGGTATGAGCCTTGTACAATCGGGCGACAACATGATTCAAACGCCACACACGTCGCGTAAGCACTTCTTCTTAAAAGCGCTGGTTGGACACTCTGAAACCTTGTTACTCACTGGGTTTCGTAATCAGCACACAGAAGCGGGTCAGACGCGCTCTGGAATTAGTTGGTTACTCGGTGGCGGTCAACAACAAACCCAAGAAAATAGCGAGACGTTACTTTTAATTACTCCACGAATAGTTGGCGTTAATGATGACTGAGTGGGTCACACAAAGCTTTCGCTTGCGCCTGGGAACCAAGCGTCCATCCCGCAGACAGCTTTTAACGGTCATTGCTGAATGGAACTACCCCTACTGTGGACTTATCTTTTTTATGCGCCAATGGTGGCTGAGTCTCAGTCATCAACCGGGGCTGGATATCCTGTTTTGTGAGCGCGGCCAGGACCAACACTCAGCTCACTGTGGCTGGATTATTGCCGACACTCAGCCTGCCCGTCTCGTGGTTTGGCGAGACGGGCGGCTCGCTGCTATCGAGCAAGGGGACGTAGGCCATTTGCTGGGCCGAATAAACGCTTGGCAAGCTGAATACTCCGATTTGAACGAACCCCGGGCGTGGTTTTGGTGCTCACAGCAACCTGCTCCAGCACTATGGTGTGGCAATGTCCTTTCCGCAAAAGAATGCTTTGACAGCTTTGTTCGCTTGCTGCCTGTTGAGCACTATACTCAGCGCTCCTCAGCTTCTGTGAAATGGGGGATCGGCATAGTCGTTATCGTCAGTCTCGCAGCGGCATGGGGCATTGCTGTGGTTAGCAGCCCAGCGAACGAAACTGAACAGGCTAACTCAAAACAGATGATTAAGCGCATCGACAGCGCTGCGTTAATTAACCAGCTTGGCATGTTAATGAGCCATCCCTTTTATCAGTGGCAGCGCCTAACGCGTATTGATGTGACGCCCGCAGGTATGCGCCTCACTTGGCAAAAGCCCAACCGGTTGGGGGACGCCAATCAGGGCAGCTCGCGTGTAGAAATGCGTCAAATTCCCCTCGCTTCGCATACTGATGTGTCATTCAGCCGTACAGCTTCGAACAGTGCGTTGCTGAGTGATTACCGTCAGCAGTTTTTCGATGCGCAGATAGCGCAACAGGGCGCATCGCAGTGGATGCTCAGCCTGGACATGATGTCATTCCGCCATTTGGAAACACTGCTACGTTGGCTACGCGAACATCCTTACTTTTCACTTTCATCGTTAACAATGAGGTACCAACATGGTTATTGGTCTGTGCAGTGGACGCTGGAAAATACGCTGGGTCAGTCAGGTGAGTTTGATGGTCATATTGATAAGCCCAGTAGCGGCTCAGCAACAGCACAATCAGAATGATGATTTAGCCGATTCTCAAGCCTGGCACCCAGAGTTACAAGCATACCAACGTTGGCAATCGGCTATGGAACAAAAGAAGCGCGATTTAGCCTTCGCAGAATTGCAACTGAACTGGTTAAAGAAGCAAGTTGAGATAGCGCACCAACAACGCTTGTTGAAGCCCTCGGCGGTAGCCGTAGCACGCGAACCGGTTAACTGTATTCGAATTGCCGATGATGACTGGCGGTTGACCGGTGATGTTAAGCATTGGTCATGGGGAACTCGCGTGGCTACACAAGTTAAGCAACAAACAGGGTGCTTTTAATTATGGACGACATGCTGCAACTTGATGCAAAGGCGCTATATGGATGCACTATCCACCCAGTTATTTTTCAGTATTGCGAGAAGCTGTTAAATCAATGGCACGCAGAGGGGTGTGATGACAAAGCGATGTTAGCGACTGAGTCAGGACTGTTGGTGTGCTCGCCAAAGGCATTTAAACATGCAGCGCTTGAGCGCGAGAACCTAGCCAAACTATTACGAGATTACATACAGCAACCAGCGCAGTGTGCGCTTGCCGATGCAGGTGTAATTCGTGCGGCAATACTGACTTACCGAACAGGGCGACCTCAAGCCGAACAACAAGACTCAGTTGCTGACCAGACGCATGCCCAACAGTTATTGTCTGATCTTGTTGCTGAGGGTTTAGCTAAAGGGGCCTCGGATATTCATCTACGCTTTAGTAAATATTTTTGCCGGACCTGTTTTCGTGTGAAAGGGTTGCTGGTTGATCACCACCAACGCAATCGAGAGGCAATGACAGAGGCAATCGCAGCAGCACTGAACACACGTAGTCACGACTATAATGAAGTGTTTAACGAACAAAGTAGCGACAGTGCGAGTTTGTTAGTACCAGTAAGACGTGATGGCAGTCCCGTATCTGAGCTAAAAGTGCGATTGCAGAAATCCCCGCTTAGCGATGGTTTTGCTGTCACTTTGCGTTTGCTGGCTACTGAGATCACAAGTCAATTATCATTACAATCGCTTGGGTTTGAGTCAGATATTATTAATGGTATCGATTGCATGTTGGCTCAGCGGAGCGGTCTTATTCTCATCGTTGGCCCTACCGGTCAAGGTAAAACAACGACATTAGCGGCGTTGCATCAACGCTTTAGCGAGGCAAAAAAAATCATTTCACTCGAGGATCCGGTGGAGTTAAAGCAGCCGAATGTTGAGCAGCGCTGGATAGACTCATCAAAGCAGGAGAATGGTTTTGCGACAGCAATAAAAATCGCACTGCGTGAGGATCCAGATGTCATATCTGTCAGTGAAATTCGTGATGGGCTCACTGCAGCTGCTGCCATTCGCGCGGCACTGACGGGGCATTTAGTCACGGCTACGCTGCACGCTAGTGATTCGTTATCGGCGCTTGAACGGCTTAGAGACCTTGGTTGTGGATTAGAGCAACTACTTACGCCTGGCGTGTTACGAGGTGTTATTGCGCAACGTCTGACCTTTCAACGGGGTCAGCCCTCACTGATTGCTGAGTATATTGTGATTGATCAAGTTGCTCGTCAGTTTGCTTTAAGTAACGACTATCAGGGGTGGCGTGCGCATTTAAAACGCTGTGGTTGGCGCGGTCTAACGGAACGAGGCGTTACACATTTATTGGCTGAAACGCCGCGAGAGTATCACTATTCAAGCACAGGACCGACAGCCAAATGATGGGTATGGGCAGACAGCGTCAATGGCAGTGGGTTGAGGACTACTGTGTTTGGCTCGAGGATGGCAGCGGTCCGCGCGAAGCGGCCGAAGCGATGCGAACTCAGGCGGCGTATTTTAAACTTGATGCTGAACAGAAGTTGGCGGAGCGGCTGCAGATTGGCTTAAGGCGTGGTCAAACCATTGCCCGGGCATTGCGCGGCGAGCTTAAGCAAGATTTACTCGAACTGTTCCTGATAGGTCAACAGTACCATTGCTTAACCGATTTACTTAACGACTATCGTGACGTGACCGTAGAGTTACAGCACTTACGTTGGCTGTTTTATAAACAGCTGCTTTACCCTGTTTCTATCTTGCTGACCGTATTGCTGGCATACGCCTATGCTGCAAGTAGCTATTTACCGAAATTATTAAGTTATACCGAATCGAAGACATCGGACTGGACGGTGGCGTGGGTGCTTAGTGTGGGAAACAACATTGCGTCTGGCTGGTGGTGGTGGCTGGTATCCATCGCAACTGGATTATTTTGTTGGCGTTGGACAGCTCAAAACTGGACGGGCGCGTATCGGACACGGTTAGAGCGCTATGGGATATTTGCTCAGTATCGCGCATTAAATGCGTTGTGGCTGACGCGTTTAGTGGCTGTTCTCATGCATCACAGAGTCGCGCTGGATACTATTTTTGCAGTGCTGAAACGTGTTGCTTCACCTTATGCTCGCTGGCACTTAACGCAAATGCAGAGACGCTTGGCGCAAGGGCGGGTGAGTTTAGCGATTGTGCTCGACACGGGCTTGCTGCTTCCTCGGCAGTTATTCCGAATAAGTCACCGGCAACAATTTAGTGGTCAGCGGGAGGCGCTTATTAAGGTTGCGCAGCGCAGTTATATCGATATTCAGCGCAGCATCGCCTACCAGCAGCGTCTCTGGTTAGTGTTGTGCTATCTCGTGATTACCGGCTTGTTGTTACTGCTGCTTAGCGCCGTGGGTAACACGATGATGCGCGTCATGATGTCGATTTAATCTTTTCAAGGAGCGATTAGGGTGCGAGTAAAAGTTAAAGGATTCACATTTATCGAAGTGTTAGCAGTGCTGAGCATTATTGCTATTGCTTCGCTGGGGACATTAGTGCTGCGTGATTGGGCGGTTGGGAATGCTCGAGTGTCGGAGGCTAAAAATCTCATTACAACGTTACAAGCAGGCGCACAAATGTGGAAGCCGGCAAGCGGTGAGTTTACTGGTATTAGTATGACCGAGCTCAGTAATATAGGTGCTGTGCCTTCTGACTGGGCGGATGGTGTGGGTAAAAATCCATGGGGTGGTGATATCATGATCGGCCCAGATACGGTCGATGCATCTAAATATATTATACGACTTACTAATGTTGGAAGCGCTGAGGAAGGGCAGCGATTGGTTCGTGACTATACAGATATATCTGCTCTGACATCTTATGCGGATGGCGACTTCACTGTAACTTTCCAAGGTTAATGCGTAATCACGGCTTTAGCCTATGGGAAGTCGTATTAGCCGCAGTGATACTAGCCGGTGTGTGGCAGGTATCATTTGCGGCGTGGCGTTGGCAAGCTCACGTGCAAACGCGACTCCAATGGCAGCAACAACTGATCATGTTGATTCAAGCACAGCGCGAGCATTATCAACGGTTTGGCGCGTTTGCGCTGACCGAAGCGCAACTGGCTCGGCAAGGCCGATACGTAATACCCGTGTGGCCCTTCGCTACACGTTGGCGGTTTATCCCCGATCCCTATTACAACGAACAATTATTCATGCGCTCACCGCTCGAAGGGGTAGAGCCCGCGCTTTTACTTGGCAAACACTTACCTTTTGAACAGCAGGGCAATGAGGTCACTATTCGTGTTATGGGGACGCCTTAACAAGCATCACCGGCAGAGCGGGCAAAGCTTGGTCGAAGCCGTGGTGGTGTTGCCGTTTATGCTGTTATTTGGTTTGTTATTGGCTCAATTACTTTACCTATGGTGGGCCCAGCAAACATTATTCGTAGCCACGCAGTACGCAGCACGCGTCGGTGCCATCAATCATGGCGAAAAACGGCCAATGCGAGTGATTTTAGCGGCGACAATGGCAAGCTTAGCGCCAAAAGATAAGGATATTGAAAGCTGGCAAAATATGCTTAAATCTGTTGCGGCGCAACAGCTGCATGGGCTGCAGTTTGCCGAGATAAGCATCAAACAACCCACCGACGAAATGTTTAGTCTGTTTAAAGAGCGCTTTTACGATCAGGAAGCGCAAACATGGATTGAAGAAATTCCTGTTGATCATTATTGGGCGCGGCGGCAAGCCGCCGAGGACGAAGAGGCTTATGTTGCAGCAACGACCTTAAAAATTGAAGTGACTTGGTGCCTAGCGTTAAAAGTACCGTTAGCTGATCGCGTACTATCGGAGCTGGCGCCATTTTCAGCGCGTTGCGAGATGGCTAATCAAATGACGGGAGATAATTATTGGCCGCTCACAGCAACCGCTGAACACAGAATGCTCAGCGGTTACCGTAAGCGGTAACAGCGTTATACCTTGTCGTGATAATCGACACACGCTTGTAGGGTGTTCTCAATAAGCGACGCGACCGTCATCGGACCAACACCGCCCGGCACCGGGGTAATCCATCCGGCACGTTGAGCCGCGGTTTCAAACTCGACATCACCTGTCAGACGTCCGTCGTGCAACCGATTCATGCCGACATCGATAACGATAGCACCTTCTTTAATCCAATCTCCCGGAATAAACTCAGGTTTACCGACGGCGACCACAACAATGTCCGCCCGCCGTACATGCTTTTCTAAATCATTGGTGAAGCGATGACACACCGTGGTGGTCGCCCCTGCGAGGAGTAACTCTAAGCTCATTGGGCGACCAACAATGTTTGACGCGCCCACAACAACCGCGTTGAGGCCGTGCAAATCAACCTGCGTACTCTCAAGCAGGGAAATAATGCCTTTGGGTGTACACGGTCTGAGTGCCGGAATGCGCTGCGCGAGGCGACCGACATTATATGGGTGAAAACCATCGACATCTTTATGCGGATGGATACGCTCAAGAATCGGCGTTGCATCTAAGCCCGCGGGCAGTGGTAACTGCAACAGGATGCCGTCAATCTCAGGATTGTCGTTGAGCTCATCAATTAGTTGCTCGAGTGCTGCCTGCGAGGTATCACTCGGCATGTCATAATCAAACGAGCGAATACCGACTTGCTCACACGCGCGTCGTTTGTTGCCCACGTAGACTTCCGATGCGGGATCTTGTCCAACCAAAACGACCGCCAAACCTGGCGCGCGCTTCCCTGCGCTGAGTCGTTCGTCAATTTGCGTTTTTACGGATGCTCTGATGTTTGCAGCGATTGCTTTACCATCAATTAGCTGTGCAGGCATATAGGGACCCTTGCTTGTCAATGAAATTAGAATTGAAAAAGCTTTGAATGGCTTAGTAGTTTACCGCTATTTGAGGTGAAATGTCACTGATTGTCGGAATTATGGTCAGCTTGGCGCAAAAGTAGCCAAACGACCGGTTTTTGCCAAAAAAAGTTTGACGCACGGGAAACTTATGGGTAATATTCGCCCCCGTTGTCAGGCAGCATTGCTTGGCACCGCCATTAGTCAAAATCGGCGAGTAGCGCAGTTTGGTAGCGCACTTGGTTTGGGTCCAAGGGGTCGCTGGTTCGAATCCAGTCTCGCCGACCATTTTGACTCTAGGGTAGCAGGAATGTTCGATTGCGCCCGTAGCTCAGCTGGATAGAGCAACGGCCTTCTAAGCCGTCGGTCGCAGGTTCGAATCCTGCCGGGTGCGCCAGAACGCGCCATGAAGATTCAATACAGTGGTGGGTGTAGCTCAGTTGGTAGAGCCCCGGATTGTGATTCCGGTTGTCGTGGGTTCAAGTCCCATCATCCACCCCACTTCTTCTCTTCTAAATCCTTTTTTAAAATCGGCGAGTAGCGCAGTTTGGTAGCGCACTTGGTTTGGGTCCAAGGGGTCGCTGGTTCGAATCCAGTCTCGCCGACCACGCTTTAACTAAATAAATCTTAATCAATCCTTTTAAAGATACGTGCGATGATCGGCACGCGTTTTCTTCGCTGCGTTGGCACTCCAGAATTCACTCTCGACTATTCGCTATTGACTCGCTATAATGCTGCGTCATTTTTAAAGGATAACGCCGTTGTTTGCGTTCAAGGTGATTTGGCTTACAGCCTTATAGGTGTGAACTGAATGAGCTTTTAAAAGCAAGCAACACTTCACTGATTGAAACCGAGGTAAAAAGGCAATGCAGGTTTCTGTAGAGACAACACAAGGTTTAGAACGTCGTGTGACGATTACGGTACCGGCGGACGTTATTGATAACGAAGTAAAACGTTTATTAAAAGAAGAATACCGTCACCGCCGTGTGAATGGATTCCGTAAAGGAAAAATTCCTCCACACGTATTGCAGAAGCTATTTGGTCGCGAAGCACGCTCTCGTGCCGCTTCTGGTGTAATGCAGAGCAAATATTATGAAGCCATCATGCAGGAAAAAATCAATCCTGCGGGTGCGCCGGCGATCGAGCCTAAAGTCAACGAACCTGGTAAAGACTTAGAGTTCACTGCGACTTTTGAAGTTTACCCAGAAGTTGAGGTTAAAAACCTCGACAAGATTGAAATCGAGAAGCCAACCGTTGAAGTGACTGACGCGGATGTTGAAAGCATGCTTGAGACGTTGCGTAAGCAACACGCTGGCTGGAAAGAAGTTAAGCGTAAGTCAAAAGATGGCGACCGTGTAACGATGGACTTCGTTGGTTCAATTGACGGTGAAGAGTTTGAAGGTGGTAAAGCCTCTGACTTTGCACTTGAGCTGGGCGAAGGCCGCATGATCCCTGGTTTTGAAGACCAAATCAAAGGTATTAAAGCAGGTGAAGAGAAAACCATCGAGGTGACTTTCCCTGAAGACTACCATGCGGAAAACCTGAAAGGTAAAGACGCACAGTTCGTAGTAACCGCGAAGAAAGTCGAAGAACGCGAGCTACCTGAGCTTGATGACGAGTTTGTTGCCTTGTTCGGTGTTAAAGAAGGCGGTGTTGACGCGCTTAAAGCTGAAGTTCGTAAGAACATGGAGCGTGAGCTAAGCAACACGGTTAAGAGCAAGGTTAAAGAGCAAGTATTAAAAGGTATCGTTGAGCAAAACGAAGTTGAATTGCCAAAAGCAATGATCGATCAAGAAATCGACGCATTGCGTAAGCAAGCAGCACAACGTTTTGGCGGTAATGCAGAACAGATGCCAGACTTACCTGCTGAACTGTTCGAAGAACAAGCTAAAGAGCGCGTTAAAGTCGGTCTATTGTTGGGTGAAGTGATTCGCACCAACGAAATGAAGCCAGAAGACGAGCGCGTTGATACTATCATCGCTAACGCAGCTTCTGCTTACGAAGATCCGCAAGAAGTCATTGAGTACTACAAGTCAAACAACGACATGATGCAGCAAATTCGCAATGTCGCGCTTGAAGAACAAGCCGTTGAGTTTGTACTTGAGCAAGCAAAAGTGACTGAGAAGAAAGCGAGCTTCGATGACATTATGAACCCTAAGCAGTAATCTATCCGCAAGGATAAATCGACGGAGTCCTTGACGAGCTCCGTCTGTGCTTGGTTTAATGGCTCGTATGTAACTCATACGAGCCTTTTTCTTATTAGGAGCTTTATCATTCATGTCTAACGATATTCAGGATCCCATGGCACAGCTCGTCCCGATGGTCGTGGAGCAAACCTCAAAAGGTGAACGTTCCTACGATATTTACTCGCGACTGTTAAAAGAGCGTGTCATTTTCTGCTGTGGACAGGTCGAAGACCACATGGCTAATTTGATTGTTGCCCAATTACTATTTTTGGAATCAGACAATCCTGATAAAGACATCTATCTCTATATCAACTCTCCAGGTGGTGTAGTGACCGCGGGTATGGCGATTTACGACACCATGCGTTTTATTAAACCTGATGTCAGCACGGTGTGCATGGGACAGGCAGCGAGCATGGGCGCATTCTTACTGGCGGGCGGCGCGCAAGGTAAACGCTATTGTTTGCCTAATTCACGCGTGATGATTCACCAACCCTTGGGTGGCTTCCAAGGACAAGCGTCTGATTTCGAGATTCATGCGAAGCAAATTTTGGATCTGAAAGAGCGCTTAAACCGTATGTTAGCTGAGAACACTGGACAAGATTACGAGAAAGTGGCGCGTGATACGGATCGTGACCATTTCTTAACTGCGCCGGAAGCAGTCGATTACGGACTAGTCGATGGTATTTTGAATAAGCGCGGCGAAGAGTAGTAGGAGAGTCGAATGACCGATAAAACGCAAGGCGACGGTGACAAGCCGCTCTATTGTACGTTCTGCGGCAAAAGTCAGCACGAAGTGAAAAAGCTGATCGCTGGGCCTTCGGTATTTATTTGTGATGAGTGTGTCGACTTATGTAACGATATTTTGAAAGAGGAAATTCAGAATATTGCGGCGGCACCTGAGCACGATAAGTTACCCGTGCCTAAAGAGATCCGTAAGCACTTGGACGATTATGTGATTGGTCAAGAACGTGCGAAGAAAGTGCTATCTGTAGCGGTTTATAACCACTATAAGCGCTTACGTAACGCGGGTAAGGGCAAAGACGACGTTGAACTAGGCAAAAGTAACATCTTGCTGATTGGTCCTACGGGTTCGGGTAAAACGTTCCTTGCCGAAACCATGGCGCGCTTTTTGGATGTGCCATTTACCATGGCTGATGCAACGACACTGACTGAAGCCGGCTATGTCGGTGAAGATGTCGAGAACATTATTCAGAAACTGTTGCAGAAATGCGATTACGACGTTGAGAAAGCTGAGCGCGGTATCGTATATATTGACGAAATCGATAAGATTTCACGTAAGTCGGAAAACCCATCCATCACCCGCGATGTCAGTGGTGAGGGTGTGCAGCAGGCATTACTGAAATTGATCGAGGGCACCGTTGCGTCGGTACCTCCACAAGGGGGGCGGAAACACCCTCAGCAAGAATTCTTGCAAGTGGATACCTCAAAGATCTTGTTCGTTTGCGGCGGTGCATTTGCGGGTCTTGAACGCGTGATTGAGCAACGTCTTGCAACCGGCACTGGCATTGGCTTTGGCGCACAAGTGAAGAGTCCTAATAGTGCCGCGCAAAGCGAGATCATCAGTCAAGTCGAGCCAGAAGACTTGGTTCGTTATGGCTTGATTCCTGAGTTCATTGGTCGCTTGCCTGTTGTTGCGACCTTGGACGAGCTGAACGAAGATGCGCTCGTTGAGATCTTACGAGAGCCTAAAAACGCACTGACGAAGCAATATTCAGCGCTGTTCGAGATGGAAGATGTTGAGCTTGAGTTCCGTGAAGATGCGTTACGTGCTATCGCTAAAAAGGCGATGAACCGTAAAACGGGTGCTCGGGGTCTACGTTCGATCGTCGAAGGCGTTTTATTAGGTACCATGTATGATCTTCCTTCGATTGAAGGCGTATCTAAAGTCGTAGTGGATGAATCCGTTGTGGCTGGCGAGTCAGACCCCATTTTGATTTACTCCAATCAATCGGATGAGAAACACGCATCAGGCGAATAAGCGGGTGTGTTCAGCCCAAAGTTGACAAAAAGGGCCGGTTGGGCCCTTTTTTTATGCAAACCGTTGAACTTTGCCATACAGACCACATATTAAAGATAGAACTAAGGTCAGGAGAATTTGATGAGCGAAGAACGTACAGAGCAATTAGACATGCCTGTTCTCCCATTACGTGATGTAGTGGTTTACCCCCATATGGTGATTCCACTGTTTGTGGGTCGCGAAAAGTCTATCCGTTGTTTAGAAGCGGCGATGGACGGTGACAAACGCGTATTTTTAGCTGCACAGAAAGATGCATCAGTTGATGAGCCGACTGAGGATGATATTTATCGCGTCGGTACAGTCGCTACCATTTTACAGCTATTAAAACTGCCCGATGGCACAGTAAAAGTGCTGGTCGAGGGTCAACAACGCGCCGAGCTTGATGAATTGAAAGATAGCGAGGAATATTTCCAAGCGAGTATTCATTATTTAGCCTCGGAAACGTTGCCAGAAAAAGAAGAAGAAGTACTGGTTCGTTCGGCGATGAACCAGTTCGAAGGCTACGTCAAGCTGAATAAGAAGATACCACCGGAGGTGTTAACGTCACTTTCTGGTATCGATGAGTGTGACCGTTTAGCCGACACGATGGCAGCACACATGCCGCTCAAACTTGCCGATAAGCAACACATCTTAGAAATTACCGACGTTCGCGAACGTCTTGAATACCTGATGGCGCTGATGGAAAGCGAGATTGATATTCTGCAAGTTGAAAAGCGTATCCGTAGTCGTGTCAAAAAGCAGATGGAAAAGAGTCAGCGCGAGTATTATCTGAATGAGCAGATGAAAGCCATTCAGAAAGAGCTCGGCGAGAGCGAAGGTGGCGTTGATGAGTTTGAACAGCTGCAACAAAAGATCGATGACGCGAGCATGCCGGCAGAAGCGCGTGAGAAAGTCGAAGCTGAATTGTCTAAGTTAAAGATGATGTCGCCGATGTCTGCGGAAGCGACCGTAGTGCGTGGCTATATCGACTGGATGGTGTCCATTCCATGGAAGAAAAAGTCACGCATTAAGAAAGATTTAGGTAATGCGGAACGCATTCTCGACGAAGACCACTATGGTCTTGAGAAAGTCAAGGAACGCATTATTGAATACCTTGCGGTGCAGCAACGTACCTCCAAGGTAAAAGGCGCTATTCTTTGTCTTGTGGGACCACCGGGTGTGGGTAAAACCTCGTTGGGTCAATCGATCGCTAAAGCCACGGGTCGAAAATACGTACGTATGGCGCTCGGTGGTGTGCGTGATGAGGCCGAAATTCGTGGCCACCGCAGAACCTATATTGGTTCGATGCCAGGTAAGCTGATTCAAAAGATGTCTAAAGTCGGTGTGCGCAACCCGTTATTCTTGCTCGATGAGATCGACAAAATGTCATCGGATATGCGTGGTGATCCGGCGTCTGCGTTACTCGAGGTATTAGACCCCGAGCAGAACGTAAACTTCAACGATCACTATATGGAGGTCGATTACGATCTGTCTGATGTAATGTTCGTTGCGACATCGAACAGTATGAATATTCCAGCGCCGTTGTTAGACCGCATGGAAGTGATTCGCTTATCGGGCTACACCGAAGATGAAAAACTGAACATTGCAAAACGCCACTTGTTGCCAAAGCAGATTGATCGCAATGGCTTGAAGAAGAAAGAGATTCAGGTCGAAGACAGCGCCATCATGGGCATTATCCGTTACTACACGCGTGAAGCGGGTGTACGTAACCTTGAGCGTGAGCTTTCGCGTTTATGCCGCAAGGCGGTGAAAACCATCTTGCTTGATAAGTCGATTACTCAGGTTACGATTAATCAAGACAACCTCAGTGACTTCTTAGGTGTGCAACGCTTTGATTACGGTAAGGCAGAGGAAGCGAACCAAATCGGTCAAGTGACTGGCTTAGCTTGGACCGAGGTCGGTGGTGATTTGTTGACTATCGAAGCGACGAACGTCGCGGGTAAAGGCAAAATCACCTCTACTGGTTCACTCGGCGATGTCATGCAAGAGTCGATTCAAACGGCATTGACGGTGGTTCGAAGCCGCTCAGATAAACTCGGCATTGCAGAAGACTTCCACGAAAAACGCGACATCCACGTGCACGTGCCAGAAGGCGCAACACCGAAAGATGGTCCGAGTGCCGGTATTGCGATGGTGACCGCGTTGGTGTCATCGTTGACTAAGATTCCGGTGCGTTCTGAAGTCGCTATGACTGGTGAGATCACGCTACGCGGTGAAGTATTAGCGATTGGCGGTTTGAAAGAAAAGCTACTCGCGGCTCACCGAGGTGGTATTAAGCATGTGCTGATTCCAAAAGACAACGAGCGAGATTTGAAAGAAATCGCCGATAACGTTAAACAAGATCTAAAAATCCAACCTGTTAAGTGGATTGATGAGGTACTTGAGGTAGCGTTAGAGCGGAATCCAACAAAAGCTTAATTTTTGACTCAGATTTTTGCTATAGAAACGGACAAATGCGGTCTCGAGCATCGAAATTGCTCTACAGACCGCATTTTTTCGTTAAAAATTTAGCAAAAAAGGGTTTTCAATTGTTACGACTGTGGTAGCCTAAGGTTTAAAGCTTATACCGGTGTTGTAATCGTTTGCCGGGCAGCTTCTATGGTCACATCGTTCGGTAAATGGTGTTGAAGATAGTTAATAAGCTTGATATAACAAATTCGGACCATTGACAAATCCGAATGGAACCACGGAAACTTGATAATAACAATCGAAGGGGATGATACTGTGAACAAGTCTCAGTTAATTGATAAAATCGCTGCAGGTGCAGATATCTCTAAAGCTGCTGCGGGTCGTGCATTGGATTCAATGATCGACGCAGTAACTGAAGCATTGAAAAAAGATGACCAAGTGGCACTGGTTGGCTTCGGTACTTTTAGTGTTCGCGAGCGTTCAGCACGTACTGGTCGTAACCCACAAACAGGTGAGACTATTCAAATCGCTGCGGCTAAAGTACCTTCTTTCAAAGCAGGTAAAGCTCTGAAAGACGCAGTAAACTAATTAAAGGCGCTCTTGAGGCGCTTTTTATTTGTCATTACGAGTAACCCGAAGCCGACGCTTCGGGTTATTTTTTGCTTTAAGGGATGCGATTTATAGCGGTTTAGATATAATACTGCACCGTTAAAATGAGCGATTGAAGGAAGTCCTGATTATGTTAGAGCGGATAAGAGAAGGGTCGCAGAGTTTTACTGCGAAAGCCGTTCTGGTCCTGATTATATTGACCTTTGCCTTGGCTGGGGTTGGTAGCTATGTTACCGGAGGCGCGACGACCACGGTGGCGGAAGTCAACGATGCTGAAATCAACCAGCAGGCGCTGGACCGTGCTTACGAAAATGAACGTAGCCGTTTGCAAGAGCAATTTGGAGATATGTTCGAGGCTGTGAGTTCTCAACCCGGTTACATGCAGTCAGTGCGTGCCAACGTGTTGGAGCAACTCATTCAGCAAGAATTGCTGGTTCAGTATGCGCGTGACAATGGCATGCGAGTGTCTGCGGAACGTGTCAAACAAGAGATCCGTGATATTCCGGCGTTTCGCTCAGCGGGTCAGTTTGATAACGACATTTACTTAATGGCGTTGCGCAACGCTGGATATACACCAGAGCAATTCGCCGCTGTGTTACGTGATGATCTTATTAGAAGCCAAATTGCTCAAGCGATTGGCGCAACTGAGTTTGCATTATCTGCTGAAGCGCTTGCTTTGCAGCGGCTGCAACAGCAAACCCGCAGTGGTGCATATATCATTGCTGAAAATCAGAACTTTGTTGATCAAGTCGAGCTAACGGATGATGACATTCAAGCTTATTACGACAACAATCAACAGCAGTTCCAAACCCCTGAGCAATTAAAGGTCGCGTTTGTTCAGCTATCTAAAGCCGAACTTTATAATCAGGTGAATATCAGCGACGAAGAAGTGCGAGAGTACTACGACGCGTCTAGCGACCAGTATCGTACCGACGAGGAACGTCGTGTCGCTCACATTCTGATTGAGAATGGCACAGAAGATGCTCAAGCGAAGGCCGAGCAGGCACTTGCTGAATTAAATGAAGGTGCGGATTTTGCGGCGGTAGCCGCTGAATACTCAGACGATACATTTTCTGCTGAGCAGGGCGGTGATTTGGACTGGATTACCAAAGGCTCAATGGATGAAAATTTTGATAACGCTGCGTTTGCGCTTGAAAATGTAGGTGACGTGTCTGGAATCGTTGAAACGTCTTTTGGTTTCCACATTATTAAATTACTCGATTTGCGGGCGGGTGAAGTTACGCCATTCGAAGAAGTCGCGGGTGATATTCGTCAACGATTGAAATCACAGCAAGTCGATGACAAATATTTTGAGTTACAACAAAAGCTCGCGGAAGTCAGCTTCGAACAGCCAGATACGTTAGAGCCTGCCGCAGATGCGATCGGCACGAGCGTTCGTACGTCTGACTTGTTTACTCGTCAGAATGCACCTACAGCACTGAGCGATGAAGCGACGCTTAACCGTATTTTCAATCCTGATCTGATTGATGAGAAATTGAATAGTGACGTCATCGAAACAGCGGATGACCGTTCATTGGTCGTGCGTGTGTTAGAACATAAACCGCAAGCGGTTAAACCGTTGGACGATGTGAGAAGCCAGATTGTTGAACAGCTGCGAGTTGAAAAAGCACAAGCCTTGGCGCTTGAGCAAGCGGAGACGTGGAAGCAGCAATGGGCCGAGCAAGGTGAGCCAGAAGCGGATTACTTGACGCTCGACGCGGTGTCTATGGATAGTCAAAGTCACCCTCGTGCTATCTTACGTGCGTTGTTTTCAGAAGCACCTGCAGCGGATGGCTCAGCGGCATTGACGACGATTGAAATGCCAAATGGTGATGCAGCAGTGGTGGCACTGACGCAAGTTAATGAGGCGTCGATCGAAGGCGTTGAAGCAAACCAACAGCTCGTTGAGCAGCTACAAAATCGCCAGTCGCAGTTGATGCTGCAAGCGTTTGTAGAAACTTTGGTTGAACAAGCGTCTATCACACGCATGCAGTCTGAAGAATAACTCTGCGTGCAAACAAAAAAACCTGACATTTCGATGTCAGGTTTTTTTTTGGCTATCGTTAAGCGCTTACCGCGCTTTTTAATTGATAGGGTACATTGGTGGCAGAGGAGATGAAGCTGTCCTCGTACTCGACTGCTGTTGCGCGTTTCGAATCGCTTGGTAGAGTTGTTTACCCCGTTGCCAACGGGCACGCTTTTTAGCTGCGTAAAGGGCCGTTTGAAGCTGATTCAATTCGCTGCGTATGGCACTATCATTGGTAGCATTAAGCAACTTTGCTACGTCGCTAAGTGTGTTTACGCGCTGCTGGTACTTTTGATTAGCCCAACGCTTTAGGCTTTGCGTTGCCTGCTGCGGTTGGTTTTTCGCGCAGGCTTGCTGAAACGCTCGCCATGCTTCGCTTTTCGTCACTGGGTGAGTCGCGTCAGTGGAGGTATTACTAACGTGAGCGACGCGACGCTTGTATAGCCATAGGTTGATCCCTAGGCTAATAAGGAGTGCGACGGCCAGTGCTAAAACGACCCACAGCCAGTTATTGGGCTCTTGTTCGGTCGATTTTTGTTGTGTTGGCTCTGGTTTAGCTTCCTGTGTTTGGGGGCGAGGTTGTTCAGGCTGTTCGGGGATAGCTTTCTGCTGCGATTGGCTCATAGCAATCCCTTCGACATCAAACGAAAGCTCATCGGTGGTAGCGACGGCTCGCTGTTGGGTTTTGGTATTGAACCAAGGCACGTCGATGCCTGGCAAGGTGATGTTTCCAGGCTGTTGCGGCACGATCGCGTATTTAATGGTTTTTTGCGCAATATTCACACCATTGCGAACAAACTGATCGGTGTTCTCGTTGTCTGGATAAACACGTACGCTGTCTGGATAGTCATAGTCAATATCAGGCAATTGCTCCGGCTTCACGCCGACTGCTGTTAGCATCAGTGAAATCGAGATGGGTTCACCGACGTCGTATGTTTGTTTTTCAGGTGTAACGGTCTGGCTTATAGTGACTAATTCACTCGGCAACCAATGCCCCGTCCAATTTTGTGGAATGGGTTTGACCTGAACAGACTTTGTTTCTGCGATGGCGCTGACGGGTTGAGTATTTGAAAATGACGAGAAAATTGAGCGCTGACCCGAGGCATAAACTTCACCATCAAAGCGTGCGCCCTCGATCTCAAATTCACCTGATTGGTTTGGGGTAATTTGATAGGTGCGTTGATAGACACGGTAGCGGCGACCGTTATTCATTTCGCTATATTCTTCGTCTTTACCGATTTGACGAATGTCTGCATTTTCCATCTCGGGTGGAATGAGGTTACCTTTATTCAGGTCTGCAGCAAGGTACAGCCTCACGATATAGTGAATAGGCTGCTGTAAGAATACACTCGAGGTATCTAGCGATGCATCGACAAAAGCCATTTTATCACTGCGCTTTGCTGCATCGGAGTCAGGCGCCACAACAGTCATCGTAATGGGATCAGAGTTAGCACCATCAAGACTGAAACTCGGTATTTGATAGTCCCCGGGCGTTTTTGCCACGAGTACCGTAGTAAACTGCGTGAGTTTCTTTAAATCACCATTCACTAGCGATGTCTGGCGACTGACGCTGGTGCGACCGACAACGAAGTCGCTCAGTAAAATATCTGGCTGAAATGCCGAGTTTGGCACATCGTCGTTAAATGTCACCGTTAGTACAAACGACTCTTTTGCAATTACAGGGTTCTTATCAACGGTACTGGTTATTTTAGTCACCTCGGCGTATGCGGTCGCTGACGTGAACACTAACACTACGATGATACATAGATGATACCAACGACTTACCATTTCTGTTCTACTCCTTCTGGGTCACGGACGCCTTGTTGCTGTCTACGCTGACTTTCTAAATACATTTTCCGGCGTAACAATAGGCTCGGATCGTCCGGTACTCGATTCATCCATTGTTCGAGCTGACGTGCTCGTTCAGGGTCAATGTCGTCACTGAACTCGGTTTGCTGACTGCGCTGCTCGCGTGCGGGGTCGTCCTGCTTCTGACGCTGCGCCTCTTGCTGAGCTTGTTCAGCTTGATCGCGTTGTTGTTGCTCTGTTTGTTGCTTTTCCTGAGCCTGCTGTTGCTTATCTTGCTGCGATTGCGACGACTGGCCTTGCTGTTGCCCTTGTTGATCACCTGGCTGTTCGCCTTGTTGTTGGCCCGATTGATTCTGACCTTGTCCGTCTTGGCTGTCGTCTTTTTCTTGCGGTTTTTGGTTTTTGTCGCCTTCCTTTTGCCCTTGTTGTTGTTTCTGCTGCTCGAGTAGCTGTTGCATCAACTGACGATTCGCTTTTGCATCTTCCCAGTCGGGTCGTTTCAATAACGCCTGCTCGTATGCATCAAGCGCAGCTTGATAGTCTTCTTGTCGCGCAAGACTATTACCCCGGTTATACCACCCGGGCGCCGTATCCAGTTGTGCAAATTGTTCAGCCGCAGCAGCATAATCACCTAGGCGATAGAAGGCAGCGCCTTTGCGCATGGGTTGTTGAGTCAGCTTTGCCGCTTCGCGCCACATGCCCGCATCCATGAGCTGTTGAGCTTGTTGTTCGTTATTCAGCCACCAACCGGGACTTTCCGATTGCGTTTGCGCATAGGCGGTATGGGGTGCCATAGCTGATACAAGCAGGAGGGCGCCGACCAGATAGCCTCCGAGCGTACCGCCCTTGCGCCAACTAAAGAGGACCATCGGAATGAGTAGCAATGCGAGTATCGGACCCACGTCCTGCCATTGGTCACCTTGCTGTTGACTGTCGCCGTCTTTGCCTTTGCGGGATAAGGGTTCCAGCCCTGTGAGTCGCTCGATATCTTGGTTGGTTGAGGTCGAGGTCGTATAAACGCCCCCTGTTAGCCCAGCTAAATCACGCAGCCGATCGGGGTAGAGTTTGGCTACTATGACTTGGCCATATTTATCTTTTGCTAAGGCACCGTCGGCCCCTCGAATAGGTGCACCATCAGCCGTGCCGACTCCGAGAATAGACACTCGGTGTTCGGTGGCGCGCAAGTAGTTACTCACATCCGCCATATCCTGTGTGTCCACTCCGTCAGTCAGCCAATAAATATCTCCTCGAGAATAGCCCGCATTGGTGAGTAATTGATTGGCATGCTTGAGCGCCCGTAACGGGTTGTTGCCAGATGCCGGCATAATCTCAGGCGAGAGTGACGGAATCAATGTCAGTAAATTATTATTGTCCTCAGTCAGCGGACTGATTGTAAATGCATCGGCGGCATACGCTATCAAACCCGTATCTCCGTCCAAACCGGAGCGCACCAGATCCATTGCTTTAAAACGCAGGCGCGTTAAGCGGTTAGGATTGACGTCCTCGGCGAGAAGTGAGGGTGACATATCGAGTACCACGACTTGTCCACTATCGAGTTGGTAGACCGGTTGAGGAAGCCGTTCCCAAGTAGGACCGCTCAGTGCCAGTGTGGCGACCAGCCAAAATAGACCTAAGCGGTGAGCGGACCAAAAGGTCACTTTGCCACCGCTGTTTACTAGTACTTGAGATAGGTGTTTGGGCAACCACTGATGCCATCCAGATTGGTGCTTTCGTATGAACAAAATACGCCAGTACAGAAAGGCAAGCGGTACTAGCGCGAGTAACCAAATCGGACGTAAAAAGTGAAAATCAGCCATGTTGACTTCTCCATGGACGATAGTGCATGACGCTCAATAACGTCAGTAAGATGAGCGCACCGGATAGCGGCCAGAAAAACAGTGCTTGGCGTGGACGCAATTGCTGTTCGGCACCGCGAACGGGCTCAAGTTCATCCAGTAATTGGTAAATACGTTCGAGCTCCTCGGTGCTGCGCGCACGGAAATATTCGCCCCCGGTTTCATCAGCCAGTTTTTGCATTAAAGGGACATCCAGATCGCGGGATGGATTCACTTTGCGTTGGCCAAACATGCTGTCAACGACAACTTCTTCTGCGCCCACGGCGATGGGATAGATTCGGACATCAAAGGCTTTGGCAAGCTCTAATGCTTGATCGGGGCTGAGGTTGCCGGCGGTGTTTTGGCCATCAGTAAGCAAAACTAATACGCGGTTTGTTTCCTCTTTACCTTTAAAACGTTTGACCGCAAGAGCAATCGCGTCGCCAATCGCGGTACGCTCACCGACTAAACCCAACACCGACTCATCCAACATTTGCTGAACGGTCTTACGGTCGTATGTGATCGGGGTTTGCAAAAATGCGGTATCTGCGAACAGAATGAGTCCGAGTCGGTCGCCTTTGCGACGCTCAATAAAGTCGCCAAGAACCGCTTTCACCATTTCTAATCGGTCTACATTACGGCCGTCCAGTGCCATGTCGGCAATCTCCATCGATCCGGATAAGTCGACCGCCAGCATAATCTCACGCCCTTCGTTGCGAACGGGGAGCGGTTCGCCCAGCCACTGCGGGCGGGCGACCGTTGCGACAACCAGTAACCAGCACAGCCATAATAAAATCCACATGACGGGACGTGAGCGAGCATCACGCTGTCCATCGCTTAATCCGTGTAAATTTGGGATACGGATGGCAGAAGCTTGCTGATGAGCGCGTGGTAAAAAATAACGCACAAACAGCGGTAGCGGTATTAACAAAAACAGCCATGGCCAGGCAAACTCAAACATGACGGGTTAACCTCCTTGGCGACTGACTAAGCCAATTCTCCACGAGCGCTTGATATTGGTTGACCCATTCTTGGTGACCCGGTTGAAAAAGCAGGCGGTCGGCATTAGCGAGAAGTTCACCGTGCTGCTGCTCATTGGCGCCGAGGAACTCGAGCCAGGTGCGTCCGCTTAATTGGGCTATTTGACGGCGCGGGAAATAGACCAATGCTGCGCGCTTAGCGATGAAGGTGATATCTTTCGCCGTAGGTTGTTGAAGTTGATGCAATGACTGTTGTGCATACCGCAAGGGCTTACGGCGCTGATGCGCTCGCCATAGGTAAATAACCGCCACGCTCAGACCGATTAATACCAGTATCAAAGTCACCCAAACCGGTGTCGCGAGCGGTAAAAACGAGGCGCTTTGCGGCTCAACAATATCTTTTAATTGGCTGATATCGGCTTGTTGTTTTAAACCAGACATGTGATCACCGTAATTCGGGCCATTGTTGCTCAAGGGCGACTGCAGAACTTACCAAGGTCATCGGTAAACGATAGTGTTTGAAGCGCTCAGATAAGCGCGTTAATTCATTTGTTGCCTGCTGCTGATAGTCACGGCGTTGGCGTACGTTATTAAGATTGACCATGGCTTGCCGCTCACCATCATGAACGCTCAGCGGTTGACTTGAATAACCCTCAGGCAATGTTTGCTCCATCGGATCGTATAATTTAAATGTTCGCACAGAACTGCGTGTGTTTAAGCGCGCTAACTGTTCCAATGAGCTGTTATCAAGGTGCTCAAAGTCACTGATTAGGTTAATCAAACTACCGGGTTTCACCAAGTGCGTAAGGTGCTCAATACTGTCGCTTAATGGTGCCACGTGCGGTGCAGACTGTTGTTGCCACCGTACAAAGCTGTCTTGATGAATTTCCAGTAATCCACGCAAAAAGTGCATTACCGATTTGTGTTGTAAACTGGGTTTATATTCTTTCTGTAGCCATCCATTGCTAATGATACCACCGACTTTGTCACCGCGCTGAAGCGTTTGCCAAGCGAGTGCTGAAGCTAGGTGACAGGCTTGCACCGATTTGAACAGTAACTGGCTACCAAACAGCTGTGTTAACGCGAGGTCGACCACAATATAGACGGGACGGTCTTTTTCTTCACGGTACAGTTTGGTATGCGCTTTACCGGTGCGAGCGGTGACGCGCCAATCAATTGAACGTACATCATCACCAGGTTGATAATGACGCACCTCATCAAACTCCATACCCCGCCCACGGGTCTTACTCAGTAGCGCACCCGACTGCGACGAGGCCGGCAGTTGTCGTTGATGGCGTGCAAAAGCAGGCAGTTTAGTGCGGTAGTACATGAGTTCTTGCATACTGGGTCGTAAGCCATCTGTATGCAGTCGTTCAAGCCATTGCTCTGTGGTTAAACTTTGCATCATCATTAAGGGGATGGCACGAGTTCGAGAATACGTTCAAGTACGGTATCCGCATTGATGCCATCTGCTTCTGCTTGATAACTAATGATAATACGGTGACGTAAGGTGTTGAAAAACACCTCGCGAACATCGTCTGGGGTTACAAAATCACGGTCATCGAGCCAGGCATTTGCACGTGCGCAACGTTCTAATGCGATAGTCGCGCGCGGACTTGCGCCATAGGTCAACCAACTTGCAAGGGTTGCGTCATAGTTAGCAGGTACACGGGTCGCCATGACCAGTTGCACCAAATACTGTTCAACCGCTTCATCCAAAAATAGCTGTAACACCTGTGTGCGTGCAGCAAATAACTCACTCTGTGTGAGTGGTGTAGGCATCACGGCTTGTCCATCGATGGCTTCACCACGTGTCAGCCGTAAAATTTTCAGTTCTGTCTCGGCATCTGGGTAGTCGAGGTTGAGATGCATCAAAAAGCGATCTAACTGCGCCTCTGGCAATGGATAAGTACCTTCTTGCTCGAGCGGGTTTTGTGTCGCCAACACCATAAATAGATCCGATAATGGATAACTACGTTGACCGACGGTGATTTGTCGCTCAGCCATTGCCTCCAATAACGCGGATTGTACTTTCGCGGGTGCACGGTTGATCTCATCGGCAAGAATCAGATTATGAAATAGAGGACCTTGTTGAAAATCAAAAGAGCCTGTTTCAGGGCGGTAAATGTCTGTGCCCGTTAAATCGGCTGGCAACAGATCGGGGGTAAACTGCACACGGTGAAAGTCACCTTCGATGCCTTTTGCCAGTGCCTGTACCGCACGTGTTTTTGCAAGACCCGGTGGCCCCTCAACGAGGAGGTGACCATCAGCGAGTACCGCGATTAACAAGTTCTTGGTGAACTCCGGCTGTCCCAATACTTGACTATCTAAAAATGCTTGCAGTTGTTTGAATTGTTCAGCAGCCATGGTGCTCCCGCTTTGACTATCTATTTTGCGAATGATTTGTACTCAGTTGTATTGTTATGCAGCCTGAGCATGCTATTTTCAATGATGTTCTCTACTTTAACGAAAACCGAGGTTTTAATCTTTAGATTAAACCGCTAGAATTTGTAACATCTTGTGTGGTCAGACCAGTGTTTGACGCTTAATCTTTAATGGAGAAATCATATGTCTGCAACTGAACGGTTGCTAACACCGAAAGGGGACCGCATTGCTTTTGTAGCGGGCTTAAGAACACCTTTCGCACGCCAGGCAACAGACTTTCATGGCATCCCCGCGGTCGATCTCGGCAAAATGGTCGTCCAAGAGCTGATCAATCGTACGGGAATTGACGGTAAATTGGTACAGCAATTGGTATTTGGACAGGTTGTGCAAATGCCTGCAGCACCCAATATCGCCCGTGAGATTGTCTTGGGAACTGAATTACCCGTGTCAACGGATGCATACAGCGTTACGCGTGCCTGTGCCACCAGCTTCCAATCTGCAGTCAATGTTGCCGAGGCAATGATGACAGGTCATGTGGATATCGGTATTGCGGGCGGTGCCGACTCGTCATCGGTATTACCGATCGGTGTTAGTCGTAAACTCGGACGCGCGTTAGTTGATTTAAATAAAGCGAAAAGCTTAGGTCAACGCATTGCGATTTTACGCCGCTTGGGACTGAAAGACCTATTACCTGTGCCGCCAGCGGTCGCTGAGTATTCGACTGGCCTGAGCATGGGGCAAACCGCGGAGCAAATGGCGAAGAGCCATAATATCTCACGCGAGGATCAAGACCAGTTAACGGTGAACTCACACCAGCGTGCACACGCAGCATGGGAAGCCGGTTACCTTAACGATGAGGTGATGACCGCATACCCAGAGCCGTATAAGAAGCATATTGACCGCGACAATAATATTCGTGGTGATTCTTCGTTAGAGAAGCTTGGTAAGCTCAAACCGGTGTTTGATAGAAAACACGGCACCGTGACGGCCGCCAACTCAACACCATTGACGGACGGAGCGTCAGCCGTACTGATGATGACAGAAAGTCGAGCAAAGGCGCTGGGTTATCCGATCCTCGGTTATTTACGCAGCTATGCATTTGCGGCGCTTGAAGTCGAGCAAGATATGTTGATGGGTCCAAGTTATGCAACACCGATTGCGTTAGATCGTGCCGGCATGACGCTTAACGATCTTACCTTGATTGATATGCATGAAGCGTTTGCAGCGCAAACACTGACCAACCTGAAAATGTTTGCGAGCAAAAAATTCGCGCAAGAAAAACTGGGGCGTGATCAAGCCATCGGTGAGGTGGATCCAGAGAAGTTTAACGTGCTCGGTGGTTCGATTGCCTATGGACACCCGTTCGCGGCAACCGGTACTCGAATGATTACACAAATGCTGTATGAATTGCGTCGTCGTGGCGGCGGAACCGCACTGACAACAGCCTGTGCAGCGGGTGGTTTAGGCGCAGCGATGATTTTGGAGAGCGAATAATGACAGACAATAACGCATTTCATCTAGATATTCGGGATGATGGTACTGCCGTGATCACCATTGATGTGCCCGGCGAACGCATGAACACCTTGAAGGATAGTTTTGCGGACGAGGTGGGACGTTTAATGAACCGCCTTGAAGACAACAGTGATGTAAAAGGTGTGGTGTTTATCAGCGGTAAACCCGACTCGTTTATTGCGGGCGCTGACATCAACATGATTAATGATTGTGAAACCGCTGCGGATACCGAGAGTTTGGCACGAAAAGGCCAAGCAATGTTTGACCGTATCGAGCAGTTGAACGTACCTGTGGTTGCCGCTATTCACGGTGCCTGCTTAGGTGGCGGTCTTGAACTGGCGATGGCCTGTCATGTGCGCGTCTGTACCGACAGTGAAAAGACAGCATTAGGGCTACCTGAGGTGCAATTGGGCTTATTGCCAGGCTCGGGCGGTACCCAACGTTTACCTGCATTGGTCGGTGTTCAGCAGGGCTTGACAATGATTCTTACGGGTAAACAGCTGCGTGCAAAGCAAGCCTTAAAAGCCGGCTTAGTGCACGAGATCGTACCGCACTCGATCTTGCTAGATGCCGCCGTCAAACAAGCCAAGAAAGCTAAGGCGAAGCCTGCAAAGGCAAACCTCAAAGGGGTGAGCAAGCTACTTGAGGCTACCGCTTATGGCCGCGGCATTATTTACAAAAAGGCGGGTGAACAAGCGCAAGCTAAGGCGAAAGGCAATTACCCTGCGATTGATAAGATCATCAAAGCGGTCAAGACGGGTGTTGAAAAGGGTCGCGATGCCGGTCTCGATTACGAGGCGCGTGCCTTTGGTGAGTTGGCGATGACGCCTGAATCTTACCAGCTTAGACAGATCTTCTTCGCGACCACTGAAATGAAAAAGGAAACCGGCGCGGATGGTGTTAAACCAGGCGAGGTAAAGCGAGTCGGTGTCTTGGGTGGCGGCTTAATGGGCGGTGGTATTGCTTTTGTCACGGCGGCGAAAGCGGGTATTCCAGCACGTATTAAGGACATTAGCCCCGAGGGTATTACCCATGCGCTGCATTACAGTTATGAGCGTTTGAATAAGAAAGTCAAGCGTCGTCATATGCGCCGCGCTGAGCTTGAGAAGACCATGCTGTCGTTGAGTGGCTCACTCGATTATTCGGGATTTGATCGGGTTGATGTGGTGATTGAAGCGGTATTTGAAGATCTTGATCTGAAGAAGAAAATGGTCGCTGATGTTGAGAGTCACGGTAAAGAGGGCGTTATTTTCGCAACCAATACCAGCTCGTTGCCCATTACGCAGATCGCCGAAGGTGCACAATATCCAGAGCGCGTGATCGGCCTTCACTATTTCTCTCCGGTGGACAAAATGCCGCTGGCTGAGATCATCACGCACGAACAGACCTCGAAAGAAACCATCGCAACTACGGTGGCATTGGCTAAAAAACAAGGCAAGACGCCTATCGTTGTAAAAGATGGCGCTGGGTTCTTCGTCAACCGCATATTAGCGCCTTACATGAATGAGGCGGCTCGCCTGCTTATTGGTGGGGAACCTATTGAGCACATCGATAAATCACTGGTTAAGTTTGGCTTCCCGGTGGGACCCATTACCTTGTTAGATGAGGTGGGTATTGATGTTGCAGCTAAAGTGGCGCCGATTTTGGTTAAAGAATTGGGTACGCGTTTTGAAGCGCCGGCCGCGTTCGATAAGCTCATCGGTGATGACCGCAAAGGTAAGAAGAACAATAAAGGCTTCTACCAATACGGTAAGGGTGTAAAAGGTAAACCCGTTGATAAGTCGGTTTACAGTTTGCTTAATATCGAGCCGCAAGCTAAACACGATGGTGAAGAAATCGCGGAACTGTGTGTGCTACCTATGTTGAATGAAGCCGCTTACTGTTTGCAAGAAGGCATTATTCGCAGTGCGCGTGATGGCGATATTGGCTCTGTCTTTGGTATTGGCTTCCCGCCGTTCCGCGGTGGCCCTTTCCGCTATATGGATGCCGAGGGTATTGGTAGTATTGTGAAGCGTATGGAGCGCTTGGCTGAGAAGCGCGGTGACCGTTATCAACCGGCTCCGTTACTGAAACAAATGGCTGAACAGGGCAAACGCTTTTATGAATAAGCGAGTTGCTGTTTAGCGATGAATTCGATGAGCGCCTCGGCGCTCATCGGTTTTGCGAAGTAATACCCCTGAATATACTCGCACTGCAAACGTCGCAATATATCTAATTGTGCTTTCTGCTCGACCCCTTCGGCAACCACTTTAAGCCCGAGATTGTGTGCCATCCCAATAATCGATTCGACCATTTTGCGATCGCGCTCATCAAAGGTGATATCGTCGATAAACTCTTTATCAATTTTGAGTGTGTGCATCGGGAAGCGTTTTAAATATGACAACGACGAGTACCCAGTACCAAAATCATCGAGCGCAAGCTGAACGCCCATGTCTGCCAAGTTTTCAAGCATTGCAATGGCACGTTCTGGATCACTCATCACCATACCTTCGGTAATTTCAAACTCGATGTGGCGAGGATGCATCTGTTCTTCTTGTAGAACCTGCTCAATAAACAACGCTAAACTGGACTGAGTAAACTGTCGCGCTGAAAGGTTTATAGCGACACTGCGAGGCGATCCCTGCAAGGCGAGTAGGTTGCGCATGTCACGACATGCTTGACGTAAAACTTGCTCGCTCAATGGAATAATAAGTCCGGTATCCTCGCAGAGAGGAATGAATTGAGAAGGACTGATAAATTGACCATACTCGTCACGTATTCGTGCTAGCGCTTCGATACCTGATATGTGCCCCGTGGCGATTTCCATTTTGGGTTGATAAAACACTTCAACCTGTTCATTACGGATAGCATGACGCACTTGGCTTTCGAGCACTAAACGCTGAATGGCATTTTCGTTCATCGGAGCGTTGAAGAATTGGTAGCAATTGCCGCCACGTTGCTTTGCGTGATACATCGCCGTATCAGCCTTTTGTAAAAGTTCTTGGGAGGTATGCGCATCGTGCGGATAAAGAACAATACCAATTGAACTGCCTAACGCGATTTCATGTCCTTTCACATTGTAAGGCTTTGCAATTTCTGCATTAACCTGCTGAGCGATGGTGCTGATAACGTTAATGTCAGTGTTGTCTTCTACCAGTATGCCAAATTCGTCACCGCCAAGTCGATACAACGTATCTTGACGACGTCCCAGATCAGCTAACCTATCAGCAACACGGCAGAGCAACTCATCACCGACCTCATGACCCAAAGAATCATTGATCCGTTTAAAGTCATCTAAGTCAAACAGCAACAGCGCATGAGACACACGCTTACGCACTAAGTTAGAATGGCTTACTTGAAAATATGAGCGGTTCGGCAACCCGGTTAAACTATCGGTGTTTGACAAGCGGCGTAGTTCATTTTCGGTATTACGCCGTTCGGTGATATCGGAGAAACTCGCGACAATGAGCTTAATATCACCGTTATCTGAGCGTACCGCGTCAAATGTAAGTTCAAGCAACAGCTCGGAGCCGTCTGCTTTAAAGTCAGTGACTTCGCCCGACCATCGTCCTTGGCGCAGAACAGTGTGTTTTATTTGATCAGTAAAATCACGATCGTAATGAGGTAGTGCGAACGCTTGTCCGATAACTTGTGATCGCTCGTAACCCGTAATCCGTTCGTATGCATTATTAATCTCACGCTTTCTGAAGAAACGATCGAATATACAGATACCATCTGAAATGTTCGTCAGTGACGTTGCAAGCATATCAATACGCTCATCACTATTAATGATATCTGAAATATCGCTCAGTACACCGTGAATTGCTCGTGGCGCGCCTTCGGCGTCTTCTTCAGCCACCTCACCACGTTCTAATACCCACACCCACTGAGTTCCATTCTTTAATCGATAAGTACACTGATATTGGCGTAATTTGCCGTCCTTAACATGCGCTAAGGTTTGGCTGAGTTGGCGGATATCATCGGGGTGTATATTGCTGTCTTCATGTTGACCTATGCCAAAACGTACACCATCTAACGGGAACTGACTGCAATTCGGCCAAATGTACGTGCGCTCGACTTCATTTTCGTTAACGCGCCAGGTCCACAGTTGTTGCTGTGTGCCTTCGAGTAGGCGGTGAAGTGACGCATTCGCTCGTTCGAGCTTGTTAAACGACCTGAGTTTAGCAGTGAACATCAGGTAGCCAAGGGTAAGCGCTACGCTTAGCAGAGCAAAAATAATAAGACCGACCTGTAGCGAAGAAAAACCAGTCGATCGCATGACAAAAGTTTGTTGGCTATTTATCCACTCGCCTTGTTCTAACGATAGGGCTCGGACTGACAAAGTGAACTGTCCGTCAGATAAGTTCGAGACTTTAATTTTTTGCAGCGGCTGGAGCGTTTTTTGCCACTCTTGTTGCAAAGGCTCGATGCGATATTCAAAGGCTTGTGGTTTTGCCTGATTGAACGCAGGCAATGAGTAATCAATATAAACCGTGCCTGAATTGGTGGGTTGAGTGTTTAACCATAATGCATTCGGCGTTTGCCCCGGTGCTTCAACTACTTCAAGTTGGCCTCGCTGGTTGATAAGTACACTAAACCCACCTTCAACATAATGCTGGCGCCAAGGGGGATTAATATGTCGGTTGTTGTTGAGTGCGTTTAACTCAAACGCGCCGTCAGACCTTTTTTGAAGTTGGTATAGTTGGTTGGAGGCTAGCAACGCGAGTTTGCCCGAGGGCAATTTATTGAGCTCTAACGGCGCTCCTGAAATGTCGAGCGTGTCTAACGAGAGTTGATTAACTAATCGATAGCGGTTGTCCAACTGAACGAGAGTTTGACGATAGAGCAAAAACAGTCCTTCATCCGTTCGCTCAATATCGATTAATTGTCCTTGAGGCAGTTGTTCGGTGACCGGGTTTTCGATCGTCAATTTAAATAGATTACTTCCCAAACCATCCCAAACATAAATCTCTTGTCCTTCTGCAAGCCAGATCCAGTCGCCTACAGACTTAATGAAGCGGATATTTTGTACTGGTTCGTCGTCATACTGCAGTGGTTGGGGTAACAGTTCATCTTGGTGCTGAATTAATAGTGAGTTTTCATTTTGCGCCACCAAAGGTGAGCCCGTTATCGAAGTAATATGCTGAATACCACTGTCTAAAAGGTGTTTACTCTGAAGTAAGAGTGATGCTTCAAGTTCTGCAGACTTAAACGGTAACGCGAGGATGCCAATGCTACTACCAATCAGTAGCGCCTGATCTTGTCTATTTGTAAGACAGTGAACGTCGGTTGGTAGTTGCGATGTAGAAAGCCTGGGAAGCTTTACTTTACGTAGACTAGAGCCATCAAACCGATATATCGCTTGGGGTGTCGCTATCCAAAGAAAGCCTAAGGGACCCGCCTCGATATCGATAATCGGCGCATTGAGCTGTGCCGTCGAGTGAGGCGTATCGTGCGACACACAATAAGGACTGAAAGTAGCCAAGGCAAAAACAAGGCAAACTAAGGTGATGATTGATACACGCAAGTTAAGGACCTGATTAATGGCTGCTCTACAGCTCTTATAATTTGTTAACTGAGTGTTACGCTAACGCATAGACCAAAATCTGTCAAAGCTATTATAACGCCTATTGTTGACGGGATAACAATACAATTTGTCTTGGTTGTTCAATAATTAAGCGTTTGATTTCATTAAGCCAATCAGAGAGCTGCAGCCGTTCAAGCGCTTGGTTTAACTCATAGTTGCGGTCGAAGTCTGTTTCTCCCATTTGGATGGCGCCCCAAAAGCGCTGACTGCGCGTTCGTAGGCTACGATCGCTGACGGTTAACTGTTCTGCAAGCGTGTGTTTAGCGTGCTTCCAGCGTTGTAAAGTGAGGAAGTCATCTAATTGCTCGACTTTTTCGGACAATACGCTGGAAATGGCTTCTTGTAATGACTCAGCTTGATGAGTTGGCGACTGCACAAATGCCATAAAGCCGGGCAGACGTCGCACGGGAAAGTATTGGCTGCCGACCACATAGCCAAGCTGGCGCTGTGTTCTCAATTCATCGAATAAACCGGCATTGAGTAGCTGTTGAGCCAACATCCACGTGATTTGTTGTTCCGCACTATCATCCTCGCCTTGGAAGTAGATCAGCGCTGCATTGTCGTCGGTTGCTTG
Source organism: Idiomarina fontislapidosi (assembly GCF_003226255.1). Taxonomy (GTDB): domain Bacteria; phylum Pseudomonadota; class Gammaproteobacteria; order Enterobacterales; family Alteromonadaceae; genus Idiomarina; species Idiomarina fontislapidosi. The sequence continues at coordinate 201,167 of NZ_QJST01000001.1, forward strand.
TGCAACAGAAAGTGTAAGCACCTCATTGGGCGGCACTCGTTTAGGCTTCAGGTGTGGAGGCTGCGCCGTGAGTCGTTCACCTGCACTTTCACGAATCAATTCATGTAGCTCAAGTGCTGTTTCGGACTGCCAGTCGCCATGAATCAATGCTGAGACTGTCATTGAGCTAAAAAGGTCATTACTCATCTGAGAAAACCGTTTGTAACTCAGCTTACTCAAACCCTCAGCCATATCATGCAATGGGAACAAGCGAGGTTGTAAGGTCAGATTGAGCTCAGCAAAGAGTCGATTAAGCGGCTGGTTTTTATGGGCCGATTGCCAGTTCTGTTGCAGTTGCTGAGCGACGGCCTCAAAGCGTGATCGTTGAAACTTAACTTTCCACGCTTGTTTCATTAACTGCTTGAGTAAAGGCAATTGACCCGCTGATAAGCCCATTGTATGAATCGTCATGCCGGATTGCGTTGGATAAATATTAAAGTGTAACCCTGCGACTTCGGCGTCATACAGAGACTCATTTAACGAATCGATCAACAACTCTGACCAAAGCCGTGCAGCGGCAAAGTGGGTCGCTGACTCATTCACTTTAGGCGACTCTAAATTAAGATAGATATGGCCCTTAGGCACTCGAAAGTCAGGGTCTTGATAGTGCCAAATGGTAACCGCATTTTTATTGATGACCGCTTTTGGTTCGTTCAGCCTACGCTCAAGCGGATAGGGCTCAACATGATCGGTAATATAGGGGTTCTGCTCTGGAAGTCGAGCATCAGAGTCATTAGGCTCGTCGTTGAGTATGGCAAGCTCAGTCGCTGATAACGAGCGAATACTGTAGGGCGTATGATATAAGTCTGTTTGCTGATCGGTTGTTACGTCACAATGAATTAATGTGATGCGCGCACGTTCAGGTATCATGAGGTCGAGCGTGCTCTCAGCACGTTCTAAAGCAAGACCATCCATGCGGTAATCGCCATAAACGATATCGTAAATAGGATAGTGATGCGCATTAACCGCCAGTTGTGGTGCTAGTTCACCCGCGGGCGGTGTTTCCTGAAAGTGAAACGACAGCTCGGACGTGAGCCGCTTTTCCTCATAACGCCAGTCTGCTAAACCTTCGCGTTTGATCTGCCGAATATAGCTAAATACAGTTTGTGCAACAAACAGTGCGTTTTTGACGCCTTCTTCGGTGAGCTGGATATTGATATTAAAATCTTTATAGCCACTGCCACTCATTCCACCGCCCGCTGAGAGGCTATTGACCCAACCTTGCGACCTGAGTGTGGCATAAAGACTGTAAGGCCCCTCATAACCTAGAATATGCGCAATGAAACTGGTTGTTTTGTTCTTATAGTCGTCGTCGATACCAGGCAAAGGCAGTGTAATAATGAGTCGGCGAGCAGGGTTAACCGGCTTAACTTGGATATATACGCCGATTTGTGATGGCAAATAGAGCGGCAAATCTTCCAACGGCTTCGAGCTGCTAGGGGTTCCACTCGGTATATCGGCAAAGAACTGTTTTGCAAGCCGCGCCAATTCGTCCACAGGCTGAGCACCGACAATGGTTAAACGCATATTGTTGGCATTAAAATAGGTATTAAAGAAAGCCCACAGCTGATCTTGTAACGTATAGCTATCGTTTTCCACCAGCGTGTCTAAATTGCCGACGGAAAACTTACTAAATGGATGCGCTGGGTTGCAGGTTGTTTTATGCACTTGGTACAACCGTCTTAGTTCATCTTTTTCTTTGAGCCTAAATTCAGAATCGATGGATTGCCGCTCTTTATTGATCAACGTTTCGTCGAATAGCGGTGTTTTGAACATTGCCGAGAAATAATCTAAAGCGCGCGATAGAGCGCGTGTTTGGCAATCAAAGAAAAAGCTACAAAACTCTGACCCTGTCCATGCGTTTTGCTGACCACCATACGCACTTAAAAACTCAGAAAACTCATTCGGATCGGGGAACTGCTCATTACCCAAAAAGAGCATATGTTCGAGAAAATGTGCGAGGCCTTGCGTTTCAAGCGGGTCGTTAAAATGACCGGCCCTCACTGCGAGAGCCGCAGAGGCCTTTTTGCTGTTCGGGATCTGTACGCACAAAACTGACAATCCATTTTGCAGTTTTATCGCGCGGAAGATCCGCGAGTCTTTGGGGCTCTTTAAAACTTCACCGAGCTCTTCTATGAGCGGCTGCGCCATAGGGTTCTATCCCTTTAAGGTTCTAGCGGTGTATCGAAGTTTTCTGGCTTATCAAAATCACCGGATAAACTGGCTAACTTCTCATCATTAAAGTCGAGCACCAGTTCTTTGCGGAAGGGTTCACCCTCATTCGGGTTCATATCGTACACGTAAACCCAGCGGTCGCTGTCAAAGCTATTTTCTGCAACAGGACGTCCAAGCACGAACGCGACTTGTTCCTGCGTCATATCTACACGAAGTTTATCGACGTCACGTTGTTCAAGGTAATTACCTTGCGGGATATCAATACGATAAACCCAGTCGTTTAATACAGAGCATCCAGATAGTCCTGCGACGACCGCGACGGCGGCCAATGTATTTGCGATTTGTTTCATTAACTACTCTTACCGTTAAATGTTGTCACCGATGATAAACAAACAAAACCGAGTTAGCTAGCATTGCCGCAGGAAAACTTAGTGAATAAGTAACTCCCGCGCATTATCTTTCGTTTTCTCGGTGATGCTGTCGCCGCCTAAGAGGCGAGCCAGTTCATCGATTCGTTGTTCTTCATTAAGCTGCCAAACCTGTGTTTCTGTTTGTGCGCCATCGGTATGCTTTAAAACCTGCATTTGGTGGTGCCCTTTGGCAGCAACTTGCGGTAAGTGGGTAACACAGATAATTTGGCACTGCTCACCTAAGCTACGCAACATTGAACCTACAACAGCTGCCGTGGGACCACTGACGCCTACGTCGACTTCATCGAACATCATGGTCGGCACCGTATTCTGGTTGGCACACATGACCTGTATGGCAAGGCTAATGCGTGATAGTTCCCCACCCGAGGCAACTTTACTGAGCGCTTGGAGCGGTTGGCCAGGGTTTGTTGTCACGGTAAAGCAGATTTCATCGGTGCCCCACAGTGTAGCTGTCGCTTTATCGTCATGGTCAACTCGAATAACGAACTCGCCGTGCGGCATATTCAGTTTATGCATCGCACGTGATATCTCTTTACCCAGTTTATCGGCCGCCTTTTGACGGCTGTTTGATAATTTAACCGCAGCTTCACGATACAAACTACGTAACGCCTGGCGTTGCTCGGCGAGTTGCTCGTTATCTTCCTCGGCGCGCTCGAGTTCATCTAATTGCTGTTGTAGCTGCTGATGGTGAGCGTACAGATCGATTGGGGCAACATGGTGCTTTTTGGCAAGCGCAATGGCTTGGCTCATGCGTTTTTCCGTGGTCTCAAGTTGCTCAGGATCAATATCGAGCTGCTCTTGATAACTACGCAACTCGAGCGCTGTCTCCTCAATGTGAACCTTAGCCTGCTCAAGTAACGCTAAAATGGGTTGTATTTGCTCGTCCAGCTCGGCTGACTCTTCTAAGCGACCATGCGCCGCCTGAATGAGTCCTGATACATTGTTGTGTTCACCGTCATACAGCGCATTTAATGCGAACGCGCTGTTTTCTGTGAGCGCTCGGACATGAGTTAAACGTTTATGATCGCTTTCGAGTTGCTCAAACTCGCCATCACCGATATTAAACTCATTGAGCTCTTTCACTTGATACGTTAACAACTGCTTTTGGGCGGTGAGCTCTTCCTTACGCTGTTGGTGCTGACGAAAGCGTTTTTCGGTCATCGCCCAATTGCGGTAGCTCGTTTGCACATCCTCAATCAGGGGCGCGTGCTGCGCGAACTGATCTAAGAGCTCACGTTGATGCTCTTCTTTCACCAACAGCTGATGTTCATGTTGGCCATGGATATTAACCAAGGTGGGGGCGAGCGCTCGCTGTTGAGTCAGCGTGACAGGCGCGCCGTTGACCCAAGCGCGTGATCGACCATCTTTGCTGATCGTGCGACGTAATACACATTCCAAATCGTCATCGAGCTCGTTGTCGATAAGCCACTGATGAGCAGGGCTGCCTTTGTTAATCGTAAAACGAGCACTGATATCGGTTTTGTCACAGCCCGGTCTAACCCAGTTTGCGTCGGCGCGACCGCCAAGGCACAGTCCAAGCGCATCAAGGGCAATGGATTTACCCGCACCGGTTTCGCCCGTGATGGCTGTCATTCCATTTTTAAATTCAATATCTAACTGCTTGACGATTGCAAAATTGCGAATGTGTAACTCAGTCAACATGGCTGGGCTCCTCACAATAAAAAGAACAGTAATACTGTGTGCTTATACAGTTTATACAGTAGTTATACAGTATTATTGTTCAATTGCAATGCAGTGAGTGATTTTTTTTTAGTCAGTTAGAACAGACGGCTACCCCAGCCTAGCTTATTGCGCAGTACATGGTAGTAGCTATGGGTTGTTGGGTGCACCATGGTCAGCGTGTGAGGATGTTTTTCGATAATGACTTCGTCACCGGGCAACACATCAAGCCGACCATGACCGTCGCAACTTATCTGCAGGTGGTCGTTATCTTTGGCAGCACGCAGGCGCACCTGCGAATTGGCATCCAGCACAATAGGGCGACTACTGAGTGTATGCGGAAACATGGGAACCAGCGTTATGGCGTTCAAGTTGGGGTGTAAAATAGGCCCACCACCAGATAATGAGTATGCCGTAGAGCCCGTCGGGGTAGCGACGATCACGCCGTCGGAGCGTTGTGAAAATACGAATTGGTCGTCAACATACAGTTCAAACTCAATCATGTGGGCGACTTTGTCGGAGTGCAATACGATTTCGTTGACTGCCACGCCTTGCTGTTTGACGGTTTCACCCTTAACCGATGCAGAGAGCAAAAAGCGCTCCTCCTTGACGTATTCTCCTGCTAAAACATCCATTAATGCACTGACGGCATCTTCGGGCGCCAAGTCGGTAAGGAAACCCAAGTTGCCACGATTAACACCGATCACGGCAACATCATGATCACACAAGGCGCGGGCAGCACCGAGCATGTTGCCATCGCCCCCAACAACCACGGCTATATCGGCCCACTCACCGAGCTTGTCCAGTGAGCCGGTCTCAATGCAACTGCCGGGCTTAACTTGCGCGGCGCAGCGTTGTTCGAGACAGACTTCATACTGACTTTCGCACAAGGCACTAATGAGCGCCTCAAGCGTGTGACGGGTACCAGTATCATTTATTTTTCCAAGCAGCGCGACGCGCTTAAATGCGGGTTGTGTCATAGGGTTTAACGCTATCCTTCAGTCTTTAGTTAACGCTACGTGTTGCGTTAATTTTTATCAAGCTAAATAAAGGTCTTGAATCTTAATCCGACTATCCCCACATAACAACGCATACGTTCATTGGACATTTAAAGAGTATGGGTTATGAGTGATAAGCAATCTAAGCAAACAACTGAAAACTTTGAGCAGCAGGCACAAGAGGCGGCTCAACAAGAAGCCGCTCAACAGGCTGCTGAACAAGCAGCTGAGCAAGCGCTCGGCAGTGATGAGCAGCCAGAGACCCAGCAACAGACAGCTGCGGCAGCTGATAGTCAAGCGGACCGTATCGCTGAACTCGAGCTCGCGTTGACTAAGGCCGAAGCCCGAGTTAACGAGCAAAAAGAGTCGGTGTTACGTAGCCAAGCTGAAATGGAAAACGTACGTCGCCGTGCCAGTCAAGATGTCGAAAAAGCGCACAAATTTGCGTTAGAGAAGTTCGCCAACGAACTCCTCACCAGTGTCGATAATCTCGAGCGCGCGATGCAAGCAGCGGATACCGACAATGCAGAATTGAAAAGCTTCTTAGAAGGCATCGAGCTGACTTACAAGAGCTTGACCTCAACACTAGAGAAATTTGGTGTTAAAGCGGTGGGTGAAGAAGGCGAGGTCTTTAATCCGGACCTTCACCAAGCGATGTCGATGCAGGAGTCGGCGGAGCATAAAAACAACACCATTATCGCGGTGATGCAGAAAGGTTATGAACTGAACGGCCGTTTGCTGCGCCCTGCGATGGTTATGGTTGCACGTAATAGCAACGGCAGTGTGGATACAAAAGCATAATTTGTAAGAGAAATTATGTTTTAGGGCTTGTAATTTTAGATAGAGCCCCCAAATAACAGTTATCGAAATCATTAACGCTCAAACCAGAGCGGTTTGAACAGAATAGAAGTAGTGGAGACTAATTATGGGTAAAATCATCGGCATTGACTTGGGTACAACAAACTCATGTGTCGCGGTTTTAGACGGCGGCAAACCTCGCGTTATCGAAAACGGTGAAGGGGATCGTACGACCCCATCTGTAGTTGCATTTACAGATGACGGCGAAACTTTGGTAGGTGCACCGGCGAAACGCCAGGCAGTGACTAACCCGAACAAAACATTGTTCGCTATCAAGCGTTTGATCGGTCGTCGATTCCAAGATGACGAAGTCCAGCGTGACATTGGCATCATGCCTTACAACATTGTCAAAGCAGACAATGGCGATGCGTGGGTAGAAATTGATGGCGACAAGAAAGCGCCACCACAAATTTCTGCTGAAGTATTGAAGAAAATGAAGAAAACAGCTGAAGAATTTCTCGGTGAGAAAGTTACCGAAGCTGTTATCACTGTACCTGCATACTTCAACGATGCTCAGCGTCAAGCAACTAAAGATGCGGGTCGTATCGCTGGTTTAGAAGTGAAGCGTATCATCAACGAGCCAACCGCAGCTGCACTTGCGTACGGTATGGACAAGAAGTCGGGCGACAACGTTATCGCGGTCTATGACTTAGGTGGTGGTACATTTGATATCTCGATCATCGAAATCGACGAAGTCGAAGGCGAGCACACTTTTGAAGTACTTGCGACCAATGGTGACACGCACTTAGGTGGTGAAGACTTTGATAACCGTTTGATCAACTACTTGGTTGAGCAGTTCGAGAAAGATCAAGGCATTGACTTACGTAAAGATCCGCTAGCGATGCAGCGTTTGAAAGAAGCGGCTGAGAAAGCGAAGATTGAGTTGTCTTCTGCACAACAAACTGAAGTCAACTTGCCATACATCACAGCGGATAACACCGGTCCTAAGCACTTAGCGATTAAAGTAACACGCGCTAAATTAGAATCGTTGGTTGAAGACTTGATTAAGAAGTCGCTTGAACCATTGAAGCAAGCACTTGCCGATGCGGACATGTCAGTAAGTGATGTGAAAGACATCATCATGGTAGGTGGTCAAACACGTATGCCTAAAGTTCAACAGGCTGTGACTGACTTCTTTGGCAAAGAGCCTCGCCGTGATGTTAACCCTGATGAAGCCGTTGCACTGGGTGCAGCTGTTCAAGCGGGTGTTTTACAAGGCGACGTGAAAGACGTATTGCTACTTGACGTTTGTCCTCTGTCCTTAGGTATTGAGACCATGGGCGGTGTGATGACCAAGCTGATCGAGAAAAACACCACGATTCCAACGAAAGAGTCGCAAACATTCTCGACTGCAGAAGACAATCAGTCAGCGGTAACGATTCATGTGTTGCAAGGTGAGCGTAAGCGTTCAAGCGATAACAAGTCGTTAGGTCAGTTTAACTTAGAAGGTATTCGCGCAGCGGCACGTGGTGTTCCGCAAATCGAAGTGACCTTTGATATCGACGCCGACGGTATCCTGCACGTGTCAGCGAAAGACAAAGACACTGGTAAAGAGCAGAAGATCACCATCAAAGCTTCATCAGGTCTTGATGAGGACGAAGTCGAAAAAATGGTTAAAGACGCTGAAGCGCACGCTGAAGACGACAAGAAGTTTGAAGAGTTAGTGCAAGCGCGTAACCAAGCGGACGGCTTAGTGCACGCAACGCGTAATCAGTTAAAAGAAGTCGGTGAAGCCTTATCAGAAGATGATAAGAAAGCCATCGAAACGGCCTGTGACGAACTGGAGCAAGCTTCTAAAGACGGCGACAAAGACGCTATCGAAGCGAAGTCTCAAGCGTTGATGGAAGCTTCGCAGAAACTGATGGAAGCAGCTCAGCAACAGCAAGCACAGCAAGGTGGTGCAGAAGCCGGTGCTGAACAAGCAAAATCATCAAAAGATGATGACGTTGTTGACGCTGAGTTTGAGGAAGTGAAAGACGACGATAAGAAGTAAGCTTAACTAGGCAACTTCGATATCAACACGGGTGTTGCCGCAAGGTAATGCCCGTGTATTTATTTTAGACAGGTGTTAAATCACAAAAGAAGATTACGGTTATGGCGCAGGATTATTATCAGATTTTAGGTGTCGGCAAAGACGCCGATGAGAGAGATATTAAGAAAGCCTACAAGCGGATGGCGATGAAGTATCACCCCGACCGCACAAAAGGTGATAAGGAACTGGAAGTCAAGTTTAAAGAGATTAAACAGGCTTACGAAGTATTATCGGATCCACAAAAACGCCAGATGTATGATCAATATGGGCACGAAGCGTTTCAACAGGCGCGCCAAGGTGGCGGTGCTGGCGCCGGTGGTTTCGGTGGCGGTGGTGCCGATTTTGCTGATATCTTTGGCGATGTTTTTGGTGATATTTTTGGTGGCGGTCGCCGTCAGCAAGCACGTCCCCAACGTGGCGCGGACTTGCGTTACAACTTAGAAATGTCGCTAGAAGATGCTGTGAAAGGCAAAGAAGTTGAGCTGCAGATCCCGACCATGGTGGAGTGCGGGGACTGTGACGGTTCAGGCGCTAAAAAAGGCACGCGGCCAGAAACCTGTAGCCATTGTCATGGCGCGGGTCAAATTCAAATGCGCCAAGGCTTTTTCGCGGTGCAGCAGGCATGTCCGCATTGTCGTGGTACCGGGTCGATTATCAAAGATCCGTGTAATAGTTGTCATGGACAAGGGCGTGTCGAGAAAACCAAAAAGTTATCGGTTAAGATCCCGGCAGGCGTTGATACGGGCGATCGCATTCGCTTAGCGAATGAAGGTGAAGCGGGTGAAAAAGGCGCACCTGCAGGCGACTTATACGTGCAAGTGCACGTACGTGAACACCCGATCTTTGCTCGCGACGGAAACAACTTGTATTGCGAGGTACCCGTTAGCTTTACTAAAGCGGCCCTTGGCGGTGATATCGAAGTACCGACTTTAGAAGGCAAAGTGAAACTTAAAGTGCCAAAAGAAACCCAAACCGGCAAACATTTCCGTCTCCGTGGTAAAGGCGTGAAGTCTGTGCGTACCGGTGCGGTCGGTGACTTAATTTGTAAAGTGGTGATTGAAACGCCTGTCAACTTGTCATCGCGTCAGCGCGAGTTGCTCGATGAGCTTGAGAGTTCGATGGGACACGGTGACGAGGCCGCTAAGTTCAGACCGAAGGAAAAAGGCTTCTTTGACGGTGTTAAACAATTTTTTGATGACTTGCGTAGCTAAGACTAATATCGTTAGTAGCCATTAATATTGTTTTGCCTTAAGGAGGCACTATGCGGGCTTGGAAAATAGCAGCTTTGACACTCGCCACGCTCACCGTGGTGAGCTGCTCAAAGTCGCCGACAGGACGGTCTCAGTTGGCATTTTTGCCTGAGGGCCAATTGAACCAAATGGGCGAGCAGTCTTATGAGCAGATGAAGGCCGAAACGCCCATCAGCGACGACGCTGCTATTAATGCATACGTGCAATGTGTCAGTCATGCATTAATTGAGGTATTGCCCGAGCCCTATAGCCAAGCCGATTGGGACATCACAGTATTTGATGAAGATACTGTCAACGCATTCGCGTTGCCCGGTAACAATATTGGCGTATACCGTGGTTTGTTAGGTGTTGCCGAAAACCAGCACCAACTCGCTGCCGTGATTGGTCATGAGATTGGACATGTGATAGCCGAGCACAGTAATGAACGGGTTTCGAGTAATATGGCAGTAGGCGCGGGGTTACAGCTCGGTGCCATTCTTGCCAATAAAGAACTCGAGAGTGAAAACGCAGCGCTGTTGATGAGTGCACTCGGTATTGGTGCGCAAGTGGGTATCTTACTCCCGTACAGTCGAACCCATGAATCTGAGGCGGACCAGTTGGGCTTAGATTATATGGCAGATGCGGGTTTTAAGCCGATTGAAGCGGCTGATTTGTGGCGCAATATGGCGAAAGAATCAAAGGGTGCACCACCTGAGCTACTATCGACGCACCCGTCACCTCAGACACGTATCGATGCGATTGAAGCTTACGCACCTCGTTTAGATAATCGAGTGCGGCAAGCGCATCAGCAAGGGCGAAATCCTTCCTGTAGCAAACCCACGATTTAACCCAAAAGACCAAGCCGATGGCTTGGTCTTTTTTAGTTATATGCTAGTCAAAAATTATCTTTAACCTGCAGAATAAATAGCGCTACATTAGCGTCATTTTTCTTGACGCGGACGTTCTATGTTTAAACTCTGGTTTAGTATTCCATTTTGGCAACGCGTACTCGGTGCATTCGTTGTGGGTGCCCTGATGGGTGCGTTTTTCCCAGAAGTAGGGCAAGCGCTTAAGCCATTAGGCGACCTCTTTATTCGTGCGATTAAAATGTTGGTCGCACCGCTCATATTCTGTGCCATTGTGAGTGCAATCACCGACTTAAATGACGGTCAAAAATTAGGACGGTTGGGTGCTAAAACGATCGGTATGTTCATGCTTACGGCGGTTATCGCCAGTGCGATTGGACTGACCTTAGGCACACTGATTGATATGAGTCCAGCGCAAGCACTCACGGCAACTGACGCTTCTGAGAAAGTGATTCCGAGCGTCTCACAGGTATTACTTAACTTTGTGCCAACCAACCCGTTTGCCGCCCTGAGCGAAGGTAATGTTCTGCAAATCGTAGTCTTTGCAGCAATTATCGGTATCGCTATCCAAAAATTAGGTGAGCCTGCGCAACCGCTCCGCCGCGTCATTAAGTCGGGTGCGGAAGTGATGTATCAAGTCACTCGCATGGTGTTACAGCTAACGCCGATTGGCGTGCTGGGGTTAATGGCATGGGTCATTGGCGAGTACGGCATTGGCAGCTTATTGCCGTTGGCCAAATTTGTTGGTGTCATTTACTTAGCGCTACTTATTCATATTGTCGTGGTGTATGGGAGTTTTGTTCGCACCCTGGGTGGGATGAGTCCATGGCAGTTTTTCCGTGATGTATTCGATGCGCAAGTGGTGGCATTTACGACCTGCAGTTCGTTCGGCTCTTTGCCAGCCGCGCACCGTGCGGTAACAGAGCGCTTGGGCGTTTCTAAAGACTACGCAAGCTTTGTATTACCATTGGGCGCGACCATTAACATGGACGGTTGTGGTGGCATTTATCCTGCGGTCGCGAGTATCTTTATCGCTAACCTGTATGGGATTCCATTGGACTGGATGGATTACGGTTTGATCATGATGACGGCGACGCTGGCTTCGGTTGGCACTGCGGGTGTACCTGGCACGGCACTGGTGATGTTAACGGTGACGTTAAATGCGGTTGGATTACCGTTAGAAGGTATTGCCTTTATTGCGGCGATCGACCGTATCATCGATATGGCTCGCACGCTGACAAACGTAACCGGCGACATGATGGTGGCACGTGTTGTTGCACGCAGCGAGAACTTGTTGCAGGATAACAGCCCATCGGAGGCGGTAAGAGAGAGCGCATGAAACTAGGAGTATTAGGTGCCAGCGGGCGCATGGGACAGCAGATCATTCAATACGCGGAGTCATTCGGGTTTGAGGTATCGCATGCCTTTGTCAGTGAGCAGAGTCAGTTTCTCGGACAATCGGTTGCCGGCACGCATTACCGTCACCTCGCCGAGGCTGATGACGCACCCGATGTGCTGATTGATTTTAGTTTGCCCCATGCGTTGCATGAGAACCTTGCCTACGCAGAAGCGCACCAATGTCCGATTGTCGTTTGTACGACAGGGCTGGATGCCGAACAGCAACAACGGCTACGAGATACGGCGAGCCAGGTGCCCACCTTGCACGCGCGGAACACCAGTTTGGGTGTGGCACTGATGGAGCAATTAACGCGCATCGCGGCCGGTGCATTCAAAGAGGCCGACATCGAGATTTTCGAAGCGCACCATCGACATAAGAAAGACGGGCCTTCGGGTACCGCACTGGCGCTCGGTGAGGCGGCGGCTCGGGGGCGACAAGTGCAGTTTGAAGCGATTAATGACGGTGTGCGCGGCGATGGTGAGCGCAGCGCACACGGGATTGGTTTTAGTGTTGTCAGAGCGGCGGATATCGTAGGTGAGCACCAAGTATGGTTAGCACAAGCGGGTGAGCGCATTGAGCTTTCACACCGGGTGAGTGACCGCCGTATCTTCGCCGAAGGAGCGTTGCGCGCGGCAAACTGGTTAACGGCTCAGACACCGGGTGAATGCTATCAAATGGCGGATGTACTGGATTTGAAAAAGCAGCTGGCGCAACTACTGGATTAAAAACAGCGCTGGACGCTGCGTAAAAAAAGACGTACAATACGGTCAATTTGCCTGATGTTAGTCATCTGCTGATTTCAGTGAGCAAAGAACGCGCGGTAAGGACCTTAAACGGGGAAGTCAACTTTGTATTGATTCACCCGTTTTTTTATGTACGGAGGTTGCCCTTGAGTATTTTAGCGAGTCAATCCGCTAACCGAGCCATACTGGTGTTAGCCGACGGCACCATCTTTCATGGCACAGCGATTGGAGCCGAAGGCTCTGCTGTTGGAGAAGTCGTTTTTAACACAGCCATGACAGGCTACCAAGAAATTCTAACTGACCCCTCATACACTGAACAACTCGTCACCCTGACATACCCCCACATTGGCAATACTGGCACCAATAACGAAGATGAAGAATCTCCCCATGTATGGGCGAAAGGTTTGATCATTCGTGATAACACATTAAAAGCCAGTAGTTTTCGCAAGCAAGAAACCTTGACGGAGTATTTACAACGTCACAATGTGGTAGGTATTGCTGACATCGATACACGTAAATTAACGCGAATTTTGCGCGAGAAAGGTGCGCAAAATGGTTGTATCATGGCGGGCCCAATTGACGAAGAACAAGCGCTTAAGTTAGCTCGTGATTTCCCAGGTCTTAAAGGCATGGACTTGGCTAAAGTGGTCTCGTGTAAAGAGACGCATGCTTGGACTGAGGGAAGCTGGCAGCTTGGCGAAGGACACACCTCACCTGCGCAAGACAAGTTCCATGTGGTGGCATATGACTACGGCTGTAAACAGAATATCCTGCGTCTGCTCGCCGACCGAGGTTGCCGAATTACCGTGGTGCCCGCGCAAACATCGGCTGATGAAGTGATGGCGCTAAATCCTGATGGCGTATTCTTATCCAATGGCCCCGGTGATCCAGAGCCCTGCGATTACGCGATTGAAGCGATTAAAACCTTACTTGATAAAGACATCCCTATTTTTGGTATCTGTCTAGGTCACCAACTGCTCGGTATCGCCAGTGGCGCTAAGTCGAGCAAAATGAAGTTTGGTCACCATGGTGCCAACCATCCAGTACAGGATGTGCGTACCAAGCGAGTGATGATTACCAGCCAAAACCATGGTTTTGCGGTTGATGAGTCCAGCTTACCAGACACCATTGAGGTGACACATGTGTCGTTGTTTGATGGCACATTACAGGGTATGCGCAGAACCGATAAGCCGGCATTTAGCTTCCAAGGTCACCCGGAAGCAAGCCCCGGTCCACATGATGCGGATGCGCTCTTTGATCACTTTATCGAATTAATGCAAGCACGCGCTTAAGCTGTTGCAGCAAAGGATAGAACGAAACTATGCCAAAACGTACTGACATAAAAAGCATTCTGATTCTTGGTGCAGGACCGATAGTTATCGGTCAGGCCTGTGAGTTTGATTACTCGGGTGCACAGGCATGTAAGGCGCTGCGCGAAGAGGGTTACCGAGTGATTTTGGTCAACTCGAACCCAGCTACAATCATGACCGACCCAGAGATGGCGGATGCGACTTATATCGAGCCGATTCATTGGGAAGTGGTCGAGAAAATTATTGAGCGCGAACGTCCCGATGCGATTTTGCCAACAATGGGTGGCCAGACCGCATTGAACTGCGCGCTTGATCTTGACCGTCATGGTGTCTTAGAACGCTTTAAAGTTGAGATGATCGGTGCTAACGCTGATGCAATCGACAAAGCAGAAAACCGTGATCGCTTTGATAAAGCGATGAAGAAAATCGGTTTAGAAACGCCGAATGCGGAAATGGCACACAGCATGGAAGAGGCGTTTGATGTACTCGAACGTCTAGGCTTCCCTTGTATCATTCGACCCTCTTTCACAATGGGTGGAAGCGGTGGTGGTATCGCTTATAACCGCGAAGAATTTGAAGAAATTTGCCGTCGTGGTCTTGACCTGTCGCCGACTAACGAGCTGCTAATTGATGAGTCGTTGTTGGGATGGAAAGAGTACGAAATGGAAGTGGTACGTGATAAAAGCGATAACTGCATTATCGTTTGTACCATTGAAAACTTCGACCCGATGGGTATTCACACCGGTGACTCGATCACTGTTGCACCTGCGCAGACCTTAACGGATAAAGAATTTCAGTTGATGCGTGATGCGGCGATGGCAGTATTGCGCGAAATTGGCGTAGAAACCGGTGGGTCAAACGTACAGTTTGGTTTAAATCCGGACACTGGGCGTATGGTCATTATTGAAATGAACCCGCGTGTGTCGCGCTCGTCTGCGCTCGCATCAAAAGCGACGGGTTTCCCGATTGCGAAAGTTGCTGCCAAGCTGGCAGTGGGTTACACCTTAGATGAACTTGAAAATGAAATCACTGGCGGTGTGACGCCGGCGTCGTTTGAGCCTGCATTGGACTACGTAGTTACTAAAATTCCACGCTTTAACTTTGAAAAGTTTGCCAACTGTAATGACCGCTTAACGACCCAGATGAAGTCGGTCGGTGAGGTGATGGCGATTGGGCGTAACTTCCAAGAGTCGATGCAAAAGGCGTTGCGCGGCCTTGAGCTTGGCGCTAATGGTTTCGATAGCATGGTCGACTTGGACAGCGATGAAGCACGCGGCAAAGTGATTCGTGAGCTCAAAGAACCTGGCGCCGAGCGAATTTGGTATATTGGCGACGCGTTCCGTCTAGGTATGACCGTACGTGAAGTGTTTGAGCTAACGCGCATCGACGAATGGTATCTGATCCAAATTGAAGAGCTTATTAAGCTTGAAGAAGAGATGGATGCGTTGGGACTCGCGGGGATGAATGAACACGTTATGCGCGCGCTGAAACGCCGAGGTTTCTCGGATGAGCGGATCGCCGATGTGCTTCATGTAAGCCAGTCAGAAGTGCGTAAACGTCGCCATAAATTAGGTATCCACCCAGTTTACAAACGCGTGGACACTTGTGCCGCTGAGTTTGCCTCAAGCACCGCGTACATGTACTCGACCTATGACGAAGAATGCGAGGCCGATGTCTCTGACCGTGATAAAATCATGGTTATCGGTGGTGGCCCTAACCGTATCGGCCAAGGTATCGAGTTTGATTATTGCTGTGTTCATGCAGCATTGGCATTACGCGAAGATGGTTACGAGACCATTATGGTTAACTGTAACCCAGAAACTGTATCAACCGATTACGACACATCTGATCGTCTGTATTTCGAACCGATCACTTTGGAAGATGTACTCGAAATCGTGCGTATCGAACAGCCTAAGGGCGTTATTGTGCAGTATGGCGGTCAGACACCGCTGAAACTTGCACGCGCACTTGAAGCCAATGGTGTGCCTATTATTGGTACTTCGCCTGATGCGATTGACCGTTCGGAGGACCGCGAGCGTTTCCAAGCAGCGGTTAACCGCCTGAAACTGAAGCAACCTGAGAACTCAACGGTAACAGGGATTTCAGAGGCACTGACCGAAGCGAAACGCATTGGCTATCCGTTGGTCGTTCGTCCGTCGTATGTACTCGGTGGTCGTGCCATGGAAATCGTTTATGATGAGCAAGACTTAACACGTTATTTGACCGATGCTGTGAAAGTATCCAACGATGCGCCGGTATTGCTCGACCGTTTCTTAGACAACGCGATTGAGGTTGACGTCGATGCGATTTGTGACGGCGAAGACGTATTGATTGGCGGCATTATGCAGCATATCGAGGAAGCGGGTGTTCACTCAGGTGACTCGGCATGTTCGCTGCCTCCGTACTCACTCAGTGACATCATCCAGGCTCAATTGCGCGAGCAGATCCGAAAATTAGCGTTCGAGTTGAACGTTAAGGGACTGATGAATGCTCAGTTTGCGGTCAAAGACGACGAAATTTACCTTATCGAGGTGAACCCTCGTGCAGCACGTACCGTACCTTTTGTTTCGAAGGCGACAGGTGTCCCTCTTGCAAAAGTAGCCGCGCGCGTGATGGTGGGTCAATCGTTAAAAGAGCAAGGCTACACCAGCGAAGTGATTCCACCTTACTACTCAGTGAAAGAGGTCGTAATTCCGTTCGCTAAGTTCCAAGGTGTTGATCCTATCCGTGGTCCAGAGATGCGTTCAACAGGCGAGGTCATGGGCGTCGGTGAGAGCTTTGAAGAAGCTTACGCGAAGGCTAACCTCGGTGCAGGTGCAGCGCTTGCTAAGAAAGGAAAAGCGTTGATTTCTGTACGCGACAGCGATAAGCGTCGTCTGATGGATTTGGCGCGCGGTCTACTGGCGCTTGGGTTTAAATTGGAAGCGACGCGCGGTACTGCTAAAATGTTAGCGGAAGAGGGTATCGACTGTACGGTGGTCAATAAGCTACAAGAAGGTCGTCCGAATATCGTGGATGCGATTAAAAACGGTGAGTATAGCTATATTATTAATACCGTCGAGGGTCGTCAGGCTATCGAAGATTCGGTATATATCCGTCGCGAGGCGTTGTTAAACAAAGTGATTTATACCACGACACTGAATGCGGCATTCGCGACCGTGAAAGCCAATACGGCCGATGACCGCGCACGTGTCAGTTCGGTACAAGAATTACATAAAAGGGTTGCATTAGTATGAACCAGATTCCAATGACGGAACGTGGCGCAGAGCAACTGCGCCAAGAACTTAAAAGGCTGAAGACAGAAGATCGTCCACGTATCGTGGAAGCAATTGCTGACGCTCGTGAGCACGGCGATTTAAAAGAAAACGCTGAGTATCATGCGGCACGTGAGCAACAGGGCTTCTGTGAAGGTCGCATACAAGAAATCGAATCAAAATTATCGAATGCGCAAATCATTGATGTCACTAAAGTCCCTAATAACGGTAAAGTTATTTTTGGCTCAACAGTTACGGTGTACAACACCAAGACTGACGAGGAAGTGACCTATCAAATCGTAGGCGATGACGAGGCCGACATTAAGTCGAATTTGATTTCTGTGAACTCACCGATAGCGCGAGCGCTTATTGGTAAAGAGATCGACGACATCGCTACGGTGACTACACCGAACGGTGAGGTTGAATACGAAGTTGTTGAAGTGAAGTATATATAACTTCTTACGTAGCTTTAAGCGAAAAACCCAGCCTAGTTAGGCTGGGTTTTTTTATGCTTAAGGGTTGCAAAACACTTTGTTTTTTTAGAAAGTATTAAAGCTATGTTAATAATATGTAATGGAGGTTTCATGGAAAGAAACGCTGTATTCGCCCCTAACTATGCATGGGGTGAACCTACAATCAGGGAATTGATGGAACGTCTTAAACCGATTGCTCGCGCGCAGACGATAAAGGGGGTTGTCGAGTGGTTAGGTGTAAGCTATCACGACTATAAAAACTGGCGTTACCGCAAAGTCATCCCCTATAAACTGCTGATCAGAAAACTTATGAATGAGGGGATATCGATTGACTGGCTTCTTGCTCCGGGCGTAAAGCTCTTATATCCAAAGACCACCCCAGAGCTTGCTGAAAACTTGAGTTCACTCACCAGCGAACAAGACTATCGTTTTTATTGGAAAGCCATGCAAATGGTCGAGCCGACATTGAAAAAACATTATCTGGAGAACTCTGAGGCCCATCGTAACGAGCTGCTGAATGTGTATTTTTTAGCGCAAGAAGGTTGGGTCAAGACCGAAGTCGCGATGGGGTGCGTAGCACGGGCAATGAGACGCGTCTCATGCCCTGCTGCGCAAGAACGTGAATATGGTTAGGCTCTAGGCAAACGCATACGCGGCTCTTTGGCTGGGCGGAACAATATTTGTGTTTTACCAATCACTTGAACTTGTTCTGCGCCAGTCTCACGCACGATCGCAGCCATCATTTGTTGACGCAACTCACGCTCTTCCTCTGGCACTTTTACTTTAATCAGTTCATGATCTTCTAACGCTTGTTCGATTTCTGCAACCACGCCCTCAGTTAGCCCGTTGGCGCCTAAAAGTACAACAGGTTTAAGCGGGTGTGCTTCACCTTTTAAAAACTGTTTTTGCTTATTGGTTAACGACATATGATAATAATCCTGTAATTTAAGCTTGAATTATACGTATTGTAACGCCATCTAATGGGTACACGCTAGTTTAATCAGACAGTCTGGATAGTATTAATGGGTAAAAAGCGCAGCGTCAGCAGCCAACGTTGGTTAAAAGAACATTTTGATGATCCTTTTGTGCAAAAGGCACAGAAACGTGGATTGCGTTCACGCGCCGTATTTAAAATAGAAGAAATTCAACAGCGTGATAAATTGATCAAAAAAGGTCAAACCGTTGTCGATTTGGGAGCAGCGCCGGGTGGCTGGTCACAGTATGTGGCAGACTACTTTAATGGTGATGGGCAAATTATCGCTTGTGATATTTTACCGATGGACCCAATCGCTGGTGTCGATTTTCTGCAAGGCGACTTCCGAGAGCAAGCAGTTTTAGAGGCATTATTGAGCCGAATTGGCGGAAAGAACGTAGATGTAGTGTTGTCGGATATGGCACCGAACATGAGCGGTAACGATAACGTCGATCAGCCAAGAGCCATGTATTTAGTGGAACTGGCGCTTGATATGTGTCATCAAGTATTGAAACCTGGCGGCAGTTTTGCGGTCAAAGTGTTTCACGGACAAGGTTTTGAAGAGTTTTTGAAGGATGTCAGGGCAGCATTTAAAACTGTGAAGACGCGCAAGCCAAATTCGTCGCGATCGCGTTCGCGCGAAGTATACTTGGTAGCGACAGACTACAAGTTGTAGTACCCTGATATTCAAAGATTGATAATTTAAATACACTAGAGGTAATAGGCTTTGAGCGATATGGCAAAAAATCTCATCTTGTGGCTCGTCATAGCCGTTGTGTTGATGAGCGTTTTTCAGAGCTTTAGCCCTGGCGAAAACGCTGGGTCTCGCATGGCGTATAGCGAGTTTCTAAAGCAAGTGGACAACGGCAATGTGCGACGCGCCGATTTTGGTGAAGATGGTCGCACCATCACGGTGATGACACGAAATGGCCAGTCGTATAAGACAGTCATTCCCACTCAATCTGATCCTAAAATTGTGGACCAGTTAGCGAACAAAAACGTTGAGTTCTCGGGTACGCCACCTGAAGAGCCAAGCATCTTGACGTCTATTTTCATTTCTTGGTTCCCGATGTTGTTGTTGATCGGTGTGTGGATATTCTTCATGCGACAAATGCAAGGCGGCGGTGGTCGTGGCGCAATGTCGTTTGGTAAGAGTAAAGCGCGCTTGATGAGCGAAGACCAGATTAAAACGACGTTCCGTGATGTTGCTGGCTGTGACGAAGCAAAAGAAGAAGTCACTGAGTTGGTTGATTATCTTAAAGACCCATCAAAATTCCAGCGCCTCGGTGGTAAAATCCCGAAAGGTGTATTGATGGTGGGGCCGCCGGGTACAGGTAAAACCTTGTTGGCTAAAGCCATCTCGGGTGAAGCAAAAGTACCTTTCTTTAGCATCTCGGGTTCTGACTTTGTCGAAATGTTCGTCGGTGTGGGTGCCTCGCGCGTCCGTGACATGTTCGAACAAGCGAAAAAATCAGCGCCTTGCATCATCTTTATTGATGAGATTGATGCAGTCGGTCGCCAACGTGGCGCAGGCCTCGGCGGTGGACACGATGAGCGCGAGCAAACATTGAACCAAATGCTGGTTGAAATGGATGGCTTTGAAGGCAACGAAGGTATCATCGTTATTGCGGCGACTAACCGTCCAGACGTGCTTGACCCTGCGTTGTTGCGTCCTGGTCGCTTTGACCGCCAAGTCGTGGTGGGCTTACCTGACGTGCGTGGCCGTGAGCAAATTATCAAAGTGCACATGCGTAAAGTGCCGTTAGGAGACGATGTACGTGCTGACTTAATTGCACGCGGTACACCAGGCTTCTCGGGTGCGGACTTAGCTAACTTAGTTAACGAAGCGGCACTGTTTGCAGCACGCGGTAACAAACGTGTTGTTTCGATGGAAGAATTCGACAAAGCAAAAGACAAGATCATGATGGGCGCAGAACGTCGCTCGATGGTAATGACTGATGATGAGAAAGCGATGACGGCGTACCATGAAGCAGGACACGCTATCGTGGGTCGTTTGGTGCCAGAGCATGATCCGGTTTATAAAGTGTCGATTATTCCACGTGGTCGTGCGTTAGGTGTAACCATGTACTTACCTGAGCAAGACCGTGTCAGTCACTCTAAGCAACACCTAGAGAGCATGATCTCGAGCTTATTTGGTGGTCGTCTAGCTGAGCAGATTATCTACGGTGCCGATAAGGTCACGACCGGTGCATCGAACGATATCGAGCGTGCGACTGAAATTGCCCGCAAGATGGTGACTCAGTGGGGCTTGTCAGAAAAAATGGGGCCATTGTTATACGCTGAAGATGAGAACGAGGTGTTCCTAGGACGCTCGGTGACTCAGCATAAACACATGTCCGATGATACGGCGCGTGCTATCGATCAGGAAGTGAAGTCGTTGATTGACCAGAACTATCAGCGTGCTAAGAAGATCTTAGAAGAAAACATCGATATCTTGCATGCAATGAAAGACGCCTTGGTTAAATATGAAACCATTGACGCCGGTCAGATTGATGACTTGATGAACCGCCGTGATGTGCGTCCACCTAAAGGCTGGGATGACCATAACGGTAACGACAATGGCACGAGTGGAGGCACTGCTGAAAAGGCAGACCAAGAAGAGCGACCGGAGCGTCCAATTAATGTGGATAAACCCGGCGACGCCACGTCGTAACAATTAAACATTGAAAAGCCACCAATTGGGTGGCTTTTTTTTGTCAGTAGCTTGAGTAACAAGGATGCGAGGAATAAACCATGGGTAAGCTTGCTCGTCCGCTGAGCGTAATGGGAATTTTAAACATTACTCCTGATTCATTCAGCGATGGAGGACAGTATAATAACGTCGATGATGCACTGCGACGTGCTGAAGCGATGATAGAGGCGGGCGCAACGTGGCTCGATATCGGCGGGGAATCGACGCGCCCAGGCGCGGAGGCCGTCGCTGAAGCTGAAGAGCTTGACCGAGTGATACCTGTATTAAGTGCGATTAAACAACGATTAAAAGTTCATGTTTCGGTCGACACAACCAAACCGGCCGTGATGCGTGCAGCAGTCGATGCAGGCGTAGACATGATTAATGATGTTAACGCATTGCGCGCGCCCGGTGCGATTGAAGCCGTGGCAGACAGCGATGTCGATGTGTGCTTAATGCACATGCAAGGAGAGCCTCGCACCATGCAGCATGATCCGCGCTATGAAGATGTGGTGTGCGAAGTGAAAACCTTTTTAGAGGATCGCATTCAGCAATGTGCACGTGGTGGTATTGAGCAGTCACGAATTTGGCTTGATCCAGGTTTTGGGTTTGGTAAGTCACAACGTCACAATTATCAAATGTTGCAGCGACTACAAGCGTTCCACGAGCTGCGCTGCCCGCTATTAATCGGTGTCTCGCGCAAATCAATGATAGGGCATGTTACCGGCAAATCTGTTGATGAACGCTTGTCAGGAAGCATCGCAGCGGCCACAATAGCCGCCTATAAGGGTGCGCGCATGATTCGTGTGCATGATGTGGCAGAAACAGTCGATGCGATGCGTATCGTATCAGCAACGCTGGAAGGAGATTTTTTGTGACAGAAAGGAAATACTTCGGTACCGACGGTGTACGTGGCTTAGTCGGAGAGTATCCCATTACTCCCGAGTTTGCAGTCAAACTTGGATGGGCGGCAGGTAAAGTGTTGGCTGCTAAGGGTACACGCAAGGTTCTCGTGGGTAAGGATACCCGGATTAGTGGTTATATGCTTGAGTCTGCGCTTGAGGCGGGATTGTCGGCGGCGGGGGTCAATGTCGACTTCCTAGGACCGATGCCGACACCGGGTATTGCCTATTTAACGCGCACGTTCCGTGCGGCCGCTGGTATTGTCATTAGTGCTTCACATAATCCTTATTACGATAATGGCATCAAATTTTTTGCGGACAACGGACATAAGTTGCCGGACCATGTTGAACTCGAAATCGAGCGTTTAATTGATGAGCCAATGGATTGTGTGGCGTCCGAACATTTAGGTCGTGCTAATCGGATTAACGATGCCGCTGGCCGGTACATTGAATTCTGTAAAAGTGTATTCCCGAGCCATTTATCACTCACGGGCATGCATATCGTGGTTGATTGTGCTCATGGCGCAACTTACCACATTGCGCCGAATGTATTCCGTGAACTGGGTGCGAAAGTTACTGAAGTAGGTACACGTCCCGATGGTCTTAACATCAATGAAGGCTGTGGTGCGACCCATTTAGATGCGTTGCAGCAAGAAGTACTAAAACAAAAGGCGGATGTCGGTATTGCGCTAGATGGTGACGGTGACCGCATTATGATGGTGAGTGATAGAGGGCGTATCCTTGATGGCGACGAGATTCTGTATATATTGATGACCAATGCGTTGCGCAGTGGCACGTTAAAGGGCGGCGTAGTCGGTACGTTAATGAGTAACTTTGCCTTAGAGCAAGCCTGTGAATCACTTGATATTCCGTTTATTCGCGCCAAGGTTGGTGATCGTTACGTCATTGAGCAGTTAAAAGAAAACGATTGGGCACTCGGTGGTGAGAGCTCAGGGCACATCATCAATCGTAATTACCACACCACCGGTGACGGTATCTTAGCGGGTTTACAGGTACTCGCTGCAATGATGGCCGAAGAGCGTGATATTGAGTCATTACTCGATGGCTTTAAAAAGCTACCGCAAACGCTAGTGAACGTTCGTTACACGCCTGGCGCAGATCCGTTAGAAACTGAGCAAGTGAAAGCCGTCGTGGCAGAAGTTGAAACTGCGCTCGCGGGTCAAGGTCGTGTTTTGCTGCGTAAGTCGGGAACCGAACCGGTCATTCGTGTTATGGTCGAAGGTGCCGACAAACGTATTGTTAAGACCTTTGCACAGCAGATTGCTAACGAAGTCGAGTCGGCTACAAATTAGGCAGTCAGTGCGCGGGAATGAAATTGGTGCTTGTAACTTTGGTTTGCATCAGCTAATATTCCCGCGCCTTAAAGAGAGGAGCTCAAATGTCTAACGCATCACTGGTTATTGCCAATTGGAAGATGAACGGTAACCGAGCACTTACTCGTGAAATGAGTGAGATCCTGCGTGACAATCAAGCCGACTTTAAAGGTGTTAAAGTAGTCGTGTGTCCACCTTATACGCTACTTGCCGATATGGCGGGGCACATTTACTACGATGAAATAGCATTGGGTGCACAGAACGTGAGTCAGCATGAAAATGGTGCTCACACGGGTGAGATCTCCGTTGCAATGCTGCAAGAACTTGGTGTTGAATATATACTGCTCGGTCATTCTGAGCGTCGCGCCGAGCAGCAAGAAAGCAACGACTCGATCGCAGCAAAAGCTGCCGCCGTTACCCAAGCTGGATTGACTGCCGTTGTATGCGTAGGTGAGGATAAGTCACAACGCGAAGCAGACAAGACGTGGTCAGTTATCCAAGCTCAGCTAGAGCAGAGTCTAGCCGGCTTAAGTGCTAAGCAAATGGCTCGCGTTGTCGTTGCCTATGAGCCTATATGGGCGATTGGTACAGGCGAGACAGCTTCGCCAGCGCAAGCGCAAGAAGTACATGCAAAAATTCGTGGTTGGTTAGTTGAGAACTACCAACAAGTTGGAGCGCGAGTTCCACTATTATACGGTGGTTCGGTGAAAGCAAATAATGCTGAATCATTGTTTTCAGAAGCAGATATAGATGGCGGTTTGATTGGTGGCGCTAGCCTTAAAGGCGAAGAGTTTAGCGCAATCTGTCGAGCAGCCAAGGGATAGAGTTTATGTTTGAAGTATTAATGGTGATGTTTCTCATTGTAGCCATTGTTCTTGTTGGCTTCATCATGATACAGCAGGGTAAAGGCGCAGATATGGGCGCTTCATTTGGCTCAGGTGCATCAAACACAGTGTTTGGTTCATCAGGTTCAGGTAACTTTTTGAGCCGTACTACTGCTATTTTGGCTGTTATCTTTTTTATCTTGGCTCTTGTCTTAGGTAATTTGTCGACGGCTACGTCAGATACAGCTGAAGACTTTTCTGACTTGAGCGCGCCAGAGCAGCAAACGCCTCCGGTTGAAGAGCAAGAAGGTCAGCAGGTACCGCCAACTAACTAATGAGTAGTTAGCGGGCAAACGATTTACGCGGATGTGGTGGAATTGGTAGACACGCTATCTTGAGGGGGTAGTGCTTTCGGGCGTGCGGGTTCAAGTCCCGCCATCCGCACCAATAATAATCGCGCTCAACGCTTGAAATGAGCGCAGAAATCCCTATAATATCAAGCAAGTTTCGGACGCGGGGTGGAGCAGTCTGGTAGCTCGTCGGGCTCATAACCCGAAGGTCGTAGGTTCAAATCCTGCCCCCGCAACCAGTTTCGAATGCCATAAGTTGGCGTTTGAAATAGACAAAGGGTCCAGTGTTTAAAAAGCCCCGCAGAAGCTCGGGGCTTTTTGCTATGTGGCCTTAACTATCTTAAGGATAGTCACAACACTGGGCGCTCGCGCCCTTTTTTTGTTTTAGGAGGCAATTTGGCACGTATAGAAGAACGTTTATCGGACATGCTTCGCCCGGCTGTAGAGGCCTTGGGATTTGAGTTATGGGGCGTCGAATTTGTCCGTGCGGGCAAGTTTTCAACGTTACGTATCTACATTGACAAAGACGAAGGTATCAGCGTTGATGATTGCGCCGATGTCAGCTATCAAGTGAGTTCGGTCCTTGATGTAGAAGATCCGATTAATACGGAATATAACCTGGAAGTATCCTCTCCAGGTATGGAACGTCCGTTCTTCTCGATTGCACAAATGCAGCCATACATTGGCGAAACGGTTGCGTTTGAGCTCACCGTTGCTAAACAAAATAAGCGGAAGTTTCAAGCGGTTCTGGAAGGAATTGAAGATGACCAACTGCAACTGAGCGTTGGTCAAGAGTCGTTGACGGTGGGCATGCACGAAATCAAGAAAGCCCACTTAGTACCGTCATTTGATTAACGATTTGCGTTGGTGAGGCAGAATCATGAGTAAAGAAATCCTGTTGGTAGCAGAGGCTGTTTCCAACGAGAAAGCAGTACCTCGAGAGAAAATTTTTGAAGCGCTGGAGTCAGCGTTAGCACATGCAACCAAGAAAAAGTATGACGGTGATATTGACGTACGCATTGATATCGACCGTGCGACGGGTGAATTTGACACATTCCGTCGCTGGTTAGTAGTCGAAGACACGGACACTGGGTTAGAGCACCCGTTCCGTGAAATCAGTTTATCAGCGGCACAGTATGAAAACCCTGAGTTGCAACTGGGCGATTACGTTGAAGAACAAATTGAGTCAATTCAGTTTGACCGCATCACCACCCAAACGGCTAAGCAAGTGATCGTACAGAAGGTACGTGAAGCTGAGCGTGCGCAGGTAGTGGATGAATATCGCGATCAAGTGGGCGAGTTAGTCACTGGCACAGTGAAACGTGCGAACCGTGAACATGTTATCCTAGACTTAGGTAACAACGCGGAAGCGATTATTTATCGTGAAGAAATGTTGCCGCGCGAATCGGTTCGCCCAGGTGACCGTGTACGTGGTTTGCTTTACGATGTGCGTCCAGAAGCACGTGGTGCGCAATTATTTGTTACGCGCTCTCGTCCTGAATTCTTGATGGAGCTGTTCCGTATTGAGGTGCCAGAGATTGGCGAGGAAATGATAGAGTTGAAAGGCGCAGCCCGCGATCCTGGATCACGTGCTAAAATTGCTGTGAAAAGCAACGACCGCCGCATCGACCCAGTCGGCGCCTGTGTTGGCATGCGTGGCGCACGTGTACAAGCGGTTTCAGGTGAACTCGGCGGTGAGCGTGTTGATATTGTGCTTTGGGATGATAACCCAGCACAGTTCGTGATTAACGCGATGGCACCTGCAGAAGTGGCTTCTATCGTAGTGGATGAAGACGCGCATACGATGGATATCGCGGTTGCAGCCGATAACCTAGCGCAAGCGATTGGTAAAAGTGGGCAAAACGTTCGCTTAGCAAGTCAATTAAGCGGTTGGACACTGAACGTGATGACCGTCGATGACTTCAACGAGAAGAACGAAGCGGAAACCAATCGTTTATTAAACTTATTTATAACCAGTCTCGATATCGACGAAGATTTCGCAGCGGTACTCGTAGACGAAGGTTTCTCTTCACTTGAGGAAGTCGCTTACGTTCCTGTAGCGGAGTTCCTTGAAATCGAAGGGATGGATGAAGATATTGTTGAAGAATTACGTGGACGCGCACGTGCTTATTTAACAACTAAAGCACTGGCTGACGAGGAATCTCTTGAGTCAGCAGAGCCGGACGAATCATTACTTGGGCTTGAAGGAATGGACCGCCACTTGGCGTATGTTCTTGCCAGTCGCGGAGTCACCTCGCTCGAGGAACTCGCGGAGCAAGGAATTGATGACTTAGCCGGAATCGAAGAGCTGGATGAACAGCAAGCTGGCGACTTAATCATGAAAGCCCGCAATATTTGCTGGTTCAGCGAATAACCACGATCAGCGGAGGTACAACAGACTATGGAAGAAGTAACGCTCGAAAAGCTGGCCAAAGATGTCGGTACAACAGTTGATCGTCTGATTCAGCAATTTGCTGAAGCGGGCATTAAAAAAACGCCTGATGATGGCGTGACAGAAGATGAGAAGCAAAAACTATTGGCACATTTGAATAAGCAGCATGGCGGCGGTGGCTCTTCTGAGCCGAGCAAAATGACATTAAAGCGTAAAACCAAAAGTACGCTGAGTGTCGGTGGTGGCCGTGACGCCAAATCAGTACAAGTCGAAGTACGTAAGAAGCGTACATATGTAAAACGTTCAGCTGCTGAAGAGCAAGA
This sequence comes from Idiomarina fontislapidosi, assembly GCF_003226255.1. Taxonomy (GTDB): domain Bacteria; phylum Pseudomonadota; class Gammaproteobacteria; order Enterobacterales; family Alteromonadaceae; genus Idiomarina; species Idiomarina fontislapidosi. Next base: position 228,444 of record NZ_QJST01000001.1, read on the forward strand.
ACGTGAAGAGCAAGAGCGTCTTGCCGCAGAAAAAGAAGCGGAAGAAGCGAAGCGTCGTGAGGAAGAAGCTAAAGCCAAGGCGGAAGAAGAGAAACGTCAACAGGCTGAAGCAGAGGCGAAAGCTCAAGCGGCTCGCGAAGCAGAAGAAAAAGAGAAAGCGGCTCGTAAAGAGAAAGAAAAAGCGAAACAAAAAGCTGAAGCTGAACGTCGCGCAGCGATGACGCCAGAAGAGCGTGAAGCTGCTGACAAAGCAAAGCAGGAAGCAGACAAGCTACGTATGCAGCAAGAAGAAGAAGCACGCAAGAAAGCCGAGAAAGAGGCTGAGAAGCAAGCTGAGGAAGCACGTCGTTTAGCCGAAGAAAATGCCAAACGTTGGGAAGAAGAAGAGAAAGAGCGTAAGAAAGCGGAACAAGAAGAAGTTCACTTTACCACCTCTTCAACAGCCCAAGAGGCAGAAGACGCGCAAGATTATGACGAAGAGCGCAAGTCGCGTCGTCGTAGCAAAAAACGTCGTCGCAAAGATGAAGAAGCCGATGAGCGTACACCACGTCGTGAAAAACGTCGTAAAGGTGGTCGCCGTGGCTCAAGCTTGCAACAGGGCTTTAATAAGCCAGCACAACCTGTTGAGCGTGAAGTTAAAATTGGTGAGACCATCACCGTAGGCGAACTGGCAAGCCGTATGGCGGTTAAGGCGAGTGAGCTGATCAAAACCATGATGAAGATGGGCGAGATGGTGACGATTAACCAGATTCTCGACCAAGAAACAGCAGCATTAGTGGTTGAAGAGTTAGGTCACAAGCCGGTTGTTGTTAAAGACAACGCGCTTGAGGAAGAGGTGCTATCGGATCGCTCTGAAGGTGGCGAAGAAGAGCCACGCGCGCCGGTTGTTACTGTAATGGGTCACGTTGACCATGGTAAAACCTCACTGCTTGATTACATCCGTAAGGCGAAAGTTGCCTCGGGTGAGGCGGGTGGTATTACCCAGCATATTGGTGCGTATCACGTTGAGACCGACCATGGCATGATCACCTTCTTGGATACTCCAGGTCACGCGGCGTTTACTTCGATGCGTGCACGTGGTGCAGGCGCAACGGACGTAGTTATCCTTGTGGTTGCAGCGGATGATGGTGTGATGCCACAGACCAAAGAGGCTGTACAGCACGCTAAGGCAGCGGGCGTTCCTATCGTGGTCGCTATCAATAAGATGGACAAAGAAGAAGCGGATCCGGACCGTGTTAAAAATGAATTAGCACAACTTGATGTCATCCCTGAAGATTGGGGTGGTGATGTGATGTTCATTCCTGTATCTGCGCACAGCGGTATGGGTATTGACGAACTTCTTGAAGGTATCTTACTACAATCAGAAGTACTCGACTTGAAAGCCGAAAAAACAGGTATGGCGTCGGGTATTGTTGTCGAGTCACGTCTCGACCGTGGTCGTGGTCCGGTTGCTACGGTATTGGTACAGCGCGGCTTATTGCGCCAAGGTGATATCGTATTGTGTGGTCTTGAGTATGGTCGTATTCGTGCAATGCGCGATGAGACAGGTAAAGAGATCAAGGAAGCGGGTCCTTCGATTCCTGTAGAGATTCTCGGTTTGTCTGGTGTCCCACAAGCGGGTGATGAAGCAACGGTTGTTAAGGACGAGCGTAAAGCACGTGAAGTTGCTAACTACCGTCAGGGCAAATACCGTGAAGTGAAGCTAGCGAAACAGCAAAAAGCGAAACTCGAGAACATGTTTGCGAACATGGCCGAAGGCGATGTGTCTGAACTCAATATCGTATTGAAGTCAGACGTACAAGGCTCGTTGGAAGCTATCTCGGATGCGTTAGTGAAATTATCGACGGATGAAGTGAAAGTAAACATCATCGGTAGCGGTGTTGGTGGTATCACTGAAACCGATATCTCACTGGCAAGCGCATCGAACGCTATCGTTGTTGGCTTTAACGTACGTGCGGAAGCGGCTGCGAAGAAACTGGTCGAGCAAGAAAATGTAGACTTACGTTATTACAGCGTTATCTATGACTTGATCGACGAAGTTAAGCAGGCGATGACGGGTATGTTACGCCCAGAATTCAAGCAGCAGATTATCGGTCTCGCTGAAGTCCGTGATGTATTCAAATCGCCTAAACTGGGTGCGATTGCGGGCTGTATGGTGACTGAAGGTATCGTTAAGCGTTCAGCGCCTATCCGTGTACTGCGTGACAACGTGGTTATCTATGAAGGTGAGCTTGAGTCATTACGCCGCTTTAAAGATGACGTGCAAGACGTCCGTAACGGCATGGAATGTGGTATCGGTGTTAAGAACTACAACGATGTCAAAGAGGGCGACCAAATCGAGGTGTTCGAAACGGTACAGGTTGAACGTACACTGTAAACCTCAATGGTTTGTTTTCGATTATGATAAAACCGCGGGCGTCCTGTCCGCGGTTTCAGTTTGGAAGGGTTATGGCACAAGAATTTAGTCGTACAGAGCGTGTTCGCCATCAGTTGCAACGCGAAATCGCGATGATTTTACAACGTGAGATGAAAGATCCACGCGTGAGTATGGTAACCGTATCAGACGTCGAAGTTTCACGAGACTTGGCGTATGCAAAAGTGTTCGTTACCTTTTTGCATGATGACGATGAACAAGTTAAGGGTGGCATTAAAGTATTGAACGAAGCTGCAGGTTTTATTCGCTCATTACTTGGCAAGCGCATTAAAGCGCGCGTAGTACCCGAACTTAAATTTCAACACGATGGCTCGTTAAACGAGGGTATTCGTATGAGCCGCTTGGTGGATGAAGCTCGTAAGCGAGATAAGAACGGATCTGAGGGTGAATAAATGGGTCAGGCACGTCCGCGTAAAGGTCGTCCGATAAACGGCGTACTGTTACTCGATAAGCCCAAAGAAATGACATCTAACCGCGCAATCCAAGTGATTAAGCGGTTATATGAAGCGCAAAAAGTCGGTCATACGGGTGCACTTGATCCATTGGCTACGGGGTTGTTACCTGTCTGCTTAGGCGAGGCAACTAAGTTCTCGCAGTATTTATTGGATGCCGATAAAGCGTATCGGGTTGAAGCACAACTGGGCGTTCGTACCAGCACCAGTGATGCCGAAGGTGAGGTGGTTGAACAAAACCCGGTGCAGGTTTCCGATGCGCAGTTGGATGATATCATCGAACAGTTTATTGGCGAACAAGCCCAGACACCGTCTATCTATTCAGCGCTGAAGTATGAAGGTAAGCCTCTCTATTATTACGCACGGCGGGGCATTGAAGTGCCGCGTAAGACGCGCACTATTAGTATCCGTGGAATTGAACTGCTGCGTCGTGATGGCGATTTTATTACCTTACAAGTCGCCTGTTCGAAAGGGACTTATATTCGTACGCTCGTCGATGACATGGGTCAAGCCCTCGGTTGCGGCGCCCACGTGCGCGATTTGCATCGCACCCACGTAGCCAATTTAACCGATGATCAACAGTGGTCACTTGATGCACTCGAAGCGTTGTCGGATGAGCAACGATTAGCGTGCCTTCACCCCGTTGATACGTTACTCAATGCTTTGCCCACTCAGGCGATTAGTCAGTCTGAGGCGCGTGATGTGATGCACGGGCAACCCGTATTTAACCGTACACTGGATACCATGGCAGTGGGCGATGAATGCCGTTTGTGTGCTGAAAGTAACGACGGTGAAACGGTGTTTGTAGGCGTTGTAGCGCTACGTAAAGACGGCAAGCTGTGGCCCAAGCGCGTGCTCGCGCTGGATTATTGCGGGTTTCAGTTGTCCGATTTGAAATAGTCATTGAAATATTCGCTGAGCGCCTTATAATACGCGCTCTCTCCGCTGCTGAATTAGTGATCGGAAGCGGATCATTTAAAACTTAAGGAGTTATTATGTCACTAACTGTTGAGCAAAAAGCAGAAATCGTAAAAGAATTTGGTCAAGGCGAGAACGATACCGGTTCTCCAGAAGTGCAAATCGCTTTGTTGACTAAAAACTTGGCGGAATTGCAAGGTCACTTTAAAGCGCACAAGAAAGATCACCACTCACGTCGTGGTTTGTTGCGTATGGTAAGTCAGCGTCGTAAATTGCTAGACTACCTGAAGAAGAAAGACCAAAGCCGTTACGTAGCGGTTGTAGAAAAGCTTGGCATCCGTCGTTAAGTTAAAAGATTTCGAAAAAAGGGCCCATCAGGGCCCTTTTTTTATGCTTATTTTTTGTTAAGGGGTCTTAATTCTGTCATCTATGCCTTATACTATGTGGCGATTGAAAATAGATAGAAAACGAACACCAATCCGGGTGTTCACATTCAGTTAGGTAAAGGAAAGCAAAACGTGAATCCAATAACTAAACAATTTCAGTATGGTCAACACACAGTTACATTGGAAACTGGCGTTGTAGCCCGTCAAGCGACTGCGGCTGTTATGGCCAGCATGGACGATACAACCGTACTTGTCACAGTAGTAGCGAAGAAAGAAGCGCGTGAAGGACAAGACTTTTTCCCGCTGACGGTTAACTACCAAGAAAAAACCTACGCAGCAGGTAAAATTCCAGGCGGTTTCTTTAAGCGTGAAGGCCGTCCAAGCGAAAACGAAACATTGACATCACGTCTTATCGATCGCCCGATTCGTCCATTGTTCCCTGAAGGGTTCATGAACGAAGTACAAGTGGTCGCTACCGTTGTTTCGGTAAACCCACAAGTTAATCCAGATCTCGTGGCAATGATTGGTACCTCGGCAGCGCTAGCAATTTCTGGCGTGCCATTTAATGGTCCAATTGGTGCTGCTCGCGTTGGTGTAATCAACGACGAATATGTACTTAACCCGACTCAAGATGAGCTTGCTGAATCACGCCTAGACCTCATGGTCGCGGGTACTCAACAAGCCGTATTAATGGTTGAGTCAGAAGCAAACCTATTATCAGAAGACACCATGCTAGGTGCGGTTATGTTTGGTCACGAATCGATGCAAGTTGTTGTCGATGCGATCAATGAATTCGCACAAGAAGCAGGTAAAGAAAAGTGGGATTGGCAGGCGCCGCAAAAAGACGCGACTTTGGTCGAAAAAGTGAAGTCACTTGCCGAAGCGGGTATTGGCGAAGCCTATCGCATTACTGACAAAGCAGAACGTTACGGCAAGATCGCTGAAGTTAAACAAGCGATGATCGAGCAACTGATCGCTGAAGATGAAAACGTGGATACCGACGAAGCCGGTAAAATCTTCCACGACGTTGAAAAAGACATCGTACGTAGCCGCATCTTAGCGGGCGAGAAGCGTATTGATGGCCGTGACCCAGATATGGTCCGTGCTATCAGCGTAGCGACCGGCGTATTACCTCGTACTCACGGTTCAGCGTTGTTTACGCGTGGTGAGACTCAGGCGTTGGTGACAGCGACCTTAGGTACTGACCGTGACGCGCAAATGATTGACGAGTTAACAGGTACCTCGACAAGCCGTTTCTTGTTGCACTATAACTTCCCTCCGTACTGTGTGGGTGAAACCGGTATGGTCGGCGCGCCTAAACGCCGTGAAATTGGTCATGGACGTCTTGCTAAGCGCGGTATCCAAGCGGTTATGCCAAGCCATGAAGAATTCCCGTACACTGTGCGTGTCGTGTCTGAAATCACAGAGTCAAACGGCTCTAGTTCAATGGCATCTGTCTGTGGTTCTTCATTGGCGTTGATGGACGCAGGCGTTCCAATCAAGTCTTCAGTGGCGGGCATCGCAATGGGTCTTGTCAAAGAAGGCGATAAGCATGTTGTCTTGTCAGACATTCTTGGCGACGAAGATCACCTAGGTGATATGGACTTTAAAGTAGCGGGTAACAACGAAGGTATCACTGCGTTGCAGATGGATATCAAAATCGATGGTATTACGCGTGACATCATGGAAAGCGCATTAGGCCAAGCTAAAGCAGCACGCTTACACATCTTGTCTGTGATGGACGAAGCGATTGGCGAGCACCGCGATGAGCTTTCTACTTACGCACCACGCTTCACCACTATCAAAATTGATCAAGACAAGATCAAAGACGTGATTGGTAAAGGCGGCGCAGTCATCCGTGAGTTGACCGAGTCAACGAACACCAATATCGAGATTGGCGATGACGGTACCATTAAAATTGCGGCAAGCGATCAAAATGACGCAGACGCAGCGATTAAGCGTATTAAAGAGCTGACTGCTGAAATCGAAGTAGGTAAAATCTACCAAGGTAAAGTCGCGCGCATCGTAGACTTTGGCGCATTCGTTACTGTATTGCCGGGTAAAGATGGTTTGGTACACATTTCACAAATCGCTGAAGAGCGTGTGAATGACGTTAACGACTATCTGAAAGTTGGCGACACGGTGCCAGTTAAAGTCCTTGAGATTGACCGTCAAGGTCGTGTTCGTCTGAGCATGAAAGAAGCGGCTGAAAAGCCCGCTGAAGCAGGCAGCGAACAAGCCGCTGAGCAAACTGAAGAGAAAAACGAAGACTAATCGTTTATCTTTACTCAGTAACAGCCCTGTTGAGCTAGCTCAACGGGGCTTTTTTTGCTCTAATGGAATAAATTCTTAAGGGTATGTTCTATGCGATTACTTTCTTTGGCGGCGTTGCTTACCTTCAGCTTATCTGGGTGTGCTACCCAATCCGCGAATCAAGCAAACGAAGCGGCCGCTCCAACGCCTAATGTCGTGCTGGCAGAGCCTGAGCAGGCGGAATTTCGCTATGAAATCGAGATCGCGCGTATTAATCAGTTACTGAGCGACGAGTCGCTATCGGACGAGGAATTAGCCTTCGCTTATTATCGCCGCGGTGCACTTTTTGATGCCTTAGGTTTGCGAACTCTATCACGCATGGACTTTATGCGTGCGATTGAAATTAAACCGCGGTTGGCTGATGCATACAATTATCTCGGTATACAGTATACCGAGCTAGGCGAATTTGACTTTGCTTTTGAGGCACTCGATTCTGCCCTCGAGCTTGACCCTGAGCATCCTTACGCGTTGCTGAATCGAGGCATTGCCGAATATTACGATAACCGCATCAAATTTGCCGTCAATGACTTTCAGCAACACCTCAAGAACGATCCGAGTGACCCATATCGCGTGATTTGGCTATTCTTGGCACAATACCGTGAGTCACCCAACGAAGCTTTGAATGCACTGGCGAGCAATAAGCAAGCGATTGATGAAGATGACTGGGCAAACCGAATCATTGAGCTCTACTTGGGCGAATTGAGTGAAGTCGAATTTCTCGAACAGCTTACGACTCAGTTGCGTGGCGACGAAACCTTGGCTGAACGGTTGTGCGAGGCTTATTTTTATCTCGGAAAATACAGCCAGCGACAACAGCAATGGAGTAAAGCAGCCAATTATTTTAAGCTCGCACTCACTACCAATGTGCATGAGTTTGTTGAGCACCGTTACGCTGATATTGAGTTGGAGCAGACGCGTAAACAACTGCAATGAAGCGAATTGTTGCTTTCATCGGAGTCGCCCTTGGGGTGACTCTCATCCCTCACGACTCTCACCGTACTGCAGTACAAATTCGTTGGGCCCATGCACTATCGAACAACGCTGACGCCCAATTCGAAGTTGCCGAGGCGTACTGGCAGCAACAGCACGCCAGCGCCGCCTTGTATTGGTGGGAGAAAGCCGCAGTCGGGGGCTCAGCCGCTGCTTTAGCGCAGCTGCGAGCTAGGTTTCCTCAGCACCAAAAGCGATGGCTCGAGATTGCTGCAGAGCAGGGCAGTCCCACGGCAAAGCAGCAACTCGCCTCACTGGCGTTAAATGATGCGACGCTGTCTTGGGCTGATTGGCAGCTTCGTTTCTCGGCGCATGCGATGTCGGATGCAGCGTATGCTCTGTTGAGCAGTAACCAACCCCAGCGCTGTGATGTCACGATACCTGTGATTGCCCGTTCGAACAGCGATAAAGCACGCTACGTCACCTTGCTCGAGGCTGTTTCTACGATGCAACCTGAGACGCCACAGTATAGGCTCTGCTTTGCATGGCAAACACGCGCTGAACAGCACTGTACCGTGAAAGATAATCAGCAGGCAGAGTGCAAGGTGAGCTCTGACACCACGTCGCCACGTATTATTTTAGCGGCAGCAGGACGTTCCTACACGCGCCCGCACATGATGGTACTTGGACGAGGCGCCACGGCTGAGGTTATTCGGCACGAGTGGGCGCACTGGCTTGGATTTGCAGATGAATACGCAATGCGGATGCCTTATGCACAGAATTTTTGTATGGGACGTTATGCGAATGACCCCGTCAATGTGGTTGTCACCCACCAAAAAATCGTTTCTACAGACGCATTAAAGGCGCTTTGGCAAGGTTTGCCATGGCGTGCTCATGTGGATGATTGGCGTGATTTAGCGCAGCCATTAGGTGACCATCGGTGGCAACTGGGGTCGGCGGATACGCAGGCGGTCGGGTTATTTGCTACGGACACCTGTGCCGCTGTCTCGGGTCACTATGCCTGGAAACCCGTGGCGCAGGAAACCTTGATGGAGCGCCACCAATCCGATGTGTGGCCGAGCGTATACCGCTTATTACAGCAACCGCAGCTATTGTTGGATAGCCAATTGGGCGAGCATCAAAACCGGACACAAGAACGCAAAGAACCACACCAGTGAGCGCAGCTTATCCCAGTTAAGTAGGTAAAGAATGTTGTAGGCGATACGCAGTGCAATAAAACTCACCGCTAAAGTGACTGCATGCGGACTGACCTGTTCACTTGCGAGGTTAGCGAGTATCGCAGCAGCATAAAGAGGAAAGGCTTCATAGGCATTGTAATGGGCAGCCACCGCACGCGCACCTGCGCCTGTCAGACGTGATTGCTGAGCCCGTGGATGGTGATTGTCATAGCGGCTTTCGCGGTTTTGAAAAAACACCACAGGTGCCTTAGCCAATACTGGCAAGACACCTGCAATTAACAAACACCACAGTAATGTGCTCATCGTACGGTCTCACCTGCTGCTTGCAGATCCGCATGGTATGAAGAACGTACCAATGGTCCACTGGCAATATGGCTAAAGCCCATTTCTACGCCAGCCACTCGGAGCTCTTCAAACTCGTCCGGGTGGACGTAGCGCGCCACTGGAATATGATGACGACTTGGTTGCAAATACTGACCAATCGTCAACATATCGCAATCATGCGCGCGTAGGTCGCGCATCACTTCAAGAATCTCTTCTTTAGTTTCACCTAAACCGACCATAAGACCCGACTTGGTGCGCACGTCAGGACGCGCTTCTTTATACTTCTTCAGTAAGTCCAAAGACCACTGATAGTTTGCGCCTGGGCGTGCCGCTTTATATAAGCGTGGCACTGTCTCGAGGTTATGGTTAAAGACATCAGGTGCTTCATCAGACAAAATATCTAACGCCACTTTCATGCGGCCGCGGAAGTCTGGGACCAAGATCTCGACTTTAATTTCTGGTGTGTACTTACGGATCTCACGTACACAGTCAGCGAAATGTTGAGCACCACCGTCACGTAAGTCATCGCGGTCTACTGAAGTAATAACCACGTACTTAACACCCATATCATGAATGGTTTTACCCAGCTTGACGGCTTCCTCTGGATCGGGCGGTAAAGGGCGACCGTGAGCAACGTCGCAGAATGGGCAGCGGCGTGTACAAATATCGCCGAGGATCATAAAGCTCGCTGTACCATGATTGAAGCACTCTGGTAGGTTAGGGCACGACGCCTCTTCACAAACAGAGTGTAGACCGTGACTACGCATGGCTTGTTTAATTTCGTCAATACGTTGCGTGTTTGAAGGCAGTTTAACCTTCAGCCAAGATGGTTTGCGCAACATTTGCTCGCGTTCAGTCGGAACGATCTGAACAGGAATAAGTGCCATTTTGTCGGCATCACGCATTTTGACGCCGGGTTCCACTCTAACTGGCTTTGACATAAGCTTCTGCAAGTCCTGTTTCCGATTGAGTATTTCGGTAGCCAACGCGCTGAATAAAGCGTTGCGTTACCCTCTCTGCTGCTTCTTCGAAGCTCTGCGGACCGCCTAAGTCCGCCGTTTGAATCATTTTAATGCCGGTTAATCCACATGGATTAATACGGCTAAATGGCTCCATATCCATGTTGACGTTGAGCGCCAAACCATGAAACGAACAGCCTTTGCGAATGCGTAAACCGAGTGAACAGACTTTATCACCATTCACATAGACACCGGGTGCATCGCGACGCGGTGCGGCTTCAATACCATAGTCTTGTAATACGTCGACGATGGTATTCTCGATCTCGTTTACCAGTTGACGAACGCCTAAACTTAACCGTCTTATATTAAGCATAAAGTAGACGACTAACTGGCCCGGACCGTGATAGGTCACTTGTCCACCGCGATCGACGGGAACTACTGGAATATCCCCAGGTGCCAGCAGGTGTTCTTCTTTGCCCGCTTGACCTTGGGTAAATACCGGTGCGTGCTCGACAATCCAAAGCTCATCGGGTGTCGAGTCATCGCGTGTATCGGTAAATGACTGCATGGCACGCCAGATAGGCTCATATGCCTGACGACCCAAGTCACGAATAATAATTTTATCCATCATCGACCTATTATAACGAGATGAGATTGTGGCGGCTAGCGTTGCTTTATTACGAGCAGTTATAGCACATAGCGGACATCATCGATGTCGGCTAGCGAACGGTAGAGGGTTTCGATATGTTCTTGGCTCTCGACACGAACAGACACCGACACAGAGTGATAGTTGCCTTTGCTACTCGGTTTGACCGAGGGACTGTAATCCCCCGGTGCGTGCTGCTGTAATACTTCAACGACTTGATCAGGGAGCGTAGGCGTGGCCACACCCATCACTTTAAAGGTAAAGTGAGATGGAAAATCGACTAACTGATCAAAACGTGTTTTTTGCATACTGACTGCTTATTCCTCAGAGAACTTACGTTTAATATAGTCCATTGCACGTTTAAAGAAACCACCTTCTTCGACACTCTGTAACGTTACGAGTGGGAAAGATGCGACATCTTCACCTTCAAGCTGAAGATAAACGGTGCCGACGTTCTCACCTTGTTGCAATGGTGCTTCTAACTCTTGATTGAGTTCAAAATTGGCCTTCAGTTTGTCGCGTTGTCCACGCGGCAAGGTAATTACGACATCTTCGCTGATACCCAGCTCGACTTGATCTTTGTCGCCACCCCAAATGCGTTGAGAAACAAAGCTCTCACCGGCTTCATAAGCGGTGACGGTTTCGAAGTAACGGAAGCCGTAGTTAAGTAATTTTTTACTCTCGATTTTTCGTGCTTGCTCACTTGTCGTGCCAAGCACCACCGAGATAAGCCGCGTGTCGCCCTCATAGGCGGAAGTGACCAAACTGTAGCCTGCTTCGCTCGTGTGACCCGTTTTGATGCCGTCGACATTCATACTGCGGTCCCACAAGAGTGCGTTGCGGTTGTACTGTTTTATATTATTGTAAGTATACGACTTTTGCGCATAAATTTCATACTCTTCAGGCGTTTCGTCAATCAACGCACTGGCAAGTTTACTCATGTCGCGGGCTGACACATACTGATCCGGATCAGGCAAGCCATGACTGTTAGCAAAATGACTGTTGGTCATGCCAATTTCTTGCGCGTAGGTATTCATCAGGTCAGCAAAAGCACCTTCACTGCCGGCAATGTATTCCGCCATAGCAACACAGGCATCGTTACCCGATGAGATGATGATGCCGTGGTTGAGGTCCGATACGCTGACTTCGGTACCAACTTCAATAAACATCTTTGATGATTCGGGAAAGTTCTTAGCCCATGCGTTTTCGCTGATGGTGACCATATCGGAGTTATTAATACGACCGGCTTGAATTTCTTTGCCGATAATATAGCTCGTCATCATCTTGGTCAGACTGGCTGGCGGTAAGCTCTCGTCGGCGTTACCCTCAGCTAGCACTTTACCCGTTTTGTGATCAATAAGAATAAACGCTTTGGCATTGACCTGAGGTGGGTTAGGTACAAGTGACTGAGCACTTGCAACACCAAAGGAAAACACAGCAACGAGTGTAACGAGTGGTTTTATCATCTTGTTAGCTATCTTCATGGTTATCGCTTTAACATCTTTTGTGGTGTGGATTATATCAATTTTGATTGTTAGAGTCAGTCGCTTCTGCTTCATTCGCGGTAATTTTGACTCTAAATGCGTTAGGAAATCCTTCCGCTCTCACTTGCTGTAACCATTTATTGGCTTCAACTTGTGGTAAAGGACCTAAAAGCAACTTATGTAGACTCGCATTCGTCTCAGTAGTTGCATGGGATTGCCAACTTTCTGGCAGTTGCTCGCGCAGCTGTGCAATTTTGTCAGCGTCTTCACTGGCAAATAATTGAACATAATAGCGGTGCTCGATAGCCGGCGAGAGGAACTCAATGGCTTCTACTTTTACCGGCGCCGTGCCATTGCCAATCATGTCCAACTTATACGCAGCGGCAAACGACAAATCGATTAAACGATCGGGATGAAAGGGACCACGGTCGTTCACGCGCACAATCACCTTTTTTTGATTATCAAGATTGGTCACGCGCACATAGGTTGGCAATGGCAGACGTGTGTGGGCTGCCGTCATACTGTACATGTCGTAGTATTCGCCGTTTGATGTCAGATGACCATGAAACTTATTACCGTACCATGAGGCCGTACCCGTCTGTGAGTAACCTTTTGCGCTGTCCATTACATCGTAGAAGATACCGTTAATTTGGTAGTCTTGGTTTCCTTGACGGCTCAACGGCTCTTGGATAGGTGTTGCATTTTGCAATTCCGCCATCGTAGGCATTCGCGTGGGCGCGCTATCATGAGCTTGCTGATAGCGCCCCGAAGGCTGAGAGGTACAGCCTTGCAAAACGGCCAAACTCATCACCAGCGCGCCAAGACGAAACGGTGCTTTAGTCATCGTGGTTTTCATAAGCTGACGCAATTTGCTCACTGAGTTGATAGGCGACCATGGCATACAGCGGGCTGTGGTTGTAGCGAGTGATGGTGTAGAAGTTGTCAAAGGCTAACCAATAGGTATGCCCGTTTTCCGTTTCAAATGCGAGTACTTTTACCGCCAGTGTATCAGCGTAATTAGCGTTAATTTGATAGCCTTGCTGACGCAATTCGCCAACGGTTGTATCGGGTTTCATCCCTTTTGATGCCACGGCGGCCCAATCTTGGTTCTGTTCAGGCTGATAGGCGATCGGTGCGCCGGCTTGCCAACGATGTTCGGCAAAGTAATTGGCGACGCTACCAATGGCGTCCGTTGTATTATTGATGAGGTCGCGCTTCCCGTCACCGTCAAAATCCACAGCATAATGACGATAGCTGGAAGAAATAAATTGCCCGTAACCCATTGCGCCGGCATATGAACCAACGGGTTGGGTAATATCCCAGCCTTGTTCCGCGGCGAGACTAAAATATTCAGCGAGCTCGGATGAAAAGAAGGAACTGCGCGGCGGGTAATAGAAACCCAGGGTATACAACGTATCTAGGACGGAGTATTTACCAAGGTATTCGCCATAAAACGTTTCAATACCAATAATCGCAACAATTATTTGTGCCGGTACCCCAAATTGCTCAGCGGCGCGCTCAAGCTGTGCTTGATGGGTCTGCCAAAAGCGAACACCGGCCTCGCGGCGTTTGTCGGTCAGAAAAATAGGGTAGTACTGATACCAAGGCTTGGCTTCCCATGGTTTTTGAATAGCAGCAAGCACGTCTTCATTGCGTTCAGCTTGGGCTAACCACTGTTTCAGCTGTTGTTGTTCGATACCCAGCTCAACGCTTTGTTCAGCAATAAATGCGTCGATACGTTGTTGTGCTTCTGCATCCGTGGTTTGCGCTTGCGCGCTGGCAAACGGAGAAGAAAACACGGCCCACAGCAAGCTTGAGCTAATAATCGCTGATTTAATCATACTGCACCTACGTTATTATTATTGATAACCATCTCGGATAATCAGTCGATGGTGAGTCGCTGCCGACATAATAATGCCAAAGCCAGCCATCAGTGTGACCATCGACGTGCCGCCATAACTAATTAACGGCAACGGTACCCCGACCACGGGGAGTAATCCAGAGACCATACCAATATTTACAAAAACATACACAAAAAAGGTGAGGGTGAGCGCAGCGGCGAGTAACTTGCCGAACATATCTTGTGTGCGCAACGCAATGATAAGACCACGAATAATGATGAAGGTGTAAAGTGCCAGTAGTAGCGTGACACCAATGAGACCAAACTCTTCACTAATGACCGAAAAGATGAAATCAGTATGGCGTTCGGGTAAAAACTCAAGTTGTGATTGCGTACCCTGTAACCAGCCTTTGCCATCAATACCACCAGAGCCAATCGCGATTTTAGACTGAATAATATGATAACCAGAACCCAAAGGATCAAGCTCTGGGTTTAAAAAAGTAAGTACCCGCTGACGCTGATAGTCATGCATCAGGTAGATCCAAAGCACTGGTAGGAAGGCGAGCACAAGCATCACAGCTGCTAGGATCAGTCGCCAACTCAGTCCTGCAAAAAAGATGACGAAAAGACCTGCGCTGGCGACCAATAATGAGGTCCCCAAATCCGGTTGCTTAGCGATGAGTAAGGTCGGTAACAACACCAATGACAGTGCAGCGACGATGCGAAGAAACCGAGGCGGTAATGCGCGTTGATTAATAAACCAAGCGATCATCAGTGGCATCGCCAGTTTCATTATCTCGGAAGGCTGAATGGTAACAGGACCCAAATCGAGCCAACGTTGGGCGCCTTTGCCGACTTCACCGAAAAGCAGCACCGCAATGAGCAATAGCACCCCGCTACTATATATGAGTGGCGAGATTCGTTGGTAAAACCGAGGTGGCAATTGCGCTACTACAAATAAAGTTGCCAATGCTGCACCAATACGAATCGCCTGTCGCACGACCATATCCATATTTTGCCCGCTCGCCGAATAAACGATGAACAGACTGGCTACGCACAGGGTCAATAGGCCGAGTAGCAAAGGACCATCTAAATGCAATTTCTTGAGCAACGGGTGACGTTGACGTTCTTCAGTTGTTAGCACGTTCGGCTTCCTCATATTGCTCAGGGTGATAGCGCTGGTGCCACGTATCGAGTAATCTGCGTGCGGCAGGCGCGGCGATACTGCCACCGCCGCCGACGACGTTTTCGATTGCGACCGAAATCACCACTTCAGGAGACTCTGCGGGCGCATAACCAACATACATCGCGTTATCGCGGTACTTCTCTGCCACATCCTCGGCAACATATTCCTCATCTTCGCCTAGGTTTACTACCTGAGCGGTGCCGGTTTTGCCAGCAGAGGTATAGGTAGCATCTCGAAACGCCGAGTGCGCGGTCCCATGTGCATCTGACGTCACCGATACCATGGCTTCATGGATGACTTGCCAATAGCTTGGCTTATCGACCTGAACCGGCTGTTTATACTCCGGTTCAACGACGTTTAGGCTGTCGAGCGTGCCATATCCTTTTAGTAGGCGAGGCACGACAAACTCACCATAATTAGCCATTACGCCTGTTGCTGCCACCAGTTGCATCGGAGTGGCGGTCCAGTAGCTCTGACCAATACCGACCGAGAGTGTTTCGCCGGCGTACCAGGGTTCACCGTATCGTGCACGTTTCCAACCTGTATTGGGCATAATGGCAGGGATTTCTTCGGCTATATCGATACCGGTTTTCTCGCCAAAGCCAAACTGTTGCATAAATCCTGAGATTTGGTCGACCCCCAGTTTCAGCGCTAGGTCATAATAAAATGTGTCACAACTTTCGGTAATTGCTTTACTCACATTCACCCAACCGTGGCCCCACGCGAGCCAATCTCGATAGCGTCGGTCAACACCCTTAATTTCAAACCAGCCTGGGTCCCAAATTCGGGTTGTCGGCGTGATTTCGCCTGACTGTAAGCCGAGCAGTCCAAGTTGTGGCTTAATCGTCGATGCGGGGGGGTATCCACCTTGTGTTGCCCGGTTCAATAACGGACTGTGTCGAGAATTAAGCAGTGAGCGGTATCGGTCTACTGAGATGCCGCTGACAAACCAGTTAGGGTTATAGCTCGGCGTACTTGCCATAGCGAGAATGCCACCCGTTTTGGCATCCATCAAAATGATTGAGCCTCGATTTTCGCCAAGAATTTCAGTCGCCTTTTTCTGCAACTCAACATCCAATTCTAATACAATGTCTGAGCCGGGAGTCGGCGGTTCTGTGCTGAGGGTACGGACTACGCGACCACGGTTATTGACTTCGACACTGCGATATCCAACTTCTCCGTGTAACTGTTCTTCGTAATATTTTTCGATTCCCAACTTACCGATCGTGCGGCTTGCAGCATAATTGGCAAGGCGCTCTTGCTCATCCAAGCGTTGTACGTCGCGGCGATTGATTTTTGCGACATAGCCAACCACATGTGTGAGTAGTTCATTAAACGGGTAATGACGAACCAGCCGAGCTTCAATGGAAAAACCAGGAAATTTATGTTGCTTAGCTGCAAATCGGGCAATTTGCTGCTCGGTCATCTCATCTAGTACCGTCACATGATTAAAGCGACGTTGTGATTTTACATTGCGTTCGAAGTCTTCAATTGCAGCAGGTTCAATATCCAGTAACTGAGCGATTTCACTGACCTGTTGAGTGAGATTCGTGACTTCCTCAGGAATCACTTCGAGACTATAAACGGGTAGGTTTTCGGCGAGAATAACGCCATTGCGGTCATATATTAAACCGCGATTAGGGGCGATGGGCACGAGCTTAATGCGATTATCGTTGGAGCGCGTCTGTAGATCAGCGTACTCATCCACCTGCAGGTGATAGAGGTTGCCCAGAATCAACGAAAACAATCCAATAATGACGACAATGGCAAAGATCACGCGTCCAGCGAAGAGGCTCGACTCAGATTCATGGTCTCTGATTGGCGTGCGAGTGCGCATCTAGCTTCACTACCTTTTTATTGTTATTCCCGATGATACGGGTGGTTATTATTGAGGCTCCAAGCACGGTACAAACTTTCTGCGACGATCACGCGAACAATGGGGTGTGGCAACGTTAATGGCGATAAAGACCAACGCTGCTCTGCCGCGGCTAAACATGCATCCGATAGCCCCTCGGGACCACCGATTAGCAACGATACATTGCGCCCGTCCATTTGCCAACCAGCCATTTGCTGGGCGAGTTGCGGTGTAGTCCAAGGCCGCCCGTGGACTTCGAGTGTCACAATGCGGTTTCCCTTAGGAACCGCTGCCAACAAGGCTTCGCCTTCTTGGTTTTTAATTTTTCCTAATTCAGCCTTCTTTCCCCGTTTCTGAGGCGTGATCTCGATGAGATCGAGGCTCATATCGCGGGGAAAACGCTTCTGGTACTCTTCAAAGCCGCTGCTAACCCAAGCTGGCATTTTATTGCCAACGGCGAGCATTTGAATTTGCACTTATTGACTCCAAAGCTTCTCGAGCTGATAGAAGTCGCGCATTGATTCTTGCATAACGTGTAACACCACGTCACCTAAATCAACTAATACCCACTCGCTCTGCTCTCCACCCTCTACACCTAAAGGCGGGATGCCAGCATGCTTGGCTTGAGTGGCTACGTATTCAGCAATACTTTTAACATGTGTCTTAGAGTTACCAGAACAAACAATCATATAATCGGCAACATCTGTTTTACCATGCACATCAAGGACTTGGATATCACGTCCTTTCAAATCATCGACTTTATCAATGACAAATTCGCGCAGTTGTTCAACTTGCAAGTGCTATTACTCCCATCGGGTTTGACAAAAGTTAGAGTGTACCAGATTATTGCGCTATAAACAGCATCACAATGGGCTCGAATACAAATCATGGTGTTTGATATAGGCCATCACCGCAGCCGGGATTTCGGTATCCGAGCCCGATGCCAACGCATCTCTCACTGCTGTCGATGAAACATCAGTAAGCGTGGTATCAGCAATATATATACGACCACAGGATGCGTCATTGAGTTCACTCGGTGATGTAACTTTGCGCTCGTTGAGCAACTGCGCAATAGTCGCGTTGGCGTCAGATAACTGATAGCCGGGCCTTGGTAGCACAATAAGGTGTGCAGTGGCAAGGATGTCGCGCCACTCATACCACTGGTCAAAACTTAATAAAGAGTCCATCCCCATCACAAACGCGAGTCGGTCATTTGGGTATACGTGCTGCATAGCAGCAAGGGTTTTGGCGGTGTATGACGGACTGGCTTGATTAAGCTCGAAGGGTTCGGCGCACAGCTGGGGCTGTTGCTCAATCGCACACTTGATCATTGCCAAACGATGAGCACCGTCTGCCCGTGGTTGAGGGCGGTGTGGAGGCACGGCATTGGGCATAAGATGAATGGTGACGTGATTAAGCTTTTCGATAAGGTCACGAGCGGCGTTTAAATGACCCCGATGGATAGGATCAAAGGTGCCGCCAAAAATCGCTCTCAACATGGCTAAATATACCTAACTGTTGACGTGTTGATACCGGTAGCTGGGGTGACGATAAGAGCACCACAAGATGATACAGCAACACATCTAAGGGTTCATCGCGGTCAACTTTAGCGGCACGCTCGATACGCTCGGCTAATGCGAGCATTTGTCTAACCGTATCGTCACCGTATTGGCTGGCGCGACTTGCGTAGCCAGACTGCTGTGAACTCCACACTGCAAACTGTTTAAATACTGACTGATGGTTTAAACCATGCTTCGCATTGCTATGCAGCTGGCTAATAATTTGTACTTCTCGCTGCAACATCCAGTTGAGAATATTGACTTCAACTTCATTCTCTAACAAGCGTTCTAATCGGTGAATGGCTTGTTTGAGATCCTGTGCTGCAATGCTGTCTTGTAGGGCAAATACGTCAAATTGACTGTTATCTGCTACACGTTCATAAATCTGTTGTTCATCCAATTCACCGAGATTCGGTAATAAAGACCACTTGATAAGTTCTTGCTCGAGTGCAAACAAATTCCCCTCAAACCAGCTAGATAATAGCTCAGCGGCTGACTGAGACAGTTGCAACTGATGGCGCTGGGCACGTTGCATAATAAAACGAGGAAGTTGGCTGCGCTTGGGGGTAAATAGTTTTACTTGCAACGCTTCTGCGGCAAGTGCTTTAAACCATCGACTATTAAGCTGCTCTTTCTTGAGCTTAGGTCCTTTTAGAATGAGTAATTGGTCGGGGTTTGCCTGTTGGATGTATTCAACTAACGCATCCGATCCCGATTTACCGGGTTTTGCTTCTGGCAACTCAATATCAAGAACGGTAAAGCTACCAAATAAACTCATGGACTGCTGTTGTTGTGCCAAAAGACCCCAGTCAAACTCGGAATCGGCACGCCAGCGCTGGTACTCGGGTGGGTTAGATAACTGTTGATTAAGACTATGGCGGATCATGTCGTCACAGTCCTGTTGCAGTAATAGTTCATCGCCAAACAGCAAAATTACAGGCGGAATGCGTTGCTGCAAACTGCTTGTAAGCTGCTCAGGGAAGATAGCCTGCATCGTTAATCCGAAAACTCTGAAATCAGTTGCCGTACTAAACGACGAGTCGCTTCATCGCGCATCTCGGATACCAGAAGCTCGCGTTCGCGCGTTTTCGCCAAGGCAAAGTTAGGATCGTCTTGATAGTCGCGTGCAACTTCAACCTGGCCGTCATATTCGGTTTGACCTTCGCGAACGACTTGATAGTTAATCTGGTATATCAATTCGTATTCTGCGACCTGACCACTCTCAAACAATGACAGCGTGCGGCGCTCCAGTCCATCGGATAGCACGCGGATGACGGTTGTCGATGAGCGGGTGCTCGCATCAACCACCTGAATTCCCGCTGTAAGTAGGCGTTGTGTCAGGCTTGCTTCCAACTCTAAAGAGTCAATACTATCAAGGCGAACCGCTTGTAAGTTGGTCGGCAATTGATAACTGTCTCGAAGTTGGAAACTACAGCCATTGAGCCCGCTTAACATAAGCAGGCTCAACAGTAGGGCTGTGATGCGTTGCAGTGAGGTCATATTAACTCACCACGATATTGAAGATTTTACCAGGCACGTAAATCTTCTTACGAATCGTTTTGCCATCGGTGTACTTCTGCACCGCTTCGTCAGCCAACACCAATGATTGAACTTCTTCCTCACTTGCGGTCGCAGAAATGGTCAGTTTTGCGCGCACTTTACCGTTAACCTGCACGACGATAAGCTTTTCATCTTCGACCAACGCACTGTCATCCACATGCGGCCAGTCTGCGAAAATCAGACTGTCTTGGTGGCCCAATTGCTCCCATAAGTGTTCGCAAATGTGCGGTGTAATCGGTGCGAGCATACGGACCATGGCATCAATGGCTTCGCCCATTACCACGCGGTCCGATTCGCTTTGCATCGGCGCCTTTTGCAAGTGGTTGAGTAATTCCATGATCGCTGCAATCGCGGTATTAAAATGCTGTCGACGACCCATGTCATCGCTGACTTTAGCGATCGTCTTGTGCAGTTCGCGGCGTAATGCTTTTTGATCTTTACTCAGATCAACGTCTGAGTCGTGATAGCCGCCTGCCTCAATGAAATCATACGCCAGCTTCCAAACTCGACGGAGGAACCGTTGAGCGCCTTCGACACCTGAGTCTGACCATTCAAGGGTCATCTCGGGTGGTGCAGCAAACATCATAAATAAACGGACCGTGTCAGCGCCATAACGCTCGACCATGGTTTGCGGGTCGATACCGTTATTCTTCGACTTTGACATTTTGCTCATGCCAGCGATTTCAACAGGTTGCCCATCTTCTTTATGACGTGCAGAAATTACGCCACCCTTGTCATCTTTTTCGAGTTCGACATCGAGTGGAGAGATCCATTGCTTACCACCTTTCTCGTCTTCGCGGTAGAAGCTGTCGGCGAGTACCATGCCTTGACATAGCAAACGTTTAAACGGCTCGTCAGACTCGACTAGACCGGTATCACGCAATAGTTTGTGGAAGAAACGCGCGTACAATAAGTGCAGAATCGCGTGTTCAATACCGCCAATGTATTGGTCAACAGGCAACCAGTAGTTCGCTTTTTCAGGATCCAGCATGGCATCATCAGTTTGCGCGCTACAGTAGCGGGCGTAGTACCAAGACGACTCCATAAAGGTGTCAAACGTATCTGTCTCATGCTCAGCAGGCTGACCTTGATACTCGGTTTTGCGCCATTCAGGATCCGCTTTAATCGGCGAGGTAACACCATCCATTGTGACATCTTCTGGTAAGCGCACAGGGAGCTGGTCTTCAGGGACAGGCACTGATTCGCCGTTGGCTAAATTAAGCATAGGGATAGGCGTTCCCCAATAACGCTGACGTGATACGCCCCAATCGCGTAAGCGATAGTTAACGCTACGCTCACCGACACCACGCTGTTCCAGTACGTCGGCAATTGCGTCAAATGCTTGCTGCGAAGACATGCCGTTGTACTCAGCCGAGTTAATGACTTTGCCTTTTTCCGTGATAGCAGCTTGGCTGATATCACCTTCACCACTAAAGGGTTCAATAACCGGTACGATAGGGAGCTGATACTTGCTCGCGAACTCCCAGTCGCGTTGGTCATGTCCTGGTACTGCCATGACTGCGCCCGAGCCGTAATCCATCAGTACGAAGTTCGCGACCCAAACAGGAATTTCCTCGCCGGTCATCGGGTGAATCGCACGGATGCCGGTGTCCATTCCCAGTTTTTCCATCGTCGCGATATCGGCTTCAGCGACTTTACTGTTCTTGCACTGCTCAATAAATTCAGCCAGTTGCGGGTTGTTTTTGGCCGCCTCGCGCGCGAGCGGATGCTGCGCTGCAAGACCCATATAAGTGACACCGTAAATCGTGTCAGGACGGGTCGTGTAGACGTTAATCGACTGATCACTGTTAGCCACTTTAAAGTCAATCGCTAAGCCTTCAGAACGACCAATCCAATTACGTTGCATTGCCTTGACCTGTTCTGGCCAGCCATCGAGCTGTTCGAGATCGGCAAGCAACTCATCTGCGTAATCGGTAATTTTAATAAACCACTGCGGGATTTCTTTCTGCTCAACTTTGGCACCGCTGCGCCAACCGCGACCATCAATGACTTGCTCGTTGGCCAAAACGGTTTGATCGACGGGATCCCAGTTTACAGTCGCGTTTTTCTTATAAACCAAGCCTTTTTCGTACAACTTAGTAAAGAACCATTGCTCCCAGCGGTAATACTCGGGCGAGCAGGTGGCGACTTCGCGATGCCAGTCGTATCCAAAACCCAATCGTTTGAGTTGCTCGCGCATGTATTCAATGTTTTGGTAAGTCCATTTAGCAGGCGCTGTTTTGTTTTGGATAGCGGCGTTTTCAGCAGGTAGACCAAATGCATCCCAACCCATAGGTTGCAGAACGTTTTTGCCTTGCATTCGTTGGTAGCGAGAAACAACATCACCCAGTGTGTAGTTACGCACATGACCCATATGGAGCTTGCCACTTGGGTATGGGAACATCGAGAGACAGTAGAACTTCTCTTTATCTGGTTGTTCGGTGACTTCGAACACTTTGTTTTCTTGCCAACGCTGTTGAATGGCTTGTTCTATCGCGGACGGGTTGTATTGTTCTTGCATAGGTCGTTTTATATCCGATATCTGTTACTGCAAAGTCAGGCGGCAGAACCGCCTTCGAATTAGCTAATGGCGTACCACATCACAAACATGATGACTAAGCCAGCTACGCCAAAAAATGAAAACTCAAAACGCTGGCGCTGACGCACCTCTGAGTCATCGGTTGGCGTTGCTAAAAAGAACATTGCTAGGCTCGTGAGACCCAAGCCACCTGAAGCAACGAGGACTGCAAAGAGAATGGCATCGAGAATGTTTTCCATGACTTCTTTTCCTATTTACCCAATTAACACGATTATTGTACTGATTTTTCCTGCGACTGACCACGGTCACCGCGATTAAATAGCCTGACTAACGGTAGTAGTGATAATACAGCAAGCAGATAAGCAGGCGCGTTACCTAAGCGCTGGAACCAGGTGGTGCCCGTAACCACCGGCATTTCTGCCGACACGGTCGTAGCTTGGAACTGAGGTGCTATTGCTATAATGCGCCCAAATTCATCGGTAAGCGCGCTGACACCATTGTTGGTTGCCCGGATAAGGGGACGACCGAGTTCCATTGCGCGCATACGAGCGATTTGCATATGTTGCCATGGACCGTGGGAGTCACCAAACCAAGTGTCATTACTAACGGTGATTAGATAGTCCGTATCATTGGTGACATTGGCGCGCACTTGATCGGCAAATACGATTTCATAGCAAATGGCTGCCGCTAAGCGATGACCATTGGCAAGCAGATTGGGTTGTGTGTATTCACCGCGCTGAAATGACGACATCGGTAGATTAAATAAAGGCGCGATAGGGCGCAATAAGTCCTCAAACGGAACGAACTCACCGATGGGCAATAAATGATGTTTTTGATAGCGATTACTGCTGCCATATTGGTACGGTGTATCAAAGCCATCAAGGCCTGATTCATCACCTAACACGAGCAGGGTATTATAAAATTCATCGCGAGTGGTTTGGTAATCAATAATCCCGGAAATCAGTGCTGCACCGTTCATCGCCGCTGACTGATCAATGGTGGTCAATACATCATCTGCGTAGGGTTCAAGCGCAGTGATGGCTGACTCAGGCCAAACGATGATATCGTGCTGGTAGTGGGGGCGCGTCAGATCAAGGTAGCGTAAAATATTTGGCCATTGCTGATCAGCTTGCCATTTTAAGCTCTGTGAAATATTGCCCTGAACCAACAGAACCGATGTTGTTGTGTCGCTGCGCTGCAAAGGCTGAAGCTTGGGCAACACATAGCTGGCAGTAAAGAATACCATTATCAGTAGCACGGTATACACACGATGGTGTAATGCACCCTTGACCGCTGCAGCTAGCGAAAGCGCAATAAACCAAATGACCGCGGTAAGACCGTGTTGTCCGATACTCGATGCGAGACCGCCGAGCCAGGCATCGGTCTGCGTGTAACCCAATTGCAGCCATGGAAAGCCGGTAAATAGCCAGCCGCGAAGCCACTCAAAGGCAAGCCAAATAAGCACCAGACTAAAATAGGCGAAAGGCGTTTTTTCGGTCAGTTTTCGCCAGCTGTAAAATGCTAAGCCAGGGAACAGTGAAAGATACGCAATTAATAGCCCCAGCACGGCGATATCCGCCAGCAGTGGCATGCCACCGTAGGTATCAATACTGACCAGAATCCAGCTCAAGCCGACGCCAAGCCAGCCTAAACCGAAGAAAAAGCCGGCGCGAAACGCCTGTTTAGCGCTCAGCGATTTAACCATCAGTACCACACAGGGCAGTACTAACAAGGGTAAGTATGAGAGCGTGAAAGGTGAGTAGGCAAATGTGAGTGATGCGCCAAGTAGCATTAACACCACGTGTCTCAGCCACCCATTATTGTACAGCGCATCACGCAGTTTTTGCATCACCCCTGCGATTCCTCAGAGGTTGCAGTCGGCGCGGGAGGGGTCACCTGCAGCTGCTGAATGCGACGTTTATCGGCACTAGTCACTTTAAAGGTAAAGCCACCTAAGTTAATTTCTTCACCCGGTTGGGGCAAATGACCAAAGCCATGCGCCACTAAACCACCGACCGTATCGATTTCATCATCGGCAAAATCACTATTAAAGTGATCGTTAAAATCTTCGATCGTGGTGAGTGCTTTAACCGAGTACTTCGAGGCACTTAAGCGCTTGATATCCGCTTTTTCATCGTCATTATGGTCGGTTTCGTCTTCAATCTCGCCGACAATTTCTTCCAAAATGTCTTCGATAGTGACAAGTCCTGACACACCACCGTATTCATCGACAACGATCGCCATATGGTAGCGATTTGAACGAAACTCTTTAAGGAGTACGTCCACGCGTTTGCTTTCAGGGACGATCACCGCCGGTCGCATGACTTCGGACAAGGAGAACGTTTCATCGGTGAAGTTAAAGCCGAAACTGAGTAAGTCTTTTGCCAGTAGAATCCCTTCGACATGGTCTTTATTGTCGGTAACGACGGGGTAACGACTGTGTTGTGATTCAATTACGATAGGCAGAAACTCTTCGACGCTTTGGTGAATATCAATGGTCACCATCTGCGAGCGTGGAATCATAATATCCCGAACTTTAAGCTCAGCGACATCAAGCACGCCTTCAATCATTTCTTTCGTATCGTTATCGATCAGGTCGCGTTCTTCTGCGTCCTGAATTAAATCGACAAGTTCTTCTCTGCTCTTCGGCTCTCCAGCGAAAACCTGCAACAATTTAGCTGCCCAAGATTTTTGCGAAGAGCCGCTGGCTGAGTGGGGATTGTCGTCGCTCATTCAGAGTGTTGCTCCGTGTTAATGATTAATTTGGTAAGGATCAGGAATCTCAAGGCGAGCAAGGGCTTCGGTTTCGATGCGCTCCATCTGCTCGGCCTCGTCATCTTCGATATGATCGTACCCTAAAAGGTGCAGAGTACCGTGTATCACCATATGCGTCCAGTGATGCATGAGTGGTTTCTGCTGCTCATCAGCCTCGCGTTCAACCACCTTAGCGCAGATCACCAAATCCCCGAGTAAAGGGATAGGCATCTCAATGGGGGCTTCGAACGGAAACGATAAAACATTGGTCGCGTAGTCTTTGCCGCGATAATCATGATTGAGACTACGTCCTTCTTCTTCGTCGACGATGCGGACCGTTAGTTCTGCATCGTCTGCTTGATAGCCTGCAAGCTCAAGCGCGGTTGCCACCCAGTGTTCAATATCCGTTTGCTCGGGTAGCGCTTGTGTTGCCTGGCAGGCAACCTGATAGTCAGCTTGAACGTTCACGGCGCTCCTGTCCTGTATCAAATTCTTCGTAGGCTTGAACGATGCGCTGGACAACAGGGTGACGCACGACATCGCCGGCTTGGAAGAAGGTGAAACTGATATCAGAGACCTGACTGAGTACCTCAATCGCATGGCGTAAGCCTGAACGTTGGCCTCTTGGTAAGTCTATTTGTGTGATATCGCCGGTGATGACCGCTTTCGAGTTGAAGCCAATACGCGTGAGGAACATCTTCATTTGTTCCATCGTGGTATTTTGGCTTTCATCCAAGATGATAAATGCATCATTGAGTGTACGGCCACGCATATAAGCTAAGGGAGCCACCTCGATGACGTTACGCTCGATCAGTTTTTCAACCTTTTCAAAACCGAGCATTTCAAACAATGCATCGTATAAAGGGCGTAAGTACGGATCGACTTTTTGTGCTAGATCGCCGGGTAAAAAACCGAGTTTTTCACCGGCTTCTACTGCCGGGCGAGTGAGTAGAATACGGCGAATCTCTTGGCGTTCGAGTGCATCGACCGCACAGGCTACAGCCAGGTAGGTTTTACCGGTACCGGCAGGACCAATGCCAAAATTAACATCGTGAGCCAAAATGGAGCGCACATAACCCGCTTGGTTATGGTTACGCGGCTTGATAAGTCCGCGCTTGGTCTTAATATGCGTCATCTTCTCAGCAGCGGGATCGGTGTTGTCTTGTTCAAGCACCTTAGCCTGCTGAATCGCGAGATGCACTTGTTGCGGTTCGACATGACCGTCTTTGCCTTTGACCGTCGCGGTCTCGACATACAAATCGCGCAGAATATTCTGCACGGCCGCTACGGTATGCGCGTGGCCAATTAAACGGAAGTGGTGACCGCGGTGGGTAATTTCCACACCAAGACGACGCTCAATGTGCTTGAGGTTTTCGTCGAAAGGACCACAGAGATTAGAGAGCCGACGTAAATCCGTCGGCTCCAATTCAAATTCAATAGTTTCGGTACGTTGACTCAATCGAATCCTCTTCTTTGCTAGTGCTAAGGTACGACTCGAGCAACACCTAATGGGTCGGGTTCTTCCGCCTTATTGCGTTGCAGAATCGTTTCTGGCGCGGTGTCAATTCGAAGGCCCATATCGGCTTCTTCGCGAATTAAATCACCTCTGAGTGAATTCGGTAACACTTCGGTGATTTTGACATCGACAAACTTTCCAATCATATGGGGTTGCCCTACGAAATTTACAACCCGGTTATTTTCAGTACGACCTGAAAGCTCCATTGGGTTCTTTTTCGATGGCCCAGTCACCAAGATACGTTGTTCAGTATCCATCATACGGCGTGCATGCGCCATTGATTGTTGGTTAAGACGTTGCTGCAATAGTTGTAAGCGTTGCTTCTTAGTCGCTTCGCTGACGTCATCTGGTAAATCCGCAGCCGGCGTGCCAGGACGTGCACTGTAGATAAAGCTGAAGCTCATATCAAAGTCGATGGCTTGAATCAGATCCATTGTTGCTTGGAAATCCGCATCGGTTTCACCTGGAAAGCCAATGATAAAGTCTGATGACATGGCGATATCCGGGCGTGCTTTTTTCAATGCACGGATTTTCGACTTATATTCAAGTGCCGTGTGTCCACGCTTCATCATGGTCAGTACCCGGTCAGAACCGCTTTGCACAGGCAAGTGCAAGTGGCTCACCAGTTCTGGAATGGTTTTATAGGCCTCAATGATATCGTCGGTAAACTCGACCGGGTGCGACGTCGTGTAACGAATACGGTCGATGCCATCGATCGCGGCTACAAGGTGCAGTAATTCAGCAAAACGACATACGGAGCCATCAAAGTGCTCGCCACGGAATGCATTGACGTTTTGACCGAGCAGGTTCACCTCACGCACGCCTTGTTCAGCCAGTTGTGCGATTTCATAGATCACATCGTCGACAGGGCGGCTGACTTCTTCACCCCGCGTGTACGGCACTACACAGAATGAACAATACTTAGAGCAACCTTCCATGATGGAGACGAACGCACTCGCACCTTCGGCTTTTGGATCAGGCAGGCGATCGAATTTCTCGATTTCTGGAAATGAGATGTCGATCATGGGCTGATGATCTGAGCCCACTTGCTTTACCATTTCAGGTAAGCGATGCAAGGTTTGTGGACCAAACACGATATCAACGAATGGCGCACGGGCACGAATGGCATCACCTTCTTGCGAGGCAACACAGCCACCAACGCCGATTAACAAGTCGGGGTTTGCTTGTTTTAAATGCTTCCAGCGTCCGAGCTGATGGAACACCTTTTCTTGAGCTTTCTCACGAATCGAGCACGTGTTCAGCAGGATAAGGTCAGCCTCTTCGGCTTCTTCGGTCAGTTCATAGCCGTGTGTCGAATTGAGTAGATCGGCCATCTTGGTCGAATCGTACTCGTTCATCTGACAACCCCAGGTTTTTACGTATAACTTTTTGCTCATGGTGACTCAATCAATTGCTGGAATTTGGAAACTTCAAATTGGGCGCGTATTTTACCTGTTCTATTGGGTAAAAGCCAACCATACCGACTTAACTTTTGCGTCTTGTTCTAATGGCGAAGTAACCTGCGATAATAATGATGACCGCACCCCAAAACATATGCCAAGCGACAGCCTCATCAAAGTATAAATAGCCCAGTAGTGCGGCAAACATGACTGAAGTGTAGGTGAACACGCCGACTTTAGCCGGTGGCGCGATGGAAAACGCCCGCGTCATGGCGAGTTGACCGTATACCGCTAATGACCCCATCGCGATGACACCGAGCCAGTCCTCGTAGGGCATAGGTTGCCACAGCCAAAACAGCGGAATGGCGCTAGCAAAGGTGGCGTAGGTCGAAAAGTAAAATACAATCTTGCTGGTTGATTCTGTCACCGACATTTTACGGATAACGGTTTTAGTGAATGCAGCAAACACCGCCGCAATAAAGGCAACCCCGACAATCGGTGAAATACTGGCTTGCCAAGGGCTCAAGAAAATAAAAACCCCGACAAAGCCCAACAGAATAGCTAGCCAAGTTTGTCGAGCGACATACTCTTTAAGCCAAAGGCGTCCGATAATCGGAATCAAGAAGGGCGATAGCAGGAGCACCAACGTCGCTTGCGCCAGGGGAATGGTGGCTATTGCGAAAAAGAATAGGTACATCGCGGCAACGCCAGCGGTACCACGCAGCAGGTGTAAGCCCAACTTCTCGGTTCTCAGGGCGCTAGGACCTTTTCGTA
Source organism: Idiomarina fontislapidosi (assembly GCF_003226255.1). GTDB lineage: Bacteria > Pseudomonadota > Gammaproteobacteria > Enterobacterales > Alteromonadaceae > Idiomarina > Idiomarina fontislapidosi. The sequence goes on from NZ_QJST01000001.1 coordinate 257,472, forward strand.
ATAACCAAGGCAGTAACACAAGAAACGCCATCAGGTTGCGAAAGAATACCAGTTGTGCGAATGGCTGATCGTCGCTGAGGTACTTCACCAGTGCACTGACACCGGCAAAACTGGCTTCAGCAGATAGAATCAAGCAAGAGGCAATGACTACATTTCGGGTCGATACAGCGGTCGATGACATTGAGCTGGCGCAAGTGAATGGATGAGTAATACATATAGTAACGGAAAAATCCGTGTTTTTATGTTAAAAATAGCGGTCATCAAGCGAATAAATAAAGGGTACAGGAGTGATAGCGGTGACGACCTCGGTGGATTACCTCATTAATGGCGCTGGAATGGTCGGTGCAGCTGCTGGTTTAGCGCTCGCCGAACGCGGGTTCAGCGTAATGCTGATTGACAATGCCGAGCGACCAGCAAAAGGTGAGCGGTGGGATGTGCGTATTTCTTCAGTCAATGACCACCACTGGCAATGGTTATCACAATTAGGCGTCAGCGATTGTATCGATAGCGACCGCGTATTGCCTTATACCCAGTTATCAGTCGCATCGATGATGGGTCGGCGCGCTGATTTTGATGCACGTGATATCGGGCGCCAACAGCTTGGCGTGATGGTCGAAAATAATGCGCTGCAGCGTGCCTTATGGCGCGCTTTGGAACAGCACGCGAATGTCGAGTTACGTGCCAACAACCGTATCGCTAAATTTGAATTGGATAGGCGTTCTGTCACCCTTGCCAGTGGTGAGTCCATTACTTTTGATCGATTACTTGGCTGTGATGGTGCTCACTCGCAAGTAGCGCAAGCGGCAGGCATTGGGTATCGAGGCTGGGACTACGGTCAGGTCTGTGAACTGACGAATGTGGTGACTGAGCGGCCGCTACCCTCGGCAACTTGGGAGATTTTTAAGCCGGGCGGACCTTACGCGCTGTTGCCGTTAGGGCAACACCAAGCCTGTTTGATTAACTACCGCCCCGCACAGGTTGTTGAAAAGACGGATCTCAATGAGTTGTTCGAACCCCATATCGGTTCTTTCACTGCGTATGCTGCTGGACAGTTTCCGCTGCAACGCAAACACGCCTTACGTTACACCGCTGGCGCCGTGATTTTGATGGGCGATGCCGCTCACAGTATTCATCCATTGGCGGGGCAGGGGGTGAATCTAGGTTTTGCTGATATTCGCAGCTATCTTGAGCATCGACATGACATGACGGCTTACGCGCGGGAGCGCAAACGAGCAAATGCGCAAATGATGCGAGCGATGGATATGATCCATTGGCACTTTGAAGATCCCAATACGGTGAAACAACGTCTGATTGGCGTGGGTCTTAAGTTAGCGCAAGTGAACCTCGTTAAGCGAGCGATAATTAAACAAGCAATGGGACTTGTCTGATACGAGGAACATAGCGAGAGCCAGAAACAAAAAAGCCACCGCGAGGGTGGTTTTTTTATGCCGAGTGTCCTAACAACTTGGTGCGGAGGGAGGGACTTGAACCCTCACGTCCTTGCGGACACTAGCACCTGAAGCTAGCGCGTCTACCAATTCCGCCACCACCGCAAGTGGTCATGTTGGCTGGGGCACCAGGATTCGAACCTGGGAATCGCGGGATCAAAACCCGCTGCCTTACCACTTGGCTATGCCCCAACAACATATGGACGAACTCAAGCAACGCGTTGGCTGGGGCACCAGGGATCGAACCTGGGAATCGCGGGATCAAAACCCGCTGCCTTACCGCTTGGCTATGCCCCAACATAGTGTTGGTTCAGAGAGTTGGTGCGGACGGAGAGACTTGAACTCTCACGCCGTGAGGCACTGGAACCTAAATCCAGCGTGTCTACCAATTCCACCACGTCCGCACATTTTTAAGATTGGTGGCTACGGCGGGATTCGAACCTGCGACCCCAGCATTATGAGTGCTGTGCTCTAACCAGCTGAGCTACGTAGCCTAATCTTTGTGTTGCGCCTCTCTGTGAGTGCGGCGCGTATTATGCAAATCGCTTGGCTTACCGTCAACCTCTTTTTGATAAAAAATCACTTAATTTGGTTTGATTGGTTAAAAAAACACTGATTCGATTGAAAACTAAACGGAAAAGCCACAAAAACACCTATTTACCACGGTAATTCTTCGCCATTACTATGTAAGAAACTTCCGGTGGTCTCTATCGTGAGTTCATCGATACGTTGCATGAGTCGTTCAGCCGCCGTTGCCGGTGAAATATCACCACGACCACCGACCATATCGGTTTGTACATAGCCAGGGTGTAATAGTACAACGGCAATCTCGCGGTCTTTTAAGTCTAGCGCCAGTGATTTGCCCGCCGCGTTAAGGGCGGCTTTTGACATGCGGTAGCCGTAGCGGCTGCCTGAGCCGTTGTCGGCAATGGAACCCATGCGGCTGGTAATGAGTGCAACCTTGCTGCCACTCTCTAGGTTATCGAGAAGGGTCTCGGTGACCCGTAACGGTGCAATCGCGTTGACCTCATACTGCGCTCTTAGCATTCGCGCATCCAGCTCGCCGAGTTCATCATGGTTGAGCAGACCGGCGTTGTTAATCAAAGTATCGATGCGCGCCGTACCGATATTCTCTTTCATTCGCAGCAAGTCGGCTGTTTTGGTGACATCAATACCTTCGATGATCTCGACATCAAGTTCGGTCAGTTGTTTTGAGTTGTTACGGCACACGGCGGTAACTGAATAGCCGGCTTCTGAATAGTGTTTGGCTAACTCAAAACCGATGCCACGATTGGCACCGGTAATGACGATATTCGACATAATGAAGTCCTTTAATCAGATTGTGTTAAATCTTTTGGATTAAGTAATTTAGAGAGTTCCTCGCGGCTCATATCGGTCATCTCGTCGGCGACATCAATAATGGGACGCTTCTCTTTATAAGCACGTTTGGCAATTTCAGCCGCTTTACTGTAGCCGATCACCGGATTTAACGCGGTCACTAGGATAGGGTTCTTGGCGAGGGCTTTTTCAAGGTTGTCATGATTAACCTCGAAGCCTGCAATCGCCTTGTCAGCTAATACCTGACAACTCTGAGTGAGCAGTTCAATTGACTGCATTAGGTTGTATCCTATCACGGGTAGCATCACATTTAACTGGAAGTTACCTTGTTGTGCCGCTGTGGTGATGGTTGTGTGATTGCCGTTGATTTGTGCTGCCACCATAGCAACGGCCTCTGGTATGACTGGATTCACCTTGCCGGGCATGATGCTGCTACCTGGCTGGAGCGGCGTTAACTGGATTTCACCCAAGCCTGCAAGTGGACCGCTATTCATCCAGCGTAAATCATTACTGACCTTTAATAAGGTTGTCGCTAAGGTGTTAAGTTGACCGTGCAATTGCACATTCAATTCTTGCCCAGCGATTCCGGTAAACGGATTGCGTGATGCTTTAAAGGCAAGCCCCGTTTGCTCACTTAACGATTGTGCAAATAAATCGGCAAACTTATCGGGCGCATTAATGCCTGTACCTATCGCTGTGCCGCCTTGTGGTAAAACACGCGAATGTTCACACAGCTGTGGCAACTGCTGTGCGGTGAGTTCGAGCTGTCCAGCCCACGCATTGAGCTCTTGTGCCATGGTTAACGGCATGGCATCCATTAAATGCGTGCGACCCGTTTTCACCACATCCCTCAATTCAACCGCTTTATTGCGGATGGTGTCAATAAGATGCTTAAGTGCAGGTTGTAACTGTTGCTCAACAGACATGACGCTGGCAATTTGAATAGCGGTCGGAATGGTGTCGTTACTCGACTGGCTGCGATTGACATCGTCATTAGGGTGGACATCAACCCCTTGTTGTTGTGCGATATGGGCGATCACCTCATTGACATTCATATTAGAGCTCGTGCCCGAGCCCGTTTGAAACACGTCGATGGGAAATTGATCGGCATGCTGACCCTCGATAATTTGCTGCGCGGCGGCTTTGATGGCTGATGATTTATCCGCATCGAGATCGGCACACTGTTGATTCGCGGCCGCAGCAGACCATTTAATACGTGCAATGGCTTTGATTAGGTCAGTTGGGAGCGTCAGTCCGCTGATGGGAAAATTATTAACGGCGCGTTGGGTTTGAGCACCATATAAGGCGTTTTTGGGGACCTCAACCTGTCCCATACTATCTGTTTCTATCCTTGTCTCGCGGCTCATTAACTGTTCCTCCTAGGCCAAGAAATAAGTTATTTTGAAGTACGGACATACACTGCTAAAGATCAGTTCTAAAAGTTGCAAGCTTATATTAAGCTACTAAAGTGGATATTTATTAAATATACTTTTTTACCTCTTCGGAATAAGGCGACTCATGATAATAAAAGTAGCGTTGAGTGCTGTGATAGCGATATTTTCATCCATGGCATTCGCGGATACACAGACCTTTACGATCATTGATAAAAACGGTCAACCTGTCAGTAATGCTGTTGTTTTAGTGGACAAGTCGTTATTGACTAAAGTGAATGTACCACAGGGTAATGTCGTTATTGACCAAATTGATAAGCAGTTCGTACCTAAGGTCTCATCCATTGAACAAGGCACTACGGTCGTCTTTCCAAATAGCGATAACATTCGTCATCATGTTTACTCATTTTCGGCCGCCAAACCGTTTGAGCTAAAACTGTACTCAGATAAAGAGCGTCCTAAAGTGACGTTCGATCAATCTGGCATTGTTACGCTGGGCTGCAACATCCACGACGGTATGATCGGTTATGTTGTGGTTAACAATGATGTGCAAGGATTTGTGACAAACCAATCTGGCACGGTCAGTATCGACATTGATAATGCGGCGAGTGAACAAGTAGAAACGATTACTCTCCGTGTATGGCACCCCTGGATGAGTGATAATTTAGGCGCCGCACAAACGATTGAGTTGAGCACACCGATTAAAGCGGGCGACATTACACTCGATGTGGCACCGCCAGAACCAGAAAAAAAAGAAAAATCGCGATTAGAAAAACGATTTAATCGCTTAGGAGCTTGATGTTTAGACAGTTTAAAGTTCGGCTTGCCTTTATTTTTGGCATTCTGATTGCGATTGCATTGAGCGGCGCGTTATTCGCCGTGTTAGTGACTACGTCGAATCAAGTTGAGCGCACGGTACAACGTGAGTTAACAGTCAGTGAGCGGGTTTTTCGCGAGCTGATGGATGGTCGTGCGGAACAGTTAAGGCGCGCTGCGGAAGTGCTCACCGATGACTTTGGCTTTAAACGCGCTGTGGCGACAGAAGATCGCGACACCATCGTGTCTGCGCTGGTTAATCACGGTGACCGCATCGGTACTGACTTGATCGCTTTGCAGTCGCCCGCTGGTGAAGAAATTGCGTCAACGCATGTATTGAACTTGCAGCAGCTGGTTAATAATGAGCAGGGTGGTAAAGGGCTGTTAGTTTCTGAAGGGCATCTATACCAAGTGGTTACCGTGCCTGTTTCGGCTCCCAACTTAATTGCCTGGGCCACGTTGGGATTTGAGGTTGATGACACCATAACCGAACAGTTGCATGAACTTGCCAACGCCGATATCACGTTGTGGCTAGAGCGCGAAAGCCAGCTACTTGCGTCGAGCTTGTCAAACTCGTTGCGCGAAGGCTTTGCAAAATCGCTCATCTCAAAGCAGATGGCTTATACGGACTGGGCCAATAATGAAGGGCTAGCGTTAAAAGAAACCACCTTGAGCACTGCTGAAGGCAACGTAGTGCATGTGTCGCTGACAACGTCACGAGCCGAAGCCATGCAGGAATTCAACGAGCTGTTAGTGCAAATTGTATTGATCGGTGCCATTGCTTTGATAGGTACTTTGATGGTCGCGCTTTTTGTGGCTCGTACTATATCAACGCCGATTGCTGAGCTTTCGCAAGCGGCTGGTAAGTTAAAGTCTGGTGATTATTCACCGACAAACTTGCAGGCGCGGAAGGATGAGTTTGGGCAATTAGCGGATACCTTTGAATCAATGCGTTCAGCGATTTCGCAACGCGAACAAAAAGTTAGGTTTCAAGCCACTCACGATCAATTGACCGAACTGCCCAACCGTCGCGAATTACAGCGGCTGTTAACACATCAGTTGCATGACTTAGCATCTTCAGGTTGGCTCATATTGCTTAACATCCGCAACTTTAGGCGTCTGAATGACAGCGTCGGTCAGCGTATGGGCGACGAAGTACTCAAGCAATTGGCCGAGCGCTTATTAGTGGGTATCAGTTCAAGCGATGTGCTCGCGCGCTTCGGCGGTGACGAATTTGCGTTGGTGACACAACCCCAGTCTGAGAGTGAATTGGCACAGCAACTTGAACATATCCGAGAGCGACTCAGTAAACCTTTCTTAGTGGCTGGAAGTCAGTTTGATCTGAAGTTTAATTGCGGTGCCGTGCAGTTCCCAGAGCAAGCGGATAATTTAGATAGCCTGATTCGTCGTGCGCAGGTATCGGTGCGGCACGCTAAAGAACAGAACCAATTTGTCGCGTTTTACCGCGAGGGTTTTGATGAAGCGCACCTGCGTCGTCTTGCGATTGTCGAGCAACTCCCGAAAGCAATTGCCAACGGTGGTTTCAAGCTGGTTGCACAACCTAAAGTGCTGGCGAGTACTGGACGCACTGTCGCCGCGGAAATACTCATTCGTTGGCACGATGAGACGCTCGGTTGGGTCGGTCCCGATGAGTTCATTCCGCTGGCAGAGCAATCGGGTATGATTACCGAAATTACCCACTGGGTGGTGAAACAGGCTGAACACTGGGTGAATCAACTGCTGCAACTGCAAGATGAGATTAAGTTAAGTATTAATATCTCCGCTGTCGATCTGATTAACGATAAGTTAGCCAACGACTTGATTGCGTTGAGTCAGCGCAATATGCAGCGTTACCTCATTCTAGAAGTGACCGAAAGTGCGCTGATGCATGAGCCAGAGAAGTCGATCGCCTGCTTACAGATGTTAAGCGAACTTGGCTACGAGATTTCTATCGATGATTATGGCACCGGTTACTCTTCACTATCACAGATACGACGTTTACCGATTAATGAATTAAAGATTGATCGGGCGTTTATTCAGTATTTGATGTCCCAACCTGAGGATCAGTCGATTGTCCGTTCGACCATTCAACTGGCGCATGAGCTTAATTTACGCGTGGTGGCCGAGGGGGTTGAGGATGAGGCGAGCTGGCGGTGGTTAGCTGAACACCAATGCGATGTCTTACAGGGCTATTATTTCAGTAAACCGATTTCATTTGATGACTTACATTTACGACTATTAAAGGAAAAAGAACATGCCTAAACGCATTGTTTTTGGTCTATCTGCGCTACTGATTGGCGCAGTGCAGCCAGCATTGGCGCAGCAATTTGAGACGCCGGGCTCACGTCTACTTGCCACCGGCGGCGCGAGCACAATTGAAGGAAGTGGCGGTGGTGGCATTGTGCCGTGGGCAACGCTCAGCAGTTATGCCGATGAAGGCGAGTGGGGCGGTACGGCGCAGATGACCGAAGTTCAGGTCGATGATTTTAGTTTAAGCGTGCAAGGCGCAAGCATTAACTGGAATAACCGCGTAGAAGTATCCTACGCACGCCAACAGTTCGATTTAGAAACCATTGGTGGTGAGCTTGAGCAGCAGGTTTGGGGTGTAAAAGCGCGCATCAGTGGCGACTTGGTTTATGGTGCTTGGCCGCAAGTCAGCGCGGGGGTTCAATATAAACGAAACCAAACCTTTGCCTTACCGCAAGCGGTAGGTGCCCAAGATGACACATCCACAGATTACTATGTGAGCGCTGCGAAGGCATGGCTTGCAGGCCCTTTTTCGCGCACCTGGGTGGCTAACCTGACGGTACGGAGCACCGAAGCTAACCAATTGGGTTTATTGGGTTTTGGTGGTGATAAGGGCGATAGCCGCGAGTGGGTCGGCGAGGCTTCAGTGGCGATGTTCGTTAATCGTTATTGGGCTATTGGCATGGAGTACCGTCAGAAGCCCGACTTATTGAGTTTTGCGAAAGAAGATGATTGGAAAGATGTGTTTGTTGCTTATTTTCCATCCAAACATGTGTCATTAGTCGGAGCTTACGCTGATCTGGGTTCGATCGCCGGACTCGATTCACAAACGGGCTGGTATCTGTCGGTTCAAGCAAGCTTTTAAGGAGTTCAGATGAAAACTTTGGTTTTTGCAGCAGCCTTGCTGCTAGGCAGTATCATGCCGTCGACCGCACAAGCACAATCGTCAGCACTTTATCAACAGCTCGGTGAGCGCAGTGGTATAGAAACCATCGTTGAAGAAATGCTACTCGGCGTTGCTGATGATGAGCGTATTGCCCATTACTTTGCGGATGTCGATATTCTGCGGTTGCATAAATTAATCAGCGAGCAAGTGTGTAATGTGAGCGGCGGGCCATGCGAATATACCGGTGAGACGATGGCGGTTTCGCATAATAATTTAGGGATTAATAACGCGGATTTTAATGCGTTAGTTGAGCATTTAATTGCTGCGATGGAGCAGCAAGAGGTGCCTGTCTCGGCGCAAAACGAACTGCTCGCGCTGTTAGCGCCGATGCATCGCGATATCGTCGAGTAGACTAAAGCGTTTGTGTTAGGCACAAAAAAACCGGCATCAAGTGCCGGTTTTTTTATACTTAAAGGTTTATACGTTAAAGCGGAAGTGAATGACATCACCATCTTTAACAATATATTCTTTACCTTCTAGACGCCATTTACCGGCATCTTTAGCACCTTGCTCGCCGTTGTACTGAACGTAATCATCGTAACCTACCACTTCGGCACGAATGAAGCCTTTTTCAAAGTCAGTATGGATACGTCCCGCGGCTTGCGGCGCACTAGCACCAATCTTCACAGTCCATGCGCGTACTTCTTTTACACCCGCAGTAAAGTAGGTCTGTAAGTTTAATAACTGATAACCACCACGGATGACACGGTTGAGACCAGGCTCTGCTTGACCTAACTCCTCAAGAAACGCCGCTTTATCGTCGTCGTCGAGCTCCGCGATTTCTGACTCAATCGCTGCACACACAGGTACCACGACCGCGTTTTCTTTCGCTGCAATTTCACGAACGGTGTCTAAGTGAGGGTTATTCTCGAAACCATCTTCATTGACGTTTGCAATGTACATGGTTGGCTTCAAGGTCAATAAGTTATACGAACGGATAACCGCTTTTTCATCATCGCTCAATGTCACTGAACGCGCCATTTCGCCTTCATCCAGCGCTGGCTTGAGTTTTTCTAACACGGCGATTTCTGCTTTGGCTTGCGCATCACCACCCTTGGCTTTTTTGCCTAAGCGGTGCAGTGCCTTATCAACAGAGTCGAGGTCCGCAAGGGCCAGTTCGGTGTTAATGGTGTCGATATCGTCGGCTGGATCAATACCACCGCTCACGTGCACGATATTGTCATCTTCGAAACAGCGCACGACATGACCAATCGCATCGGTTTCGCGAATGTTTGCTAAGAACTGGTTACCAAGTCCTTCACCTTTCGATGCACCTTTAACCAAGCCCGCGATGTCAACAAACTCCATCGTGGTGGGAATCACTTTCTGTGGGTTCACAATACTTTCAAGCACATCAAGACGTGGATCGGGAACCGCAACCACGCCCGTATTTGGTTCGATAGTACAGAAAGGGAAGTTAGCCGCTTCGATACCGGCTTTGGTCAAAGCATTAAATAACGTGGATTTTCCAACGTTTGGTAAACCAACAATACCACAGCGAAATCCCATGAGATAAACCTCTATTTACTGGCTCGAAAGCTGTGTAGTCGCTGCAGTGCAGGACCCCAACCTTCATCGATTAAAATATCAATAGCACGACTGGCTTCGTCGATACACGCGTCGAGTAGCTCTCGCTCTGGTGCTGAGGGTTTACCCAGCACAAATCCAGTGACTTGCGATCGATGCCCTGGATGACCGATGCCAATTCGTAAACGCATAAAGTCCTGCGTTCCGAGTTGACTGATAGTATCTTTGATGCCGTTATGACCACCTGCACCACCACCTCGTTTAAACTTTGCTACGCCCGCATCGAGGTCGAGCTCGTCGTAGGCAACGAGAATCTCTTCGGGAGCAATTTTATAAAAGCGAGCCATGGCTGCAATAGAGAAGCCGCTTCTATTCATAAAGGTCTGAGGTAATACGATGCGGAGATCACGAGAGGCGGTTTGGTGTCGGCCAATCAATGCTTTCGTTTTTGTATCGGCAGTGAGGGTTACACCGTGACGACGGCAGTAGTCCTCAACTAACCAAAAACCCGCGTTATGGCGGGTTTTTTCGTATTCGGGGCCTGGATTTCCCAGGCCCACAAGCAACTTAACGTCTGTTCCCATTGGGGTACCTAACGCTATTACTCGTCAGCGTCTTTTTCGTTCGCTGCGGGTACTTCGTCAGCTGCTGGCGCTTCTTCGTCAGTTTCTTCTTTCTCTACGCGAGGCGCAGTGATTGAAACAACCGCTTGGTCGTGGTCTTCACCTTTAGTCAACTCAACCAACTCAACGCCTTCTGGCAAGTTAAGGTCAGTTAAGTGGATGGTGTCGCCTACTGACAAGTTTGCGATGTCAACTTCCAAGTACTCTGGCAAGTCTTTTGGTAAGACCATGATTTCTACATCGTTCACGTGGTGAACGACAACACCGCCTTCTTCTTTAACGCCTTTCGCCGTTTCTTCGTTTAAGAAGTGAAGAGGTAAGTTGGTGTGCAACTTGTGACCTTTCTCAACGCGTTGGAAGTCTAAGTGAGTTAACTTAGGCTTGTACGGGTGACGTTGCATATCTTTCAAGATAGCTTGGTGTTTCTTACCGTCGATTTCAAGCGTTAGGATGTGTGAATAGAAGGCTTCGTAGTCAGCCATGTTATTCACTTTGTTGTGGTCTAGTTCAAGTGCGATTGGCTCATCTTTACCACCGTAAAGAATTGCAGGTACTTTGTCCGCATGACGCAGGCGGCGGCTCGCACCTTTCCCCTTGTCCGTACGAACGGTAGCTTTGATATTGAAGTCTAATTTAGCCATGTGATTGGGCTCTCATCTGTTTATGATTTAAAAATGTCAAAACTCGCGACCAAGTTTTGACCCAAAACTTAGAAACCGACTCAAAAGCCGGTTTCTAAGGGCGCGGAATAATACCACTGTTGGTACGCTAAGACAACTGTCCTAACGCAGGCGACTAGTAATCAAACATCGCCGAGATAGATTCTTCATTGCTTACGCGACGAAGTGCTTCAGAAAGCATGCCCGATAAGGTCAATTGGTGTACCTTGCCGGTTGCCTTCATCTCTTCGCTCAGCGGAATGCTATCGGTCACGATAAGTTCATCAATCGCTGACTCTTTGATGTTATTGACTGCGTTACCCGAGAAAACAGGGTGAGTCGCATAAGCAAAGACACGTTTTGCACCATGCTGTTTAAGCGCTTCAGCGGCTTTACATAAGGTTCCACCGGTATCAATCATGTCGTCGACGATGATGCAGTCGCGATCTTTGATATCACCAATGATATGCATCACCTGAGATACGTTTGCTGAAGGGCGGCGTTTATCGATAATTGCAAGATCCGTATCATCCATTAACTTGGCGAAGGCACGAGCACGCACAACGCCACCGATATCGGGTGACACAACAACAGGGTTATCGAATTTTTGGTTGCGCATGTGTTCAAGTAGCACAGGGGTACCAAAAACGTTGTCTACGGGTACGTCGAAGAAGCCTTGGATTTGTTCAGCATGCAGATCAACCGTCAAAACGCGGTCGACGCCGACGCTTGAAAGAAAGTCAGCAACGACTTTCGCGGTGATAGGGACCCGCGCTGAGCGTACACGGCGATCTTGACGCGCATAGCCAAAGTACGGCATGACTGCGGTAATACGTCCGGCAGAAGCACGGCGCAGTGCATCAACCATGACGATTAATTCCATCAGGTTGTCGTTAGTTGGCGCACAAGTAGACTGCAATAAAAAAACGTCCGCACCGCGGACGTTTTCATTAATGGCGACACTGATCTCACCATCACTAAAACGACCTACAGAGGCGTCTCCAAGTTTGATATATAAGCGGTCAGCGATCTTCTGCGCAAGTTCTGGCGTGGCGTTACCAGCGAAGAGTTTCATGTCAGGCACAACAAACCTCGACTAAATTTGGGTTAATGTCCGGATAAGCGATGAACGGTTCTGGCCCTGCACAACATAACTTTCGGGTAGTGAAAGTTGCGCCTGTGCAGCAATAGCTTGTTGCTGATTCGCAAAGCGAGTAAATAAGCAAGCACCTGTACCAGTAAGCCGAGTCGGACCATAGTTTAGCAACTGCGCGTGTAGCTTGGCAACTGCGGGATACTGCTTAAGCACCACGGATTCGAATACGTTGGTGGTGTTTTGCCAGTGCCATTGCGAGGGTGGTAAAGGCTTACAGTCGCGTTTTAGGTCGGCATCCGCGAATAATGCAGCGGTAGAAATATTCACCTGAGGTTTGACCACTAGGTAGTAGTGTTGTTCGGGCTCGACATCGACGAACTGATCACCGATACCGGTTGCAAATGCACTGTGCCCGTGGACAAAAATCGGCACGTCAGCGCCAAGTTCCGCAGCGATTTGAAGTAAACGCGGTGTCTCGACAGGCTGCTGCCACAGATGGTTTAACCCAACTAATGTGGTGGCAGCGTCGGATGAACCTCCGCCTAGGCCAGCGCCTTGTGGAAGTCGCTTAGTCAGTGTAATGCGCATACCTGTGTGCGGTTTTTGAGTGTGTTGGCACTCGGTTACCAGACGTTGCGCGGCGCGAAACACTAAATTATCAGCAACAGCAATCGCACTGTCGGTATCGACAAGTTCGATGCGCTGCTCTGCAAGAGGCTCAAAAGTGAGGGTGTCCTCGATATTAATAAACTGAAATACCGTTTCAAGATCGTGGTAACCGTCATTACGTCGCCCTGTAATGTGCAAAAATAAATTCAGTTTAGCTGGGGCTGGCAGCGTTAATGGCCGTTTTTGCGAAGACGTCATGATTACACTCTAATGGTCGGTGTGGTTCGTTGCGGGCTGAGTTTGCCAGCGTTGTGCTTGGATTTTCAATTTCAGTTTCGGTGTTTCCGCGTGGACTTGCTCGGGCAGAAGTTGTTGTGCCTGATAAAACCAAGTCAACTGCCAACGCTCACCGTCGCGTGTTTGATAGACTGCCTTAATTAGGCGTCCGCGCGTGTCAAAATTAAAGTCACTCAAGCGCGGATCGAGGCGGCCGAGCAGCCAGTGGGGCAACTCATCGACGGGTAATTGCATGCCTGTGTACCGATACAGCAGACCTTGCGCGGAGGGGCTCTGCACCTGTTCGCCATCCACTTTGATGGTTGCTGCGGTGGGCGTAATAATGAGTTCTGCGAGCTCGCCTCGTAGCGGATGGGTAATGATGATTGCTTGCTGTTGTGGCGATGACTGCCAGCGTAGATAGGCACTGTCTTTATTATTAGAGCTGAGATCTGTCAAGGCAAAACGCCCCGATAGCTGCCATCTATTTATTCGTTGCAAGCGCGCTTGGTGAGCCTGTACTTGTTCATTGGATATGTTGGTGGCTACACTTTGCTGCGGTGGCTTAGGAATGCTACAGCCCGTTAAAACCAAGCCGCAGAGCAGAGCCAGTGATGTCCAGAGGGGGAATTTTAGTAGCACAGGGTAATTCGCCTTAATGACTAAAAGTGGATAGAAAATTTCGTTCTGCGTAGTTGACCAGAATTGCCTGTGACTTTCAATAATCCCTGCAATCACGTACAATCCTCTCAGCGTTTTCAACCCTCTGTTAGAGTAAACCGCGACTCCGGATGACCATTTCAATCTTAGGCATAAATCATAGAACGGCACCTGTCGAACTACGCGAGCGCGTGGCGTTTGGTCCTGTCCAGTTAGAGCAGGCACTGACAGACATTAAACAGTTGCCAGGTATTGAAGAGGCTGTCATCGTTTCAACGTGTAATCGCACCGAACTCTACTGCCATGGCCAAGCTGAGCATCAACCCATGCTGCATTGGCTCGCTCAGTTTCATGGGGTTAATCCAGCCGAGCTTGAACAACATCACTATTATCACATTCAAGAAGATGCGGTGTCTCACTTAATGAGTGTCGCCAGTGGCTTAGACTCGTTGGTGCTCGGTGAACCGCAAATCCTTGGACAGGTGAAGCAGGCGTATCAGCAAGCAAAGCATTTTAGCGTCGTGGGTGGAATTCTGGAGCGGCTATTTCAGAATACGTTTCGGGTGGCAAAAGCCGTTCGTAATGAGACTGAAGTGGGTCAAAATGCTGTATCAGTGGCTTTTGCTGCGGTCAGCTTGGCAAAACATATTTTTGGTGACTTAAAACACTCCAATGTGTTGTTAGTGGGAGCGGGCGACACCTCTGAGTTGGTGGCACAACACCTGGTGCAGCAAGGTGTGAGTTCACTGAATGTTGCCAACCGTACATTACACCGAGCACAGGAACTTGCCCAACGGGTGGGCGCTGAAGCGCACAGTCTGAGTCAATTAGGTGAATTATTACCAAGTGCCGACATTGTTGTCAGCTCGACTGCCAGTACGTTACCCATTATTGGTAAAGGGCGTGTCGAGAAAGCATTAAAGCAGCGCCGTCATAAACCTATTCTGCTGATTGATTTGGCGGTTCCGCGAGATATCGAAGAGCAAGTTAATGAACTCGATGACGCGTACCTCTATACGGTTGATGATTTACAAAATATAATCAGTGAAAATATTAAGAACCGCGAGCAAGCAGCACAGCAAGCTCGCAAAATTATTGCTCGAGAGGCGAGTCAGTTTTTAGACTGGTTACGTTCACTCGATAGTGTCACCTTAATTAGAGACTATCGGCAACACACGCAGAAAGTGGCGCAGGTTCAACTAGAAAAGGCATTAGCGTTGTTGCAGCAGGGGAAACCTGCCGAGCAAGTCATGCAAGTTCTCAGTCACAAGCTTACCCAACAGCTCGCGCATCGACCCACGCAGTTATTAAAACAAGCGGGTGAGCAGGGCGACCAAACCACGTTGTCGGTATTACAACAGTTGTGGCTTGAGGATGATAAACAGAATAAGGAAACCAACTAAGCATGAATCCATCAATAGAGCGTAAGCTTGAGGGATTAATTGAGCGTTACGAGGAAGTGCAAGCCTTACTTGGCGAGCCTGATATTATTTCTGATCAGGATAAGTTCCGCTCACTATCAAAAGAGTACTCTCAATTAGAAGAAGTGGTAAGCGCGTTTAATGCGTATCGGCAAGCGCAATCGGATTTAGCCGCAGCGAATGAAATGGCTGATGACGAAGATGCCGAGATGCGCGAGATGGCGAGTGAAGAAATCGCGGATGCTAAGCAACGCGTGGAATCGCTTGAGAGTGCTTTGCAAGTGTTGTTGTTACCTAAAGACCCGAACGATGATCGTGCATGTTACCTGGAGATCCGTGCGGGTGCTGGCGGCGATGAAGCGGCAATTTTTGCGGGTGACTTGTTTAGAATGTATAGCCGTTATGCAGAACAGCATGGTTGGCGAGTTAGCACAGTGAGTGCTAACGAAGGAGAGCATGGCGGTTACAAAGAGGTTATCGCACAACTCAGTGGCGATGGCGTGTATGGTCGCATGAAATTTGAGTCAGGCGGTCACCGTGTGCAACGGGTGCCTGAAACAGAATCGCAGGGCCGTATCCATACCTCAGCATGCACTGTGGCGGTGTTGCCGGAGATCCCAGAAGCCGAAGCCATCGAGATCAATCCAGCGGATTTGCGGGTCGACACGTATCGCGCTTCAGGTGCGGGTGGACAGCACGTCAACCGGACAGACTCGGCGATCCGTATTACGCACTTACCGTCGGGTGTGGTGGTTGAGTGTCAAGAAGAGCGTTCACAGCATAAGAACCGTGCGAAAGCGATGTCTGTATTGCAGTCGCGGCTGCAGCGTATGGAAGATGAAAAGCGAGCGCAGGAAGAAGCAAGTACGCGGCGTAGCTTAGTGGGCAGTGGCGATCGCTCAGAGCGCATTCGTACCTACAATTACCCACAGAGCCGGGTTACCGATCACCGTATCAACTTGACGCTTTATCGCTTAGATGAAGTACTTGAGGGTGGACTGGATTTGCTACTTGATCCGATTATTACTGAACACCAAGCCGATCAGCTCGCGGCATTGTCGCAAGATAATTAATGAGCCTAACCATCGAAGACGCGCTCCATTGGGCGCGTCAGCAACTCGAATGTAATGACCCACACGCCGATGCATCGGTTGATAGTCGCGTACTCCTCTCCTATTTACTTGATAAACCCATCGCCTATTTTATGACGTGGCCTGAGCGGCGCCTAACTGTGTCGCAATATCAGCAATTTCAAGCTTGGATTGAGCGTCGGCGCGGCGGAGAACCGGTGGCTTATATTGTGGGTGAGCGGGAGTTCTGGTCGCTTCCTTTGGCTGTCAATGAAAGCACCTTGATACCGCGCCCCGATACCGAGTGCCTGGTAGAAACGGCGTTATCACTGCCGCTGCCGCGCCAAGCACGTGTGCTTGATTTGGGCACGGGAACCGGGGCGATAGCACTGGCGTTAAAAAGCGAACGACCGCAGTGGCAGGTGACCGCGGTCGATCAGTCGACGCAGGCGGTAGCCCTCGCTCGGGGTAATGCCGAACGGCTGGGTATGGCTATTCAGGTTTATCAGAGTAACTGGTTTGACGCGTTACACGCGGGCACTGAATATGATTTGATAGTGAGTAACCCGCCGTACATTGCTGATGATGATGAGCATTTACGTCAGGGCGACGTTCGCTTTGAACCGCGCTCGGCACTGGTGGCTGCGCAAGCCGGTTTGGCTGACCTTAACCATATTGCGGCCGAGGGTTACCAACATCTCGCCGAACAGGGGTGGCTGCTAATGGAGCACGGTTGGCAACAGGCTCAAACGGTTATAACTTTATTACGTGAATTCGGTTATAAAAACGTTAACATATGGCGAGATTATGGTAATGTCGAACGAATCACTGGCGGACAGAAAGTGAAATAAAGAGAGAGAGCATTATGAGCAACCAGTTCATGTTTGCTGATGAGCCGCAACAATCGCAACCAGCATTATTGAAAGATAAATGGAAAGTCCTGATTGTCGATGATGAACCTGAAGTTCATGCGGTAACAAAATTGGCATTAAGCGATTTTGAGTTTCTGGGCCGAGGTCTTGAGTTTCACAGTGCCTTCTCGGGTGAAGAAGCACGTCAATTAATTGATACGCATCCTGATGCGGCGATCCTATTGCTTGATGTGGTTATGGAATCCGATGATGCAGGGTTAAAAGTCGCGCGCTACATTCGCGAGCAGGCCGATAACCATTATACTCGCATTATTCTTCGAACCGGTCAGCCGGGGCAAGCGCCCGAACGTACCGTTATCGTGAATTACGATATCAATGATTATAAGTCAAAAACAGAACTCACTGCGCAAAAGTTATTTACCGCGGTGATGTCTTCGTTGCGTTCATACCGCGATATTATGTCGGTTGATCAAAGCCGACAAGGTCTAGAGAAAATAATCGAAGCATCAGCGAACTTGTATACCTTGCAACCGATGCAACAGTTTGTTGATGGCATCGTACAGCAGTTGAGCTGGGTCATTGGTGGTGCCCGGCAGACCCTTTATGCAACGGCAACCGAAGACGGACGAGCTTATCGTGTGGTGGCGGCGAATGGTGAAGATAGCCAGGTAGCGAAAGGGCAAACACTTCGTTCGGTGTTGCCAGCGAAGGCGCTGGCAGAGCTCGATGGTGTGATAGCAAATAACTATCATCACTACGGTGACGGTTTTGTGTTGATGTATTGCCGCAGTCACTGTCGCCCTCAGGGATCGGTGCTGTTTATTGGTGGAATGTCTCGCTCACTCACCGAAGACGATCATCATGTGTTAAAGCTATTCGCAGAACATGTGCAGAAAGCGCAGGATAATGTGGTGTGCATCGAGGACACCGATATTTTAATCGCCGGAATCGCAGATCAACTTGTGCAGTTGCAGGCAAATTATTTTGCCATTGACAAAGCCACAGGTTCAGAGGCGATTGCTTATCGATTAGGTCACGTGCTGTTCGATGAGTTGACGGCCATTGATATCAGTTGTGCGGTAACCCTCTATGCCCGTGCTAAGCCTTTGTTGGCGTGTATTGAACCCAATGCCGCCGCGCTTGAAACCAGCTGCCAACAACGCATCGCGACCTCATTGCGAGGCCTTAAAAATGGTGAGCAGCAAGCGACTCAGTTTGCCTACACGGCACTGATGGAGCGCTTGGAGCGTTGGGATGGACTCGGTTTACCGGACGGGAAAAAGGGCACTTCGATTGCTGATTCAACGCAGACTATCTTGGTCTCGGAACAAATTGCCGATTGGCGTACCCAGGGATTATCGGAAAGTGATATGATTACGCGCTTGCAAGATGAGCGTGGGCGATATTACTCCCCCGACTTTTTAGATAAAGTGATTGCACATATTGGCGCAGCGCTCGCGGACTAAACGCGGGTTGCCAATAGCGTACTTTCAGACTGTGAGGAGAACTGATTTTGTATATCGCGTTTAAACATCTGCACGTGCTATTTGTCGTGCTTTCAGTAGCATTATTTATGCTGCGTTTTTTTTGGGCGGTAAAGTCCCCTCAGCAACTGCAGAAAAAGTGGGTGAAAATTGTTCCGCATGTGAACGACACCTTTCTTTTGCTCAGTGCCATTGCCATGATCATTATTGTAGGCGGCGCACCCGTGGGGGGTGAGTGGTTATCTAACAAAGTGATTGGCCTTGTCGGCTACATTATTTTTGGTTTTATTGCATTTAAATCTTCGAGTGCAGGATTGCGTTGGGTCGGCTTTATAGGTGCCGTGACTTGGTTATTATTTTTATTCCATGTCGCTTATTCCAAAATGCCTATTTTGTTTGCGTAAAGCACGCACAACGTATCTATCAACTCGTTTAACGCTAGGTGACCATGTCGTATTCTTTTCTTGAACTCAGTGAACAAGAATGGCTGCCAACAATTGATATAATTTGGGAGATCAGTCGTCAACTTGGCTACCGTAACGTAGCTGACATTGCCGAGTTTTGGCAACAAGTTGACGGTTTTGAAGGCTTTGATGAACACGCTTCAGCAGCGGAAAAAATGGCGCAACTTGGACGCTACTTTTATCGCGAACTGGGGTACAGCGATGCGCCTGAATCGTGGGTCAAGTCGCACCGTATTTTGATTCACGAAGTCTGTGTGCAACGTACGGGCGTGCCTTTGGTGCTGGCTATCTTGCTGCACGCAGCGGCGCATCGTCATGGATTGCACGTGCAACTCATCGACTTTCCAGGCTATCCGTTGCTCAAGTATGAGACGCACGGGCATGCACACTTTTTTGACCCACATACGGGTGAATCAGTGCGTTATGAGGACATTGTTCATCGCTTTGATCATCTGATGGATGGCGACGCTCAGTTCTGCTGGGAATGGGCCGAGGCAACACCTCAGGCCGCCTTGCTTGAGGCGTATCTTACCGAGTTAAAACAATGTTTCATGGCCGAAGCGCGGTTTGAAAAAGCGTTACGCTGTATTGAGATGTTACTTGTGTTGCGTCCAAATGACCCCTATGAGATTCGTGACCGCGGCTATTTATACGAAGAATTGGGCTGCCAACACATTGCAGCCGACGATTATCAATTTTTTGTGGAGCAATGCCCCGACGATCCGAGTGCTCAGCTGTTAAAACTGCAGCTTGAGAACTATGCGGGTCCGTCGCACATTGTCCATTAGTAACGATTTAATAAGAATGATTAAGAAATAAGGAGTATCCAGATGCTGGCAGCTGCACCCAAGGTTGCAGAAACGACCGCTTTGATCACCAATGATGGTGTGATCATTGGCTTACTATTAGCCATTTTGGGGTTAGTTTTTTATACCCATTCGAGTAAACATCCTGCGTTTGAGAAGTTTTATAAGTTTGTTCCAGCCTTGTTGCTGTGCTACTTCATTCCGTCATTACTTAACACGTTTAATATTGTCGACGGTAACGCGACGGCGGTGACGGATATCACCATGGATTACTTACTGCCCGCCTGTATGGTGTTGCTGACCTTGAGTTTAGATCTGAAGGCGGTCATGGGCTTGGGCTCAAAGGCGTTGGTACTGTTTTTAACCGGTACGTTAGGTATTGTCATCGGCGGCCCAATTGCTTTGCTGTTAGTGTCGTTGGTGTTCCCAGAAATGCTAGGTGGCGCAGGCCCCGATGCGGTTTGGCGCGGCATGACTACGATTGCCGGCAGCTGGATTGGTGGCGGTGCTAACCAAGCGGCGATGAAAGAAGTCTATGAAGTCGGTGGCGAGATTTTCTCTGCAATGGTGACCGTAGATATCATTGTTGCCAATTTGTGGATGGCGGTGTTGCTTTATATGGCGGCTAATTCAAAGCGCATCGACGCGCGCACCGGTGCGGACACTTCGGCCATCGACGCGATTCGTGCAAAGGTTGAGAAGTATGAAGCAGAGCATGTACGCAATCCGAGTCTGCGTGACTTAATGCTTATTCTTGCTGTTGGCTTCGGTGTGGCGGGTTTTGCTCACTTACTTGCCGACTGGATTGCGCCTGCGATTGGCGAACACGCACCTTACCTGAGCCGGTTTAGCCTCGATAGTCTGTTCTTCTGGGTGATTGTACTGGCGACTGCAGGCGGAATTGCATTATCGTTTACCCGAGCACGTTCACTTGAGGCCGCTGGTGCGTCTAAGATTGGCTCAGTATTCGTATACATCCTTGTCGCAAGTATTGGCTTACATATGGACGTTACGGCGATTGTCGACGCGCCTAAATACTTCCTGATCGGTGCGATTTGGATGATAATTCATGCGAGCTTGATGCTGTTGGTCGCGAAACTGATCAAAGCGCCTGTCTTTTACATGGCGGTTGGGAGTCAGGCGAACGTTGGTGGTGCGGCTTCGGCGCCCGTGGTCGCGTCTGCGTTTCATCCATCGCTCGCCCCTGTGGGTGTGTTACTTGCCGTGATGGGTTACGCTTTGGGTACCTATATGGCGTATCTTGCCGGTCAAATCCTGCGTGTCGTGGGTAGTTAAGGAGCTTGAGCATGCAATCCATTGAGATGGGTAAAATTACCTTTGATAACCAACGTCCGTTTGTTTTATTTGGTGGGCTGAATGTATTGGAATCACGGGACCTTGCGCTCCGCACGGCGGAGCACTTTGTGACGGTGACTGAGGCACTCGGGATTCCATACGTCTTTAAAGCGTCGTTTGATAAAGCGAATCGCTCGTCAATCCATTCGTTCCGCGGGCCAGGGCTCGAAGAAGGCTTAAAGATATTCGAGTCGGTCAAAGAAGCGTTTGATGTACCTATCATTACTGACGTTCACGAGCCGCATCAGGCAAAGCCTGTTGCGGAAGTCGTTGATATTATTCAGTTGCCCGCGTTTTTGGCTCGCCAAACCGACTTAGTGGTCGCGATGGCAGAGACCGGTGCGGTGGTTAATGTGAAAAAACCACAGTTTTTAGCGCCGCATGAAATGAAGCACATTATTAAGAAATTTAGCGAGGCAGGTAACGATCGCATCTTATTGTGCGAACGCGGAAGCTGCTTTGGTTACAATAACTTGATTGTTGATATGCTGGGCATGGACGAGATGAAATCATTGGCGCCTGTGGTGTTTGATGCGACACACGCGTTACAACGTCCAGGTGGCCGCGCAGACTCAGCCGATGGTCGCCGAGCGCAAGCGGCGGAATTAGCACGCTCCGGTATGGCGTTGGGACTAGCGGGCTTATTTATTGAGGCGCATCCTAACCCTGATGAAGCAAAGTGTGACGGTCCTTGTGCGCTGCCGTTGGCGAAGCTCGAACCTTACTTGCAACAGATGAAAGCGATTGATGACCTCGTTAAGTCATTCGCTCCACTTGATACGACCAACTAAAACTGAGCTATGTTAAAGCCGTCACATATGCAGGCGCCCACTAAACTCACCGGCGTTGATGCGGCAAAAATATTGTCGCGCGCTGTGGGCGGCTTATTAGCGCTGTTAGCGTTAGCCATGCTGATTCCTTTTGCGGTCGCGGTCGCTAACAGTGAAAAAGAGCAATGGACCTATTTAACTTTGGCGGTCATTGGCTTTGTTGCTGGCGCGGCATTGTTTCTGCAAAAGTCGGGTGGCGCTAAACTGCGCGCACGGCAAGTGTTTTTGCTGACGTCCTTATGTTGGCTATTTGCGAGCTTGTTTTCGGCACTTCCATTTATCTTCGCACAACCTTACTTGAGCTTTGTTGACGCTTGGTTTGAATCCATGTCCGCGATCACCACTACTGGCGCGACGGTCATTGTTGGACTGGATGATCTACCTCGTGCAGTACTACTGTGGCGCGGCATGTTGCAATGGTTAGGCGGTATTGGAATCATCGTGATGGCGATGGCGATCCTGCCCTTTCTGCAAGTGGGTGGCATGCGGCTGTTCCAAGCCGAGTCGTCAGATATTTCAGGTAAGTTTATGCCGCGTTCGAGCAACATGGTGTTTGCTATCGGTCGGGTGTATATCTTACTGACGATTCTCGTCATGGCACTGTATTGGCTCGGCGGTATGAAAGGCTTTGATGCCATCGTTCATGGTATGACGACCATCGCCACTGCAGGCTTCTCTAATTACGATGCCTCATTTGGGCACTTTGCCGATACGCCTTTTCTGATGGTCACCGGCACTGTGTTTATGGTCGCGGGTGCCTTGCCATTTGTGTTGTATATTCGCGCGTTAAAGGGCGAGGTCGGGCCGCTGTATCACGATAGTCAGGTACGAGCTTTTCTGACGTTTCTGGTGATCGCCATCACTTCTATTACTCTGATGCATGGCACCCAAGGTCGCGATGTTGTTGATGCGTTGATTCATACTGCCTTTAACGTGGTTTCGGTGGTGACTACCACGGGTTATGCCAGTGAAGACTACGGTCAATGGGGCAATTGGGCTCTGATGTTATTCTTTTACCTCATGTTTGTTGGTGGCTGTACCGGGTCAACTGCTGGCGGCATGAAAATATTCCGCTTTCAGCTTTCTCAGCTATTACTTAAAAAGCAGTTTAGCCAACTGATTCATCCCAACTTGGTGCGTGTTCAAAGCTATCAAGATCGTCGTGTTAACGATGCCTTACTGGGCTCGATGGTGGCATTTTGCTTTATGTATTTCATCCTCGTCGCGTTTATCGCGCTCGGCTTATCACTCTTTGATTTAGATTTTTTAACTGCGATCTCGGGTGCGGCTTCTGCCGTAAGTAACGTTGGACCCGGATTGGGCGAGGTGATTGGTCCGTCGGGAAACTTTGCCAGTTTAGAGGGTGGTGCCAAGCTGTTGCTCGTGTTTGCTATGCTCGCAGGGCGGCTCGAGATTATGACGGTATTGATATTATTTCATCGTCATTATTGGCGACACTGATACCTTTGTATTAAAACGTAGGGGTAAATTATGGATCCGTGGTTGCTCGCCTTGCTTGTCAGTGGTGCCAGTGGTTTGATGACAGCCCTGGGTTCGAGCGTCGTATTGATCGGTTGGCAACCGAGTCAGCGTCATACAAATATCTTACTTGGCTTTGCTGCGGGTGTGATGCTCGCTGCTGCATTTTTCTCGTTAATCGTACCGGCACTTGAGGTCGCGGGTGACCTGTATGGTGACGGGATCATTCCCCCGCTGATGGCAGTCACAGGCATATTAGCCGGTGCTTTGTTGATAGCATTTATTGATAAAACGGTACCGCACGAACATTTCGTGAAAGGGGCTGAAGGCCCGATTAACTCGCGGTTAAGCCGACTATGGCTGTTTATCATCGCCATCACTATTCACAATATCCCTGAAGGTCTTGCTGTGGGTATTACCGCTGCGGGTAAAGATTGGGATGCCACCGTGGCGATTGCATCTGGTATCGGGTTGCAGAACGTGCCGGAGGGGCTTGCCGTTTCGCTCGCCTTGCTAGCACTTAATTATTCACGCTTTAAAGCCTTTTTAATCGGTGCATTAACAGGTGTCGTTGAGCCGCTGGGCGGGCTGTTAGGTGGGATTTTTGTTGGCTTAACTGAATGGTTGCTGCCATGGGGGCTGTTGGTTTCAGCCGGCGCGATGATTTATGTTATTAGCCATGAAATTATTCCCGAAACCCACCGCGAAGGTGAACACTCTAAAGCCAGTGGTGGATTAATGGTGGGATTGGTCATAATGTTGTTTTTAGACGTATGGTTAGGTTGAGTTCATTACACAGAGGACAATCACTCATGTTTAAACGTTCGTTTTTGACCTTGGCATTAGCAGCTACGTTGAGCACTGCCGCCTTTGCGGGGGCACCGCAACAAAAAACCTCGGCTCCTGGTTATTATCGTATGATGCTGGGTGATATCGAAGTGACCGCGTTATCGGATGGCACCACACAACTACCTGTGCACCAACTGCTACAAATGGATGCGGATAAAGTGCGCGATAAACTCGCTGAGTTTTATCGACAATCACCGCTTGAGACTTCGGTTAATGCCTATCTCGTCAATGATGGCGAATCGCTTGTGCTCATTGATACCGGCGCCGGCACGCTATTTGGTGCGTCACTCGGCAATCTCATTAAAAATATCCAGGCAGCGGGCTACTCGGCTGATGATATTGACGAGATTTATATTACCCATATGCACTCGGATCATATCGGTGGTTTGATTGCGGGGGGTGAACGCGTCTTTACCAATGCAACGGTTCGTGCAGATAAACATGATGCGGATTACTGGTTGTCCCAGCAACAGATGGAGCAGGTACCCGAAGATAAACGGGGTGGCTTTAAAGGGGCTATGGCTGCATTAAATCCTTACGTCGAGGCAGGGCAGTTTAAAACATTCGTTGCTGGTGAGACGTTGGCCGCACAAATCACGAGTGTTGAAGCTTACGGGCACACGCCAGGCCATACGATGTATCGACTCGATGCGGGCGATCAAAGTTTGGTTTTTTGGGGTGATTTGATGCATGTTGCCGAAGTTCAGTTCGACCAACCGAGCGTCACCATCGCGTTTGACAGTGATCAAGACGAAGCGCGTAAACAACGTGTCGACGCTTATGCTGATGCGGCTGAAAACGGCTATTACGTGGCGGGTGCGCATTTGCCGTTCCCTGGCATTGGTCAACTCAAAAGCGATGACGATGCCTACGATTGGGTGCCTGTCAATTACTCTCCGATGTGGTAACGTGCCATAATATTTCAGCGAACACTTGATCGCTGAAACGACATCGATTAAATTAAACGCATGTTTAAAATGTGTGTTTTCAATCATGTCTACTATAAAAAGTCATGCTAGCGACGCCCGCACTTCGGTGCGGGAGTCAGCTAACAAACCTTCAACGCAAAAGCGTATCCTCGATACTGCAGAGCGTTTGTTTGCCAAAGAGGGATTCGAACAAACCTCTTTGCGTCAAATCACTCAAGAAGCTGCGGTCAATTTGGCCTCGGTTAATTATCATTTTGGTTCTAAAAAGGCACTGATTCAGGCTGTCGTAGCGCGTTATATGGACGTGTTCATGCCTGCGCTTGATGAGCAGTTACGTGCGCTTGACGATGAGTCGGAGCTCACTACATTGCAGGTGTTCGAAGCATTCAAGTTGCCGTTATTTGCCTTGAACGGAATTCATAAACGAGGCACCGAACGGTTTCTGCGGCTACTTGGCTTTGCTTATTCAGAAACTCAAGGTCACCTAAGACGTTATACCCAGTCGGCGTTTGGTAACGTGTTACAGCATCTGATGGCATTATTACACAAAGCCAATCCGAACCTATCTGATGAAGAGATGTTCTGGCGTCTGCACTTTGTGCTAGGTGCTACGGTGTTTGCGCAAGTCTCGGGACAAGCGTTGATTGAAATTGCACGTGCTGAATTTGATCACGACGTGAATATTAAAACCGTCATTGAGCATTTGATCGTATTTATAGCAGGAGGTCTCGAGCGACCTTAAAAGCAGACAGCTTGGGTAGGTTGATCTAGACTGACTCTAATTCCCATTGTTTGGAGAGTTACATGGAAATTTTGATCTTAATTATCGTGCTGTTGGTCATTGTACTCGCAGTGGGCGATATTCGTCGCAGCTTGATTACCAAACCGGTATTCAAATTGTTTAAACGTATTTTGCCGCCATTATCGGATACTGAACGCGAAGCGATGGAAGCGGGCGATATCTGGTGGGACGGCGAACTCTTCAGTGGGCGTCCAGATTGGCAGAAGCTACTGGAGACCCCAGAGCCGAAACTCACCAACGAAGAGCAAGCCTTCGTTGACAATCAGCTCGCCACGCTACTCGATATGCTGGATGACTTTAAGATCGTTCAACAAGACCGTGACCTGCCGAAGCCTGTGTGGGACTTTCTCCGCAAAGAGCGTTTCTTTGCCATGATTATTGGTAAAGAGTATGGCGGTTTAGACTTTTCGCCAGCGGCGAACTCATTTATTGTCTCGCGCATTGCGTCGCGCTCAATCAGCGCAGCCGTTTCGGTCATGGTGCCTAACTCACTCGGTCCAGGTGAGCTTCTGACTCACTATGGTACGGATGAGCAAAAAGACTATTGGTTGCCACGTTTAGCCGATGGCACTGATATTCCATGTTTCGCGCTGACAGGACCAGAAGCAGGCTCTGATGCCGGTGCGATCCCTGATGAAGGTATTATTTGTAAAGGCGAACACGAAGGCAAAGAGGTGCTGGGTA
Source organism: Idiomarina fontislapidosi (assembly GCF_003226255.1). Classification (GTDB taxonomy): domain Bacteria; phylum Pseudomonadota; class Gammaproteobacteria; order Enterobacterales; family Alteromonadaceae; genus Idiomarina; species Idiomarina fontislapidosi. The sequence continues at coordinate 284,154 of NZ_QJST01000001.1, forward strand.
TTCGCCTAAACTGGTCAAAACGCTACATTACTTTGGCGCCGTCAGCGACCGTGCTTGGTCTGGCGTTTAAGCTGTACGACCCGGAGGGATTATTCGGCGACAAAAAAGAATTGGGTATTACGTGTGCCTTGATCCCAACTTCACATAAAGGTGTTGTTACCGGTGATCGCCACTTCCCATTAAATCAAGCGTTCCTCAATGGTACAACGTATGGCGAAGATGTGTTTATTCCATTAGAGTGGATTATTGGCGGTGCGGACTACGCCGGTAAAGGGTGGCGCATGTTGGTTGAGTGCTTGTCAGCAGGACGCGGTATTTCATTACCGGCATTGGCAACGGCGTCAGGCCATGTAACTCAGCGTATGACCGGTGCTTATGCATATGTGCGTCAGCAATTCGGCTTACCCATTGGGGTGTTTGAGGGCGTGCAAAGTGCCATGGGTAAAATCGGTGGTACCAACTATACCCTTGAATCGATGCGTCGACTGACCGTATCAGCACTGTGCCAAGGTAAGTCGCCTTCGGTGGTTACCGCAATGACCAAATACCACATGACTGAAATGGGTCGTGAGGTGATTGAGCATGCGATGGATATTCATGCGGGTAAAGGCATTCAATTAGGTCCGCATAATTATCTGGGTCATAACTATATGGCGACACCTGTTTCCATCACGGTTGAGGGTGCGAACATCCTAACGCGTAACCTAATGATCTTTGGTCAAGGCGCGACACGCTGCCATCCTTATGTGCTTGAAGAGATGAAAGCCGCAGCGAACCCTGATGAAGAACAAGGTTTAATGGCGTTCGACGGTTTGCTAATGAAGCATATCGGCTTTGCTGTCAGCAACGTGTTTAGCAGTCTGTGGATGGGTGTGACGAGCTCGCGCTTTAACGAGACGCCTGTCAGTGGTGAAACGGGTCGCTATTACCAGCACTTAACACGTTTTAGTCGGGGTCTTGCGATGGCTGCAGACGTATCGATGTTGATGTTAGGTGGTGATTTAAAACGCAAGGAAATGATTTCTGCTCGCCTAGGCGACGTGTTGAGCCACCTGTACATGGCATCGGCAGTGTTAAAGCGTTTTGAGGACGAAGGGCGCCAAGCGGCTGATTTACCTTATGTGCATTATGCTGTGCAACACCATCTGCACAAAATTGGCCATGCCTTTGACGGTTTCTTCCGCAACTTCCCGAAACGCTCGGTTGCAGTGCTGATGCGCGCAGTGGTATTCCCATTAGGTAACCGTTTTGCTGAACCATCTGACCAATTGTTGCAAGATATCAGCACGGACATGATGAAACCTGGCATCACCCGTGATCGTCATACCTTCCTGTGTTATTGGAAAGATGACGAGAATGATATGACAGGTCATATGGAGAAGGCGTTCTTAGCGATGCTGGAGATGAAAGATGTATACAAAAAGCTCCGCAAAGCGCAAAAACGTGGTGAGTTATCGAGTAACCTAAACGGTCAAGCCTTGGCAGATAAAGCGCAGGCGCTCAATATTATTAGTGCTGAAGAAGCCGAACAATTAGCGCACACTGAAAAGCTACGCTTGACAGCAATTGGCGTAGACAGCTTTGCGCCTGGTATTATTGAAAACAATCAGTTCTACACCACGAAAGGTGACTTACGCAAGCAAGCCGTGCGCGATTAGCGCACGACTTTAACAAATGCATGTTATTGCAAGGTGGCGCGCTTATCTTTCATCGTAAAGATAGGCGCGTTTTTGTATGAGCGATTGCCGTCTCGTTCCATGGCGGCAGTGCTTACAGGACATTGTCCGTTGATAATATAATCACGCGCAGCGCCGGTCAGCGGGTCAGCAAACTCGCCCCAATCAGCAACGATGGCATCGTCTACTGAGCAGTCGGGTGTCAAGCCATCGTAATACTGACCATTGCCCTCAGAATTTACGGTTTCAAAGTTAATAGCAAAGGTTACTTTGTCACACAGTTGCTGAGGCTGTTGTCCCACCGGTTTACCGCAACTGGTTTCACCAATCGTCGTGACATCAACATGTGGCCGTAGCGAGTTAATCACGAGTTCAGAGGATGAGCAGCTGGCGCCGGTGGTTAATACGATGACATTATCTAAATCGAGTTGTCTCACACCATCAACCAAGCTGAACGCAACCGTCTCGTTTTGTGCCGAGTTATTCTCGTTGAAACGATACTCGATAAACGTTTTGCCCTGTACTTGCGTGCCTGCGGTTTGCGTTGCAAGCTGATTGGCGTAGCGGATCAGTCCGCCACCGTTGTAACGAAGGTCAATCACTAATCGATCGATGTTACTGTTGTCGAATTGATTAAATACTTGGTTAAGGTCATTACCCGTGCGATTAATGAAGGTATCTAAGGTAAAGTAACCGACGCTTTGCCCCTCAATTTGCCAAATCGTTTCACCCATCACGGTATTTGTGGCGACGTCCTCTTTGGTTAAGCTGGCAGTTTGCTGATTACCCTCTGGGGTGCGCCAAGTAATGCTACGAGAAACACCCGGCTCGGCGGGCCCAAGCGCGTCGTTGTATTGACCATTAGCGAGCAACTGTGACACCGGCACGTCATCAATCGCAATAATTTCGTCTGCGCGACGCATGCCTGCATCCCACGCGGGTGAGTCTTGGTACACAAAGCGCAGTTTTATTCGGTCAGCACCAATTTGCTGTTGTGAAAAACCAAATCCGGCGTACTCGGCCGAAACAAACAGCGCATCATATTCTTCTTCGGTCAAAATATAGCTATAGCGGTCTTCCGGTGCGCGTAACGCTTCAAGTAGCTCATAAACATCGTCATAGGCTTCGGGATCGATACTTTGCGGCAAGCTTTCATTCCAAAAGTAATCATCCTGCATATAGTTGAAAAAGCGTTGGTTTTGGTCTGCAACCGAGCAGGTGGCAAAGCTGTCTCCGCCGCCACCGCCTGTGCCTGTTCCACCACTCGTACTGCTATCGCCGCCTGACGACGAGCCGCCGCAGGCAGCGAGCGCTGAACAAAGCGAGAGAGATAAAAGTGTACGTACCGTCTTCATTTGAATCACCATTGTTAACAGTGTGTTAATCATCCTATTACATGCTTATTTTTTACATGGGTCAAGCTGTACAAATAGGTCACCTCTGGCAAACTAGCGACTATCACTAAGATCAAATGAGACGATGAAATGGCACAGGTAATGATCGATATCGCGGGCACCGCGCTGACGGCAGAAGATAAACAACTCCTCGCGCACCCGGATGTGAATGGCTTGATATTGTTTACCCGTAATTTTTCGAGTATTGAACAGGTTGAGACGTTGGTGGCTGACGCGCGCGCAGCATCTAACGGCCCGCTGTTAGTGGCTGTTGACCACGAAGGTGGTCGCGTACAACGTTTCCGTGATGGCTTCAGCGCCATTCCGGCGATGGCGCGTATCGCCGATTTACCAGAACAGGAACAGTTAGCGGCCGCGCAAGACTTAGGTTGGTTGATGGCGCGCGAGGTCAGAGCGGTTGGTATTGATATCAGTTTTGCACCGGTTTTGGATATCAATGGCTGCAGCGAAGTCATTGGTGACCGCGCATTTGCGCGCGAGGTCCAGCAGGTTGCTCACCTCGCACAAGCGTTTATTGAAGGGATGCATGAAGCGGGTATGGGTGCGACTGGTAAGCATTTTCCTGGGCACGGTTCCGTTGTTGCCGACTCACACTTTGCAGTGCCTGTTGATAGTCGTTCAAAAGAAGATATTTTTAACATCGATTTGCCGGTGTTCGATATGTTAGCGGATAAATTGGCAGGGGTTATGCCTGCACATGTCATCTATGACCAAGTCGATGCGCAGCCCGCCGGATTCTCGCGATATTGGTTGCAGGATGTACTTCGCGACCAGTTAGGCTTTAACGGCTTGATTTTTAGCGATGACTTATCGATGCAAGGCGCGACGGTTGTGGGTGACATGCGTCAACGTGCTGTGGCAGCAATAGCAGCAGGTTGTGATATGGTGTTGGTCTGTAATGACCGCGACGCAGCATTTGAACTGCTGCAACAGCCGTTGCCAGCCACATCAGCACGCAGCCGCTCGCGTCTACAAGCGATGTTGGGCGCAACCAATTATGAGCGGATGGATGAGTTACAACGCTCGAACCGCTGGCAATCAGCACAGCGTTGGCTCGAGCGCTTTAATAGCTGATTAAGCCTCGTAAGGTAGCGGGTCTTTGACGCCGTTGGCGGCAAAGGCCTCTAAGCGCTCCACACATGCGCCACATTTGCCGCACGCTTTATCGCGTCCGTTGTAGCAGGTCCAAGTGTCGGCGTAATTGAGTGCCATGCGCAAACCGTCTGCTAAAATAGCATTTTTATCAACATCCAGATAAGGCGCTACAACCTCGATAGGTTCGTAATTTGCGAGTTGACTCACCACATTCATTTGTCGTACAAACTCGGGACGACAATCGGGATAGATGGCGTGATCGCCTGAGTGGGCACCATAATATACGGCGCTAGCCCCTTCTGATACCGCATAGCCTATCGCCAACGACAGCAGAATCATGTTGCGATTCGGCACGACGGTCGACTTCATTGAGGATTCTTCGTAGTGACCTTCTGGGATGTCGATATCATCGGTCAGCGAACTACCTGCTAATAAACCATTGATGGCTGTAATATCGACGACTTTATGGGGAATACCTAAGTCTTTACAGACCTTTGCCGCAACATCGAGTTCGCGGACGTGACGTTGACCATAATTAAATGATAATGCGGATACTTCGTGACCTTGCTGCAATGCCTTATTCAGGACAGTAAACGAATCCATTCCACCTGAATAAATGACAACCACCTTTTGCGACATGCGCTGACTCCCCGTATAATTAACTTCCCAATCATTTTAGCGAAAATCATGACTTACCGCATTAACGAAATTTTTGAAACACTGCAGGGCGAGGGTACTTTTACAGGTGTCCCTTCTATTTTTATCCGTTTACAGGGGTGTCCTGTCGGGTGTCCCTGGTGTGATACCCAACACACATGGGAAATTAACTCAGCGGATGAAGTATCTGTTGCCCGTATGATGGACAAATCAGAGGCGAGCCCGCACTGGGCAACGATGTCGAGTGACGATATCGTCGAACTGATCAAGCAACGTGGCTATCGCGCTAAACACGTGGTTATTACTGGCGGTGAACCGGCGATGTACGATTTACGTGCACTGGGTGAAGCACTTGAGGCGCAGGGCATGCGGTTGCAGATTGAGACCAGTGGCACCTATGAGTTGCTAATAACGCCTGCTACGTGGGTCACCGTCTCACCTAAATTGGACATGCCGGGTGGCTATTTGGTCCGCAGTGATTGCCTATCACGCGCCGACGAAATAAAGCATCCCGTGGCGATGCAAAAACATGTAGACGCACTGGATCAATTGCTGAAAGGGCAACGCTTAAATGCCGACGTGGTGATTTGTCTGCAACCGATTAGCCAACGACCGCGTGCCACAGAATTAGCGATGAAGGTGTGTATTGAGCGCAATTGGCGATTATCGGTACAGATGCATAAATATCTTAATATCGAGTAAGCCATAACGAGATCGCGCCCTTCAGACGCGGCGGGCTCGCACTTTCCTTCCTATACTGCCTGTTCCTTTTATCAACCGAGGAACAGGTATGCATCAGAATCACTTCACAGTCTTATCAAAATCGACTCAACGCGGTCAAGGTATGACCGAATATATCATTATTGTCGCCTTGATTGCCGTTGCGGCTATCGGGGTCTATTCAATGTTTGGGCAGAGCTTGCGTAACCAAGTGGCCGGTCTTGCCAAAGAAATGACTGGGCAAAGTGCCTCGTCTGATATTAATCAGGCTAGACAATCGGCGCGCACAGCTTCAACGGTAGCCAAAAAGAACATTAATTTGGGCAATTATGACGAGGCGAATCAGACGGAAGAACAATGAGGTTGGGTTCGCACAAAAAGGGCATGGCATTGCCGCTGTACTTGGCATTTTCGCTGCTACTTTGCTTAGCGCTGTTATCGGTGACTCAACTCGGACAGCATGCTCGTAGACAGTTTTACTTGCAGAGTGTAGCGGATAATGCAGCGATGAGTGCTGGCGTGTTAATGGCACGCCAGCTCAATTTCGCGGCATTGTTGAACCGTGCGTTGATCGGAAACCAAGTGGCATTGGCTCAGTGGGTCGGCATGCATAGCTGGTTTAATATGATGGTCTCGCTACTCAACAACAGCTCTACGGTGCTTTCGTTTGTTCCTGCCTTAACCGGACCCATGTTGACATTTAAACGTGTGTTAAAAGGCGTAAAACAAGGTACAGAAAAGGGTCTTGCGGCGGTAGTGATGCTTCATGTAGCAATTATTCAAGCAATCTCAGCGCTACAAACGGTATTGCAACATACCTTAATTGCGGAAATTCCGTTCTCACTTAACGATGTTATCGCCGCCAATGACCAACAGTTAGAGTGGGATGCGTTCCATGGTGGCGGTATCGTGCCGTTTCCCGCCCTGTGGTGGCGGCTCACCACGGTCAAGTCGACGAAAGATAAAGAACAATCCGAGTTCTTTAAAGATCTGGTATTGAAAAGTCGCGATCCATTCTCGAGCAAACGAACTTATGACTGGCTTGATGTCTATGCGCTCAAAATACGTCGAGCGGGCGGCAGTGATTTAGCCACACGCTGGAATGGGGAATGGAATTGGCATGCAATAGATACGGTGTCAGCGCATTGGCGTAAGTATGCACTCTTCGGCAGCATGAAAGAGCGTGTTCCTCTTGCTTGGGGCGCATCGGCGCAGTATGTCCGTGTCAAACGTTGGGCGTCTGATTATGGTGAATCTGAATGGATTAATCCCTGGGCGACTTGGTTAGGCTGGACATCAATGCCGCGCTTAAAGGTTCGTCAGCCCGCATTCCGTTTTGTGCGCCTAAAACACACAGCACGACTGGGTGCCGATAAGATAGTTATAAAAATAACTGACCCTACGAGCGAACAACAGGCGATTGCAAAAGCCGAAGTGTTTTTCTCTCGGCCAAACAGTCTGTTTCCTCGCTCTGACAATCAATCTGAAAAAGAAAATTTATTCAATGCATTGTGGCAACCACGTTTAGTACCGCTATCACTTATTGAACAAACAGTGCTAGGTATTCAAGCTTATGAAAAATCGACTTAATAGCCTCTATGCGAGGGGGCATGTACTGGTTGAGTCGCTGATTGTGGCGGGGCTCTGGGTGATATTGCTATTGTCACTGGCTGATGTCCTTTTGCCAGCAGTCAACTTAAGCGAAACAACGCTTGTACAGCAACGGCATCGTATTTTTACAGACCCGTTGGACTCAGAAAACCTAACACGATCCCGTGATTATACCTCCGCTAAAGTGAGTCAGCGCTTATTGGATCCTCTCGACAAGCTCGTCAAAAACAACTTGGAGGTAAACAACCTAGTTAAGACCAAGCAAGAGAAGCCTTTATGGGTTATGGCTCAGCTACGTGATGATTGGGCAGCCAAAGAGGATGCTGAATTGCGCGATCGTCCCGCTGGTTGGGTGCTTAATCGTGTACTTGATATGAATTGGCTAAATGCTGTGCGTGACATTATCGCGATTCTCCCGTTTGCACGGGAATTTTCGAGCAGCTCACTAATTTGGGGGCATATTGATGATGAAGTGGTTCCGGAGGAGGAAGAGAAGTGTTCGCGGATATTCCAATGGCTTTGTTGATGTGGACGTGGTCTGAACCAAACGCAATCAATGGCATGATGCGTTTAGAGCAACCTGACCAGCCCCGCTGGCCCGTGTTAGAGCGCAAGTTTCCAAACTGTCCGTTGACCGATGATCTGAAGCTGTGGGTTTGTGAAATTGAGCAAAAAATCTGGCTATTGCATCAATCTGACGATGGAGTTTGGTGGCTTTCTTCGCTAAGAGGACGAGCGCCGGTCACCCGTCCTCCTTTCAATATTGGTCTGACACCTTTTAGTTCGGGACAGCAGCAGGGGTACCAGTACTGGCTTTTTGTTGAACCCATCGGAAAGCTGGCAATGCAGCGTCAGCTGGAGTTTCGGTTGGGTCAGCTTGAGCGTCAACGGTTATCCGTAAATGACACCCACGAACTCATCCATCTTCCTTCATTAAATAGTTTTTTGAGCATCTATAACTATAACCAATGGACGGTATTGATATGGCTAAGCAATCGGCAGGGCAAGCGCTAACCGAATCGCTTATTTTGCTGCTTATGTGTTGTATTTTTTTGTTTGGTACCGACTGGGGACAGTCGATTGTGGACGAACTAAAACAGCTTGGGCGGTTACTGGCGCTGCATTTTAAGACATTACTTAATTTAATTAGTTTTGTACCGGGGAGCGGAATGTGAAAGCAAAAAAGCAATGGCTCATACTCATGCTGCTTAGCGTTGCCTTGACAGCTTTCACGTTGTGGCTACTACGTTCATATCTTCACTACGAGACGGCTAAGCGTTTAAAAGCGGAGGCTCCTCCTGAGCAAGCGATTGTTGTATTCAGTCAAGACTTGGATGCAGGTACGTTAGTGGATACGTCAATGTTGTCACTTCGACAGTATCCCGCTCATCTAGTTAACGCAGGTTGGATGACCGAGGCGTCTATCGGCACTATTTTAGACTTGCCGCTAAAACATGCTGTTATCGCTGGCACGCCCGTTGAAGAAACACAATTTGAATTATCGTATCAGAAGCGTATGGCAGATAGCTTACCCACTGAACATTGGGCTATCACGCTTCCCGTCGACATTATGCAAATTCACCATGGACAGTTGCAGCCTGATGATCGAGTCGATCTGGTCAGTAAAAACAGCTTAGAAGGCACGTTGCAGGTTGTCGAAAATATTCGTGTGTTAACGATAAACGGGTCTGATAACGGACATAGCTTATCGGTCACGTTAGCAGTATCGGCCGACCAAAGGCTTCAACTGGGCCAGATGATTGGTGACGGCATGCAATGGTGGGTGAGGGCAGCGGATGATAAACGTCGTCCTTGGCAAAAGCATGTACGTCGTTCGGCAGTTATAGGCTGGTAGGAGTAACCCCAATGCTTAATCGATTAATGACTTTGGTCTTGCTCATCGTTGCCCCTGCGTGCTTTGCGACGTCGGTTGATGAGCTTACCATTACGGTTGGACAAAGCGAGCGAATACGCATTACATCGGGCACCCAAGTCATGGTCGCCAATGAATCGTTAGCACAAGCGAAATTGGTCTCTGAAGATACGCTGTTGGTGCGTGGTTTAATGGCTGGAACAACGGATATGTGGTTGATTGGTCCACATGATAAACGCATTGTTATTACTGTAGTCCATGCTGTTCCAGCATCCGTTATCGGAAGGCTAGAAGCTTGGCAGCGTGACTACCCCGACTTTAGCTTTCATCATGTTGGTAACCAAATAGAGCTAAAAGGCACTTTACCCGATGCAAAGCGGGCATCACTTCAAAAGTTAATCGCACCCTATCCGAATATCATTGACCAAACCTCGGCCACTCGAGTTGAGCGACCGATGCTGCGGCTTAAGGTCACGATCTTGGAAATTAAGCAACAGTTTGTGCGCCAACTCGGAATTCAATGGGATTCACAAATTGCAGGTCCAAACTGGCAGTGGGGTCGTCAGGGAGGCGTCGAATGGAGTCCTTTATTGATGTCGAATATTCAGTTACTCGAACAGCAAGGTGCCGCCAAATTACTGGCAACGCCCGTGTTGACTACTCAAAGCGGTCAGCCAGCATCGTTTCTTGCTGGGGGGGAAATTCCGATTCCTCAAGTGGTGGGTCAAGGCATGCAGGACCTCACCTTTCGTGAATACGGTGTGCGTCTAACCATCGAACCCGTCATCGGGATGGATAACCAAATTACCGCAAAATTAAGCGCCGAAGTATCGAATCTCGATCCCGCCGTTGAAGTGAATGGGGTTCCTGGCATTCTCACGCGCCGAACCGAGGCGGTATTAAGTTCGCAACACGGAGAGACAGTCGTGTTATCCGGATTATTAAGTGCTGATAGCAGTGAATCTGAAGCGGGGCTACCGGGTCTAAACCGACTGCCAATCGCTGGGGAAGCGTTTAAACAGCGGGGACAACGCAACCAGCATACTGAGTTACTTATTTTTGTAACGAGCGAAATTGTCGCGCAGGACTACCAGCGTCATGCGTTGAAAAGACGACATCAACAGCAGGCACGGCAATGGTACCAACAGGCCGGATGCATTGGACTCAAGGAGTGAGCATGGATAAACAACAACTTCGATTCGCCCTCAAAAATCACCTGCAACAACGACAGTCGGGTGTGCAGGATCTACCGCCAGCGGAGCTCAGAGAGCACGCTAAACGTTATTTACTAGAGCTTCATAGTCATCAGTCTCAAGTGTCAGAAGATGCGGTGGCCGATGTGATTGATGAGATGCTCGGTTTGGGTCCTATTGAAGCGTTGCTGAGAGACGAAACTGTGTCCGAAATTATGGTGAATCGTTATGATCAGATTTTTATTGAACGGGCAGGGCGGTTAACTGACTCTGGCCTGGCTTTCAGCGATGAGTCGAGTCTACGACGGGTCATCGAGCGCATTGTATTACCGCTTGGCAGACATGTTGACGACTCTTCACCTATGGTCGATGCCCGATTATCCGATGGCTCACGGGTGAACGCGGTGCTGCAACCGCTCGCCGTGAAGGGAAGCTGTATCACAATCCGTAAGTTTTCCTCAACGCCGTTAACAATTGATGACTTGATTAAGTTCGACTCGTTATCGCCAAAAGCAGCGGAGTTTTTGAAGCTGGCTGTTGAGTGTCGGCAAAATATTATTATTTCGGGCGGTACAGGAAGCGGCAAAACCACCTTACTTAATACACTATCTTCGTTTATTCCAAGCGACGAGCGGATCGTTACGATTGAGGATGCTGCTGAGCTGAGGCTACAACACAAGAATCTGGTCTCACTCGAAGCCCGCCCGAAAAACCAAGAAGGAAAAGGTGCGATCCATATTCGCGATCTGGTTATTAACTCGCTACGCATGCGACCTGATCGAATCGTCGTGGGTGAATGTCGCGGTGCCGAGGCATTAGACATGCTTCAAGCAATGAATACTGGACACGCGGGTTCACTCAGTACGGTGCATGCCAATACCGCGCGAGATGCCGTGCGACGGCTAGAGATTATGGTGTTAATGGGAGCAATGGATTTGCCCGTGTTTGCGATCCGTCAGCAGATTGCCAGTGCCGTTGATTTAATCGTGCAAACCGCACGACTAAATACCGGCCAGCGGGTCGTCACAAGTATTGATGAACTAACAGGTATTGATGGTGAAACACTTCAAATTGGTACCTTGTTTGCGCGACAACGTGGGGAACACGGTTTAGTCAGCCAAGGGATGCCTGCTCGATTTGCAGCTGGGCAACCGCCTGAGTTGCAAGAGCAATTGACGCAGACCTTAATGGGTTAAATTTATGCTCATTGCTGTTATTGCCTGCACATTATTCACCATTGTGATTTGGTTAGCATGGATGCGCCAGATCAACAGGAATCGTTTACAAGCCATTGAAGGCACCCTGGCTCAGCATACGCAGCGCTCATTACAAGAGTTTTTTGTTTTTCTACCGGTCAAATGGTTAATTCGCGGCTATTTGATTGCCAGCATTATCCTGCCGCTCATCATGGGATCACTCTGGGGAGTCAATTCTGCCGGAATTACGTTGTTGACATGTTTAGTTTCTCCGCCTTTGATTTATCGCAGGTTCAGAAATAAACGTTACCGTGCATTACAGCGCCAATTGCCGATGTTGCTAATGAATTTATCGAATCAACTCAAGTCAGGTATGAGTATGGTCAACGCCATCACGTCATTATTTGGTGAATTTGAAGCGCCGTTGGGGCAGGAAATTAACGAAATCATTCGACAAATTAAGTTAGGCGATGATTTACCAACCGCGTTGATCGGCTGGCAGCAACGTGTGCCGATTTTTAGTATTACGCTGGTGGTACAAGCGCTAATTCTTGGTTATCGCAACGGTGGACAACAGTCACAAGTATTACGCCGGTTGGCAGAAAATTTGGGGCAACAACAAAAAGTGCGCGATAGGCAACAGGCTTTGTCAGCGCAGGGACGCATGCAAGCTTGGGTCTTGATCTGTATGCCATTTGCGCTTTTTTTACTGCTGAATTGGATGAAACCCACTCATACGGCGTATCTCACTAACACCTTAGTCGGTCAAGTGGCTTTAGGGGCCGCGCTTATACTGACCTTAATAGGTGCAATGATGGTTAAACGTATATTAAATACTGATGACTTCTGATGCAGTTACTGATTATTGTTTTTTGTTTATTCACGCTTTGCAGCCTGGTAGCTGGCACTGTGCTATGGATTGCACGTTACCTTCAGATAGCTCAGCGCTGGGAACGGTATTGCGAACGCCTGTATCAGAAAATACCCGCTCGCGCTCAAGTTATATTGCGGCGTTGGTTTGATTTAGAGCAAAAAGCTACACGCTTCCATTATCGCGTTATCAACGTCAGTTGTCTGATAGCGATGCTGGGTACTTTTAGTCTACTGTTCAAATTGTATTGGTTGGCGATGATGCTCGTGCTGGTGACCGCGCTGATTGTTCAGCGCGGGCAACGACAGTTTCGTAGCAAACAAGCACATATCTATCGTGAACTGCCCGACTTCTGTGATTTGCTTGCCATGATGTTGGCATCCGGACTGCCGTTGATTCCTGCGCTCGATCGGGTCGCCACAGCATCAAGCATGGGCTTCCTCGCTCGGGAAATAAACTACGTGGGGCAACAGATTCGACGTGGCACCGATTTGGAAAGCGCTCTGAATAGCTTGGCAGATCTCTACCGGGTGAATGCATTAAGTGAATGGTGCAAATTACTAAATAGGGGATACCAACAGGGGAATAGCTTAATCGACGCCTTAATGTTCTTTTCTGAACAGTTGCGTGACGAGCAACTTAACCATGCTGAAAAGAAGGCGCAAGAAGCGCCTGTTAAATTGCTTTTACCTTTGCTCAGCTGTTTTTTTCCCGTCAACTTTTTAGTGATCTTGGGGCCTATTTTTATTCAGCTGTCGCAAGGAGGCTATTAATGAATGAAACAATAATCTGGCCCGATACGCACTACTTAACGAGCTACATTCAGCGTCTGCGGGGTATCACTGCTATTAACGATATCACAGCATTAAGCGCTTTTTGGTTTCCGCACTGTCGAGCGGTACATACTTGGGGGATGCGCTTTCCCATTGACGTTATCGCATTAGATAGCCATGGCATCATTATCGATGTGAAGCGTTTGTTGGTGCCTAATCGAATGTATTGGCATAAGCGGGCGGACACTCTAATCGAGCTGTGTGCTTTGTGTCCGTATCCACTCGAATCATGGATTGGAGCACAGCTCCAGTTAGAGGCAAGGAGGCATGATGAAGAAGACCGTTGGGCTACTCGTATTGTGTTTGAGCGCGTGTAATAGCACTCCACAATCACCTCAGTATGCTCAGTATCAATTAGGCAACGCCAAGGCGTGGTACGAGCAGGGCGATCTGCTTTCGGCGGAGCAGCATTTACATGCACTGCATCAACACGGTGCAGGCAGCGCCGAGAGTTGGCGTTTATTAGGTAATATTCATCTTCGTCAGCATCGCTTGGAGGCTGCTCGCGAAGCCTACCGTACATCGGTACAGCTTAATCCACACGAGAGCGATGTGTGGCATAATTTAGCTTTAACCGAACTGAGGCAAACAACCGCCACGTTAATGAAAGCGCGTACTCAGCTGCAACGACTACCGGAAGAGGATGAGCGACTATTATCGTTGCTGCTTAAGTTACAACGAGTCAGCTTAGGTAATGACCAGATGTAATCGTGGCTTCGCAGTTGCCGTGGTACTGCTCACATTAGTCAGCTTGGCAATGCCAGCCGGCTCACTATCGTTGACCTTGCAGCGCCAACACAGGTTGCTTAATGCGTTGACGGCGGAGTATGTGCATATGATCAAAGCAGCATGGCAGTTGCAGTCACACCGGTTACAGCGTGTGCCATCAGCGACTGAATTTTCAAGCTATTTGAGACACTCAGAAGTACCGTGGTCCGTTGAGCTAAGTGCTGGTAATGGCGGTATCTACGCAATTATTCAGCCGGTAACGACTCTACAGAGACGTTACCTTGCTGATCATGTTGAAGGGCAATGGTTCGAAGATAGCTGGCGTATTGCGCTGTCGGCTAACCCATGAACGCGTGCGGGCTTAGCGAGCAGAGTGCTTAAGAATACGTGACTTCTGACGCTGCCAATCGCGCTCTTTAATGGTATCGCGTTTATCGTGCGATTTTTTACCTTTGGCTAGGTAACACTCAAGCTTAACCCAGCATTGCTTCCAATACATGGCGGTTGCCACCACCGCAAAGCCTTCGCGCTCTGATGCGCCAATTAACTTATCCAGCTCTTTCTTTTTCAGCAATAACTTACGCGAACGGTCAGGCTCACAATAGACATGACTGGACGCTTGCGTGAGCGGTTGAATTTCCGCACCCAATAAAAACGCTTCGCCATTTTTCATAATGACGTAGCTGTCGCGAATATTGACCTTTCCTTCACGAATACTTTTTACTTCCCAGCCTTGCAGGCTGATGCCCGCCTCGAATTTTTCTTCAAGAAAATATTCATGACGCGCTTTTTTATTCAGTGCGATGGTCGAACTATTTGATTGTGGTTTTTTCTTACTCATGGCAACTATTATACCCATGAAAAACTAAAAGAAAATTCATTTTAAGGGCTTCAATGAATACGTGTTTGAGTTATCATTGCGCTAAACGAAGTAAGCGATAGAGGATTCATGCCTAGCATATCAAAAAGCGCGCTTGTCTCATACAGTGCTGAGCAGATGTTTGATTTGGTTAATGACATCGAATCATACCCAGAATTTGTGCCGGGTTGTGTCGGATCTCAAGTACATGAATCTGAGCCGGACTTTAAAATCGCTAGCCTTGATATTAGTAAGGCAGGTATCAAAAAAAGGTTCACTACGCGCAATCAGTTATTTAAGCCTGAACGCATTGATATGAGCCTTGAAGATGGCCCTTTTGAGTCGTTGAGCGGCGGCTGGCAGTTTATTCCGCTTGCTGATGACGCGTGCAAAATTCAGTTCGATTTAACCTTTCAGTTTTCTAACCGATTACTGGGTATGGCATTTGGCAAGGTGTTCAGTGAAGTCACTGCGCGTATGGTCGATGCGTTCGCACAACGCGCTAAGCAGGTATACGGATAAGTATGGCAATGGTGGTGATTGAAGTCGCTTACGCGACGCCGGAGCGACAAGCTATCTTAACAGTCACTGTGCCTGAAGGCACCGATGTAAGAACCTGTATCGAACGTTCAGGGATAATGCAGCAATTTGCCGAAATTAATCTTGAAGAGCAAAAAGTTGGCATTTGGAGCAAGGCAACAAAACTCGATGCGCAACCACGGGATGGTGATCGCATTGAAATTTATCGTCCACTGATTGCGGATCCTAAAGCGATACGTAAAAAGCGGGCTGAGCGAGCAAAACAAGAAGGTCGTGCCGATAAAGTTACCGGCGGTCGACCGGACGCGAAACGTCGAACTAGCGAATAAGCTAAGTGGGAGTTGGGATGAAGCTTTTTATCATGCGTCATGGGCAAGCCGAACCGATGTCTGATCCTTGGCCGGATAGTGAACGTCGTCTGACTGACGATGGCATTATGGAAGTTCGACACGCCAGCGAGTGGTTGCAACAACAATGTGAACTGATTGAACAGTGCTATACCAGCCCGTATCAGCGCGCAAAAGAAACGCAGACGGTGATGAACGAGCGGCTAAATTGCCAGCAAGTTAAGGTATTGGATTGTTTGACACCCGAAAAACGTGTACACGAGACTGTGACTGAGCTCGCCGCCGAAATCGCCGTAGCGGGTGTGCAATCGGCGTTGGTGGTGACCCACATGCCTCTAGTCAGTTACTTGGTGGCTGAAATTGATAAAACACAACAGCCACCGATATTTTCGACCGCTGCAATTGCAGAAATCGAGTTTGATCCCAGCACTGGCGTAGGTCAATTAAAGCAGCTCATGCAACCCGAGCATTGCTGAGCCACTATTCAGGCGCTTTGAGCAGTATCAGCACCGCAGCATCACCGCCAAATGCTTTCGGTGCTTGATGAAACGCGCGCACGGCGGGATGCTGAATAAGCCAGTGTGGTAATTGTTTCTTGAGTATGCCAGTGCCATGGCCATGCATTACTGAACAGCACTGTACTAACTCTTTTTCGCAGGCGGCAAGCATGGCGGCGAGTTCATGTTTGGCCTGTGCTACGGTTAACCCATGTAAATCAAGTAGCATTTCTGGGGCATAGTCCCCGCGCCTTAACTGCTTAGCTAAGTAACTACTCTCTCCCGGCGCTGTGTAGGCCACCTTATCATCCCCTAAGTAACCTTCGAAGTTGTCAGAAAACGTGTCTCTCACAACATCCTGCACATCCTTTACCGCTTGCTTTTGACGGTTGTGGCGCTTTTGTTTGATTTTTTCATGTGCAGACAATGGTGCCACTTCATCGCTTTCGATCGGTTGAATACCCGCCATCGCCTGTCTAAACAAATCGCGCTCGTCGGTATCGAGCGCTGCATCATGGTCGTTGTTTTTTTTACTACTCGCTTTGTATTTTGAGGCCATGGTGGATGATTCCTAGCGCTGCTTAAGGTATCTTATACGGCAGTTAAGTATAACCGATTTACTAGCAGGGGATAAGTTTGGATTCAGAAGCCACTCAGCAAGCCATTAATGAACTGCATACGATTGATGACATTCTGCGTTGGAGTGTCAGTCAAATGGCACGTGCCGACGTTTATTTTGGTCACGGCTATGCGAATGCTGTCGAAGAGGCACGAGCACTGCTTGGACATATTGTCTCGTTGACGCCCGATGAACTCATCGATATGCGTCATTGTCGTTTAACGACGCAAGAAAAGCGCCAATATGTTGCGTTATTGCAGCGCCGTATCGCTGAGCGCACGCCGGCTGCCTATTTACTCAATGAAGCATGGTTTGCAGGCTTACCCTTTTATGTCGACGAGCGCGTTCTGGTGCCACGTTCGCCTTTTGCAGAGCTGATCGAACAAGGTTTTCAGCCATGGCTTACGCAAACGCCAACACGCGTATTGGATATGTGCACGGGCAGTGGTTGTATTGCGATAGCCTGTGCTTATGCGTTCCCAGACGCCGAAGTTGATGCAACAGACATTTCTGTCGATGCATTGGCGGTGGCAGAATATAACATTGCACAGCACGGTCTTGAGGCGCAAGTGACTCCGATTCAATCGGATATCTTTGCTGGTCTGCAGGGGCAACAGTATGATCTCATAGTGACCAACCCACCTTACGTTGACGCAGAGGATATGTCGGATTTACCCGATGAGTTTAGACATGAACCCGAGCTCGGACTTGCAGCGGGTGATGACGGTTTGAGCTTAGTCGACACGATGTTACTTGAGGCAGCCGATTATCTAACGGATAACGGTCTGTTGTTCTGTGAGGTGGGCAACTCCATGGCGGCACTTGATGACAAGTACCCTGAGACAGGCTTTATTTGGCTTGAGTTTGAGCGCGGTGGACATGGCGTTTTTGTATTGAACAAAGCACAGCTTGAACACCATCGTGCATGCTACGGTAACCTTTAGGAGTCAACCATGGCAGGAAACACGTGGGGCACATTGTTTACGGTAACCACCTTTGGTGAGAGTCATGGCGTGGGGTTAGGTGCGGTGGTCGATGGCTGCCCAGCTGGCATTGAACTCAGTCATGAAGATATTCAGCAAGCACTTGATCGACGTCGTCCCGGGACCAGTCGTTACACGACACAGCGACAAGAGCCGGACCAAGTAGAAATCTTATCGGGCGTCTTTGAAGGACGTACAACCGGCACCCCCATTGGTCTTGTGATTCGTAATCAGGATCAACGTAGCCAAGATTACAGTGCGATAAAGCAACAGTTTAGACCTGGGCATGCGGATTATACCTACCAGCAGAAATATGGTATTCGTGATTATCGAGGTGGTGGGCGTTCCTCTGCGCGTGAGACGGCAATGCGTGTCGCGGCGGGCGCCATTGCAGCCAAAGTATTAGCGCAAAAGGGTATTCATATTCGTGCCGCATTAACCCAAATGGGCGCGGTGAAAGCGCCGATTCAAGCCTGGTCCGCGGTTAACGAAAACGCGTTTTTCTGTGCCAATCCTGATGCGGTTGAGCCGATGGATGCGTTGATACGCGAGTTGAAAAAGCAAGGCGATTCGGTTGGTGCCCGCATCTATGTTGAAGCGCTCGGCGTTCCCGTGGGCTGGGGTGAACCGGTATTTGATCGTTTAGACGCGGATATCGCCAAAGCATTGATGAGCATCAATGCCGCTAAGGCGGTTTCAATTGGCGATGGCTTTGATGTGGTTACCCAACGGGGAAGTGAGCATCGTGATGAAATGATGCCTGATGGTTTTCAATCGAATCACGCCGGTGGCGTTTTAGGTGGAATTTCAACCGGGCAAACGGTGACTGCAGAGGTTGCGTTCAAGCCTACGTCGAGCATCAGCATCCCGGGGAAAACCGTGACAACCGACGGTCAACCTGTCGATATCGTGACAAAAGGGCGTCATGATCCCTGTGTCGGTATCCGGGCGGTGCCAATTGTTGAAGCCATGATGGCGTTAGTCTTAGTCGACCATTTTTTACGTGATAGAGGTCAGAATGCAGACGTCCAGCGTACCGAGCTGTGAGCATCAGTCACGTCACTATCAACAGTTAATCGATATTTTTAATCAGTGTTTTGCAAAGACTGAACAGACCGTGTTAGTAAAGGGCGACGATGAACCCTATTACCGCCCCGCAGCAGAGGGCGAGACCTATCATCAGGTGGTTTTTGCACACGGTTTTTATGCATCTGCATTGCACGAGGTCGCGCATTGGTGTCTTGCGGGTAAGGTGCGGCGACATATTTTTGATTACGGCTACTGGTATATCCCCGACGGTCGTGATCACGCACAGCAACAGCAGTTTGAAAAAGTCGAAGTAAAACCTCAGGCGCTCGAACAGTTATTTTCGTTGTGTGCCGGTGTGCCATTCCAAGTCAGCGTGGATAATTTATCGGGCATCGAAGTCGACCGTGAGGCTTTTGCTGCGAGAGTAAGCGATCAACTTTTCGATTTTATGCGTACTTCATTACCGACAAGAGCGAATGTTTTTGCTCAAGCATTATGTCGTTATTACCAACGACCCTGGCCTCCGGCTGAGGCGTTGGCACGTTAACATCGAGGAGGAATTATGAAACGCTATTTTGCTATGTTGATTGCAGTCATTGGTCTTGCAAGTTGCTCTACCATTGAAGGTATGGGTCAAGATGTTGAAGATGCAGGCGAAGCTATCGAAGAGTCTGCGGATGAAAATGGAGCTTAAATAACGCATGCAGTACAGCCGTCGTTTCTCGATTGGATTAGTCATTAACCCGTTTGCGGGGATAGGGGGCGCAGTCGCCCTAAAAGGTAGTGATGGCGAGCAAACACGCCAAAAGGCGCTTGCCTTAGGAGCAACACCAAAAGCTAACCAACGCGTCTCGACGGCGCTACGTGAGTTAAAGCAATTAGCTGACCAGGTTCATTTTATTACCGCTGCTGGCGCCATGGGTGCCGACGTGCTTGACGCGTTAGGCTTTAGCCACGACGTCGTTTATCAACCCAGTGCTGAACAAACTGAAGCCTCGGATACACAAGCAGCGGTTACAGCCATTCAGCAGCACCGCCCCGATGTCATTGTGTTTGCAGGTGGTGATGGAACCGCCCGCGATGTGTATCAAGTTATCGATGACGAACAGCTTGTGTTAGGCATTCCGGCTGGTGTTAAAATCCACTCGGGGGTGTATAGCATCAGCCCTAAAGCAGCCGCGCGCGTTATCGAAAACATGGTCAGTGGTGGGTTATCGAGCGTTCGCTATGCGGATGTGATGGATATTGATGAAGCGTTATTTCGACAAGGCACGGTCAAGGCAAAACGCTTTGGCGAAATGTTAGTACCTGACGAGTTGCAGTATATCCAAGCGGTAAAAATGGGTGGCAAAGAGAGCGATGAACTTGTTTTAGCCGACATGGCGGCTGAGATCGAGGAACGTCTGGACGATGAACATCTTATTGTCGGATCGGGCTCAACGATTAATGCGATCATGCAAGATATCGGCCTCGCTAATAGCTTGTTAGGTGTCGACTGGGTGCATGATGGTCAGGTGCTGGCTCAGGATCTCACTGAGGCTGAACTGTATCAACGGGTAACTGCCTTACCGCAGGGGCAGGTCAAGCTATTGGTGACCGTGATCGGCGGTCAAGGGCACGTTATTGGGCGTGGTAATCAGCAATTGAGTCCACGTGTGTTAGAAGCCGTTGGACGTGAGAATCTTTGGATTGTTGCAACGAAAACTAAACTGAAAGGTTTAGACGGACGTCCGTTACGCATTGATTCAGGGGATGAAGCGCTCGACCACGCATGGTCCGGTATGATTTCGGTCATAACCGGTTACCATGATGAAGTGGTCGTGCGTATTGAGGCGGTAGATTAAAACTGACGCTTAGGTAAGTGGACGACCAGTCCGTCGAGCGCTTCGGTCATTTCAATCTGGCAACTTAAGCGGCTGTTGTCTTCCGGCTCAATGGCCATATCGAGCATATCTTCTTCTTGTTCAGAGGCGTCTGGTAACTTGCTAAGCCATTCTTTATCAACATAAACATGGCAGGTTGCGCACGACAATACGCCGCCACATTCACCGACAATCCCATCAATAAAGTTTTCTGTCGCGGCTTCCATTACATTGGTACCGACATCAACTTCTGCTTCGTGTTGACCACCATCAGCATCAACAAAATATACGGTTGGCATCATTCATTCCTTTTACTGCATTCATAATTGTTGCTCGATAGGATAGAATACGCGGCTTTTAAGCTCAATCCAAAAATCGCATTTGTGGCACAAAAGGGTGGTAATCTCATGCAAGCAGTGGCGGCTTGGTTAGATAAGTGGTTTGGTTTTTACAGTCGTGGTAGCTCGATCAAAAAAGAAGTGATTGGCGGCGCGACGACGTTCCTCACCATGGCTTATATTATTTTCGTGAACCCTTCGATTTTGAGTGAAGCGGGCATGGACTATGGCGCGGTGTTTGTCGCAACCTGTCTAGCCGCGGCGATTGGCTGTTTTATTATGGGCTTCTGGGCAAACTACCCAGTGGCGCTGGCGCCCGGTATGGGGCTTAACGCATTTTTCACTTATTCCGTTGTAGGCGGTATGGGTTACGATTGGCAAACCGCGCTCGGTGCGGTGTTCTTCTCGGGGATTACCTTTTTCTTATTATCCGTTTTTCGTGTTCGAGAGTGGATAATTCAATCGATTCCTATGACGCTACGACGCGCAATAGCTGCCGGTATTGGTGCGTTCCTGGCATTGATTGGTCTAAAGAACGCGAACATCGTCGTGGCAAACGATGCCACCATTGTGACACTTGGCCACTTGGGTGACCCGTCGGTTATTCTTGCTGCATTTGGCTTCTTTACCATTATTGGTTTGGCGGCTCGCGGCGTACAAGGGGCTGCGCTGATGAGTATTTTAGCCATCACGTTAATCGCGTGGGTATTAGGCTACGTAGATTATACCGGAATCGCATCAATGCCACCGAGCTTAGCACCGACCTTCATGCAGATGAACATCGAAGCAGCATTCGACCTGGGTATGCTTTCGGTAATTTTTGCGTTCTTGTTTGTTGATCTATTCGACACATCGGGGACGCTATTAGCGGTCGCGCAGAAGGCCGGGTTAGCCAAGAAAGACGGCAGCTTACCACGCTTAGAACGCGCTTTGATGGCCGATAGTACGGCAACGGTGGCGGGTTCGATGATGGGGACATCAACCACCACCAGTTATGTCGAGTCGGCTGCAGGGGTTGCCTCGGGTGGTAAAACTGGCCTGGCTGCCGTGGTCGTCGGTTTGTTGTTTTTATTGGCTATGTTTTTCTCGCCGTTGGCGGGCATGATACCGCCATACGCGACAGCCGGGGCGATCATTTATGTCGCGGTGCTGATGCTGTTTACGCTGCAAGATGTCGATTGGAATGACATTACAGAGGCCGCACCGGTGATGGTGGTGTTATTGATGACGCCTCTCACGTTTTCTATTGCCGATGGTATTGCATTGGGCTTTATCAGCTATGTGGTTATTAAACTCCTCGCTGGGAAGAGCAAAGAACTGACGTTTAGCGTGATACTATTGGCACTATTGTTTGTAAGTAAATTCATTTGGTTGGGGTAACAGATTATGGGTTGGCACTCAAATAGAGAGTTTTTTGTTTCTTGGGAAGAACTACACCGCGCTACACGTGAGCTGGCGCACCGTCAGTTACCCGCTGAGCAATATAAGGGCGTGATCGCGGTCAGCCGCGGTGGTTTGGTGCCCGCAGCGATCATCGCGCGTGAGCTTAACCTTCGCACCGTTGATTGTGTGGCGGTGAGTTCTTATGCGCACGATCAGCAAAAAGATGACTTGGCGTTGCTAAAAGACGTATCAGCGACCGAAGACGGCGAAGGCTTTCTGGTTGTAGACGATTTGGTCGATACGGGTAACACATTAAAGTTCTTGCGTAAGCGTCTACCTAAAGCAAAATTTATTACGGTTTATGCCAAACCGGCTGGCATTGACTTAGTTGATGATTATGTGGCCGATCTCGAGCAAGAGACTTGGATCCACTTTCCGTGGGATATGCACTTGCATTACATTGAGCCATTGGCGGGTCAAGAAAGCTAAGAACATAAAAAACCCCGCGTCTGCGGGGTTTTTTGTAGGCTTTTATGCGTTGCGTAGTGTCTGGTTTAAAAACCCTAACACATCTGTAATCGGCATTTTTTGCTTGTCACGGTCGCTGCGCGATTGGTACTCGACCATTTCTTCGTCGAGGTTACGCTCACCAATGACAATTTGATGCGGCACGCCGATAAGTTCCATATCGGTAAACATCACACCTGGACGTTCTTTGCGGTCATCGAATAGCACATCAAAGCCCGCATCGCGTAGCTGTTGATAGAGGTCATTAGCTACTTTTTGTACGCGTGCAGATTTATGCATATTCATCGGTACAATGGCTACTTCAAATGGAGCGAGCTCCGTTGGCCAGTTGATACCGCGGTCATCGTGAAATTGCTCAATCGCTGCAGCGACAACACGCGAAACACCGATACCGTAACAGCCCATCGTTAAGGTCTCGTGCTTGCCCGTTTCTGACAACACGCCCACTTTCATGGCGTTGCTGTATTTCTTACCTAGCTGGAAGATATGACCCACTTCGATACCGCGAGCTATTTGCAAGGTACCTTTGCCACATGGACTTGGATCGCCAGTCACCACGTTACGAATATCTTCAACTGCTGAAATACTCGCATCACGGTCCCAGTTTACGCCCGTGAGCCACTGACCTTGTTTGTTTGCACCGCAGGCAAAGTCTGCAAGAGCGGCCGCGCTGCGATCAACGATTACCGGCATTGATGCGTTAACAGGACCAATGAAGGCTGCGTGACAGCCCATCAGTTTCTCACTATCAAGCACCTGTAATGGTGTAGCTACTTGCGGTAACTTTTCTGCTTTAATGGTGTTGAGTTCATGGTCAGCTCGCCAAACCAGCATCACGGCTTCAGACTCAACATCATCACTGGCTTTCACCAGTGTACATTGCACAGCTTGTTGCGCATCAACGGCCAATGGCTGAAGAAATGCACTCACTTCGTGGCCTGTCACATCATTAACTTGCTTGTCTTGGCTCGGTGCTGCGCGCTCACCAGAAGGAGCGAGCGCTTCGGCCATCTCAACGTTGGCTGCATAGTCAGAACCATCAGAGAAGGCAATCGCATCTTCGCCTGAGCCTGCCAATACATGAAACTCATGTGAAGCATGTCCGCCGATTGTTCCGGTATCGGCGATAACCGGTCTAAAGTCCAAACCGAGACGTTGGAAGATACGACAATAAGCGTCATACATCTCATCATAGGCTTGTTGCAGTGATTCATCGGTTAAATGGAAAGAGTAAGCATCTTTCATCATGAACTCACGTGCACGCATCACGCCAAAACGTGGGCGAATTTCGTCACGGAACTTGGTTTGAATTTGAAATAATGTAAGCGGTAATTGCTTATAGCTGCTGACTTCTTTGCGCACCAGTTCACTGATAATTTCTTCGTGAGTGGGGCCGAGTAAGAAATCGCGCTCATTGCGGTCTTTAATACGCAACAGTTCAGGGCCGTAATCATCCCAGCGTCCAGACTCCTGCCATAAGTCAGCAGGTTGAACCATCGGCATTAAGATCTCAAGTGCGTTGATACGTTCCATTTCTTCACGTACTACACGCTCAACTTTTTTAAGTACACGCAGACCTGTTGGTGTCCAGGTGTAGAGTCCCGCTGCCACTTTTCGGATCATGCCGGCTCGCAGCATAAGCTGATGGCTGACAATTTCAGCATCAGAAGGCGTTTCTTTTAATGTAGATAGCAAATATTGACTGCTGCGCATGGTCAAACAATCTCTATGTCAGTTAAACAAAATCGGGGGAAGTTTAACAGCCTATCTGCAAGCAACAAAGCCTTTTACCGACAATAGCTGACAATTTTTTCAACCGTGACTTGGTCGTCTCGCACATGCCAATGAATATCTAAATCATAAAGTCGACTGGCATACATCTTACTATCGGTCTTTTGTTTTTTATAGGCAGGCCGAGCGTCGAAGCAGAGCAGCTCTTGGATGAGATCGCGCAGCTGTGGGTAGCTATCGTTGCACTGTGTAATGAAATCATCTGCACTCGCACTGAACGTCACAGATAAGCTCGGAGCAGGCGCTTCTGGGGCCAATGCGCTGGTGGCATCGTCAATTGCATCGCAATAGGGGATATAGGGTTTGATATCAATAATCGGTGTGCCGTCAACTAAATCGGCGCCCGCGACGACTAAATGAAAGTAGGGCTCATGTTTAACCGCTAAAAGCTTTACAGCAGAAAGTCCAATGTTGTTTGGTCGGAACGGCGAGCGTGTCGCAAATACCCCGAGCTTCTGGTTACCGCCTAGGCGAGGGGGGCGAACTTGGGCCTGCCAAGTCGCGCTGCTGTTGTGATGAAACTCAAACAACAGCCATAGGTGGCTGTGTTGTTCTATACCCTTGAACGCCGCGGCATGATCGTAGTCACCGCAGGGCCTAATGATGCCCTCGGCATGCGTGGCAAGCCCGGGTTGGCGAGGCACACTGAACTTTTCGGGATAAGGGGTATGGATGTGGGCAATGGTAAAAGGCATTTGGCTATTTGTCATTTCCGTTAACTATTAGTGAATTTAACTAAATAGTTGTTATCGATTGAAGAACTTATCCTCTGTTAAACCAACGTATTTTTTATAACTTGCTGTATTTAAAGTAAAAAACTCTGTTGGCACAGGCTTTGCTAAATCTTAACTACAGGATAACTGTTTAATTCGACGCGACCACGTTGTTAGGACCGTCAACGATAAAAATAGCATAGAAAGGGAACCAACATGATGAAAAATAAAGTGTGGCCAATAGCGATTTGTTTGGTAGGTGGACTTACAGTGACCTCCGCTGCATGTGCTCAAGACGTTGTTAAGCGCTCGCACACGTTCAACGTATCGTCAGAGACTACGCTAAACATTGAAGCAGCAGTAGGGACCGTTGAGTTTGTTAAAGGCGATATCAACTCGCGCGTTGTGGAGGTTGAGTTGGTGATTGAAGCCAGTGAAGACAGCTTTTTCTACGGAGGTGGCGATATCAATCGTGTGCACCTTGAGGCAGACCAACACGGTGACGAACTCGAGTTGAGTATTGAGCCAGATGATGAAGAAGTTGAGGTCACTTGGCGTGTCACATTACCTAAAATGCGTAGTATCGATGCCGATTTAGGCGTGGGTGAAATGTCAGGTGATGTATATACCACGAATGCAACCTTTGAAGTCGGCGTGGGCGAAATCGACCTTATGTTTCATGGCAGTGATGTGGATAAAGTCAAAGCCGAGGCAGGAATCGGTGACACCCGTATCCGCGGTTCAGTGCGAGGCGATTCGCACAGCGAGCGTGTATTGATGACTTCCGAGAGCGAGCTTGCAGGTAGCGGCGAGTATCGGGTTAAGGCAGAAGTCGGCGTAGGTGATATTACACTCGACTTTAAAGAACTTAATTAAAGCGATGGGTCAGCAGCGGTTACCGTTTAGGTGCCGCTGCCTGACCAAAACAACTGACTGAGGTATAGCAGCGCGAGCTTGCGTCTGTCGGAAGATTAAAGCATTGCAAACCAAAGACATGGGTCGCGCCAAAGCGAGCAGCATCTTCGCGCAGCGCATGCTGAGCGTCGCTTGCAGAAGCCGCAGGTTCCTCAAAACCAAGCTGACAACTGTCACCTGTGACAACACTCAGCAACTTAAACGCCGATGACGAGCTAAACGGCTGTGTCCGTAGCTCAACCTCAGTGGTGGAAACGTCGGTCGTCTCTACTGTGTCACCTGAGCCCATCGGCCATTGAACAGATGAACATCCCATTAATAAAGTGCCGCAGCAGGCTGTGGCTAATAATGTGCGATAGAACAACGAACGTCTCCTAGTGAATTATTTTTCTTACTTTATCAAAAATTCCTCTAATGAACGACCATTGTCAATGGCGTTTTGTAATGCTTTTGGCATGCGACCTTGGCCTGTCCATGTTTTAGTGTCGCCATTTTCATCTTTGAATTCGTATTTAGGTGGCTTAGGTGCGCGTTTACGTTTTGGTGAGGCTAACTTATCACCACCAATTTCATCCTCTAAAATGTCAGAAATATCGATGCCTGCTTCTTGCATGCTACGTTTTAATTCTGCAATTTTTTCACGTTTTTCTTCAAGCGCTTTTTCTTGCTCTAGCGCTTCTTCTTCACGTTTGCTGATGACATTGTCGAGTTTTGTTTTAATCTCGTGAAGCTCATTCAGATCTAATTCTTTTAAAGCGGCATTTAAACGACGTTCGTGCGTAATGATATTAATAAATTCACTCATGGGCGTTCTCCAATAATTAATTATTTGCGTTAGCTTTTATAAAATAAATCTCACGCACAATTCTATAAGTAAAGTCTAAATACGAGATATATTACAATTGGATTATAGGTTTATTTACAAACATCAAAAAAGGCGAGCTGAGCTCGCCTTTTTTACGCATAATTTACATATTGGGGTAGGTTGGTCCGCCGCCCCCTTCTGGTACAACCCAAGTAATATTTTGGCTCGGATCTTTAATGTCACAGGTTTTACAGTGAATACAGTTCTGTGCATTAATTTTAAATACATCTTTACCATCTTCTTCGACCACTTCGTAGACGCCCGCAGGACAGTAACGCTGCGCAGGTTCCGCATACTCTGGTAAGTTGACTGTAAGCGGAATATCGGCATCTTTTAGTTGCAAGTGACAAGGTTGGTCTTCTGCATGGTTAGTATTAGATAAAAACACCGAAGATAACCGATCAAAGGTGATTTTATTATCGGGTTTTGGATATTCAATCGGTTGATAATTATTCGCTTTTTCGGTGCATTTGTAATCGGGCGTCCACTCTTTAAATTTAAATGGTAACTTACCACCAAAATAATTTTGATCGAGTGTGTTATAGGCGCCACCCAAGACGGTACCCAGTTTGTGAACTGCTCCGCCAAAGTTACGAGAGCGATAGAGTTCATCAAATACCCACGAGTTTTCGAAGGCGACTTTGTATGAATCAAGATCACTGTGCTGCTGACCCTCGGATATCGCCTTAAAAACTGATTCAGCGGCTAACATCCCCGATTTCATCGCAGTGTGGTTACCCTTAATTTTTGAAAAATTAAGCGTACCTGCATTGCAACCCAATAAAATGCCACCAGGAAATGTCATTTTAGGTAGCGAATAGTAACCACCTTTAGCGATGGCACGAGCGCCATATGTGACACGCTTACCATTCTCCAACACCGCCTTTATAGCAGGATGCGTTTTAAAGCGTTGGAACTCTTGAAATGGGTTTAGGTACGGGTTTTTGTAGTTTAAATCGATAATTAAACCGACATACACCTGACCGTCATCCGCGTGGTATAAATAGCCACCACCTGAGCCATTTTCATCAAGCGGCCAGCCCGCGGTATGCACTACTTTGCCAGGTTCATGTTGTTCAGCAGGAACATCCCAGATTTCTTTAAAGCCAATGCCATAGTGTTGCGGTGTGGCGTCTTTATCCAACTCAAACTGCTGCATTAATTGCTTACCAAGATGACCTCGGCAACCCTCTGCAAACAGCGTATATTTGGCGCGCAGCTCCATGCCCGGCATATAACCATCTTTCTCTGAGCCGTCTTTGGCTACGCCCATGTCTCCGGTTATAACACCACCAACACTGCCGTCGTCATTTTTAATCAGTTCGCTCGCAGCGAAACCCGGGAAGATCTCGATGCCTAGGCTTTCTGCTTGCTCGGCGAGCCAACGACAGATGTTGCCCATACTGACGATATAATTACCTTCATTATGAAAGGTTTTAGGAACCGCAATATGAGGTAATTGACGACTGCTATGTTGGTCTTTAAGTAACAGGATCTCATCTTTAGTGACTGCAGTATTTAGCGGCGCGCCTCGCTCTTTCCAGTCAGGAAACAATTCGTTCATTGCACGAGGTTCAAATACCGCACCGGATAAGATGTGAGCGCCAATATCGGCTCCCTTCTCGACAACACAGATCATCAGTTCCTGCTCATTTTCTTGAGCAAGCTGTCCAAGTCGGCATGCAGCTGCTAGTCCCGAGGGACCCGCACCTACGATGACGACATCAAAGTCCATACTTTCGCGTTCCACGTTAACCTCCATAATCAAGAGCCGATATCAATTGGCATCAACCCTTGATAGTTTTGCAATAGCTGTGTGATTTCTTCCGCCGGTACTGGGCGACTAAATAGATAACCTTGACCTATGCCGCAGTCACGACTTAATAAAAACTCGACCTGTTCACTGGTCTCAATCCCTTCAGCGACCAGCTGGATATTTAGGTTTTTGGCTAAGTTAATAATCGTTTGTACGATGACCGCATCATCTTCATTATCAGGCAGATCCTTAACGAATGAACGGTCAATTTTTAATGACGTTACTGGAAAGTTCTTAAGATATGACAGCGACGAGTAACCGACCCCAAAGTCGTCGATAGCGAGCGACATACCGTGCTCACGTACCGAGTGCATAAAGTTGGTGTGCGATTGGATATTCTCAATAAAGACTTGTTCTGTCAGTTCCAGTTCAATAAAACGCGGTGATAAGCGCGCTTCATTGACGTTATCTACGATAGTTTCGACTAAATCGGGTAGGTGTAGCTGCTTACCCGAGATATTAATTGCCATGGTCAGTTCACTAAAGCCCATCTCATGCCATCTTTTAAGCTGATGGCAGGCGGTGCGCATGACGTATTCTGATAGCGGAATGATCAAACCGGTATCTTCAGCAACCGGGATAAATTGATCGGGACCAATCACTGTGCCGTCTTCTTTTACCCAGCGTACAAGGGCTTCTAAGCCAATAATTCGGTGACCAAGAAGCTCAACTTTAGGTTGGTAATACACTTCGAGCGATTCTTGCTCTACAGCATGGCGCAGCTGCTTGACCATTTCGAGTTTTTTGGCTAAATCGCGATGCACCGCTTGGCTATAAATATGATAAGTGTTACGACCCTTGTCCTTCGCTTGATAGAGCGCTGTATCAGCATTTCGAATTAAATATTCAGGATTGTTGTCAGCATCTTCGGCAAAGGCGATACCGATTGAGGCACTGATGAATAATTCATATTCATCAACGTAAAAATGCGCATCCAATGCTTGTAGCATTTGTTCCGTTAGCGTAAGTACCTGCTTGCGTGAAGGCGATCGAGGTAGTGCTAACAAAAATTCATCGCCACCTGAGCGCGCGAGCACTGAATCTTTAGGTGCAAGCTTTTTGATCCGACGGGCAACGCGTTTAATCAGCTCATCCCCGACAGTATGGCCTAGCGCATCGTTGACTTCTTTAAAGCGATCTAAATCGATAAATAAAATCGTTGTTAAGCCGTTTTCTGCCTCATCGTTAAGCCACTCCGAGAGGATCCGCATGAGTGCGTTACGATTGATCAGACGTGTCAATGAATCATGCTCAGCCAAGTATGCGATTTCTTTCTCGACCCTCTCTCGCTCGTCTATCTCCGAATAAAGTTCAATATTGGCGTCGGCTAATTGCTGCGCTTTATATCGGCTCTGTGCCAAGATATAAAACACCAATGTGAGCATCGCGGTAATAAATAACCCTGTAAACAACAAGGTCAGGGCAAGTCCATCACGTTCGTCGGCCAAACGCTTCGGCGTCATCCAGACATGCAGTTGCCATTTTGACCCCAACAATTGCAATGTTCGATTCACTGACCATGGCTCGCGTAGCGAAACATCGCCTGCGAATTGATACAAAGTCTGAGCATCACGACTGATGGCGACTTGATATCCTTCACTAATATTTTGACGAATAATATCATTGAGCAAGTCTTGTAAGCTAATTACAAGACCCAGAAAACCCTGTCGCTCATATCCCTCTATGCGAGAAAACATTACGATGTCGCTACCGATGCGTCCCAAATTACCGGCGCTACCAATCATCGCGTGTTGATTACCTTGCGACTGTGGGAGCACCTTGATGAGTTCGGAATTTTTAAAGGGGGTGCCGAGTAGCTGCGCTTGGCGGCTAGGGGGGTAATACTTTTCAATGATTAGGTCGGGAGACAGCCACACCATTGATGTAATGCTTTGATAATAAAGTGAGATAATACTAGCGTCATCGATCCAGCGTTGATCAAGACTTTGTTGACTTTGCTTCAACTCGCGCGCAAATAGTTCGGTGGCGAATAAATGCGCCACCAAACTCTGTCTAATTTCGCGTTGTATGTTATACGCTTCATTTTCAAGCGCTTCTTGGGCTTCCTGATTCTCGAGATAGCGCACGTAAGAGAACGCGATGAGCGAGATCAGTATACCTGTCAGCACTGTGACAAGGGCTTGCTTGGCACCCGCAATAAGCTTTAAACGCATGAATTAGACTCTCTTAACGACTGAGTTCTGGACGATCCTTAAACTCGTTGAGCGCATCTGGGTTGGCCAATGCATCAGTATTTTTTACTGGCTGCCCATGAACCACATTGCGCACTGCTAGTTCAACAATCTTACCACTGATGGTTCTTGGAATATCGTTCACTTGTAATATAACCGCAGGCACGTGTCTAGGGGTAGCATTTGCACGAATCGTTTGTTTAATGGTTTTCACCAGCGCTTCATCGAGTTCAACACCGTCACGTAGACGAACAAAAAGTACAACACGTTCGTCATCATCCCACTGTTGACCAATCGCAATACTTTCGAGTACCGCATCGACTTTTTCGACTTGACGATATATTTCCGCAGTACCAATACGTACACCGCCTGGGTTTAATACCGCATCTGAGCGTCCATAGATAATGACGCCATCGTGTGTGGTTAACTCAGCAAAATCGCCATGTGCCCAAATATTGTCGAAGCGGGCGAAATATGCATTAAAATAGCGCTGTCCATCGTCGTCGCCCCAAAAGCCAACCGGCATATTCGGGAACGAGTTTTCGCACACGAGCTCACCTTTTTGTGCTTTGACGGGTTCGCCCTGATCGTTATATACGTTAACGGCTAAGCCTAAGCCGCGGCATTGCAGCTCACCACGATATACCGGCAAGATAGGGCAGCCTAAAGCAAAGCATGAGACGATATCGGTGCCACCCGAAATCGATGATAAGCAAAGATCGGTCTTAATATCACGGTAGACGTAGTCAAAACTCTCAGGCGGTAACACCGAACCTGTGGTCAGGATGCTGCGCAGTGCCTTTAGGTCGTGTGACTCACGTGGTTTAACATCGGCTTTCTCGAGTGCGGATAAATACTTGGCACTGGTACCAAAGACACTGATATGTTCTTCGTCAGCAATATCCCAGAGAACTTCGGGTTTGGGCGCAAAAGGCGAACCGTCGAACAGCACCAATTTAGCACCGAGGGCTAAACCGCTGACTAACCAGTTCCACATCATCCAACCGCAGGTTGTGAAATAGAACAAGGTGTCTTCACGGTCTAAGTCGGTGTGTAAACCATGCTCTTTGTAATGCTGCAACAAGGTACCGCCTGCGCCGTGGACGATACATTTAGGTACCCCTGTGGTACCTGAAGAGAACATGATGTAAACAGGGTGGTTAAATGGCTTCCGGACAAAATCGATGGTGCTAGCATCATTATCGAGAAAGGCTTCGTAGCGGACTAAGCGCGCGTCATCGATCACCTCTGTTTGACCGCTAAAGTTCACCAGTACTAACGTCTCGACGGTATCTAGCTGTGCGGCGATGTCAGACACTTTATCTTTAATATTGAGATTCTTTTGGTTGTAATAGTAGCCGTCCACTGTGATCAGTACTTTGGGTTCGATTTGACCAAAGCGGTCCAATACGCCCTGTACCCCAAAGTCGGGTGAGCACGATGACCAGATAGCGCCTAAGCTGGTGGTCGCTAGCATCATGACGATCGTCTCAATACAGTTGGGCATCATTCCCGCGACGCGGTCACCACTGACCACACCGTGCGTTTTTAACGCCTGTGCAGCGCGTGCGACCTGTTGATAGAGCGCTTCATAGCTGAGCTCCTGTCGCGCACCGTTTTCTCCGCGAAATACCAGCGCACTGTGAGTGTCATTATGACGCAGCAGGTTTTCGGCAAAGTTTAATTTGGCATCAGGGAACCATTGGGCGCCGGGGAGCTTATTTTTATCACGGACAATCACATCGCCCTTGTCACCAATGACATCAAAATAGTCCCAAATTAACGACCAAAATGTTTCGTCGTTATCAATCGACCACTGGTATAGGTCATGGTAATTCGCTAGACCTGCATTATGATGAACATTGATTTGTTGTAGGAAATCGCTCATACGTGCTTCAGCGATTTGCTCCGCATTCGGTTGCCAAAGTCGTTCTGCTGCCATAGTTATTATCCTTCTTTTGCCAGTTCTGCGAGTGCCACCTGTGAGCGAGGACCATGCCCCAGGTGATGACATATGTCTGCGCCCGCACGGATGAGTGCATCCAGATCAACGCCGGTATCAATGCCCATGCCGTTTAGCATGTATACCACATCTTCTGTGGCGACATTACCGCTTGCGCCCTTGGCATAAGGGCACCCACCTAAACCGGCAACGGCACTGTCAATGGTATTAACGCCTAATTCCAAACAAGCTAAGATATTAGCCAGCGCTTGTCCGTAGGTATTGTGAAAATGCAGGGCAAGTTGATGAGCGGGGACAACCTCAAGCACTGCTTTGACCATCCGCGCCGCTTGAAGCGGAGTGCCAACACCAATGGTGTCGCCGAGCGATACTTCATAACAGCCCATTTCGATGAGCTGGCGCGCCACGCGAGTCACATCTTCAAGTGGCACTTCGCCCTGGTATGGACAGCCCAGCACGCATGAAACATAGCCTCGCACGCGTATGTTCGCCGCGCGTGCCTGCTCGATAACCGGGCGAAAACGTTCGAGCGATTCGTCGATAGAACAGTTGATATTGCGTTGGCTGAACTGTTCTGAGGCAGCACCAAAAACAGCAACCTCGTCTGTGTTAACCGCTAAGGCATTTTCGAGCCCTTTCAAGTTGGGCGTCAGAGCCGAATAAGTAATACCGTTTTGGCGATCAATTTGCTGCATGATCTCGCTACTATCGGCCATTTGAGGCACCCACTTGGGGCTAACAAAGCTAGCACTCTCAATGTAGCGAAGGCCGGTTTTTGATAACGCGTTAATCAGCTCAACTTTGGCAGCGGTCGGAACCGCTACCTCGTTTTGTAAGCCATCGCGTGGGCCGACTTCAACGATATTTACCTGCCTAGGCATCGCCTCACGATCAAACATAATTACTCCTTTTCTGCGATAGCAACGAGCTCATCACCATCGCTCACCAAGTCGCCTTGCGCAAAGAATACGTCGGTCACTTCGCCGGCACAATGCGCTTTGATGGTGTATTCCATCTTCATCGCTTCCATGATCACCAACGCCTGATCTTTTTCAACCCTGTCACCTTGACTGACTAAAACGTCGGTAATGGTGCCGTTCATTGGTGCAACCAAACCACCGCTGTGGTTATCGTCGACCAAGGTATCGGCGACTTTGTGGCGGTGCAGGGTGACGGGTCCCTGTTCACTAAATACCGTGATAGTGTCCTCAGAGCTGGCGATGTAGCGCTGATAGCGATGACCGTTCACCGCAATCGTGAGGGTATCGTCCTGTACGCTCGCATGAATACTGAAATTATCGTCATCGAGTGCGACTTGAAACGCCTCTGCACGTTGCACGAGTTCAACGCGACTCAGTTCCTCGCCTTCGCTGAACTCCACAACATGCACGGGCGCCTCGTTAAGACGCAGTGCAGTGGCATGAGCCCACGGGTTGGTTTGTGTGGCATGCTGTGTTTGGCGTTGCAGCACATCAAACAATGCCGCTTCGATACGTGCCCAAGTTAAACTTTGCTGCGTCTCAGGGAACAGCGATTGTTCGTGCTGTTGGATAAACTCAGTGGTGAGATCCATACGCATGAAGGCAGGGTGGCTGGCTAACCGATGTAAAAAGTCGATATTAGTGTGTAAACCCGTTACACGGTATTGTTTGAGCGCGCGTTGCAACTTCAGTAGCGCGCGTTCACGGTCCGTATCCCAAACGATAAGCTTAGCGATCATGGGATCGTAAAAGCTGGAAATTTCATCACCTTGCTCAACGCCAGTATCAATACGTACGCCGGCATCGACTGCTGGCGTGCGAAGGTGGCGGATGGTTCCTGTACTGGGTAAAAAGTCGTTAGCGGGATCTTCGGCATAAATACGCGCTTCGAACGCATGACCGCTGACGCTGACCGCGTCTTGAGTTAACGGAAGGCTCTCTCCCGCGGCGACCATTAACTGCCATTCGACCAAGTCTAAACCGGTAATCATCTCAGTGACCGGGTGTTCGACCTGTAAGCGTGTATTCATTTCCATGAAGAAGAATTCACCACTGGCATCATACAAAAACTCAACCGTGCCAGCGCCAACATAATCGATTGCTTTCGCCGCTTTGACCGCCGCTTCACCCATCGCTTTACGGGTTTTTTCCGACAATGCTGGGGCAGGGGCTTCCTCAATCACTTTTTGGTGACGACGTTGTACTGAGCAATCACGTTCGGCAAGGTAGACTGCGTTACCATGCTGATCGCAGAATACCTGAATTTCGACGTGACGCGGATTACGAATAAAACGCTCAAACAATACCTTATCATTACCGAACGATGATTTTGCCTCACGTTTTGCCGACTTCAATGCCGCTTTAAAGTCTTGTGCTGATTCGACCACGCGCATGCCTTTACCACCGCCGCCGTATGCAGCTTTGAGTAGGAGCGGGAAACCAACCTGCTGAGCTTTCTCAAATAGCGTGTCTTCGTCTTGCTCACTGCCATGATAGCCCGGCACCAGTGGCACGCCCGCTTCATCCATAATCGCTTTAGCTGCGCTTTTGGATCCCATGGCGGCAATGGCCGATACCGGTGGCCCCACAAAAATGATGTCATTTTGCTGGCATAGTTCAGCAAACGACTCATTTTCAGATAAAAAGCCGTAACCTGGGTGAATAGCGTCGGCTCCTGCGGATTTCGCGACTTCGATAATTGTTTCAGCTTTTAGATAACTTTCATTACTCGGGGCAGGGCCAATGTAATAGGCTTCATCCGCCAACTGCGTATGACGCGCTTGGGTGTCGGCGGCCGAGTATACCGCAATGGTGCGAATACCCATCTTGCGTGCTGTCTCGATAACGCGACAGGCGATTTCACCACGGTTTGCAATAAGAAGTGATTGAATCATAAATAATCCTGTTAGCCTTTGTTCTGCCACTGCGGTGCGCGTTTTTCTAGGAATGCTGAGAGACCTTCTTGGCCCTCGTCTGAGACCCGGATCTTGGCGATTTCTTCGATTGTAAATTGGCGTACCTGCTGATCCGTGGGCTGGTGTGCAACCCCGCGAATAAGGCGCTTACACGACTGCAATGCTTGAGGGGAATTATTCAGCAATGCATCGAGCAAGCCAGGTAATGCATCATCAAAGTCATCAACAATCTCTGTCACCAAACTGGCTTGCAGTGCCTTGTCGGCAAAGAAGCGCTCCGCGGTGAGCATATAGCGCCGTGCTTGACGCTCACCCATGACACGCACCACATAGGGGCTGATAACGGCTGGAATCAGACCAATTTTAACTTCGCTCAAACAGAAGCTGGTTTTGGGTTGTGCTAAGACGATATCGCAGCACGCAGCTAGGCCGACAGCACCGCCAAAAGCGGCGCCTTGTACCAAAGCGATGGTCGGCTTGCTTAACTGGTCAAGCTGACTCATTAGGCGGTCGAGACCCGCAGCATCATCCACGTTCTCTTGATAATCTTTATCCGCCATGGAGCGCATCCAATTTAAATCGGCGCCGGCGGAGAAGTTCTTGCCATTTGAGCGTAACACCAACACGCGCGCTTGCGTCGAGTGTTCAACCTCATTTAATGCCGCTACGAGTTCGGCAATCATCTTATCATCAAAGGCATTATGCACTTCTGGACGATTCAATGTTAACCACGCTACGCCGCGCTGATCGATAGAAAAATCCGTGTATTCACTCATGACTGTTCCCCTTACATTCGGAATACGCCGAACTGGCTGTCTTCAATCGGTGCGTTCAGTGATGCGGCGATACTTAAACCGAGCACATCGCGGGTTTGTGCTGGGTCGATAATGCCATCGTCCCAGAGGCGACCTGAGGCATAATACGGGTGACCTTGCTGCTCATATTGCTCGATGATGGGCTGCTTTAGTTTCGCTTCATCGTCAGCACTTAATTGCTCACCTTTGCGCGCGAGGTTGTCTTTAGTGACTTGTGCCATTACGCCTGCGGCTTGCTCTCCGCCCATCACAGAAATACGTGCGTTGGGCCACATGAACATCAGTGTCGGATCGTAGGCGCGACCGCACATACCATAGTTACCCGCACCATAGCTGCCACCAATGAGCACGGTAAATTTAGGTACTTTCGCGCAAGATACGGCCATAACCATTTTAGCGCCGTGTTTGGCGATACCTTCGGCTTCGTACTTTTTACCCACCATAAAACCGGTGATGTTTTGCAAAAATACGAG
This sequence comes from Idiomarina fontislapidosi, assembly GCF_003226255.1. GTDB lineage: Bacteria > Pseudomonadota > Gammaproteobacteria > Enterobacterales > Alteromonadaceae > Idiomarina > Idiomarina fontislapidosi. The sequence goes on from NZ_QJST01000001.1 coordinate 321,447, forward strand.
AGGAATCTTTCGTTGCGCACAGAGCTCAATAAAGTGAGCCCCTTTTTGTGCGCTTTCAGAGAAGAGAATACCGTTATTGGCGACGATACCCACGGGGTAGCCGTGAATGCGCGCAAAGCCGGTTACTAGGGTATTGCCATAGTTGGCTTTAAACTCGTCAAAATCAGAGTCATCAACCACACGTGCAATCACTTCATGGACATCGTAAGGCTTGCGAAGGTCGGTACCAACAATGCCATAGAGTTCTTTTGCATCGTAACGCGGCGGCTTGCTTTCACGCTGATCCAGTTGGGTCGGCGCAGGGCGGTTTAAGCGTGCAACTGAACGGCGCGCTAACGCCAAAGCGTGCTCGTCGTTGTGAGCAAAGTGGTCGGCAACGCCTGAAATACGCGTATGCACGTCGGCACCACCGAGTTCCTCGGCACTCACTTCTTCACCGGTTGCTGCCTTAACTAGGGGGGGACCTGCTAAAAAGATGGTGCCTTGCTCTTTTACGATGACACTTTCATCGGCCATTGCCGGAACATAAGCACCACCCGCCGTACACAAACCCATGACCACGGCGATTTGTGGAATACCCTTCGCCGACATATTGGCTTGATTAAAGAAAATACGACCAAAGTGGTCTTTATCTGGGAACACATCATCTTGTCGAGGCAAGTTCGCGCCGCCCGAATCAACTAAATAGATGCAGGGCAGATGGCAACGTTCGGCAATTTCTTGCGCACGTAAGTGTTTTTTTACAGTTAGCGGGTAGTAGGTGCCGCCTTTTACTGTCGCGTCGTTGGCAACAATCATACATTCAACGCCTTCGACACGACCAATACCAGCGACAACGCCCGCTGCCGGTACATAGTCGTCGTAGACGTCCCACGCCGCAAACTGACCAATTTCTAAAAATGGCGAGCCCGCATCAAGTAACTTATTAATGCGTTGGCGCGGTAATAGTTTACCGCGCGATAAGTGGCGCTCCTGATATTTAGGACCACCGCCTTGCTTTATTTGCTCGACCTTGGCGTTTACGTCATCAACGACCGCTTGCATCGATTCATAGTTCGCTTTGAACTGCGCATCGCGGGTGTTCACTTTGCTTGCGAGAATAGCCACAGCGTCTCCTTTTATTTGGACTCGTTGAACAACTCACGACCGATCAACATACGGCGTATTTCTGAGGTGCCCGCGCCGATTTCATAGAGTTTAGCGTCGCGCAGTAGGCGTCCTGTTGGGTACTCGTTGATATAGCCATTGCCACCGAGTAATTGAATTGCATCAAGTGCTAACTGAGTGGCGAGTTCAGCCGCATATAAGATAGCGCCGGCAGCGTCTTTACGGGTCGTTTCACCGCGGTCACAGGACTGAGCAACGGCGTAGACATATGCGCGAGCAGCGTTCGTGCGCGTGTACATGTCGGCCACTTTACCTTGTACTAGCTGAAACTCGCCGATTGCTTTGCCAAATTGAGTGCGATCGTGGATATAAGGCACTACGGTATCCAAGCAAGCTTGCATAATGCCCAGTGGACCTGCGGCAAGCACCGCACGCTCGTAATCGAGACCACTCATTAGTACTTCAACGCCACCATTGAACTCGCCAAGAATATTCTCAGCTGGTACTTCGACGTCTTCAAATACCAACTCACATGTATTTGAACCCCGCATCCCGAGCTTGTCGAGTTTCTGTGCTTGGCTAAACCCAGGGGTATTCTTCTCAACGATGAAAGCGGTAATGCCGCGTGATGCTTTTTCGGCGTCTGTTTTTGCGTAGATGACAAAGACATCGGCATCTGGACCATTGGTGATCCACATTTTATTGCCATTGAGCACGTACTTGTCGCCTTTTTTCTCGGCTTTAAGCTTCATGCTCACCACATCAGAACCCGCATTAGGTTCGCTCATCGCCAGCGCGCCGACATGCTCGCCAGTACATAACTTGGGTAAGTATTTTTGTTTTTGTTCTTCATTACCGTTACGCGCGATTTGATTCACGCACAAGTTAGAATGGGCACCGTAACTCAATCCGACCGATGCTGAAGCACGGCTAATTTCTTCCATCGCGATGACATGTTCTAAGTAACCCATTCCAGAGCCACCGTACTGCTCGTCAACGGTCAGACCCAACAGACCCATATCACCGAGCTTACGCCACAAATCACTTGGAAACTCATTGGCTTCATCAATTTCAGCCGCACGCGGTGCAATTTCATCGCGCGCAAAGGCGTTCACTGCTTCACGCAGCATATCCGCGGTTTCGCCTAAGCCAAAGTTAAAAGAATTAAATTGCGTAATCATAATGACTCCTGAGATGAGACTACTTTCTTGGTTGTCGTTCGCACTGATTCGAGCTCGTCTTGGCAGCGTTGTTCGAGGCCAGTGAGCTCTGTCAGTAATACGTTGATATCTTCCATTTGTTGCTTGAGCGATGCTTTCTTCTCGGCAATTAACTCAAGCACTTTTTCAAGCTGTGCGGCCGAACTATTGTCAGCGTCATACAACTCGAATAGACGCCGTGTTTCGGCCAATGAAAAACCCAATCGCTTGCCGCGTAGTATGAGTTTTAAGCGGACACGATCTTTATTATTGTAAATTCGGTGCTGACCCTGGCGACGCGGCGACAATAGCCCTTCGTCCTCGTAAAAACGGATAGAACGGGTCGTAATGTCAAATTGTTTTGCCAATTCGCCGATCGTATAAGTGATTTTGTTACTCATCAGACTTGCTTTTTAGTTGACCTAAGATCTAAGCTTAGAGGAAGTTTACGTTAACGTAAAGTGGTATTGGAGGAAAGATGTCAAACGATTCGGTCGTAATTGTTGCCGCAAACCGGACAGCAATGGGGGGCTTTCAAGGCAGCCTGAGTGAAGTCAGTGCACCTAATTTAGGGGCGGCTGCAATCAAAGCTGCACTCGGTCATAGTGGCCTGACAGAAAGTGATATTTCAGAAGTCATCATGGGCAACGTGTTACCAGCAGGATTAGGTCAAGCGCCTGCGCGTCAAGCGATGCTCTATGCGGGCTTACCACAAAGCACAGGCGCTACAACGATTAACAAAGTCTGTGGCTCGGGCTTAAAGGCAGCAATGTTTGCAACGGACTTAATTCGTGCCGGTTCGGCCGAAGTCGTTATTGCGGGCGGTATGGAGAGCATGTCGCGTGCACCGTATCTTCTGGATAAAGGGCGCAACGGCTACCGTATGGGTCATGGACAGTTGTTTGATCACATGATGCTCGACGGCTTAGAAGACGCCTACGAAGGTAAAGCCATGGGCTGTTATGCTCAGGATACCGCAGACAAGTATGGATTAGATCGCGATGCGATGGATGATTTCGCGATTAACTCATTACAAAAAGCGCAAAGCGCGATCGATAAGGGTTACTTCAAAAATGAAATTACCCCGCTCACATACTCAACGCGCAAAGGTGAGGTCACGGTTGATACGGATGAGCAACCGGGTAAAGCACGCCTCGACAAGATCCCGCAATTGCGCCCGGCTTTTAAAAAGGATGGCACCATTACCGCGGCCAACTCGAGCTCAATCTCCGATGGGGCAGCGGCATTGGTATTGATGCGTGAGAGCGAGGCGGTCAAACGCGGTTTGAAACCACTTGCACGCGTTAAAGGTCATGCCACTCATTCACAAGCACCCGCTGAGTTTACCGTGGCACCGATTGGTGCGATGGATGCGTTGCTGACGCAAGTAGGCTGGAGCAAAGAAGACGTCGATTTATGGGAAATCAACGAGGCCTTTGCCATGGTCACGATGCTTGCAATTAACGAAATGAAGTTGGATGCCAGTCGCGTCAATGTGCACGGTGGTGCCTGTGCACTCGGACACCCGATTGGCGCCAGTGGTGCGCGTTTACTTGTGACATTGTTGCATGCACTGAAACAACGTGGCGAGAAACGAGGCGTCACATCACTGTGTATTGGTGGTGGTGAAGCGGTCGCTCTCGCTGTTGAAATGATGGAGTAAAAAACTAAGGTTTTATCTGCTGGCGCGAAGCCAAAACAACTGCGACAACAATCAAGCTCGCGCCCAGCAGCCACCTTAGCCAATCGGTATCTTGTTGCCAGAACAGGACATTAACAAGAATACCAGCAGGAATTAGGGCATTGTTCATGGCGGCCAATTGTCCGGTATTGACCCATTTGCTGGCGAGATTCCAGCCAAGGTAACCAAGACCGGAAGCAACAATACCGAGCCATAGCAAAATGCCCCACTGCCATGAGGTGTTTGGCATCATTTGGTGGTTACCGAACAGCAACACACCGAGGCCAGACACGATGCTGGCGCCGACAAAAAAGGCAGCAAACTGTTGTACTTGATGTTGGGTTGAGCCAAGTTCAAGGCGCTTATAGGCGACTTGGCCGGCAGCAAAGCAGATATTGGCGGCTTGAATCAACGCAAAGCCAATGACGAAATCGGCGCTCAGTCCTTGATAACGAATAACGGCAGCGCCCGCGACTGATATCGCAGCGGCGAGCCACCAAACAACAGGTAGGCGTCGACGACCGATAATAATTTCGTCGATGAGTGTGATGTATAACGGGGTGAAAATAGTGAACAACAACACCTCTGCGACACTCAAATAAAGAAACGCGTGGTACAAGAATAAATACATAAAGCCGATTTGTACGGCACCAATTACGGCAAGTTGGGTGAGTGTTTTAGCGGAGTACGTTTGCAACTTGCGCCATTTGAATAACGGCAAGATAGTGAGTAAAGCAAGCACCATGCGGATAAACACGACCCAATAGCCATCGACTTGGCCAGCAAGGTATTCGCCGATAAGCGAGAAACTTGCAGCCCAAAGTAACGTAATAAGAATTAAAAGCGGCACGCGATAAGTCTCTTTTAATGATTATGAAAATTTGATTTATAAAATAACACAACAAGAAGGTGAGTTATGTCTAAAAAAGTGCCTCTGTATATCGACGGAGAGTTTCGCGCTTCAAAAACTGAGTCTTGGATTCCGGTGACCAACCCGGCGACTCAAGAAGTGATTGCCGAAGCTCCGTGCGCGACTCAAGACGAAATGGAAGCTGCAGTTGCGAGTGCACGAGAAGCCTTTAAAACGTGGAAAGAAGTGCCTGTTTCTGAACGTGCACGCGTGATGATGCGCTATCAGGCATTATTAAAAGAACATCAAGAAGAAATTGCTGAAATTTTGGCCCAAGAAACGGGTAAGACCTTTGAAGATGCCAAAGGAGACGTTTGGCGTGGTATCGAGGTGGTTGAGCAAGCAGCGAATATCCCATCACTCATGATGGGCGAAACTGTAGAAAATGTTGCTCGTTCTATTGATTCATACAGCTACATCCAACCGCTCGGTATTTGCGCGGGTATTACGCCTTTTAACTTCCCTGCGATGATCCCATTGTGGATGTTCCCGATGGCGATTGCCTGTGGCAATACCTTCATCTTAAAACCATCGGAACAAGATCCATTAACGCCTACGCGGCTTGTCGAGTTATTTGAACAAGCGGGCGCGCCTAAAGGCGTGTTGCAGGTTATTCATGGTGGCAAAGATCAAGTCGACTTTGTACTCGATCACCCTGAAATTCATGCGTTATCGTTCGTGGGTTCTGTACCAGTTGCTGAGTACATATACCGTCGTGGTACCGAGAACGGTAAACGTGTGCAAGCCTTTGCGGGTGCTAAAAACCATTGCGTGATCATGCCAGACGCGAATAAGCAGCAAGTAATCAACAACTTGGTGGGTGCTTCGGTCGGCGCGGCCGGTCAACGTTGTATGGCGATCTCGGTCGCGGTGTTCGTTGGTGCCGCGAAGGAGTGGATTCCAGAAGTGGCTGAAGCTATTGCTAAGGTACGCCCGGGCGCTTGGAACGATGAAAATGCTGCGTATGGCCCTGTGATTAGTCCGCAAGCAAAAGCGCGCATCGAACAAATGATCACCGATGGCGAAAATGAAGGCGCTAAATTATTGGTGGATGGTCGTGGTTGCACCGTCGAAGGATTGCCTGATGGAAACTGGGTAGGTCCGACGGTCTTCTCTGAAGTCACGGCAGATATGGACATTTACAAGAAAGAAGTCTTTGGTCCTGTGTTAAGCATGATGGAAGTCGATGATTTGGATGATGCACTGACGCTGGTTAACAACAACCCATACGGTAACGGTACGTCGATCTTCACCTCAAATGGTGCGGCAGCGCGTAAATACCAACATGAAGTGACCGTAGGTCAGGTGGGGATTAATATTCCAATCCCGGTGCCATTGCCGTTTTTCTCATTTACTGGCTGGAAACGTTCATTCTTTGGTGACTTGCATGCCTATGGTAAGCAAGCGATTCGCTTCTACACCGAAACCAAGACCGTGACTGCACGCTGGTTCGAAAGTGATATCGAGGCGAGTGGACCTAACATGTCTATTCACCTTAAGTAATTGATAAGTTAAAGGTAGTTATCATGAACTTTGAATTAACTGAAGACCAACAAGCCTTTGTCGATACGGCAAAGGCATTTGCGGACAAAGAGCTGGCACCCAATGCGGCGCGCTGGGATGAAGAGGCGCATTTCCCAATTGAGGTGTTTCGTAAGGCCGGTGAAATGGGCTTTATGGGCATGTATACGCCAGAAGAGGCGGGCGGCTTTGGCATGAGTCGCTTAGACTCAGCGCTCATTTTCGAACAATTAGCCGGTGGTTGTACGGCAACCACAGCAATGATGACCATTCACAATATGGTCACTTGGATGATTGGCTCATTTGGTCAACAAGCGGTAATTGATGAGTGGGTGCCTGAGCTCGTGACCGGTGAAAAGCTTGGCTCTTATTGTTTAACCGAGCCAGGCTCGGGTTCCGATGCGGCAAGCTTGCGTACCAGTGCTAAGAAAGAAGGCGACGAGTACGTGCTTAACGGCTCAAAAATGTTTATCTCTGGCGCGGGTGCAACCGATGTCATGGTTGTCATGGCGCGCACCGGAGAAGCTGGTCCTAAGGGTATTTCTGCTTTTGTTGTGCCAGCGGATGCGGAAGGTATCAGCTACGGCAAGAAAGAAGATAAAATGGGCTGGAACGCCCAGCCAACGCGTTTAGTCACGTTTGAAGATGTGCGCATCCCAGCTAAAAACCTGTTAGGCGAAGAAGGCGAAGGCTTTAAGTTTGCCATGATGGGTCTTGATGGTGGACGTATCAATATCGCAGTGTGCTCGGTCGGTACTGCACAGGCGGCACTCGAAACAGCATCTGCGTACATGCACGAGCGCAGTCAGTTTGGTAAACCATTGGCTGCTTTCCAAGCCTTGCAGTTTAAACTGGCGGATATGGCCACTGAGCTTGTTGCTGCACGTCAAATGGTCCGATTAGCCGCATCAAAAGTGGATAATGACGATCCTGACAAAACAACCTATTGCGCGATGGCGAAGCGTTTTGCGACAGACATTGGTTTCCAAGTGTGTAATGAAGCGCTGCAAATTCATGGTGGCTATGGTTATATCAAGGAGTATCCACTCGAACGTCATGTGCGTGACGTCCGTGTACACCAAATCCTTGAGGGCACCAACGAGGTGATGCGACTCATCATTGCGCGTCGCATTCTAGCTGATAGCGACCGCCAAATTCTGTAAGGAGTCGAGATGCAAACTCCCGTAATTATCGAAACAATCAACGCCGGTGACAAAGTCATCGGCGTTGCTACTCTGAATTCTGAAAAATCATTAAATGCGCTGAGTCTGGCGATGGCTGAGACCTTACTACCACAATTGCAGGCGTGGGCTGATGACCCAGATGTAGCCTGTATATGGTTGCAAGGCGCCGGTGAAAAGGCCTTTTGCGCAGGTGGCGACATTGTTGCCATGTACAAAGCGATGCAAGCTGAGCCGGGTCAGTTAGTTCCAGAGGTTGAGAACTTCTTCACCACCGAGTATCAGTTAGACTATGCCATCCAAACCTACCCTAAGCCGATTATTTGCTGGGGTGACGGTATCGTAATGGGCGGCGGTATGGGCTTGATGAATGGTGCCAGTCACCGCATTGTTACCGACCGCTCTTTGTTAGCAATGCCCGAAGTGACTATCGGTCTGTACCCTGATGTCGGCGCTACTTATTTTCTCAACCGCATGCCGAAAGGTTGTGGCGCGTTCTTAGGTATGACAGGCGCGACAATGAATGCGTCAGATGCGTTATTCCTCAATTTAGCTGACCAGTTTGTCGGCCATCAACATAAAGCTCAATTGATTGAGGCACTGCAAAGTATCGAATGGGGCGACACGGGCGCACTCAATCACCAGAAAGTGACCGATATGCTGGAACAGTTCGCCGAGCAAGATGATACGGCGTTACCGACACCTCAAGTTGAAGCACATATTGAAACGATTCAGCAAGCGATGGATACCCAGACGGTGACCGAAGCGGTACAGCGTGTGTTGGCTGCTGATGAAGAGGATAAATGGTTCCAAAAAGCGCAAAAAAATCTCAAACACGGTTGTCCGATTACACCGCATTTGGTGTGGCAACAAACGCGTCACGGTGCCGACTTATCCCTTGCAGACTGTTTTCGATTCGAACTCACTCTGTCGTGTAATTGTGCCGTACGGGGTGATTTTGCCGAGGGTATCCGTGCTTTATTAATTGATAAAGACAAGCAACCTAAGTGGCAATTTACGGATGTCGCTGACGTGACGGAGGAGGCGATTGACGGTTTCTTTGATCCGCCTTGGGGCGAACGCACACATCCGTTAGCCGAACTTGAACACGTGCTGGTAAAAAAATAATAATTATCGACAACAAGAAGGAGTCGAACATGGCGAATGTCGCATTTATCGGTTTAGGTAATATGGGTGGCCCGATGGCCATGAACTTGGCAAAAGCAGGCCATAACGTAAACGCGTTCGATTTATCGAAAGATGCATTGGCTCAGGTTGAGGCCGTGGGCGCACGCGCCTGTTCAAGCCCGCGCGAAGCGGTTGAGGGCGTAGACGTTGTGGTCAGCATGTTACCCGCTGATCATCATGTTGAGTCTGTCTACTTAGGCGATGAAGGCCTTGTACACGTCCTAACGGACAAGCAGTTAGTGATTGATTGCAGTACCATTTCATCTGAAGCGGCGATTTACGTCGGTGAACAACTTCAGCAAGCGGGTATCGCATTTATCGATGCACCTGTTTCTGGCGGTGTAGGTGGTGCAAAAGCAGGTACATTAACGTTTATCTGTGGTGGTACCGAAGCCAACGTTGATCGTGCGCGCACTGTACTGAATGACATGGGCAAAAATGTATTCCGTGCGGGTGATGTGGGTGCTGGGCAAATCGCTAAAATATGCAACAACATGTTGCTTTCAGTGTTAATGGTTGGCACCTCTGAGGCATTACAGCTCGGCAAGGCGAATGGTTTGGATCCTAAAGTGCTCAGTGAAATCATGCTGCAAAGCTCTGGCCGTAACTGGACCCTTGAAGTATATAATCCATGCCCTGATGTGATGGATGGTGTACCATCAAGTAATGATTATCAGGGCGGCTTTATGGTTGACCTGATGAGTAAAGACTTGGGGCTTGCCCAGCAAACTGCACTGAAATCCGGCGCCGCTACACCAATGGGCGCATTGACCCGTAATCTTTATCATGGGTGGTCGCAGCAAGGTCATGGTCGGCAAGATTTCTCAAGCATTTTTAATTATTTGACACCGATCACGAAAAAATAAAGAGGCAGTTCATGCAAGTAAAAGATAGCGTAATTGTAATCACAGGTGGTGCTCAAGGTTTAGGCTTGGCGATGGCCGAGGACTTTGCTAAGCAAGGCGCACAACTCGCATTGATTGATATCAATGGTGATGTACTGGGTGATGCACAAGAAGCCTGTGAGAAGTTGGGTGCGAAAAAAGTGATCGGCTACGAAGTCGATATCACCGATGAAGAGTCTGTCGAGACGGTATTTGAGCAAATCCAACAAGAGTTCGATGGTATCGATGTACTGGTCAACAACGCAGGTTTATTACGTGATGGCTTGTTGATTAAGTTTAAAGACGGTGAAATTAAGCAGAAAATGCCGTTGCAACAGTTCCAATCGGTGTTGGACGTTAACCTGACCGGTACCTTCTTGTGTGGTCGTGAAGCGGCAGCGCAGATGGTTAAAGCCGGCAAAAAGGGTGTCATCATTAATATCTCAAGCGTGGCACGTGCTGGTAATATTGGTCAAACGAACTATGCGGCTACCAAAGCGGGTGTCGTAGCCATGACAGTCACTTGGGCACGCGAGTTGGGTCGCTATGGTATTCGCTGCGGTGCTATTGCTCCTGGCTTTATCGAGACACCGATGACGGCACAGATGAAACCAGAAGCTGTCGAACGCGCATTGTCGATGGTGCCGCTGAAGCGTTGGGGGCAACCCAATGAGATTGCTCATAGCGCACGTTATATCATCGAGAATGACTTTTTCAGTGGCCGTGTGGTCGAAATTGACGGCGGTGTCCGTTTGTAATTAAACGCTAAAGTCACCCCTGTGTGGCTCATAGCTTCGCGTCTCTGTTATAGTATTCATTGCTTGGTTGCTTAACAGAGACGCTAAACTATGAAGATGACGTACCCTTTACTCTTTAAAACCCTTCCGATTTGCGCCATTTGGCTTGCCTTATGTATCTTAGCGCTTGCTTACCTCGAGTGGCCTGAAGATTTATTCTCGCAACTGCTGACTACACTGGTTGCCCTAGCGAGCGTCGTATTTGCATTTAAGTTATCCGGTGAAGTGTTCTTTAAAAAAATTAAGCTCAGACAATCAGAATTGAGCTATACACAGGCGTGGTCGCGGCCTCGCACACAACGCTGGCAAGATGTTGTCGAAGTTGATTATTCGCCGTTATGGCACTCATTTAAGCTGAGGTTTGCGAACGGTGAGCAACTCAATGTGAGTATTATTCTAACGCATTTGCGCGAATTTTTAGGTTTGATGGCACATGAGCTACCGCGCGATAAGTATATTGATGCGGTCAATAAGTTCAGTGGTGCCATGGGCGGAGACAAATAATATGCGTAAGTTGCCGCCGCTGAATGCGCTTAAATCGTTTGAAGCTGCCGCACGTCATCTGAGCTTTACTAAGGCCGCTGAGGAATTATTTGTCACACAAGCTGCGGTGAGTCACCAAGTCAAAGCACTCGAAGAATTCTTGCAAATCAAGCTGTTTATTCGCCGTAACCGGACACTGTTACTCACTGAAGAAGGGCAGGCGTACTATCTTCAATTACGCGATATTTTTGCGCAGCTCATTCAAGCAACCGATAAACTCAGATTGGTGTCGGAAAAGGGAGCGTTAACCGTTTCTGTACCACCGAGCTTCGCAATTCTTTGGTTTGTACCTCGCTTGAGTAGTTTTCGCGAGGCACATCCGGATATGGACATTCGTATTAAAGCGGTCGATGAGATTACCGGCTCACTGACGGATGATGTGGATGTCGCGATCTACTACGGTGATGGGCGTTGGCCAGGAGTGAAAAGTTACCGCTTGCACAAAGAATACCTGTGGCCGGTGTGCTCCCCCATTTTGGCGGAACGCATGAAGCTAAAAACGCCGGCTGATTTACTACAACATACGCTGCTACATGACGAGACACGGAACGCATGGAACGACTGGTTTGAGATGGTGGGCGAAAAGAAACCGATAAAGGATGGTGGTCCTGTTTTTAGTCACTCGAGCCTTGCTTTACAAGCGGCGGTGCACGGTCAAGGTATTGCGCTAGCTAATCATGTGTTGGCGAAGCCCGAAATTGATAGTGGTCACCTGATTCGTATCTTTCCTCAGGCATTGCGACGAAATAAGGCATTCTATCTTGTCTGTCGTGACAATCAGTCGGAAATCGGTAAGATCGCAACTTTTCGTAACTGGATTATGCAGCTCGTTCATGAAGAAGAGCGCGCATTCGATTTAGAGTCAGAATGAAACAATTAAACGGAATCCATTACCAAGTCGACGGTGAACAACATACTCAACGTATCGTGTTTTTCCATGGCTCAGGCGGCGGGCCGGATACGCCTTTTATGCGTTTTTTTACTGCGCAGTGGCACGCCTTGGGTTTTGAAGTGGTGCGCCCCGACTTTCCTTATTGGCAGAAGGTGCGGGAAACAGGCAAGCCGCGTCCGCCGGATAGAATGGAACGGCTTGTTGCGCATATGGAAGATTGGTTGTCAGCGTTACAGAATGACGGCAAGCCGCTGTGGTTGGCAGGTAAATCGCTTGGCAGTCGCGTGATGTTGCGACTGGCCGATACCTTTGCGGCACACGGACAAATCGCGTTAGGCTTTCCATTTAATCCGCCTGCCAAGCCAGAACAGTCAAGATTAATGGAACTGACGGATACACAGATTCCGGGACTGATCATAGAGGGTACGCGGGATCCATTTGCCAAACAGATTCGTGGTACTCAATTAATGTTACCGCGGCACTGGCAACTTGAGTGGCTTGAGGGGGCCGACCATGGTTTTGAACCGACCGCTGCGAAGCGTCATTTACGTGATAGCTTGTGGCACCAAGCAAGCCGACTTACTGAGGAATTTTTAACATGATGAGTCAGTTACTGATAATTATTGCAGCCGTATATGGGGCTATCGCTGTTGCGCTCGGTGCATTCGCTGCACATGGATTAAAGAGTCGTCTGAGTGAGCAATTATTGGCGGTGTTTCAGACCGGCGTAACCTACCAGTTTTATCATACACTCGCGTTATTATTGGCGGGTCTGTGGCTGCGGTTTGCGCCATCGCCATGGGTTGCAGCTGCGGGCATCTTCTGGGCGCTAGGTGTGGTATTATTCTCGGGTAGCCTATATGCACTGGCATTGACCAGTGTGAAATGGTTTGGACCGATAACGCCGTTAGGTGGCTTATTATTTATTTTGGGTTGGATTTGCTTATTAGTTGGAGCAGTTAAAGCATGAATGGATTGGTATTGCTGTGTCGCGCAGGCTTTGAAGGGGATTGTGCGGCAGAGATCCAAGAAAAAGCGGCGGCATTGGGTGTGTATGGATACTGCCAAACCCAGGCGGATCAAGCGTATGTGGTTTATCACTGCCAAGCTGAAGAAGCCGATCATTTAGCCAAAAAGTTACCGTTGAAAGAGCTCATTTTTACCCGTACCTTTTTTGTCTTGCTGACGAGTGCTCAACTGGCTGGTATCGAAGACCGTGTGAGCGTGGTTAAAGAGGCGCTCGAACCCCATAAGGAGTGGTTTGGTCTAGCTGGCGCGCTGCGTGTCGAAACGCCAGATAGCAACGAAGCCAATGCTATCGCTAAGTTCTGCCGTAAGTTTGCTGTCCCTTTGCGTCAGGGGCTGCGCGCCGCCGACTTACTGAGCAAAAAGCCACTCGCCAAGCGCCCGTTTTTACACGTGTTCTTTGTCAACAAGGCGTATGCGTTATTAGGGTACTCCTACAGCTTTAACCAAAGCCCGTTTGAAGAGGGTATTTTACGATTACGTATGCCGTCTAATGGACCGAGTCGTTCGACATTGAAGCTAGACGAAGCCTTTCATGTGTTTATTCCGGAAGACGAACGTGAACAACGCATCCAAGCTGGTATGCGTGCTGTTGATTTAGGCGCGGCGCCGGGTGGCTGGACCTATCAGCTCGTGCGTCGAGGCATGATGGTACAAGCCGTTGATAATGGTCCAATGGCTGATAGCTTGATGGAGACCGGTCAGGTTGATCACATCCGTGAGGATGGTTTCAAATACCGCCCGAAGCGTCGTAACGTAACCTGGCTGGTATGCGATATGGTTGAGAAACCTGCGCGTGTGGGTGAGTTGATGACTGCGTGGTTGCTTGAGGAATACTGTAAAGAAGCGATTTTTAACTTAAAGTTACCAATGCGCCAACGCTACGCTTCAGTGAAGCAGTATCTCGATCAAATCACGGAGCAGTTGCAAGAGCAGGGCGAACGTAGTTTCGAAATCCAAGCCAAGCATTTGTATCATGACAGAGAAGAAGTCACAGTACACTTACGTTGGCTTTAACCAAAGTTGAAAAATCGATATTTTTATCAGTAGGTCGCGCATTTTGCGCGACGCTCACTATTCTCAATAATATCGTAAACCCACATTCATCGATTATAAACGTTCGATAACCGCATCGGTAAAGTCAGTGGTACCGTGGCTGCCGCCAAGGTCACGGGTGGTGCGGTCGCCTGATTCGATGACATCAGCCAAAGCACGCGTGATTCGCTCGGCAGGCTCTGGCATTTCCAAATACTCAAGCATTTGTATCGCGGCTAAGATGACTGAACTTGGATTGGCCAAGTTTTTACCTGCGATATCCGGTGCAGAGCCGTGAACCGCTTCAAAGATTGCACAATCTTTGCCGATGTTAGCGCCTGGCGCCATGCCAAGGCCGCCGACCAAGCCGGCACAGAGGTCTGATAGGATATCGCCAAATAAATTGGTGGTGACCAACACGTCGAAGTCTTCTGGGTTCATGACTAGGCGCATGCATGCCGCATCAACAATCATCTCTGCCGATTCGATATCAGGATATTCTTCGGCGATTTCACGTGCAACTTTTAGGAAAAGCCCAGAAGTTGACTTAAGAATATTTGCTTTATGTACCGCGGTCACCTTTTTGCGGCCTTCTCGACGCGCAAGGTCATAGGCAAATCGCACGATACGCTCTGCACCTGCGCGCGTAATTTTACTCATCGCTTCGGCCTCTGAGCCATCTTCACTGACTTTTTGCCCTAATCCCGAATACATGCCCTCGGTATTCTCACGTACCGTGATGATATCGATGTTGTCATAACGGGCTTGTGTGCCTTTAAATGATTTGACTGGACGCAAGTTAGCATACAGACCGAACCGTTTACGTAAGCTCACGTTAATCGACGTAAAACCTTCGCCCACAGGGGTTGTAAGTGGGCCTTTTAGCGTCACGCCATTGTTAGCAATTGCGTCCAATGTAGCTTGTGGCAATAGCTCACCGGTTTTCTCAAGCGCTGTTAAGCCTGCATCGACAAACTCATACTCGAACTCACAGCCTGCTTTTTCAAGAATGGCAAGCGCCGACTTAACGATATCAGGACCGATACCATCGCCTGGGATCACTGTGATTTTTCTACTCATAATCTTTCCTTATGCCTAGCTACTGCATTAAATTAGGGTTTTACGGATGACGAAAGTCTAGCACTACAACTGCAGATGGACTAGCTTCGATAATATTAGCCTGACTGATTATAATCATTCACTACACTGATGTTGACACCGAGAGGGCAATAGCTTCGGCACTGCGTAATAGCGTTTATCTCAATGCGACTGCTTTGCTCGGGTGAAAGTCCCAGTTGCTGCATTAATTTTGATTGCAGCCCCGACCAACGCTTGGGCAGATGAACGCCTTTACCAAACAGTCGTTGTAGCAAAATGCAGCCAAGCAGAAAAACTGCCTGCTGTTTGTTGGTAATTTCGGTGTGGAAGCTCACTAATTGATTAACGTGTTCGGATAGCCCCCAGCGCTGTATCAGCGTAGCGCTGTGCTTTTGCTGTGCGGGTTCAGGGGTGACTCCAAGCAAACCAAATGCACTCAGTGGTGTATCATGTTGTGGCTGAGGCCATTCGATTGCATTTGCCAACACGGGATGGTGGATCAAGTCGATAGCAATAATTTGTGCCACCAACTTCTCGCGCAGTGGCCACACAACGTTTGTCTGCTGTTTGAGTTGGAACCATAACTCGACCAGCAGTGATAAACGCTGCATCAGTGACTCATGCAAAGGGACTCGATGGCTGTCGATATGTTGTTGTAAACTCGCCGACGCCAGTATATGTGAAGCGCGCTGCGCTCCCAGATATAAATAAGCATGTTTGGCAGACTTAAACGGCGCAGTGCGCGTATGCTCACTTGCCGCAGCAAGCAGCGCCTCATTCAGTGCAGGCTGTTGCTCGATGGCATGGATAATAGGGCCCAATGCACCACTGCTATTGGCATAGCGTTTAATTGCTTTGAGCAGCGTTTTAGGCGGCTTTAACGCATCGCGCTTATAAAGTGGTTGCGGCTGTTTTTGCTCAATCGCGCGTTGAAGCGCATCACCTGCCATCCGATCGGGCTTATGGGGCGGGAGTGCCTCGGCAAGTGGCCAATAATAAGGGTGCGACTTGCCAGTAAGCAGATTGCTTAATGAGCCTTTGCCATCCAAACCGAGTTGATAACGAGCGAGTTTTAAAGACCAATCAACAAGATAATAGGCATAGTGATGCACCGACACGGTATCGCTTAAGCAAACCTGTAACAGTGGTGATTTTAACTTATTAGCATTTTTTAGCGGTGTAGGTAGCGCGCGGATCATTGCGCTTGTCATCAGTAAGCGACGAAATGACGTCGCTAGCCCCAGCTTATATGTCAGTAAAAACACATTGATCGCACTTTGCAAAGCCAGACTGTAGGTCATTTTCTGCACGCGATGAGTCAGTGACCACGGAATAAAATAATCCGGCCATCGGTACTCGCTGAGCTCATACTCGAGCCGTTTGCAGTGTGCATATAGATCAACAGCAGTGGGGTGATTAAGTGTTGGGCGAAATACAGAAAGGAATTCATCCAGGCGATTCATTGCGTTCCTTTGTAGCTATCGTAAGCGCCAGACCCCCAGGCCGTTAATTTATTATTAGCAAATAAAAGCGCCGTACACTCGTCCTTGGTGGTAATGCCGTCAGACGTGACGTGATGCGTGCGATAAAAAAGCACATGTAAATCACCCTGATCGGTTTTTTTGGCTTCATTAATATCAGGTGAACCGAGCATACGGATCACCTGATCTTTGGACATTCCCAATTCGAGCTGGCCGATTTGCATCGCATTGTATGTTTCGCGTTCTTGCCACTTCATATCAGCCGGATCGGCTTGGTAAAACACCTTTACCAAGCCGAGTATGGCGATATAGCCGACAATACCTACGACAAAAACTAAAGCCAGCTTGCGCATAAAGTTAGTCCGTTATCACTTTATAACAGGGATGGTAAACCGAGCCAGGAAGCTTCATGCGTCCTTGCTCTACGAATGCCCGCAGCAATTCGTCGAGACGCTTCATCAAGCTTTGCTCACCATGAATACTGAATACGCCATTCTTACGAATTTGGCGGATGCCTTCATCCTTCACGTTACCTGCCACGATAGCAGAGAATGCCCGACGTAAATCTGCGGCTAACCGCTCTTTCGGTTGCTCAGGATGCAAATTCAATGCAGCGACATTCTCATGCGTAGGACTAAATGGACGTTGAAACTCTTCGTTGATTTTCAGAGTCCAATTAAAGTAATACGCATCGCCGGAATCACGGCGGTATTGTTTCACCGCAGCCATGCCTGCATGCATGTGTTGCGCGACAGCTGCTGGGTCACCAATAATAATTTTATAAAGTTGACGTGCTTGGTCGCCAAGGGTGGCACCGATAAACTCATCAAGCGCTTCAAAGTAATCTTTTGACGACTCTGGACCCGTGAGAATAACCGGTAAGCTTTGACGTTGGTTGTCTGGGTGCATCAGTATACCCAATAAATACAACAGCTCTTCAGCCGTACCAGCACCGCCTGGGAAAATCACGATACCATGAGCACAACGGACAAAAGCCTCTAAGCGCTTTTCGATATCAGGCAAAATGACAAGCTCATTGACGATAGGGTTAGGGGGCTCGGCAGCAATAATACCTGGCTCAGTTAAACCCAAATAACGACCGCCTTCTACACGCTGTTTAGCATGACCAATTGTGGCGCCTTTCATTGGACCTTTCATGGCTCCTGGACCACACCCAGTACAAATATTTAAGCCACGTAAACCAATGTGGTAACCCACCTCTTTGGTGTACTTGTACTCGGTTTCGTTAATTGAGTGACCGCCCCAACAAACCACCATGTTCGGCTCTTCTTGAGGACGTAACGTGCGTGCGTTGCGTAAGATATCAAAGACCACGTGCGTCAGAGTCGCACTATCTGCGTGCTCGAGATCTGTCTCTGAATACCGTTCACCGGTAAACAAAATATCACGAAGCACAGACTCGAGTAACTCGCGGATACCCACGATCACTTCGCCGTCAACAAATGCTTCCTCTGGTGGCTCGATGAGCTCAAGTTTGATTCCGCGTTCACGACGAATGATATTCACTTCAAAGTCTTTATAGCTGTCGTAAATATCTGCAGAACTATCGGTATGACTACCCGCGTTCAAAACCGCTAAACAGCAGTTACGAAAGAGCTTATAGAGTTGACTGTTTGATGATGCTTTTAATCGTTCAATTTCTAGTTGTGATAACAGGGACATACTTCCCTGAGGTGAAATACTTGCTTTCATTACTTATTTCTTACTCCTAAACAAATTTCCTCAATTCGACGCTGCGCCTGCAAGCACAATCTTATTTCTGCCTGTTCTCTTAGCCTCGTACAGTGCCTTGTCGGCTGCATCAAATAGTGAGGTGAGCGATTGGTTGACTTGCTGTAATTCAGCAATACCAACCGATACGGTAATCCTAATATCTTCTGATCGAAATTTGAAAGGGATATTACGGATACGGTCACACGCTTTTTCTAAACGTGCTTGAGCGTCGGTAATCGGTGTGTTGGGGAAAAGTATGACAAACTCTTCACCGCCGTACCGACACACAAAATCGGCTTCATTGACTGCCTTTCTTAACATACTTGCAATCACTTGTAACGTCTTATCGCCCGCACTATGCCCAAAATTATCATTAATGCGTTTAAATAAATCGATATCTAATACGGCAATAGACAGCGGTTCTCGGGTGCGCTTGAAACGTTGTTCTTCGATACTCATGCGCTCTTCTAGTGCTGCCCGATTGGGTAGTTTAGTTAGGCTGTCCTGAAGGCTTTTGAATTTTTGCTCTGCCAATTTCTGCTTGTAGTGATGCACCTGTTGCTCAAAGTGCGTTAACTTACTGGTTAGTTTGGCTGTGGTGCGCTCATGCTGTTGCTTTTCTTTTGTTTCGAGAGCCAGCTTCTCTCTCAGCGTTTTATTTAGGCGAGCGAGGTGGCCTGCAACATCTTGCTTCAAGGTCTCTAAATGCTGTGCACTCTGAACCGAGGCGTTCAGTTCATCAACATTTAATTTAAGTTGGTGGTTGAGCGCCGAGTTATCCTCATCGTAATGACTACGTTCATGCACACTTTGGCTTAAAGTTCCTTGCACTGTACCGAGCGTTTGTGAAATCTCTAACAAGAAGTTTTGTGCAGATTGACGCTCTAGGTTGATACCGTCAATAATGGTTTCGAGTAAACTCACCAGTACATTAAGCAGTTGCTCAGTCGGAAGGTTTCCTTTGAGCTGTTTAGCCAGTAGCACTAGTTGCTGCTCTGTAGTGCCGGTAAATTCAAGTTGAGAAATAAGCTTGAGTACCGCTTTTTGTTGTTCAGCATAACTTAGGGATGGTTGCTCAATAATTTGGCTTCCAACACGCTGACAGTAATTGAGTAAACTCATCATCAGCGGCATGTAATGCATGATAGACACGTGCTGCGACTGAGTCGAGTCGATGATTTTCTGCAATTCAAGTCGAGCTTTTTTGTCTACACTTGTTTGTTTCTTTAACCAGTCAATGGTCTCGGTAGTCGCTTCATGGGAGGCTTTTAAATTAAGCTGAACACGGTGAACCAACGATTGAATATGCGCTTCGGATTCGGCCATTACTGGCTTCAATTGCTCCATGCCGCTGTTGCGTTGCAACAGGCCGCGGAGCTTAGTTAGCGAGTTATCGAGATTATGATCTAAACCACCACAGGCATAAGACAGTTGGGTGAGCATGTTTGAGAAGTGGATCCAATCATGTTGGTATTCGTCTTCGAGCTGCTTACGCGACTGAATAGATTGGGTGAGTCGCTTTTCTAACATCGCTAGTTTTTCTTCTGCCGAATTCGATTGGTTCAAAATTCTCTCTCGCACTCTACTCTTTTTTCTTCATACGCCCATTGTATACCATAGGATTTTAAATGTTTGATGAAAGCGTTTAAAAATTTATTTAAGTTTTTCACGTTTAACGGCAAAAAGCCGCCTCTAGTCGCACGGACTCCCGCTATTCTGCGCATCATGCTACCCTTAACTGGCTTAATTACTCATAACAACTAGAACGAGTGAACTCATCACAAGGAGTTAACGTGTTTAAGAAATCTTTACTCGCACTTGCTGTATGTGCAGCAGCGCCTGCATGGGCCGATGTTGATTACCACATTAATCTAACTGAACCGACTCACCACACCGGTCAGGTTGATATCGTCTTTCCTGATGTGGGAAGCAGCTACATTGATGTCAAAATGCCGGCTTGGCGCACAGGCTATTATCGTATTCTCAACCTCGCTAACGGCGTACGTGACTTTTCCGCAACGTCGGAAGACGGCGATACGCTGAATTGGGAAAAGGTCGATAAAAGTACATGGCGTATACACTTGCCTGAATCAGCGCAGGGCGACGACATTAAAGTCAATTATCAAATTTACGCGAATCAACTGGGTCGCCGTAGCCGTCATATTGATGATTCGCATGCCTATTTAGATGCTTCGGCGGTATTTATGTATGCCGACGAGTACCGTCATGAGCCTGTTACCGTGAGTCTTGATGTTAAAGATGACTGGCGCAGCGTTTCGGGTATGGAAAAAAAGGGTGAGCACGAATTTGTTGCGGATAACTGGGATATCCTTGTCGACTCGCCTATCGAAACCGGTATCAATGATCTTTATAAGTTCAGTGTCGAGGATCGGGAATACGAAGTGGTATTCTGGGGCGAGGGCAATTACGACGCTGAACAGACCGTCGAAGACCTAGAAAAGCTTGTGCAACAGTCGCAAAACATTTGGCAAGGTCATCCTTACGAGCGTTACGTCTTTATGATCCACGCAACCTCAGGCGCCGGGGGGGCAACGGAGCATCGTAACTCAACGATTATCCAGCGACCGCGCTACAGCTATGCGAGCCGCGATGATTACTTAAGCTTTTTATCAACTGCATCGCATGAGCTGGTTCATACTTGGAACGTTAAAGCGTATCGTCCAGAAGCGTTGGTGCCGTATGATTACCAAAAAGAGAACTATACGGACCTATTTTGGCTCGCGGAGGGTTCAACAAGTTACTTCCAGAACCATTTGTTGATGCAAGCCGATATTATGACTACCGATGAGTACTTCGAACGCGTTGCGTCTGGCGTTGAGCGTTATTACGGTAAGCCGGGTCGGGAAATCATGTCGGTTGCAGAAGCATCGTTTGAAGCGTGGAGCGACCAATACGGTGACCGCGCACACAACTTCTCGGTCAATATTTACTCCGAAGGCGCCATGGTTTCTTGGTTGCTCGACCTAGCGCTAATTGAACAAACCGATGGCGAGGTTAGCTATCGTGACGTGCATAATGCGCTTTATCAACGCTTTGATGCCGACGAAGAAGGCTTTAATAGTGCCGATGTTGTCGCTATTTTAGATGAGCTCACCGGTCAGTCATGGCAACAATGGTGGGATGAGAACATCAACTCACCCGCCGCTAACATACCTTTTGACGAGTTATTAAACACCGTGGGTATGGAGCTGACGTTTGCTTCTGCTGATGAGCAAAAGCCATGGGCGGGCTGGCGCGGCAAAGCCGCTGATGAAGGTATCGAACTGATACAGGTTGAACGTGGTTCGCCTGCTTGGGACGCTGGTTTCACCCCGGGCGATGTGGTTGTTGCGTATGATGGTAAACGCGCAGCCGGCGGACGTTTCGAAGAAGCGCTGCAAGAACGAGCAGTCGGCGACACCGTCGAGGTCACTTTCTTCCGCCGTGACCAACTGCATACCGCAGAGCTGGTATTAGGTGAAGAACAGCATACGGGCGCGAAAATTGTGCCAGTAGAAAACCCTTCTGCTAAACAGAAGGCACGTTTTTTACAGTGGCTACAAATTCCTCACCCGAATGCGAGCTAGGACTACTGTCGAGCCAGGCGCTGCCCACTGGGTGGCGCCGTTTCAAAGTTAGAACGGAACGGGTTTATATCTAAGCCGCCACGACGTGTATATCGTGCATAAACGGTGAGCTTCGAAAAGCCTAAACGTTGCAAATCCATAAAAATGCGCTCAACACACTGTTCATGAAACTCGTTATGACGGCGGAAGCTGACGAGGTAACGCAGCAAGCTCGCGTGATCAAGTTGCGGACCTGTCCCGTGAATATATACAGAGCTCCAATCAGGCTGATTGGTTATCAAACAGTTTGATTTAAGCAGATGACTATGCACCGTTAACGACTCAACTACTTGCGGCTCGACTTTGAGCAGGGCAGGTTGGTAGTCATAGGTGTCTATCTCGATGTCTTGATTATCAATACAAGTTCCTGGCAAGTCGCCAATCGGAAGGTTGGTATATTCATCTAACGAGCTCAGGCTGACCATCACATCTGCGCCTGCACAGGCTGATAAATCATGTTGCATGACATCCGCCACAGTTTGCCAATCATCAAATCGACTTTCGTTAAAACTATTTAAATAAAGCTTGAACGACTTTGACTCAATTAAATGAGGGCTATCACAGGGTACAGAAAACTCTGCAATCGCCACTTGCGGTAATCCTTTGCTGTTTAACCAAGACACTTCATAACCCGTCCAGTCATCGTGACCAGTAAAGGGCAGGTCCTCGGTAACACCAATGGGTGTGCGATTAAGCTCGCGAGCAACAGGCTGTAACTGGCTCGGATCATAAGTGGTTGGGTAGTCGGTTGCTTTACCCAAATTTAGGTGTGCGAGCGGGTCGCTTGTTTGCATTTATTCGCTCCATGATAAACTAAATGAATTACACCTATTTTACGCTGTTAAAAGGAAATGCACCAGATGAACGAAGTATCGACCGAGCACGCCATTAGCGCTTTGTTAGAGCGCTATATGCAAGCTAACCCAGAACCCCAAACCGAGTGGGTGGACGATTGGGATGCCGAGATATACCAGCAACGCATCGGTGAGGAGCAGGTCATCTGGAAACCTGTGTTGCGTGATGAACCACAAGACTTTAGCGCGCTCGAATCGGCATTAGCGTTGCATTTTCATGACAGTATCCAACAGCTATTTGGCCATTGGTTTAGTGGTGACCTGAGCTTAAGCTATGCCACTGAAGAGACAGCGCAGCCGATCCAATTTGAACTGTTGATGCCGCAATGCCCAGAGGATGCAGAACGACTACTGCAAAACTTAACCGGTCATATCTTGATGAAACGCAAGTTGAAACAGCCGATTACGGTGTTTATCGGTTTGCTACATGAACATGACGATTGTTTGGTGTCGGTAGATAACGCCACAGGTGAGGTCGCGCTTGAGTGGTTAGGAAAGCCACAACACCAAACCTTAGCCGTCGATCTCGCTACCTTTTTGTCGCATTGCCAACCATATAATGGCGAAAATGACTAACTTACGGTTTGCTTGGTGATGTCAAATTTAATAAATTTCAATAAAATCAATAATTTATGTAGTTGGCTTGGTTTTTGCTGAAAGTAAGCTGAGTGCCGAGACGAGCACACATTACGATAACTAAAAAATGCGGAGAATAATGATGAAACTGAACAAGCTTGCAATGACTGGGCTAGCAGGTTTAATGGCAATTTCGTTAAGCGGTTGTATCGTGGTTAGCGAACGTGGCTGGAGCGAAGGTGAAGCTCAGTACGATCATCAACAAGTTGAGCGTGACAATCGCCAGATGATTAGCAATCTAACGATGAATGCACGTTTAGACGACGTGCGTACGCGCATGGGGACTCCCGATTTTAACGAGCGTTGGAGTGAGAACGGCGATGACTATCAGGTGCTTTTCTACCGCACACAACGTCTTCATGCCGACGGCTTGACCACTAAAGATGAGTGTACTCCGATTGTATTTGTGAATGGTGAGCTTGCGGGAACCGGTCAAGTGGCACTCGACAAGGTGATGTAATCGGAGTAGGTTGGTGTTAGCACACTGTTTAACGGGAGAGCTGCTATGCCAACCGAAGTTGCCGTATCGACACAGGACGTTGAGCTTGTTGAACTGGATGTTTGCCAGCTCAATAGCGTAGCGTCCTTATTGTTTCAAACCTACCAAAATGATGCGCTGATGCAGCGGATTTTCCAAGTAGAAAAAGCCGATTATGCAAAGCGTCTAAGAGCTGCAATAAGGGAAGAGTTGATCGCCCAATGGGACAACGACCAGCCGATTATCGCGGCAATGCACGACGACGCGCTATTGGGCGTCGTCTGTCTGTCTAAAGTCGAACAGCAATTTGGTCCTGCAAGCCGTTGGAACTGGTACATTTCGATGCTACTGACAGCGGGCTGGGTAAGCACGCGTTACGTACTCGAGAAAGAACGCCAAATAAAATCACTATTAAAAGAGCAGCCGTGCTATTTGCTCTCTTTTATTGGTGTAGCAGAGCAGTACCAACACCAGGGAATAGGGCGATTGCTTTGCCAGGCGGCGGTGCAGGAAGCGGTCGAGCGCGGTGCGGTCAAGCAGTTAGCAGTATTTACATCTGACCAGCAACAGCAGGCATTTTTTAACCGGTGTGGGTTTTCGCAACAGCACGCACTTGACGTCCATGACGTACCCGGCGCACTGTTGACCCTGAGTGTTGATTAATGCGGTTCACGAAACGGTGGCAGATCGACGGCGATCAGCTGACTGTTATGTAGAGTCAATGTGCCCTCATAACGTGATGTACCGTCGCTGCTAAAGCCCATGACAAATGTGCTACGCCAGCCGGGCTGGCGCCCCTTGAATGACCAGCGTGTGTTGACCTTTTCTAGGTCTAACATCTGCAAACCTTGCTGTTTGCAGTACCACATGGCGTGTTGGTAAGCGTGCTCAGTCTGTCGGCGGTGTTGCCAAAATAGCCAAGCAACACACAACAGCATGAGAAATAAGAGAGCATCAAAAAGTGTGATCATGAAGCCTGCTGCGCCTTAAGCTGTAACAACTGTTGTTTAACGTCTGCTGATAATTCATCTTGCGCTATCTTTCTTAATACCAACGGGCGCAACTCGGGCAATGACACGGCATCCTCAAATAAGGCTTGAAACCATGCTTGCTCGAGCGCCGCAATGCGTTGCAAATAACGCCCAAGCACCGCGTCATTCTGCAATGCTGGCCACAGCCTTGCACCAATAACTGTCAGGGTGTTGGCGTCTAGCGGCTGTTCAAGTTGCTCGAATAGTCGCTTCTGTAATCGTTTGTCGTCGCTTACGCTCGCCAGCGCGCGCAGTGCGTACAAGGCCTGTGTGGTATCGGAGTGGCTCAGTTGCTCGATAAAGAAATCACGTAGTTTGGCCGGGATGAGGTGCTGCTCGAGTGCTTCGCACAAGTAACGTTGCACTGTGGGGGCATAATCGGTGTAACCTTTAGCGATTGCTTCGGCAAGTTGCGGTAAATTCATCAGACGTGCCGCACAGTCATGCAAACCTTGAACGCCAATGTGCTGCCAGTCATCATGTTTACCCATCAAGTACTCAGCCGTCGTATCAAAATACTGGCTCGGAGCCGCTTGGCGTTGCGATGAAATATGCGCATGCAGTGCCGCTCGTTGTGTTTCGCTTGGGGTAAATAAATAAGGGTTATGCTTAAGTTGCTCTTCCTGTTCCTCGGTGAGAGCATCGGTTATTTGTTGACCGAGTGCTGATACGACATACTCCAAGTATTGATCGCGCGCAGCGACATTAAGCAAACCGCGCTCATCAAGTGGAAATTTCAGAAACCAAAGGTAGTCGTGTTGGGGCTGCTTTTTATGACGGAACAAGATGGCGAGGTGTGCATGACGCGCAAGTGGATACGGATGCGGCTGTTGCTGGTGTTCAATAGCTGCAAAGGTATCCAGCGGAATTTCGCTAAGCCGACGACCAAGGTCAAATACCTGATACTCGGTATCGCCTGCTGCTAAAAAATCACCAATTGTTGCTATCTTATCAGTCACTAAACTTCTCCGTGCTTGAATTTCATTCAAATTTCAATCAGTATTGTCGCCATTATATCGGTTATCAAACCTAAAGTGGTAATGGAGTCTCCGATGGAGCAGTATCAAAAAGCGGCCCGACTACTCGATCGCATCGAGCGAGAGCTTAATAGTTTGGGTCTCTGGCAATCTGATCAGCCGCCCGTTGAGGCGCTCGATAGCCAGCAACCGTTCGCTATGGACACCTTGGAATTTCACCAATGGCTTCAATTCATCATGATACCGCGAATGTGGTCATTGATCGATGCAAAACAGCCGCTACCCGACTCAATAGCAGTCAGTCCAATGGCGGCGCATTCTTATCGCAATGCGATTGAACAACATGAGCAACTCATCGAATTAGTCCGCGAGTTTGATGTCCTGTTAAGCGGAACCGATCCGCTTCAAGACGATGTCTGAGCCCCCCGTTTTAACGATCGTCTATCAAGACGAGTATCTCGTAGTGATTGATAAGCCCAGTGGCTTATTGGTGCACCGTAGTTGGATAGCCTCAGATGCACAGCAGTTCGCGATGCAGATACTGCGCGACCAGATTGGCCAGCGTGTGTTTCCCGTCCATCGTTTAGACCGTCCGACCTCTGGGCTGCTGGTTTTCGCGCTGTCGTCGGAAGTGGCAAGAGCACTTAATGAGCAATTTGCTGAACGCGAGATAAAAAAGGTATATCACGCAGTCGTACGGGGTTATGTGGATGATGCTGGCATCATCGATTACGCGTTAAAGGAAGAACACGATAAGATAGCGGATAAGCAAGCACAAGCCGACAAACCAGCGCAGGAAGCGGTTACTGAGTACCAATGCAAGGCGCGGGTAGAGCTGCCTTTCAAAGTCAGTAAAAAACATGACACCAGTCGTTACTCGTTAGTGAAGCTGATGCCTAAAACAGGACGAAAACATCAGTTGCGTCGGCATATGTCGCATATTCGACATCCAATTATAGGCGACACACGGCATGGGGAGGGGCGTCATAATCGCTTCTTCCGTGACCACTTTGATTGCCATCGATTAATGTTGGCTGCCACCGAGATTGAGTTTACGCACCCCGTGACGGGTGAGACGTTAAACTTAGCGATTGACGTACCTGAGATACTCAAACGCCCGTTCCAAGCGTAACGGGCGTTTGCTGTTTTAAGGCAAGTTATTCAGCACTACGTAATAGTGCGTTGATACCGACTTTAGCACGTGTTTTGGCGTCAACACGTTTAACAATAATCGCTGCATATAGGCTATGAGAGCCGTCCGCAGAAGGCAATGCACCAGGCACAACAACGGCACCTGCAGGTACGCGACCGTATAGGATCTTATCGTTTTCGCGGTCATAGATACGCGTGCTTTGACCAATGTAAACACCCATCGAAATAACCGCGCCTTCTTCGACAATAACGCCTTCAACGATCTCAGAGCGCGCACCGATAAAGCAGTTATCCTCGATAATCGTCGGGTTCGCTTGAAGAGGTTCAAGCACACCGCCGATACCGACACCACCTGACAAATGTACGTTTTTACCAATTTGAGCACATGATCCTACCGTCGCCCAGGTATCAACCATGCTGCCGTCACCTACGTAGGCACCGATGTTTACGTAACTCGGCATGACAACCACGTTGCGTCCGATGAAAGCGCCTTTACGAACCATCGCAGGGGGAACAACGCGCATGCCTTCTGCGCGGAATCGAGCACTGTCGTAATCGGCAAATTTTGCGGGTACTTTGTCCCAAAAGCGAGTTTCGCCGCCTTCAATCAGGTCGTTATCGTTTAAACGAAATGACAGCAATACTGCCTTTTTGAGCCACTGATGAACAACCCACTCACCGGATATCTTCTCTGCGACGCGCAGTTCACCTCGGTCAATTTCATCAATGATGTAACGTACGACTTCGCGTAGCTCGTCGTCATCGGTGCGCGGTGAAATTTGATCGCGCTGCTCAAATGCATCGTTAATTAACTTTTTGTACTTTTCAAACGACATGGTTGCCTCGTTATCCATCTAAATCATTAATAATCTGTTGTTTAAGCGCCAATTTTTGCTCGTCCGAAAGAGCTTCTCCTCGGTTTGACGAGACAATAAATAAGTCTTCTGCTTGCTCACCTATGGTGGTAATTTTCGCCGCCAATAGGCTTACATCAAGGCGCTGTAAAATCGCCGCAAGTCGAGCCACAAGACCCGGTCTATCGAGCGCAACAAGTTCAAACGTGGTGCGTCCTCGATGCTTCACAGGCAAGAAGTTAACTTGTGTTTTGACACTAAAATTCTTTAACCGACGTGACAATGGCCGATTGTTTTTTGGCACAGTTCGTCGCTTATGCAAAACATCAAGGAGGTGTTGTTTAACTTCCTCAATCCGACGTGCTTCGGTGAGTGGCTTGCCATTGCGCTGTAGCAATACAAACGTATCCATCACAAAGCCATCGCGTGTCGCCAATATCTGTGCATCCAAAATATTGAGCTGCTGGCTATCAAGTACGCCGGCCACGGCCGCAAACAAATGCCCTTCGTCATGGTGATAAACAAATAATTCGGTTGTTCCGTAATTGTTTTCATCACCAATCAAAATCAGTGGAAGTTCATCATCCCTGAGCTGCAATATGTGTTGGGAGTGCCAACTAATTTGCTCAGCGGTATGCCGGAAAAAGTAGTCAGCCGTAAAGCGTCCCCACAACGCCAAAATGGCTTGTTTTTCGTAACCACCACTCAGCAATAAGGCCATTGCATTCGCTTTATTCTGCTGGATTTTATCACGAACGTCGAGTGTAGGTTTACTACTGTTTTGTTCTAATAAATAACGTGTAGCGTTATACAACTCTTCTAACAGGGTGGCTTTCCAGTTGTTCCATAATGAGTGATTGGTGGCACGAATATCGGCGACGGTAAGACAATATAAAAAGTCCAGCCGCTCGACCGTATCAACGATATTGGCGAACTCTTGTACTACCTCAGGATCATGGATGTCGCGTTTCTGTGCTGTCACTGACATGGTCAAGTGATGTTCGACGAGCCAGCTAATCAGATCGCTGTCATCTTGGCTGTAGCGATGTTGCAAGCAAAAGTTGCTGGCGTCCATCGCGCCCAGTTCGGAATGGTCGCCGCCACGACCCTTCGCGATATCGTGGAAAATCCCAGCTAAATATAAGCAGTGCCGACGAGTCATTTGCGCAACGCGTTCTTCGCAGAGCGGAAACTGACCCGCAAACTCGGGATCAGAAAAGCGATATAAATTGCGTACTAAACGAAAGGTATGCTCATCAACAGTGTACGCATGAAATAAGTCAAATTGCATTTGCCCAACTATCTGTTGCCATTGTGGCAGATAGCTGGCAATAACCCCGTGGTGGTGCATTAACGTGAAAGCACGTCCACAACCTGCTGGGTGTTCAATGAGGCGTTTAAACCAAAAGCGACAATCAGCATCATAGCTTAGCGGCTCGTTAAGCTGAGCACGCGCGTTGCGTAACTGACGAATGGTATGCGAATGAATACCCTCTATTTCAGGGTGCTCAGCAATGATAACAAACGCTCGAATTAACTGACTGTGATCGTTGAATACTTCATCGTGGCGGGCGCTGAGTAACTGTTGATTGATAGCAAAATGCTCGTCGATATCAACGGTATGATGCAGATCTTGAGGGCTCAAAATCGCCTGCTGAAAAAATTGCAGCAACATTTGATTCAATTCACTCACGCGCAATACGACTTTAAAGTAATCCTTCATCATCAGCTCAACGGAATGTTTTCCTTCATTGCCGTAGCCAAGACGTACTGCAACACCGGGCTGAAAATCAAATAGTAAGCGATCTTCGCGCTTGCCCACCTCAAGGTGTAGGGCAAACCGAATACGCCATAACCAGTTCATGCACTCGCGTAGCTCAACAAACTCATCGGCTGTCATGTACCCAAATTCGACTAAGCTCTCGTCAGAATGGGTTTGGAAATGACGTTTAGCAATCCAGCCAATGGTTTGAATATCGCGCAGACCACCGGGACTGGATTTAATGTTGGGCTCAAGGTTGTAAGATGTGCCGTGATACTGCTGATGACGTTGTTTTTGTTCGTCGAGTTTGGCTTGATAGAAGTCACGACTCGACCACGGGAACTCCGATAACAACTGTTGTTCGTATTCACGAATAAGCGCGTCGTCACCGGTGATAGGGCGACTTTCAATTAAGTTGGTCGCGGTCGTAATATCCTCGGCAGCGGCACTCAAACATTGCGCGACTGTACGCACAGAATGCCCGACATCGAGATGTAAATCCCATAAGAAAGTGACGAACTCTGATACGGCGCAGCGAGCCAGAGTGTCCTCGCAATCCACTAGAATAAGCAGATCAATGTCGGAGCCAGGATGAAGGGTATGGCGTCCATAGCCGCCGACGGCAATCAATGCCATCGGCTCATTGGTAAATTCAAATCGCTGCCAGAGCTCAGCAAGTAGTTGGTCAAAAAACTGTGCGCGGTGGTGAATGAGCTCGTCAATATCGGCGGTGACAAAGTGACCTTCGGACCAGCGATGATAATGCGCAATTAAATCGCGGTAGGCGCCCGCCTCAAATGGCATATTTGAGGCAGGCCAGTGTGCGTAAAAGTCCGCTTGCTCAGTGTTCATGTGGATTAGTCGCTGTGATGAATGACACGCGGCAAATCGGTTTCTTCCTCACGTAAGGTTAGTACCTCGACGCCATCTTCAGTAACGAGTAGGGTGTGTTCCCACTGCGCGCTAAGACTGCGGTCTTTGGTGAGGACCGTCCAACCATCTTTCATCAATTTGGTATGGCGTTTACCAGCGTTCAACATCGGCTCTATGGTAAAGCACATGCCTGGCTCCAATACTTCACCCGTACCTGCTTTGCCATAATGAAGTATTTGTGGCTCTTCATGAAATACTGCACCGATACCGTGACCACAGTATTCACGCACGATCGAGTAGTTGTGCTGTTCGGCAAATTTTTGGATGACTTCTGCAAAATCGCCCAGCCGGATACCGGGTTTGACCATTTTTATGGCGCGGTAAAGTGATTCTTGTGTCGTGCGAACCAGACGGTCAGCAAGAATGGATGGTTTACCCACCATAAACATTTTTGATGTATCGCCGTGATAGCCGTCTAGTTTCACCGTGACATCAATGTTCATGATGTCACCTTCTTTTAGTTTCTTCGGTCCTGGAATGCCGTGACACACACAATGGTTGACCGAAGTACAAATCGATTTAGGGAAACCGTGATAATTCAGTGGCGCTGGATAGGCGTTGTGCGCGACGATATAGTCGTGACAAATTTTATCGAGCTCTTCTGTGGTGACACCCGGTTTGACGTGTTCACCAATCATTTCTAATACGCTGGCAGCTAAACGTCCAGCAGCGCGCATTTTTTCGATTTCTTCCGGCGTTTTTATCGATATACTCATTAAATACGGTCTCTTAAATTTGCTACTTTTTTCATCGTTCACGCAGTCTACCAATTTACGCGGCGCTTAGCCATGCTCGGATGCGGATCAGCGGCACCCAATTTACTGCTTTTTAATTGCAGCATGGCTGGGGATATGGTATAAAATGCGCGCTTTTTAAAAGCAAAATTCACTTTAAATTTAAACCACACATATATCGACACATATCACGGGGTGCCCAATCGGGTCGTGCTATGGGGTATATGGAGGCTTAACCCCTACAAAAGGAAAAGTATTATGGCAAACGTGTCAATGCGTGACATGCTGAAAGCTGGTGTCCACTTCGGTCACCAAACTCGTTTCTGGAACCCAAAAATGAAACCATTCATTTTTGGCGCTCGCAACAAGATCCACATCATCAACCTTGAAAAAACTGTGCCTATGTTCAACGACGCGTTGAGCTACATGCAGCACGTTGCTTCAAACAAAGGTAAAATCTTGTTCGTTGGTACTAAGCGTGCAGCCGCTGAGCCTGTAAAGGAAGCAGCATTGAACTGTGGTCAGTACTTCGTAAACCACCGTTGGTTAGGTGGTATGTTGACTAACTGGAAAACCGTTCGTCAATCAATCAAGCGTTTGAAAGATCTTGAAACCATGAGCCAAGACGGTACTTTCGACAAGCTAACCAAGAAAGAAGCGTTGGTTAATACCCGCGAAATGGAAAAGCTTGAAAAAGGCCTTGGCGGTATCAAAAACATGGGTGGCTTGCCTGACGTATTGTTCGTAATCGACGCTGATCACGAGCACATCGCTATTAAAGAAGCTAACAACTTGGGTATCCCTGTTGTTTCTGTTGTTGATACTAACTCAGATCCAGATGGCGTTGACTACGTTATCCCAGGTAACGATGATGCAATCCGCGCAGTACAATTGTATTTAAATGCTGCTGCTGACGCGATCAAAGAAGCTAAATCAGCGCCAGTAGAAGCAAAAGACGCTGACGATTTTGTTGAAGCTACCGAATAATTGAGGATCTAACCATGGCAATTACTGCTGCTCAGGTAAAAGAACTTCGCGAGCGCACTGGCGCTGGTATGATGGACTGCAAAAAAGCATTGCAAGAAGTTGGCGGCGACATGGAAGCTGCGATCGAGCTAATGCGTAAAAGCGGTCAAGCAAAAGCGGCTAAGAAAGCAGGTCGTGTTGCAGCTGAAGGTGTTATCTTAGTTAAATCAGAAGGTAACCAAGCGACATTAGTTGAGCTTAACTGCGAAACTGATTTCGTTGCACGTGACGACAGCTTCTTGGCATTTGGCGAGAAAGTTATCAACGTGGCTTTCGCTAACAAAGAAAACGATGTTGAACAGTTGAAATCAGCTGACATCGGCGGCGAAACTGTTGATAAAACACGTGAAGACCTTATTGCTAAAATCGGCGAGAACATGAACGTACGTCGTGTTCAGACGATTGAAGAAGGTAACACTGTTGCTACTTATACCCACGGCGCACGTATCGGTGTAGCTGTTGCATTGAATGGCGGCGATGAAGACTTAGCTCGTGACTTGTGTATGCACGTTGCGGCGAGCAATCCTCAGTTCGTTAAGCCAGAAGATGTTGATGCTGAAGTCGTTGAGAAAGAACGTTCTATTCAGGTTGATATCGCTATGCAAAGCGGCAAGCCTAAAGAAATCGCTGAGAAAATGGTCGAAGGTCGTATGCGTAAATTTACCGGCGAAATCAGCTTGACTGGTCAGCCGTTCGTAAAAGACCCATCAATGACTGTTGGCGAATTGCTCAAGCAAGCGGGTGCTGATGTAGTCACATTCGTACGCTTTGAAGTGGGCGAAGGTATTGAGCGTAAAGAAGAAGATTTTGCTTCTGAAGTACAAGCTCAAGTGGCGGCGGCAAGCAAAGGTTAATTCTTTGTGCCAGGGTCCACAACCCCAATGTGAGTAATAGAAACCGCGTCTTGAGCGTTCAGGACGCGGTTTTTTTTGAAAAATGGATAGTGAGAGGCAAGCATGAGTACCCACCCAAAACCAGCATATCGACGTATTCTTTTAAAACTCAGCGGTGAAGCGCTAATGGGCGATGAGCCTTTTGGTATCGACGCTAAAGTTCTGGATCGCATGGCTCAGGAGATCAAAGAGCTCGTTGAACTCGGGATCCAAGTGGGATTAGTCATCGGGGGTGGTAATTTATTCCGGGGCGAAGGACTTGCGAAAGCTGGAATGAACCGAGTGGTTGGTGACCACATGGGAATGCTTGCAACAGTAATGAATGGTTTGGCAATGCGCGATGCGTTACACCGTGCCTTTGTCAATGCACGTTTGATGTCTGCGATTGAGCTAACAGGCGTCTGTGACAGCTATAATTGGGCTGAAGCGATCAGCCTGCTAAAATCCGGCCGTGTTGTTATTTTCTCAGCGGGTACGGGCAATCCATTCTTTACTACTGACTCTGCCGCGTGTTTACGTGGTATTGAGATCGAGGCTGACGTGGTATTAAAAGGTACCAAAGTGGACGGTGTGTATTCTGACGATCCGGTCAGTAATCCAGACGCAACGTTGTATCGCCATATTAATTATCAAGATGTGCTTCAGCAACAGCTAAAAGTGATGGATTTAGCCGCCTTTACATTGGCTCGCGATCATGAGTTACCGATTCGTGTTTTCAACATGAATAAGCCCGGTGCACTGAGATCCGTGATTCTAGGCGAAGAAGAAGGTACACTAATTAGCAAAGACGCTGAATAATCGAAATAGAAAGGGTAAAACAGTGATTAACGATATTATTAAAGACGCAAAAGAGCGTATGGAAAAAAGCGTAGAGTCGCTTCGCAGTCAAATGTCTAAAGTGCGCACAGGGCGCGCGCACCCGAGCATTCTTGATAGTGTCATGGTGAACTACTATGGCGTCGATACGCCACTTAAACAGCTCGCTAACATTACGACGGAAGATTCACGTACGTTGGCATTGACGCTGTTTGATAAGTCATCAACACAAGCCGTAGAAAAGGCAATTCTTACCTCTGATTTGGGTTTGAACCCTGCATCTGCAGGTGCGGTTATCCGTATCCCATTGCCGCCGCTGACCGAGGAACGTCGTCGTGACTTGGTTAAAATCGTGCGTGCAGAAGCGGAGCAAGCGCGTGTTGCAGTGCGCAACATCCGTCGTGATGCCAACAATGATTTAAAAGAACTGTTGAAAGAGAAAGAAATCACCGAGGACGAGGAACACTCGGCAGAGGACGATGTCCAAAAGCTAACCGACACATACGTTAAAAAGATCGATGAGTCGTTAAAAGCAAAAGAACAGGACTTAATGGAAGTTTAATTTCATTTCGTGCTCTAAATGACGCCGTGTAGTATCTATGCGGCGTTTTAATTATTGGCGGACAGCATGAAGCAATCTCCAACAATACAACAAGTCGTGCCCAAGCATGTCGCTATTATCATGGACGGTAATGGGCGTTGGGCAAAACAACAGGGTAAACGTCGAACCTTTGGACATAAAAAGGGCGCCGAAGCGGTAAGAAATACGGTGAGTTTTGCCCGCCGTAATGGGGTCGAGTCACTCACTTTGTTTGCGTTTAGCAGTGAGAATTGGAATCGGCCCGCGACAGAAGTTTCATTATTGATGGAATTATTCGTCAATGTACTAAAAAAAGAAGCTGACAAACTCAAACAAAATGATATTAAGCTTCAAATTATTGGCGATAAATCACAGTTTTCGAACCGTTTACGTAAACACATCGATAAAGCAGAGGCCATGACTGAAGCATGCCAAGGCATGACCTTAAATGTTGCCGCAAACTACGGTGGACAATGGGATATTGTACAAGCATCGAGGAAACTGGCTGATGCTGTTGCGAGTGGCGAACTCACCGCATCGCAAATTGATGAGAGTACATTCGAGCGTTATTTATGTTTAGCGAATCAACCCAAGCCTGACCTGCTGATTCGCACAGGTGGGGAGCAAAGGGTCAGTAATTTTTTGCTATGGCAAATAGCGTATGCAGAATTTTATTTCACCCCGATATTATGGCCCGACTTTGACGATCAGGCATTTGCCAATGCCATTGCTGAATTCGCGCGACGTGAGCGCCGTTATGGCCTGACCAGTGAACAAATCGAGCAGCTCGTTGAAACGATGAACGCGCGTGTAGAGGACTGAATTTTTGCTTAAACAACGAATTTTAACAGCCGTTATACTAATACCTGTCGCGCTGTATGCGGTGTTTTTATTGCCGCTGTGGGGCTTTTCCTTATTCATTCAAGCGGTACTGATGCTCGGAGCCTGGGAATGGGCGCCATTAATGGGTTTGACTAAGATCCGTTCACGTATCGCTTATACCGCAACAATTGGTGTGATTATAGGTGCGCTGAGCTTAGCAGTACCTTTCGATCATTTGTGGCAAGCCGGCACCCTGAATGACGTCATTTACACGACTATTGCGGCGGGTGGCGTTTGGTGGGTGTGTGCGCTCGCTCTGGTGGTGAACTATCCATCGAGTCGCCGCATGTGGTCAAGAACACGCTCGATAGTTGGCTTGTTCGGTATGTTGATTTTTATCCCCACGTGGGCAGCGCTGGTTACGGTACGCTCAATTAATATAGACGTTCAACCATACTTTGGCGGCTGGGTCGTCCTGTTTATCTTATTATTAGTTTGGGCGGCAGACGTGGGCGCTTACTTTGCCGGCGTTCGTTATGGCCGCAATAAGATGATGCCATCAGTGAGCCCAGGTAAGACAATGGAAGGTTTATGTGGCGGTGTTACCTTGGCGTTCATCGTGATGATGGTGGTGTCGCATTGGACGCAAATTCCCGCAGATCAATTTACCGGTTATTATCTAACGGGGCTATTTACGGTCGTGGCGTCTGTATTTGGTGATTTAAACGAGAGTATGTTTAAACGCAGCGCAGGTGTTAAGGACAGCGGCTCTATTTTACCGGGTCATGGTGGCATCTTAGATCGTATCGACAGTCTAACGGCCGCTGTGCCTGTATTTACGCTCGCGTACTTGGAGTTTTTACGTTAGCTATGAGCCAATCGATTACAATTTTGGGCGCAACGGGTTCTATTGGTAAAAGTACGCTCGATGTGATTGCGCGTCACCCTGAAAGTTATTCTTTATTTGCGGTGACGGCTAACGGCAATGTCAGTGCGATGGTCGATATTGTTAACCGCTATCAACCACAATACGCCGTGATGGTTGAAGATAACGCCGCTGAGCAATTGCGCGCACAGTTACCTGCTGACACTCGCACTCAAGTGTTAGGCGGTGCTAATGCATTAACCGAAGTGAGTGAATGTAACGAGGTCGACGTGGTGATGGCAGCGATTGTCGGCGCCGCAGGGTTGACGCCAACGCTCGCAGCAATTAATCAAGGCAAACGTGTTTTACTTGCCAACAAAGAAGCGCTGGTGGTGAGTGGTGAGCTGTTTATCAACGCGGCTCGTCAAAGTGGAGCGCAGATTCTCCCCGTTGATTCGGAACATAATGCGATATTCCAGTGCCTACCTGATCTTGCGCAGCAGCAAGTAGGGCATATGCAGTTGACCGATCACGGTATCGATAAATTGCTGTTGACGGGGTCTGGCGGGCCTTTTCGACACACGCCTATTGAGCAGTTAGCGCAGCAAACCCCTGAACAAGCGTGCAAGCATCCCAACTGGTCGATGGGACAAAAAATATCTGTTGATTCGGCGACGATGTTGAACAAGGGATTAGAGTACATTGAGGCGCGTTGGTTGTTTAATTGCCAACGCGACCAACTGGATATCGTGATCCATCCTCAAAGCGTTATTCATTCAATGGTTCAGTACATTGATGGTTCTGTGATTGCGCAAATGGGAGAACCGGATATGCGTACACCCATCGCTCACGTTTTAGGTTTTCCTGATCGTATTCGCAGTGGTGTAAAAGGGCTCGACTTCATGGCACTGGGCGAATTGAGTTTTATGCCAGTCGATTTTACTCGATACCCTTGCTTGAAATTAGCGATTGATAGCTGCTGGCACGGACAGTCGGCTACCACCATATTGAATGCGGCGAACGAAGTCGCTGTTGCCGCTTTTTTGAATGGTCAGATTCGTTTTACTGACATTGCTGAAGTCTGTGATGCAGCTCTACAGAATTTAAACTCGGTTCATGTAGATTCAGTCGAGGCACTCATGACAATTGATGCGCAAGCCCGTCGGGCCGCATCACAACGCGTGGAGCAAGTTGTTTATGCTTGATTGGTTATGGTACGCCGCTTCATTTGTGGTCACCCTGGGCATTTTAGTGTCATTTCATGAATTTGGACACTTTTGGGTGGCACGTCGTTGTGGTGTAAAGGTACTCACCTATTCGGTTGGCTTTGGTAAGGCTATCTGGTCACGGGTGGCACGTGATGGGACCCGTTATCAGGTGGGGATTATTCCGTTAGGTGGCTATGTACGGATGCTCGACGAACGCGTTGATGAAGTCAGCGAACAAGATAAATCGGTTTCGTTTAACGCGCAGTCGGTGTACAAGCGATTTGCGATCGTAGCGGCGGGACCCATTGCTAATTTTATTCTGGCCGTTGCCGTATTATGGCTGATGTTTGGTATTGGTGTCCCGACGGTTAAGCCTATTATTGGTGACGTTGAGCCAGGTTCGATCGCTTCACAAGCATCCTTTGTCGAAGGCAGTGAAATTGTTAAGGTCGACAGCGTAGAGGCGTACGATTGGCAACAGGTCCAACTGGGTTTAATGAGTGCGATTGGTAACGATCAGTTGTCGATCACCGTGCGTAGCCCTGATGGTGAATTACAGCAAAAGACACTAAATATCCAAGATTGGCAGTTCGATCCCGAGACGGAAACCACGTTCGGTAGCTTAGGCATTCAAGTTTATCGACCGAACGTTTCGACGACCTTGGCGCAGGTTGTTGATGATTCACCAGCGCAGCAAGCAGGTCTGCAAACGGGTGATAAAGTATTGGAACTTAACGGACAGGCGTTAGAGAGTTGGCAGACGTTGACTAGCACTATAGCGCAGTCAGCCGGTGTCGAGTTAAGATTAACCATAGAACGCAACGGCGTTACGCAAAAAATAACTGTTATCCCCGGTGAACGCGAACGTGGTTCTGATGTCATAGGTTACCTAGGCATCGCCCCAGAGGTAGGAGAGTTACCCCAGGGCTATGTGTTCAACCATCAATATGGTATTGTCGGTGGTTTAGTGAAAGGCGCTGAGCAGACATGGGAGCTCATGGTTGTTAGCGTCAAAATGATTGGAAAATTAATCACGGGCGATGTGTCCGTTAAAAATCTCGCTGGTCCTCTAAGTATAGCTGAGGGTGCTGGCGTCAGTGCAAGTAGCGGGTTCGTTTACTTTCTCAGCTTCCTTGCTCTGTTAAGTGTAAATTTAGGGATAATCAATCTGGTACCTTTACCCATGCTTGATGGGGGTCATTTGGCGTTCTTTATCGCTGAGTGGGTGAGAGGAAAGCCGGTGTCTGATAAAGTTCAGGACATCTGTTATCGGATTGGTGGTGCGTTAGTGTTTGCATTAATGATAGTCGCCATAAGTAATGACATCATGCGCTTCGCATTCTAATTCAAAGTCAACAATAAGTAGCTAGTTATAATGACGTTTAAAAAGCTGTTAGTGAGTGCCATGGTTGCAGCGGCGGTTTCGCCCGCAGCGCAAGCACAAGATGAATTTGTTGTCCAAGATATCGAAGTTAAAGGTCTACAACGTGTGGCACTAGGTGCTGCGTTGACCTACATTCCTGTTCGGGTTGGCGATGAAGTGTCTGAACTGCAAATTCGCAGTGCGATCAAGTCACTTTATTCTTCCACTCACTTTGATTATATCGAAGCGGTGCGTGATAACGGCACCCTGATCTTTCGTGTAAGCGAGCGTCCGACGATTGCTCAAATTACATTTGAAGGTAACAGTGATATTAAGGACGAGCAGTTAGAACAGAGCCTACAAGATAACAATATCGTTGAAGGCGAGCCGCTAGACCGTACAACGATCTCTGGTATCGAAAAGGGTCTTGAAGACTTTTACCAAAGTGTCGGTAAATACAATGCGGATGTTGATCTTGAGGTCATCGAGCTGCCACGTAACCGTGTCGAGTTGCGCATGAACTTCGAAGAGGGCGATGCGGCTGAGATTGCGCAAATCAATATCGTAGGTAATAAAGCCTTTCCTGACGAGTTACTGCTGGATACGTTTGAGTTGAGTGATGATTTACCTTGGTGGAATATTATTGGCGAAAAACGTTATCAAAAAGAGCAGTTGAGCGGTGACTTAGAGACACTCGAGTCCTATTATCGCGACCGTGGTTATCTTCAGTTCCAGATCGAGTCTGTACAAGTCTCCGTAACGCCTGATAAAGCCGGTGTTTACATTACGATTAATGTGAAAGAAGGTGAGAAATATTACGTCAGCGAAACCGATGTCATTGGCGATCTTAAAGGTCACGACGACATCGTTAAGCGCTTGACGACGATTAAGGAAGGCGCACTTTATAATGCTGCGCAAGTGACTTATATCGAAGACCTGGTGAGTCGTTTTTTCGGTGGCTATGGCTATGCGTACCCAGAAGTCCAAGCGATGCCTGAACGCAATGATGAAGATAAAACGGTTAAATTAACCTTCTCAGTTAATCCGGGTAACCGTGTCTATGTGCGTCGCATTGCCTTTGAGGGTAATTCAACGACTCAGGACGAAGTGTTACGCCGCGAAATGCGTCAGCTTGAAGGGGCTTGGTTGTCCGATAATAAAGTTGAACAAGGTAAGGTGCGTCTTGAGCGACTTGGTTTCTTTGAGACGGTTGAATCATCGACAGAAAAAGTAGATGGCGAAGCCGACCAAGTGGATGTCACATACAAGGTGAAAGAGCAGCCTTCAGGCTCATTTAACGCGGGTATTGGTTACGGCGACTATTCAGGTTTGCAGCTAAACGCAGGCGTTCAGCAGAATAACTTCCTAGGTACCGGTAACCGCGCCGGTATTAATATCTCGACGAGCCGCTTCCAGAAGAACTTCAGCGTGTCTTACACCGACCCATACTTTACGACTAACGGCGTTTCGTTGTCGGGGCAATTGTTCTTGAGCGAGTTCGACGCAGGTCGTGCCGAAAACCTTATACGCTATAATCAACGCACCTATGGTGTAGGTACGAATATTGGCTTCTCTGTCGATGAAATTAACAGCTTCAACTTTGGTGTGGGTTACAAGCGCCAAGAAGTGACCAATGTCGATGGCTACGAACAGATTCGTAAGTTCTATCAAGCATTCCTTGATCCAGAAAGTCCTGATTCGGGAGTCGGTTTTGACATTTATGACTTTACCGCAGGCTGGTCACGTGTAACGCTAAATAGAGGTACTTTCCCGAGCGCGGGGTCATCACAACGTGCGTCATTTGAAATTTCTGCACCATTTAGTGATATTCAGTACTTCCGTCTAGGGTATGATTTTAAATATTATTGGCCGCTGTCCGACGATCAGCAGTGGACGTTACTGACTCGCTTCAACGTCGGTTACGGCAATGGTTATGGCGACGATGATTTCGGTAATGATTACTTGTTACCGTTCTGGGAGTCGTTCCGTGTTGGTGGACAAGGTGACTTACGTGGCTTTGAACCAAACACTGTAGGCCCACGTGCTATCTACAGTTATGCGGATCAAGTGTCGACACCACCTGATTGGACAGGTTTGCCGGGCGGTTATCCAGCAGGTTCTAACGCCGAATCCATTACGGTGAGCCGCTTTGCCGTAGGTGGTAACGCGAAAGTAGTCGGTGGTGTTGAGCTTATCGTGCCGACGCCGTTTATTGATGAAGGCATGCGCAATAGTGTTCGCACAAGTGTTTTTGTCGATGTAGGCACCGTGTGGGATACAGAGTTTGACTACGATAAGTACAAAGGCTTAGATTTAATAGGTCAGAGTCAACCACTCAGTGACTACAGTGATCCGGGCGACTTCCGAGTATCGGCGGGTGTTTCGGTACAATGGATTTCACCGATGGGACCTTTGACTTTTTCGTTAGGTCGAGCGCTTAAAGAAGTCGAAGGTGATGAAACTCAGGTATTCTCGTTCAACATCGGTACAACATTCTGATAAAGTATCGGTGTAGACTGTTCAACGCGTAGTATGCGCACCAAAAGAACAACAAATTTTTTGAGGAGTTAATTTTGAAAAAGCTATTTAAAACAACCGTTGCAGCGTTAGCTGTATCAAGTGCAATGTTCGCGGGTGCAGCAAGTGCCCAGCAGAAAATCGGCGTTGTCGATATGATGCAGGTGTTCCAACAACTGCCACAGCGTGAGCAAATTTCTCAGCAGTTGCAAACTGAGTTTCAAGATCGCTTCGAAGAAATGCGTCAATTGGAACAAAAAATCCAAGAATTACGCCAGAAGCAAGAGCGTGATGCGTCGGTAATGTCAGCTGACGAGAAAACGCAATTGAACCGTGAACTTGAGCAGTTAGTTGCTGAAGCACAGCTTAAAAGCAAAGCGTTGCAAGAAGACACTCGTCGTCGTCAATCAGAAGAGCGTGATGAGCTGTTAGGCAAGGTACAAAATGCAATCAACTCAGTTGCAGAAGCAGGGGATTACGACTTGGTTCTACAAAGCAACGCGGTTGCGTTCATGAAGTCAGATAATGACCTGTCTGCAAAAGTTGTCGAAGAAATGAGTAGTAACTCGGGTAACTAATTAATGACAGAATACTCTTTGAAGCAGTTAGCAGAGTATGTTGATGGTGAGGTTCGCGGCGACGCGAACCTTGTTGTTACTGGGGTAGGTACTTTACAGTCCGCATCGACGGCGCAGATTGCGTTTTTAGCGAATAGCCGCTACAAAAACCAGCTTGAGACAAGTCAGGCCGGTGCGGTGATCCTTTCTCCCAAAGATGCCGAAGACATGCCCGCCATCAATGCTATTGTGGTAAGCAATCCGTATGCAGCGTTTGCGAAGGTCGCTCAGCGTCTAGATACAACACCAGCGCCTGCTAAAGGTATCGCTGAAACTGCAAAGGTACACCCAAGTGCTGAGTTGGGTGAAAACGTTGCGTTGGGCGAATATGTTGTAATCGAAGCGGGTGCTGTCATTGGTGATAATGTCGCGATTGGCGCGCATACCCACATCGGTCCTGAAGTGAACGTGGGGGCCGGTACCAAGGTCTGGTCAGGGGTTCATATTTATCACCGTTGTGTCATCGGTGCTCAATGTAATATCCACTCAGGTGCGATTATTGGCGCCGACGGGTTTGGCTGGGCACCCGAAAATGGTCGCTGGTTAAAAATCCCTCAAATTGGTCGCGTAATTATTGGTGATAATGTTGAGATTGGTGCGAGTACGACCGTCGATAGAGGTGCGCTCGATGATACTGTCATCAGTAACGGCTGTATCATTGACAACCAATGTCAAATTGCCCATAACGTATTCATTGATGAGAATACCGCCATTGCCGGATGTACGGTGCTGGCAGGTAGTTGCCGTATTGGTAAGCGTTGTATGATTGGTGGCGCCTCTGCAATAAATGGCCATATCAGTATTTGTGATGACGTGCAAATCATGGGATTTGCGATGGTCATTAAAGAAATTACCGAACCCGGTGTCTATGCCTCAGGTATTCCGGCGACTCACCACCGTGAGTGGCGCAGAAATGGCGCGCGTTATCGTCAATTAGATGACCTGTTTAAGCGTGTAAAAGGCATTGAGCAAGAGCTGCAAAAAATTAAGTAAAGGGAGAGGATGTTGAAAGCCACTGATTCTGGATTTGATATTCAAGGTGTACTCGACTTACTACCGCACCGGTATCCATTCTTACTGGTCGATCGTGTTATTTCGTGTGACTGCGAGAAAGAAATTCACGCACTTAAAAATGTGAGTTTTAATGAACCCATGTTTAACGGCCACTTTCCAGGTAACCCTATTTTTCCAGGGGTGTTGTTGCTAGAGGGCTTAGCGCAAGCCGCAGGTCTATTGGGTTTCCGTATCACCGAACAAAAGTCGACTGCCAACGATCTTTACTTATTTGCGGGTATCGATAATGCGCGTTTTAAACGCCAAGTGGTGCCGGGTGATACGATTCACTATCACGTCACGTTTGAAAAAGAGCGTCGTGGTATTTGGAAATTCTCGGGTCGTGCTGAAGTCGATGGCGAGCTGGCTGCGAGCGCCGATATTATTTGTGCGAGAAGGGAAGTCTAGTGATTCACGAAACGGCTATTATCGATCCGTCTGCCAAATTAGGTAACAATGTCTCCGTTGGACCTTGGACGATTATCGGTGCCAACGTCGAGATCGGCGACGACTGTGACATTCGCTCCCATGTTGTCATTAAAGGTCCAACAAAAATTGGCGCGCGCAACACCATTTATCAGTTCGCTAGCGTCGGAGAGGACTGCCAAGACAAGAAATACGCGGGTGAGCCAACGCGTTTGGAAATTGGCGACGATAATGTCATTCGCGAGTCGGTTACTATTCACCGAGGCACCATTCAAGATGAGGGTGTAACGCGTATTGGCGATCGTAACTTGCTCATGGCGTACGTACATGTTGCGCACGACTGCGTGATTGGCAACGACAATATTTTTGCCAACTTAGTGACCTTGGCGGGTCATGTCCATGTAGGCGACCAAGTGATTCTTGGTGGTTTAACGGGTGTGCATCAATTTTGTAAAATCGGTTCGCATGCTTTTGCAGCAGTGAACTCAATCGTGGTGCAAGATATTCCGCCGTTTGTGATGGCGCAAGGGCACAACGCGCGCCCCCGTACCATCAATTCTGAAGGTTTGAAACGTCGACAATTTAGCGAACCAGAAATTCGTAATATTCGCCGCGCTTATAAACTGCTTTATCGGTCGAGCTTAACGGTCGAAGAAGCATTACAACAGATTGCTGCGCTTGAAGAACCTAAGTTGACAGGCTTTATCGAGTTCATCGCGAACTCTCAACGAGGCATTATTCGACCCTAATGGATAACGTACAAACGCCGGTTAAAGTGGCCTTAGTGGCAGGTGAGCACTCGGGCGATATTTTAGGGGCAGGTGTTATGGTAGCGCTTAAATCGCGCTACCCACACATTGAATTCGTTGGGGTCGGCGGTCCTTTAATGGAACAACAAGGGCTGTCATCGTTTTTCCCGATGGAAGACCTGGCGATCATGGGGTTGGCAGAGGTCGTTCGTCACCTACCCAAACTGCTTAAGCATCGCAAGCGTTTAGTAGAGTTT
This sequence comes from Idiomarina fontislapidosi, assembly GCF_003226255.1. GTDB lineage: Bacteria > Pseudomonadota > Gammaproteobacteria > Enterobacterales > Alteromonadaceae > Idiomarina > Idiomarina fontislapidosi. The sequence continues at coordinate 365,953 of NZ_QJST01000001.1, forward strand.
CTGCAGCAACAAAAGCCCGATGTATTCATCGGCATTGATGCGCCTGATTTTAATCTCACTGTTGAAAAGCGCCTTAAAGCATCAGGTATTAAGACGATACACTACGTCAGTCCTTCGGTATGGGCGTGGCGTAAGGGTCGTATCAAAGGTATTAAGCAGGCGGTAGACCATGTTTTATGCTTACTGCCGTTCGAAAAGCAGTTTTATGACGCGCATCATCTGCCCGCTACCTTTGTGGGTCATCCGTTAGCCGACGCGATTCCACGTCAGACCGATAAAGCCGATGCGCGAGCGCTATTGAACTTGCCGATAGCGGGGCAATATATTGGCGTGCTGCCAGGTAGTAGAAAGGGTGAACTTGCACGCATGGCACCGGTATTTCTGCAGGTGTGTAAAGCGCTAAAGAAAGATCGCCCAGATCTTAAATTTATCGCCCCCATGGTGAATCAGGCACGCGCCGATGAGTTCACTGCTCTTGTTGCTGAAGCCAATATGCAAGCTGATGTCGAGATTTGTGTGGGGCGCAGTCGTGACGTGATGAGTGCGTGCGATTACTTGCTGCTGACATCCGGCACCGTTGCGCTCGAAGCGCTATTAATTAAGCGACCTATGGTTGTTGCGTATCGTTTTACTTGGTTGTCTTATCAAGTCATAAAGCGGCTTTTTCACGCACCATTTTTCTCTCTACCTAACCTACTTGCTGGACGTGCAATCGTACCTGAGCTTGCGCAAACCGATGCCAGCGTTGAACGCATTACAGCGCATATGACGCAATTGTTATCCGAGGATAATCACGCATTGATCGAGCAATTCGATACGATCCACCAACAGCTTGACCAGTCTGCGAGCGAGGTTGCAGCAGATGTCGTGGTTAACATTCTAAAAAATTGAATGTAATAGCGGAAATTATGCGCTAATAATCCTAAAAAATATGATCTACTATAAATCCAATTCAATCACTTGGAGATGAATCATGGGTTTATTAGTCGAAGGTAAATGGCACGACAAATGGTACGACACCAAAAAGCACGGTGGTCGTTTTGTTCGCAGCGAGTCACAATTCCGCAATCACATTGAGCAGGGCGGGCAGTTTCCGCCTGAGTCGGGCCGTTATCATCTATACGTTTCCTACGCGTGTCCATGGGCGCACCGAGCACTCATTTTTAGAAAGCTAAAGGGCTTAGAGTCGCATATTGACGTTTCTGTAGTGCACCCGCTGATGCTGGAAAATGGCTGGGAGTTCTCAGATGCACCGCTTAACGACCCGCTTTATCAGTCGGATTTCATGTACCAATTGTATTTAAAGGCTGATCCGAACTATTCAGGGCGAGTCACCGTGCCTGTGTTATGGGACAAGAAGACTGAAACCATCGTAAATAATGAATCGGCAGAGATTATTCGCATTTTTAATTCGGCATTTAATGAATTAACAGGCAATGACTTGGATTTTTATCCCGAACCGCTGCGTGAAGAGATTGATTCAGTGAATGAGCGGGTTTACCACGATATCAATAATGGTGTGTATAAATGCGGTTTTGCGACAGAGCAAACGGCTTATGAAGAAGCGTTTAAGGCATTATTTGACGCATTAGATTGGGTAGAAGAGCGTCTGCAGCATCAAGACTACCTTGTGGGCGATCAGTTGACCGAGGCGGATTGGCGATTATTTACTACGTTAGTGCGGTTTGACGCGGTGTACTTTGGTCACTTTAAAACAAATAAATACCGCATTCATGACTACCCTAAGATGAGTGGGTATCTTAGCCGCTTGTTCAATCACCCAGGCGTCGCAGACACGGTCGTCATGGATCATATTAAACGCCATTACTATGGCAGCCACAAAACCATTAATCCCACGCAGATTGTGCCGGTGGGACCTGAGTTATCATTTTAGGAGTGGGTATGAGTATCGTAAAACGCGTTAAAGGCGTAGCAGCGCAAGATGGTGCTGGCGTTAAACTGTCGCGCATCATCAATCAGCCTGCATTTAAGCATCAAGACCCGTTCTTGATGCTTGATGAGTTTCGTTCTGATAATCCGGATGATTACATTGCCGGTTTCCCGCCGCATCCGCACCGTGGTTTTTGTACCCTGACCTACATGTTGGCTGGCCAAATGGCACACGAGGATTCGGTTGGTAACAAAGGGTTAGTGGGTGCCGGCGGCGTGCAGTGGATGAAAGCGGCTCGAGGCATCATTCATGCAGAAATGCCCAAGCAAACCGATGGCTTAATGTGGGGCTTCCAGCTTTGGATAAACTTGCCCGCAAAACATAAAATGGATGATCCAGAGTGGTACGATTATAAAGCGAACGTCATTCCAGAGGTGCCGTTAGAGCATAGTACTTTGCGGCTGATTGCGGGTCACTATGGTGAGCACCAAGGACCTGTCTCGTTGCCTGAACAACGCTTTTTTATCGCTGATCTGCGCTTTAATCAAGCGGGCGAGGAGCACATCGAATTGGCGCAGCATACCACCCAACTACTGTATGTTTACCAAGGTACGATAACGCTCGACGGTAAACGCGTTGAACGCGGTGAGCTCGTGGTGTGGGACAGCGAAACGTCCAACATCTCTGTCACGGGCGAGCAAGACAGTGGTGTGATGCTGTTATTAGGTGATGCGATTGGTGAGTCGATCAGCCAATACGGGCCTTTTGTGATGAATACACCACAAGAAATCGAGCAAGCGATTCGCGATTACCAACAAGGCACGTTAACCAAGGCCTAGCTCAGGTTGAACCGCGCGGTCTGTTTGATTAAGTGCTGGTAGCGCGCTGCATGTGAGCTCGAAAGAGCCATCCCTTGCAGCGTGCGCAAACACGACAAGCACTCTTTTTTGAGGAAACCAATTTCATTGTCAGAGTTTGCTTCCGCACAATAACGAACAGCGGCTTGAATAAAGTTAAGTGCTGCGCCACTGTTTAACGGAGCCATTTTCAAGGCTTCTCTGAAGCTATTAAGGGCCTCTTTGTAATGCCTATCCTCATACTCGCGAATTCCTTGTTCGTGCATATCACGAAATTGGGCACGTCTTCCCTCAGAGCGGGAAACACGGTCACGCAGCAAGCGCTGGGTGTATTCGTCGACAGAAAACAACTCTTGATATTGCTGCATGATGTCATCGGCTTTTTCAAACTCACCTAAATCCATCAAAATCGCTACTACATCAAAGCTTATTTCTTCTGGTAGTTTATTCCCGGCTGCTAAGTCATCGCCAACAACATGATTGAGACGGCTCTGTGCTTCCCGAAGACGACCATTAAAGGAATCAATCCGTGACAGGAGAATAGATTCGATCGTTTCAAAAGAGACATCTGAATACACCAAGTTTTCATCAAAGCGGGCACGCTGGAGTTCCATCGTCGCTTCGGTTTGATATTTAGCAATTTGTTGGCGTGTTTCGGCATGCTCTGCGGCATCTAAAATTGCGCGCAAATAGTTACATAAATGCTGAACATTTCGATATACAGAAGTGCGTGCAATTTGCAGCACATTATTCATCGCCTGTTTAGCTATTTCATAATTCTCTGAGTCTCTGGCAATCCGTGCCAGCAACGTTTGTCGTTCGATAGAGAAAGGCGCCATGGTGATTGCCACACGGGCGCTATCAAGCGCATCGCTAAGTGAAGACTTAATCAAGTAACAGCGGGTTTTTAAATCATGTGCTTCAATTGCATTAGGCATTTTCTTGATTACCGATGCAATTAGCTCTAGTGCTTCGTCGGGACGTTGCTGTAACAGGCGGGTTTCAGCCTGCTTTAAGCGTGCCCAGCTTTGCCCTCCATCAGCAAGAAGTTGTTCAATCGCCGCGTCCGCCGCATCGAGTTGGCCCACTTTATTGTAGAGTTCGATTTGCAACTTCTGACAATACGGCGCATAACGACTTTGCGCATTGATGTGTTTTTGGCACGCCTCAATACATTGTTCGTAATTCTTACTGTAAAGTGACTTAAATACGTCTCTAAGCCACATTCTACGCTTGTAAGCGCGCAGTAAACGGGCACGTAGGACACGATGTGAAAAGGGTTTTGTGAGGTAGTCGTCCGGTTGTAACTCAAGCGCGCTTAAGACCATAGGACGGGTATTATCACCTGTGATGATAAAAAATAGTGTCTCTGGCTTGAGCATCTGACGTTGCCGTAGCTCTTCGAGTACCTGACGACCATTTTTACCACGCCCTAAATTATAATCGACGAGTAAAATATCATAAGGACGGCGAGCGTAAGCGGCGATACCTGCTTCACCTGTGCGTTTGGCGTCGACCTCTTTGGCACCTAAATTAATCAATAATCCTTTCAACATGACTTGAAAGGCTTTTTGATCTTCAATAATCAGGACACGCTTGTCTGATAAATCCAGTGCTTCGCTCATACCGTACATAACTTAAGGAAAGTTGTTTTCAGCATACTGTTAAATAGCGACTATGTTAAGCTCCGAATGGCGCTAACTAAGTAATATTTTGCAGATTAGTAAAGAGTGGATTTTTATGAATGCAGCACGGATCGTCGATGGGCGTATAGAGTGGGTAAATAGTGAACAAACGCAAGCACTTGAGAGTTATCAAGTAAGAATCGAAATTAGCCATGCAGGCATTAATCGGGCAGATTTAATGCAAGTGGCGGGCGCTTATCCTCCACCCCCCGGAGCGTCGGATATCCCTGGTTTAGAATGCAGCGGTCGCATAATAGAGGTCGGTCATGATGTTGAGGCGTTCAGTGTGGGTGACGAAGTCTGTGCACTGTTGGCTGCGGGTGGTTATGCCGAGCAGGTTTTAGTCGATCAACAACAAGTGTTACCACTGCCAAAGGGCTGGAGTCTGGAGCAAGGTGCTGGTTGGCTGGAAACCTTTGCAACAGCATTTTTAAACGTATTTCAATTGGCGCGTGTTAAAGCCCACGAGCGTGTATTAATTCATGCAGCGGCTGGTGGTGTCGGGACTTCGTTGATTCAACTATGCCGAGAGAAAAATATTGAAACCATCGCGGTTGTGGGTACTGATGAAAAGCAGCGGTTTTGTCGTAAGTTAGGTGCAAGATTGTCACTTAACCGCCATCATGAACGTGACTGGCAGCAACTCGACGATGACGGCGTTGACGTTATCCTCAATCCAATTGGCGGTGACTCGATCGCACGAGATCAAGGCTTTTTGAACACCGAAGGACGCATTGTACTGATTGGGTTGATGGGCGGACGCGAGGGTCAAGTGGACTTCGGGCGTATGCTCATGAAGCGTCAACGTATTATTGGCTCAACTTTGCGAGCGTTATCGTCACAGCGTAAGGGAGCGATTTTACGCGAGCTTTGGGACGAGTTTGGAGAAGCTTTTAGTGCACACCGAGTGATGCCGATATTGGACAAGGTGGTCGCCGCGGATGAAGTAAACGAAGCAATGGATTATATTCGAGAGAATAGAACGTTTGGGAAAGTCATTCTGAAGATGTAAGACCACTCTTAAAAAAAGTGGTGGAGGGGGCAGGATTCGAACCTGCGAAGGCTGAGCCGTCAGATTTACAGTCTGATCCCTTTGACCGCTCGGGAACCCCTCCATCAGAAGAGCGCGTATGATAGCAACCTGAATTCGGTTGTAAAGGGATAACTAAAAAAACTCATCATTTCTCATCGTTTGCCGATAACTCGTGTATGTGAGTTAGCGGAGTGTCCAATGCAAGCGGTACGAGAAATACAACTCGATCCTTTTGTTGAAAAAGCAGAGACGTTTGCCAATCAAGCGCTTAATAGCGGCTTTGCGGCAACGTTTGCGTATTGGGTATCAACACTAAATGAGCAGCCATCGATCGACGGAGCTAGGCTATCTGAGCCGAATTGGCAACGTCGCATTGGCGCAGCTCGTCCTCGCCCACTCGGTGCAGCCATAGGCTATAAAATACCAGCGGGTGTTCACAGCACAGTAAGTGAGCTTTCGCATCAGCGCTTATCCGATGCACTCCTGCCGCAGCCGTTAGTGTTGGACGCCTCGCCCAACCGGTTACCCATCGAGCTAATAGCTAACTTGGATTGGAAAACTCGCCAACGCCGTCAACGAGCGACTTTACCGAAGCGAGAACCTGCTCGTAGAAACAATCCTTCGCGTCTATATGATGTTTTGCAATCAATGGGTATAGAAGATCAGCAACCGCTCATGTAAGCTGATAACCATTCAGTTGTTGGTATAAAGAATGGGCATGAAAATTCACCCACACGATGCGGAGCGTATTGAGCAGTTTATCGAACATTTATGGCTGGCTCATGGTGTAAGCGAAAACACGCAAGCTGCGTACCGCAGCGATCTGAAGAAATTTTGTGAATTTTTGTCTGAACAACGCGTAGGACTGACACAAGTAAGCGCTCAAGCGGTGCAGGACTATCTATTATGGCGGCGAACTCAGGGATTATCGCCTCGCAGTACGTCACGCTTTTTGAGTGCTATGAAAAAACTCACGCCCTTTGCGCTCAAAGAGGGCTGGTTTAGTAGTGACCCCGTCGCGAAATTGAAACGCCCCAAGATGAGTCCATCGGTGCCACATTCGTTGACTGAACAGGATGTGTTGGCATTATTAGCGGCGCCAAATACCGAGACCCCCATCGGTTTGCGCGATCGGGCCATGCTTGAAGTACTGTATGCATCGGGTTTGCGGGTCACCGAACTGGTGCGATTGCAGTATGACCAAGTGTCATTACAACAAGGCTTAGTAAGAGTGGTTGGCAAGGGTGATAAAGAGCGGTTAGTGCCATTGGGAGAAGAAGCGGTTGAGTGGTTATCCCGTTACTTAAAGCATGGAAGGACTGCGCTTAGCGACCGTAGCTCAGGCTGGGTGTTCATTACCCAGCGCGGCACCTTACTTACGCGACAAGCATTTTGGTATCGCATTAAAGCCTACGCGGAACAGGCGCATATTCGTGCTCATCTCTCACCGCACACGCTGCGTCACGCTTTCGCTACCCATTTACTGAATCATGGTGCCGATCTACGCGTGCTGCAGATGTTGCTGGGACACAGTGATTTATCGACAACACAAATTTATACACAAGTAGCAAAAGAGCGCTTGCAACAAATGCATGCGGCGTTCCATCCAAGAGGTTAATTGAGGTCAATATGAAGTTGGGTCATACGGTTAAAACCATTGCGTTTTCGCTTTTATTTGTCGCCTTCACTGCGAACGCAAATGAGCAGTTGGATACGAGCAAACTCAAACAGTTGGGTGTTGAGGTCTTGAGTATTAAAGAATCCGGAATGCCTGGTGTGTACGAGCTATCGACCAATCAGGGGATTGTCTATTTATCTGAGGATGGTGAGTATTTATTGGCGGGCAGTCTTTACAAACTGACCGAGGGCGGCCCCGAAAACAAAACCGAACAAGCGCTGCAATCGCTACGCAAACGCAAGGTCGCCGAGCATCAAGACGAGATGATTACTTACAAATCGTCTAAAGAAAAACATGTCATCACCATTTTTACCGATACCACGTGCGGTTACTGCAAACGGTTACATAACAATTTAGGCAGCTATCTGGATAAAGGCATCACCATTCAATACTTAGCGTTTCCACGTGGTGGCTTGGGCTCACAAGGCGGGCGTGAATTGCAACAAGCGTGGTGCTCAAAAGATGCTGGCGAAGCGTTATCGTCATTGTTTAACGAACAGTCTATCAGTGCAACCACGCGCTGTGAGAACCCGGTTGGTCAACATTATCAACTCGGACAAATGCTCGGTGTTACGGGCACTCCCGCACTGATTTTGCCGAACGGACGTATGCTTGCTGGACTGCGCGGTGCCGATGCGATTATTGCTGAAATTGAAGCTGCACAATAACGATGGCTTTGAAGTTAGTAAAACGCTATGGCAGTGCATCCGCTGAAGGTTTACCCGCCGAATGGCCTGACATTATCAGACAGGTTCTCGCGCATCGAGGGGTGACCACACCCGAGCAATTGAACCTTACGTTGCGCGGTATGGCACATTTCTCTCAGCTGCGCGGCATTGAGGAAGCCTGTGACGCGTTGTTAGATGCACGTACCAAAGGCGAGGCGATAGTAATCTGTGGTGACTTTGATGCCGATGGTGCCACGAGTACGGCGCTATTGATGTCAGCATTACCACAAATGGGTTTTACCAAGGTCAGCTATCGCGTACCCAACCGTATGACAGAGGGATATGGCCTATCGGCAGCGATCGTCGATCAGTTGGCCGCGCAACAGGTTGGTTTAATTCTGACGGTTGATAATGGTATAGCCGCTCATGAGGCTGCGGAGCGCGCCGCAGAGCGGGGAATAAAGTTAGTCATCACGGACCATCACCTTGCCCCCGCGACGTTGCCACAAGCCGCTGCGATTGTGAATCCGAATCAACCAGGGTGTGATTTTCCAAGCAAAGCGTTGGCGGGTGTCGGGGTTGCCTTTTACTTACTAGCGGCGCTGCGCGCACGCTTACGTGAAGCGGGTGAACCAACACCGAAGTTAGCCGACTTCTTGGATTTAGTGGCATTAGGCACGGTCGCCGATGTTGTTCCTCTTGATAAAAATAATCGTATTTTAGTTCAGCAGGGGTTGAGCCGAATAAAAGCAGGGCAATGCCGTGCCGGTATACGCGCATTGATTGAACAAAGTGGTCGCGATATCGCCAAGTTGCAAGCGAGTGACCTTGGGTTTGCGATCGGTCCTCGGATTAATGCCGCCGGCCGCCTTGATGACATTAGTTTAGGTATCGAATGTCTACTCGCCGGGTCGGAGAGGGCGCAGTCGCTCGCTCAAACGCTGTGCGATTTGAATACGCAGCGACGAGAAATCGAGGCTGATATGAAGGCCGAAGCCGAGTCGATTGTCAGTCAACTGCAGCTCGATAACCAAGGTCAGCTGCCAAATGTCATCGTATTGTATAACGAACAATGGCACAGCGGGGTCATCGGCATCGTTGCAGGACGGGTTAAGGAACGCACTCATCGCCCAGTCATTGTGTTTGCAAAAGAGAGCGAGACCCATCTCAAAGGCTCGGCACGTTCAATCGACGGCGTACACATACGCGACCTTTTAGAGCGCGTCGATACTCAGTTTCCCGATATCATCGAGCGTTTTGGTGGTCACGCGATGGCCGCTGGTTTATCGCTACCTGAAGCACAGCTCAGTGCCTTTGAAACGGCCGTCTCGCAAGCGGCTGTGGATTGGCTGACAGAAGAGGTTGTACAGCCTGTCATTTGGTCTGATGGGGCATTATCGGATGCGCAGTTAAACATTGAGTTCATTCAACAGCTCGATGCACTCGGGCCGTGGGGACAAAAGTTTCCAGAACCGATGTTCGATGGTGAGTTTCGGATCTTACAGCAACGTATCGTCGGCGAACGTCATCTGAAACTGGTGGTGCAGACCCAAGAAGGGGGAATTTTTGATGCTATTTCATTTTATTGTGACCTTGAGCAGTGGCCCAATCACCAGTGTCAGTGGGTTGAACTTGTATACAAGCCACAATTGAATTCTTTCCGAGGGCGTACTTCGGTGCAGTTGTTGGTGGAGCAACTGCGCGCTTTGCGGTAAAATACCCGTTTATGCCAATTAAACAACGAAGGGTCCTGTGATGTTTGAGACAAACGCCACTTATAACGCCATTAAAGAGATGCGCTCACGCAGTGAGGCGCTCAGGGGGTATCTTTGACTACGCTCACAAGAAAGAGCGCTTAGAAGAAGTTACTCGAGAACTCGAACAACCTGAAGTATGGGATGATCCGCCGAAGGCACAGAGTCTCGGCAAGGAACGCGCTGCGTTAGAGCAAGTCATCGAGACGCTCGACAACTTAGAGCAGGGGCTTGAGGATATCGAAGGGTTGGTTGATTTGGCTGTAGAAGCTGAAGATGAAACCACGTTCAATGAGGCAGAAGAAGAGCTAGAACAACTGTTAACGCAGCTTGAAGCGCTTGAATTCCGTCGTATGTTTTCGCGTGAAAATGACTCATCGGATTGCTACTTAGACATTCAGTCAGGCTCAGGTGGAACAGAAGCCCAAGACTGGGCCAATATGTTGTTGCGCATGTATTTGCGTTGGGCAGAAGCGCATGAGTTTAAAACCGAGATTACTGAGCTTTCAGAAGGCGAAGTGGCTGGCATTAAATCAGCTACCGTGCGCATCGCAGGCGAGTATGCGTATGGTTGGTTGCGTACCGAGACAGGCGTTCACCGCTTAGTACGTAAATCACCTTTTGACTCAGGTAACCGTCGGCATACGTCCTTCGCGTCGGTATTCATTTATCCGGAAGTCGATGACGACATCGAAATTGAAATCAACCCGGCTGATTTGCGAATTGACACGTATCGAGCGTCAGGTGCCGGTGGTCAGCACGTTAACCGTACCGATTCTGCCGTGCGTATTACGCATGAGCCAACGGGGATTGTGGTGCAGTGTCAAAGTGACCGTTCGCAACACAAAAACAAAGACTCAGCAATGAAGCAGTTAAAAGCAAAACTGTATGAGTTAGAGATTCAAAAACAGAACGAGGATAAGCAGGCACTCGAAGATTCAAAAGCTGATATCGGCTGGGGTAGCCAAATTCGTTCATATGTACTCGATGATGCGCGTATCAAGGATTTACGCACGGGTGTCGAGAATAGAAACACACAGGCAGTGCTAGATGGTGCGCTCGACCCATTTATCGAAGCCAGCTTAAAAAGCGGTCTGTAGCTAAGTTAAGTCGCGATAGTAACGTATTCGAAGAGGAAGCAAGATTATGACAGATAAGTCACAAACGCCGGAAGTTGATGTAAACGAACAAATCGCGCAACGAAAAGCGAAGTTGGCGGCGATTCGTGAGAAGGGCGTTGCCTTTCCTAATGATTTTCGCCGTGATTCACTTGCCGAAGAATTACACGCTCAGTATGACGACGCCGAAAAAGAGTCACTCGAGCAACAAGGTGTGCGTGTAAAAGTTGCCGGTCGTATGATGACGCGCCGTATTATGGGTAAAGCTAGCTTTGCAACCATTCAAGATATGTCGGGCAAAATTCAGCTTTATGTAGCGCGTGATAACCTGCCCGAAGGTTTTTACAACAGCGAGTTTAAAAAATGGGATTTAGGCGATATCGTCGGCGCCAGTGGTGTTTTGTTTAAGACGGGTACAGGTGAGCTTAGCGTACTTGTTGATGATGTGCGTTTGTTAACCAAAGCACTGCGCCCTCTACCGGATAAATTCCATGGGTTAGCGGATCAAGAAACGCGCTATCGCCAACGTTACCTTGATTTGATTACCAATGAAGAATCTCGTAACACTTTTCTCGTGCGTTCTCGCGTCATTGACTACATCCGTCGTTACCTCAACGAGCGTCAGTTCCTTGAAGTCGAAACACCGATGATGCAAACCATCCCTGGTGGTGCGTCTGCGCGCCCATTCTCAACTCACCATAACGCGCTAGACATGGAGCTTTTCCTGCGTATTGCACCGGAGCTCTACCTTAAGCGTTTAGTGGTCGGTGGCTTTGAGAAAGTGTTCGAAATTAACCGTAACTTCCGTAACGAGGGTCTATCGACGCGTCACAACCCTGAGTTCACCATGTTGGAGTTCTACTGGGGCTACGCAGATTACTTCGACTTAATGGATATGACGGAAGATATGCTGCGTGGTATCGCTCAAGACGTGTTGGGTTCAACCACCTTTGAAAGTGCCGGTGTCACTTATGATTTCGGCCAACGTTTTGAGCGCATGACGGTATTAGAGGCAATTATCAAGTATATGCCTGAAGTCACTGAAGAACAGCTCAATGACCGCGAACAAGCGACCGCTATTGCCGAGAAAGTCGGTGTTGAGGTTCAGTCCGCTTGGGGCTTAGGCAAAATTCAAATCGAAATTTTTGAAACGGTCGCTGAGCATCGTTTGATCCAACCAACGTTCATTACAGCTTATCCAGCCGAAGTGTCGCCGTTGGCGCGCCGTAACGATGACAACCCATTTGTCACCGACCGCTTTGAGTTCTTTGCGGGCGGACGTGAGTTAGCGAACGGCTTCTCGGAGCTGAATGATGCTGAAGATCAGGCGCAACGTTTCCGTGATCAAGTGGAAGCTAAAGAAGCGGGTGACGACGAAGCGATGTTCTACGATGAAGACTATGTCACTGCGTTGGAGCATGGTATGCCACCGACGGCGGGTGAGGGTATTGGTATCGATCGTTTGGTGATGCTGTTAACGGATTCATCGACCATCCGTGACGTGCTCTTATTCCCACATATGCGTCCTAAAGCAGATTAAGTCCAAAATAATCTAACAGCCACCCTTGTCGGGTGGCTTTTTTTTAGTCTACCATTTAATAAATTAGAAAAAAGAAACAAGGAACCGTTCTTTATTATTCAATTTTATTAAACGTTAGGTAATGGAGACTGAATGTACCATTTAGAGTTTGACACCCCGCTGGGTCACATGGTGGCGATGGCTAATGAAGCCCATTTGACGGGTCTTTACTATAAAGATCAGAAGAATGTGCCCGATTTGACCGAGTCGGTCGTCAATCATAAGCATCCTGTGTTGATGCAAACGCGAGCGCAATTAGAAGAGTATTTTGCTGGTTGCCGACAGAAGTTCAGTTTACCACTGCGCGTAAAAACCACTGATTTTCAAAACCAGGTGTTATCAACACTTCGCGATATCCGTCCTGGCGATACGCTGTCTTATAAGTGTATTGCGGAGCGTATCGGGCGTCCCAAAAGTGTTCGAGCAGTCGCTAATGCAGTGGCAAGAAATCCCTTTATTATCGTTATTCCTTGTCATCGAGTGATAGGTATCAAAGGCGAGTTGAGAGGGTTCTCGGCTGGAATTCATCGAAAGCAAGCGTTGATTGAGCGTGAGCAAAAATTAAGGGGCGAATAAATCGCCCCTTAATCGAATGAACCGTTAATCACTCCGTGATTAGTGGTCTTCACCGTCTGTGTGAACGTGACCGTGCTCAAGCTCTTGCTCGGTTGCGTCACGTACTTCAACAACTTCAACATCAAAGTTAAGGTTCACACCAGCGAGTGGGTGGTTACCGTCTACAGTGACTTCGTCGTCGTTAACTTCAACGATGATGACAGATTGGTCACCTTGGTCAGTGCTTGCACGGAACTGCATACCTGGCTGCACATCGTTTTCACCGAACAGGTTGCGTGGAACTGTTTGGATCAAACCTTCATGACGCTCACCGTATGCTTCTTCAGGACCGATTTCGGCAGTAAATTTCTCGCCGATTTCTTTACCTTCCAATGCATTTTCTAAACCTGGGATCAGCATGCCTCGGCCATGGATAAAGCTCAGTGGATTGCCTTCCTTAGACTGATCCAATGTTTGACCTTCAGCTGTCTTAACAGTGTAATGGATGGCGACCACTTTATTCGGGGCAATTGCTTCGCTCATAATAGTTAACCTAATTGATAAGGCAGTGTGTGTATTTCCAAGAGACTATCGTCGTCACCTTGCAAACGGAGCGGAGTACCTACCTCAATATCTATTGGTAATACCGCTAAACCATCCACTTGGGTGTCGGTACGATTCACTGCCATAATTATCGTACCTCCTCGACGCCAATTATCACTCACTTTCCGTTCAACCTGCGAGCCCGCCTTTACGGGGTTTTGTGCAGAACCGCTGACACGGAACAGTGCGCGTTTTTGTTTACCCAAGTAACGCATTCGGGCAACAGTCTCTTGGCCGATATAACAACCTTTCTTAAAATCAATTCCGTCCCACGCTTGCACATTAAGCATTTGTGGCACGAATTGTTGCGCAAGTTCACCAACGACCTGAGGGCGCACTCGTTCAATTTCAAGGGCATCCCACAATTTTTCGTCAGAATTGCACGTAATTTCTGTTCTATATACTAGCACGAACTGATGAGGTTCGCTGCCAACCTTGATTTGAGCCAATAACTCGCTTTCCTGTGGCGCGGCAAAATTGTCATGTTCGGTGGCTGCACCAACAAGGCAAATATCAGCGGTTTTGTCTTCAAAAGATACTTTATTAAACACACCGTATTTTTGAAACTGCGCCAGTGAAGCTGCCATTGCAGAGTGATTCATCACAAGCCAAAACTCATTATCTGCGTAGCAATAAAGCCAAAATACACTCAGCGTTTTACCTGTTGGCTCGCAGTGAGCTGAGAAACACACGTCACCGGGTTTTAAACCATTCAGGTTACAGGTCAGTTGCCCCTGAAGAAAACTGCGTGCATCGTCGCCGTTTACGGACAATACGCCATAGCGGGTTAACGGACATAACACCGTATCCTGTTCGGAAGCGTGCTCTGACATGACTTTGCTCATTTAAAAGGCTCCTTTAATTGCCATGTCATGCTAATATGAGGCTATTGAATTTGAATTCAAGGCTGGGAGTAAAAATGTTCACATTAAAGCAATCCGAAGAAGCATTAAAAGACAAGCGTCGGCTTAAATGGGCGTGTCGTCGTGGAATGCTCGAACTGGATGTGTTATTCGAACCCTTCGTTGACGAAGCTTATGACCATTTGAGCGATGACGACAAAGCGGTGTTTCGTCGCCTTGTTACCTGCGATGACCCGGATCTATTCGCTTGGTTCATGGGCCATAAACAATGTCCCGATGCGGAACTTCAGCGTATGGTTGATCTCATGCTGGCACGCGTTAAGGTCTAGTTTATGGTGCACTTGCAGTCCGGCGACAGACTGCTATCCGTCAGTGAAGATGCGCTGCAGTGGTGGGTCGACGGTGAACATTGGCAGGGCACGTTTGCCTGGCAGTGTCTTTTTAACACATGGTTGCTTATTCGGTTGACTCAAAAATCGACGCACGGCAAAAAGCAAACACTGTACTTTTGTTTTTATCGTAGGCAATTAACGCCGGCGCTTTGGTGTCAGCTCCGGCGTTGTCTTGAATGCCGTTTATAAGTGTTGCGGCACTAACTTGGTGGGCTTTGCGTTCGGGTCAAGATCTGGATAATCGAGCGTGTAATGCAACCCTCGACTTTCTTTTCGCGCAAGCGCACTGTGCACAATGAGCTCGGCAACTTGCACGAGGTTACGCAATTCAAGCAAGTTATTACTCACCTTAAAGTTACTGTAGTAGTCGTGTATTTCTTGCTGCAATAGCTGAATTCGATGCAACGCACGCTCTAGACGCTTGGTTGTTCTCACGATACCTACGTAATCCCACATGAACAGACGCAACTCGTGCCAGTTATGCTGAATAACGACTTCCTCGTCTGAATCACTGACTTGGCTGTCATCCCATGCAGGAAGATGATCCACCACCGGCGTTTCGTGGCTTTGCTCTAAAATATGTTGCGCAGCAGCGCGTGCGAATACTAAACACTCAAGTAACGAGTTACTCGCCATGCGGTTGGCACCATGAAGTCCTGTGTACGCAACTTCGCCTACGGCATATAAACGCGGCAGGTCAGTTTCGGCGTTGAGGTTAGTCGTAATCCCCCCACAGGTATAATGAGCCGCGGGAACCACAGGGATGGGCTGTTTACTCATATCAATGCCCAAACTGAGGCATTTTTCAAAAATAGTCGGGAAGTGGTGGCGCAGAAACGCCTCAGTTTGATGCGAAATATCCAAATACATGCAATCCGCACCTAAACGTTTCATTTCATAGTCGATTGCCCGCGCGACGACATCGCGTGGTGCCAACTCAGCAGCTTCGTGAAAGCTGTCCATAAAACGACTGCCGTCGGGGCGACGCAAGACCGCACCTTCGCCACGTAATGCTTCAGTCAGCAAAAAGCTTTGCGCATTAGGGTGATACAGGCAGGTTGGGTGAAATTGGTTAAATTCCATATTGGTAACACTACAACCCGCACGCCAAGCCATAGCAATCCCGTCACCGCTGGCAATATCGGGGTTACTGGTGTACTGGTATACCTTACTTGAACCGCCAGTAGCCAACACCACAAAGCGTGCGGCGGCCGTCTCGACGCGCTCGAGCTTGCGGTTCCACAAGTATGCGCCGTAGCAGCCAGGCTCGCGCTGGAGTCGACGCCCGGTAATCAGATCCACGGCATTAAAACGCTCAAGCACTTTAATATTGGGGTGCGCCAATACTTTGCTTTGTAATGTTGTTTGTACCGCTTTTCCGGTCGCATCAGCGGCGTGCAGAATACGTCGATGGCTGTGACCACCTTCCTGATTCAGGTGATAGGTAGGAGAATCTGCTTTTGATTCAACCTGATCGAAGCCTACGCCTTCATCAATCAACCATTGCAATGCTTCGCGTGCATTGCGTGTGGTAAACTCAACTGTCTCGCGCTCACACAAACCAGCGCCAGCAATGAGGGTATCTTCGACGTGGCTTTCAATACTGTCCGATTCGTCGAATACGGCCGCGATTCCACCTTGTGCATAATAGGTGGAGCCTTCGGTCAGTGGTCCTTTGCTAACAATAATCACTGAATGGTGGTCTGCTAGCTGCAGGGCGGTCGTCAGACCCGCTGCACCCGAACCAATGACAAGAACATCTGATTGATAATTTGCTGCAGGTTCCATAAAGTACTCATTAAGGATTTTGCTCGATTTTACGCAAACTGAAAATTTTTGCGAACTTTTTACGAGCACGGCGGTCAGAACTTACGAATACATGAGCCGCCAGTGCTATGTAGTGATTAGCAAGGGAGAAAAGGCTCGGATGAGCGAACAAATGACGGACCAACAGCTGGTCGAACGTGTACAAAAAGGTGATAACCGCGCATTCGACTTATTGGTGAAAAAATACCAACACAAAGTCATGAGCTTGATCTCCCGTTATGTGAAACAACAAGGTGATGTGGCAGACGTGGCGCAAGAGGCGTTTATAAAAGCTTACCGCGCGTTACCCAATTTTAGAGGCGAAAGTGCATTCTATACTTGGTTATATCGTATAGCCGTTAACACTGCGAAAAATCATCTAGTTTCACAAGGACGCAAGCCACCTGCATCAGATGTTGATGCAGAGGATGCAGAATATTATGAGGGTAGCGGCGCACTAAAGGATGCGGGGAGTCCCGAGCATCAGCTGTTAACGGATGAAATTCAAACGGTGGTGTTGCGCGCTATTGATGAATTACCAGAAGACCTTAAACGAGCAATCACATTGCGTGAAATAGAAGGTTTAGGGTACGAGGAAATCGCTGTCGAAATGGATTGCCCAATTGGTACGGTAAGATCCCGTATATTCAGGGCGAGAGAGGCTATCGACAGCCAATTAAAGCCGTTGCTAGAACGGTAATTAATAGAGGAATCTTTATGTCTAAAGCCCATTTATCCAACGACACGTTAGAGTCAGCAGACGACCGCCAAGAATATTGGTCGGCGTTGTTTGATAGTGAACAAGATGCTATCGAACAGGCGGACTTAGACGCGCAGTTGGAAGATGCAGAGCAAAGCGAACGGTGGTATCGGTACGGTGTCATTAGAAGCGCCATGAAAGGCGAGCTTAATCACAACGGTCCGTTAGATATTAGCGCTGCTGTCGCTGCTGAAATCGATGCAATGCCTGCTGCAAGTAATGAGGTTAAGTCAGACAATCTCGTGCAAGCGCATACGTCTTCACGTTCTGCCGCGGCGCGCAAAGCCGCGATGCGTTGGTTTAATCCAGTTGCAAAAGTAGCTGTTGCAGCAGGAGTGGCGGCGGTTGCGCTGGTGACAGTGCAGACCTATCAGACCCCCGGGGATGCATCAGGTGTTGATCAACCGTCCATTCTGACAAATCCTTTAGGTGCGCGTGAACCCGTGAGCTTTAGTCCAAATTCGACACCTGCGACTGCAACGCATCAAGCCGTTGAGCAGTCAATGCGACGCCAAGCACAATCGTATATGATTGATCATCAACAACAAATTATGATGTTGGGCGGTGAAGCGGTGAACGACGAAAATGATACTGAAGATGCTGAAAAAGTCAGTCAACAGGACCCACAATCGCCGCAGTAATTAAGGAATGGCTATGAAATTGGGTGTTTGGCTTATATCACTTACGCTGGCGTTGCTCTCGGCTTCGCCAGCGTTTGCACAACAAGAGCCGGAAAAGATATCGCACAGTGATGGTGTGCGTTGGTATAACTTTATGTCGGACGCGCTGAACGGGCGTAATTTCGAGGCATCGTTAGTCTACGTGGTGGGCGAACGTATTGAACCCTATCATTGGTTGCACGCCGTTGAACCTGATGGCGAACAACTCGAGTTAATTGTACAAATGAACGGCTCCGGATTTCGAGCCTTGAGGATCGGTGACCGTGTGTCACACTTTCATCCCGCAGCCCGCGATTATTCTCTCCGCGCAAGCTCAATCAATCATCTTATTCCGCCCGCGTTTAGCCAGAGCTTTGAGCAAATTCAAAGTTACTACCGTGTAGTGGCGGTCGGTGGTGCGCGAGTTTTGGACAGAAAAGCGCAGCATATTCGTCTCATCAGTAAACATGACAATCGGTTTGGCTTCTCCGTGTGGGTTGATCGTGATTCGGGCATGCCACTAAAGATGATGATGATGAATGAAGAAGGTGTCCCTATTGAACAAGTGCAGGTCACCAGTTTGGCGCTACGTCAAGATCCAAGCCCGCTGTTAGAAGAGCTTAAACGACTCTCTATGCCGCCGTTAATTCAACTTTCAACCCGCAGCCATCAAATGCAGACTGACATGCAACCGACATGGCAGCCCGAGGGGTTTCGGCTGGTTGACAAAAAACATCATCAGCTAGCGGTCGATAACACCCCAGTCGACCATTACTTGTTTACCGACGGTTTGACTGAATACTCAGTTTATATTGCGCCCCGTGGCTTAGAGCAAACAACGGCAATGAGTGTCGTGGGCAGCCAAAATTTGTATACTGAACCACGCAATGATGTGATAATTACGGTTGTGGGGCAGATACCCATACAAACGGCAAAACGCATTGTGGCAGAGGTACAGTGAATCATGAAAGAACTTGCACAAGTGGTGGCGGTCGATGGTCAGCGTGTGACTGTCTCGACGCAACTGAAAAGTGCGTGCTCTGGCTGTGAGCAGAACACCACCTGTGGCGCAGGTATTTTAAGCAAGGTGTTCTCTGATAGGCATTCAACCTTTGTAGTTAAAACCGAGTCACCTGTCGCCGTGGGTGAGTATGTTGAGTTATCGATTCCAGAACAGCAAGTGACACGTTTCGCGTTGTTACTTTATGGCTTGCCCGTGGTAACACTATTGCTGTTTGCAAGTGTGCTTACCTCACTCACTGCAATGACCGAGGGCTATATCATTCTACTCTCATTTTCTGGCTTTGCAGTCAGTTTTGTGGCTCTGCGTTTGTGGTTCCGCCTCCGAGATGTGCGCGTAAATCAGTTGCTCGTTGTGAGCACGCCCGCGCACCCCAGCCCGTGAAAACCGATAAATATCTTTAGTCTTGCCGCTAACATCGGTATGATCAGGCCAGTTTTGAATTTGCTTCGAGCCAAAGTTGCTCGCTGATTTTTTGTAGAGGTGTATCAATGCCGGATAAGGCGTTTAAGCAAAGTAATATCAGAAACTTTTCTATTATTGCGCACATTGACCATGGTAAGTCGACGTTATCAGACCGACTCATACAACATTGTGGCGGCTTGACCGATCGCGAAATGGCCGAGCAGGTGCTTGACTCCATGGATCTTGAGCGCGAGCGTGGTATTACGATTAAAGCGCAAAGTGTTACCTTGCACTACACTGCAAAAGACGGTGAAACCTACCAGTTGAACTTCATCGATACGCCAGGACACGTCGACTTCTCTTATGAAGTATCGCGTTCGCTGGCAGGCTGTGAAGGTGCGTTATTGGTGGTTGATGCGGCGCAAGGCGTAGAGGCACAGACGCTCGCTAACTGTTACACAGCGATCGATATGGATCTCGAAGTCGTTCCGGTTCTGAATAAAATTGATTTGCCACAAGCCGATGCCATGGGCGTTGCGCAGGAAATAGAAGATATCGTAGGTATCGAAGCGGTCGATGCGGTGCAATGTTCAGCAAAAACCGGTATCGGTATTGAAGAAGTACTTGAGCGTATTGTTAAACAAATTCCGCCGCCCAAGGGTAATGAAGACGACGCGTTACAGGCGCTGATTATCGACTCCTGGTTTGATAACTATCAAGGCGTTGTGTCATTGGTGCGTGTTAAAAACGGGACATTGCGCGCAGGCGATAAAATGACTGTGATGTCGACGGGGCAGTCACATCAAATTGATAAAGTCGGATTTTTTAATCCTAAGCCTCATGAAACGGGGGTGTTACATACCGGTGAAGTGGGTTTTGTTATTGCCGGCATTAAAGATATTTTGGGTGCGCCGGTCGGTGATACATTGACCAACACGCGTAACCCTGCAAAAGCACCAGTACCTGGTTTTAAGAAAGTAAAACCACAGGTATACGCGGGGATGTTTCCGATCAGTTCTGATGATTACGAGGCGTTTCGTGATGCCCTCGGTAAATTATCGCTAAACGACGCATCCTTGTTTTATGAGCCAGAGAACTCGGCTGCACTGGGCTTTGGTTTCCGTTGTGGTTTCTTAGGCATGCTACACATGGAAATCATTCAAGAGCGTCTTGAGCGCGAATATGACATTGATTTGATTACCACGGCGCCGACTGTAGTTTATGAAGTAGAAACCAAATCAGGCGATATCGTTAAAGTTGATAACCCGGTTAACTTGCCACCGGTAAACGATATCGAAACCATATTTGAGCCGATTGTTGAAGCCAACATTCTTGTGCCGCAAGAGTTTGTCGGTAACGTTATCACCCTGTGTGTCGAGAAACGTGGTATGCAAACCGCGATGAACTACCACGGCAAGCAAGTGGCTGTCACCTATGAAATGCCGATGGCCGAAGTGGTGATGGATTTCTTTGACCGACTCAAGTCTACCAGCCGCGGATATGCGTCACTGGACTATCATTTTAAGAAGTTCCAAGCCGCTGACATGGTGCGCGTTGATATCCTAATCAACGGCGATCGTGTTGATGCCTTAGCCTTGATTGTGCACCGTGAACATGCTGAGTCTCGAGGTCGCATGCTGGTGGATAAGATGCGTGAGCTGATCCCGCGGCAACAGTTTGATATCGCAATTCAGGCGACGATTGGTACGCATGTTATCGCTCGCTCGACCGTTAAGCAGTTGCGTAAGAACGTAACGGCCAAATGTTACGGCGGTGATATTAGTCGGAAGAAGAAACTACTGCAGAAGCAGAAAGAAGGTAAAAAGCGCATGAAGAACCTCGGTAACGTCGAAGTGCCGCAGGAAGCGTTTTTAGCAGTGTTAAAAGTAGGCAAATAGCGCTAAAAAGAGAACAATAAGGGAAACAGGCTGATGGCCAACTATTTTTCGATTATCTTAACGGTTGTAACGTTAATTGCTGGCGCATTGTGGTTATTTGATGCGCTCGTTTTAAAGAAGAAGCGAGCGGCAGGTGAGCCGCAAAATTCGATAACCGAGTTTGGCCAATCGGTCTTTCCCGTCCTTGCCATTATCCTTGTGGTTCGTACGTTTTTGTACGAACCTTTTCAAATTCCCTCAGGTTCAATGATGCCGACCTTGTTAAAAGGCGACTTCATTCTGGTTGAGAAATACGCATATGGTCTGCATGACCCCGTTTTTCAAAAAGAAATCGTCGAAACCGGAAAGCCTGAACGGGGTGACATTGCGGTCTTTAAATATCCGCTCGAGCCGAGTATTGACTATATTAAACGTGTGATTGGTCTGCCCGGTGACCGGATTATTTACCGCGATAAAAGTTTATATATTGAACCGAAGTGCAAAGCAGGCGAAAACTGCAACGCCATTCGAGTTGAAAATGTTATGGTTGATAACGCGCCTGTGTACTATTCTGGAGGTAGCGCGTTAACAACATATGAGGCAGATTTAGGGTCGGTCAAGCACCGTATCTTGTTGGATTCAAGAGTGAGTCCACGAGTGCCTTATTACTTTAAACAAGCAGGTACGCAGCCAACGGAGTTCGTAGTGCCAGAAGGGCATTACTTTGCCATGGGTGACAACCGAGACAACTCTGAGGACAGTCGCTATTGGGGCTTCGTTCCCGAGGAAAACCTCGTTGGTAAAGCGGTATTTATGTGGATGAGCTTTGAGATGGATCGCAGTAGCGAGAGTATTTTGCCGCAATGGGTGCCTACGGGAATAAGATTTGAGCGTTTAGGGAGTATTGAGTGAGTTTACCAAAACCACCGTTAACTCAGTTAGAACAAATAATTGGCTATCGATTTGAGCGTCAAAGTTTATTAAAGCAAGCATTAACGCATCGCAGTGCGCATGCGAACCACAACGAACGTCTAGAGTTTCTTGGCGATTCGATTCTCGGCGTGGTGATCGCCGAGGCCTTATTCAGTCGTTTTCCTAAAGTTGCGGAAGGCGATCTGAGTCGTATGCGCGCCGCTATTGTATGCGGGCGATCGTTGGCGCGATTAGGCAAAAAAAAGGGCTTAGGGGATTATTTATCCCTCGGTCAGGGCGAATTAAAAAGCGGCGGTTATCGACGTGAATCGATTTTAGCCGACGCGATGGAAGCGATTATCGGGGCGATATTTCTTGATAGCGACATGGACACGGTTAAGCAAGTCGTACTGGGATGGTTTGAAGAGCAATTAGAGACCATTAAGCCCGGTGCCAGCCAAAAAGATCCAAAAACACGCTTACAAGAATGGTTACAAGCACGCCAGCAACCGTTGCCAGAATATGATGTGATGGCGACGCAGGGTCAAGCACACAACCAACAGTTTACCGTTACCTGCACCATCGAAGGACTCCCAGAACCGCTATTAGGCACGGGAACCAGCCGTAGAAAGGCTGAGCAAGCAGCGGCAACGTCCGCATTAGAACAGTTACAGGTATCTTGATGAATCTAGATGATATGCTCAATAACGCCTTAGGTGGCGCTGGGCAAATTGATGAGAATAAGCAGTGCGGCTTTGTCGCAATTGTTGGTCGACCCAATGTCGGTAAATCGACCATGCTGAACCGTATACTGGGCCAAAAGGTCAGTATTACGTCGAACAAGCCACAGACAACGCGACACCGTATTTTAGGTGTTGATACCGAGGGTGATTATCAAACCGTTTACGTTGATACGCCAGGCATGCATCTTGAAGAACCTCGGGCGATTAACCGTGTCATGAATCAAACCGCATCATCGGCGCTCAAAGACGTCGACTTGATTTTGTTTGTCGTCGAGAACACACGCTGGAACGATGATGATGTCATGGTGTTGGAAAAGCTGAAAAACACTCAGACGCCGATTGTCCTTGTGGTGAATAAAGTTGATCAAATAAAAGACAAAAATAAGTTGTTGCCACACCTACAATGGTTAAGCCAACAACTCAGCGTAAAAGAAATTATTCCTGTCTCGGCAAAAACCGGCGACAACTTAGAGCCTTTGCGCGATATCGTTAAAGGCTTTTTGCAAAGTGGCTATCACTTTTATCCAGCCGATTATGTAACCGATCGCTCGGTACGCTTTATGACAGCCGAGATTATCCGCGAGAAGTTGATGCGCTTTACCGGCGAAGAGCTACCCTACGAAACGACGGTTGAGATTGAACAGTTTGGTCAATCTGAACGTGGCACGCATCATATCCACGCATTGATCTTAGTCGAACGCGAAGCTCAAAAGCGGATGGTGATTGGTGAGAAGGGTCAAAAGCTGAAGACCATCGGTACCGAGGCTCGTAAAGACCTTGAACGTCTGCTTAACAATAAAGTGTTATTAAAGCTTTGGGTTAAAGTAAAGTCGGGCTGGTCAGATGACGAACGTGCGCTGAAGAGCCTAGGCTACCGAGAGGACTAGCGAGCGATGCAACCAGCGTTTGTATTACATCGCTGGGATTACCAAGAGACCAGCCTCATTATTGACTGCTTTAGTCAGGAGGAGGGTCGCGTTCGCTTGCTAGCGAAGGGCGCTAAACGCAAGAACTCCAGTTGGAAAGGCGTTTTGCAACCTTTTATCCCGCTTAACGTGCAATGGGGCGGTCGTGGCGAGCTCAAGACCTTGACTCACGCCGACGCCTTGTCTCAAAGCTACGATCTGCGCAGTGATTTTCTTTACAGTGGTTTTTACATCAACGAGCTATTACAGCGCGTGCTACCACAACAGGTTGCTGTGCCAGGGCTGTTTGAATGTTACCCCCTCATTTTGCAGCGCCTTGCCGATAAATACCCTATTGAATCCACCTTGCGCTGGTTTGAATGGCAGTTGCTTGATGAACTGGGGAGTGTGTTTGAGTGGCCGCAAGTCGAACACAAACAGGTGCTACCCGACACTTTATTTTTTCGTGGTGGTAGTGGGTTTAGTGCCGACTATATTGATAGCGATTGCGTCACCATACGGCGCGATGAAGCCATTGAGCTTGGGCAATTAGACTGGCTCAATGATCCACTTTCAGACCAGCAACGATACAATCTTAAACGCATTATGCGTCACGCGTTAGCACCTTTTATTGGTGACAAGCCGCTGCGCGCACGCGCGTTATTTAAACGTTAGGAGTCACGATGAAAAATATTCGTTTAGGCGTCAATATCGATCACGTCGCCACCGTGCGCAACGCGCGTGGTGTGAGTTACCCTGACCCGGTCACCGCGGCTGCGATTGCAGAGCAGGCGGGTGCTGATGGCATCACCATCCATTTGCGCGAGGACCGTCGTCACATTACCGATCGCGATGTCGCACTGTTGCGCCAAACACTCAACGTACCGATGAACCTCGAAATGGCGTGCACTGACGAGATGATCGGGATCGCGCTGGAGACCCAACCGACATACTGTTGTCTTGTGCCAGAAAAGCGCGAAGAGCTTACCACCGAGGGGGGCTTGGATGTTGCCGGTCAACAACAACGCATTACCGCGGCTGTTGATCAGCTCGCGAATGCAGGCATTCAAGTCTCACTGTTTATTGACCCTAATCATGCGCAAATCGATGCGGCAAAGGCAACTGGAGCGCCAATTGTTGAACTGCACACCGGTGCTTACGCGGAAGCTGAGACTGAACAGCAGCGCGATCGCGAGTTTGCGTTAATTGCACAGGCAGCCGCTTATGCCGAGAAACAGGGTTTGCAGGTCAATGTGGGGCATGGACTTCACTATCACAACACCCTTGAGATCGCACAAATTCCGCAAGTCGTTGAGTTGAATATAGGCCACTCAATTATTGCGCGTGCTGTACTCGTTGGCTTAGATCGCGCAGTACGTGACATGAAGGCGATTTTAGAGCGCGCTCGCTAATGGCAATTTACGGCATAGGTACAGACATGATTGCGGTGGCACGAGTGGAAAAATCACTTGCGCGCGGCAACGGCTTGGTGAAGCGGGTGTTAACCGAGTACGAACAGGCAGTGTGGACTGAACACCGTGCTCCAGCCGATTTCTTAGCCAAACGGTTTGCTGCCAAAGAGGCCTGCGCTAAGGCGTTTGGTACCGGCATTGCGCAGGGATTATCGTTCCAACATATGGAAGTGCGTAATAATGCGTTAGGCCGTCCCGAGTGGGTGTTCTATGAGCAAGCAAAACAATGGTGTGAGCAACAGGGTATTGCCCGTGCTCATTTAAGTATCAGTGATGATAGTGGTTTTGCTATCGCAACAGTAATTTTAGAAACGGATAGCTAAACAATGGCGCAGTTTTTTAAGCCCCCATCTCGACGTACTAAGACAGTTTCTTCCCAAGTTCTGAGTGGCACTGCTGATGCACTTGATCATCAGGGACGTGGCGTCATTCGAGTTGCTCATGGCGGTAAAAGCCGCACCTACTTTGTGCCGCAGGTACTGCCAGGCGAAACAGTACGTTTTAAGGTGACCGGACAACAAAATACCACCTTGGTTGCGCGTGAAAACGAGGCGCCAGAGCGGCGGTCAGCACCGTGTCCGTATTATGCCCAGTGCGGTGGCTGTGACTTGCAGCATCTGGATGAAGACTCGCAACGACAGCACAAGCAGCGCGTGGTCAGCGAGCTATTCACAAAAATGGCCGGGATGAATACGGAGTTACCCTGGCAACCTACGTTGACCGGTGATGACTGGCACTATCGCCGCAAGGCACGCTTAGCCATTTATCAGCGCTCGACCGCGCAACCCATGCACTTGGGTTTTCGCGCCCGAGCCAGTAAACACATTGTTGATATTCCTCAGTGTGCAGTGCTCGACAGTACGCTTAATCGACTGCTAGCAGAATTTCGCCAGCTCATCGAAACCGCACAACTAGGGCCGCACTTGGGTCATGTCGAGCTGATTAAAGCGCCGCTGGCGCAATTATGCTTACGAATCACGCGTTCGCTCAGTGGCGAGCAAACGCAAGCGCTACACGATTTTGCGGCACGTCACCAATGCGCACTGTGGCTGGATGACGGCGAGCAGTTAAATTCATTGACGGACACTCAGGCGTGTCATGATACGACGCTGGATGGTGATCGATTGGTGTTTATGCCTGGCGACTTTATTCAGGTTAACCCGAAAGTGAACCAACAAATGGTGGCGCAGGCATTGGCGTGGCTCGCACCGCAAGCGGGCGATGAGGTGCTTGACCTATTTGCTGGTATTGGTAACTTCACACTACCTTTGGCGCGCCGTGCGAAGTCGGTCACCGCCGTCGAAGGGGTTACTCAGATGACACAGCAATTAGCGGCAAATGCTAAGGCGGCTGATATCCATAATGTGAACGCGCAGACATTTGATTTAAGTACCGAGCATGTGGGTCGGTTGCTGAAAAAAGGCTTTCAACGCATTTTACTCGACCCAGCACGAGCTGGGGCAGAAGCTGTCTGTCAGATGATTGCTGCGTTGCCTGTCGACAAAAAACCTGAACATATCGTGTATGTATCTTGTGCGCCCAATACCCTTGCGCGAGACAGCCGCTGGCTTCTGGATAACGGTTACCAGATGACACACATCAGTTTAGTTGACATGTTTGTTCAAACACATCACATTGAAACAATGGTGAGCTTCAAAAAGGTAGTATAAAGTCATGGTCCATGTTCGCAGTACACATGTTGATGATCCGCAATATCAGGACGCGGCTCAACACTGGTTAGTCAGTGTCAAAGATGTCAGCACACTGGAAGA
This sequence comes from Idiomarina fontislapidosi, assembly GCF_003226255.1. Taxonomy (GTDB): domain Bacteria; phylum Pseudomonadota; class Gammaproteobacteria; order Enterobacterales; family Alteromonadaceae; genus Idiomarina; species Idiomarina fontislapidosi. Next base: position 392,961 of record NZ_QJST01000001.1, read on the forward strand.
TACCGCGAACATGCTAACAAGTCGCTATCCGGAATATGCTGACGCCTTGCTCAAAGGCAAAGAGATGGTGGAAATTCTAGCACCACTTAACCTCGATACCGAATCGTTGTTAGCCGCGCTCTATGCCCCCTTAGTGGATAAAGCCAAGCTCAGTATTGATGATTTACCGATTCAGCGTTCACTGAAGGTGCTGCTGAGTAACGTGCAACAGATGCAAAGCATCTCTGAGCTGCAGTCTTTTCAACATGGCCAACCTGATGGCGCGCAAATCGATAACGTACGTCGTATGTTATTGTCGATGGTCGAAGACGTTCGCGCCGTTCTAATCAAGCTTGCGGAGCGTATCTGCTTCTTGCGAGAAGTCAAAAGCGCCGATGAAGAAACACGCGTACTCGCGGCTAAGGAGTGCGCGGAAATCTACGCACCTCTTGCAAATCGCCTAGGCATCGGCCAGCTCAAATGGGAGCTGGAAGATATTGCGTTTCGCTACTTGCACCCTAAAACGTATAAAAGTATTGCCCAGCAACTTGATGAGCGGCGGCTCGACCGGGAAAGTTATATCCATGACTTTGTCGAAAATTTGCAAAGCGCGCTAAAAGAGCAAGCAATAGAGGCGGATGTTTATGGTCGCCCTAAGCACATCTTTTCGATCTGGCGCAAAATGCAGAAAAAGCACCTAAGCTTTGAGCAGTTGTTTGATATTCGTGCCGTGCGCATTTTGACGCACTCGTTAAAAGACTGTTATGCCGCGCTAGGTGTTGTGCATTCGCGTTGGCGGCACTTAGCCTCGGAGTTTGATGACTACGTCGCCACACCCAAACCAAACGGCTACCAATCGATTCACACCGTGGTGGTGGGGCCGGATAATAAGAACGTTGAGATTCAAATCCGTAGTCATGAAATGCATGACGATGCTGAGCTCGGTGTCGCGGCTCATTGGATGTATAAAGAGGGCGCGCAAGCGGGTAAACGGCACGGCTTTGAAGAAAAAATTGCATGGTTACGCAAACTGTTGGCGTGGCATGAAGACATGGCGGGTAGCGACTCGTTAGTCGAAGAGATACGTTCACAAGTATTCGAAGACCGCGTGTACGTGTTTACCCCTAAAGGTGAGGTCATTGATTTACCCGCGGGCTCGACACCGCTCGACTTCGCCTATTACATTCATAGTCAGGTGGGTCACCGCTGTGTCGGTGCAAAAATTGATGGGCGTATCGTGCCGTTCACCTACCAACTACAAAACGGTGACAAAGTCGAAATACTGACACAAAAAAATGCCCAGCCGCGCCGTGACTGGTTAAATCCACAAATGGGCTATCTGCACTCGTCTCGTGCCCGTAGCAAAGTACACACGTACTTTAAAAAGCAAGACCGTGATAAGAATTTGCAGGCGGGTAAAGAACTGTTAGAGCAAGAGCTTAGCAAACATAATTTACCGTTAAACGAGGCGAATAAGGCGCTCGAGCGGTTTAATGTCGCGCATTTAGATGATCTGTTGGCGGCGATAGGCGCGGGTGATGTTCGTCTGCACCAAGTAGTTAACTTCTTAAAGCCCGCACCGAGTGAGGAACAGCAGCTCGCACGTATTAAAAAGCGCAGTGCACAATCAAGTAAACCGCTAGGTGGGACATCGGAAGTCACCATCGAAGGTATTGGTAACTTGATGATGCAATTCGCACGCTGTTGCCAGCCTATACCGGGTGAGTCCATTCGCGGCTTCATCACGCAAGGGCGTGGGGTGTCGGTGCATCGACAGGATTGCGAGCAACTACAGCATTTACTGTCACAACACCCCGAGCGCGGTATCGAAGTGTCATGGTCTGATCGCACACAGAAAGAATATCGCGCATCGGTACGTATTTCCGCACTGGATCGCAATGGTCTGTTGCACGATATTACCAGTGTATTGGCAAACGAAAAGGCAGCGGTTTTGCAAATGGACAGTGAGTCTGATGCGCAATCCCAGTCTGCCACTATTTGGCTTAAGTTAGCGGTTAAAAACAATCAGGCGTTGCAAAAAATCATACAGCACTTACGTCAATTACCAGGCATTGAACAAGTACAAAGGAGTTAGGTGGTATGCAAGCAGTGGGCATCGAAGCACTCAAACAGGTCATGCAGCAGTTACGCGATAAGCAACACGGCTGTCCGTGGGATCTTAAGCAAACATTTGAGTCATTGCTGCCCTATACCATCGAAGAGACCTATGAGGTGGTCGACGCGATTAACAGCGGCGAGCGCGCGGCGATGAAAGATGAACTCGGCGACCTGTTGTTTCAAGTGGTGTTTTATGCGCAGCTTGGCGAGGAAGAGGGTAGCTTTGACTTTGATGCAATTGCTCAACATACCGCAGATAAGCTAATACGACGTCATCCCCATGTATTTGAGCAAACCGAAGGTGCTTTATCCGATGCCGAGATTAAGCAGCAATGGGAAGCGATTAAACAGCAGGAGCGTAAAAGCCAACACGCCGATACCGTATTTAAGGATATTCCGAGCCAACTACCGAGCGTACTTAAGGCCGCTAAAATTCAAAAACGGGCCGCCTCGGTAGGCTTTGACTGGACTGAAGAAGAACCGATTTATGCCAAGGTTCAAGAGGAAATCGAAGAGGTGCGCTCAGCAGAGAACGATGATCACCTCGAGGAAGAAATCGGTGACTTATTATTTGCTGTTATTAATCTTGCACGCCATAAGCAGGTTAATCCCGAGCGCGCCTTGCAGCGTGCTAATAATAAATTTATACAACGTTTTCAGGCGATTGAACAGACCCTTCGCGCACGTGAGCAAGCCGCTGATGAGTTGAGCTTAGAACAGCTAGAAGCGCTTTGGCAAGAGGTTAAATCAACGCAAAAGTGATGCTTTTGTTTGTAGAAATGGGCGCGCTTAGGTATACTATTTTCCCGTCTTAAGAAATCCCTACATTGACCTGACCAACTGGGTAACACATGGCGACAAATTATATTTTCGTAACCGGCGGCGTTGTATCCTCGCTGGGGAAAGGTATTGCTGCAGCTTCACTGGCTGCGATTCTTGAAGCACGGGGCCTGAATGTCACCATTCTAAAGCTCGACCCTTATATCAACGTTGATCCGGGCACGATGAGCCCGATCCAACACGGTGAAGTCTTTGTCACCGTCGATGGCGCTGAGACTGACCTCGACTTGGGTCATTACGAGCGTTTCATCCGTACTCGCATGACGAGTCATAATAACTTCACCGCAGGACGTGTTTACGAGGACATTATTCGCCGTGAACGCAAAGGTGAGTTCCTCGGCGCGACCATTCAGGTCATTCCGCATATCACCAATGAAATCAAGCGCCGCATCATTGAAGGCGGTAAAGGATCAGATATCGCGATCATTGAGATTGGCGGTACTGTGGGTGATATCGAATCACAGCCTTTCTTAGAGGCGATTCGTCAGTTAGGTACTGAGGTGGGCCGCGACCACACGCTATTCATGCATTTAACCTTAGTGCCATTCCTAGGCGCTGCGGGTGAAGTAAAAACTAAGCCAACGCAACACTCAGTGAAAGAACTGCGCTCGATTGGTATTCAGCCCGATGTATTAGTATGTCGCTCTGACCGCTCGCTGCCGCCATCTGAGCGCTCAAAAATTGCGTTATTTACCAATGTCGAAGAAAAAGCCGTCATCGGTTTGCGCGACGTTGACAGTATTTACAAAATTCCTTCAATGCTGAAATCTCAGGGCTTAGACGAGATAGTGACACACCGCTTCCGTCTTGATTGTCCAGAAGCCGATCTAAGCGAATGGGAACAAGTTCTATATCAAGAGTCTAATCCTAACGGCGAAGTCACCGTCGGTTTCGTTGGCAAGTATGTCGAATTGCCCGACGCGTATAAGTCCGTTAATGAAGCGCTTGCGCACGCGGGGTTAAAAAATCGCCTTACAGTGAATATTCGCTATATCGATGCCCAAGACATCGAGACCAAAGGTACCAGTAAACTCGCTGATGTAGATGCTATTTTGGTGCCCGGTGGCTTTGGTGATCGGGGAATCGATGGCAAGCTAAAAGCAGCTCAGTATGCACGCGAAAACAACATTCCGTATTTAGGCATCTGCTTAGGTATGCAAGTTGCGCTTATCGAATATGCGCGCAATGTGGCAGGCATGAAAGATGCGAACAGTACCGAATTTGCACCTGATTGCAAACAACCGGTGGTCGGCTTGATCACTGAGTGGATGGATGCCAATGGTCAAAAAGAGCTGCGTGATGAAAGCTCTGACTTAGGCGGCACGATGCGTTTAGGCGCACAAGAGTGTCATCTAGAAAAAGGCTCTAAAGCAAGCAAAATGTACGGCGCTGAAGTGATTGAAGAACGTCACCGCCATCGTTATGAAGTCAATAATAACTATATCGAAGCGTTAGAAAAAGCGGGACTGAAGTTCTCTGGCTTTTCGCATGACAAACGCCTTGTTGAAGTCGTTGAAATTCCAGAACACCGCTGGTTTATCGCGGTTCAGTTCCATCCGGAATTTACTTCGACCCCGCGTGATGGTCATGGCTTATTTAAAGGCTTTATCGAGGCCGCAGGTCAGTTTAATAAAGAGCGTTTAGGCTAATTAATAAGGATTTTATAATGAGCACAATTACCCGTATTGTTGCGCGTGAAATCATGGATTCACGCGGTAACCCAACGGTAGAAGCAGACGTTTATTTAGAGTCAGGTCACATGGGCCGCGCTGCGGCACCCAGTGGTGCTTCGACAGGTTCACGTGAGGCGCTTGAACTGCGCGATGGCGACAAAAGCCGTTATCTAGGTAAGGGCGTTGAACAGGCGGTTGCTAACATTAATGGCGCGATTGCCGAAGCCTTACGTGGCGCTGAAGCGGTTAACCAAAACGCGATTGATGAAATTATGTTGCGTTTAGATGGCACCGATAACAAGGAAAAACTGGGCGCCAACGCTATCTTGGCGGTTTCTTTAGCGGTAGCTAAAGCGGCAGCAGCGTATAAAGGCATGCCGTTGTATCAGCACATTGCTGAGCTTAACAACACGCCTGAAGAATACAGCATGCCATTGCCGATGATGAATATCCTCAACGGTGGTGAACACGCCGATAACAACGTTGATATTCAAGAGTTTATGATTCAGCCTGTCGGTGCTTCGAGCTTTAAAGAAGGTTTGCGTATCGGTGCTGAAATCTTCCATGCGTTGAAAAAAGTGCTTCAGCAGCGTGGTTTAAGCACTGCTGTTGGCGACGAAGGTGGCTTCGCGCCGAACTTAGGTTCTAATGAAGAAGCGCTACAAGTCATCGTCGAAGCCGTTGAAAAAGCGGGCTATCGCATGGGTGACGATGTAACGCTTGCACTGGACTGTGCTGCATCTGAATTTTACAAAGACGGCCAGTACAACCTGAGCGGCGAAGGCAAATCCTTCGATGCAGAAGGTTTTGCGAGTTACTTGGCTGAGCTCTGTGATCGCTATCCTATTATCTCAATCGAAGATGGCTTAGATGAATCGGACTGGGATGGTTGGAAAGTATTAACCGAGAAGTTAGGTGATCGCGTGCAACTCGTAGGTGATGACCTATTTGTAACCAATACACGTATCCTGCAAGAGGGTATCGATAAAGGTATCGCAAATTCAATTTTGATTAAATTTAATCAGATTGGTAGTCTGACAGAAACCTTGGCAGCGATCGAAATGGCACGTAAAGCAGGTTACACTGCTGTAATCAGTCACCGTTCGGGTGAAACTGAGGACGCAACCATTGCAGATTTAGCAGTTGGCACAGCCGCCGGTCAAATTAAAACAGGCTCGCTTTGCCGCTCAGATCGTGTAGCCAAATACAATCAATTGCTACGCATTGAAGGTGAGTTGGATGGCAAAGCGCCATACCGCGGTCGACAAGAAGTCAAAGCTGGATAATTCGCAAGCCGACATTTTTCAGCCTATAGCAGAGCACAGCGATATCGCTGAGCTCTGCTCGGCTTTGTACGAAAGAACATTAATTCAACTCTCGCAAGAAGACATCGATGCCAGCTTATTGCGTCGACGTTTAGCCAGTCTCCCGTTTTATGTGCGTCATGCAGCGCATGGTTCGCTACAGGCCGCCCAATATAGCCCTCTCCAGCTTGATGCTCAAAACGCCAGTTGGCAAGCCGCACAGGCAACCACATGCCCGACGAGTACAGGTACGGCACAAAAGCAACATGCGTGGTTTAAGCAACATGCGGCGTTGGGACTTGTCGTGCCCGTGCGTTATGAAACCAACGAATTTAAGACCATTGTGCTTGATAGTATTGACCGAGTCGACAGTACTCACCAGCGTGTGCACTTGAATTATCAGGGGTGGTTTAGTTTTAGCGGAGAAGGGGACTCACCCGACTTAACTTTGCTTAAGCCAACCAAGCGCATCATGACCGCCGCATGTTGTGGTCATCAGTGGAATCATCGGGGGCGTATTAACCCCCGCACGCTGACATTACGTGAATTACTTTTAGTCGCCACCCTAGACTGGCGTCAGTTTAAGGTGGCGCTTAAAATAGCCCGTTAGATGCCGTTTGCTTCCATTTCGATGCGTGATGCAGCACCGTAAATTAGACTTGCATCACCTTCAAGCTCTCCCTCTGGGGTTGTCGTTGGCCACAGTTCATCAAGACCTTGAATGACATTACGCGTTTCTTCGATAGCGTCCTCGGCACCCGCACGTTGCGCCTCAGACAATGCGTCCAAACGGCTTAACGCGATTTGCTGAAAACCATAGGCGTCTTGGAACTCATGCACGTTGACCACTTGGTTTTGTTTAATGCCAATGGCATATTCATCCGCAGAAGTAAGCAGCATACTGGCGATACTTTTTAATACCTCACCAGCGCTCATCGATGGCAAAGGTTCATTCGCGCCAATCGCTTCTTTTAATGCGGCGTAATGTGCCATCACGGTCGCTTTATCAGCATCATTATTAACGCTGTCAGCCAAGTCGCTAAGCGGTTCAGCAAAACCGGGTAGGTCGCGGGCTTCAAATGCACTCACCAACCCGGCATAGAGCTCATCTCCTGGATGTTTCATGTGGGTTTTTGCCATAGCTAAATGGCCTTGCTCATACAGCTTCATGCCGACCCAGAGGTGACCCCTTATCAAACCAAGTTGCGCTAAAAATGCGGCATCGTTGGTGGTTAAATCGACATTGACCGCGCCTTCACCTTCACCTTCCATCATCGGGCCGGGTGCAGCAAGTAAAGTCGCTGGCGCTAAGCTTGCATGCGGACTGGTGGTTGCAGCTGCGCCCTGACTAATCACCATCGACGCCCCAATGGCAGAACTGACGGCGATCCAACTCTTGCGTTTTTCTCTCATCATGGAATCCTTGTTTTTGCTCAATACTATTTCAGCTATAATCTCAAAAATGATAACTATTCGCAAATAAAAGGTATGTCCTGATATGATTATCCATTTACAGCAAGTCATCGACAAACCCACGATTGATGTGATTAATGAAAAACTGGTTAAACATACCTTTACCGATGGCAAACTCTCCGCAGGCGCTGGTGCAAAATCAGTCAAAAATAACCAACAACTGAGTGTCGATCAAAAAGCGCAAGGTGTGGTCGACTTTACGCTACAACGGATGCTCAGGAATCCGTGGGTGGAGGCCGCATTACGGCCTAAAACCATCGCCCGCAGCATGATCAATCGCTATCAACGCCAACAAAGTTACGGTTTGCATGTGGATGATGCGTTGATGAACCAAGCTCGGACAGACATATCCTTTACTCTGTCATTATCATCACTCGATGAGTATGAGGGGGGAGCATTGACCATGGAGGACCATAGTGGTGAACGCAGTTGGCGATTAGACGCGGGAGATATATTGATTTATCCTAGTCACTTCGTGCATCAGGTCGAACCTGTTACCAGTGGTCAGCGGACCGCGTTAGTGGGTTGGTGCCAAAGCTGGGTGAAGGACGCACACCAGCGAGGATTATTGTTTGATATGCAGCGGGCTGTGACACAGGAGTTTGAGGCGCGTGGACGCAGTGAGCAGTATCTCTTGCTTTCAAAGAGTTATCAAAACTTGCTACGAATGTGGATGGATTAATGAGCGGATCACGATACAATGGTACTCATAGTGATGTTTAAGTGGATTACAACTAGGGATTTTGACTGTTGCTAAATAAGTTAAAGGGACTACAACTTAATTTACTGCACGGTTTGTTGGCGGTTGTACTACTCGGCGGTATTATCTGTGTCGAGTGGGTGGTCGGTGTTACGACGACACAGTATCAACAAATGAAAAGTAATAAAGCGACCACTGAGCTCGTTGGTATCCGCTCGCAAATGGAACAGTTATTCGGTGAAGCATCACGCGCAGCATTCGCTTTCTCCTCGTACTTCTCAGTTCAACCCGTGACCGAGCCGGTTAATACACGGTTGTTAGCGGTTTCGGTGCTCAAAGAAAGCCCCGTAGTCAAACGCGTTTCGGTGTGGCGAAACCAAGAGCTACTGTTTGCCTATCCCCTTACACCGGCTATGAGCCTTTGGACATCCGATACACCAGACGAATATGACGTCACCTCGCCATCCAGTCAGCTATTTGAGCACTACGAGGTGTCAGCACCACGACTGGTCGAGAACGGCGCGTTGGCGGTGGATGTCACGCTCCCCATTTATACCCGTCACTTTACTTTTTCTGGCTTTTATTGGGGCTCTGTCCGACTGCTGGTTGATATCTCTGAGATTATGAGCCGCGTGCGTGATGGGAGTGCGGCAAATTATGATTTGGCGTTAAGTCGTCCCTCGGTTGAAAAACTCGGCGAGGAAGTGTTTGTCGGTGATGCCGAGATTGTCGATAAGGCAGATGCAACGACAGAGCTTGAGGTGTTTAATGAAACGTGGCGGATCCATGCGCGTGCTAAGCATATCGGTTATGACGTGAATGGCATGGGCTGGTTACGATTCTTTGGTTATGCGGGGGTGTTTGTGCTCGCTGCCGTGATCGCATTACTCAGTCGCAGTTATCGCGCGTTACACCATCAGGCACGCACGGATTCTCTGACGGGGTTGTTAAATCGTCGAGCACTGACACAGCGCTTTAAAGTGCTGACACAGCGCACTGATCGACCGATCGAGGTTATTTATATCGATTTAAATGAGTTTAAGCCGATCAATGATGAGTACGGCCATGCCGTAGGCGACCGCTTTCTCAAGCATGTCGCGTTGATTTTGAATACTTACGTAAGCGACAAAGAAGCAGGGCGAATTGGGGGCGACGAATTTGTTGTGCTGCGGCGACTAAAATCGCCAGACAGTGACACACGCGATAGTGTTACGGCGATTATTGAGCACCTTCGAGAGCATCCATTTACCTTTGAACACGGTGAATTGACGATTCACGCCAGTGTTGGACGCGCAGAATTCCCGAAAGAAGGACGTTCGCTCGAGGAACTCCTGCACGTCGCGGATGAACGTATGTATGAAGATAAAAACAAAAATGCTTAGTTTTTGTTTTCATCTTGGTACAGCCGTCGGTATATAACGAACGAGTAAACTGTTGGTACAAGTGCAAGCGCTATAATAAGTGCGATAAAGAGACTTTGCGGGAGGGCCCACCAAGCCCTCGATACCAATACTGCGCCAATAATGACGAAGCAATAGCTGCCCACTCGGTGTGTTTTGTACCAAACTTCATCGCTGGCCAATGTCCAGGGCGTGCGAATACCAATAAAGAAATTCTTACGCAGCTTACCTAAGTAATTACCTAAACAGATGAATAGGACGCCGACACCCACCATGATGATGGTTGGTAACTCGAGTTCTGCACCGAGCGCAACACTCAGTTGGGCAACCTGAATAAGCAAAAGGAAGCCTAACATCAAGTTGGTAATTAAGCCGATGGTCGTACGAAAACTATCTATGCTGTAGCCTTTGGGTGACAGCACGTGAAGACATTCCATGAGCGCCCAAAGCGCGATCATAAGCAGTGTCATCAGCCAAGCACCAAGCGGTTTGGACTGATAATCGTCAACTTCCCCAGCGAAGTTCCAATGACTAGGGATTTCTTGTGGCAGCTGGTTATAGATTGCAGCCACAAAAACGGCGCTGAGTACTATGAATAACCAGCTTATCCAGCGATGCTTCGATGAGAGCGTAAGGATCATGAATCCTCCTTATGAGAAAATAGATCGAACAAGATCGCCATGACCTCTTCGGCGACTGAACTATTAAGCGAGTAAATGAGTTGTTGACCGCGGCGCTCGCGTCGCACGAGCTCAGCATTTAGCAACAAAGCTAAATGGTGCGACAGAGAAGCTTTAGTTATTGAAAACTCCTCACTCAGCTCACCCGCACTTTTTGAACCAGCGCGCAACGCTCGGAGAATATTCCTGCGCGTGCCGTCGGCGAGTGCTTTGAACACCAGTTGTTGTTTCATTGAGACAATATCACTATTAGTTAGATATTTAGATAATAGTCTAAATATCTAAAGTTACAAGTTTGAGTTATGCTTGTATCCTATCTTTAAGGGCGCGTTATGAAACTGATATCAACTTGGAAAACAGAAAGACTTCTGGTTAGACCGCTTAAAAGGTCCGATGCAGAGTTTATACTCACATTACTCAATGAGCCTGAATTCATTAAACAAATCGCTGATAAGCAGGTCAGAAATCGAGGTGATGCGTTAAATTACATTGAGACCGGACCGCAAACACAGTATCGGCGTCACGGGTTGGGGTTGATGCTTGTCGAACGAGCGCAGGATAATAAGCCGATAGGACTCTTGGGGTTACTACAACGTGACTTCTTAGATTGCCCGGATATCGGGTACGCGTTGTCGGCAGCTTATACGGGCCAAGGGTATGCGATTGAAGCCGCGCGTTCATTGATGCAGCGAGTTGCACAGCATACCGAACTGGAGCGTTTGGCTGCCATTTGCAATCCAACGAATCGGGCGTCGTTAAGCTTATTAGATAAATTGGGGTTTGTTGAGCAAGGAATTATCGAGTTGCCCGACGATGGGCAACCCGTAGTGCTCTTAGAAACCTTCGTTGTACGACAGGAGAACGCATTAAACGGTGGTTAGCCAACCAAAAGTGTCTTCGCGCTGACCCCATTGGATTTCATTTAACGCTCGACGCAGTTGCTGTGTTTGGGTTCCTTCCTCACCCGTGCCGACCGTAATCGTTTGATCGTTATGAATCAGTGAGCCGACGGGCGTCAGCACCGCGGCCGTGCCTGAAAGAGCCGCCTCGGTTTTAGGCTTCTGCGCGCGCTCAAGCAACTCGTCGACACTCAGTGCACGTTCACTGACTTTCATGCCCATGTCTTTGGCGATCGTCAGAATAGAATCACGCGTGATGCCATGCAAAAAGCTACTATCCAAATCTTTGGTAATAATCTCATCACCGTCGATGAGTAAGAAGTTGGCTGCGCCTGTTTCCTGCACGTCGCCATTAGGACAGAACAACACTTGGTCAGCACCATACTGGGCACGGGCTCGCATAATGGGATTGAGTGCACTGGCATAATTGCCACCGCTTTTGATCATGCCCATATGTGGCGCACAGCGCATTCCATCGGTCTCGACCAAGAGTTTTAACGGACGTGTGCCACCAGCAAAGTAATCGCCGACGGGCGAGAGCAAGACGTAAAGCAATGATTGAGTTGCCGCACTGGCTGCCTTACCAATCGCTGGTTCCGTGCCAATATGCGTTGGGCGAATATACATCGATCCCGGCGGCTCAGGTACGTCACGTTTAAAGTGTTTAACAATATCGACGATCATCTGCTCGAGTAACGCCGTATCGACCTCGGGCAAGGCAAGCAGCTCGCTGCTTTGACGCATACGTTTAACGTTTTGATCGAGTCTAAATATATGAACGGAGCCATCTGCATGTTTAAATGCTTTTAACCCTTCAAAACAGGTACTGGCATAGTGCAAAGCGTGCGCACCGGGGTGCAAAGACAATGTATCCGCGGCACTAATTCTAGGGGATTGCCATTGCCCATCACGGTATTGTGCAATACTCATTTCAGGCATGAAAACGGTGCCGAAAGCGGCCATATCAGACTCCTTTAGCTTTAAAATCGACGTTAGTCTACCACGAAAACTACGTGATTTAGCTACGAAGGGTTTCTTTTCAGGTACCAAATGGCAATAGGAATTTCCATCACCGCATAGGTGACGAGGGTGTACCAAAACCAATTAAGTGAGCCACCCAACAGTAAAAATGGATAGCCAAGCCCCATGTATTTGGAACCAACAATAACAAGCGATAAGCAAATTGCACTGGCGCTCGCAATCGCTAACTTACCGAGCGAGTTGCCTGCAACCCGCGGAAAAACATGCAGATAACAGATTAAAAGAATCGCAAGATTCAGTAACACAACTAATAGTTCAGCGGGTAACATGTCGAGTTAACTACTCCCAATCGCCTGAAATAAAACAGATAGCCCCGATAGTAACATTAATCCAAGTATCAGTCGTTTAAACTGGCGCTCGACCACGAATTGTTGCACATATTGGCCCAACATCGCGCCCAAAACCGCACAGGGAACCCATAACCATAGTAAATCCAGGTGCGACGATTGATACACGCCGCGAGCGCCAAAAGTCAGCACATTGGCGATAGCAATAACTAAGAAAAATAACGCCAACGTCGCTCTAAAGGCGGTTTTGTCCACTTTGGCATTGGCAAGGAAAAGAATAATAGGGGGACCGCCTAAGGTCATGAGCCCATTAAGAATACCTGAGGCGGCACCGACACTTGCGTGTCCCGTTGGGTGATTAAATGTCGGTAACTGGCGACCGCTAGCGAGCACAGCAACCACGGTTAGTATTACTGTACCGAGTACCCCTTGAATGATCTGCTCATTGATTTCGACCAGTAGCAAGCTTCCTAAAATTGAAAAAATGAAGCCTGCGCCGAGCAACGACAACCATTGACGAGGATGCGCCGCATGGCGGTTTTTGTAATAAATGATGCCGCTTAGAAAGACATTGACTATCGATAATGTGGGTGTGATGGTTGTCATTGGTAATAAAAGAACCAATAAAGGTACACTCACGAGTCCTGAACCAAAGCCACTGATCCCCTGCAAGGTCGTGGCAAAGAAAACAATGGCAGCAGCGTAGATATATTCCAAAAAAACACCTCAATGGCTTTGCATAGACAGTTTTAGACTTCATAATGGCACTAATACAAGTTCACCAGAGCACACTATGCGAATTGTCATCATTTTGCTGGTTGGCGTATTAGCAGCGCTACAATACCGTCTTTGGTTTGGGAAAAACAGTTTGCCAGACTATTGGCGATTGCAACAAGAAGTGCAACATCAGCGTAAAGCGAACGATAATCTGGCACGACGTAATGAAGTACTCTACGCGGATATTAAAGATCTACGCGAGGGCGAGGACGCGCTCGAAGAACGTGCGCGCAATGAGCTCGGAATGATTAAAAAAGAAGAAGTATTTTTCCGTCTTGTGCACCCGAGGAGGCTAGAGCAGTAATATGTCATCTTCGTCGGGGATTAAGCTCGCCGCCATTATTCCCGCAGCGGGTACGGGAAGCCGAATGCAAAGCGAGCAACCCAAACAGTTTATTAAAATCCAATCCAAGCCGTTACTTTCCTATACGCTCGCTGCGATTCAGCGCGCCCCTCAAGTGCAACGCGTTTTTGTTGCCGTTAACCCTCAGGCGAGTGCGTTATATCCAAGTTGGCCTGCGCAGGTCGAAACGGTCGCTGGCGGCGCGTCACGTGCTGAATCGGTATTAGCAGGTCTACAAGCGGCCGCAGCGCAGGGGTTTAGCCATGCCTTGGTGCACGACGCAGCGCGTCCTTGTCTGCCGTTAGAAGTACTGCTCGATGTCATAGAGCAAGGTACAACGCAGGCACAGGGGGCTATCGTTGCATTGCCTGTGCGCGATACATTAAAGCGCTCAGCCATGGGGAGCCCCGTGATACAGAGCACGGTACCTCGAGCGTATTTATGGCAGGCGCAGACGCCACAAGTATTTGCGATTGAGCCGTTGATAGACGCCATTAATGCGATGGGCTCAACGCATCCTGAGCTCACCGATGAAGCGTCGGCAATGGAGCACGCGGGCTACCAACCGCGCTTAGTAATGGGTTCATATAAAAATATCAAGGTGACCTTCCCGGAAGATATCGAGTTGGTCAGTTACTATTTAAAGGAAGAGATTACTCACTCATGATGAATATTCGTGTTGGCCACGGTTATGATGTGCACCGCTGGGGCGCAGAGAACAAGCCATTGATGTTAGGGGGCGTCGAAGTGCCTCATGATGATGGTCTGTTGGCACATTCGGATGGTGATGTTGTATTACATGCCATTAGCGATGCCGTGCTGGGTGCGTTAGGTTTGGGTGACATTGGTCGTCACTTTCCAGACACCGATGCGCAATTTGCCGGTGCCGATAGCGCTGGATTGTTGAGTCACATTATGCAGTTAGCGTCAGAGCGGACATTTAGCGTGGGTAATATTGATGTCACGATCGTCGCTCAACAGCCCAAAATGGCACCTCATATTGAAGCTATGAGACAGCGTATTGCGAGTTTGTTAAGTGTCGCCAATGACGCCGTGAATGTAAAAGCTACAACCACCGAAAAGCTGGGGTTCGTAGGGCGTAACGAGGGTATCGCTTGTCATGCAGTGGTACTCATGGTGGCGAGCTCGTGAGTCACTTACAAGCCGCGATCAACCCCGTTCGCATCAATGCCAAACGCACGCAAGCAGAGTTTAAGCGAGCGCCGGAGGATTTTATCGTGACCGAGCGACTAGTTGTCGCTGATGATGGTGAAGGTGAACACCAATGGCTTTGGATTCGCAAAAGAGGGGCTAACACCCAGTTCGTAGCCCGCCAGCTCGCGCGCTTTGCCGATACCTCGCCAAAGAATGTTAGTTACGCTGGTTTAAAAGATCGCAATGCGGTCACTGAGCAATGGTTCTCGGTGCAGCTACCCGGTCAAGATACATTGGATTGGCAGCAGCTCAATAATGAAGAGTTCGAAGTCATCAAAGTGATTCGTCGACAAAAGAAGCTCAAGCTGGGTTTACATGAAGCGAATCAGTTTAAGATCCGTTTGCGTGATGTTGCCGATAAAGCAGTGTTTGAAAGCAACTGGAACACCCTCATTACTGAGGGCACTCTGAACTATTTTGGTCCGCAGCGGTTTGGCCATGATCAGAATAATTTAACGCGTGGCTTTGAATGGTTGCGTGCGGGTGGTAGCAATAAGCGGGTCAAAAAACCAGAACAAAGCCGCTTACTGTCGTCAGTACGCTCGTTTTTGTTTAATCAAATTGCCTCTGCTCGATACCAACAATTAGGATTTTCTACTCTCGCCGGGGACTGCGTGATGTTGGCGGGATCGCAGTCGGTATTTCATGTTGAGCAGTGGGACGACGAATTGAAACAGCGTCTAGCGAGTGGCGACATTCAATTGACTGCGGGACAACCCGGTTGGGTGTCTAAACCGCTGACATCTGGCGCTGCTGAGCAGTTTGAAGCCGAATGCGTAAGCGAATGGGCGGATATTATTGAGTGCTTAGCGACGAAGAAAGTAAAAGCCAGCCGCCGCGCTATGAGATTAAAGCCGATCGATCCTGAACTCATCTGGGATGGCGGTGATGCGATTGTAAGCTTTGAATTACCCAAGGGCAGTTTTGCGACGGCCTGTATTAGTGAACTTATTGACTTGTCGGTGACTGAAAATGATGAAGATTCTGTTGAGTAATGATGACGGCGTTCATGCGCCTGGTATTCACGCGATGTATCAAGCGTTGAAATCAATTGCTGAGGTGCGTGTGATAGCCCCCGATAGGAACTGCAGCGGTGCGAGTAACTCATTAACGCTGCACAATCCGTTGCGGTTACATAAACTGGATAATGGCTTTTACTCACTGAATGGTACGCCCACTGACTGTGTACACATTGGCACGAACTCACCGTTCGCAGAAGAAGTCGACTTAGTTGTATCAGGTATCAATGACGGCCCTAACATGGGCGACGACGTTTTTTACTCGGGTACTGTAGCCGCAGCCATGGAAGGGCGGTTTAAAGGACTGCCTGCGATAGCTGTATCAATGGGGGGACGTGGGCACGACTACTATGAGACGGCCGCTCAAGTTGTCGCAGAATTAGTGGCGAGTATGGAGTCTAAACCCTTAAAGCTAGATACCGTGTTGAACGTGAATGTACCGTACGGGCCTTATCAAGATATCAAAGGCACACGCGTCACTCGTTTAGGTCGTCGTCATCGTGCCGAGACCATGGTGCGTGACCGTGACCCGTTCGGACGAGAAATCTTTTGGTATGGCCCTATTGGACATCATTTAGATGATGCGCCGGATACCGATTTTGCGGCTATCCACGAGGGCTATGTATCAATCACACCACTGAGCTTGGATATGACAGCGAAACGTCATCAAGACACATTAGATCAATGGTTAGCGGAACGGGAAGATGCTCAATAAAAATCACCTAGGGATGGCGAAGCGGCTGGTGCAAACCTTGACTCAAGCGGGAATTACCAATCAACGCGTACTCGATGTGATTCAAAGAACGCCGCGCGAGCGTTTTATGCCCGAATCGCTCGCGCACAAAGCCTATGAAAATACCGCCTTGCCGATTGGAAATGGACAAACCATCTCGCAGCCATTGATGGTGGCAACCATGACGCAATTGCTGATTCAGCATGACTGCCGACATGTATTAGAAATTGGTACAGGCTCTGGCTACCAGACAGCAGTTTTAGCTCAGTTGGTAGAGCAAGTATTCAGCGTTGAACGCATCGCTCAACTGCAGTACCAAGCAAAACGTCGTTTACGCAGTCTTGATATCCATAATGTGGCAACGCGGCATGGCGATGGCTGGGAAGGCTGGAAGAGCAAAGCGCCGTTTGATGGCATTATTGTTACCGCGGCAGCAAGCGAGTTACCAGCAGCCTTGTTGGAGCAACTCGCTGATGGCGGTGTGCTGATTATACCGGTGGGTGAAACTAAGCAAAGTTTGACCGTGGTTCGACGCTTCGGCGATGAGTTTGAACAACAGCGGATTGGCGATGTGCGCTTCGTACCGCTGGTGAAAGGGGCGGTTCAGTGAAGCTGTTTTCAAGGATGTATGATGCGGTCTTGCGCTGGTCACAGCATGTTCACGCACAATGGATTTTGGCGGCACTCAGCTTTTCTGAATCGATATTTTTTCCGATACCGCCGGACGTGATGTTAGCGCCGATGGCGATGACTCAGCCCAGACGGGCGTTTCGGTTTGCGGCAATAACGACGGTTACTTCAGTACTAGGGGGATGCGTCGGTTTTTTGCTTGGTATGTGGGCTTATGAGGCTGCGGTACTGCCGTTTATCGAGCTCATGGGATACCAAGATAAGTTAGCGACGATCGTTGACTGGTTCGAGGCGTATGGTATCTGGGTCGTGTTTCTCGCGGGCTTCTCGCCGATACCCTACAAGTTATTTACCGTCAGTGCCGGGATGTTAGGTATGGCGTTCTTGCCATTTTTGTTGGCATCAGCGGTGAGTCGAGGTTTGCGGTTTTACCTCGTTGCTTGGCTGCTGCGTTGGGGCGGACCGAAAATGGCAGTGAAGTTACGCATCTATGTTGATCGTATCGGTTGGGCTACCGTTCTTATCGCGGTTCTTGTAGTCTTGTTCATCAAATTAGTTTAATAAGGGCGGATTATAGATGACTCTGCGTTCGGTGTTTGTTTTGGGTATAGCCATTGCGACGTTAATCGTGGCAGGGTGTTCATCCCGTTCTGCACCCGCGCCTGTGGAGACCCTCTATACCGGGAAAACCTATCAAGACTATGAGGCCGATAGTCTCGCTTCGGCAACGGACTATCAGGTAAAAAGTGGTGAAACGCTTTATTCAATAGCCTTTCGCGCCAGTATGGATGTCAACCAGCTGGCGCGTATAAACAACCTCGCAGAGCCTTACACCATATTCCCTGGGCAACGTTTACGTCTCACAGCACCGCCCAAAAAAACCACTAGTTCTAAAAAAACAACTTCAGCGAAGCAAAAAGATATAAGCCAAACCGTTGCCAAGCCAAAGACGAAAGAGTATGTTCAAAATACATACAGTAAAAAAACGATTGAAAAACAAAAGTCTAAGACAAATGTTAGAGAAAGCGCGACGGCGCAACCGACTGAAAAGCGTCAACAACCGGTTGTAACCCGCTCGAGCACGATGTCTGTTGGTAATAAGGACATCCAATGGCGTTGGCCCGTCAGCAATGATGTCATTCGTGATTTTTCGTTGGCTGAGCGAGGAAATAAAGGGCTTGATTTTGCAGGTCAAAAAGGTGATGTAGTCAATGCCGCTGCTGCTGGGAAAGTGGTGTATGTAGGTAATGGCCTTCGCGGCTATGGTAGGTTAATCATTTTGAAACATAATGATGATTTTATAACCGCCTACGCACACAATGAAAAAATTCTGGTGAGCGAGCAACAGTGGGTCGATGTCGGACAGCCAATTGCAGAGATGGGCGATTCTGGAACCACGCGTGTTATGTTGCACTTTGAAGTGCGTTATCGCGGCAAGTCAGTCAACCCGAGGCACTATTTACCTAAATAGGTAGGTACGCTGCTCGGCCTTGACTGATACACGTTGAGGTCTGTATGTAGAGTAGTGCAAGGGGAACGTCATGAGTAGTAAGCTTAAAAGCGAAGTTGAAGATGACATGAAAGAATCGGATGTGTTGGAGGACGAGGATATCGAGCCTGAGACACTGAGCGATGACGATGTGCGTGAT
Source organism: Idiomarina fontislapidosi (assembly GCF_003226255.1). Lineage (GTDB taxonomy): Bacteria > Pseudomonadota > Gammaproteobacteria > Enterobacterales > Alteromonadaceae > Idiomarina > Idiomarina fontislapidosi. The sequence goes on from NZ_QJST01000001.1 coordinate 411,721, forward strand.
AACTCTGAAGAGGAGCAGGCACTCGAAGAAGCGCTGGTTCATTCTAGTCAATATCAACGTAAAATGGATGCCACACAGATTTATCTCAGTGAGATTGGTTTCTCCCCGTTATTGACTGCCGAAGAAGAGGTTTTTTTCTCGAGACGCGCACTTAAAGGCGATGTCGCTGCGCGTAAGCGAATGATCGAGAGTAATCTCCGCTTGGTCGTTAAAATTGCCCGCCGTTACTGTAATCGAGGCTTAGCGCTACTGGATTTAGTCGAAGAGGGCAACCTTGGGCTTATCCGCGCAGTCGAGAAGTTTGATCCTGAACGCGGTTTCAGATTTTCAACTTACGCCACGTGGTGGATCCGACAAACCATCGAGCGTGCCATTATGAATCAGACGCGCACCATTCGTCTGCCTATTCATGTTGTCAAAGAGCTCAATGTGTATTTGCGAGCTGCGCGTGAACTAGCGCACAAGTTGGATCATGAGCCCACCGCTGAAGATATTGCCGCCAGCCTGAATAAACCTGTAGAAGATATCACCAAAATGCTACGTCTGAATGAGCGGGTCACCTCGGTGGATACGCCTATCGGTGGTGAAAATGACAAAGCGTTGTTGGATATTCTCACCGACGAGACAGACGAAGGCCCCGAAGGCGTGTTGCAAGATGGTGATTTAAAAGAGCGCATCACCGAGTGGCTCGACGCTCTCAACCCTAAACAGAAAGAGGTACTCGCGCGTCGTTTTGGGCTTTTAGGTTATGAGCCTTCAACGCTCGAAGACGTTGGCCACGAAATCGGACTTACCCGCGAACGGGTGCGGCAAATACAAGTCGAGGCATTACGTAAATTGCGCGACTTCTTACGCCAGCAAGGGCTGACGCTCGAAGCTTTGTTTACCGGGCGCTAGCGTGACTTTCGCTTTTCATTAAGCCAGAGAAGCGCTTGCATCGGGGTCATTTGGTCCAAATCAAGCGCTTCTAGCTCCTCTCGCAGTGGGTCTTTCACAGGTGCCGGAGGAGGTGTTTCCGTTAATGGTATTTCCATCTGCTGCGTTTTAGGCTGCGTTTCTAATTGTGCAAGTTTTTGCTTCGCACGTTCAATCACAGCATCCGGTACGCCGGCTAACTTTGCGACTTGTAGACCAAAGCTGCGGTTTGCTGCGCCCTCGCTGACGCTATGAAGAAACACAATATGATCGTTGTGCTCTTGTGCTTCCACATGGATATTACAGCTATTGTGCAGACGATCGGCTAACGCTGTCAGCTCAAAGTAGTGAGTCGCAAATAAAGTCAGGCAATCGAGTTGTGAAGCTAATTGTTCTGCGACAGACCATGCTAACGATAAGCCATCGTAGGTAGATGTGCCGCGGCCAATCTCGTCCATCAATACCAAGCTATCAGACGATGCGTTGTGCAGGATATTCGCCGTCTCGGTCATCTCCACCATAAAGGTTGAGCGACCCGAAGCGATATCGTCGGATGCACCAATTCGGGTAAAGATACGGTCGACATAACCAATTTCAGCCGCTTGCGCTGGCACGAAACAACCCATATGCGCCAAAATAACGATTAATGCCGCCTGGCGCATGTAGGTCGATTTACCGCCCATATTGGGGCCAGTAATCATTAATAAGCGTCGGCTATTCGACATGTCCAAATCGTTAGGAATAAAAGGATCATCACTGAGACGTTCAATGACGGGATGACGGGCTTGTGTTAACTTCAATACACCACTTTGCTTCACTAACTGTGGACGACAATAGTTCTGCTCAAACGCCAGTGTTGCAAATGCACACAATGTATCAAGTTCAGCGATGGCAGAGGCTGACTGCTGCAGCGCCTCAACGAAAGGCAGACATAAGTCAAACAGCTCATCGTATAACGCCTTCTCTCGGGCTAGAGATTTTGCCTGAGCCGTCAATACTTTATCTTCGTGGGCTTTTAATTCTGGGATAATGTATCGCTCGGCATTTTTAAGCGTTTGCCGGCGTTGATACTCAGCAGGAACTTGATGACCATCGCTTTTTGATGTCTCGATAAAGTAGCCATGAACCTTGTTGTAGCCCACCTTTAATGAGCTAATGCCCGTTTTATCGCGCTCGCGTTGCTCAAGCGCTGTGAGATAATCTGTAGCGCCGGTTGCGAGGTCACGTAATTCGTCGAGTTCGGCATCGTAACCTGCAGCAATCACGCCGCCATCGCGAATAAGCACCGGTGGTTGTTCAATGATGGCACGGGTCAAAATATCGAGTAATTCATCGAACGAGGCCATTCGTTCATTTAAGTAAGACAGTGCGTTGGTTTCGCAACCTGCTTTTAACTCAGGTAAACGTGCGAGGCTGTCACGCAAGCGCGCAAAATCACGCGGGCGAGCGCTACGTAAGCCAATACGCGCGACGATTCGCTCAATGTCAGTGATTGCCTTCAGCTGTTCACGCAGGTCAAGGTACCGATCCTCAGCTTGCAATGCCTCGATAGCGTCATAACGCTGATTTAATGTGGCGTGATCGCGTAACGGACGTTGTAGCCAACGCTGAAAGTTACGGCTACCCATTGCACATACGGTCTCGTCCAGGACGGCAGTTAAGTGAGTCGCCTCGCCCTGAGCGCTTTGATTTAACTCCAGGTTGCGACGTGTAGCGGCGTCGAGAATGATAGCGTCGTGGGTGGGTTCACGGGTCATTGAGCGAATATGCGGTAGCGCTGCGCGTTGGGTGTCCTGCACATAATGCATGACCGCTCCGGCACTGCCAAGAATGGGGTCGTGCTGATTAAAGCCAAACCCTGCTAAATGCTGGGTAGCAAATTGTTGGGTCAACAGCTTAAATGCCGTGTCACTGTCAAACTCCCACGGCGAACGCTTACGGCAACGGCAGTGGGCCAGCGGGAGTTGCGCTAAACTCATGCCTTCTGGATACAATAACTCGGCAGGCTGCAAGCGTTGTAGCTCGGCGGCCAACTGTTCGCGTGATTGAGGCGCGCTCAGCCAAAAACGACCACTACTGAGCTCGAGTGTGGCGAGTGAAAAGCTGTCTTTGAGTTCACTAATCGCTGAGAGAAGGTTCTGCTGTTTGTCGTTAAGTAGCGATTCATCAGTGATGGTACCCGGTGTTAAAATACGTACCACTTTACGTTCTACTGGGCCTTTGCTTGTTGCAGGGTCACCCACTTGTTCACAAATAGCGACCGACTCGCCACGTGTAACTAGGCGTGCGAGATAATTTTCGACGGCGTGATAGGGCACACCTGCCATCGGAATAGGCTCACCGTTGCTGGCACCACGTTTGGTCAAAGAGATATCGAGTAGTTGCGCGGCTCGCTTAGCATCATCAAAAAATAGCTCATAAAAGTCACCCATCCGATAAAACAACAACATATCGGGATGTTCCGCTTTAATTCTTAAGTATTGTTGCATCATCGGCGTGTGCGCCTGAATGCTCTGTTCAGAGGTCGGTGAGACTGGCATACTGTTATTATCTTTATTCAACGAGGACTGCGTCTATGGTAACAAGTGGCGGAAACTGGGCGCAACTGATTAAACACGCAAATGAGCTTGCGCAACAACTCAGCCAGCGCCAGCAAACGCTGGCGACAGCCGAATCCTGCACAGGGGGCGGCATAGGTTATCTTCTGACAGAAATTGCAGGCAGTTCGAGCTGGTTTAACGGCGGACTGATCACCTACACTAATGCACTCAAACAACAGCTTTTAGGCGTATCAAGTGACACACTGGCGCAGCATGGTGCGGTGTCACAAGCCTGTGTTGAGCAAATGGCTCAAGGGGCCATTAAACAGTGTCAGAGTGACTGGGCAATTGCAGTGAGTGGTATTGCCGGTCCTGGCGGTGGATCGCTAGAGAAGCCCGTGGGCTTAGTCTGGATGGCTATTTGTCATGGCACGGAGTGCAGTAGCTATCAGCAGCTGTTTGCGGGAGACCGCAGCGAAGTCCGGTTAGCGACTATCGATTACGTACTTAACCGTCTGCTAGAAAAATTACAGAAATAAGCTTGATACTGTTAATTTATACAGTATACTCACAGGTGTTAACGAAACAAATTGGAGCATAGCATGAGCAACGATCGTTCAAAAGCACTGGACGCCGCCTTAAGCCAAATCGAACGTCAGTTTGGTAAAGGTTCAATTATGCGTTTGGGTGACAACCAAACGATGGACATCGCGTCGGTATCAACCGGCTCGCTAGGTCTTGATGTCGCCTTAGGCATCGGTGGTTTGCCATTTGGACGAGTAGTTGAAATCTACGGTCCAGAATCGAGTGGTAAAACAACACTCACATTACAAGTCATCGCCGAAGCGCAAAAGGCGGGCAAAACCTGTGCGTTTGTTGACGCTGAGCACGCATTGGATCCTATCTACGCGGAAGCACTTGGTGTACGCGTTGATGATTTGCTTGTGTCACAGCCTGATACGGGTGAGCAAGCACTTGAGATCTGCGACATGTTGGTTCGCTCTGGCGCTGTCGATGTGGTGATCGTCGACTCAGTTGCGGCGCTTACGCCAAAAGCTGAGATTGAAGGTGAAATGGGTGATAGTCACGTAGGTTTGCAAGCGCGATTAATGTCACAGGCATTACGTAAATTGACTTCTAATATCAAAAAGTCAAACAGCCTATGTATCTTCATCAACCAAATCCGTATGAAGATCGGTGTGATGTTCGGTAACCCTGAAACCACAACGGGTGGTAACGCACTGAAATTCTACTCTTCGGTACGTCTGGATATTCGTCGCACAGGTGCGTTGAAAGAGGGCGATGAAGTGGTCGGTAACGAAACCCGCGTTAAAGTGGTTAAGAACAAGGTTGCGCCACCATTTAAAGAAGCCAACTTCCAAATTATGTACGGTCGCGGCATCTCTAAAGAAGGCGAGTTGGTTGATTTAGGTGTTAAGCACAAGCTTGTCGACAAAGCCGGTGCATGGTACAGCTATAACGGCGACAAAATTGGTCAAGGTAAAGCAAACGCGATGAAGTTCTTACAAGAGAACCCGTCTATTGCAGAAGAAATCGAAGTGAAGCTACGCGAGCTGTTGCTTGTTAAGCCAGCTAAAAAGAATAAGCAGGAAGAGCCTGCTGCTGAAGCTAAAGAGCAAGGTAAGACGAAAGCTAAAGCAAAGGCTGACACTGATGATGACTTGTCACTCAGTTAAAGATGTAAGCTCTAAAAAAAGCGCCTTTTAGGCGCTTTTTTTGTGGGTATTGCAGTAACTACATACGGGGCGGTTGCACCGAGAATAAGTCCTGGTGAAGCTTTGCAGCATAGGCATCGGTCATACCTGAAAGGTAGTCTGAGATCACGCGGGCAGCGTTCAACCCTTTCTTTTGAGCTGCCTGATAACGAGCCGCGGTATTTTCGGGAAGTAACCGATCGGGTTCAACTGCAAGAGCATCAAATAGCTCCATTACAATTTGCTGCCCCTTAAACTCTTGCACTTGCATCTCGGGTTTGCGTATTACGAACTTAAAAATAAACTGCTTTAACGCATTTAATAATTGTTGTTCAGGGCTTGCTAGCTGTGCTTTGTATACTAATAAACTCGATTCAAATTGCTGATCCTGAGTCACCAATCGACTGGATGTCAAAATCCGGTTAACGAGGCTACCAATCGCTGCCTTACGTTCATAATGATGGCTAGAAAATAAATTATCGGTGAGTTCGACCGCATCAAAGTCAGTAAACGATGATGCGAGCGCTTGTAACGTCGGGAACATTTGCTCGAGCCATAACTCTCGGTTGATTAAACCGACGACAATGGCGTCTTCGAGGTCATGGACTCCATAAGCAATATCATCAGCAATCTCCATAATCGATGCATCGACACTTTTAAATGCACTACGACCATGGCTATCGGTGCTAGGGGATTCACTGAATTGACCAAAGCGCTCACGATCAGCGTGTGATAATGGCTCCAGTAGCCAATCTAACGCCTCTTTATCATCATCATATAAAGCCTTAGCGGGTAACCACTGACGTGTAGGTAAATGCCTAAAGTGAGCCACATCATCGGGTAAAATTTCACGTCTCGCTGAGGACATTAGCACAGGGTATTTTAATAATCCGAGTAGCGTACGGCGGCAGAGATTCATGCCCGCATTAGGCGTATACGCTTCAATTTGGGTCACAATTCTAAAGGTCTGTCCGTTACCTTCGAAACCACCATTGCGACGCATCATATAGTTAAGTGCGATTTCGCCGCCATGCCCAAAAGGAGGATGACCAATATCGTGTGCAAGACAGAGCGACTCGATGAGCGACTTAGATAAACCTAAGGATTGGCTCAGCTCCGGTTGCTGTTGGCTTAAGTGTGCAACTAAGCTCGAACCAATTTGGCTCGCTTCAAGGGAGTGTGTGAGTCGCGTACGCGGAAAATCATGCATACCAATATACATGACTTGAGTTTTTGCCTGTAATCTACGAAATGCCGCAGAGTGAAGAATACGTGCTTTATCACGTTGAAATACCGAGCGTGTATCACCCGAGCGTTTCGGTGTTGGCGCGTAACGTTCAAGCCAGTCTGATGAGCGCATGATGATGTCCTTAATAATTAGTGTCTCCCGACTTCACGAACCCAAATATGAGCTTGATGGTAATAAAGTACTAACGTGTTAGCCTCAATTCTTAAGCGTTTTGCAAACAACTCAATTTTAGTCCAATCGCTTGCTTCTATTGCCTCACAGACTTTTAAGAAAAAGCTTAACGGACCTTTGCCTTCTATCAATGTGCGTTTTATCTCAGATGAAATCGCCACTCCCTCCAGAATGGCGGATAGATCGTTATCCATCATGGCGTCCAATTTAGACAGCAGCCCGGTAAGAAAAGCACTCGTGGAATCGGCGCCGTAAGCTTGATTCGATAACGCTAACTGCTCCATAAATCGCGCTCGTACAAAGGACAATTTAATGAGCTCATCTGGCTTGCCCTCAGCGAGGGTTGCAGTTGCCATTAGTGCAGTAAACCTGCACACTTCTGATTGACCAAGCCGCACGATCGCTTGATGGATTGATTGAATTTCAGATTGTCGTTTGAAAAGTGCCGAATTTACAAACCGAAGTAACTTATAGGTTAGACTAATATCTCTCTCTATCAGTGCAACAATCGCGTTAACTTCATAATTAGGCTGACTTGAAAGCTCAAGTAATTGCATGCATACAGTTTGCGATGCATTTAAAGCGCGCCGTTGAATCATTTCTGGACGTGCGAAAAAATACCCTTGAAATAGACTGAAGCCCAGTTTGCACGCTTGCGAGAATTCCGCTGGCGTTTCAATTTTTTCAGCTAAATACTGGCCTTTAAACTCGCGCAGATTACTAAGCAACTGGCGAATTTGTGGAATATTTAGCGCCCGAAAGTCGACTTTAATAATATCAACGTAAGGCAAAAATGCGAGCCACTCGGGCGTGTATTCGAAGTCGTCCAATGCTATTTGATAACCGTCCGCTTTGAGTGCTTTAACCGCAGCAAGAATCTGTTCAGTAGGTTGGATTGTTTCCAATAGTTCAACCACTGTACCCTTTACCGGAAGTAAACGAGGTAGGCCCTCAAGGATAGCTTGCTCTGAAAAATTCACAAACGCATGATGGTCATCCGTTAGCTGGCGGATACCTGTATTGAATTCACCACCTTCAACGAGGCGTAGGGTTGCCTCATCCGAAGTGACATTAGGAAACGCGTTGTGGGGCCCATCTCGAAACAGTAATTCATAGCCAAACAGTTGTTTGTCTTGGGTTAAAATGGGTTGCCGAGCAACGTAAAAGAACACTGAGTAGACTCCAAGCTGATAAATACTCTATCCTAGGTGATAGTTTGTCCAGTTTACTCACATTGTTAATCATTGGGAAGTCGCTAAATGTCAGAAGTGAAAGTAGCACTTGCGCTTGGATCAGGCGCTGCACGCGGTTGGTCTCACATTGGTGTAATTAAAGCGCTCGAAGAAATGGGTGTGCACATAAATATGGTCGCGGGCACCTCCATCGGCTCATTAGTTGGCGCGGGCTATGCATCGGGTCGCTTAGAAGAAATCGAGGATTGGGTGCTAAACATGGGGCGCTGGGAAGTCTGGAACTTACTTGATTTTGGCTTTAACCAGGGCGGTCTTATCGGCGGCGAGAAGGTATTCAACGTAGCGCGTGAACAATTCGGTGCAAAGAAAATAGAAGATTTACCGATTACTTATGGCGCGGTGGCGACCGACCTTTATAGCGGTCGAGAGATCTGGCTACGTAAAGGCGATTTGTACGATGCGTCACGTGCCTCGTGCGCGATGCCAGGGGTGTTAGCACCTACCGCTTTTGATGGGCGTTGGCTTATTGATGGCGGTTTGGTGAACCCTGTTCCCGTGTCACTGTGTCGTGCGCTGGGAGCTGACTTTGTGATTGCAGTACATCTTAACTCACAGCTCAATGCACGCGCTGTTGAACAAAGAGGGCGCAGCATTCCGCCGCAGACCGAAGCCGAACAGGTGCAGAAGGAGCAAATGGATCAGAAGCGTGGTGAGGGTGAACACAGCTTCTTTGAAAACTTCTGGTCGAGCAGTACACACTACATCGATAACCTAAAAGACCGTTTTAAGGCGAACCCGAACAAGCCACCCGGTATGTTCAGTGTCATGTCCGGTGCTATTGATATTATGCAAGAGCGTATCACCAAAGCACGTATGGCGGGTGATCCACCGGATATACTGATTCAGCCCAAGCTGGGTCATATTGGCATCATGGAGTTTGATCGAGGTAACGAGGGCATTGAGATTGGCTATGAGACAACCAAGCGAATGGAGCCCTTGATCATGGAAGAGATTCAATTGTTCGCTGAACGCAGAGGCTAAGCGCTTGCTGAAGCAGCCTTAGTAAGGCAAAAAAAAGCCACCGTTAAGGTGGCTTTTTTGTATGTACTTAATCGCCGTTTTATTTGGCTGTGTGATAGTGCTCGTCCATGATTTTTTCCATCTCGTCGAACTTATCACGTAAGTTTTTATCGGGTTCTGCGGTAACCAAACTACCCACGATAATCGCGATGGTTGAGACAATGAACCCTGGTACAATCTCGTAGACATAGGCACTGAGGTGCTCACCGTCTACCGTTGGCCCATAAATCCATAACAATACTGTGATAGCACCTAATAACATGCCTGCCAGAGCACCGTGACGGTTCATACGACGCCAGAATAAGCTCAGGATAACCACTGGACCAAATGCGGCACCAAAGCCTGCCCATGCATTAGACACTAATGACAGAATGGTGTTTTCTGGGTTCCAAGCTAACCAAATGGCAACCAACGAAACCACCAGCACTGAAATACGGCCCACAGCAACCAGTTCTTTTTGTGAGGCATCTTTACGCAAGAACGCTTTGTAGAAATCCTCGGTCAATGAGCTTGAGCTCACCAACAGCTGCGATGAGATGGTACTCATAATAGCGGCCAAAATCGCTGCCAGCAAAAAGCCACTAATCAATGGGTGGAACAAGAACTGCGAGAAAATGATGAAAATCGTTTCCGCATCGTTCAGCGTCATCTTAGTCTCAGCGACGTAGGCAATACCGACAAAACCTGTTGCCATGGCACCAATGATAGAGACGAACATCCAGCTAATACCAATGCGACGTGCGTTCTTGATATCGCTGACTGAGCGGATCGCCATGAAGCGCACGATAATATGGGGTTGACCAAAGTACCCCAGACCCCAGGCGAGCAGGGAGATTATCCCGAGTGCCGCAAGACTCTCGCCAGTCGAACCATCCATAAAGAAGTCGAGGAACTGCGGATTAATATCTTTGACTTGACCGACCACATCACTGTAACCACCGAGCTCAGCAAAGGCGACGATAGGCACCAGTACCAGTGCGACAAACATGATACAGCCTTGCACAAAGTCGGTCATACTGACTGCGAGGAAGCCACCGAACAAGGTGTACGCACAGACCACACCGGCAGTTACCCATAAGCCAGTGGTATAGTCCATGCCGAAGGAGCTATCAAATAGCTTACCCCCTGCGACTAAGCTCGCTGATGTGTATAACGTAAAGAAGATAATGATAACGACCGACGAGAAGATACGCAGCGCACGTCCTTTGTCGTTAAAACGGTTCGCAAAATAATCTGGAATAGTAATCGCATCATCTGCTACTTCAGTGTATGTGCGCAATCTTGGCGCGACAATCAAGTAGTTAAGATAGGCGCCAATGACCAAACCCACAGCAATCCATAGTTGCGATACGCCGGCAACATAAATCGCTCCGGGTAGACCCATCAACATCCAACCACTCATGTCGGACGCACCTGCTGACAACGCGGTTACAGCGGGACCTAAACCACGGCCACCCAGCATATAGCCGGATACAGAGTCCGTTGATTTTTTATAAGCATATAAGCCAATGCCCAGCATGACCATGAAGTACAGCGCTAGCGATATCAGAGTACCTGTTTCCACATTAAACTCCTGTCTTGTTATTCGGTAACCTTAGCGCTCGAGTTACCGGTTATTTGAGAATGATTCGTTAAGTGTTCGTGCAACAACGTTTCTACGTAAGGTTGTTGCTTCTCTGTTAATAAACGTTCTGTTTCATTAAACGCGATCATTTTACCACGATATAAAATTAAGATCTTGTCGGCAATATGTTTCACGATCTGCGGCGAATGTGTAACGATAATATATGAAATACCCATATCTTTCTGCAGATCGAGCATTAAATTAATAATTTGTGCTCTAACAGATGGGTCCAGTGCGACCAATGCTTCGTCCGCTACGACGATTTGCGGGTCTAATATAATGGCACGGGCGATAGCAACCCGTTGTTTTTGACCCGTTGACAACATATGCGGGTAAAACGCCGCGTGCTCAGCTAACAGACCCACCTTACGTAATGTACTGTTTATCAGCTGGTTTCGTTCACTACTGGGCATATCGCGATTAAACAGTAGGGGTTCTTCGAGCTGCTGACCGACCGTCAGCTGCTGATTAAGTGACTTGTCACTATCCTGAAACACCATGCGAATATTCTGGCATCGGCGTTTTGATTGGGCGTAATTAAGCTTTTGCCCATTTAAATACAGCTCACCGCCAGAGGGCGCTTCGACGCCTGCGATTATTTTTGACAAGGTTGATTTACCCGAACCTGTCTCACCCATAATGGCGAGTGTTTCGCCCGCTTCTAATGTAAAAGATGTCGGTTCTAATGCCACCGATTTTTTACTCCATGGCCAGGCGCGTCGTGGTCGAAACGTCTTGAATAGGTCGACAGCCTCTAATAAGTGACTCATGATTCAGGCTCATTCAATGGAAAGTGACAGTAGTAACTTTGCGCTTCGCGGTGACGTACCAAAGGCGCTTTAACACATTGCTTTTGGGCGTATGGGCATCGAGGTCCTAAACGACAACCGATGGGCATGTGGCGTAATGTCGGCACGGCGCCAGGTAAGCTCGGTAACCTTGATTTCGGTGCCAGTTCCGCGTGGGCTTGTAGACTCATTTTAATCATCGCATCGGTATATGGGTGAGCAGGGCGTTCAAGTACCTTTTCGGTATCACCATGCTCCATCATCTGCCCACAATAAAGCAGTGAGACGCGTTGAGTGGCCGGTAAGATCGATGCGACATCTTGTGTAATCAATAATACCGACATGTTTTGACTGACTGCCAACTTACCCAGCAAACGTTGGATCTGCTCCTTAGTAGAAGGCTCCATCGCTGTGGTAGGTTCATCGGCTATCAGCAGTTTAGGTCGGTGGGCAATGGCAATTGCGATACTCACTTTTTGGGCTATACCCTCCGAAAGCTCGTACGGATAGCTTTGCATGATGGCATCATGATCGCGGATACCGACACGATGTAGCAAATTAGCTACGCGTGTTTTGCGATCCACGCGGCGGTGTAGGAATGTACCCGTGACATCGCCCGCCGGAATAGCTTCTGTAATCTGCTCAGCGACGGTTGCATTAGGATCAAGGTAGGCGAGTGGATCCTGAAAAATCATCGCCATATCACGCCCAGTAATGGCACGACGCTGCTTAGGTGTCATTGCCAGTAAGTCTTTACCATTCCACCACAACCGGTCTGCTGTAACATCCCAAAGCGGGTTCAGCACACCGATCACAGCTTTCGCAAGCAAGCTCTTACCTGAGCCCGATTCTCCCACTAACGAATGCACTTCACCTTCTTTTAGTTGCAAACTCACCTTGTCGAGCACACGGACTCGACCATGTGGACCATCCATTTCGATGGTTAAATTGCGAATATCCAATAAATCCATATCAGGTATCCATTCGTTGTTTGATAGCGCGGCGTAAACTGTCACCGACGACATTAATTGCCATAATCGTGACGAACAGCGATAGCCCCGGCAGCACCATGCTCCATGGCGAGAGATACACTTCGTCCAAACTACGAGCCAGCATACTGCCCCACTCAGGCGTTGGGCTTTGCACACCTAAGCCCAAAAAGCTGAGCGCGGCGATATCCATGATCGCAACCGATAGCGCAACGGTCAGTTGCATGACGAGGGTGGGTGTAATATTGGGCAGAATGACACGATACATCAGATATGTATTGCTGCAGCCATTCAACCGTGAGGCGGTGACATAGTCTTTTTGCCACTCTTGGTAAACGGCGTTACGTGTCACATAAATAAATTGCGGTATCAACGAAAGCGTAATGGCAATAATCGCGTTACCCAAACCCGCACCGAGAATGGCAATAAGCACCAACGCTAACAAAAACGAAGGAATGGTCAGCAAGCGATCTAAGGTGCGACCGAGTACACGAAGCTTTGACTGGGTATCCGCTCCCACCATGGCACCGATAAAAATCCCCACAGTCGACGCCAGCACCACGATGATAATTGGAAGCCCGAAGCTAAAGCGTCCACCAATCAGCAGGCGCGATAACAAGTCACGGCCGAGATCATCGGTACCAAACAGAAACTGCATGTTACCTTCATTCGTCCAACTCGGCGGTAGGGAGATCGCATCGACGAACTGTACATTAGCCGAATAGGGCGTAATAACCGGCGCTAAAATGACTAGCACCAGTAGGCTGGCGAGCAACCACAACGAAATCATCGGTGCTAACCGACGTTTAAATGCAAACCAGACCAACTGTAGAGGGGATGGGTTGCGTTCTTGATAATACAGTTCAATATCCGCCATATCGCTCTTCTCGAGTCATAGGGAAACGCCAGCCGCGATACACTTCGACGAGCAAGTTAATCGCCAATATCAGTGCCATTAGGGTAAACAACACCATTTGAATGACTGGATAATCACGTTCGATGATCGCTTTCAACAACCAAGCACCCGCACCCGGCCAGTTAAAAATATGTTCGACGATGACCAAGTTCGCCATCATCAGGCCAAAAATAAAGGTCAGCTGTGGTAATACGTCTTGTAAAACATTGGGTAGCGCGTGTTTAAATAACAACCGTTGCTGACTTAATCCTCGCGCTCGGGCGGCTTTTACATAAGGCTTTTGCAGCACTTCGATGGTTTGGTTACGTGTAATCCTTAGTAACAACATCGACGGCAAGCTCGATAGTGTGAGTACCGGCAGAATCAAGTGCAGCGTGGCATCTTGTAATGCCGCAAGCTTATACTGGCTGTCACTCAACAGAACGTCGATAATGACGGACCCTGTAATTGAGTCGATTGCGTACAGCGGGTTAATTTGACCTGTAATGGGTAGCCATTCAATTTGCACCGCAAATAGCAGTATCAGTAACTGCGCGAGCCAGAAGACGGGAATCGAATAACCCGTCATAGCACTGGTTAAAATAACTTTATCGATGTTATGGCGAAAGTAGTTAGCAGCGAGCATACCCAGTGGCATGCCGATCAATACCGCGAGTAAGAAGCTCAATAATACCAGCTCAGCGCTCACCACCATGTACGTTGCTGCATCCTGCCAAACTTCGGTGCCTGTCGACAGTGATAGACCCCAGTCAAGTCGGACAATATGCTCAAGGTAATTGAGGTATTGTTGCACGACGGTACTGTCGAACTGGCGACTTGCCAGCATGGTTTCATAACCGACCTGACCCACACGTATACCGCTCATGTTGGTCAATGGGTCGCCGGGAAACAGCCAGTTAAGTGCAAAGGTCACTACGCTCAACACTAATAGGGCCAGAAAAAAGTAGAATAAGCGTGTCATGAGATAACGTGTCATTGGGCAGGTTGCTCCTTACCTGCGAGCCTAAAGCTAATCCCACCATAGGGCGGAAGCTCAACTCCTTTGACGTATTCGCGTTGTGCTTGATAGCGCATCGAATGCGCAATGGGTAATAACGGCTGCTGTTGCATCAGCAATTGTTGTGCTGATTGATACAGTTGCTTACGTTCCGCACTTTCGGTGGTTGAAATTGCTTGGTATAGAATTTGGTCGAAGCCAGTGTGACACCAGTTTGCCCGGTTACTCCCACTTGCGACAGCGGCACAACTGAGCAGTGGTCGGAAAAAGTTATCAGGATCGGCGTTGTCGGCGTACCACCCGATAAGCACCGAGTCATGCTCAGAGCGACTCAATCGACGTCGGAAAGTGTTCCACTCGTAGCTAATAATACGTACGTCGACGCCGACTTCGGCCAAATCAGACTGCATCAGCTCGGCCATGCGGCGTGCGTTGGGATTGTATACGCGTTGTACGGGGATCGCCCAGATATCCATTTTAAAACCAGGCTGAATACCAGCCGCTCGCAACATTTGACGGGCTTTGTCAGGATTATATTGGTATTTTAGCTCAGCATCAGTGGAAGCCCATGATGTTGGCGGCAAGATTGACTCCGCCAGTTCGGCGTTACCATAGTAGATAGTGTCAATGATCGCTTGCCGGTTGATCGCATAACTGAGCGCCTGACGCACCTGTGGGTCATCAAAGGGTGGCCTTTCGGTGTTAAATGCCCAAAACGATACGTTCGGACTGACCTCTGAGCGGACTTCGATTTCTTCGCGGTTGAGTGATTTAAGCTCACTCACCAAAGGATACGGGATTACATCACATTCACCAGTGACCAACTTCAACATACGTTTATTGGCATTCGGGGTGATGGAAAAAACTAAGCGCTCGATATCGGGTCCTTGGCGCCAGTAGCCTTCGTGACGTTGATAACGGATGTGGTAATCCTTTTTGAACGAGACAAACTTAAATGGGCCCGTGCCGATTGGTAAGGTATCGATGAAGCGCTGCTGGTCTTTTTCTGACAATTGCTCGGCGTATTCTTTTGAAAGAATAATGGCAAAGTCCGTGGCTAAATTGGCAAGAAACGAACTGTCGGGGTGCGTTAAAACGATATCGACGGTATATGCATCCACCTTTTCAACATCGCTGATGAGCTGATCAAGACCGGTTGCTGCAAAGAACGGATAAAAGCCGCCGCCCACAGCGTGATACGGGGCGTCGATATCGAGCCAGCGACGAAAACTAAACACCACATCATCGGCATTGAATGTGCGGCTTGGTTGAAAATAGTCGGTGCTGTGAAAAGTGACACCTTTACGCAAATTGAAGCGGTAGCGTTGACCCTTATCGAGGGCTTGCCAGTCGGTCGCTAATGCACTAACGAACGTTTGTTGCGCCGCATCGTAGTCAATCAGTCGGTCGTATAATTGCGATGCGGTGGCGTCGACGGTGGTTCCCGAGGTGACCCGCTGCGGGTTGAAACTCTCAGGGTTACCCTCAGAGCAATAAATCAAACCATTTTGTAATGGTTCGGGTACGTCGGTCTGCTCACTACAGCTCATCAAAAAAAAGCTTGTGAAAGCAGTCACTAAAATCGACCGTTTAGACATGTGTTATTGCGTTCCCTCGAGCAATTGGTACTTTTTTAGATAGCCACGCAACTGATGGTACGTTAAACCCAAATGCTTTGCTGTGCGCTTTTGGTTATATTGACATAACTTAAGGGCTTCGGTCAGCAATTGAATTTCAAACTGTTGCGATTGTTCTTTTAAGTCTATTGGGCTTTCAAGATTGATCGTGGGCGATTTAATATCAGGCGACTCTGACTCTGTGGGCGTATCATGGGTGTTCGCCTCATCGATATGCTCGGATGACGCCGCGGTATTTGCTGTGTTACTCCGAGTCAGCGGACGGTTTTGTGGCCTAAACGGACTCTCAAAGGCATCAAAGATAATGTCGCTAACTGGAATATGGCCATTGCCTGTCCGATAGACACTGCGTTCGATAACGTTTTTTAGCTCACGCACATTGCCGGGCCAGTCGTAATCAAGTAATGCGCGTTTAGCGCGTTCACTAAAGCCACTAAACAGCTCGTACTCAAGTTCACGTGCCATATTGATGGCAAAATGCTCTGCCAAGATCATAATATCTTCGCGGCGATGACGCAGCGGCGGAAGCGTAATAACGTCAAAGGCCAGCCGATCGAGCAGATCGTGACGGAATTCACCTGCCGCAGCTAAACTGGGTAGATCCTCGTTGGTGGCGGCAATTAGACGTGTATCGACTTTTATCGGCCGTGTTCCGCCGACGCGTTCGAATTCACCGTATTCAATCACGCGGAGTAACTTTTCTTGCACCAACATTGAGGTGTTGGCAAGCTCATCTAAGAATAGACTTCCGCCATCGGCTCGTTCAAAGCGTCCCTCATGGCGTTTCGAAGCGCCGGTAAAAGCGCCCGATTCGTGACCAAAAAGTTCGCTCTCTAGCAAATTATCGTTTAACGAGGCACAATTCAGCGTGACATATTTTTGGTCCCAACGTTGGGATAGATAGTGACAACGTGCAGCAATGAGCTCTTTACCGGTGCCACGTTCACCGATAATCAGGATAGATTTGTTGAGGGGTGCAACTTGCGACACGTGCTCAAGCACTTCGATGAAGCTATTTGATTGGCCAATAAGGTTATCGGCAGGGCGGCTTCGGCTCATTTGATTATTTTTCCATTTTTATAGTTATTTTTGCTAATTATTAGTCAAATATACATAAAAAGGCAAGTGCTAAAAACAGTGTTAAATAAAAAAATATAGTAAAAACAATGTGTTAAAAATAAAATACAAGTTGGCGTGGATATTGAATAGATCATGGCACGGTCGTATGACCCAATTTGTATTTAACACCAAGGGGTATTAGTTATGGGTATCTTTTCACGCTTTAGCGATATTGTTAACTCAAATATCAATTCACTGCTTGATAAGGCAGAAGATCCACAAAAAATGGTGCGTCTTATCATTCAAGAAATGGAAGACACGCTTGTTGAAGTGCGCTCAACATCAGCGCGTTTAATCGCTGAAAAGAAAGACGTACAACGTCAGCAACAGCGTGTTGAACATGAAGTATTGGATTGGGAAAACAAAGCCGAATTAGCGCTTTCTAAAGATCGCGAAGATCTAGCGAAACAGGCGTTGATTGAAAAGCAGAAAGCGCAACAGGCGGTTGATTCATTGCAAAAAGAGCTCGAGCGCGTGGACGAGAGTTTGTCGAAACTGAACGACGAAATCTCGCAGTTGCAGGAAAAGCTCGCTGATGCAAAAGCGCGTCAAAAAACGATTTTAATGCGCGAGAAAACCGCATCGAGCCGACTCCAAGTGCGCAAGCAAGTGGATAGCGGTAAGGTTGATGAAGCGATGATGAAGTTTGATCGCTACGAAGCCAAGATCGATGATATTGAAGCACAGGTTGATGCTTACGATATGGGCAAACGAACACTGCGAGATGAATTTGCAGAGCTCGAAAATGAGAGTAAAGTGACTGATGAACTCGAGGCTTTAAAAGCGCGCATGAACGCGAAAAAGAACGAGAACAGTCAATAACTTAGCCTTTAGGACGAAGCAATATGGACTTTCTAGAGTTTTTGATGGCGCCAATTATCATCTTCTTGGTGATTGTCGCCCCCATTTGGTTGATTCTTCATTACCGTAGTAAGCGTAATGCGAACCAAGGTATTAGCGAGGAAGAACGCAACCAATTGAATCAAATGAGTGAGCGAGTTGAGAAAATGCGTGAGCGCGTGCAAACGCTAGAGCGCATCTTAGATGCTGACTCACCTAGCTGGAGGGAACACAAATGAGTGCTACTGAACGCAAACGTCAGCTCCAACGGAATACTGAAAAAGGCAAAATCGCCGGCGTATGCGCCGGCCTTGCCGACTACTTGAATATTGAAACTTGGGTGGTGCGGTTAATTTTCTTCACCGGTTTAATTTTCTCCCAAGGTTTCTTCTTGGTGCTTTACATCGCCGGTTGGCTTATTCTCGATAAGAAGTCACTATCGGAAGGGCATCATGATATGCACATTAAGACTAACGTGTATGGCAGTGGTCAGCCTGCAAGCCAGGCTGTTGTTGAAATGGAGCGTGAGTTGAGATCGCTTGATGAGCAAGTCCAACGGATGGAAAAATACGTAACGTCAACACAATACAACTTAAATCGTGAATTAAAACAGCTGTGATTTCACTGAAAAAGACGCAACAGCAAACCCGCGATCTCATCAATCGCGGGTTTGATCGTCATATAAGACTGGCGGTAACTGGGCTCAGCGGTGCGGGTAAGACAGCGCTCATAACCGGTATGCTTGAACAAGTACTGAATGGCTATGACGCAAAGCAACTGGCATTTTGGCAAGTAAAGCATTCTGGTCGTTTATTGGGCAGTCGCTTGATCGAAAATCGAGACTGGTCGATTCCTCGTTTCGCCTATGAAGACGCTGTCAAAGTCCTCACTTCTGCACAACCGAGCTGGCCTTCTTCAACCCGTGATGTGAGCGAAATTCGCTTTGAAATTAAGTATCAACCTCGTTCCGGTCTGGCTAAACATTTGATGGACGAGCGTCGGCTCGTTGTTGAGCTGGTCGATTACCCCGGCGAGTGGTTGTTGGATTTACCGCTGCTGCAAACCGATTACGGTGCTTGGTCATTACAACAAAATCAACTCAACCAACAGGCTGAGCGTTCTATTCACTTTGCTGATTGGTACCAACACGCTCAGGCGCAATTGAACAAGAACGATGTTGCAGATGCAACGCTGCGCGAATTAGCACAAGGTTATCAGCAGGCGCTTAAATCCGCTCAACACGCGGGATTTTATAACCTCCAACCTGGGCGCCATTTACTCCCTGGACAACTCGAGGGCGCGCCGGTCTTGGCATTTTTCCCGTGGCCGTTCAGTGATCAACGTTCAGCGCAGTTTGAGCACTTAAATCGCGTCTTTGAACGTTACAAAGAACAGGTGATTAAACCCTTTTACAAGCATCATTTTCAGGGGTTTAACCGCCAAGTTATTTTGGTCGATGTGCTAACCGCATTAGAGCAGGGTAAAGCGCGTTTTGATGAACTGATAGAGACGTTAACCGGGTTATTGAACAGTTTTGAATACGGTGAAAACGCCTTGTTGAGAAGAATTATTTCACCAGCTATCGACAAAGTTGCACTGGTCGCGTCAAAGGTTGATCATGTGGGCCCCGACGGACAACAGGCGTTAAATCAGTTATTGGCGGAGATGCTTCGGCGCTCACGCCAGCATTTCCAATTTGAACGTATTGAGCATGAACTGTTTGCGGTTGCCGGTATCGCGACGAGCAAAGCTGGGCGGCTCAGTGATGGCACAGTGGTATTAGATGGCTACCTCAACGGCAACGAAAAAGTACGCGTTGGTGCGCCGTTTGTCCCCACGCAACTCCCCAGCGCAGAGCAGTGGCAGCAGGGGTTCGAGTTTCCACAATTTGTGCCGCATTTTAGTGCCGCTGATTCACCCTTACCGCATATCCGACTCGATCAATTACTTGAGTTTTTATTAGGGGATAAGTTGAAGTGAAGCAGGATACAAAATTAACGTTTTACGCGATTGACGAACCGGTTGATAAGGTCGATGACGCCACGGCCGACATCAATGCCGAGGCGGCTGAGCACATCGCGGCGGCGACGCAGCGTAAAGGCAAGACTAAACTTCGCAAGCTCGCTGTCGTCACCTTGATTGCTGTACTCATCGCTGTGTTGACCGAAACGGTATTGGGTATCTACGCGGCGTTTCAGTCGTCCGTTTGGCTCGGTGGGCTTTGGCTAGCGGTAAGCATTTTGTTATGCCTGACGTTGTTTGGCTTTTTTATTCGTGAGTGGTGGTTACTCAGAAAGCTCAAGCAGCGTTGGCAAATGCAAACACATTTTGATGAGCAGACACATGTGAAAGCATTGCAACGACCCGACCTCGAGCAACAATGGCAGCAACAACGGCAGTCGCATTGGACCGATACGGAAATAGCGACGCGCTTTGAACAAGATATATTGGCGAGTGTTGACCAAACAGCGTTAAGGCGTATTCGTAAATGGTCACTAGAAGCCTCGGCACTTGTTGCGATAAGCCCGAGTAGCCTAGCCGATATGGCTCTGTTGCTGTGGCGCAATCAACGTATGATCAGTGAACTGAGTCAGCTATACGGTGTGAAGTTGGGGTATTGGAGCCGTATCAAGCTGTGGCGCCAGATACTAACGAATCTGGCTTATGCTGGAGTCAGTGAGTTGATCGTCGATATGGGCAGTCAGTGGTTGAGCACTGAGTTAGTTGCTAAACTCTCGGCACGTGCCGCGCAAGGCGTAGGTGCCGGGTTACTAACGGCTCGTTTGGGTATTCAAACCGTTAAGCTGGTACGCCCAATACCATACATCCATACTGCAAAACCCAGTCTAATGTCGATCCAAAAACTGTTGGTTAAGGATTTAGCAAAACAGTTTCCAACCTTGTTTAAAGGAAAGCCTGATCAGCCGCAACGTCAGAGCTATTAATGACCGCAGCTGGTTAGACCAGTTAAGTGGAAAACTAGCGTTACAGCCGTTGAGAGATATGTCAGCGGCGTAACCATTGCCTTTTAGTGCTCTCTCACTGCACTCTTATTCCATAACAAAAATATGACAAATGAATAATTTTTAGTCGTGACCTTGGGACGGAATAATGAGCGCAGACAAGCAAGTGACAAAGCATCACCAGTTAGCTACACAAGTGATTCATGGTGGTCGAGCCCCTCAGGATCCTGAGGGTGCGTTGGTTGCGCCGCTTTATCAAACGTCGACGTTCAAGTTTAGTCACTCGGAGCAAGGCAGTGCTCGGTTTGCGGGTGAAGAATCTGGCTATATTTATAGTCGCTTGGGTAACCCCACGATTACTCAATTAGAAACCCGTGTTGCCGGACTCGAGGGCTTTGATGCCGCGGCCGCCAGTGCGACCGGTATGGGTGCTATTGCAGCAACCACGATGGCTTTAGTGCGTTCGGGTGATCACGTGTTGGTATCTGACGCAATTTATGGCTGTAGCTATGCTTTATTTAGTGAGCTCTTTGAACGTTTTGGCGTGACGGCCGAATTTGTCGACATGTCTGATGCGACCGCGGTCACTGACCACTTACGCGATAACACACGGTTTGTGTTTATTGAGACACCGGCTAACCCACATTTAAAACTGCTCGATATTGCTGCAATTAAGCAGGCGATGGGCACAAGTCGCGCCAAATTAATAGTTGATAACACCTTCATGACGCCACTACTGCAACAGCCAAAAGCGTTCGGTGCGGATATTGTTATTCATAGCGCAACCAAATTTCTAAACGGTCATGGCGATGTGGTTGCCGGAATTGTCTGTGGAGATGAGCCAACGATTACTGATATCAAACGCACGACGCTCAAAGACATGGGCGCAACTATGAGCCCTCATGATGCGTGGCTAATTCTGCGCGGCCTGAAAACGCTCGATGTGCGTATGCAACGGCATTGCGATAATGCCGAAAAGGTGGTGAATTTTTTACAGCAACACGAGTTAGTTAGAACGATCTATTATCCCGGTTTAACGAGTCACCCAAAACATCATTTAGTCGGCACCCAAATGCAGCGAGCCGGCGCGGTCATCGCGTTTGAACTGCACAGTGACGAGCAGGGCGCACGCGCCTTTTTAGACGCGCTTAACATGATTGCGTTGGCAGTGAGCCTAGGCGACGCCGAGACTTTGATTCAACATCCAGCATCAATGACGCATTCACCCTATACACCAGAGGCGCGTCAGGCCGCCGGCATCAGCGATACCTTATTGCGCATTGCCGTTGGATTAGAGGATGCGGACGATATTATTGCCGATCTAAAACAAGCGCTGGATAACGTCGCTCACCGCTGGCGAGATTCGGCCTAGTCGCACATACTTAAGTTATGAATTTCATAGTAAATTAGAACAGCAAGAAGAGGCATAATTATGGGTAAAGAGAGTAAATACGTATCCAAACAGCCCGATGCCGAGGGAATCATTCATTGGACTGATGAGGACAATCAGGTTTGGCATGATCTGGTCGAACGCCAGTTAAAGTGTATCCCTGGTAAGGCGTGTGATGAGTACATGAAAGGACTCGAGTTACTCGACTTGCCGCAAGACCGTATTCCGCAATTGCATGAGCTTAATGAGGTGCTTGAGCGTGAGACGGGGTGGCAGGTTGCAGCAGTGCCTGCACTGATTCCATTTGATGAGTTCTTTCGGCTACTGGCGAACAAACAGTTCCCCGTTGCGACGTTCATTCGTACGCGAGAGGAGTTTGATTATCTGCAAGAACCCGACATCTTTCACGAGATCTTCGGTCACTGTCCGTTATTAACTAACCCAGCGTTTGCCCATTTTACCCATCAGTACGGTAAGTTAGGTTATGCGGCGACGCCGAAAGAACGCGTTTACTTAGCTCGGTTATACTGGTTTACTGTGGAGTTTGGGTTGCTGCAAACCGATGAAGGTATTCGCATTTATGGTGGGGGTATTTTATCGTCACCGGCCGAAACGGAATATGCCGTTAACAGCGATAAACCAGAGCGTCATCCGCTGAAAGCTTTGGATGCGCTGCGCACACCGTATCGAATCGATATTATTCAGCCCGTGTACTACACCATTAAAAGTGTTGATGAACTGTTTGAGATTTCGGACATGGACATCATGGCGTTGGTACGCGAAGCGATGGAACTCGGGCTTTTTGAACCAAAATTTCCGCCTAAAGATGCGGCATAATAATTAATAGGAGTATTTATATGGCTGCTTTGAACCAAGAACACTGCGAAGCGTGTAATGCAGACGCACCTAAGGTGAGCGATGATGAACTTGCATCGCTGATGCGTGAGATCCCTGAGTGGACGCCTGTCACCGACGACGGTGTGATGATGCTGCGTCGTGAGTTTAAGTTTAAAAACTTCCGCCAAGCACTCGAGTTTACGAATAAAGTAGGTGAGATAGCTGAAGCCGAGAAGCACCACCCAGAGATTATCACCGAGTGGGGCAAGGCAACGGTAACTTGGTGGACCCATGCAATTAACGGCTTACACAAAAATGACTTTGTGATGGCCGCAAAAACCGATGAAATCTTAAAATAAGCTTAAGATTCTGCAATCAGTTCGATAGAACGACAAAAACCCTAGCTCAAACGCTGGGGTTTTTCTGTATCCACGCTTGAATATCCTGTACGATATACTTTACAGATCTCTCAACCTGAACGAATGACATGAGACTAGAGATAACCTGCGATGATCGTTTGGGCATTTGCCTTGATGTATTGCAGATACTTCGCGATCAAGAAATCGATTTAAGAGGTATTGAAATTGATCCGCGCGGAAAGATTTACCTAAACTTTCCAGAACTCGCGTTTGAAGACTTCAGCCACTTAATGCCGCAAATACGTCGAATTCCAAATGTTATTGATGTGAAAACCATCCCTTACATGCCGTTTGAGCGTGAGCATTTTGAATTTGATTTACTCTTGAGTACCTTGCCTGACCCTGTCATATCTATCGATATTAAAGGGCGCATTGATATCATTAATGATGCCGCTGCCCAGCTGTTAGGTGCACCTAAAGACTCACTCAACAGCGAGTACCTATCACAATTTATTACGGGCTTTGGGTTAGCACGCTGGTTAGATAAACAACCCAAAGAGCCGGTGTTTGAGGCTGTGGTGATTAATAACGCCGAATACTATGCGCAAATCCTCCCCATCTGGGTCACCGGCGAAGACCAGAGCCGCTCGTTTGCGGGGGCGGTTCTGACCTGTAAGACCGAGCCCAATGTTGCTAAATGGCAGAACAACAAGAACGACTCAGCGTTCGAGCGATTGTTGACTGACAATGCGGGCTTCAAAAAAGTTATCAAAGAAGCTCAGCGTATGGCGGAACTCGATGCGCCACTGCTGATTGAAGGCGAAACCGGTGTCGGTAAAGAACTCCTCGCTAAAGCCTGTCACCAAGCGTCGGTGCGCGCTGATAAACCGTTTTTAGCAATCAATTGTGCGGCACTGCCAGATAATGTCGCAGAGAGCGAGTTATTTGGTCATGGTGCTGGTAGTTTGTCTGAACACAGTGCCAAGAAAACCGGTGTGTTAGAGCAAGCCGCGGGCGGTACCGTGTTGCTGGATTCTGTCGGTGAAATGTCGATCAACCTACAAGCGAAACTGCTTCGCTTCCTCGAGCATGGCGTGTTTCGCCGTATTGGAGAAGAGCAAGAGGTCAGTGTTGATGTGCGGGTTATCTGTACGGCACAGAACCACCTCTATGAACTTGTTGAATCAGGTGCTTTCCGCGAGGACCTGTATTATCGCCTGAACGTACTGGCATTGAATGTGCCGCCGCTGCGTGAACGCAAAGCGGATGCGGTGTTGTTGGCGGAACACTTTATATCGCAGGCATGTAAGTCTCTAGGACGCAGTTTAGTCAAGCTCAGTCGTTCAGCTAAGGATCGCATTAAAGGGTATCAATGGCCGGGCAACGTGCGTCAGTTAGAAAATACAATATTTCGCTCGGTATCGATGCTTGATGGTGATGTGCTCGAAGCCAATGATGTCAAACTGCCAGAAGCTCAGGTTGATGATGATCCCCTCGCTATCGAGATAGAGGATATCAGCTTGGACGAGGCAGTAAGACGATTTGAGAGCACGGTACTGAAACGACTCTATCCAAGTTTTCCGAGTACCCGTCAACTTGCCCGTCGTTTAGGCCTTTCCCACACGGCTGTGGCAAATAAGCTGCGTGATTATGGTATTGGAAAGCAGCGCAAGAAAAGCCAGTCGTGACCACTCTGTAAACTTTTGCTAACACCCAAACAGTGGCTGTAACATAAAGTTTACGATGAATTAATGACACACCATGAGTAGAGCGCGTCTTAACGCGCTCTATTTTTTTGTAAATAAAAGGTTACAAAGTTTCGAGGCGCCCGCCCTGGGCAAGTTTTTAAGCTTTACTCGCTCATTTTCAATTCGCCCCCTAAAGTAACGATTACATAACACAAAAAATACCTATGTAACGAACACAGAAGGAAGTGACTATGAGCGACATCAACTACAACCCACTCAATACCGATGGTTTTGAATTTGTTGAATACACCGCCCCAGATGCCAAGGGCATCGCGGCACTTAAAGATTTGTTTGATAAGCTCGGGTTCACCGAGGTGGCTAAGCATAAGAGTAAAGATGCATGGCTTTACAAGCAAAATGACATTCAGTTCGTTATCAACTCGCAAGTAGGCGGCCAAGCTGAAGAGTTTGCTAAAAAACATGGTCCCAGCGTATGTGGCATGGCATGGCGCGTCGCGGATGCAAAAAAAGCATTGGAGCACGCGTTAGACAATGGCGCCAAAGCCTTTCCTGGCGACCAGGGCGTGATTGAAGAAATTCCAGCGGTGTACGGTATCGGTGAGAGTGCGTTGTACTTTATCGATAACTATAAGGATATGGCGGTTTACACGGATCACTTTGAATTCTATCCCGACTGGCAAGAAAAAATGTCGTCACATGCGGCAGGTCTGTATGAAATCGATCACCTGACTCACAACGTGTTCCGCGGCAATATGGATACATGGGCAGGCTTTTATGAGCGCATCGGTAACTTCCGTGAGATCCGCTATTTCGATATCGAAGGCAAGCTCACTGGCTTATTGAGTCGTGCCATGACGGCTCCGTGTGGCAAGATCCGTATCCCAATCAACGAATCGCACGATGATAAATCGCAAATTGAAGAGTATTTGCGCGAGTATAACGGTGAAGGCATCCAACACATTGCGTTGACCAGT
Organism: Idiomarina fontislapidosi; assembly: GCF_003226255.1. GTDB lineage: Bacteria > Pseudomonadota > Gammaproteobacteria > Enterobacterales > Alteromonadaceae > Idiomarina > Idiomarina fontislapidosi. Next base: position 437,726 of record NZ_QJST01000001.1, read on the forward strand.
GACAATATTTACAAAACAGTTAAAGATCTGCGCAGCATTGGTATGGAGTTCATGGATACGCCAGACACGTATTACGAGAAAATCAATGAGCGCGTAGAAGGTCACGAAGAAGATGTAGAAGCACTGCGTGATCAGCGTATTTTGATTGATGGCGCGCCAATGAAAGACGGTATCTTGTTGCAGATCTTCACTCAAACCGTGATTGGTCCCGTGTTCTTTGAAATTATTCAACGTAAAGGTAACGAAGGCTTTGGTGAGGGTAACTTTAAAGCCCTGTTCGAAAGTATCGAAGAAGACCAAATTCGTAGAGGAGTATTGAGCGATGCGTAAGTGGATCAGCTTTCCTAAACAGGAAGGCGCGCATTCACGGCAGGCTCATGCTGACTTTCCTGAGCAAGCGCTGTATGAACGTGAAGCGGGTCGAAGTGGATTCTTCGGCCCCGCTACCCACTTCCATCATCAGCATGCACCGACAGGTTGGTCTGATTGGCAAGGGCCATTGCGTCCGCGCGCCTTCGATTTTAACCAACTCAAAGACTTAGACCAAGAAAACCCATGGCTGGTGAGCAACCTGCTTGAGAACGCTCATTGCAAGTTTCGTTTATGGCATTGCAAAAGCAAGATGAACTATCTGGTGCGTAATGCCGATGGTGATGATTTGCTGTTTGTGCATGAGGGCAGTGGTCATGTCTTTTGTGATTACGGTCACATTAAGCTCGTTAAAGGGGATTACTTTGTCATTCCTCGTTCGACGAGCTGGCGCATTGAACCCGAAGAGCCGATGCAGCTGTTGATGATTGAAGCCACTCACGGCGCTTATCAGTTGCCGGAGAAAGGGCTGGTCGGTAACCATGCGATCTTTGACCCAGCGGTATTGGATACGCCTGCGATTGATGATGCATTTAAAGCACAATACAGCGAAGAGCAGACGCAAACCTTTGTGAAGCGTCATCAACAAGTTTCGGTGATTACTTACCCGTTCAATCCGCTCGATGCGGTCGGTTGGCACGGTGATTTGGCGCCGGTACGACTCAACTGGCGTGATATTCGTCCATTGATGAGCCACCGTTATCATTTACCACCTTCAGCGCATACGACGTTCGTTGCGGAGCGCTTTGTGGTGTGTACCTTTGTGCCGCGTCCTATCGAGAGCGATCCAGGTGCATTGAAAGTGCCGTTCTATCATAACAATGATGATTATGATGAAGTGTTGTTCTATCACGAAGGCGACTTCTTTAGTCGCGATAACATCGATCGTGGTATGGTGACCTTTCATCCGGCAGGTTTTACCCACGGACCGCACCCAAAAGCCTTTAAAGCGGGTTTAGAACATAAAAAGAAATTCACCGATGAAGTCGCAGTCATGCTCGACACCCGCGATGCATTAGAAGCATCCGATGCGGCAATGAGTGTTGAGAACCCAGACTACGTGTTCAGTTGGAAGGAGAAGTAAAACAATATGAAACTAGCAACCTATCGAAATGGTACGCGTGACGGTCAACTGATGGTCGTCAGCCGTGACTTAACTAAAGCGGTGGCAATTCCTGCTATTGCGAGTTGCATGCAAGAGCTCGTTGATAACTGGGATGAACTGGCACCAAAAGCTGACGCGGTTTATCAGTCACTAAATCAAGGTGACGTAGAAGGGTCTGTGACATTTGAACAGCATTTATGTGAGTCACCGTTACCGCGTGCTTATCAATGGGCCGATGGCAGCGCCTACGTTAATCACGTTGAGTTAGTGCGTAAAGCCCGTGGCGCCGAAATGCCGCCGAGCTTCTGGGAAGATCCGTTGATGTATCAAGGTGGTTCAGATGACTTCCTTGCGCCGCACGATGATATCGAGATGGCAAGTAACGAATGGGGCATCGATTTCGAGGGTGAAATCGCGATTATTACCGATGATGTGCCCATGGGCGTGCAAGCTCAAGATGCAGAACAGCACATCAAGCTGTTGATGCTCGTTAACGATGTTTCGCTGCGTGGTCTGATTCCAGGCGAGTTGGGTAAGGGCTTTGGTTTCTTCCAAAGCAAGCCGTCATCGGCGTTTTCACCCGTTGCAGTGACACCTGATGAACTTGGTGATGCGTGGAAAGACAGCAAAGTACATTTGCCATTGTTGTCGAATTACAACGGTAAGCCATTTGGTAAACCCAATGCGGGCGAAGATATGACGTTCAACTTTGCGCAATTGGTGGCACATGCCGCGAAAACCCGCCACTTAGGAGCGGGAGCAATCATTGGCTCGGGTACCGTGTCGAACAAACAAGGTACCGAGCATGGCACCGCTATTGCTGAAGGTGGCGTTGGCTACAGTTGTATCGCGGAAGTACGCATGATTGAGACCATTCGCGATGGTCAGCCAACGACAAAGTTTATGGATTTCGGTGACACGATCCACCTAGAAATGAAAAACGCCGATGGCGAATCAATCTTCGGTGCCATCGATCAAAAAGTGGTGCAATACACAGGACCTCAATAATGATGGAACTATACGGATACTGGCGCTCAAGCGCCAGTTTTCGTGTACGCTTAGGACTCGCGTTTAAACAGTGCGACTATACCTATCATCCGGTTCACCTCGTTAAAGATGGTGGTGAACAACATAGTGAGGCGTACCGAAAACTAAACCCTTCAGAGCTCGTACCTACGTTAATTGACGGTGACGTTAAGCTGAATCAGTCGCTTGCGATTATTGAATACCTTGATGAATGTTACCCAGAAAATCCTTTATTACCCGTCGATCGGGTTGCCAAAGCACAAGTGCGTGCGCTTGCCTACGATTTAGCCTGCGAATTGCAGCCGGTGACCAATTTACGCGTCTTGCAATACCTGACGGGCACTCTTAATTGTAGCGATGAGCAGAAGGTTGGCTGGATTCACCATTGGGTGAGCAAGAGCTTTAACGCATTTGAACAGCGCCTTGCCGATTATGCAGGTGATTATTGCTTCGGAAATTCGGTAACATTGGCAGATATTTGCTTATTGCCGCAAGTGTACAATGCGCAGCGGTTCAACGTACCTCTCGAGGACTACCCAAATCTGCAGCGTGTACACAGTAATTTGTTAAAATTAGACGCGGTTCAACAAGCATTACCCGAAAATCAACCCGACGCACAATAAAGGAAATCAGTATGCAAAAATCCCGTTTGGTGATCGCACTGAGCGCGGCGCTCGTCACTGCGTCTTGCGCATCCACGCAGAGCACGGTTGCGCAATCTACAACCACCGCCCCTCAGGCGCCCACTCCGGCGACCTTAAAAGCAGACCCATTGGCTTCGGCTGATGGTGTGGCGGAACTCACACTTGAGCAGATCATGGCCGATCCCGATTGGATGGGACGCTTCCCTGAGAACGCGTTTTGGAGTTTAGATGGACAAGATGTCCTGTTCTACCAAAAGCGTGAGGGCAGTGAAGTCCGCGATCTAATGATTATTAAAGGCGCGCAAGGTGAGCCCGAGACGGTTCCGCTATCAGAGCAACACCTGTACGTGGCGGATGAAAAAGAAGCCTCGGTGGCGGGCGACTGGTTGGCCTATACCTTTAAAGGCAACGTATTTGTGCGTTTCGGCAATGGCGAAGTGAAGCAACTGACCCGTGATAGCGAGCGTCAGCACAATCTGCAAGCCATGGCCGATGGTTCGTTGAGCTACCAACAAGGGCAGCAGTTTTATCGAATTGATGTCCGTTCAGGATTATCGCAACAAGTCGCCGATATTCAGTTTGCTGATGAGCCGCAAGCGAACAAAGCACCAGCAGATTATCTTGCGCAAGAAGAACAGAAATTGATTCAGTTTGTGCAGAAAGAACGTAAGAACCGCGCAGAGCAGTTCGAGTATCAGCAACAGCTACAACAACAAAATGCGACACTTGCACCGCAGGCTTTTTATTTAGATAAGCGTATGCAGTGGGTCGATGGGCGTTTGTCGCCAAATGGTCGCTATTTGTTGGTCGCCATGTCTGAGCCACAAAGCTGGCGTGACGAAGGCGACATCATGCCGAATTATATCACCGAAGACGGGCGTATTGAGCCAGAAAAGGTACGTCGTCGTGTTGCCGATGCTAAGCCACAACAGCATCAGTTAGTGTTGCTTGATTTACAAGACCATACGCAAACGAGTCTGACGTACAATACGCTTGAGGGCTGGAACGAAGACGTGCTTGCCGCGGTTAAAAAAGAGAACGCGAAAGCTGAAGGTAACGCTTACGAACCTAAAAAAGAACCACGTGCCATTCATTTGATGGCTGACTGGGGCTGGGAAAACGGCGCTATTCAGTGGAACGAAGATGGCTCAGAAGTGGCGGTCATGTTAGAGGCATGGGATAACAAAGATCGTTGGATTGCTACCGTCGACTTTGGTGCGAAGCAACTTGAGCAACAAGATCGTTTGCACGACGATGCATGGATTAACTACACCCACAATGAATTTGGGTGGGTCGATCAAGACACCCTCTGGTTTATGTCTGAAGCGGATGGCTATTCGCACCTGTATGCGCGTGACCTGGATGAGCAAACGACTCAGCTAACGCAAGGCAAGTACGTTGTTGAAGCACCGACATTGTCCGCCGACAACAGTCAGCTTTACTTCCAAGCGAATCAGCCGCACCCAGGTGTGTATGAAATTTACCGTGTTGCGGTTGATGGTTCGAGTGAGCCAGAGCCGTTGACCGATTTAGGTGGCATGACCGCTTTTGAGCTGAGTCCAAACAGTGATCAGTTGCTGCTAACCTATTCGACGCCGCTGATGCCACCCGAACTTTACGTCAAACAGACCGATGCAGCCGATGAGGCGCAACGTCTAACGCACACGGTATCTGAGAAGTTCTTGAGCATTGATTGGACGGCGCCCGAGTTGGTTGCGATTGACTCATCGCACGTTGAACACCCAATTTATACGCGCATTTATAAGCCTGAGGGCTTTGATGCAGAACGAGCAGAAGAATACCCTGCTGTCGTATTTATTCACGGTGCAGGTTATTTACAAAACGCGCATATGGGTTGGTCGGGTTACTTCCGTGAGTTTATGTTCCATAGCTTCCTTAATAAACAAGGCTATGTCGTCGCCGACCTGGATTACCGTGGCTCTAAGGGCTATGGACGTGATTGGCGAACCGCTATTTACCGTCAAATGGGAACGCCCGAAGTCGAAGACTTAGTGGACGTAGCCGACTGGTTGCAAGCCAATGCCAATGTTGATGGCGAGCGCATGGGTACTTACGGTGGCTCCTATGGCGGCTTCTTAACCTTTATGGCGTTGTTCAAAGAGCCAGGCTTGTTCCAGGCGGGATCGGCATTGCGTCCAGTGACTGACTGGGCTCATTACAACACCGGTTATACCTCGAATATCCTTAACTTGCCGCAAGATGACGCGATTGCGTATCGTCGTAGTTCGCCAATTTACTTTGCGGATGGGCTAGAGGATGCACTACTCATTAACTCGCCAATGGTCGATGACAACGTCTTCTTCCAAGACAGCGTGCGCCTTGTGCAACGTTTAATTGAGTTGAAGAAAACCGACTGGGAAACCGCGATCTATCCGGTGGAACCTCACGGTTTCCGTCAGCCTGAGAGCTGGTTGAATGAGTACCGTCGTATTTACAAGCTGTTTGAGGAAAACCTACAGCAGGATTAATCCTGCTGTGCTTTTTTTCTACGTACGGCGTCGGCAATCCGGCGCCGTTGTAGAAACCAAGTCAACGCTCCAGCAATGATGCCCGCTGCATGAATCAGTGCCACATCAGGGCCGACAAAATGAGCAGGCCTAAAGCCCATCAACTCGGCAATCACCTTGCCAAGCACAACGACAATAACCACCGCGTACCATGGCTGCTTCAACGCCACATTAATCAAGCAAACCAATAGCAAGCCATGCAAAACACCGGATAATCCCACATATTGCACTGTTTCTGGCCAAAGCCATAACAAACCACCGCTGAACACGCTAATGAGCAAGTAGTTATTGAACAGTTGGCGCATATCAAACTGTTCGTTAAAGATGCCGACGATGAGCGCCAAACCGGCCATATTGAACAACCAATGGTTCCAATCCAAATGGACGAGCGGGGCGCTGATTAAACTCCAGATACGCTCACTCAAGGCTGCGCTGTTGTACGTTAAAACGTCGTGGTATGGAAGCCATTGAATCACTGCTGACACAAGTATTAATAATGCGGCGGCCATGGCACCACTGGTGAGTGATTGGGTTTTGTTCATAAGCGTTTGCCTGTTCTCCAGTTGCTCCGTATGATAGAAGGCATTACTTGTACCAGATGTTAGGGCTATCATGAAGTCAATTAATACCTCGCATTGGATTTTATCATCCGTCGCTGCGGCGTTAATCGCAGCGTGCTCACCCGCACAAAACACCACCAGTACATCGGCTGCGCCACACGATGCAGAGCCTGCACAGGAGGCACGCGAGCCAGAAGCGGCGACCGGCTTTTCCGACAAGCAAGTCGTGGTCAGTGACCGCTACATGGTAACCGCGGCAAACCCGCATGCAGTTGAAGCCGGTTACAAGGTGTTAAAAGCCGGTGGTAGTGCGGTCGATGCCGCGATCGCGGTACAAGCGATGTTAGGGCTGACTGAGCCACAGTCATCGGGCATTGGCGGCGGAGCCTTTATTCTTTACTGGGATAATGAAGAGCAGAAACTATACACCGTCGACGCGCGCGAAACCGCGCCGATGGAAGCAACAGAGGCGTTGTTCCTTGATGAAGATGGCAATGCGCCCTCTTGGATTGAAGCGGTCGTGGGTGGACGTTCGGTGGGTACACCTGGTGTGCTGCGTGGTTTAGAGCTGGCGCATGACAAATGGGGAAAACTAGATTGGCAACCCTTGTTCGCTGATGCCATCGATATGGCAGAAAAAGGCTTTGAAGTGTCACCTCGGTTGGCGAAATTGGTTGAGAGTGAAATCAATCCTGGCGTTAAGAAAATGCCAACCATTTCAGACTATTTGTTTCCCAATGGGCAACCTATTGAAGCCGGATCAACCTTGGTGAACCAAGACTATGCCGACAGTTTAAGCCTAATTGCGGAGCAGGGGGCTGATGCGTTTTACCAAGGTCCACTTGCTAAAGACATTGTGGATGCCGTTCGTAACAGCCCAATTGCCCCAGGCGTATTGAGCACTCAAGATTTAGCCGAGTATCAGGCAGTGATTCGTGAGCCGGTCTGCGATGCATACCGCCAATATCAAGTGTGTGGTATGGGACCGCCGAGTTCGGGTGGCCTCACGACATTGCAAACCTTGGGCATCTTGCAAAACTACGATGTCTCATCATGGTCAGTGAACGGAGAGACCTTTGCTCACCATTTTACGCAAGCATCGCGCCTCGCTTTTGCGGATCGCAACCAATGGATCGCCGATCCTGACTTTGTATCGGTGCCGACCGCAGGTATGCTCAACGATGATTATCTTGCCAAGCGCGCCAAACAAATCGACGAAAACGACATGGAGAAGGCTAAGCCGGGCTTATATCTAAAGCCTGAGTATGAACAAGATATTGCCTATGAGCTGCCGAACACCAGCCACATGTCGATTGTGGATAGTGAAGGTAACGTTATCTCTATGACCACCAGTATTGAAATGGGTTTCGGTTCAACGGTGATGGCCGGTGGTTTTATTTTGAATAACCAGTTAACCGACTTCTCACTGACACCCATGGATAAAGCCGGACGTAAAATTGCCAACAGAGTGCAGCCGGGCAAGCGCCCTCGCAGTTCGATGTCGCCGACCATCGTATTAAATGAGTCGGGTAGTCAAGTGGTACATGCCTTGGGCTCGCCAGGCGGTAGTCGGATAATCAACTATGTGACTCAGACGTTGGTTGGACTGATTGACTGGGATCTCAATATGCAACAAGCGATTGACCTTGGTCATGTGACGAACCGCAACGATTACACCGCGCTCGAGAAGGGACGTGATATCGCAGAGTTGGAAAGCGCGTTGGAAAAACGTGGGCACGAGGTTAAAGTCATCGACTTAAACAGTGGTGTTCATGGCATTACAGTGTTGCCAAATGGACAGTTGCAAGGTGGCGCGGATCCGCGTCGTGAAGGTATTGTGATGGGTCAATAAGGTAGCGAGTGATGTACATTGTTCAGGCTAAACGACGTTTTTTCTCTGCTCTACTCGCTGCGGTGACGATGGGCTTCTTAGTGGGCTGCGAGCCTGCTAAGGAGACCAGCTATACCAACAGTATGGGTCAAGAGGCCAGTCACGAAACACAGAGCAAGATGCATGCTGCACTGAGTTTCTATTACTCAATCTACCGCGAAAATAACCTAAGTAAAGCAAAAGAATTTGCATCGCAACGGTTATCGCAATTACTCGAACATTATGGTTCGGTCAGTGCCGTACAACGGTACGTGCTTAATCGTTACTTTGACCGTGTGGAGATTTCCATCGACCCGGCTTCATTCGATGCCTACTTGAATCGAGATGATGAGCAACGTGTTACGCTGGTTTTTGATGGTCGTTACGATGGTGAGATGGTCAAAGACCGTCGAGATATCGTACTGGTGAAAGAGAACAATGCGTGGCGCGTGGATCAAATTCTCGACCCACGCTACCGGCCGTAATGCTAAACCTGTTTAGGCGTGTCCGTGTATGGCGGCCAGCCTAACGGTTTGCCTGCCAATAGATGCAAATGGATATGGTAGACCGACTGTCCGCCATGTTCGTTACAATTCATCACGCAACGGTATCCGTCTTTGGCGAAACCGTACTGCACGGCGAGTTTGCCCGCAACGACGTATAAATGACCGACAAGCCCAGCGTCGGCATCGTCGATATCGTTAATGGTTGCAATCGCCTTTTTGGGAATAATTAAAAGATGCACGGGGGCTTGCGGATTAATATCCTTGAACGCGAGCGCATGGTCATCTTCGTAGACGATATCCGCAGGAATCTCGCGATTAATAATCTTGGTGAAAATCGTTTCTTCTACCATAACCTTATGTCCCTTATAAGTACGTTACCCTCATGGTACATTTAGGCTCATAGTAGGGCAATGGATCAACTGTGTTTTTGTAATCCCGCTAGCGCAGGGTCGCTTATTTGTCGTAATAGCGATTGATTCACACGTGGTTGAGTTGCTAATTGCTCTAGGCAACTCTCGGCAACATAAGTTTGGATGGACGAATTTTTTACCAGTATCAGGTACCAAGGTTGGTTTTTACTCGCCCCAGAAAATACTTGGCGTTGATACCATTCGTCACTCAAGCTAAATGATGCGTCCACATCTACAACGACACCTTCATAACCATATAAACGATGTTTTACCGGTTGTCCAAGGTTAAAAGACGCACGCACAATAGAGTTTTGATTGTTATAAGCCACTATTTATCACCATCATGAAGCATTGTTATTTTCTTATCGGCCAGTGTGTGCTATTTCTGAACCTAAATATTTCTATTTTTGGGGCTAAACCATGCACGATGATGATAAACGCAGTGACCGTCGAGTGCCGATCAGAACATCCGCGATCGTTGAGGTAAGTGGCAAGACATATCACGGGGAGTGTTGTGACTTGAGCGCGCATGGTGTTTTATTGATTTTGCCAGAGCGGCTCGATGTTGGCGTGATGTTTGATATTGCGGTGAAGGCAGCAGGCTCAACGGCTGACTTAAGAGCCACCGGTATCGTCGTACGTGTCGACGATACCGGGGAATCAGGCTACGAACATGGATGTAAACTCATCGATGTATCTTAGCCTGATGGGGTTACATGACGCGCATACCTGGCTTTGCACCTTCATGCGGGTTGAGGATATAAATCTCATCTTTACCTGGACCCGCTGCGAGCACCATGCCTTCTGACATACCAAAACGCATTTTCCGAGGGGCTAAGTTAGCGACCATCACCGTATGCTGACCAATCAGTTTCTCTGGCGCGTAAGCTGATTTAATACCTGCAAACACTTGGCGTTGCTCGCCACCTAAATCCAGTGTGAGTTTAAGTAACTTATCTGCACCCTCGACATGTTCAGCATTCACAATCAGCGCAACACGTAAATCGACTTTGGCAAACTCGTCAAAGTTGATGGTTTCAGCAATCGGCTCTTTAGTGAGCTCATCGTTCACCTCTGCTTTTACCGCAGGTGTTGCTTCGGCAGTCGCCTGTTGTTCTTTTGAGTCTTCTAACATCTGCTCAATATCCTTCATTTCTACGCGTTGCATGAGCGCTTTAAATTTATCAATCGGGTGGTCGGTTAATGCATGCTTGTGGCTGTCCCAGGTAAACTGGTCATTCAAGAAGGTTTGCACCGACTGAGACAACTCTGGCACGACTGGGGTCAAATACACCATCAGCGTACGGAATAAGTTGATACCTAACGAGCAAATATCATGCACTTCGTTCGCTGCATCAGGGTTTTTGATCAACTGCCACGGTTCTTTATCAGCAATATACTGGTTAGCGCGGTCCGCAAGTGTCATGATTTCACGCATCGCTTTTGAGAATTCACGCTGTTCGTACAGCGCCGCAATCTCAGTCCCCGCGTTTTGGAAATCTTCTAACAGTGCTGAGTCGGCAATCGAAGCCGAAAGTTTGCCGTCAAATTTCTTGGTAATGAAGCCTGCACAACGGCTCGCAATATTAATCACTTTACCGACTAAATCGGAATTTACGCGTTGCGCAAAGTCAGTCAGGTTTAAGTCTAAATCGTCGATGCGGCTCGTCAGCTTAGCGGCAAAATAATAGCGCAAATATTCTGGGTTTAGGTGATCAAGATAGGTGCGTGCTTTAATGAACGTACCCTTTGACTTGGACATTTTAGTGCCGTTAACGGTAATAAAACCATGCGCCCAGATATTAGTAGGCTGGCGGAATTGCGCGCCTTTTAGCATCGCTGGCCAGAACAAGCTGTGGAAGTAGATAATGTCTTTGCCAATGAAGTGATAGACTTCCGCATTACTATCGGCTTGCCAATACTCATCCCAGTTGGCGTTACCGGTGGTATCACAATAGTGTTTAAAGCTACTCATGTAGCCAATCGGCGCATCGAGCCAAACATAAAAATATTTGTCTTCGGTGCCGGGGATTTTAAACCCGAAATAAGGCGCATCACGCGAGATATCCCAACGTTGCAAGCCTTGTTCAAACCATTCATTAAGCTTGTTCGCCATTTCACCCTGCAGTGAACCTGAGCGGGTCCAACTCTTAAGCATGTCGCCAAAAGCGGGTAGGTCAAAAAAGTAGTGCTCTGATTGACGTAGCTCAGGGGTCGCTCCCGATACCACCGAGCGTGGGTTTTTCAGATCCGTTGGTGCATAGGTCGCACCGCACACATCACAATTGTCGCCATATTGATCTTCAGCGCCGCACTCAGGGCAGTCGCCTTTAACAAAGCGATCCGGTAAGAACATGTTTTTTTCAGGATCATATAACTGCTCGATGACTTCAGTTTTGATATGACCTGCCTCATCGAGGCGCTGATAGATGGTTTCTGCCAGCGTTTTGTTCTCTTCACTGTGGGTGCTGTAATACTCATCAAAGCCAATATTGAAACCGGCAAAATCGGCTTCATGTGAGCGTTGCATATCGCCTATCATTTGCTCTGGGGTAATACCCAGTTGCTGAGCTTTCAGCATAATGGGCGTACCATGGGCATCGTCTGCGCACATGTAGTGGCATTCGTTACCACGCAGTTTCTGATAACGAACCCAAATATCGGCTTGGATATAGCCCAAAAGATGACCAATATGAATTGGACCGTTCGCGTACGGTAACGCGTTTGTCACCAAAATTTTACGATCAGTGTGGCTCATGCGAGAATTAGCTTCCATCGGTGTTATGATTAGATAATGCTAAATATTATCATAGGATGCGCATGATACACAGAGCCAAGAGGTGGCTGATGAAGTCGTTTTCAGCAAAAAATGAACAACTGGTAGCGTTACTGTCTGATTTAGCTCATCCCGCGTGCGAGCATGGTATTCATCCTGATTGGCTAAGTCTGGATAGCGATACCAAGGAAGCCAAACTGACCTTTCCGTTTGCGATTGATAAACCTTCGTTGATTGCCGCTATGGATAACGATCCAGATTTATCCGCATGGCAGTGGACAATCGATTGCCAGATTAAACGCTTAGCCAACAGTAAACCTGACTTACCGATGAAAACCGGTAATGTGATCGTCGTGTCGTCGGGCAAGGGGGGCGTCGGCAAGTCATCTGTGAGTGTATCACTGGCACTCGCCTTGAGCCGCATGGGCGCACGTGTCGGGTTGCTAGACGCCGATATCTATGGACCGTCGATTCCGACCATGTTGGGTAAGCCTGAACACAAGCTCGAAGTAAAAAATGATAAGTTGCAGCCTATTAAGTACGAGCAATTAAGTGCCAACTCAATCGGCTATTTAGTGGACGATAACGATGCCACGATTTGGCGCGGTCCGATGGCGAGTCGTGCTCTGCAGCAATTGTTTAACGATACCGACTGGGGGCTGTTAGATTATTTAATTGTCGACATGCCGCCAGGAACCGGTGATATTCAACTGACCATGGCACAACAACTGCCGGTAACCGGTGCAGTGGTGGTAACAACACCACAAAATGTCGCACTCAAAGATGCGGAAAAAGGTGCCAGCATGTTTGAGCGTCTTGAGATACCCTTAATTGGTGTATTAGAAAATATGAGTTACTTTGAGTGTGGTCATTGTGGCACGCCCACCTACCTATTTGGTCAAGGGGGTGGCGAGCAATTGGCGCGACGTCATGCAGTCAAGACATTAGGGCAGTGGCCATTGACACCTGAATTTGGTGCGCAGCTTGACGCGTTGCAAAAGCAGACAACACTCGAGTTATCAGCATTACAAAAGCAAACCGCGCAACGCGTGGTGGCCGAACTCTATCACCTCAAGCAGCAATCGGTGTAAGATAAATAAAAAAGGGGATGATATGCGCTTAACGGATCATGAAATTGAACAAGCTCTAGCAGATGGACGAATTGGCATTGAGCCGACACCGAGCCAACAGAATATATCGGGTGTAACGCTCGACATTCATTTGGGCAGTGAGTTTCGTGTATTACAGGATCATGCCGCTGCATACATTGATATCAGTGGTTCACGCGCCGATATTGAGGCAGCCATTCACGAGGTGATGAGTGATGAAATCAACCTCAAACCTGACCAAGCATTTTTTATTCACCCAGGTGAATTTGCCTTAGCGGTGACTCATGAATCGATTCACTTACCTGATGACATGGTGGGTTGGCTCGATGGTCGATCGTCGCTGGCACGTTTGGGCTTAATGGTACACGTAACCGCACACCGAATCGATCCCGGTTGGAAAGGGCAAATTGTACTGGAGTTTTATAATGGCGGGAAATTGCCATTGGCGTTGCGTCCAGGAATGAAAATTGGGGCGATTAGCTTTGAACAGTTAAGCGGTCCGTGCGCACGCCCTTACAATAAACGCGCCGATGCTAAGTATAAAGACCAGCAGGGCGCTGTTGCCTCTCGTATCTCAGCAGATGGCGGCTAAGCCGCCGTTCTTAGCTGTTTTAATAGCTGATTGAGCTGAGCTAAAAGGACATCGGTGTCATGGCGGTAATGAACGTCATGATCGGACTTTAACTCACCTATTTGTGGAATGTTTACACTGGGATCAGCAAAATTAGTCAGGACCGCGTCGATAACCGGCGCGCCGACATGTTGTTCAATAAACGCGAGTTTATCGCCCACGCTCATCGCGCCTGCGGGGCCTTTCTCATGCACAAGGTTATCAATAAACACGACCCGTCCTCGCGTAGCCGCTAATGCCTCACCAATTTTAGGTACGAGTAAGGGCGGCAAAACCGAAGTGAGAAAACTACCGGGACCTAAAATAACCAGCTCGCTTTTCTTAATGTGCTGCAGCACTTCAGGCGTAGCAATGGCATCATTTGTAAGCTTGAGCGAACGCGGTAACTGCGGCAAGTTATCAATTAAGATTTCACCATGGCATTCAATGTCGTCTTGCGTCACTGCAATCAGGTCGGTCGGACACTCGGACATCGGCAATAACCGCGTATCCACGTTTAACAGCCGGCTGAGAAGGTGAATACCGTCTGATGGTCGCGCACTGATTTGATCCAAGGTGTGTAGTAGTAAATTGCCAAAATTGTGTCCAGCAAGCGGGTCGTCGCCACTAAAGCGGTAATTGAGTACTTGAGCAGCTAAAGGTTGCTCGACCAACTGCGATAGACAATTGCGAATGTCACCCCACGCAATACAGTCATGAGACTGGCGCAATAAGCCAGTGGCACCACCGTTGTCGGTGGTGGTCACCACACCCACTAAGCGGTGCTTGAGAAAGCGCAGTGACGAAAGTACGCGACCTAAGCCATGCCCGCCACCAATGGCGGTAACGCGTTTAAGCGTTGATAGTTGCATTGAATTAACCCAGCAATGGTATGATACATGATAAACGAATGTGTAAAACGATAGCGCATTTAAACTTTAAAGCGCAAGTGCCACGCCACTTATAAGGAGTTTTATGAGCCTAGTGCTAACGCAAGCGTATGCCACCGACTTTCCAAGTTTAGTACGCGCGCATACCGTTGAACCCTTGGCTGGCGCAAGACTATCACTGTTTAATCAGCCACTTGCACACCAGTTAGGAGTTGCAGAGGAGGATGTTGGGCAGCTACGCGAGTGGTGTCTCGGTAACCCTCCTGTACACGGTCATGCACAAAAATACGTGGGTCATCAATTTGGGGTTTTCAATCCTGACCTAGGTGATGGACGCGGTGTTTTATTGGGCGAGTTAACTGATCAGCAAGGTCAGTCATGGGATTTACACCTAAAAGGCGCTGGAGCCACTGCGTTTAGTCGTGGTGGCGACGGTCGAGCCGTGTTGCGCTCGAGTCTGCGTGAATATATTGCCAGTGAAGCTTTTCAGCACTGGGGGATCCCGACAACGCGCGCCTTGGCATTGGTGAGCTCACAGCACGGTGTGCAGCGTGAACGGTTGGAGCCCGGAGCTATGCTAACCCGAGTCGCCAAAACACACGTACGCTTTGGACATTTCGAATATTGCTACAGTAAACGCTTAGTCAACGAACAACAGCAGTTGTGGCAACATGTGATGCAGCGTTGTTGGCCTCACCTCGCTGATGCCGAACCTATTGAACAATTTCGCGCGGTCGTTAAAGCGACTGCCGAAATGATAGCGGACTGGCAGGCGTTCGGCTTTATTCATGGTGTGATGAACACTGACAATATGAGTATTTGTGGCGAGACCTTTGATTTTGGCCCTTATACTGTATTTGACCGCTTTAATCCTCAGCAGATTTTTAACCATACCGACCACCGCGGTCGTTATGGCTTTTTAAGACAGCCAAGTGTCGGGTTGTGGAATCTACAGCGCTTGAGTCAGGCGCTTTCTTTGATACTCCCGGCGGATGTGTTAGCGCCTGTTGTCACAGAATATGAGGACTATTTACAGCAGCGTTACCTCAAGCGCATGAGTGCGCGATTAGGACTTATTCAAGGTGATGAACAAACCGCGTTTGCATTAATTGGCGAGTGGATGGGGTTAATGCAACGCTTCGAGTGGGACTTCCAAGATAGCTTTATTATGCTGCAAGACATTAATAGCGGCGCGCGTGCGATGCCCGATGAACCGTTATTTAAAGCGTGGTTTGACCGCTACCTGACATACAATCAACAACAACCGCAACAGGCATCGATGCAGCAGACAAATCCACGTATCTCATTGCGTAATCACCATTTAGCGGAGGTTATAGGGCACGCGGAGCAGGGCGACTGGGAGCCAGCGCGCAGCTATCTCGCAGCGTTAACCGGTAAGGCGGTCAGTGATGAATCGTTCAAGCACTGGCAACAGCCGCCCAACGATAATCAGCAAGTGACCTCGCTGTCGTGTTCGAGTTAGCGGCAGCATTGCGATTTATAGCGGGATAGGACACAATCAAGAGATTCCATTTAAGGACAATGAACCATGAGTAAGTTAATCTTTTTAGGGTTAGTCAGTGCGTTAAGTTCGGGCGCACTCGCGCAGCAGTGGTCAGTGCCGCAACCACAGGAATTCGAACAAGGCTATGTATGTCTCGAGGGCGTTTCGCAACCGATACAAGTTGAGTTTGCGGACACAGTTGCGCAGCAAGCGCGAGGCTTGATGGAGCGGACCGAGTTGGGAGAATACTCGGGTATGCTATTTCGTTACCCAAGCGAGCGTCCAGGGGGTTCGGGCTTTTGGATGTACCAAACATTAATACCGCTGGATATTGCGTACTTGGCCGAAGACGGGAGCATTGTCAAAACCTTCACGATGATGCCGTGTGGCAGTGATGACCCTCGTCAATGTCGCAGTTACGCGCCTGGCGAACCTTATCATGATGTACTTGAACTGAATGCCGGGTTTTTAGCAAAACACGATATTCGAATGGGCGATCACGTGCAGGTGAATCCGCCGCTCAATGAAAACGAGCAGTGTCATAATAACTAAAAAGGGGAGAAGCGATGAAACCACTCATCATCAGCGCGGTCGCATTGGCCGTGTTAACCGCGTGTGGTCCGCAGCAGTCTGAGCAAAAGACAACGACGGAACAAACCAGCGCCGAAAAACAGCCGGCTGATTTAACAGGATCAGCGTTTAATCCTAATTTTCGCGATTACCTCAAAACTATAGCTTCGGATGAGTTTGAAGGACGCGAGCCGGCATCTGCGGGCGAAGAAAAGGTCGTCTCATTTATCGAGAACCATTTCCGCGAGTGGGGATTAAAGCCGTTTGATAAAGAAAAGGACAGTTATCGTCAGCCATTCCCGCTAGTAAAAATTATGCCGTATAAAGTAAGCGACATGTCATTTAGCGGAGAAAATGCGCCGGAAACCATGAATTACCGCACCGAAATGATGGCGTGGACAATGCAAGTCACTGAAGAAGTCGATTTAAGTGACAGTGAAATGGTGTTTGTCGGTTACGGTATTGTCGCACCTGAGTACGACTGGAACGACTATGAAGGCCTTGATGTTGAGGGCAAAACGGTGGTCATGTTTGTCAACGACCCAGGCTACGCGACACAAGACCCTGAACTCTTCAATGGTAATGCGATGACGTATTACGGACGCTGGACATACAAGTATGAAGAGGCGGCGCGTCAGGGCGCAGCGGGTGCACTGATTATTCACGAAACGGGTCCAGCCGGCTACGGTTGGGGTGTCGTTGCAGGTGGTTCACCAGTGCGGTTTGATTTAAAGCGTGAAAACAACAACATGGATCGCGCAAAAATTGAGGGTTGGATTACCACCGAAAGCGCTGAAGCACTTTTTGCAAAACAAGGCATGACACTTGAAGATGCCCGTAAAAAGGCATTAGACAAAGAATTCGAAGCAATGCCATTGAACGCACAAGCGTCCGTATCTGTGAAAAACAAGTTTGAATTCCTTGATACCAATAACGTGGTTGGTTACATCGAGGGAACCAAATATCCAGAGGAGCATGTTATCTATATGGCTCACCACGATCATTTGGGTACCGATCCGGTACGTGAAGATGATCCGATTTACAACGGTGCGCAGGATAATGCGTCAGGTACAGCGGGCTTACTTGCGATTGCTGAGAAGTTTGCGCAACAACCTGCACCTGAGCGTTCTATTGTGTTTGCCGCTGTTGGTGCAGAGGAAAGTGGGCTGTTAGGTTCAGCTTGGTATGCAGATCATCCGTTGTTCCCCCTTGCAAAAGCAGTCGGTGGCATCAATATGGATGTTATGAACGTTTATGGACCGATGAAAGACTTGGTCGTGGTGGGTTATGGTAACTCAGAAATGGATGAGTACGTAAAACCATTCATTGATGAGCAAGATCGTTACTTAACGCCGAACCCAACACCTGAAGCGGGCTTTTTCTATCGTTCAGATCACTTTAACTTGGCGAAAAAAGGCGTGCCTATGTTGTACGCAAAAGGCGGGAACGACCATATCACCAAAGGTAAAGAGTGGACTGAAGAGCAACGTGCAAAATATGTCGCTGAGGCTTACCATAAGCCAGCGGATGAGTTTGATCCCGATTGGGATTTGCGCGGCACGCAACAAGATTTGTCAGCGTTCTATCAGTTAGGTCGTTCGCTTGCGAACTCACGAGACTGGCCACAGTGGGCTGAGGGTAATGAGTTCGAAGCAACGCGTAAAGAAACCGAAGAGCAGCGTAAGTAATCTGTTTGCAGGCGGAACGGATTGTTAACGGTGTTGTCCTAGTAGAAAGAGGATTGAGGAGTACCTATGAATCAGTACAAAAACCGAATCTATGTCCGCCAAGCGAATTCAGGTGGTAGCATTTTGGGCCGTATTCTTGGCGTCATTATGCTACTTGCTATTGTCGGTTTCTCGATTGCATTTGGTTTGATTATTCTTGCCGTCGGGTTTGTCTTGCTTATCCCTGTGATGTGGAAACAACGTCATGCGATAAAGCAGATGTGGCAGATGCGTAAACAAGCCAAACAACAGTTTGAGCAGCAACGCCAAGCCCAGCAAGAGGCAGAAAGTCATCATACCGAACGCGATAGTCAAGGTTCCGTTATTGATGGCGAATACAAAGATTTATCCGATTCAAAAGATAAGTCATAAAGCAATTAAGTAAAAAAAGCCCAGCTAAAAATAGCTGGGCTTTTTTGTGTCTTAACGTTGTTACTCTTCTTGTTGCTTGGGTGGGAACACCTTACGCACCGCATAGAAGAATAGTGGAACGAAGAAGATAGCCAGTACTGTACCACCAAGCATACCCCCGATGACACTGGTACCAATGGCGTTACGACTTGCTGCGCCGGCGCCAGAGCTGAGTGCCAATGGCATCACACCAAAGATAAATGCCAGTGATGTCATTAGGATTGGACGTAGACGCAAACGGACCGCTTCGAGCGTCGCTTCTAACAAGTCCTTACCTTGCTCCTGTAGGTCTTTGGCGAATTCTACAATCAAGATTGCGTTCCGCGCCGAAACACCCACCGTCGTTAACAGACCGACTTGGAAGTAAACGTCGTTTTGGATACCGCGCAACATGGTTGCAATAACGGCGCCTAAGATACCCAAAGGCACAACCAGCATCACTGAGAATGGAATCGACCAACTCTCATAGAGTGCCGCCAAGCACAGGAATACGACAAAGATGGAGATGGTGTACAGGATAGGGGCAAAGTCACCTGACTGTCGCTCCTGCAATGAGGTACCTGTCCACTCATAACCAATACCGTTAGGCAGTTTACTGATCAACTGCTCCATCGCCATCATCGCTTCACCGGATGAGTAACCCGCGGCTGCTTGACCTTGGATCTCCATTGCCGATACGCCATTGTAGCTTTCGATACGCTGCGGACCATAGGTCCATTCCCAGCTTGCGAACGAGCTGAACGGTACCATGTCGCCTTGGTTGTTACGCACGTACCACTCACTGACATCTTCCGGCAGCATACGTGCGTTTGCTTCACCTTGCAGGTAAACGCGCTTCACACGACCGCGGTCGATAAAGTCATTGATGTACGACGAACCCCAAGCAGCACTGAGCGTATTATTGATATTCTCAATCGTTAAGCCCAACGCAGTGGCTTTTTCGTAGTCAACATCAATTTTGAGCTGCGGTGCATCTTCCAAGCCGTTTGGACGCACTTGCTCCAAAATCGGATTTTCAGCGGCCATGCCGAGCAATTGGTTACGCGCATCAAGTAAGGCTTGATGGCCCAAATTACCCCGATCCTGTAAGTACAAGTTAAAGCCCGTTGCCGTACCGAGTTCAGGAATAGGCGGTAAGTTAAAGGCAAAGATCATCGCCTCTTTTACGCTCGCGAAGAAGCCAAACGCACGCCCAATCACATCGGTAACGTCTTGATCTTCGGTTCGTTCACTCCAGTCTTTTAATCGTACGAACGCAATACCGTTGTTTTGGCTTCGACCCGAGAAACTAAAACCAACCACCGAGAAGACCGATTGCACCGCATCTTCTTCGTTGAGGTAGTAGTTTTCGATACGGTCCATGACCGCTACGGATTGCTCCATGGTTGAACCCACGGGCAGTTGCATTTGGGTTAGGAATACACCACGGTCTTCGTCGGGTAAGAATGCCGATGGTAGACGCGTGAATAAGAACGCCAACACAGCAACCAAACCAAGATACAACACGCCAAAGCGGATGGTCCGACGCAGAATCGAGTGCACGCTATCGCGGTATTTCAGAGTAGCTTTTTGCAACGTACGGTTAAACCAACCGAGCGGTCCCCAACCACCATTTTCTTTATGTTTGACAGGTTTAAGTAAGGTCGCACATAACGCAGGTGAGAAGATAATAGCAACTAATACCGATAGCCCCATTGAGGTAATAATGGTCAATGAGAACTGACGATAAACGGCACCGGTCGCACCTGGGAAGAACGCCATAGGTGCGAATACGGCTGCCATAACCACACCAATAGCAACGAGCGCTCCGGTGATTTGCCCCATGGATTTAATCGTCGCTTGTTTCGGCGACAAACCTTCCTCGGACATCAATCGCTCAACGTTCTCTACAACAACGATAGCATCGTCAACCAAGAGACCGATGGACAGCACCATACCAAACATGGTGAGGGTGTTAATGGAGAAGCCTGCGATCGCCATGACCCCCATCGTACCCAAGATAACCACGGGAATGGCGAGGGTAGGGATGAGCGTCGCCCGAAGGTTTTGCAGGAACACGAACATCAACACGAATACCAAAATAATGGCTTCGATAAGCACCTGAGCAACCTCACTGATCGAGATTTTGATGAACGGCGTGGTATCGTAAGCCGTAACCATCTTCATCCCATCAGGGAAGTAAGGCTCTAATTCTTCAACGGTCTGCTTCACTGCTTCGGCGGTTGCAAGTGCGTTGGCACCTGTTTGTAGCTGAATCGCCAAACCAGTAGCCGGGTTGCCATTATAGTTTGCTTGAATCGCGTAGTTTTCCGCACCTAACTCAACACGAGCAACATCTTTCAAACGCACTTGCGAGCCATCAGGTAACACTTTAAGCAAAATGTTTTCAAACTGATCAGGCTCGGACATACGTGTCTGCGCGATGATCGTCGCGTTTAAACGTTGTCCTTCAACCGCCGGTGCTCCGCCGAGCTGGCCAGCGGCGACCTGTGCGTTTTGAGCACGGATGGCAGATTGCAGTTCAGCAATTGTCATGTTGTAGTTCACTAACGCATCGGGCTTAACCCAAATACGCATCGCATAGGGTGCACCAAAAATCTGCACACTACCTACGCCTTCAGTACGTGAAACGGCATCCTGCACGTTAGACGCTAAATAATCGCTTAAGTCTGTTTGTTCATAACGGTCATCCTCCGCCACCATGGCGAGCACCATCAAGAACGAGCTGCTTGATTTACTGACAGTAATCCCTTGCTGTTGCACTTCCTGAGGCAACTGTGGCGTGGCCTGGGAGAGTTTATTCTGGACCTGTACCTGTGCGATATCCGGGTCAGTGCCCGAAGCAAAGGTTAAGCTAACGGTCGCACTGCCAGCGTTACTTTGTGAGGAGAAGTATAATAGGTTATCAACACCGGTCATGTTCTGCTCAATCACCTTGGTGACGGTATTGGCAACCGTTTCGGCGTTGGCACCCGGGTAGTTAACCTGAATCTCAACCGCAGGCGGTGCAATCGTTGGATACTGCGCGATAGGGAGCTGGATCAAAGAGATCGTCCCCGCGAGCATCACCAAAATTGCAATCACCCACGCAAATATGGGTCGATTAATAAAAAACTTTGCCATTATGACGTTCCCTTATTTGGAATCTGGCTGTTGACCTTGTGACACGGTCACTTGTGCACCTGGTCTAATTTTCTGCAAACCGGCGGTCACAATACGGTCGCCCGCCTTGAGCCCCTCGCTAATTAACCACTCGTTATCGATAGCGCGTGCCGTTGTCACCATACGTTGCTCGACTTTGTTGTCGTCGTTAATCAACATGACATAAGGACGTCCGCGTACATCGCGTGTCACAGCTTCTTGTGGAATTAGGATGGCGTTATTTAATGTACCCTCGCTGACCTTAGCGCGGACAAACATGCCGGGGTAAAGGTTATTGTCTGGATTTGGGAATTCAGCACGAAGCAAAATCGCGCCAGTGTCCTGATCGACACTCACCTCAGAGAATAAGAGTTCACCTTCAGTTTCATAGTCTAAACCGTTTAAATTTAACGAAACCGGTGCATTACCGTTTTGGTTAGCTTCGATACGACCGGATTCGATTTCTGCCTTAAGTTCAAGGAACTCACGGCTCGATTGATTAATATCGACATAAATCGGATCAAGCTGATTAATGGTCACTAATGGTGTGCTTTGTGAAGCAGTGACCAATGCACCTTCGGTGACATTGGAACGACCAACGATACCGGTAATCGGGGCTTTAACCTTGGTGTACTCGAGGTTAATTTGCGCACGCTTAAGTTGCGCTTCAGCCAGTGCCAACGCCGCTTTGTTTTGCAAATAAGTGGCTTCAGCCGAATCAAATTCATCTTGACTCACCGCGTTATCAGCAAGAAGCTCTTTCAAACGCTTTTGGCGCAATTCAGCAACTTTCAGTGCAGCTTGTGCGCTTTCAAAATCAGCTTCTGCGCTGGCGACTTCAGCTTCGTAAACAGCCGGGTCAATTTGATACAACTGCTGGCCCTCTTCAACTTTTGTGCCTTCCACAAACTTACGTTCAAGAAGCACACCGCTGACCTGAGGACGCACCTCAGCAACACGATACGCAGCTGTACGGCCTGGTAATTCATTTTGAATCTCGACCGACTGAGTCTTAATGGTTAGTGCTTCAACGGGAACCGCTTGTTGTTCTCCACCTTGAGCAGCAGCTTGCTGTTCATCACTACACCCGTAAAGGGTAGCGGAGGTGAGCGCAACAGCGAGTACCGCTGCAATAGGAGTATTCCGCTTTTTCATGAACGACCTCTAGTCATAACTATTATCATTTAACGCATCAATTATACATACATACTTGTATGTTTGTAAATTTAATATGCGACAGGAAGTACGATCTTGCCGATAGCTTTTCCCGATTCGAGTAATTGATGCGCTTCTTTTAATGTGGCTGCAGACATTGCATTCAAGCGCGTGCCCTCGGTGGAGCGAATTTTACCTGCATTAACCAGCTCTGCGACTTGGTTTAGAATATCGCGTTGTGTACTGATGTCGGCGGTTTCAAACAATGACCGGGTATACATAAACTCCCAGTGTAAACTGACACTCTTTTGTTTCATCAAGCGTATATCGAGGGCTTCCTCTGGGTCGTCGATGATACCAATACGACCTTGGGGTGCGATGACTTCGGTGGCAGTTTGAAAGTAATCTGCGCTATGAGTTAACAAAGCAATGTCGGTCGGTTGCGGGAGACCTTCGAGCTGTTGCTTGATGTCCTGATGATGATTAATCACGTAATCCGCACCAAGTTGTTTGACCCACGCTTGAGTTTCGTCCCGTGATGCCGTGGCAATAACCGTCACATCGGTTAATTGTTTGAGTAATTGGATCATGATGGAACCGACACCGCCGGCCGCACCAAAAATAAGCACACAGCGTTGCTTATGCACCGAAGGAACATTCACCTGTAATCGGTCAAAGCTCAGCTCCCAGGCTGTGAGCGAAGTCAACGGTAGGGCGGCGGCCGCCAAATCATCAAGTGATTGCGGCGCATGACCCACAATACGGTAATCAACACAGTGATACTCTGCGTTACAACCTGGCTTGCTAATATCGCCTGCGTAATAAACGCGGTCACCTATTTCAAAACCACTGACTTGAGTGCCTTTGCTTTCGACAACACCCACGGCATCCCAACCGAGAACTTTATAGTCGTCAGCTTGTCCTACACGCATACGGATTTTGGTATCCACAGGATTGACCGCAACGGCGGTAACTTTAATTAACAGTTCATTTTCACCCACACTTGGCTTAGGAATATCAATATCAACAAGCGCCTCTTGTTCGGTGATGGGGAGTGATTGTTTCACGCCGACTGCTTTCATCTGGTTTCTCCTTTTGGGGTAAGTGTGGTAAACAATATGACTATACTACGTGGTTTTTAAATTTTTGATTATTAACGAGAGAATAATGAATAAAAACGTATTCGTTTTACTACTGACTTTAGTACCTTTATTGGCAACAGCTCAAACGGGTGAGACCAAGCCCAGTGATAAAGAAGCGGAAGTCATTCAAACCATCGAAGCGCTGCGTGCGCAGCGTGGTGTTGAGTTTAATTATCAACGCCAATCGCAAATCGGTGACACCCTCCGCATTGAGGAATACTTGGGTGGCAACGAGGATGGCTACCGTTGGCAACTCCTTAGTGAGAACCAGCAAACGCCAAGCAAGGAGCGGTTAGAAGAATACCGTGATATGCGAGTAACCGAGGCGAAAGCCCGTGCCGAAGAGAAGGGGCCAAGCAAATCGCTTGCTGATTTAATCATTATTGATTCACTTGAGTTTGTTAGTGAGTCCAAAAATAACGGTGAACCGGTATGGCAATTTGCGTTTAAACCAAAACTTGATGATTTTTCTGAGTTTGCCGATCAAATCGAAGCACGGATCACCTATCTGCCAGAGCAAACGTTGTTAAAACGCATTGCGCTAAAAAATAAAAATGAATTCTCGCCCGCAACGTCGGTGACAGTAGAGCACTTTTCGATGGAAATCGACTTTATGCGTTTTGCTAACGAGTACACTGTGCCCGTTAGCATGAAACAAAACGCGCAGGGCTCTTACTTATTTTTTAAAGATTTTCACGACCAAACGTCACGCACGTACTCTAATTATTCATTAGTGCCCAGTGCAGACGATAGCAACGATGAGAACGCGTTAAGCGCCTCCAAGCCTTGTGGATCCTCAGACAGCAAAGGTAATCGCACCAGCTCGTGCTGAGCAAAGGTCTTATCTATCTCCTCAAGATAAGCTGCTTCCTGAACGCGTCGTTTTGCAAGAAAGCTACCATCGGCGTCGTCAGGGAGCACGCGGTTCACAAAAATGCCACCAACCGGTAAATGCTCAGCTCGCAATGCCTTCATCGCGCGCTCTGTTTCTTGTATGGGCAGCCGTTCAGGCGTCATTACAAAGACGATGGCAGTATGTTGCGCATCCTGCAGCACACGGCGTGTGCGTTGAAATAAACGTTGCCGATTTAGCAGTTGCTCGCTGACCGCCTTACTACGCTCTGATAAACCGTCGCTGGCATGCTGATCAGGGTTGGCCATTGGATTATGGACATCCTTACCGGACTTAGGCGATAAGTGCTTTAAAACACCCTCGAATTCCTCTGAACGGTTTTGTGAACGCAACATGCCTTGTGTCCAAGCCGCCATCGCCTCTGGTAATGTGAGCAACCTTAGCGTGTGACCCGTCGGCGCGGTATCAAATATTAATAAGTCGTAATTCTGCTCAGACTCATCAATTAGCTTAGCAATACGCTCGAGCAGGGCGGCTTCTTGTGCTCCCGGAGACTGTTTAGACAAACGCATTTGACGCTCAACTTCGGGGAACAAATCAGGATTTGTGAAGCGTTTCATCTGCTGGGTGACGCGGTCAATATGAGCAGCCACTTCGCGATCCGGATCAATCTCAAGCGCGGTCAAGCGGTCGCTGATTGATGTGAGTTTATCACCTATTTTTACGCCAAAGGCGTCAGCGAGACTGTGTGCGGGATCCGTTGAAACGACGAGTACGTTTTTACCTTGCTTTGCAGCAAGGAGGGCAAGAGATGCAGAAACTGTGGTTTTTCCAACACCGCCTTTACCGCCGACCAATACTACCTTACGGTCGAGAATCGACTTCATAAAGACACCTCAAAGTCGCAGGCTAACAGCACCGGAAATGATCAAGGGGTGAGTGTTCCATTCCCATGCGTTGATGCCAATCATGAAAGCGCTCCAGCATCAAAGGCTGGAGCTCAAGCGTGTAATAAGATGCGGGGTTGGGTACCCCCATCATTTCGGAAAAGACCAGCATCATGAACAAATCGTCTTCATCGCGTTTAGCGCGCGCAATAGCCGACCGATAGGGTGCGTTGTAAAACTCATTAACTAACTCACCCGCACGACTAAACCATTGTTGAATCGATTTAATGTTCATGTTGCGCATGGTCTTACTCCTTTAAGTCTATGGTTTAAGACTTTTGCTCTTTCTTAAGGTTCGACAATGCTGATGTTGCTTCGAGTGCGATCCATACAGCGGCAACGAGTACCACAATATCTAAACCGAACAAGAACCAGTTTTCCTGCATGTAGAAACCTTTTAACTGAATAAACAGGGCGAACACTGTCATAATCAGCAAGAAAATCAATGGCAATAGTGTCACATACATTGGACGACCCAAGCGAACCAACATGACGGTGATAACCATTAAGGTCAAGCCAGCAAGTAACTGGTTAGTCGTACCGAACAGCGGCCAAATGGCTAAACCACCAGAACCGTCTGAACCTGCACCAAAGGCAAGGGCAACACACGAGATGACAGCAAGCAAGGTCGCAGGCAGCGCTTTTTGCATCCAAGAGATGTTGTAGATATTACCCCATTCTTGGAAGATGTAACGCTGTAAGCGCAAGCCAGTGTCCATAGTCGTACCGGCAAACAGGACCGCCATAACGGTTAGCAAGGTCTCGGCAATTTCATTATCAAGACCAACACCTTGGCTGATAATATTTGCGCCACCTTCAACGAAGGCTGCCACACCACCTTGACCAAACGAGCTGTACACGGCCTCCCAGTCGGCGAGTGTCGCGAAACCAGCACAGGCAGCGATAATTGTTGCCAGTGAAAGCGAGCCTTCACCAATTGCGCCAAAGTAACCTACAAAACGTAAGTCAGTTTCTTTATCCAACTGTTTTGAGGTCGTACCCGAGGCGACTAAGCCGTGGAAACCTGAGATAGCACCACACGCGATCGTGACGAACAACAACGGTAGCATCGACGGTGTATCTTCCGGCAGATTGGTGTTAAACGCAGGTGCGGTCATATCTGGACCCAGTAAGAGCACCGCTGCGTATAGCAAAATCAAACCAATGAATAGCTGTAGACCATTGATGTAGTCACGAGGTTGCAACAACATCCATACAGGCAACAGCGAAGCAATCGCCGCATAACCGAATAGAATCAGTACCCAAGTCGCGTTATCAGTTAAACCACCAATGGTTTCTGGTAAGGCTAACGGCGCTGATGGACCTGCCCAAATCAGCAAGTATAGTGCGACCACACCAAGGACCGAGATAGCGCCGAGTCCCATCCATTTACGGAAAATAATCTGACCGATGATTAAGGCAACAAAAATGGCACCCCAAACAGGAATAACAGAGCTCGGGAATTTAACCAGCAGACCTGAAATGGCTGTGGCAAATACCGCGTTCACCATGAGTAGTACCAAGAAGATAACAATCATGAACAGGGTTTGAGCGCGTTTACTGACGACATCACCTGTTAGGTTACCCATTGATTTCGCTTTATTACGGTTACTTGCCCAGATTGCGCCAGCGTCATGCACACCTGCGAAGAAAATAGTACCGAAAATAACCCATAAAAACGCAGGTACCCAACCCCAGATAACCGCGATCGCAGGACCTATGATGGGTGCCGCGCCGGCTACGGAAGTAAAGTGGTGACCCCAGAGAACATACTTATTGGTTGGGACGAAATCCACACCGTCTTCAAATTCATGAGCAGGTGTTTTGAAATTTGGGTCTAGCTTGTAGATCTTCTCGGCGATGAACTTTGAATAAAACACATAGCCTAAGAACATCGCAGCTAGACCCAATAGCATCACGAATATTGCATTCATGGATGAAGCCTCTTGTTGTGGTTGATTTTGAGTTTCGCCACCCATTGTAGCGCAAATTCAACCCCAACAGGCATGCGACTAACGTCTAATAGACGATAAATTGGTTATCGACGTCGTTTGCCTAGGAGACCCATTACAATTGAAATAGCGAATAAAATGATGAAGATATAAAAGATAATCTTCGCGATTTCAGCGGCTGCACCAGCGATACCACCAAACCCAAACACCGCTGCCACGACGGCAATGACAAGAAAAATCAGAACCCAACGTAACATAGTATCTCCTTATTTTTTAAAGGTTCACTATTACGTTAGTCGTAATTTGAGCGAATGGATCAAAATAATAGAAAAAAAGCCGTCATTTTTTTCATATGACGGCTTTTGAATAGTGCGTTTATTTTGCTTAATTAGTGAGCAGCAGCGGCCTCGTCAGCGGCTGCTTTGTCTTTCACCGGGTCAGCATAGGTTTCAATTGCGGGTGCTAAGTAGATTGCATTACTGAGCAATTTAGCGGTACCCCAGAAAAAGGCGCGGAAATTAACATTATCCGCAAAGCCAATCACACGTCCTTCGCCAAGACGGTGTGCCGCGATGTTGGTTTTACCGGCGAGCACATCCTGATTGCGCTTGTCAGCATAACCACTGAGTAACGGCTGCTCGCTGTAGTGGGCGACACTGACAAATGGGCTCTGTGGTGCTTCCATCGCGTTTAGCTCGTCCTTAAAGACGGGCATGCTGCGGTTTGGAAAACCAAACATTAATGGGTTCTGAGCATCGATGTCCATTTGGAAAATCGCACCGGCAATACGGCGTTGAGCATAGAAACTATCGCGATCGCCGTAGCCTAGACCCTCAGTTGAGAAGGCATCGCTAAAGGTTTTATCGTCGACAAACTGCGTGTACAACAGACCCTGACGGCTCATCCATTCAGCGCCACCTTGCTGACCAATTAACACGCCACCCTGACGGACCCAGTCGGTTAAGCGGGCGATATCACTCTCGCCAAGCGTGTAATAACTGCCATCGACCAGAATGATATGGCTGTAGCGTGTTAAATCGATGCGACCCACGCGGTCAGTATCGACCATGGACAGTGGCAAGCCTACGTGGCGGTCAAGGTAATACCAGGCTTCACCCGCCTCATACAGGTTAACGCCGTCACCCGTGAGCATCATCACACGAGGTTCATCAACCGGTTGAATGTTGCGACTACCTAAGTCGATACCCTTTGGTGTTAAGCCAGTCTCGACCGAGTAAACAGTGACATTTTGTTGTTCCGCGACATTTTTTACGGCCGCTACCACGTTTGACCAGTTCTGCTCTTGATATGCACGAGTGACAACGATAGAACCTGCCGATAAATCGGCAGTTTTACCATTTACCGTTGGCACATGCAGCGGCTTGAAGCTCTGGCGTGCGTGAATGTCCTGCTCAAGCAAGGCTTGTAATACAGCGGGTGCTTTATAGTCGTTCCAATCAAATGCCAGTGCATAAGCGTTCGCGTTAATCGGCACTGCATCACGTTTAGGTGCATTCCAAGCGGTGTCGTCTAAGCTAATGCGACCACGGTAGGTGGTGAACTGCGCGTTAAAGGCCATCGGTAATGTCCAACCCGATACATCGTAAAACGTATTATCTGGGAAGTCTTTACGCGTGCTAAAAATACCTTGAATGAGACCGTATTGAGCTTGCTCGGCAGGAATAAAGTAACTTAAACCTGCTTTAAACTGCTTGTTGTTGGTCTCGAGATCGCGTTCAACACGATACCCTTGAATACCATGTTGTTTAAGCAGATCGACTAATCCGGTTAAACGGTTAATGTCATTCGCACCAATCAAGTAGCCATCAAAGTTAGCATCATCGCCGGCTTCCATAGCGTCATCATAGACACGCTCTTGGAAGTCGATAAACCGTTTTTTATTCGCATGAGCGCCATACAGCGTGCTTAACGAGGTAATGAATTGATTACGAATGGTAAACGGGAAGCTCACTTCGCCGTTGACAGAATCCTGTAAGTGACCACGGCTGGACGCTTGTTCAAACAATACGCCTACGGCACCTTGGATATCGGGATACGTTGAGCCTTTGCCATAGTAGAAGTCGTCAAAGGATTCTTCGGTGTAGTACAGGTTACCCAGATTATCGAGTGACTCAGCATGTGCTGCGGCTAGTATCTCGGTAAGGCGCACGTTTTCATCAGGTGTTAACGGGTTTTTCCGTGATGGGATACCCGGTTGGAAGAAAAAGGTGCTGTTGGTGCCCATTTCATGAAAGTCGGTTAGCACGTTGGGCTTCCACTTTTGGAAGTTGGCGATGCGCGCACGCGATTCTGGATGTTGTAACAACAACCAATCGCGGTTTAAGTCGAACCAGTAATGATTTACACGACCGCGGACAAACGGCTGCACATGCTCACGTGATTGCGGATCCGCGACTAAGTTCTGGCTGCGATGTTGGTTTGCCCATTGTGCAAAACGAGCCAAGCCATCGGGGTTGAGTGATGGATCGAGCAACACTACAGTATCTTGCAATGCCTTATCGAGCGCAGGGTTCTGTGCGGCGGCGAGGTAGTATGCAAATAAAAGGGCAGCATTTGAACCACTGGATTCGTCACCGTGAATACTGTAACCCATGTACAGAACGAGTGGGGTATCGGCATCAGCATCACGATTAGGATCGGCTGCGGCTAAATGCTTTTCACGCACGGCGTCGATATTTTGTTGGTTGTCAGGTGATGTAACCGTCAGTAGCAGCAACGGACGTTGCTCATGGGTACGACCTGTTTCTTCAATCGTAATGCGATCAGATGACTCTGCCAACTGATACATGTACTGTACGATTTGATCATGGCGTACGTGCCATTCGCCCACTTGATAGCCTAACGCTTCTTCGGGCGTTGGCACAGACGGGTCATACGTTACATCTTGCGGAAGGTAGTAATCCAACTCAACTGGGTCGGTTTGCGCTGCCGTCACAGTGGATGTGAGCAACGCGACACCCGCCAAGCAAGTCGTCAGTGCTTGTTTCAGCATTTGTTATACTCCTAGTTGTTATTGTTAGCAACAGACTAGCAGAAAACCGCGCTGCACGGGATGAGTTTCGTTTAATGGCAAACCAGATGCCACTAACAACTGCTTATGGCTTTATCTGGCGTGCTATGGGCTGCTGCAAGGAGATCCAAGTGTCCGTTGCCTGCACTTCTTTAATGATTTGAATGCGATTAATCAGAATATCTTGCAAATCTTCAATCGAGCGTGTCATGAGTTTGGCGAAAATATTGTAGTGCCCCGTCGTATAGTGGGCTTCGGTAATCGCATCGACGTTAGCCAGTTTTTCAATGGCAATCGGGTAGTCGCCTGCCGTTGTCAGTGTGATACCAATAAAACAACAGACGTCATAGCCCAGTTTTTTGGTGTCGACTGTTAAACGTGTGCCAGTGATAAGCCCAAGTCTTCGCATTTTTTCAACCCGCACATGCACTGTCGCGGTACTGACCTGTTGTTGCGCGGCCATGGTTGCATAGGAAACACGCGCATCATTTAACAGTGTTTCTAAGATAAATTTATCGAGATTGTCTAATTTATAATTTTTCATGAATTAACGGCTTAATATTTAAATATTTTTTAAAATATAAATGAAAATGTAAGACATTATTTTCACATTTTCAATAAATGGTTAAACGCTATTGAAAAACTCATCTAAAGCGTGCTTTTCTTACTTAACAGCCACGAATCATCTATCTGTTTAGGAGCGCGTCATGTGGGAAGGTTACTTTAAGAAGCAACAACAAATTGAGTTCATCAAAAGCGAGTTTCTCTCGCATCTATGTCAGCAAATGGAGTTAGTGAAAAGCGAGGGGCCTTTACTAACCGAGCAGGGTACCGGGTTGCAGGATGATCTCTCGGGTATTGAACGACCTGTATCAGTGCAGGTGTCTGCATTGCCCGAAAAGCAGTATCAGGTGGTGCACTCACTGGCAAAATGGAAGCGTCAAGTTCTTGCGGATTACCGAGCGCCGGTTGGGCAAGGAATTGTGGTAAACATGACCGCTTTACGTCCTGATGAAGAAAAATTAGATGCAACCCACTCAGTATTCGTTGATCAGTGGGATTGGGAAAAAGTCATCGCAGAAGAGCAGCGCAGTGTTGAGTTCTTGAAGCAACAAGTCGAAAAGATTTATACCGCACTGAGAGCGACTGAAACACGATTCCGTGCGATTTACGGCGGGTTGTCGATACTGCCAAAGCACATCGTCTTTATCAGCAGCGAAACACTCCGTGCTGAGTATCCGGAGTTAACCGCAAAACAACGAGAGGATAAAATCGCAGAGAAGTATGGTGCGGTATTTATACATGGAATCGGCGGCGCCTTAAGCGATGGTAAGAAGCACGATGAACGTGCCCCCGATTACGATGATTGGAGCACGCATTGCGAGCAATATGGCACAGGTTTGAACGGCGACCTGCTGGTTTGGAGTCCTAAGTTAAAGCAGGCGATTGAACTGAGCTCGATGGGTATTCGTGTTGATGCTCAAGCGTTAAAGCGTCAGCTTGAACTGACCGAGCAGACGCATCGACTCGCCTTACCTTGGCACCAACGTTTAGTCGCTGGCGAGCTACCTTTTACCATCGGTGGAGGTATCGGTCAGTCACGCGTAGTGATGCTTTTGCTGCAAGCGGAACATATCGCACAAGTTCAGTGCAGCGTCTGGCAACCAGGCATCCAAGAGGCGCTTTAGTGCGTAATTAAGTGCTCAAGTCAATTGGAGTTGTATGATGAAAGCACTCGATGAAGCAGACATTTCGCGTGTGATTGAAATGGCGTGGGAGGATCGCACGCCATTTGAAGCGATTGAAGAAACCTACGGATTGACTGAGCAGCAAGTCATTAAGTTAATGCGTAAGCAGCTCAAGCGAACCGCTTTTAATAATTGGCGCGCTCGAGTATCAGGTCGCGCGACCAAACATCGTAAAATTCGTGGTTTTGAGTACGGGCGTGGTTACTGCCCAACCCAGTACAAGCAATCATGACCGTGATATTATAGCGAACATGCGTGACTATTACAGAAACGGTCCGCCGCATCGCGGCGGTGCCGACGTCAGCTTTGCGGATATCGTCAAGCTTTTTGGCTTTAACTCAGTGCGTATTGGGCGTTGGGTGACAGCGCAAGAGCAACAAGCGGCGGCGAACTTATTCTTTGATGCTTTATGTGATCTGCAGGCGATACTCGGTGTGAATGAGTCGGTCATCTCGCTACGCGGCAGCTTATCAATTAATTATGGCATTGGCGGTCGGCTCGGTGCGAGCGCTCATTATATTCCGTCTCGGCGTTTACTCGCGTTGGCTAAGAATGCCGGCGGCGGAAGCCTTGCCCATGAATGGTTTCATGCCTTCGATCACTACATTGCAACACATTTATTTACGACACCGGCACAGCCCGGACGGTTTGCCAGTAAATCGTGGTTACTTAATGAGCCGGTTCGTTCGCACAGCCTGAATGAACGTTTAGGGCTTGGCTTTCAACGTTTATTTCTATCGGCGGACGGCAAGGCGGCAAGCCCTTTAATGAAACGGTGTATGGCGTTTGATAAAGCCGAGGGCGGTTATTACTTTTCGATGCCCGAAGAGGTCGCAGCGCGCTGTTTTGAGCGGATTATCCAGCAACAGTCGTTAAAGAATCACTTTCTTGTTGCAGGTACCCTTAAAAGCAAGACGGCTGAGCTAGGTCTCTATCCGAATCAAACCGAAGCCAATGCCGTTGCTGAGTGCTGGTTAGATTACTTTCACGCGCTCGGGCAGTCTATCGAGCAAACGGCGCATCGGTATCGGATTTAAGCAAAATATGGTAGACTTTGCGCCCTTTAGAGATGCGAGAAACAGCGAGGCAGTACGGTGCGTATTTTAATTCGTTATTTTTTTAGATTGGTGCGTTTGATCCTCACGCCATTTATGTTGATTATGGAAAAATTAACGACACCCAAAGGTATCGAGCGAACTGAAGCTGCGCAAGCAGAAGTGGACGAGGCCTGTAAAGCGCTTAGCTTGTACCAGTTCAAGACGTGTCCATTTTGCATCAAAGTCCGCAAGGAAATGGCGCGGTTAAATTTACCGATCGAGTTGCGCGATGCTCAACATAATGAGCAGCACCGAGCAACGCTCGCGGAGCAGGGTGGTCGCGTTAAAGTGCCGTGCTTACGCATCGCCGATAACAACGAAGCCGATCGTTGGATGTACGAATCAGACGATATCATTGCGTATTTGCGCGAGCGTTTTGAGCAAGCTTAATCGTCGCGCCATTCATGGTAGCGATGTTTTTTAGCCAAACTACGCTCGATAATTAACATGGTTCCTGCGGTCAGCATCACGATAATGCTCACTGTATAAAGTTTAGGGTGTTGACTCAGGAATGTGTGAGACTCGGTAAACATCGTGTTCAGCCAATCAGCGACAAAAATAATGGCGCCAATGAGCGCAATACTCATTACACTGTAAATACTTGCCGCCCAAAGTTTTCGACTCTTTAAGCGAGTGTGGTGACCGACATTCAATGTATTCCATTCTGACGATTTCATAATGCCTCCAGCAGAATGTTGCCTTCTAACGCGATGACTCAATTATAGTCCTACTCTATACATCGCATGTGTGACATTCGTTAGATGCGCTATACCAAATTGGAATATTTAGCGCGGTTAATCGAGTCATCTTTCTATTAACAAGTTCTACGCAGATGATCGTATTTAGGATTGATTATTTTTTAACAAACAGTCCAGTGTAAGGTTACGCCTTGCTCTTGGGTGATTCGCACACAGGCGTGTTGGTCAAAGCGACGATTAATATGGTACGCGGATGCGAGAGGAATATTGGCAATAGCGACGCCGTGTTCTACCGGCCAGTCACAATCAGGCGCAAGTGCAGCCGAGGCAAAAAAGCGAATGCCGAGTTCACGTAATTGTTGTGTAAGCGCTGAATGATGACGCGTAAACGTGGTGCGGGCGCACTTTTGACTGCCAGGGTTATCCACCGTAATAATGGTGAGCGAGCGGCAAGCTGCATCCGCTAATACGTGCTCGACATGAGTGAGTGAGCTGGAGGTATTGAGCGTGTACCGATGACCCCCGATATCAACACGATAAAGGGCATCGTCGTATGCAGTGGCGACAGCGTGTTGACTAACCAATCGTAAAACTATCCTTAACCCATTGATGCGCGGTATCAGGATTACCCACTAAGGTACCCAAATTACGGCCTGTGCGATTGAAGAAATTGTCACACACCAGTTGACTCCGCTCTGGTTGCATGTGCTCTATTGCTAATGCTGCTTGAGTCAGTAGGGCAATCTCATCGACTAAACGACGGGCGTTAAATGGTGTTGGTGATTGAGCATCAAGCTCACGCTGTAAACGTTCTGCCGCTTGGTCGAAGCTATGATATCGACCATATGCACGACTGATAAAACGGAACCAGGTGGTGAGCAGTTGCGGATCTTTTTCGCACGCGCGCAATACATCTAAGCACTGGATGTTGCCGCTGCCTTCCCAAATCGCATTAATCGGTGCTTCGCGATATAAGCGCGGCATTGGGGTATTCTCCATCACGCCCATGCCACCAATGACTTCCATGGCCTCGTACGTGATTTGAGGTGCACGCTTACAAATCCAATATTTGCCAACGGGAATAAGCAACCGAGCGAGCTTTTTCGCCTCATCATCTTCAGGCTCGTCTAACCATCGCGCTACACTCATAGTCCAAAGCAATGCACAATCGCTTTCGATAGCCATGTCACACAAAAGGTTTACCATAAGTGGCTGTTCAATCAGGCGAGCGCCAAATGCTGTGCGGTAATGGCAATGATGTAACGATTGTACTAACGCCTGACGGAGTAAAGCAGATGAGCCAATCATACAGTCGAAACGAGTCATCGCGACCATATCGATGATCGTTCTCACTCCTTTGCCTTCGGTACCCAGTAATCGAGCCTCTACATCATGCAATTCGACCTCGCAGGATGCGTTGGATTGATTACCCATCTTGCGTTTTAACTGTTGAATATGAATACCATTTCGGCAGCCGTCTTCTTGCCAGCGAGGGACCAAAAAGCAACCCAGTCCTTGTTCTGTTTGTGCCAACATGAGAAACAGATCGCTCATCGGCGCCGATAGAAACCACTTGTGACCGTTCAGTCGATAACGTTCACCCTCACCACCGTGCGTGAAAGGCCTTGCTTGGGTTGTATTACTGCGTACGTCAGAACCACCTTGCTTTTCGGTCATCCCCATACCTACGGTTACAGCTGACTTGTCATAAAACGGGACATCGCGTGCGTCATAGCGAGGCTGCAGGAGGGGCTCTTTTAATTGTGGGTACAAACGACTGTTTTGCAGCACTGGAATAGCAGCAAAGGTCATGGTAATGGGGCAACCATGACCCGCCTCAAGTTGACTATTGAGGTAGTAGCGAATCGTGCGTTCAACATGGGAGTAGGGCGCTTTCGAACGCCACACGCCATTATGAAGCTTCTGCTCTGTCGCGATATGCATGAGCTCATGGTAGCTTTCATGGTAAGCAATGTGGTTAATGCGTTCGCCATACCTGTCATGGGTGAACAACTCGGGTAGATAATGATTCGCCGACTCACAGCGAGCAAGATGCTGCTCGCTCCCCAACAGCGCACCGAATCGCACGCGCTCGGCTTCATCGCGTTGATTGCCAAAGCGCTGAGCACATTGTTGCAAAAAGCGATCACTGTGGTACACATTGTAATTGACCAAATGAGGCGGTTGGTTAAATGCCATGTCGGTATCTATTTATTGACGCTCATCGCTGAACTCAGGGCGGGGACGATCCGTGCCCAACCATAAATCCAACGACTGCAGAAAATCGGAATCGCTCTTAACCTGATTGAGCACTCGGTTCATATTATTTATCGCGTGTTGGCCCCATCGATTATTACTGCAACCCACAGCACCCAAAATAACCTTATCTTGATTCTCTTTGATGGGGATAAATACCAAAGGTTCAAAGTCAGGATCGCTCTGCCCCTCGGTGCGCTGAAAGTAGGTCATCAGCATTTTGTAATCGAGTGTATAATCGATTCGGTTGGTCGCGATCATCGCCATAAGGTTCATATGCGCACCTTCGCCGGATACCTCTTGAAAGTGATCGGACGGAATTAAGTAATCTTCAACAATGGGTTGTAACTCACCGTAGCGCCGTTCTATTGGCTGTGCAAATCGATAATTGCTCTGTGCCAGTTGTGTGAACGACAACGGCTCTCCAAATCGTTTGATGAGTTTTTGAGCATTGGATGCAGAAGTGATAACTCCGTGCGGTGGGTAGGCATGGGTTACCTCAGAGAAAATGAAATCTTTGTTATAATTGCTACCTTTAATTAAGCAAGGAAAGCACAAATGCTGATTACTACGCATGAGCTTGGTAATGCGCCGCGAGGGTAGTTTACGTTTAGTTTGTGAGAGTGTAGGTAGCTCGCGTTCGAAGGTGTTCACTAACGTGTCGCAGAAGCCAGCATTCTCGTACTCGCCTTGCCAGATATGGAATGGAGGTGACACATTAACTCCCCAAACGATCTCGTTATGTTGATCGGCAAAGGTCCAAGTTGATGCAAGTAACATGAACAAAAATAGTTGTACTTTTAAAATAGAACCTATCATATGCGGATTCTCTAACCGTTAGAGCCGCGTCTATCGTTGACGCTTTCTAACAAAAAATCAATATTTTTATAAATTTAAGTTATAGAGGCGAAAATGACAAAGATCGTTTTCAATCATGGCAAGGAAAGTGGCCCGTGGGGCTTAAAAATAAAGGCGCTCGCGGATAGTGCAAAAAATCGAAACTTCGCAGTCGAGAGTATTGATTATCAAGATCAGATGGACCCTGATGCACGTGCTGAGCGTTTAGCGGACTACCTTAATGAACAGCACGATGAGTCCGTGCTCCTCGTTGGCTCCAGCATGGGGGGCTACGTCGCGCTTGCTAACAGTGCCCACCCGAGCGTAGTAGGATGTTTTTTAATGGCGCCGGCGCTCTATATGGGAGGACGTGTTGATTTTGATAAGTTGTCACCTCGTGGACCCGTGAGTGTTATCCATGGCTGGCACGATGACATCGTAAACTGGCAAAACAGCGTCAAATTTTGTCAACGGATAGCGGCGGACTTGCATTTGATCGCCGATGACCACCGCTTGGTCAACCAGCTTGACGAGGTCGTGCGTGATTTTGAACATTTTTTAGGGAACTTTAAATGAGTGATTTTGAACTTGATGCACGGTTAGCGCAGGACTCTGTGTTGTTAGCACGTGGGCCTTTGTCACAGTTGAGATTAATGAAGGCAGCGGATTGCACCTGGTTTTTGCTTGTGCCAGAGCAAAAGGGTGTCACCGAAATAACCGATTTGTCGGAAACTGACCAGCTGAATCTGTGGAAAGAAAGCCAAGCGCTCAGTGAGTGGTTGTTACAAATATATACTGGGTGCAAACTTAACGTTGCCGCGATTGGCAATGTGGTCAGTCAACTCCACATGCATCACGTCGTTAGATATCCTACCGATGCATTTTGGCCAGCGCCGATTTGGGGACAAACAATGACTCGTTTTCATGCCGATAACGATATCGAGGCTATTCGCTCGCGCTTGAGCGAGTGTTCTAAATTTATTTTGGTTTAGGCTGATCGATAACTTTCATATAAACGTTTGATAAGGCATGAAAAAGCACGCAGCACTAAAACATCTAAAGCAAGCAACCGACAGCGCGCACCAAGCAGCGGAGAAATCAGGGCTCATGCAACCACTGATGTCTACCGATGTAAGCAAAGAAGCGTATCTGCATGCGCTGAATGGTTTGTACTATTGGCTCGATAAGTATGAGGTGTGTTTGCAAACGTGGTTGTCCAAAAATAACCACGTGCTGCCCGAGTATGTTTATCAAGCGCGGGCAGGGCACATTGTCAGTGACATACATGAGCTGGGCGGGTTCACGCCACCGCCTCAGACTCAGCATGAACGAGCGACCTCGGTCTATCAAGCGCTCGGATATGCCTATGTCATTGAGGGCAGTACGCAGGGTGGTCGTATGTTGAGCCAACGGTTAGATAAGCTGCTTCAACTTAACGGTTCGGGATTAAGTTATTTTAATTATTATCAACAGGGTTCGTGGCAGCGATTCGTGAGCGCATTTGATTCATTTACGTGCACTCGATCGCAACTTGATGAGATGACTGCAGCTGCACTGAGTGCATTTCATTCGTTTACCCGAGTCGCGCAACAAATGACTCTGAATGATCGCGCAAAAGTGGCTCATTAATTATGTTAGGTGATTTTAGTGACTGACAGTACTTCGGTTTCATATCAAGAGGCAATGGAGAATTGTGCCAAGGAGCCAGTTCATGCACCGCAATGTGTGCAATCAATAGGCACGTTACTCGCTGTAGATAACAAAAGTGACCGTATCGTTGCAGTCAGCGAGAATAGCCACGAGATATTAGGTTGTACCGTCGATAAATTGATAGATCGACCATTAGATGAATGCTTACCCGAAGATTTTTTGAATCAGTATCAGGTGGCACTATCGCAATTAAGACAAGGCGCTGAGCACGAGAATTTTGCCTGGCAAAATGCTGACCACTATTTTTTCTCGCGCATCTATTTTAGCCAATCATGGTTAGTGATAGAAACGGAAATTGATAACGCCGAGCCCGACCTAAAACGTTCGTGTTACTTTGACAGAGCATTGCTTGATATTTCCAATGCTAAGAACGTCGACCAAACCATGAAGAAACTGTGCCAATCAATCAGTGAATTAAGTGGTTACGAACGGGTATTGGTTTATAAATTCGATGATAATTGGAACGGTCGCGTGGTGTGTGAGCATACGAGCCGTGATGATATCGAGCAGTATAATGGGTTAAGCTTTCCAGCCAGTGATATTCCCAAGCAAGTGCGTGAATTGTACCGAGTTAATCCGATTCGCTATATCGCCGATGTCGATACGGCCGACGCCGCTATTATTTACACCGATGAGTTAACCTCAACACGGCTCGACCTCTCTCTGGGTACCATCAGAGGCAAATCGCCAATCCATACGGAATACATGAAGAATATGGGGTTGCAGCGTTCCATGTCGGTGGCGTTGTTCGACCAAAATCAGCTGTGGGGATTGGTCTCGTGCCACGGCGTTTCAGCCCACCGGTTATCTTATTCTACGCGGCTTAATATCCATTCTTTGGTCAAGCTTGCCGAACAACGGTTAATGTTGCATAAGCAGTTCGAGGCCGATCGATTTTTTGACCGAGTCGAGGAAAGTCGTAAGGCACTGTTGGACCGTAAACGCGAGATAAAGTCACCTCAGCAATTGTTAGAGGATGAAGGCGACTACTGGCTCGATCTGTTCGAAGCCAGTGCGGTGGCGCTCATCACAACGCAAATGCAACGAGTGGTCGGTGATGATATTGATGTTCCCACGTTACAGAGAGTCAGAGTGTGGCTTAACGAAAACCATGGTGTAACAGGGTTATTCACAGAGCGCGACTGTCGCTTATCGGAGTTACGCGAAGCGGTACCAGAATTACCTTACTGTGGTGTACTTGCGGTATCGATGCCTGTCGATAAGCGCAACCACGGTTGGTTGGTGTTCTTTAGACAGCAGGAAACTGAAGTGTTTCGCTGGGCTGGTAGCTTAGAAAAAGGTGACGTGCGTGAATATCAGGGACGAAAGGTGCTCTCGCCACGTAACTCGTTTGAACAATGGCAACAAAATGTCGACGGTTACGCGCCCGTGTGGACAGAAGTACAAGTTGAGGCAGCAAAAATCTTAGCAGAAGATCTCGCGATTGGCGCGTCGGCGTACAAAATTGAACAGCTGAATCAAGAATTAACCGAGGCGAACGAGCGACTTGAACACCTGGTTCATACCGATGCGCTAACGCAAATCTGGAACCGTTACCATATGGAG
Organism: Idiomarina fontislapidosi; assembly: GCF_003226255.1. Classification (GTDB taxonomy): domain Bacteria; phylum Pseudomonadota; class Gammaproteobacteria; order Enterobacterales; family Alteromonadaceae; genus Idiomarina; species Idiomarina fontislapidosi. The sequence continues at coordinate 478,474 of NZ_QJST01000001.1, forward strand.
CAGACCTTAGAAGAGGAGGTCAAACGTTGCGAGCGCCACGGTCGAGATTTATCGGTCATTCTATTAGATGTTGATCACTTTAAACGCGTCAACGATGACTATGGTCATGACGTGGGTGACAACGTGCTCAAGTTGATTAGTGAAGCCATTGAAAAATGGCTGCGCAGCAGCGATGTGTTTGGTCGCTGGGGAGGCGAGGAGTTTTTGATTATTGCGCCTGAAACCAATTTGGAACGCGCCGGTCAACTTGCTGAACGTTTGCGTAAACGGTTATCAAATCTACAATTTGACAAAGTTGGTCAAGTCACGGCAAGCTTTGGTGTAGCCGAACTATTAGCAGCTGAGAGCCGTAACAGCTTGGTTAAGCGTGCCGATAATGCACTTTACAAGGTCAAAGAGTCTGGACGGAACAGCGTGGAGGTCTCGCCAGGCAAGAATTAAAAGGAACAACACATGTGGCCTCAACTAGGGTGGACAACCCGCTCTGAGCTATTAAACCTTGCCGAGCAGGCGGGGGGCATCAGAGCTCAATTTGAGTCGGTTGAGGTTGACAGTGTATCGCGGCAAACCTGGCTAAATGAGAAGCAGGCTGCCAGCATTGAGTGTGACAACCTCAACGCCCATCGGGTTAACCTATCGGCGTTGTATGACCACATGGAACAGTGGCAACCTCTGAGTGAACAAGCGCTAAAAAAGGCACACCGGCAACTGATGCTGAATTTGAGCATGCGCGCCGGACAATATCGCGGAACCTCGGTAGCGATTTATCACCATGGTCGAAATATCTATGCTTCGCCACCTGCTACCGGCATTACTCGAGCGCTCAATGAGCTCTTTAACGAACTCAACTCACCTAACTGCCATCCACTCTATCGAACTGCACTGTTCTTCGACACGTTTGAAAATTGGCAACCTTTCGCCGAGGCAAACGGTTGTATTACTCGCTTTTGGCTTACCTTGTTACTCCGTAGTTGGCACCCGTTATTTCAATGGCTGAATTTAGAGCAGGGTTGGCTTCAGGCTATCGATGAGCTGGCCGAAGCGCGGCAAGTTGATCGCAGCGAACGCTCGGAAGCATTCATCATGTGGTTGGTCAGTGTGCTGCGACACAGCATGGTGGATTTAACGCAAAAACTCAGTCACCTGAACGAGAATGAAGCCGAAGAACACACAGTATGTTCGGAGAAGTTTTCGGACATGTGTTCGGTAAAGGGTTCGGAAAAGTGGTCTACAGCCCGTAAGATACTGTTTTTGGTTAATCAGGAGCGTGATATGAGCGCTCAACGCATTGCCCAACTATTAGAGTTAAGCTCACGGGCAGTAGAAAAGCAATTTGCTCGTCTCAAACAACAGGGCAAGCTCGAGCGTGTCGGTAGTCCAAGGGGCGGCTACTGGCGTGTTATGGTGTCGCCGTCTCAGCAGTTATCGTTACCGGAATGTTAAACCGCTGGCGGATTTTTTCAGCCAGTGCGTATTGAGCGGGCGCAGCACCATGTACCAACCGAACTTCGCCCACGGGCAGTGTTGCGTCGCCAATAAAGGCAAGTAACTCACTCTGATCCGCGTGCGCTGAATAGCCCGCAAGGGTCGACACCTGCGCGTTAACGCGTCGCTTTTGTTGATTAATAATAACGGTTTGTCCGGCAGCTGCTTGTTGTATTGTTGCACCTAAAGTTCCGGCGGCTTGATAGCCTACAAACAGAATATCGGTGCGAGGGTCTTCGATAAGAACGTCTAAGTAATTAATAATACGCCCGCCGGTGCACATGCCCGAGCCGGCAATCACAATAACCGGTTCTGCGGTCGACTTAAGTCGGTTTACCAAAGTTAAGTGCAATGCGTGTTCACCGACACGGTGAGCGTGCCGAAAATCTAATGGGTGGCGTCCCGCCGACTGCTTCGCCTGACTTGCTTCATCCCATAGCGAATCGTGGTGTTGATAAATATCGGTGACACGGTTTGCCATCGGGGAGTCGATGACAATTTCAGGGAAGTTGATATGTTTCGCGTCTTGGTGTTGATGCCAAATCTGTTCAAACTCATAGAGTAGCTCTTGCGTGCGGCCAATACTAAAGGCAGGAATAAGGATTGCGCCACCATCGCTGAGCGCTCGTTTAATCACCGCTTCGAGTTGAGTGATACGTTGGCTTCGGTCTCCATGCAGTCGATCACCGTAGGTACTTTCTAGTATTAAGAGATCGGCACGATTAAGAGGCGTAGGATCATTAAGTAGCGGCGAGGCACGACAGCCTAAGTCACCGGAAAATACCACCCGCTTGTTAAGTGGTGTGATATCAAAACACAGGTAAGACGAACCAAGTATGTGACCAGCCTCTTCGAAGGTGACTGTGAGAGAGGGGAGTATATTGGTTGGCACGCCGTAGCGACATATCACGACCTGCCGAGCAAGCAGACGGCTAAATGCTGCGAGGGCACTTTCATCCTTAATCCCGGCAAGCTGTAATGAATCACCTAACACTAATTGCATCAGAGCGTGCGTTGCGGCGGTGCAGTAGATAGGTCCTCGGTAGCCTAACGCCAGCAGTTGCGGTAACCGGCCTACGTGATCCAAGTGCGCATGGGTAATGCAGACCGCTTTGAGACGCTCAACCTCTACTTGTGTTGCTAACTCATTATTGTCGGAAATGCCTTGAAAGGCCCCGCAATCGATCATGATGGTATGCTGTGAGTTGATACGCCAGAGATGGCAAGAGCCTGTGACCTGCCATGTGCCGCCTAAGTGCGATAATTGAATGGGCCAATCAATGGTGGTTGCTGTCATTGTCGAATCACTGTTTAAAGTTATTTTGAACGAGTGTAGTTCAATCCTACTCATCGGCATGCCGAGATAACTCAAAGGCACGTAAGAATTGTGCTGATACATTGCGTGAAGCGAATCAATGTCAGTAAAATAGCGCGTTATTGAGTCGTAGAAAAAGGAAAAAACGTTTGTGAATCAAGCATGCAGTCGTGTAGCTATGGTGCGTCCACATCATTTTCGCAGTAACGAACAAACTGCTGCCGATAATCGCTTTCAACGGTTAGATCCCGAGCGTGTTGATGCGGCGGTTAGCCGCTACGCACGCGAAGAATTCGATGCGATGGTGGCACAGCTTAATCAACAGGGGATACGTGTTGAGGTATTTGAAGATACAACGACTGACACACCCGACTCTGTGTTCCCTAATAATTGGTTTACCAGCCACGCTGATGGCACTTTAGTCCTATACCCCATGCACTGCGCTAATCGACGCTTAGAGCGGCGTGCGGACATCATTGAACGCCTGCAACGCGATTACACAATAAGCCGTACCCTTGATCTAACGGCATTTGAATCTCAGGGGCTCAGTCTAGAGGGCACGGGCGCATTGGTATTTGATCCATTAAACGACGACGTCTATGCAGTACGCTCACAACGAATGAGTGATGTCGTGCTCAAGCATCTTGCTGACCAACTCGGGTGTAACCCTGTCGTTATCGATGCGCATGATCGTGAAGGCGTGCCGATTTATCACACCAATGTGTTAATGAACGTAGGCCAACACATTGCTATGTACGCGCCCGAACTGGTGGCACCTGCGTATCGTGATGATTTAGCTGAACGGCTTGCGCGAGGTAACCGCACGGTGATCACACTCAGCGCCACCCAAATTGAGGCGTTTGCTGGCAATGCGCTCGAGTTAATAGGGCGCGAAGGGCCCGTGCTGGTGCTCTCGCAGACCGCGGCGTCGGTATTAACCGTGCAACAAAAGGATCAACTTGCGCAAAAATCACGTATGCTGATATGTAACCTGCCTACGATAGAACTCGGAGGTGGGTCGGCGCGCTGCATGATAGCGCAGCTTAACTGGCAACCAAGATAGGAATGTTATGGGCTCAAAGGCGATACCGTATTATTACTTGTGTGGCGCATTAGTCGCCTTGTTACTCACCTATGTGCTGCCAACGTGGCCACTTAAAGTGGTGTTTGGCTGGACTTGTATTGCCTTAACCCTAATCGCCTCTGCTTATTGGCTGAACACCGCGCGGTTGTTCCGTAAAAAAGCCAACGGACGCATTCCATGGTACATCCGTTGGTCGCTGATCCCATTTTTAGTTGGAGTACGCGTTTACAACGCGATTGCACGGCGGCAAGACAATTTACCTGCGTTTCAGCAAGTCGCTGAGGGGATTTATGTAGGGCGCCGGTTGTTTAGCCGAGACATGGACACCCTAAAAGACGTGCCGATTAACGCGGTATTGGACGTCACTGCTGAATTTGATGCACTCGATTGGTCTGCTGAGCGTGCCGAAGTGAACTACTTAAACGTGCCTGTGCTTGACCATTTGGCACCGTCGCACGAGCAAATTCATCAAGCCCTACAATGGATACACGAACAACAGCGGCAAGGTCATAATGTACTGATCCACTGTGCGCTGGGTCGTGGTCGCTCGGTGTTTATGGCTGCGGCTTACCTGCTGGCGCACAGTCACACCAAGAATATTGATGAAGTGATGGATAAGATACAGGGTGCGCGCGAAGTGGCGCGCCTGAATCACCAACAGAAAAAGGCACTGCAAAAATTTATCGATGAACACCAAGAATTAATGATCAAGCGCGCCTTTATTGTTGCTAATCCGGTATCGGGCGGTGGTAAGTGGAGTGACTATGAAAAGCCTTTGAAAGATACGCTTACGCCTTATTTTGAACTGACGGTGATAGAGACAACCGAGGATAAAAACGGAACCGAGTGTGCGCGAGAAGCCCTTGAACAAGGCGCAGAACTGGTCATCGCCTGTGGTGGCGACGGGACTTTGACCGAAGTCGCACGTGCGCTTATTGGGCACGATTGTAAAATGGCGATTGTGCCCATGGGCACGGCTAACTCACTAAGCCAGGTGCTGTGGGGGCTCAGTAGTAAACTGAGCCCGGTCGATGTCGCTTGCGAAACCATTATTGAGGGTCGCTGCCGTAAAATCGACTGCGGTTGGGTTAATGACCAGTTGATGCTGCTATGTGCCGGGGTAGGCTTTGAACAGCAGATGATCGAACAAGCCGATCGCAGTGCAAAAGATAAACTCGGTCAGCTCGCTTATATTCAAGGTTTGTGGCGCGCTCTGAGTGAGGATAAACAGCTGCAGTTACAGGTCACGATTGATGATGGTGAGACAGAAAGCTGGGAAACCGCCAGTTTGATTGTTGCCAATGCCGCACCCATGACAACCTTGCTGGCGCAAGGCGATGGCGAACCGGTCATTGATGACGGCAAATTGGATGTGACTTGGCTCGATTCAGAGCAGGGCGAAAGCTCGCCAGTTAAAAGCTTAATTGAGCTGTTGTATGCCAGTATTACAGAAGACCAAGTCGGTATGAATACTCATCACACCCGTGTGAAGCGCATTCGGTTGGCGCGCTGCGATGGCGAAGCACTCGATTATGTCGTAGATGGCGAACCCTATTCGGCAGACGCGCTTGATATCAAAATCGACAAACATGCGCTGCAGATCTTGGTGCCCGACCGTATTGATTACTAAATAATCGATCGCGGCAATCGAGCTAAAGCCCCCGTGATATAACGGTCATAAATCATACGAATGGAGCTGTGCGGTTCAGTTATGGTATACTGTGTACAAATTAATCAATATTAAGTGAGTTATGATTGATTTCGTAGGCTGGTATAAGCAACCCGAACTAGAGGGCGTAAACCCCCGCACCGCACACCGTGCAATTACCGTGGCAAAGTTCCGCGCTAAACTTTATCGCCGAGGCAGCTTTTTACTGCGCCAGTGTGCGTTGTTGTCTGTCGTCGCGGCACTTTTGATTTTACCAAGCTGGCACCACTCAGTGATCAGTGCGGTGATTATCATTAGCTACCTTGGTTTAGCGAAATGGCTCAACATCCGTGCCTATCGCACCTATGCCATACCGTTACTGCCACAAGCCGTGCAGGACGCATCCAAATATTAGGCACGCAGTGCATTAACCGCAGCAGGTCGAAATATCGGTTTTCTCGCCCGCTTTAACCGCATGGGCGTCTTTGATAATCCTCAGCGCTGAACGTAATACAATGATCGCGATGACCGTGGCTATCAGTAAATCTGGCCACGCCTTGTTAATCGCGCTCACCATCCATGCTGACAGAATGACACCTGCGTTCATCAGCATATCGTTACGCGAGCAAATCCAACTGGCGCGGATATTAATATCGCCATTGCGAGAGCTATACAGCAGAGCAAAACAAATGACGTTTACCATTAATGCTAAGCCGGCAACCCATAACATCATGTTGGCATTAGGTTCGCTGCCCCAAATCAAACGCTGTGCGACATCACCGAGCACCAACAGAGCAAGGGCGGTTTGTAATATGCCATTAAAAATAGCCGCATTTGCCTTGTATTTTATCGCCTTACCCACGGCATACAAACTCACCGCATAAACTAAGGTATCGGCAAGCATATCCAGTGAGTCAGCAATCAAACCGCTGGATTCAGCTATCCAGCCCGCAATAAACTCAACAAAAAACATCACGCCGTTAAGCACCAATACGGTCCAAAGAAGGCGTTTTTGGGCGCTATCCATTTGCGCCTGTGTATCCGAGGCTCCGCCACCGCAGCATGAAGACATGTGAACATCCGTTAGTAAAAATCTTGCCACAATTGTATCAAAAAGCGGTGAGGGAAGGGTGCCTTATTGCGGTGAAACAGGTACATTATGACTGAAGATAACTGCACCGATAATAACAATAACGTATGAAACAAAATAAATTTCGATTTAGTCACAAACAGCGAACAACTCGTTACCTCATCTCTGCCAGCATGTTATTGCTCGGGATTAGCATCATGTATTTATATGATGACTGGACATTTTTAAGTGGGCTTATCGGTGTCAGTATGTTTCCGCTTTACCCCCTTTATCTAAAGGCTCAGCGTCCAGAAACTATAAAAAACATGCTGTACTTACTCGAAGTGCGTGGTGATAACTTACGTGTAGGAATGGAGCAGATCCCAATAGATAAATTAAAACGCGTGGCAGTAGGACCTTTTGATAAAGACTACGCTGTTTTACAGTTTCCGTATAACCCAATGTATCAAATCGACTACAGCTTTCCGATACAACAAATGGATGATGTCCGAGCGTGGTTTCGTGTCGAAGTACCTGATGTGGAATTAATCGAGTAAGAAAAGGTAAGAGAAGAATTGGTCGGCGTGAGAGGATTTGAACCTCCGACCCCTGACACCCCATGAAATCCATACCGCTCAATCGAAGTCCGCATGAACAAAGGGTTCAGCCCACTAAAAAAAAGGCTTTCAAGCTATTTATGGCTTCACTTGTTGTAGCTTTAAGTAACTAGAAATAACCGATTATTGCGTTATAATAGCCCCTAATCAGCCCCTCTTAATTTAAGGGGCTATCCAGAGGGGCTAGAAATGAAAACTTCAATCACCACAGCACAAGCTAAAAAATTCGCTGATACAGCAGCACAGGATAAGGAGCTTTATTGCTCGAACATTGCTGGCTTTCACTTGCGAAAGAATAGTAAAGGCGCAAGCTGGCGCTTGAAGTACATGGACGCAACGAGGAAGCGCCGCCGCTTAACGATTGGTGGTTATCCAGCGTTACACCCTCAAGAGGCTGCACAAATAGCCATAGACTGGCGTACGAGCGTAGCAAAGGGAGAATCAGACCCGTTAGCCAAGCGTGACGAGTTAGCCGCTCAGAAGCGGTTAGAGGAGCAGAAGCAAGCACAGAATCAGTACAAACAAGCAGGACGCTTTTTTACTGATGTTTATGAGCCGCACCTAATCGACAATTACCGAAGCGGTAAAGAAGTAGCTAGTAAGATTAGAAACTTCTCATTTTTGTTTGAACGCGACATGGACAAGATCACCGCGCACGATATAAACGCATGGTATAGCAGAGCCACAAAAGCAGGGCTAAAGCGTCAAAGCATAATTGGTTACTTAGGTGCATTTAAGGCCATGCTCAATTTTGCGGCGGGTACGAAGAAAGGCGATCAGAATAACAACCCAGTCATACAGTTTAACCCCCTTAGGGATTACTCATTACCGCGCCCGAATGTTCAAGAGCGAGAGCAGTTAAAACAACAGAAAGAGCGTTTACAAGCAAAGCGTGACATTTTCACGCCTGAAATTAGAACGGGGATAATGCGCGGGCTATCGCTTTATGCTGAACACTTGCGCCAGCAACGCCGCAGCAGCCGCAAGCATGGTAAACCGCATTTACCAGACCTTGATTTAGTGGCCTTTCCGCATTGGTTTATACCGTTCGCCCATATTGCCCGCTTAACAGGTATGCGCCCAAGTGATATTCGATCACTACGCTGGGAGCAACTGACCTACAACCGCTTTAATAATGAAACTACGTTGACCTTTACGCCGCCGAAAACTGAGGACAAAGGCATAGAGCCAATAGAAGTTAAATTTCCAGTAGCGGGCGAATTGCTGGAATTGCTCAACCAGTGGCGAGAGCAGCAAGGCAGCCCCAAAAGCGGCTTTATGTTCAAGTCAGACCGCACTGGCCAGCAGATAGAACGCAAAGCCTACTTGAAGCATTGGAAGCACGTTAAAGAGAAAGGCGGGCTTCCTTATGATCTCGATTTTTATGCGTTCCGTCATAACTTCATTTCAACGCTAGTGAAGCAGAACTACCGCCCACTAAGAATAGCCAAGCTTGTAGGCCATGCTGACGAATCGATGATCATAAAGCACTACTTCCATACTGATAACGAGGATATGACAGAACTAGCCAGCATAGCGGCTCAAAGCTGGGCTAAAGCTGCAGGGGGTGAATGATGAAGATTAAAAAGCCAAACAATGACGGCGCTTATAAATTCGGCTCAAAGAAAGACCCGAAAAAGTTTGATGGTCACGTAGTTACGTACACAGCCAGTTACGGTACTGACACTTCAAAGCTAACTGTAGAGCAGCAAAAGGAATATTTTGATTCACTAAAGGCCGCAGCACCAGATCTATTAAAGCAATACGAACAGACGATTGAAACGAAACGTACTCAGGGAATAGACCTAGAGCCTAGCCTAACTGAATATGAAGAACGGTATTTTAAGCCAGTATTGGAAGATCTGAGCGTACCTATCCCGAGTAATCTAGGTTTTTACCTTTCAGAGCTGGCGCTCATTGAATGGAAACAGAACTTCCCGCATGACGAATGGGAACGAGCAAAAAGCATGGCTGAAACGGCTTGCAAGGGATTATCAGCAATCAACGGAGCAAGAGCAGCCATTAGCGCAAACAACTACCAGCAAGCTCTAGTGTTTATGGCTCAGGCAGGACATCATGCCGTTACATTGCGAACGCAGATAATGGAGCGTGGCTATAGGCGGGGTGAAGAAAAAACAGAGGGCTTAACCAAAGGTAACTTCAAATACAGTCCTGAACAAAAAGAGCAAGCCCAAGAACTCATGCAAAAATTAGTAGATGGCGGCAAAAATTACTCAGATGCCGCGCGAATAGCATCCAATAGACTAGACATTCCTGCAGACACACTGACTGATTGGCGAAAGAATAGGACTATTATCGTAGTCAAACCCTTTTAAAAAGTTGGAGTGTTCCGGTAAGCCACCCAAACCCAAAAAAAATACTTTGAGGCCTCTAGCAACAAACTGCACAAAGGGGCTTAATTATGAACCAGCAGACCGACCTACTCAGACCTAACCAAGCGGCCGCATACCTAAATATGCACCGCGTTACACTTCACCGCCTATCAGAGCGTGATCCTAACTTCCCTCGAAAAATTAAAGCTGGCGAGCGGCTTTGCTATTACCGCAAGTCTGATTTAGACGCGTGGCTAAAAGATTGCGAGGTGTAGCCATGAACGAGCAAAGCAATATACACAACACAAGCTTTACGGCTCAGCGCCAACGACTATTAGAATCACTTAGAGAGCGTTCCCTAACAACGGTAGATTGCCGAAAAGAGCTAAACATTATCGCGCCAGCGCCCAGAATTTATGAGCTTAGGCACAATTACGGGCATGAAATACTGACCGAACGAGTCACCGTTGCTGACGAGCAAGGGCGATTGCATAGACGAATAGCCCGTTATCACTTGATTAACGAAGCAAAGCGCGGGGGTGATTTATGATCAACCAAAAGAAAGCCCCAGCGGGTACTGAGGCCATGCAAAGCAATACAAACACAAGCATAGAGAATATACCGCTTTGCTCAGGTTTTGGCCAGTATCACAGCCAAACGGCGCAGAAAAACCCGCAAGACTATACACGCGTATCACTGGCTGAAATTGCGTTAATGTTAGAGAAGCCGCCAGCGGTAGATAAAGCAAATGGCCAATGGGTGATTTTCTCTAGCCTTGCTTCACGCGTACATAAAGACCAGCTAGAGCGTGGCCTATTCTATGCGTTATGGGCTGACATAGACGAACCGCAGAAGATAGGCTTTGATAATGCTTTTACGCGATTGGCTGGAAACCTTGAAATTGAAATAATGGGTTACACCTCAAAGAGCGCAACCAAAACCCACCAGAAAGCCCGTTTCATATTTCCGCTGGCGCAGCCAGTAAGTGGCCGTGATTTTGTCATCATGCAGAAGATACTAAACGACAAGATCGAAGCATTAGGAATCATTCCCGACAGAGTGACCGAGCGAGCAGGCCAGCTATGTTTTTTGCCAAATGCGGGTAGCTTGTACCTATGGAACCATGAACCATTTTACCCAGAGGTAAGCCCTGATTTATGGGGCAACGAGATAGCAGCAGAATATGAGGCAATAGAAGCTGCAGAGAACGCCCGTAAAGCGCGGCTAGAGGCTTCACGCATTAACGCTAGTAAACGCATGGCCAGTGGTGAGAAAAGCCCAGTAAACGCGTTTCTCGCTGAATATGACTGGCGCGACTTATGGCCAAAGTATGGAGCGCAGCAAATAGGGAAACGCTTTTTAAGCCCTTACTCAGCAAGCCAGAACGCCGCAATTAATGAGTTACCAGACGATCCTAGCAAATGGGTTAGTCATCATGGCAGCGACATAGCGAATGGTGTGGGCCGCTTGAGTGCAGCAGGTGATACTTGCTTTGGTGACGCGTTCGATCTATTTGTTCATTTTGAGCATGGCGGCGACTATGACGCAGCGTTAAAGGCGGCTGGCGCTATGTTCACGGACGCAAGCGGGGTAACCATTACAAAGCAAAACCAACGTAACTTCATGGCCGAACAAGAGCCAGCAGACGTTAGCGATCTATTTGAGCAAGAGCCGTACGAGGACGCACCAAACGCCGCACAGGTGGACTTGCTGAACCCCCCAGGCTTAGCAGGTGATATATGCGAGCTTATCCGCGTTAAAGCGCGGCGAGAAGCACCAGAGCTTTACCCGTTGGCGGCGCTTCACCTGATGGCGCTAGTAGGACGCGACAAACGAAGCGTTTACACCGATAAGCTGAACCTTATCACTTTGGGAATAGCCCCTACTGCAGCAGGTAAGGAAGCGCCACAAAGCACGATCAAGCAACTGGCCAATGATGTTTATTGTTCAAACTTGATACACGGCAGCGCGGGCAGCTTTAAGGACATGATCCAGAACCTAATTGATGGTGACGGGGCAAGCCTTTACACAGTGGACGAAATACACAGCTTGCTTAGCTCGATGAAAAGCGCCAATGCTGCAACCTATGAAACGAAGATGGAAGCCGAAATACTTGTAATGAGTACAACCGAGCTTTACACGTTCCGAGGCATTGAGAAGCGCGATTTAATACGAGCCTATACAGTGCAGCTTGAGAAGTTAGAAGCAAAGCTAGATAAGGCCTCAGAAGAAACGGACGAACACCGCAAACTTAGCCGCGCTTTGGAGAAGCTAAAGCGTAAGATTGAATATATTAAGAACGGTTGGCCGAACCCATTTTTTTCAATCATGGGGCATAGCGTACCTGAACGAATGGACGCTTTCGCAAACGCGGAGAATATCGCCAGCGGCTTTTTAGGTCGGAGTATTGTTGTTCGATGTTCAGAGCAGCGCCGCAAGCTGAAACGCGGTAAACGTAACCCGTTAGAGAGTGCAAGCCTCATGGCGGGGATCACGTTCACGCTTGAGCAGGTGAGAGGCATACACGGCACGATAGACGCAACAGACGAAGCGCACTACTTTATAGAGCAGTGCATAGACTACTATGAAGAAGATGAGCGGCTAAACCATCATATCGTAGGCGGCATTTACGCGAGAGCGCCAGAGCAGCTTATGAAAGTGGCCAGCATATTAGGCCTTGATGGTGGCATGATCACAATAGAACACGCCCGCTATGCTCATGCTTTGGTTGAACAGTCTATTCATAACGTGCGCTATCTGATGTTAAAGGCCTATGCTGAAACCGCAGACGCAACCGAAAACCAGATTATGCTTTCGGCCAAAGAAACGGTATTGAAGAACTGTAAAGGCTCAGGCATAACGCCCAGCCAGTTAAAGCAACTAATCACCAGACCAAAGAGTTTTAAGCGACTGCAGGACAAGAACTGCAAACGCGACTACGCCCAAGAGCTATTAGATCGCATGGTGGAAGCTGGAGAGCTTGAGCTATTCGAGGACGGCCGCAGAACGCGATACAGGAGCAAGGCAGTAGTGTAGAGAGGGGCGAAAGCCCCTTTCCGTTTAAGTTTATACCAACTTTATACCAAAGAGGTATAACGTACAGCCCTTATCTAGCCTAGCTTTGAGCTTTACTTTATACCAAATTAGTAAAAAACGCCTTAGAGAGATTTACACCAAAAACCATAGAGAAAAAGAAGATTTTTTCTTTTTAGTATAAAGAAGCGTATCAGCCATTGATTTATAAGGCTTTGACGTTATACCAAGCCAGTATAAAGCAGTATAAAGTAAGCCTTAAAACCTTATAGAACGAGGCTTTGACGTTATACCAAAGCATGGCTAAAACGAACGGAGCGTCAGCGATGAATAGAAAAGAGCAATTAACACAGCACCAGCAAGTACTAGAAGCAATAAAAAAAATTGTAAAGAATTATGGGCGCTGCAGCCCACCCAGTTACAAGCAAGCAGCGGCTGCGCTCAATGCTCAGCAGGCTAAAACAACGTGGGGTAATGAATGGACACCGCAACGTCTATTAAGGTTTTTACAACGGCGGGGTTACTCAGGCTTACATGGTGTTCAGGCTGAATTAAATGGAAGGCCTAAAAAGCTGAGGTGAGGCTTTGTAAGTCAAAGATTTAGCTGCTACGTTTAACGAAAAACGCTGATCTCATAGTAAACCAATTCGAAATTATTAGAGGAATCTAAAAATGGTTGGTATTGAAGGTACTTTTCATTTTGACACTGAAATAAATGACCTAATAAAGGCAGCTTCTGCGGCTGCGAGAGAAAATAATTACGATGCTGCTATCGAAATTATGAAAGATGCACTCGAAAAAATTTATTGTTCGGATGGGAGCTACTCATTTTCAACTTATGTCAAAATTCTGCCATACTTTCAAAAGGCTGGTAGATATGGTGAGGCGATTAAATTTGCAGATAAAGAGTTAATACCAAAATTAGTTGAGGATTATGACAAATCAACTCTCACCGAAAAAGCATTTATCTGTCTTTACGTTGGGAAGGTCTTTGAGAAGTTAGCACTCAATGCTAAAAGAGCTAATAAAGTGGAAGATGAAGTTTTTTTTACAGGTCGCGCACGTGAAATGGAAGACAGTTATCTGAAATTGATTGATGTTGGAAAGACAGACGATCTTAAAAGAGAGTTTAAGGAGGCTATTGAAGTCTTCGGCGAAGATCATAATTGTTGGCCAGAGGTGCTTAAACGAAAGTTTCAACCGATTATCGGAGTCTAGATTTATCGAGTTTATTACGGCTTGTAGTCTGACTTTACTCTTAACACGAAGTTAAAATTTTTTCCGTAGTCACTACGCGAAAAAAAAGGGTCTTTTGCTACCAGTACGTGCGCGGACTTGCCCGATCACCTCAAGATTACCTCAATGCTTTGGATTATTTCTGCGGCCATGCCGAAACCAAGTGAAGATTTTTGTAGGCTCACTACGCGAGCCAAACGGGTGTTTTCGGACATCCTTACGCGCGAGAGCTACCCCTAGTGTTATCTATGGGAGTTGAGTTTACCAGCTATGAAAAAAGTGTGTTTTAGGGAGCCGAAAAAAGAACGAGTTTAAGGCTTTTGGATATCGACTTGTGAAAAGTATGCTCCAACTGTCACACGATAATCATTAGCTAAAAGTGAATATTTTTGCTCTAAAAATAACAAATTTTTTGAGTGTGACAGTTGGGAATTAATGTATGCTCAATAACTAGAAGTTGTTGAAATCTGAGTTTTTACCCTCGCCTTTGAGTGCTTGCTCAAGTCGTTCAGAAAAAGCATTGAAGTCAGATTTAATAGTTTGATAACCTTGTTCTGTAGGCATTGCCCAGCCTTGACAGCCACTATACGCAGGTGCGCCTTGAATTAATTCAAACTGCAATCGAGCCTTATTATCTTTGGCTGCAAATTTAACATTATGTTCAGTGCTACACGAATTAGTCATAATGTACCAAGGCGAACTACCTCGACCAATGATTATGCCTTCTTTTGCATCAACAACTCTTAAAACTTCGTTGGTATCACCGTAATTGGTTGCTAGAAAGTTTCGAGCTCGGCTGAATATTTCGTCTTTTGTAGCATTTAAATCTTTATAGTCGTATGTAAACTTGGTTGGGTTACTTTCATCCATAGCCGTTACAGAACTACATGCTGATAAAACACCAAAGCAAATAGTGATGAAAGTTGTTTTTAGAATTAATTTCATAAGTCCTCCATGTCTATGAAAGACTAAACACTATCAGGTTTAAATTTCTAATAGAAGCTAAAAAGTAACATTTCTAGTAGCGTAGAGATGTTAACCCATGTATTTGCTTTGGTGTTTAGTCATAGTTTGACTATTTATCATTCTGCTAAAAAAGCGTTTTATCTGACCTAGTAAAAGGGTGATTCTCGGCACGTTAGCGTAGCCTCATTTCTTCGGAGCAGCCCCTAATCAGCCCCTCGCTAATAGCAGCCCATATGTAAAAATAAAAAAGGGGCTTAGACTATTGCCTAAACCCCTGATTTATATTGACTTTTTGGTCGGCGTGAGAGGATTTGAACCTCCGACCCCTGACACCCCATGACAGTGCGCTACCAGGCTGCGCTACACGCCGACCGAGGACAGCTATGTTACTGATTTATGAGCTAAGTGCAAGGCACAAATGCATCTAGCACGACTGTTCGCTGTTATTTTAATCAGTCTCTAGTGCGTCCGCTGAAGCGTTTAAGATCTTTTAGCGCGTCAATTAAAACAGGAACGGTCGGTTCGGCACCGTCGACACGACTGAAGTCGGCGCGGCGATAGATATTGTACTGACCATTAGTATCAAGCACGGTAATCAAGTCTTGGTCGTAAATGACAATGTAAGGGCTGTAGGTTTCTACCAGCGGCCAGCGCTCACCGCCGTTCATTAGGTCCTCGCCGTTGCTAAAGCTCTGTGTGCCACCTGCGCACGACATGACACGCGAGAGAGCGGTGGGCATGACGTCCATCAAGCCACCAATACTTTGCTGCGGCAGTGCGAAATCTTTCTCCCACAAGGTGACACGCATATTTTCAGGTTTAAACTGTTGTTGTCCGAGCAAGCCTTCGGTGTTGTTCGGCGCAAGACTCGATAGCAGCACGCGTTGCTGCCCTAAGCTACTGAGTATTGCAGGCAAACGGTCAATGTCTTCATGACTGAGCATAACGACATTCAACTGGTTATTGCTGCGTGGGTAAAAGCTACTCAGCGGCTCGGCGTTCCAGTCGGTTTTGAACTGTGTAAGCCCCAGTTCTTGTGGCCAATTAGGTGAAGTGTGCCAGCTTACATCAATACCAAAATCTGCCAACGGTTTTAAATAGGCGGGTGAGATGTTTTGATTTTTGATGGTGTCTTGGTAAAAATCGGGTAGCCCGTAAAGCAACTGAAATAGTCCACCTTCGCGACTCGGATGCGCGAGTAACTGAATATTCACTTCTTTGAGGCCGTGGTTGCTCGCGACGGCATCGACCTGAGTGGTTTGCGCTTGATTGAGGCGATCGAACACCATCAGGGTGATACCTTGCGTTTGTGGCGTTTTGGAGCAGAGCAACGTGTTTTGCGGATAACGTAAGCGAATGTTCTCAGCAGACATCAGTTTTTGTTGCTGTGCTTGGTAATTTTCCACTTCAATAAAGCCATGCTTAGACATCAGCGTCTTAGCCGTGGTGGGGTATGAGAGTGGGAATGTATCATCCTGCTGTGTTATGGGATCGTAAAGTTCGGCATCGGCCCATACGTGAATACTGTGGCTGGCAAAAAAGCACAACACAAACACCGTGGTTGCGGGCGCGCCAAGCCGACGATGCTGAAGTTCAGATAGATGCTTCCAAGTGTAGTTGGCGAGTAGCAGTTCAAACCCTAACAAGATTAGGAAACCCAGCATGATCATCAAAATGATAACAAAGCTCGCACCGGTGAATGCCGCCTCAGCATCTTTAGCCATTTGTGCAAGTGAGTAAGCGTTTAAGTGGTATCCGTAATGGCGGAAGAACAACGCGTCAAAAATCAACGCGACGATGCCAAGGGAGCTAATGAGTGCCGCGATGCTGCGTAACACTTTGGAGTAGGGAATCAGCAGACAGAACGGAAATATCAGTATGATAAAGAACACGAACGGCAGAAACGCGAAGTGCCCGATCCAGTTCACAATGAGATAAACGGTACTAATAAAAGTGGTCGGCGACGGCGTTGAATCAATATAGATAATGCCGATAAGAAGACACAAAATAATGTTGGCGAAGGTAAACCAATGACCCCAACTAATCAGTCGTGCAATTTTATCGCGACGTTGGTTCTTTCCCATTCTGTGTCTATCCCGTGCTACAATCTGCCAAATAGTCTAACACAGCGATTTTGCAAGGATAGTCCTAGTTATGCAACTGGCCATTGAAAATAGCATTATTCACCAGTTTTACAGCCATGATGATCAAATTGGTCTGCGCCTCGCGCCAGAACCCTTGTCTGATGACGAGCAGCTGCACGAATTACTCGAGGAGCTGACAACGGTTTATACCAGTAAACCGGCAAAAGGTTACGCCAGCTTCTTGACCGAAGCCGATGAGGCGGAAGAGGTCAGCGACTTTCCTGTGTTGTTAAAACAGTGGCAGGGACAGCAGCTAGAGTTTGTTGAACTCAGCCAACGTGCCGCTAAGTTATTACTAGAGCAGTTGCAGAACTACCAGATGCTCGAAGCGGGCTTTTTATTAGTAACGCGGTATCAACATTTAACTACTGATTATCTGTTAGTCGCGTTCTTGCCTGTTAAAGTCGGGGTGACCATTAATCCTAACTTGGCGGTTGACCGGTCATCGCAATTAGACATTAGCAAAGTGCAGTTAGCCGCGCGTATTGATTTAACTGAGTGGCAAACCGATGCCGAGAGCCAGCGTTACATCTCTTTTATAAAAGGTCGCGCGGGACGCAAAGTATCCGACTTTTTCTTGGATTTCTTGGGTTGTACTGAGCGCTTAGATGCCAAATCACAAACCAAGCGGTTGGTTGATGCAGTGACTGAGTTTGGCAAGCAAGCGGAGTTAGCACCTGAACAACGCCAGTCGTTGAATGCTGTTGCGTACGAATATTGCGATCAACAGTGGAAGCAGGGCGAAGACGTTAAAGTAAAAGATCTATCGGAGCATTTTTCGCAAGCGCAGCCTACCGAGCGTAGCTTTGAAGAATTTACGCAAGCGCTCACGCAAGAGGATAAACCGGCGTTAGACGAGTCTTTTCCGACTGATCGTTCAACGCTGCGGAAGTTGGTTAAATTCCAGGGTCAAGGCGGTGGTGTGAGTGTCGCGTTTGATCATACGCAGTTGGGCGAACGTATAGAATATGATCCGGAAACAGACAAGCTCACGATTCATGGCACGCCACCTAATTTGCGTGACCAACTGCGTCGTTACTTTGGGATCGATTCTTAAGTAGAGAGCGTTGTTTACGAGTAGAATAGCAAAACGCCGCAGAGCGGCGTTTTGCTGGTAGGCTTTCTATTGTTTGTCCGCATGAGGGACAATATTCGAGGCATGCAGTCCTTTAGGACCTTCCTCAAGTTCAAACTCTACGGTTTGGCCCGCTTTTAACGTGCGGTAGCCTTCCATATCGATTGTTGAGTAATGAGCGAAAATGTCACCCTCGCGGTCCTCACTCTCAATAAAGCCAAAACCTTTGGAGTTATTGAACCATTTGACTTTTCCGGTTGCCATACATCTACTTCCTTCTTCTATCGAAAAGAATTTTGTTATTATTAGATTCGGTTGTCGTAGGTGTGGTTGAAAATTACATCAGCCAACACCATGTTTTACTCTAGGACACAGAGTATAATAGTCAAGTAGAAGCGGTGAAAAAATCGACATTTTTGTTTAATTTTTTAACAAAAATTGTCCAGCGAGATTAGACAAATCAGCTATAGTGATAATAGGTTGTTAATTCATGAGCCAGTTTGATCATCAACACGTATATGATGTTGAGGAAGACAGTAAACACGAACTGAAACCACCCTCGATGTATAAGGTCATATTGAATAATGACGACTATACGCCGATGGACTTCGTGATAGAGGTGCTGATAAAGTTTTTTCGTATGAACAATGAAAAAGCGACAGACACCATGTTACAAGTGCACTATAAAGGAAAGGCGGTGTGTGGTGTTTATTCAGCCGAGATTGCTGAAACAAAAGTGGTGCAGGTAAATCAGTACGCTCGTGAAAACCAGCACCCTTTGCTCTGTACCATGGAGCATGAGTAAGATTCGAGCACAGCCGTAGTACGGTAAGGAGAGTGGTATGTTAAACAAGGCGTTAGAACTTACCTTGAACGATGCGTTCAGATTGGCGCGTGAGCGTCGTCATGAACTGATGACGGTTGAGCATTTGCTCGTGGCTTTGCTCGATAACCCAGACGCGGCTGAAGTGTTACGCGCTTGCGGACTCAACTTTGAGCAGCTTAAAGAAGAACTCATTAGTTACATCGACCGCAGCACACCGACCTTCGATGAACAAGATGATAGTGCGGATACACAACCAACACTTGGTTTTCAACGCGTGCTTCAACGTGCTGTATTTCATGTACAGTCGTCGGGTAATGCGGAAGTCAGTGGCGCTAATGTGTTAGTCGCTATCTTCAGTGAGCAAGAATCACAAGCGGTCTATCTGCTTAATAAGCACGATATCACTCGATTAGATATCGTGAACTATATTTCGCATGGCATCGCACGCTCACAAGATGAGCCAATGGATGAACATATTCCTGATGAAGAGGAGATGGCCGCCGCAAGCGAAGAACAGCAAACCCATCTTAAACGCTTCTGTACCAATCTTAATGTGCAAGCAAGAGACGGTAAGATCGACCCACTCATTGGTCGTGATGATGAGCTAGAGCGTTGTGCACAAATTTTATGTCGTCGCCGTAAGAACAACCCGCTACTGGTGGGTGAAGCCGGCGTAGGTAAAACGGCGATTGCTGAAGGTCTAGCGTACCGCATTGTGAATAAACAAGTACCTGACATCCTCGAGGAAGCGGTGATCTACTCGTTGGATATGGGTGGCTTACTTGCGGGCACTAAATACCGTGGCGACTTTGAGAAGCGCTTTAAACAGCTATTAAAAGAGTTAGGCGAAAAAGAGCACGCTATTCTGTTTATCGATGAAATCCACACCATTATTGGTGCGGGTGCAGCGAGCGGCGGCGTGCTTGATGCGTCAAACTTACTGAAGCCTTTGCTTTCGAGCGGTCAGCTCAAGTGCATTGGCTCGACAACCTACACTGAGTTCAAAAACATTTTTGAAAAAGACCGTGCATTAGTGCGTCGATTCCAGAAAGTCGATGTTAGCGAACCCAGTGTTGAAGATACCACTAAGATCTTGATGGGCTTAAAAGAGCGCTATGAAGATCACCACGGTATTCGTTACACCCAACCGGCGATTAAAGCCGCGGCTGAACTCGCTGCAAAATACATCAATGAGCGCCATTTACCCGATAAGGCGATTGATGTCATGGACGAGGCGGGCGCTCAACAACGCTTATTGCCGCCGTCTAAGCGTAAGAAAACCGTCGGTGTGCAAGATATCGAGGCGATTATCGCTAAGATTGCACGTATTCCAGAGCAGTCGGTGTCGCGCACAGACCAAGACATTCTCAAGCAGCTCGATCGCAACTTGAAGATGGTGGTGTTTGGTCAGGACGAAGCGATCGACAAACTCAGCTCTGCGATTCGTTTATCGCGGTCAGGCTTAGGTAATGAACATACCCCTATCGGGTCGTTCTTGTTCGCAGGGCCTACCGGTGTGGGTAAAACCGAGGTGACACAGCAGCTGGCTAAAGCCATGGGTATTGAGCTGATTCGCTTTGATATGTCGGAGTACATGGAGCGCCATGCGGTGAGCCGGTTAATCGGTGCACCTCCAGGCTATGTTGGCTTTGATCAAGGCGGATTGTTAACCGATTCAGTTATCAAGCAGCCTCATTCAGTCTTGCTACTTGATGAGATCGAGAAAGCCCATCCCGATGTTTATAACATCTTATTGCAGGTGATGGACAACGGTACGTTAACCGATAACAATGGACGTAAAGCGGATTTCCGTAATGTCATTATCGTAATGACAACCAACGCGGGTGTACGTGAAACAGTGCGTAAGTCGATCGGCTTTAAGCAACAGGATCACAGTCACGACGCCATGGCGGAAATCAACCGCACCTTTACGCCAGAGTTTCGTAACCGGTTAGATGGCATCGTATGGTTCAATCACTTAAGTGAAGAGGTGATTCTGCAAGTTGTTGATAAATTTATCACCGAACTGCAAGCACAACTGGACCGTAAAGGTGTCTCACTTGAGGTTGAGTCGAAAGCGATTGATTGGTTAGCTAAGAAAGGCTACGACAAACAAATGGGTGCACGTCCAATGGGTCGTATTATTCAGGAACACCTGAAAAAACCATTGGCGAATGAGATCCTGTTTGGTCAATTAACGCGTGGCGGTCAAGTCAAAGTCTCGTTAGATAACAACGACGAGTTGAAATTTGACTATGACAGTACCAGCGAAGCGATTGAGAGCTAGCGTGTTAACTCAGTCAGCAAACAAAAAAGGGGCTTTGAGCCCCTTTTTTATTGCATAGTGATTAACGGGCGCGGAAGACGATGCGTCCTTTACTCAAGTCGTAAGGGGTAAGCTGAACGGTTACAGTATCACCCGTTAAAATACGGATGTAGTGCTTACGCATTTTGCCAGAGATGTGTGCAGTCACAACGTGACCGTTCTCTAGTTCAACTCGAAACATAGTATTTGGCAAGGTGTCTAATACCGTACCTTGCATTTCAATGCTGTCTTCTTTCGCCATTAAAATCCTCTAGAATTTAACTAATGAGCGTACATTGTACGCGTAGGGTTCATTTTTGTGTGGGAGATTTTACCGCTTTTTTCCAATGATTGCCAATAAGGCGTTCATTTGGTGTAAAACGAGCTTTGTAATTCATCTTATCGCAAGCATCAATTTGATACCCAAGGTACAAGTAATCCAGTCCTTGCGCCGCTGTCCACTCGATTAAACTCAAGATAGAGTAGGTGCCTAAAGAACGCTTGTGCTCACTGGGGTCAAAAAATGTGTACATGGCTGAGCTTGAGCGGGCGAGTACATCAACGACACTGACCATTTTCAGCGTGCCCTCGCTGTCACGCCATTCAAAAAATTGTGGCTTCATCCAGTCAGCATCACACCAGAGCCAAAATGATTCGGGGTCGGGTGGATACATGGCGCCATCGGCGTGACGTTCCTCAATAAACTGACAAAATAGCGAGGTGTAGTCTGGTTGTGGGGTATCCGTTATGTTGAGAACTAAATCACGGTTTTTGCTAAGCACACGCTTTTGATTTTTACTGTAGTTAAACTCGTTAACGGGTAAACGCAGCGATTGACACGCTTGGCAGAACTCACAATGCGGGCGATACACATCGTTGTGACTACGACGAAAGCCATGCGCCATTAAATGCTCGTACAAATGTGCGTTCATTGGCGTGTGTTCATCAGTAACCGTAACGATTAAACGCTCTTCTTGTTCATCGAGGTAACCACAGGGGCGGGAGCCTGTAATGCCGAGCTTAACACTCATAAATAACGACTAATATCTCCTAGCGACCAGAAATCACCTGTAAGAGGGCGATCGCGTAACGCTTTTAGTTGCTCAAGAAAATGTTCGCGGGACATGGGTACCGCACCTAATGACATTAAATGCGGATTTTCCATTTGGCAATCGATCAATTCACCGCCGTGTTCTACAAAGGCATTGGCAAAACAATGCAGCGCCACTTTGGATGCATTGGTTGCGCGATGAAACATACTCTCGCCGCAGAATAATCGACCGATGCTGACACCGTATAAGCCACCCACTAAGGTGTCGTCGAGCCATACCTCAACCGAGTGGGCATGTCCGTGACGATGCAACTCGCAGTAGGCGTCACGCATGGGCTCAGTGATCCAAGTGCCTTCGTGCTCGGCGCGTATCGTGGCACACTCATCAATGACCTCCTCAAAGGCATGATTAAGTGTAATACGCCATGATTGGCGTCGCATCGCCTTTTTTAACGAGCGAGAGCAGTGAATGTCGTTAGGAATAAAAACAGCACGTGGGTTGGGTGACCACCATAAAATAGGGTCATCGGCAGCAAACCACGGAAAAATACCTGAGCGATAGGCGCTCAGTAGGCGAGCTTGTGATAAATCGCCGCCCACGGCAAGTAACCCGTTGGGTTCCGCCAGTGCCATCGACACAGGCGGAAAGCTGACTGAGCTAGGACTCAGTTCTACGATCATAGGCAGCGACTCGTCTTAAATTTACTTAGTTAATGCGTCGAGGTAGCGCTCAGCGTCAAGGGCTGCCATACAACCCGTTCCTGCTGAGGTAATGGCTTGGCGATACACATGATCCATCACATCGCCTGCGGCAAACACACCCGGGATACTGGTGGCGGTTGCGTTTCCTTCAAGACCGCTTTGAACCACGATATAACCGTTGTTCATTTCGAGCTGACCATCAAACAAGCCGGTGTTAGGTTGGTGACCGATCGCAATAAAACAACCTGCCACGTCAAGTTCTGAGGTGCTGCCGCCTTTAGTGTCTTTAATGCGAACACCGGTCACTCCTGAGTCATCACCTAAGACTTCATCCAAGGTTTTGTTCAGGTGTAAGGTCACATTACCGTTTTCAGCTTTTTCCATCAGACGGTCCGACAGGATTTTTTCAGAACGGAAGCTATCACGACGGTGAATCACGTGCACTTCGCTGGCGATATTTGACAGGTATAGCGCCTCCTCAACGGCGGTGTTACCACCCCCTACGACACACACTTTTTGGTTTTTGTAGAAAAAGCCGTCACAGGTTGCACATGCAGAAACGCCTTTACCCATAAATGCTTCTTCAGAGTCTAAACCTAAATATTTAGCAGAAGCACCGGTTGAGATAATGACTGAGTCTGCAGTGTATTCGCCTACATCACCTTTTAGGCGGAAAGGGCGTTCAGAAAAATCGACCTTATTGATATGGTCAAATACGATCTCAGTATCAAAACGCTCAGCGTGTTTTTGCATGCGCACCATCAGATCGGGTCCGGTTAAGCCTTCTGCATCGCCTGGCCAGTTCTCAACGTCGGTGGTGGTGGTTAGCTGGCCGCCTTGTTGCATGCCCGTAACGAGTACAGGGTCAAGATTGGCACGAGCGGCGTAGACTGCAGCGGTATAGCCCGCAGGTCCAGAACCCAAAATTAAAAGTTTACAATGCTTGGCTTCAGCCATGTTGTTGCTCCTACTACAAATGTGTATCAATTATAAAATTAGGTATGGGGTCGATTGTATGGATTGCAAGTAAAAGTCACAAGAAGAACATAAAAAAAGCCCACCTTTCTGGGGTGGGCTTTTATGTAACACTCAATGAGTGTCTAATTACTTAGATAATGCTTCACGTGGGTCTATATACTCTAGGCTTAATTCTTCGCCCAAGTCATCGTGGACTGCTTTGTACGTGATTTTGCCAGCGTGCATATTTAAGCCGCGCAACAAGTGCTCGTTTTCTAACATCGCTTGGTTGCCTTTGTTAGCCAACGCAATGCCGTATGGCAAGGTTGCGTTGTTAAGTGCGATGGTTGAAGTACGTGCAACACCACCTGGCATGTTCGCAACACAGTAGTGAACAACATCATCAATCACGTATACCGGATCTTGGTGCGTTGTCGCGTATGAAGTTTCGAAACAACCGCCTTGGTCAATCGCAACGTCTACCAACACTGAACCTGGCTTCATGTTTTTGATGTGTTCGCGCGTTAAGAGTTTAGGTGCCGCTGCGCCTGGGATCAGGACTGCGCCAACAACTAAATCAGCTTCACGTGAATACTTGTCGATAGCATCTACGGTTGAGTAAATCGTGGTGACTTGACCATTGAAGATATCATCGATCTCGCGTAGACGCGGCAATGAACGGTCAAGGATAGTCACATCAGCACCTAAACCGAGTGCCATTTTTGCAGCGTTGGTACCGACAACACCGCCACCGATAATAAGCACTTTACCTGGAGCAACACCTGGAACGCCACCTAACAAAGTGCCGCTACCGCCGTGTGCTTTTTCAAGGTAGTGTGCGCCTGCTTGGATCGACATACGACCTGCGACTTCACTCATAGGTGCTAAAAGCGGTAAGCCATTGCGGTTATCAGTCACTGTCTCGTATGCGATAGCAGTACAGCCTGATTCAGCTAACAACTTGGTTTGTGTTGGATCAGGTGCCAAGTGTAAGAAGGTATAAAGGATCTGGCCTTCACGTAGCATCTTACATTCGTTTGGCTGAGGTTCCTTAACTTTGACAATCATGTCAGCACGTTCGAAGATCTCTTCTGGCGTTTCAATAATTGACGCGCCGGCAGCTTGATAGTCTTCGTTCGTGAAACCAATCGCAGCACCGCCGTTGTTTTCAACGATAACGTCGTGACCATTCGCAACATATTCGCGAACTGCAGCAGGCGTTAAACCGATTCGGTACTCGTGGTTTTTAATTTCCTTAGGAACACCTATTAACATACTCACCCTCTATAATTGACACGCATTGAGTGCGTTTTATTTGCTGATGTGATTGGTAAATTTCGTGGCGCAATTATAGACTGAAAACAAACTGAATTACGCACTTTTTTTAACCCAGTTTATAGTGATATATTAGGGGTAACTGGCAAATTAACGCGATAAAATTATGAGATTTCCAGAAAACACCGATGAAATCACTATTGACAGAATTGACCGTAAGATCCTGCGCATTCTGCAAGACGACGGACGTATAGCCAACGTGGCGCTAGCAAAACGTGTTGGATTGAGCGCAACTGCTTGTTTAGAAAGGGTAAAAAAGCTCGAGCGCGAGGGTGTTATCGAGAGTTATCATGCCCGTATTAACCCCGCTAAGCTCGGCGCTAACTTAATGGTATTTGTCGAGATTACCTTGTCGCGCACGTCGGCTGATGCCTTCGCTGAATTCAGTGAGGCAGCACGTAAAACCGAAGAAATACTGGAATGCCATTTGGTCGCCGGCGACTTTGATTTTCTGATTAAAGCGCGAGTACCCGATATGCGTGCTTACCGTAAATTACTCGGTGAAACCTTGCTGATGATGCCCGGTGTCGACGAATCGCGCACCTATGTTGTAATGGAAGAAGTAAAACAAGAGAATAAAGTTCTAGTAAAGGGCTAACATTAGCAGCGAGATTCGCTACAATCGGGGGCAGAGAGCCTCCACTATAATAAGATCCCAATGACAGGAAGCATAAGACGAGCAATGACAGGTGTACAACGATTATTAGAAGCTGGTTTATTAATCAGCGGTGCGCTCGCGATTTTTTTATTTCTCGCTTTAGTGAGCTTTAATCCAGCCGATCCGAGCTGGTCACAGACAGGTTTCGAAGGCACTATCAATAATGCAGGTGGTGCTGTCGGTGCGTGGCTTGCTGATGTACTTCTGTTCTCATTTGGATTTGTCGCTTATTTAATTCCTTTCGCGTTTGCTGGCTTGGGTTACATGTTGTTTCGCAAAACCCACCAATTACTTGAACTCGACTACTTGGCAGTCAGCCTGCGTTTAGTCGGCGCATTGTTAACCCTCATAGGTGGTGCTGCGCTATCGTCGATAAACTTTGACGATATCTATTACTTCTCGGCGGGAGGCGTGTTTGGTGATGTGATCGCCGCGTCGGTGATGCCGTATTTGAATTTTGTCGGTTCGACTATCTTGCTGTTAACCTTTTTAGCCACCGGCTTAACCTTAGTGACGGGCATCAGTTGGTTACAAGTGGCCGATAAACTCGGCGAATTATGCATTACAGGTGCTTTGTGGTGTTACGAACGCATTCGTACGGTGTGGCAGTCGGATGGCACTAAAGGTCACGACCGTGATACTAAAAAGGACAATAGTGATACACAGGCGAACGACGAGGACGACGACACACTTGATACCTCGGACTGGGATGAAACCACACTGGTAGAGCAAAAAGCTGATACCAAACAAGAGCCTGTGCTTAACTTACCGTCACTCTCTGCATTGGATGAACACGAGTTAGAAAATGACGATGAACCGCCGTTTGAACCGGACCCAGTGTTGTCTGAAAGTGATGCGCCACGCTTTTCGAAGCAGGCAGCCGAGGCGCGTAATAAACGCAGCGAGCCAACCGCTGTAGAGGCGTCCACTCAGCATTCGACGACACAAGCTTCGACAACACAAGCTAAAACAGAGCCAAGCACAGCAGTTGAAGAAGCAGCAGGGGAGGGTGAGCAAGAAGTCATGGCGCCACTCCCTTCGATTGAGTTGCTTGATAGACCGAACAAGCAAGAGAATCCAATCACGCAAGAGGAACTGGATCAAGTTTCACGCACCGTTGAGACCGTATTGAAGGATTTTGGTGTCGATGTCGTGGTTGCCAACGTCCAACCTGGTCCCGTTATTACGCGCTTTGAACTGGATCTAGCGCCAGGCGTAAAAGTCTCTAAGATTTCGAACTTAGCCAAAGATATTGCACGCACATTGTCGGCGGTTGCGGTACGCGTGGTTGAAGTGATTCCAGGCAAATCCTATGTGGGCTTGGAGCTACCTAATAAACATCGCGAAGTGGTACAGCTGAGTGAAGTCATTTACCGCGATGCTTTTCAAAACAGCCAATCACCGTTGACCATGGTGCTCGGTAAGAACATTGCAGGCTCGCCAGTCGTGGTTGATTTGGCGAAAATGCCGCACTTGCTGGTCGCCGGTACCACAGGCTCAGGTAAATCTGTGGGTGTAAACGTCATGATCTTGAGTTTGCTCTATAAGAGCACACCGGAAGATGTCCGCTTGATTATGATTGACCCGAAAATGCTTGAGCTCTCGGTATACGAGGGTATTCCGCACCTATTAACTGAGGTGGTCACGGATATGAAAGACGCAGCCAATGCGCTACGTTGGTGTGTCGGTGAAATGGAGCGTCGCTACAAGCTGATGTCAGCTTTGGGCGTACGTAATCTCAAAGGCTATAACGCCAAAGTAGTGGCCGCGAAAGAGGCGGGGCAGCCACTGAAAGACCCTATTTGGAAACCGGGTGACTCGATCGATGACATGCCACCTGAGTTAGAGAAATTACCCAACATCGTGGTGGTAATCGACGAGTTTGCCGACATGATGATGATTGTGGGCAAGAAAGTCGAAGAGCTCATTGCCCGTATCGCGCAAAAGGCGCGTGCAGCAGGCATTCACTTAATCTTGGCGACGCAACGCCCATCGGTCGATGTGATTACCGGGTTAATTAAAGCGAACATTCCTACTCGGATTGCGTTCCAAGTATCATCTAAAATCGATTCACGCACCATTCTTGACCAGCCGGGCGCGGAACAGCTACTCGGGCAGGGTGATATGCTCTACCTACCACCGGGCAGTGGTTCTCCTGTGCGTGTGCACGGTGCCTTTGTTGATGACCACGAAGTACACGCGGTCGTCGCCGATTGGAAGAAACGCGGCAAACCTAATTACCTTGAGGAAATTCTTTCGGGTGATCAAGGTGAAGACGCGTTGTTGCCGGGTGAGCAACAAGAAATGGACGAAGCAGAATCCGATCCACTCTACGACGAAGCGGTTGCCTTTGTGACCGAAACACAACGCGTGTCAGTTTCAAGCGTGCAGCGTAAATTCAGAATTGGTTACAATCGTGCGGCGCGTATCGTCGAACAAATGGAGATGTCCGGTGTCGTAAGTAGTGCTGGCAATAATGGTCAGCGGGATGTACTCGCACCGAGACCACCGAGGGATTAATATGAAGCAGTATGGAATCGCACTGGCAGTCATCGCGGGTGTAGTAATGAGCCCTGTAAGTTGGGCAACAGAGCAAGCTAAGCAACAGTTGCAAGAGAAAATGCAGCAACTCAAAAGCGTGCAAGCCACCTTTGAGCAAACGGTAACGGGCAGCGGTGGCGATGTATTACAGAGCCTGACCGGTGAACTTGCATTGCAGCGCCCCGCCATGTTGCGTTGGCGCAGTAATCCACCCGATGACACGCTCCTCGTCGCAGACGGTGAGTCGGTGTGGTATTACAATCCGTTCGTTGAACAGGTAACCGTCTATGCGCAGAGCAACGCGGTAGAAAACAGCCCGTTGTTGCTGTTAATGGAAGGTACTCAAGCGCGTTGGCAACAATTTGATGTGAGCTACGACGAAGCCGACGGTGCATTTGATGTAATCAATGAAGCGACAGGTAATGAGCTGACACTGAGCTTTGATGGTGACACCTTAACGCGCATTGTGTTGAAGCAAAAACAAGGTGATACCACGACCATCGCGCTCGATGATGTGGTCATGAACGAAACGCTCGCCACCGACCAATTCCAGTTTAACGTGCCTGAAGGTGTCGAGGTCGATGACCAACGGTGAACTCGCGTTTGAAGAAGAGCATGATTTTAGGCCCTTGGCTGCGCGCATGCGTGCGCAGTCACTCGCCGAATATGTAGGTCAACAGCACTTACTGGCTGAGGGAAAACCACTCTGGCAAGCCGTTGCGCAAGGGCGTTTACACTCCATGATCCTGTGGGGGCCGCCCGGCACCGGTAAAACAACCCTCGCCGAGCTGATGGCAACCTCAGCCGATGCGACCGTATCACGCCTTAGTGCAATCACCTCCGGTGTAAAAGAAATCCGCCAAGCGATTGATGAGGCTAAGCAACGCGCTAAGCAGCAAGGTCGCCGTACCTTGTTATTTGTTGACGAAGTCCATCGGTTTAATAAAAGCCAACAAGATGCCTTTCTACCCTTTATTGAAGATGGCACCGTAATTTTTGTTGGTGCAACGACCGAAAACCCCGGCTTTGAGCTGAACAACGCATTATTATCACGTGCCCGCGTTTACCGTCTTGAGTCCATCAAGCCTGAAGATTTGCGCGCGTTGCTCAAGCGTACCCTGCAAGATGCAGAACGTGGTTTGGGTACTCGTCAGATTAAGCTTACCGCAGAGGCTGAGGACAGATTGTTGGACCTGGCTAGTGGTGATGCCAGGCGCATGCTGAATTACTTAGAAGTCGCGGCGGATTACTTAGCGGATGGAGAGACAGCGCTTGATACCGAACTGTTATTACACGCGGTAGGCGAGCAGCAAGCCGCATTTGATAATAAGGGCGACCATTTCTACGATATTTTGTCGGCTTTTCATAAGTCGGTGCGCGGTTCGTCACCCGATGGCGCCTTATATTGGTATGCGCGCATTTTAGTGGGCGGCGGCGATCCGCTGATAGTCGCGCGACGCTTACTCGCCATCGCCTCTGAAGACATTGGCAACGCCGACCCGCGCGCGCTACAAATTGCCTTAAATGCATGGGATACCTTTCACCGTGTCGGTCCCGCAGAGGGCGAGCGTGCTATCGCACAGGCCGTTGTGTATTGCGCTAGTGCGGCTAAAAGCAATGCGGTGTACACGGCGTTCAAGGCGGCTGTTGCAGCAGCAAAAGCGCACCCAACGGCAGAAGTACCCAGCCATTTACGTAATGCGCCAACTAAAATTCATAAAGAACAGGGCTATGGCGAAGATTACCGCTATGCCCATAATTATCCCAATGCCTACGTGGCAGGCGAACGCTATTTGCCTGACGCGCTCGCGGATGCTTATTTTTACCAGCCCGAGCCACGTGGATTAGAGATTAAAATTAAAGACAAACTGTTATGGCTTCGTCAGCAAGATGAACGCAGCGAGTGGCAGAGAGGACAGTCCGATGACCAGTCTTAGTCAGTGGTTAATGGTAGCTGCAGGTGGTGCGGTGGGTGCAAGCGCACGGCACGGCGTGGCTTTATTGATGTTAAGCACCGGTTGGCGGTTCCCTTTTGCAACGTTGATCGTTAACATAATAGGCTCATTTTTATTAGGCGCTGTATACGCACATGTGCAACACCAAGGACTCTCAGAGTCCGTGCGGTTATTTGTCGGCGTTGGCTTGCTAGGTGCCTTTACGACCTTCTCAACATTCTCTGTCGAAGTGGTGCAATTGGCGACGCAAGGAGAATGGGGGCGAGCCTCATTAAATATCGTACTCAACGTTGGGCTATGCGTCTTAGGTGTCGCAGCAGCAATGGCGTTGTATAATTTCTTTATCATTAAACCGAATTAAGTGAAGTAGGATATCCATGCTAGACGCAAAATTTTTCCGCGAGGAACTGCAACAAACAGCTGAACGCTTAAAAACGCGTGGTTTTGAGCTGAATATCGAAGCGATCCAAGCGCTCGAAGAGCAGCGCAAATCGATTCAAGTAAAAACGGAGCAGTTGCAGGCTGAGCGTAACAGTCGCTCGAAAGCGATTGGTAAAGCAAAGCAGGCAGGTGAGGATATCCAGCCGCTTCTCGATGCGGTCAGTGACCTCGGTTCACAACTCGACGCGGCGAAAGAAGAATTACGAGAAGTACAAGATAAGCTCAGCGCACTGATCATGGGCGTGCCTAACTTGCCTGCGGAGGGTGTTCCTGAAGGCAAAGATGAGTCAGAGAACCAAGAAATCAGTGTGTGGGGCGAGCCACCGCAGTTTGATTTTGAACCTAAAGATCATGTTGAGTTAGCAGAAGCACTCGCGAAGGGCATGGATTTTGAGGCCGCAGCTAAACTCACTGGCGCACGTTTTGTCGTGATGCGCGGTAAGATTGCGCGTCTACACCGTGCTTTAACGCAGTTTATGCTAGATACGCACACCGAAGCGCACGGCTACGCTGAAACGTATGTACCTTACTTGGTCAACCATGACAGCCTTTATGGCACGGGTCAGTTACCTAAATTTGGTAAGGACTTATTCCACATTCAGGGCGAGACAGAAGAACAGATCCCGTTGTCGTTGATTCCAACCGCTGAAGTGCCGCTGACCAACTTAGCGCGTGATGAGATTTTTGATGAAGCTGAGCTACCAGTTAAGCTGACCGCGCATACGCCGTGCTTCCGCAGTGAAGCGGGCTCACACGGTCGTGATACCCGTGGTCTGATTCGCCAACACCAGTTTGATAAAGTTGAGTTGGTTTGGTTGGCGCACCCAGAGCAGTCAATGGATGCGCTTGAGCAGCTCACCAGCCATGCAGAGACTATCTTGCAAAAACTCGGCCTAGCGTATCGTAAAGTATTGTTATGTACTGGCGATATGGGCTTTGGTGCAACTAAAACATACGATCTCGAAGTGTGGTTGCCAGCACAAAATACGTATCGCGAGATTAGCTCGTGCTCAAATATGGGCGACTTCCAAGCGCGCCGTATGCAAGCGCGTTTCCGTCGTAAAGGCGCGAAAAAACCCGAGCTATTGCACACCTTAAATGGCTCAGGTCTGGCAGTAGGGCGCACATTGGTGGCGTTACTCGAGAATTATCAGCAAGCCGATGGTTCAATTGTCGTTCCAGAGGTATTGCGCCCGTACATGGGTGGTATCGAGCGCATCGAGGCGTAATCGGTTAAATACACTTCGCGGGCTTAGGTAAGCCCGCGATACGTGTTGCCTGCTTTGCAGGCCCTTTAGGAAACAGTCGGTAGAGATATCGGCTGTTTGCTTTTTCTTCGCCGAGTTTCTTCTTCATCGCTTTTACCAGCACACGCATGGCAGGGCTGGTGTCATACTCGCGATAAAAATCTTGCACAAAATGCACGACTTCCCAGTGCGCAGGGGTCATCTCAATATTTTCGAGCTCCGCAAAATGCAGTGCCAAGGCTTCGCTCCAGTCATCAAGATGAGCTAAATAGTTGTGTTTATCGGTTTCGTATTGGCGACCGTTGAATTCAATCATACTACCAAGTCCAATGTTGCGTGTGCGTAATCAGTTCAACCCATTGAGCATCACTAATGACTTCGACCCAATCGGCAGGGGCTGTGCGCATTTCATGCTCGGGGATGACTATTTTACACATTTGTAGCGCAGCTGGACATGTTGCGGGTAAATCACGCGCTGTCGCCTCGGTCAGCAATATCGCTGTGTGCTCATTGAGCAAACTCCGCTGTTGCGCTACCCACGTAAGAAGTGGCTGTGTTTGAAGCCAGTGAGTGGTGTCTAGTTGCATGTGATCACCTCGGCATAATCGGCAAGTAGGGCGTTTACATCACGCTTGGCGATCCATTGAAACTCAATATCGCCGTCCTCTAATGCAGGCTCGCTTGCACTGGCAATCAATACGGGGTCGACATCAAGTAACTCTAACAAGCCGTAGCGTTTATGAAGTTCAGACTGTAACGACATCCACGCATTATCAAGCATGATAAGTTGCACCGACTGATCTAAGCTGGCGAGTGACAAGACCAAATCGAGCGCTGAGCGTGCGCACTCAAGCTCTGCACTTAGTTGAATAACCGCATAGTTTTTACTCATGATAAGGTCACCACTTTGTCTGCCGCGTTCATCCAGCTCACCAATTGAGTGAGACCCGCAGGTTCAAAGTAATCGCTGAACTGCTCGATACCTTGACGTTCAGCGGCGGTATGGCATACCACTAAGCCAAATTGATGCTGTCCGGCGAGCGCACACCATTGTTGGCTGTACGGATTATTAACCGCTGCGGCACTGGCGAGACGCACGGCATCTGCGTAAAAGAATACGCCAGTCAGTGTATAGCCATCCTCAAGTGCTTGTTCGGCAAAGCGCAGTGCCGCTCGATGCCGTGCATCGGCGTGTATGTCTGCTTTTATAATGAGCGTAAGGTTCATTGTTCGTCTCTAACTTATCAGTAAAAAAAAGCCCCGCAAGAAGCGGGGCTCTATTAAACTCGCTTTCGCGTATGTTTAGTCGTCGCCGTTAAATGCCATCAACAATGTTAGCAAGTTAACGAACAAGTTATAAATAGAAACGTACAAAGTAACCGTTGCTAAGATGTAGTTACGCTCACCGCCGTGAATAATTTCACTGGTTTGATACATAATCAACATCGCCATCAATGGGATCATGATAGCTGACAGCGCTAATTGTAACGCAGGCATCTGGAAGAAGAAGTTAGCGAGCATCGCTACAACCACCATGATGATACCCGCAGTAATTAAACCGCCGAGCTTAGACATGTCCTTTTTAGTACTCAGTACATAACCTGATGTCGCAAAGAACGTTAATGCGGTGCCACCTAATGCGGTTGCAACCATCTCGCCACCACCTGGCATTTGTAGCGCCATATTAAGTAGTGGACCTAAGGTATAACCTAAGAACCCGGTGAGGGCGAAGGTCAAAACGATACCCATGGCGCTGTCTTTGGTTTTATGAATACCAAACAGCAAACCAACATAAAGAATCAAGGTGATGAAAAAGCCTGGGTAAGGTAAATTCATCATGGTGCTGATGGTTGCTGTCACAGCACTAAACGCAAGTGTCATGGCAAGCAGTGCATAGGTGTTACGTAACACCTTATTCACTGAGCCGGCGACTTGCTGCTGACCGACATACATCTGACTACGATCGTTCATAGTTATCTCCGTTGATTAACGCTAGTTTTTAAGACTGTAAAATTGCTAAAAAGTTTCTTAACTGATGATGCTTGTATACCCTTAGTATATGGGTAGTGATACTACCTTTAAAGTAGTTTATTAGGTAGGAAATTCGATTTATTACTGTGAGTTAGCTCGAAAAGTGATCGCTTTGATTAAATCATAGTCAAACGAACCAAATTTGACGACTTTATTTAAATTTTTACTTTACAAGCGCGGCGAAGGTCTTTAATATTCGCCTCGTCTTCAGGGGAAAGCCCCAAAGACTACGGAGAGGTGGCAGAGCTCGGTTTAATGCACCTGACTTGAAATCAGACGTGGGTTCACACCCACCGGGGGTTCGAATCCCTCCCTCTCCGCCAAATTTCGAAAGCCCGCTCATCGAGCGGGCTTTTTTCGTTTTAGCGGCTATTGTACTTCATCCTGAATGCTGAATATACTGAGGCAATAATAAGAGATGGAGTGCGCCTCATGGAAGCGAGCCAACCACCTGCGACCCACATTTTATGCAAAAACTGTGATACCCCCCTTCAAGGTGAGTATTGCCATCGTTGTGGTCAGCAGGATAAACGCTACTTACGCAGTATATTTGCCGTTGTCGGTGACTTAATGGGCGAATTGGGTCATTGGGACTCTCGGTTTTACCGAACGCTCAGCGGTTTATTTATGCGTCCAGGCTTTTTATCACTTGAATTTGTTCGAGGACGGCACGCGTCGTACGTACCCCCGTTGCGTATGTATTTCTTTATGTCGCTTATTTCGTTCATGGTAATGCGAGCGTTGATTGACTTTACACCACAAGTCAATCAAGACCTATCGCCAGAGCAACAAGCGGAAATTCAACAGCAGATTGATAAAGCTGACGCACTTTTGGCGACACAAAACGAACCGGCTTCGGACGTAACAGTAACACCACCAGATGAAGAACCGGCAACGCTCAACCTCGATTTAAAAGACTTTCCGCTATTAGATGCCGAGGATGAAAAGCTGCTTGAGCAAAAGCTTAAGTTAATGCAACAGAATCCTGGCGCATTTATTGAGCGGCTAGTGGGGAACGCACCTCAGGCGATGTTGCTCATGCTCCCATTCTGGGCGCTATTGCTTAAGCTATGTTACCCCTTCAGTAAGCATTACTACATTGAGCACCTGGCTGTTGCCTTGCACACCCATGCCTTTTTGTTGTTGTCGTTTATGATGCTGACAATTACGGATTCCAGTGCGACTTGGTTGAGTACGCTTTTCGACTATCCATGGATAGATGAGCTTGCCAGTTACGCCGAGAATATCTTATTGATGTGGATGGTGGCGTACCTGCTGTTCACTCAGAAACTGTTTTATCAGCAGTCATGGCCAATGACACTCTTTAAGTTTTTCATTTGCTCATTTATTTATGCCTTTTTAATAGCAGGCGCTTTCTTAGCACTCGTCGTGCTGGGCTTGCTGAGTAGTTAACCTAACGAGGTTTATATGTTTTTTGAAACCCTAGCGCAAATTGTAAAAGATAAACATCAACAAACTATTGAGTTACCTGAAGGATGGGCGCAAGGGCGTGCATTTTTTGGTGGATTTAGCGCCGGTATAGCCGCTGACTTTATTCTTAAGCAATTTGATGCGGCTTATCACATGCGCGCATTTAACGTGTCTTTTGTCGCACCGACGGCACCTGGTAAAGCGGAGCTAGCGCTCAATGTTTTGCGTCAAGGGTCGTCGGTCGTGCAAGTGAGTGCGCAGATTATTCAAAATGGTGAAGTGACACTGTTCGCGCTAGCGAGCTTAGGTAAAGCACGTGAATCTGCCGTATTTGAAGATCAAGAGCCAGCGCCAGAGTTTGCCGCACCAGAACAAGGCATGGGGATTCCCGATTCGCCTGTAACGCCTGAGTTTGCGAAGCATTTTGACTATCGCATTTTGCGCGGCGGTATGCCGTTTAGCGGTCAAGTTGAACGTGAGTTCGGTGGTTGGGTTCGGTTCCGTAATGAACAACATGAAATGACGATTGCTGCGGTACTGGGTTTGGTCGACGCGTGGCCACCGGCGGTATTGCCGCGTTTGAAAAAGCCCGCTCCAGCGTCATCGCTAACCTGGACCATCGAGTTCCCTGATAAGCGATTGTCAGAAAAGCAAACTACGACATGGTGGCGCTACTTAGCAACGATTGAGTACGCGGCTGATGGTTATGGACACAGCCGTGCTGGTTTGTGGGATGAGCAGGGCGAACTGTTTGCGATTAGCCGCCAAACCTTTACGGTGTTTGCATGAGTGAAAAGGCAAACGATGTAAAGCAACACCTATTATCAACCCAGCCTGGCTTCGAACTGGTCCTGCTTGAGCAGGATCATGTCGATCCATTAACGCCCTCAGGTATGGACCCTATCGAAGCATTACCACGTATCGTAATGCGACAAATGTTGAGTCTGCAAGCCTCTAAAACAATTATCTCAAGGGTCGAGACTCGGGCGGCCGAGCAGGGCGTGCGGATTGCTCAATTGAGTTACGATGACTTATTAGAGTGTGGGTTAAGTCGTAATAAGGCGGTCGCAGTGGGTGCGATTGAAGTCTATTGGCAAAACGGGGGTGGCAAAATGGAGCAGTGGCGTTCGTTAACATGTGACGAACTCCTACATGAAGTGCAGACAATAAAAGGTGTCGGTCCTTGGTCTGCATCCATCTTAGCCATGTTCCACTTTGGTCATGAGGATTTGTTTCCAATACAAGATAGTTCATTACGCAAGGCGATTGCGTTGTTGAAAGAGCGCGATGTGATCATTATTCCAGAGCGCGCATCGCCGTATCGGAGCTATCTCGCCTGTTATTTATGGCAATTACTCGATCAGAAACGAATTTAGCTTCAAATTGAGACTTCACAGAAAATCGAGTGAGTTTAGTTAACAAAATATTCGATTTATAACTTGCTAAATAGCTATTTTTGCTCAAATTTACTCTCGCTTTAATCAGCAAAACCCATGTTCAATCAATTGTTGAGAGGAATTATGCAAAAATGGCGAAAATTATTTTAGCAATCAACAACCCTATTGTTAGCGCAGGGATGCGCACTGTAGTAGAGCAAAACTTTTCTGATGAAGTTGAGACGGTCGATTCAATGCCGCAATTGCGATTAGCGGTGAATGAACATCCCGACTCGGTGGTGGTTTTAGGTTGTTCCCTCGCCGGTGATGCGACCGTAGAAAACTGGCGGCGACTGAAGCGACGTCATGAGCACATTAAACTCATTGTGTGGGGCAAGTCCTACCAAGACGTATTGGATTTTCAATGCGGCGTTCAGGAGGTCGACGGATACCTGCTTGAGTCGGGCAGTAGCCAAGAACTGGTGACGGCCATCGCATCGTTACGACAAGGCTCGGTGTTTGTCGCTGCGCCTATTGCCGAATATCTGGCAAAAAACCCGTATGGCGATAACCGCCGTAGTATTGTTGAGCGACTCAGTGATCGCGAGCTACAAGTGATGCAAATGATAGGACGTGGGGTACGCGTCTGTGAGATTGCGGAGCATTTGTGCATCAGCAGTAAAACAATCAATACATTTAGGTATCGAATTTTTGCAAAGCTTAATATTAATAGTGATGTACAATTGTCCCATCTAGCATTACGAGCGGGACTCGTTGAACTATTAGAATTTGAAGGTGTATGAGCAACCAATTTGATGCAGAAAACTTTCTGAGACACCTGACTCATCAGCCTGGCGTATATCGCATGTATGATGAGTCAGGCGATGTGATTTATGTCGGCAAGGCAAAAGACCTAAGAAAACGTGTATCGAGCTATTTTCGTGAAAAAGTCGATCGCGTAAAGACTCAAGTCTTAGTTAAGCAAATTGCCGACATGGATGTCACGGTCACCAATACCGAAGCCGAAGCGCTTATTCTCGAGAATACCTATATCAAAAAATATCGCCCGCGTTACAACGTCTTACTACGCGACGATAAGTCCTATCCATACATTATTATGACCGATCATACGCATCCGCGATTAGGTTTTCATCGCGGTGCGCGGCGCCAAAAGGGTGAGTATTTTGGTCCGTTTCCTAACGGAGCCGCGGTGCGCGAGAGTCTGCGACTCATGCAAAAGTTGTTTCCTATTCGTCAGTGTGAGGATGCCTATTACCGAGCCCGCAGCCGTCCGTGTTTGCAGTATCAGCTGAAGAGGTGCTTAGCACCATGCGTGAATGTATGCACCGATGAAGAGTACGATGAGCAGGTGCAACTGGCGAGACAGTTTCTTAACGGTAAGAACCAGCAGGTGATTGATCAACTCGTAACGCGGATGGAAAACGCCAGCGAATCGCTCGATTTTGAGCGTGCCGCACGCTATCGCGACCAAATCGCGATGTTACGCCGTGCACAAGAACGTAACTCAGTGACCGGTGCGCAAGAAGAGCTTGACGTTATCGGCTTTGCACGCGGAAATGGTGTAACCACCGTACAGATGTTGTTTATCCGTGATAATCACTTGCAGGGCAGCCGCAGTTATTTTCCTAAAGTTCCGGCGGATACATCTGATGAAGAGGTTCTACAAGCCTTCTTACTGCAGTTCTACTTAAACCAGAGCTCCGGCCGAAAAACGCCCGCCGAGATTGTGCTACCGGATGAAATAAAACATGACCCAGTGCTTGGTGAGGTCCTGGGTGAGGCGGTCGGTCGTAAAGTGCGGTTGCTTCACAATGTGCGTGGAGAGCGTAAGCAATATCAGCAATTGGCCCAAAAGAATGCCATTAATGCGTTAGAGGGTAAGTTGAATCAACAGAGTACAATGAATCGACGAACCTCGGCACTCCAACAAGTGCTCGAGCTTGGTGTACCCATCCAGCGCATGGAGTGTTTTGATATCAGTCACACAATGGGACAGCAAACGGTCGCATCCTGTGTTGTGTTTGACCAAAACGGGCCTAAGAAGTCTGATTACCGGCGCTATAATATTACCGGTATCACGCCGGGCGATGATTACGCCGCGATGGCAAAAGCTTTGGCAAAACGTTACGACAACGCTAAGGATGCTGGCAATATCCCGGATATTCTATTTATCGACGGCGGTAAAGGGCAGTTGGCTCAGGCGGAGAACTATTTTGCCGATTGGGGTAAAGATGCACCGATGCTAATCGGTGTGGCAAAGGGTGAGTCGCGTAAGCCAGGGCTAGAGACGTTGATCATGGCTGGGAGCCACGAGACGATTCCGCTCAGTAAGGACGCCAGCGCCTTACATTTAATCCAACACATCCGCGATGAGTCGCATCGATTCGCTATTACAGGGCACCGTCAAAAGCGAAATAAAGTTAAACGTACCTCAAGCTTAGAAGAGATAGAAGGAATTGGCGCTAAGCGTCGACAAAAGATTTTAAAAAATCTTGGTGGATTACAAGAGGTAAAAAACGCTAGTATTGACCAGTTAGCCAATGTGCCAGGCATTAGTCGTGCACTGGCTGAGAAAATATACTACTCATTTAGATAGCGATAGCAGGGCGGCTGCGCCACTGAGCTAAAAAAAGGATTGCGGATAATGAAGTGGAATATCCCAAATATTTTGACGAGTTTTAGGATTTTATTAATCCCGGTATTTTTAATCGTGTTTTATTT
This sequence comes from Idiomarina fontislapidosi, assembly GCF_003226255.1. Taxonomy (GTDB): domain Bacteria; phylum Pseudomonadota; class Gammaproteobacteria; order Enterobacterales; family Alteromonadaceae; genus Idiomarina; species Idiomarina fontislapidosi. The sequence continues at coordinate 518,077 of NZ_QJST01000001.1, forward strand.
ACCGTTTGAAGATGCTCGTTTTTGGTCGGCGTTTATCTTCTGGCTCGCCGCAATTACTGATGCACTGGATGGCTGGATTGCTCGTCAATTTAACCAGTTCACCGAGTTTGGCGCGTTTCTCGACCCTGTTGCTGATAAAGCGATGGTTATCGCCGCGTTAGTCGTGCTGGTTGAGGATTACAATGCGTGGTACATCACTGTGCCAGCGCTGACCATGATTTGCCGTGAGTTGATCGTAAGTGCACTGCGCGAGTGGATGGCACAACGCGGCGACCGTGAAAAAGTGGCCGTATCTAATTTGGGTAAATTAAAGACTATTGCACAAATGGTCGCGCTAATCGGTCTGTTATGGGATGCAAATATCTGGACATTCTGGATTTCAATCGTTTTATTCTTTATCGCGTTTGTACTTACATTGTGGTCAATGTGGGAATATTTGCGCGCTGCAGGGTCACAATTGACTAGAAATTGATAGGTTTGCGCTAAAAATAGCCAAACAGTCACAAAAATCACAAAAAGTCGTTGACGTATTTCATTTAAACAGTAGAATGCTGCGGCAGATGGCGATGCGGGAATAGCTCAGTTGGTAGAGCACAACCTTGCCAAGGTTGGGGTCGCGAGTTCGAGTCTCGTTTCCCGCTCCAAACCATCGGCGGGTTGGCAGAATGGCTATGCAGCGGATTGCAAATCCGTGGATCTCGGTTCGACTCCGGGACCCGCCTCCATGACTTGGTTTACGTTAGTGCCCGGGTGGTGGAATTGGTAGACACAAGGGATTTAAAATCCCTCGCTGGTAACAGCGTGCCGGTTCAAGTCCGGCCCCGGGCACCAATTCCAAATCGTGTAGCTTGCGCTTTCAGCGCAAGAACACACCTCAAGTAATAATCCCCATATTTTTATATTTTGTGATAGCACGCATACACGCGTAGCTTGCGCCTTTGGCGCAAGGCAACCTGCTCCGGCCTCTTACCCACTGATTCTAACATTTGTTCGTTCAGGGGAGCTTAGAGGCGCTCGTTGGGAGGAATTCGACCTTGATAACAAGGTTTGGTCAATTCCTTCAGAGCGGATGAAGATGAAGCGGCCACATGAGGTGCCGTTATCAGCCCAAGCTCTTGATGTCATTAAACGCATCAAACGCATTACCGGTCACTATGAGTTGCTGTTTCCTTCTGAAACAAAGCCTGATGAGCCTATGTCGGACAATACAATGCGCCAGGCAATGTTCAAAATGGGCTACTTTCCGAAAGCGAAAGACACCAAGGACGGCAAGATCGCCAAAACCTACCTTAAGTTGCATGTTTCGGATGAATCCGAACACTCATTTCGGTTCAATCCGATCACCCATTTCGGTTTAAACCGATCACCTGTTTCGGTTTTATCCGATCAC
>NZ_QJST01000002.1 GCF_003226255.1 Idiomarina fontislapidosi
CCGCCATAAAAGTCAGCCAATACATAATTGTAAATCCACTCGTGACTGACTGGATAGCCTATTCGGGTGCAGATAGCCGATATTTGCTCCGGGCTCCAGTCCATCTCGAGCATCAGCTCTACAGCGTTTCGCGTATTCTCGCAAACCCTTTTGGGCTTTGGCTTTAAACGCCGTTTTAGCGTGCGCTCTTGAGCCAGTTGAGGGTCATAAGACCCACATAAACAGTTGTTACGTCGCAACTCTCGATGGACGGTCGAGGGCGCAATATTCAGCTTTCTTGCAATCTCTCGTTGTGAAAATTCTTCTGAGAGCAACGCAGAAATCTGGTATCGTTGTCCCTCGGTCAGCTGCCGATAACTCATGTTAGAGCTCACTTTTTTTGGTCGAAAAGTAAGACTACCACATGTGGGTAGCTGACCTCCTTCCGACCTATCCCATTACATGAGTGTTGCGGTTATTATCTGAATTCAGGAAATCCTTTATACGCTACTATGTTGACTACCAAAAACTAGAGTCTCAATTTTCTCTGTATGACGGTTCACACCGAGAGCTCGAGCAGCTTATAAAAAATAATATGAATGATTCAGGTTCTTATGAACACGTTCAGACGAGATACAGTGTAGTTAAAGATGGAGAAGACTCACACGTCGCATTGGTAACCGAGTTTCGAGGAGCTAATGCGTTTGGTGGTATTGTGAAACAAACAATTCATGCTAAAGCCGATCTCCAGACTGGAGAAATAATTGAAATTATCCAATAAGTTAAACAATAAGGCTACCCTTAATATTAAGGGGTGGCCACTTTTTTCAAATGGCAACCAGCTAATTTGGTCAAGAGGTTGCAAAAATATGCGAGTAGGTTAGTTTATTTGTATAAAAATTCCACTAACCATGGAATGGCATTAAATGAAACTCTCTAACGTTCTCTCGACAGTCAATCAATTTGAGAAATCCAAGTTTATTAACTTCCTAGATCGTATTTGTTCGGAGGCGAGTGCGCACGATAAAGAGCTCGCAAAGCAATTTAAGAATCTTGACGGTCAAATTAAGAACGCATCGAGTGGCGAGGTAACTCAGTTATTTAAGCTAGCACTGCCGCTTTATCAGAAAGAAGTAAAGTCACAACTGGCACTCAGTGGAGCACAGGCCGCACTTTTAGTAAATATTCTGAGCAGAGATGGAAATTGTGTAGCTCGTGTATCTTGGATTGAACAATTATACGCTCGAGAATGGAAACAAATTGATGCACAAGCAAAAGAGCTGCAGACGTTTTTTACAAGCACTGACAAATCAGATGCGTATGATGAACCTAAACGCCTTGCAATATATCATGCGTGTTTATACGAAGCGCTTCACAATGACGAGAGGGTGAATAGAGAGGGGAAAATCACCGATGAAGAACGCGGGATTTTAAACGTACTTGCTCATAAGCTTGATGTTACAGCTGATAACCGCGTTGCTATTGAGCATTTGATCGATCCAATACCAAAAACTGGCGTAGCAGAATGCTTAAACCAGCTACGAGAAATCGGTATTGTTTTTGTTTCGAAGAAGCATCAAACGGTCTATGTCCCTGACGAAATTGTTGCCTTGTTGCACCGTATTCAGTCCAAGGAACTGGCTGACAAGCATCTACTCAGAATTTTAAGAACCTTTTCAGATGCTGAACTTTCAAATGTTTTAAAGAACCATGATAAACGGATTCGTGGCGTCGACCGTGAAGACAAAATAGATACGGTTTTCAAAATGGGCTTATCCGTCAGCGATATTTTATGCAAGGACATGCATAATGAGCAGACGGCTCTCCCAGAAAGAAAAGATCGTCTGAAGCTACTGATTGATGACTTGCAACTTGCTGTAAATAAGTTGGGTTCTACGCTAGAAGAGCGGTGTAGTCTTATTATCCAGTCATTAAACTCATCAGCGGAGCATGAGTTTAATATTCTGTCCGCGACGGGTTATAAGTCACTTTTTGCTACGCTCAGTCAACATATGCCAAAGCTGCCGGCGATGTTAAAAACTGAGTTCGAGCTAGAGCCTAACCAAGAAATTGATGTTGAGAAGCTCAGAGCTTTAGCAATAACGCCTTACGATATTCTGTTTATGCTATCTAACGATCAAATTAAGGCACTGAAGTCGGAAATGTGCATTAGTCGCCGAGGTGACGCAAGGCAGGTTATCTTAGAGAGTTTCGCAGATGCAACGGATAAGTTAGTCGAGAACTATGAGGCTCTTGCCCGAAGAGATCTAGCTGAGTTAAAGCAAAAAAATATAGAAATTGCAGAGGCAGATATTGGTGTTAAGTTCGAAGAAGTCACAAAGGCTATATTCGAAGAGTTAGGGTTAGTCGTTGATGAGGATCTGCGACGAGACATTAATACTGCGAAGGACAAGGCTGATATTTTGTTATCGCTCAGCGAGGACGATATTATCATTGGTGAAGCGAAAACTTCTAAAAAAGGGGATTTTGCTAAATACTCAACAACCTCGAGGCAAGTAAAGGCCTATGTTTCACGCTGTGAAGCGGTGGGCAAACGCGTTGCCCAAGTGCTTATTGTTGCACCTAGTTTCTCGAATGACTTTGTTGAATCAGCTGAAATGGATACAGAGGTCAACATTTCTCTTCTGGAAGCTTCGGGACTAAAGAAAATACTGGAAGCGCATAAATCGCGCCGTAACCCTAAGTTTTCTGCCAAGCTATTTACTAAAGGCGGGCTATTAAAAGCAGACTTGATAGCAAAAAATATTTAGCCAAAAGGCTGATAAATCGAGCCATTGATAATGGCGATAACTTTGGTAGCACTTAATCTTAAGTTGTGAATCGATTGTGGACTTGCGCCAAAGGCGCAAGTTACGGGTCGAGGGCGAAATTTACAGGGGAAAGCCGCAAGTTACGGCCAAAGAAGCAAGTTATTCCTCAAACACCAAGCCATCGGGATCGGCGCCTAGCTCTTTTAATGCGTCCATTATGCCGTTGTTGAATGCATCGGGGCCGCAGACGTAAAAGTGCTGGTTAAAGTGGTTGATATGCTCGTTTAGAAAGGCTTTATCGATGTGTCCATCGATAAACAGGTGATCGCCGTTTGGTTTTTCGTGCGTGATGACATTGATGAATTGATCACCGAGTATTTGCTCGAATTCCTCTTTCAAAATAATGTCTTTTTCACCGCTATTCGAGAAGATGAGTCGGTTATTGCCAATTTCACCTTTGCGTGCCAAATCGCGAAAAATAGCGATAAATGGCGTGACACCTGCGCCACCTGCGATAAATGTACCTTCGCCTTTGTATTCGATGGCACCCCAAGGGTCTTCGATAATTAGCGAATCGCCTTTTTGCAACTGACCAATTTGTTCTGTGACGCCATCATGATCGGGATACACCTTAATCACAAACTCGAGCCACGGATCGCTGTTGAGCGACGTGAAAGTAAACGGGCGTTTCTCATCGCGCCAACCTTCTTTATCGATCGCGACCTCGGTAGCTTGTCCCGGGGTGAAATTATAATCGTCCGGCTTTTCTAATCGAATCCGTCTCACGTTGTGAGTGACTTCGGTAACATCGTTTACTTTTAATGTATGGCTCATGGTTTACCTCAATCTTTTTATAAGTGTCTATTATTTGTACACGAGATAAACCATGAAAAAGATCAAAATTACTCAACCGCCATATCAAACACTTGTACTGTGTCTAGAAACGGACCTCGGCTACCTGTGTTGCCGCCAATCACATAAATGCTGTCGTTAAATACTACGGCGGCAGTGTGACGTCGTCCGATATAGGGCAAATTCGTCGGTGTCCACGTTTGGTTAGTGCTGTCATATTTGAGTGCACGACTCAACGCCTCGTAATCGCCAAAGCTATACAGGTCACCTTGGTAGTTCACGACAGGATGAGCGCTCGTCACATCGGGAAGGTCAGTTAAAAAGTACCAACTGTCTTTGCTTAAGTTGTAGCATGCCGCTTTTGGCCATACTTGTACATCGTTGCAGACGCCGTTCCTCCGGTTAGATTTACCATGTCATCGATTTCAAGGCAAAGGCACAAAATCCTCGGCATCGCCGGGGATTTTTGGGAACGCCTGTTGCTGCCAACGTTCTTTGGCTGCTTCAAGCAGTTCTTTGTTACTCGCCACAAAGTTCCAATACATATACCGTGTGCCAATTGCGTCGCCGCCAACGAGTACAAGGTGGCTGTCAGCCAGCGTCGTGAGCGCGACACCCGTCGTATCACCAAATACACCCATATGGTGTTCAGCGAGTTCAGCTTTATTCACTTGTACTGAGCCTTTAACAACGTAGACCGCAAGCTCTTGTGCTTTGGGTAAAGCGAAGGTTTCGCCCGCTGCTAAATTAACCTCGATATAGAGTGTGTTTGAGAATGTCTTGACCGGTGAGGTCTTGCCATAGGCTTCACCGATCAATATTTTCGCATTGCCGCCTGTGATATCTGCTGAGGGGAGTTCGGCTTCGTCGTAGTGGTGAAAGCTGGGATCGCATTGTTCGTCGGCCTCGGGCAGCGCGAGCCATAGTTGCAACCCGTGCGCGCGGTGGGGCTGTTGTTTGACTTCCGGCGGTTGGCGCTCCGAATGCACGATGCCATGACCTGCTACCATCAAGTTGATGTCACCGGGCTTAACTGTGACATCGGTGCCGAGTGAATCCTTGTGCTGCAACTCGCCTTCAAACAAGTAAGTAACCGTTGCCAAACCAATATGTGGGTGAGGGCGCACGTCGATGCCTTCATCCTTGGCAAAGTCCGCAGGCCCCATATGATCAAAAAACACCCATGGTCCCACTGACTTCATGCCGCGCGACGGCAAAATACGCTTCACTTCAAACCCACCGATATCACGTCCCCGCGGATCGATAATGCGTTTTAACGCCTCACACCCCGATATCGCTTTACACTCACCCTCTAAAGATTTGGCTAGATTGCTCATAATGGCTCCAATGTTACGCGCGGTATTAAGTCAATTTGTTAAACCTAACCGATCTCTGTATAGTTCGCCAAAACAATAACTTAAAAGATATTCAAAAATGATTGCTATGCACATGACCCTTTCAGGTCGCCTTATTCCGCCGCTCGGTATGTTTGCTTTGTTGGGTTTAGCTGTCGCGATAGGTGCAGGTGCATCGATATACGCCGCCGATTGGCTCGTTTACCCCATGCAATGGACAGCAGAGTTTTTGTATACCGTTGAGCTCATGTTCAGTAGTTTACTGCATTTAGCTGGTTTAACGGATGATATTTCGGGGTCGTATTACTCATTTGCGCGAGAAGAAAACGCCGGTATTTTTGCTGGTAGCCTGTATATTGCGACCGAGATCCTGTACTTAGTCGCTGTAGTCGTGTTGGCAACGCGCGCAGCGGTCGAAACACAGGCTAAGTCGGCAAAGTCGACTGCTCCTAAAAAGTCGGTCTCGCTGTATTTACTGTTGAACATTGCGTACACCGTTGCCTTTTTCTACTGGATAATGTTCGACCTTCAATACGCGCGGAACTACCAAGAGGCGTTGTTAGGGCCCTTGCGCGAGCAGGCAAACAACCTGTCTAGCATATTTATCGCGACGTGGAGTTGGAAACTCATCTTGTTTATCCCGCTGCAGTTGGCACTGATTATCGGTGTTTGGCGTAATAGCCCTTGGTTTAAAACGCTTTTTGCTAGTTATCTACTATTTGATGTGGCGTATTACGGCTTGCTGACGGGTTTAACAACAAGTTCACATTCGGGTTTATTTGTCAGCATTGTCGCATTATTATTGTTTACGCCGTATTTGTTGACCTCACAAAAACGAGGCTGACCTTTTTACGAGTCAGCCTGCGTTTATGATTTAACTTTGCGCAAAAGTTAGAATAGCATTTTCATCATTGACGTTTGCTACCAATAGTTTATGCATTTTTGCGGCATTGATCGCATCGGTATAGGCTGTATAAAATTCGTTTTTAGTTGGTTTCTCTACAGCTAAAAGCATGCAATTACTAATTATTATACCTTCGTTGTTTAAACGCGTAAGTCTGTCGACCCACTGTTTGGTATGCTCATAAGCCGCCAAGGGGGTTTTACGTTCAAACGCAATTGGCTTGATAGCCTCTAAACCTTTGTTGGTTTTTCGAACGAAAGGTAATCGGAAAGAGCCTAGATTAGTGTTTAGCTCTTTTTGTCCGAAACCAGAAATATTCTTGGTTTTGAACAATGTTCGAATATTTCGCTCCAACACGGTTTCGCGATACTGTTCAGTTAAGAAACGACGTTCAACATAATGTTCAAAAAGGTTATTCAGCTTCTCATCAACATTGTTGACTATAGCTGTACTTACTTTACCAAAGTAAACCACGCCTTCGCGGTGGCGAGTTAGTTCATCAAATAGATCGGCTGTTCTTTTACCTGGATTTTCATAAGCGAACTGCTTTAAACGGTTTAATTCTGCGTTGACCATCTCAATTGCTTTACCAAATAGACGACCGTCAAGGTCATCAAAAAATTGGTTTATTCGAGCAAACCGTTTTCTAGCAAGTTTAAACTCTATTTTACCCTTATCAGGTGCACACACTACTATACCGATATTCGCAAACTCCTGAGTCTCTGCAAACGGCATGAAACGCACAGTAGCGTACATACATAGTGTTTTCATGTTATCTGCCTCCAGAAGCTATCTTCAAATATTTGATCCAATATTAACCGAATTTGACTAAAGTAGTCATCACTTGGTTCCCAGTCTTTTGGGACTTCCTTAAATATTTGGTCGATTTTATCGATGCAAGAATCAGCTTTTGATTGAAAATAGTCTTTTGAAGGCAGGTTACGTTGCTCAATCCAAGCGTCTGAACCCAAATGAGAGCTTTTAAACTCATCTAGTTTGAAATTCATATCAAAGGCCAAATTATGATCCAACGCCCAAAATTTGGTTTCTGCAGGTTGGTAGAAAAGGTTTGGGTTGCCACCTATAGCTGACAGGGTTCGATCTTCATTACGGACCCATAGGTCGAAGATAAATAATTCTGAAGCCAATGACTTTCCTTGATTGGTAAGTAACTGGTACGTAATGGGTTGTAACCCTTCAATGAATTCTGATGCAAATGCGACTCCCTCGCCAAGAGAGTTGCTAGCAGCATCATTGTATCTGAGAAGAAGGTGATCGATATAAGCAGTCTCAAATTGAGGTACGGGTAGCCCAAATAGTCTAGCAAGGTGGGCACTGATGAACTCAGCAATCAGCTGTCGATTCGTGGTAGCCTGACCTTTTACTACGTAGCTCTTCCCATCATCTGCTAAGCAAAGGAAAGGGTTTGTTGCACCTTGTTCGATGGGTCTTAGAATGTCAGTTATTTCAATCATAGACAGTCGTTTTTCTCCAGTAACGGATTTTACCGTACCCCTTAATTATATGAATAACAAACTAATTCGGCTTTTCTTTGTTAGCTTTACTTTAATACAGAAATAAATCATCCTAGCGTAAAAATGATAGCGTAAAGCAATACAGTGTCTTCTTATTTTAGATATGTTTGCAAAAATGTTAGCGCTGCTTGAAACTGGCAAACCATGTCCGAAAACATCGCATACTATTCAAAATATGCCGAGTCACTAGCTGATAATTATAATCGCGTGCCGTTTGAGTCGGTCCATAAAGGCTGGCTACATGCGTTGCCAGAGCAGGGCATGGTGCTTGATGTAGGGGCGGGCTCAGGGCGTGATGCGCGCTATTTGGCTGCACGCGGCTTAAATGTCGTCGCGGTAGAGCCCGCGCACGGGATCCGCGAAGTCGCGCAGCAATATACCGTCAATAGTGCCGTACGTTGGATAGCCGACAGCCTGCCCGATTTAACTAAAGTCTTTGCGCTGCAAACCAAATTTGACCTGATCCTACTCAGTGCGGTGTGGATGCATATCCCATCATCGACTCGCGAGCGCAGCCTGCGCAAATTAAGTAGCTTATTAAAGCCCAATGGTAGGTTGGTGATCTCGCTGCGTCACGGTGCCTGTCACGATGAGCGTACGATGTACCCTGTTTCGGCGGACGAGCTGGCGCAACTGGCGAGTCATTACGGCCTAACCTTTGAATTACTGACCCCTGAGCAACAAACCGATGAGTTAGGTCGCGATGATGTGAGTTGGCAGACGGTCATGCTGACGCTGCCAGATGACGGCACGGGGGCGTTTCCGCTACTCCGCAATATCGTTGTGAATGACAATAAAACATCAACGTATAAAGTTGCGTTGTTGCGCAGCTTGCTCCGCATTGCCGAAGGTCATCCGGGCGCTGTGTTGGAGCAAACAGACGACCACATCGCACTCCCTGTGGGATTGGTGGCATTGTATTGGCTAAAACTGTACAAGCCCTTAGTCGATCATTATGGCATGCATCAAAGCACTAATAGCGGTAAAGGGCTTGGCTTTGTGAAACCCCACGGCTGGCAATTACTCAGCGACCGCAGTGCAGAGGATTTTAGTATTGGCGCTCAGTATCGCGATGAGGATATTGTGCAGCCGCTGTACCGAGCCTTAAAAGATATTGCTTCAACGATTAAAAACATGCCCGCCAAATACATCACCATCCCGGGCTCGGGTAATGCTGTGTTTGCAGTTGAGCTGAATCGCACGCAAAAGCCAAAGCGAAACCTCACCTTAGACTTACCATTTTTAAGTGCGTTGGGTACCTTTTATGTGCCCAAGCACATTTGGGATTCATTAACGCGTTTTAGCGTTTGGATTGAACCTGCGCTGGTGAATGAATGGGCGGCGCTCATGGCAAGTTATGCGCCGAATAAGCAAAAGGCATTTAACCGAAGCGATTATTTAGTAGCGCTCGATTGGAAAGACGACACACGAACCACAACACGGGTGCGTCAACGCATCAACACATTGCTGGCAGAGGATAAGGTGCATTGTTGTTGGACCGGTAGACCGATTAAGCCTAACCGCTATGCTGTTGATCATGCGTTTCCCTTTGCCCGGTGGCCCAATAATGACCTTTGGAACCTGTTGCCCAGCCAAGCCAAAGTCAACTTAGAGAAATTAGATAGGTTACCCAGTCGCGAACGATTGAGCACCGCAAGAGAATTGATTCTGACGTGGTGGCAGCAGGGCTGGCAGATAAATAAAAGTGAATTTTTTACTCAAGCCAACCTGGCGCTGCCCAATTTAAGCCACCACAACCAAAGCTTTGATGATGTATTTGAAGCGTTGGCGCTACAGCGGGATAGAATTAAAGATATCCAGCAATTAGCGGAGTGGTGAAGTGAATTTAGTTAATAACAGCAGGAAGTTACATGGAAAGTGATGTATTTGATAGAAAAAGCACGACTTGTCCTATTATCAGTGACGCTAGATACCATTTAATTATCGGTTTAACGCTATGCTGGGGCTTCATCATAAACTGGTGGATAGTGACCCATATCGAAACAGAATCGATTTCTAATATTAACCCATGGCTGTTTTTTCTAGGTTACTTTGCGTCGTGCTTTTATGGCGTTTACTTGTTTAACAAATCAAGAAAACCATTGGTGAGCTTTATTGGCTATAACTTTGTGGTTGTTCCTTTTGGCTTAATCGTTAACCTTGTTGTGAGTCAACATGATCCCGACGTCGTGGCTGAAGCCATCCGAGTAACGGGTATGGTCACTATAGGCATGATGTGCTTGGGCGCGTTGTTTCCTGTCTTCTTCAAAAAGATTTCCGGTGCACTCACCGTAGCGCTCTTGCTTGTGATTGTCGTAGAGCTTATCGAAGTGTTTATATTTGGCGTGCACCACGAAGTGCTTGATTGGGTCGTTGCACTAATATTCTGCGGCTACATTGGCTACGACTGGGGCAGGGCGTGCCAGATACCTAAAACCGTCGACAACGCGATTGATAGCGCAGCGGCGCTTTATATGGATATTATTAATTTGTTCCTGCGTATTTTACGCATACTGGGGCGGAAGTAAGGGGGACCTTCACTTCAAAAGCCGTTGGTAACGATGCACGTTACTTAATAACCTAAGCAACAGCGATCGGTGAATAAGGAATTATAAATCGTGGAAGTAAGACTAGACGACTTAAGCGATGGCAAAGTGATCGCATTGCTTGAGGAACATTTAAGAGATATGTACGCCACTTCGCCAGCTGAAAGCGTGCATGCACTTAAAATTCATGAATTAAAAGCACCCGATATCACGTTTTTTAGTGCACGCGAGAATCAACAACTCGCCGGGTGTATTGCAATTAAGCGTTTAAACCAAGATTCAGCAGAAATAAAGTCGATGCGCACCGTTTCGACACACCGAAACAAAGGGGTAGCATCCAAGCTGTTAGCGCATGTACTCGACTTCGCAAAACAAAACAGTTACAAGACCATTGGTTTAGAAACAGGTACACAAGATTATTTCTTACCTGCTCGAAACCTCTACGCCAAATTCGGCTTTACAGAGACAGGACCGTTTGGCAGCTACAAGCTCGATCCAAGCAGTTATTTTATGCAGCGAGTGTTGTGAACAGTCCAAATGTTGAAAGGATAGATGCGTGAAACATTTTCTTCTAAGAACGATAAAAATAGGTATTGTTTTAAATCTGCCACCGCTATTTTTAAAACTCATGCTGTTAGCTAAACTCGATATTTTCCCCTTTATTTTTTCGGCATTGCTATGGGCAAATATTCCACTTCAGTACCTAGGCATTGGCTCGTTATTTGACTCCAGCCAGCTCACTTGGGGAAAGTTTGGTGTCAGCCAAGCATCGCCGATTGTTTGGTCGGCTATTGTATTGTTCTGGCTGATCGTAGCGGCGCTTATTAGCTATGTCAGTTTGCTAGGGAAAGTAAGACTTGAACGGACTTACTAGTTTCTTCGCCAGTGAAAAAGCGCTTGATAAACTTCCTTAGTCAAACGAATGGAATAAGCTCTGATGCATTGTTCAAACGTAAACGTCCGGTGTTGGCAATGAGCTGTAGGTCAGCTATGAGAGAGGAACGGACAATGCCTAAAACATGCCTTTATTGGGGGCTACGCCAAAGGTAGAAATAAAGTGATTGGAATGATTTAATAACCTCTTTAGCAGCGAACTTGAAAAGCATTCTTATCGCTATCTCACTATTATTAGTCCATTACCTGGAATTATGTTGACTATGGAGACTCGCCGATGACATTCAGAGTAGCGATTTGGCATGCTGCCTTTGCATTCACCTTTTTCATTACCTTGGTGGATGGAGTAGATGCTAAAGACATTTCTCAATTGCCTCACATCGAGCGGGTCGACACGAGGATCAATAATCTGATGGAAGAGGGACATTTCCCTGGAGTAGCAGTCACCGTAATGCGCGCAGGTCAGACTGTGCATATAAGCACCCACGGCATGGCAAACCTCAGTCATGAAATACCCGTAACCACACAAACTGTTTTCGAGATTGCATCTTTAACTAAACAGATGACTGCCTTAGCGGTGATGACATTGGTGGAGGAAGAGCGTTTGAGCCTTGACGACCGACTCGTCGAGTGGATTGACGACGCGCCCTCAGCTTGGGACAAGATTACCGTAGCCCAGCTTTTGAGCCACACAGCCGGACTTACCCATCGATTCGAACGGACGGTGAACGATGTACTCCTCCTCGAGTACTCGCGTGACGACATGCTGACGTCAGCAAAAAACACGTCTATGCTCGCTGAGCCAGGTACCGATTGGAACTATTCTGACCAGGGATACTTTTTGCTGGGTATCATTATTGAAGAGGTGACTGAGCAATCGTATGCAAACTACATGCAGGAAAATTTCTTTCGCCCCCTGGGTATGGAACAGACACACTTCTTAGATCAGCGGAAGATTGTACCGCACTTGGCAAAGGGCTATGCTTGGAATAACGGTGAGCTACAACGAAATCGACGAGTTTGGCAGTTCTCTTTGACGTCGCATTTTGGTGTGATGTCCTCACTTGAAGACTTGAGTCGTTGGGAAGCGGAACTTTCAAACCCGAAGCATATAAATCAGAACGCGCTGGAAGCAACATGGCAGATTCAACGTTCGTTCGATACTGGCCGACAATGCGACACTTGGGGTTACGCCCGTGGCTGGCAAGCTCAGATCGTGAATGGGCGCCGTATCCTTAATCATGGTGGTTATTCCGGTACGGCTTATATTAGAGATGTCGACACTGGACTGTCGGTTATCGTGCTGACTAATCGTGAAGATACACCAAATGCAATGAATCCTCTCTCGCTAGCGTGGCAAGCAGCTAACGCTGTTGACTCCTCCATTCCGAGCGGCGGCTACAAGTGTTGGGAGTAGGATAAATAATCGCAATCAGCGATATTGGAGACCTTGAAGAGCGGATTTGAAGAACGGCGGGTTTGAGCGATGAACGGCTCCTTGGGCTTGTTAATATTTCTAATGGCGAACACTATACTTCTAGCCTTTCTGTTGTATTGTGTATTTAAGTCGTTTAATGTCGATTCCTTAATGAAAAAGTTAAGTATTTTCCGTAGGTTGTGTGCAACAAAGGAGTTTACAACCGTACTATTTACAACCGTACTAAAGGCACACAAACATCTACATGGAGGGTTTTATGACAAAAACAGCTTTAGAAAAGCATAGTTATTTTTTAGCCATTGTGTTCGCGCTTTTGGGGATAGTTGGCATAGTAGATTATTTATACAAATACTCATTCCACACTGAAGACTTATTAAAGGGACTTGGTTTCTTGCTCATGGCACCTTTTGCCTATTTTTATCCCAGCATTGATGGCGTCAAGAAAGCATCGACTAGCACTCATGCTGTACTCTGGTCAAAGTACCTTTCTTACGTTGGGATTGCACTTGCCACTGCTGGATTTATATTCCAGTGGCTGTAACCCCTAACAACTCACTCAAGCTAACCAGCCATACAGCTTAAACTCATTTCTGCCAAATAAGCGCGACTCTACTGGAAGCTCTTAAGGCGTTGTTGTTTATTGTGGGCAGCGCTCCTATCACATGTGTCATATCTAAATTTGATTTTCATGTTTGTTATTGGTATTACTAATTTGCTGATCAAAATCCTGATAAACAGCATGTGATACCTAAAACAAGGAACTCAAAAATGAATAAGAAAAAAGTATGGGGTAGCCTGCCTGCACTGCTTATGGTCTCTACTTTCTTCTTTACACATGCATCTGCGCAACAGCGTGAGGGGTGGATCGAAATACACGCTGATAGGTTTGATAGGGTCGAGGCGTTTTTTTTAGAAAATGGCTGCGAGTTTTATCAAAATGCAGCGTTTATTTACGACAGTGGGTCCGCACGCTTCATCAGTAAGGCTGAGGTTAAAGAGGTACTGCCTGCAGATGCGGATCTGTTTATGGAACACGGTTGCTCAATTGAGGTATCCCCCAAGGCGCTGAGTCAGGTATTAAGTTACGACAAGCGCATTCCTGAAAACACCAAGGTCATTCTATTTTTTGATTTGGCGGTTGCTCAAGATGGCAGCTCGGTCATACATATGCTATCTGACGATCTCAAATCGGCTTATAAGGCGCGCCTAGCCGGTTTATCCAAGATTAATAAGTTCGAGAAGTATAAAGTCGTGACTTCCTTAACTGGCTACAACCAATAAGTGCTGACGTTATGCTAACCATACCTTCGCGAAAATCGAAACTGCAAAAGTGGCTTATTATCGCCGTGTCTTGCTCCGCGCTTGCACTTGTATTTTGGGGGCTCAGCAGTGCGGTTGCGTCGTTAAGTCAAAATTCGGTGCTGAATCCAAGTCAACTTGAGGTGGATACGGGTGCCGTTAAACGCTCGGTTGCGGCATATGGTCGGTTGCGCCCAAGAAATAGCAGTACGGTTATTGCAGAGGTGAGTGGCACGATTGAAACGATTCATCAGTACCCTGGCGAACATATTGAGCAGTCTGAGCTAATTATCACGCTGCGCAATCCGTCGTTAATGCGGCAGCTTGATACGGCTGAACTGGCGGTTCTTCGTGCTCAGGCAAATTTAGAGTCCACCGAGGCTCAATTGTATGAGCGTCGCATTACGCTCGAGAACGATCTGGCGCTAATGGAAAGCGAAATCACCTTTGCACAGAAGGAGTTAGAGACGAAAGCCTTTTTGCTCGAAGAGGCGATCGTCGCCAAGCTTGATTACATGCGCTCAGAGACCAGCTTAGAGCAAACTAAGTTAAAGCATCAGTTGCAGCAACGTAAGCTAGATGCTTTTGAGAAGTCTAAGCAGGCTGAGTTAAAGGCGGCTCAATATCAGCTCAAAGAGGCAGAAAAAGAGCTGGAAATGGTTCGGTATGATATTCAACAACTTAATGTGACTGCCAAGCGGGCTGGCATTCTTAATGAGTTGGGTACGAGCTTAGAGGTCGGTAGCTCGATTGAGCGCGGGCAGACACTCGCACAGGTAACGGAACCGTCTCATTTATATGCCGATTTGCTGATCTCGGCGCAAGACGCTAATCAGGTTGTGCCATCTCAGCACGTCACGGTTAATATTCGCGATACTGTGGTCAATGGCGAAGTACTTAGGGTTTATCCCAGTGCCGAGAATAATCAGGTTCGCCTTGAGGTTAAGTTCAGTGAGGCGTTGCCCGAATCGGCACGGCCGAACTTAGATATTTCGGCTGAGATAGCAACGCAACAACTCACAGGAGTGACTCGTTTACCTATCTTTGAGGCGGTCACGCGCAATCACTCGATGCTCGATGTGTTTGTACTACGTGATAATCGCTACGTGCGGCAGCAGGTGCGGCTCGGGCTGATGGGCAACCAATACATTGAGGTGTTGAGTGGTCTTAAAGCGGGCGATCGTGTGCTGATCAATGTGCCTGAAGCGTATCAGTCTGCAACAGAAATACCTATGAGCGAGTTAGAACATGGCTGAATTGCTTAAGCTAGACAAGGTTACACGGGCATTTAGTGATGGCACGCAACAGGTCATGGCGCTAAGCAATGTGAGTTTCTCGGTCAGTGAGGGCGAAACACTGGCGATTGTTGGGCCCTCGGGTAGCGGTAAATCAACGCTTTTATCGATCTTAGGCTTGTTGGATAGAGGCTATAAAGGCACCTACACAATAAGCGATACCAATGCGGCAGCATTGGATAATCAACAGCTCGCACACCTTAGAAACCGTGAGATTGGCTGGGTTTTTCAGAATTTCAATTTAATCAGTCACTTAAGTGTGCTTCATAATGTCGTGTTGCCGATGCGCTACAACCGCGAGATCGACAAACGGGCATATCACCAACGCGCATTGGCGGTGTTAGACAGTGTTGGGTTAAAAGATAAGCTGGACGCAAAGCCGAGTCAGCTATCAGGGGGGCAGCAACAACGCGTTGCAATAGCACGCGCTTTGGCGAATCAACCCAGTTTGGTGCTCGCCGACGAGCCGACCGGTAACCTTGACTCGAAAACAGGGAATATGATTTCTGAGTTACTCATGTCGTTGGCTCAAGCGGGCACGACCGTAATTATCGTGACTCACGATGATAAGGTCGCGGCGAAGTGTGATACGCAAATTCGTTTAAAAGACGGAACCATCGCGCATGGTGAGTAGTCGGCTACTGTTTGACTTACTCTGCGAATGGAACCGCTGGGCGGGTCAGCGCGGTAAAGTGTTAATCCTCATTGTTGGTTTCAGCCTCATTAGCTTTGTGTTTGCTATGGTTCTGCGTTTGGGCGACGTGTTGTTTTTTGAGAACCCCGATTGGGTCGGCAGTGAAGCCGACTTTTACACCCTTTCATCGGTGTATGATGATGGTCGGCAAGCGGGCGTAAGTCAGCAAACCATAGCGTCATTAAAGGATTTACCCTATGTCACCGATGTTGCTTGGCTGCGCACACGCACGTTTGACTTTCGATCCAATGATTACGCTCTTTACCAACCGCTTGCATTAGTATTCGAACCTCACCTTGTTGACTTGTTGCAGCTTGAGTTCCCAGCGACCGACAAGCGTTCGACTGGCGTGTGGTTGACACAGCGTTACTGGCGAGAGGCGTTTAATAGCGATCCAGAGGTGGTTGGCAAATATTTAACGCATGAAAAGCTGTCCAACAGCGTGCCGATTCGTGGTGTTTTACCTCAGCAATTTAATCGCATCGGTCCGTGGTCACCAGACATCTTATTGCCTGCCGATTACTTACGTTATGTCACCCCCTTTGCGCCAAGCAGTACGCTGATGATCGACCGATTTTTGCGTTCAGTGCCGGAGTATTACGGATTTTTTAAGACGCGTCGTCCAATTGATGTCGAACGCCTCTCGCAGGAAATGCGCAACAATGATTTTTCGGTTCAAGGTATGCAAGTTGAAAGTCATGGCGGTGAACTGAACATTTTTAACGGCATTATGCTCGATCAGAAGTCGGCGACAATGCTTAAACAGCTTTGGACCTTTAGTGTTTTATTGGTTATTGCATTGGTGAGCATTTTTTCTTTAAACGCGTTTATGAGTTTTTCGAATCGTAATTTATTACTGGCCGACGAGTATCGTGTGTTACAAACCATAGGCGCACAACCTATTGATTTGGTGCGTCCCGTTATTGTCGCGTCGGTCATTAAAATGGGTATTATCGCGTTGATATCATTGGGTCTGAATGTGTTGGCGAGCCATTTCATAAGTATGAACGTTCACGTTACACGACTCGACCTTTTTAGTTTAGACGGAAAGTATCCCTATTATTGGGCACTCAGTTTGGTGTTTATCACGCTGATTTACGCAACTGCGATTATTTTTCCGTTAATGAGCTTGCGTAAAAAGACATTATTCAGTCGCGTTATGGGGACTAATCGGGGCTACAAACAATTGTTGGTGGGGCAAGGCAGTCTTATTTTTCAGCTCTCTATTGCCATTATTGCCACGATTGCCGCGATTCAAATCAGCAAACAACAACTCGCACTGTTTGCGCCGTTTAATTTTAATACCTCAGTGCAACAGGTGGTGATTAATCATCATGGTGGTCGTTTGCCGATTGAATCCATCGAGGATGTTCGCAACGATGATACCAACAATGCGTTGGCGTTATCAGTCGCCCCGTTTGATAAACCGCAAACGCTCAGTGTCGGCGCACGTGAATTGGGTTTTGAGCGCGAGTTCGAAGTGCACTATGTCTCGCAGAATTATTTTAACCAACTCTCGGCGCAAGTTTCAGCCGATACGCGAGACTGGAAGAGTGGGGTGGTGATTAACCGAACGGCACAACAGTTTTTGGCTGAAAACCGATTTAATATACGCGCAACGCCGTTGTATCTTGGCAAGATTCTCGGCTCGCATCGTATTTTCGGTGTCGTCGATGATATTCCCCATGGAGGACGGTTTAAGCGCGATCAGCCCACATTGTATTTACCGTTGAGTACCGTGTTCTCAACACCTCAATCCTACACGCTGTACCTTGACGAACGGATGGATGTGTCGAGCTCGGGTGCCTTACAGAATTATCTCGATACCCATTTGGTTGATGCGCAGATCACATCATCATCCACGCTTAAAGCGGTTATTGATGCGCAAGAGGCGCGCGCGCAGCAGCTTTTTTATTTTTCTATTTCGGTGGTGATTATTACCTTGTTCGGTATAGCCTTAACGCTGGGGTATCAAGTGCGCTCGCGACTCCAGCTAGAAAAAGCCGATTATGGTGTTTTAATTGCCATTGGTGCGCCGTTTAACGCACTGCTGATTAAAGCATGCAAGCCAATCGCCATGGGCTTTGGTGCCGCTGTTATCGTGACGTTCGCAGGTTACATGCTGCTAGTTCACTTGGGCTACTTGCACCACGTTAACTTAGCGAGTGCTATCAACTTAATCGCACTAGTCTTGGTTGGATTAATTACCCTCAGTGCCGTTGTATTGCCATTACTTAAACTCACTCGTAGCCAAGTGATTGACTTAATAAAGCAAGAGTAGCCACTCGTCTTAGCTACAGCGCCTCCTTGACACAATAATTTCAGCATTCTGTCATTTATCCGCACCTGAATTGTCATCAAAGCCACCTATCTTCTGCGCAGACTTTTCAAACGGATGATTGGATATGAAATACACTTTTACACGCAACGTGATTACGCGCGCATTGGTTTTGGCGTTACCCGTTTTGGCTTCGTTGCCGGCGCTGAGTTATGCCCAAGACGAACAACGAGACAATGCCCAAGATAAACTCGAACGAATTGAAGTCACTGCGCAAAAACGCACGCAGTCGATAGTGGATGTGCCTGCGAGCATTTCGGCGTTTGATGGTAAGCGCTTAGAAGAGCTCGGTTTGAGTGAGTTGGATATGATCTCGAATCTCACGCCAGGCTTGGTGATTCAGGAGCAAAGTCCTAACAACCCGGGCTTTGTGATCCGCGGGATTACCTCCGATAGCGGCTCGTCACAAATTTCTCCGCGTGTTTCGATTTACTACAACGGCGTTGATGTGTCGCGTTCACGTGGCTCTTATTTTGAGCTGTTTGATATTGAGCGTGTAGAAGTGGTTAAAGGACCTCAGGCGACTTTATTTGGTACCGCAGCAGCGGTGGGTGCCATTAGTGTGATTACCCGCAAGCCAGATGATTTTGATAATGCCGAGTTGGCATTGGGCGCAGGCAACTTATCGCAGCGTCGTGCGGACGGTTTTATTAACTTGGCGGGCGATGATCTGAAAGGGCGCTTAGCATTCAGTTATCGTGAGCGTGATGGCTACATTGATAACATCGCACCTGAGCAAGATGATATGAATGGTATTGAACGTACGGGCGCGCGCCTTTCGTTACGTTATACACCAAGCGATGCGGTCACTGCCGACTTTATCTACAGCTACGAAAAGAACGATGACACGGGTACTGCGTTTAAAAACGGTATTTATGCGCCAACCGGTGGTGATACCAGCCCCTATAGCTTTGTTGAAATGACTGGCTCACCTTACTCGGAGGATGCACTCGGTGCGCCTAAGTTGGGTCTTGATCGCACCATTGATGACTTCAACTTAACAGTAGACTGGCGTTTAAATGAAAGCACCACCTTTACATCGGTCACCGGTTATCGTGAATTTGATTCGTTAGAAATTTTTGATGCAGATGGCACTCAAGCGTGGTTCTTGGAGTTTGCTGAAGATGCGCAAGGCGAGCAGTGGAGCCAAGAACTACGCTTTAGCCATACATTGGATAACGCGTTTATTCTTTGGGGCGCTAACTATTTCAGCGAAGAAGGCTCTCAACGTGTGCCATTTAGCACCGAGGAATCGATCTACTTTAACTGTTTGGGTGCGTTAGGTACTGGGCTGCCGTGTATTAATGAAGACGGTAGCGTCAATTTGCTTACACCGGTACTAACCGGCGGAGCACTCAATGAAATTGCGTACCAAGGCAGCTACACCAATATGGGTGATAACCGTTCTTGGTCGGCTTTCTTTGATGTAACTTATGATATCAGCGACGAACTCACTGTTTCGGGTGGCCTGCGATATATTGATGAGTCACGCGAAAGCGGCTTTGCGGCCGTCATGCCCAATAGCCAATTACTGACCTTACTGGGGCAGCCTACACAACCCTTGCTACCGACGGTTTCTGCCGGAGGTGCGGTATTGAGTGACTCGGGTGACGACAGTGCGTTACTCCCGCGATTCAATGTGTTGTACGCTCTCAATAACGATACCAATTGGTTCGCGACCGCATCTAAAGGCCAACGTTCGTTTGTCGTGGATGTGAGTTCAACACTTAACGAGCAGGGCGAGGTGGTTGCCGATTCGTCCGAGATACCCGCTGAGACGATTTGGAACTACGAGACTGGTATCAAAGGTAACTGGGCCGATGCAGTTAACTACAGCGCCTCGATCTTTTATCAGGACTATTCAGATTTTCAGGTTACCTTGCAGGATGAAGCCGGTAACTTTTATACCGATAATGCAGGTGATGCGACCAACTGGGGTGTTGAAACTGAATTTACCGCGTACCTCTCTAATCAGCTCGAGCTCTTTGGTCATGTCGCCTATTTGGATGCGCAGATTGATGACGATGCGAATAACGGGCAGTTAGCGGGCAACCGATTTAGATTACAACCCGAGTGGACATCCAGCTTAGGTCTGATGAACGATATGATGGTGAGCGATGGTTTGATGTTGCGTAGCTCTTTAGTTGCGACTTACCGCTCTGAGATTTTCTTTGAGCCTGCGAACGCGCCGATTGCTGGTATTCCAATTAAGGAAGACGCCGTCACTCTATTAAATGGCAGCGTTGGCTTGTACGACGAACAGGCGGGTTGGAGCTTAGTACTGAAGGGCAGCAACTTACTTGATAAAGAGTATCTTGTTGATGCCGGCAACACGGGCGGTAGCTTCGGTAATCCGACGTTTATTGCTGGACCCAGCCGCTTAGTTTACCTCGAGTTTCGTCAGCGTTTCGAATGGTAAGCATGACAAACAAAAAAGCCGGTGCGTGCATGGAAGCGCTTACCGGCTTTTTCTTTTTGAGCTGCGTGACTAACCGCGGAATTGCGCTCGGTGTGTCCCGCTTAGCTGATAATCTTTTGATTTAATGGTATCAACGAATCGCCATTCGTTATCAATGGCATCTTTACTGATCTGAGTGACCATATAGCCGCGCTCATGCAAGTTGGTGTATTGCAGATCATTGATAACAGTCGGCAATGCCTGCGCCAATTTTTTTGCGGTGGCGTCATCAAGACCAAGATAAGTTTCCATTCCGGGCGATGATACTGAACTGGTACCAAACTCCACGCCGACCTGCTCACCGGTATGCGTCGTGAGGTGGTTGTGCCAGGCATTATGCGTATCGCCTGCTAAGACGACGATCTTTTTGCCCATTTGTTTTACCTGCTGAAACAACACTTCGCGCTCCATTGCATAGCCATCCCACGCATCGAGGTTATATGGCGTGACGGTGTCAATGTAGCGTTGCTGTTGCTCAGTGAGTTGTTGGCCGTTGGCACGCGCTTGCTTTAGCTGGGCGGCATTGAGCAGTTTATTGGCGATGGTGGAGCGATCTTTCGAACCAATAATGGCAGCGGGGAAGTTCATGCGTGCCATCAACAGTTGCTGCCCGAGGATCTGCCAGTGCGCATTTGATTGCGCCAACTGATTGACCAACCATTGCAGTTGTTTTTTACCTAAGATACTGCGATCGCTTTGCATGGCCGCCTGAAAACCTTGGCTATCGAACTCGCCGGTGCTTGCGTCGGTAAAGTCGGCGTACGATAACTGCTTATCACGACCAATAATGCGGGTGTCTAACATGATCAGATTGGCGAGGTCACCGAGCTCAAACGAACGGTAAATTTGTAGGCTAGCATCACCTTGTGGCGGGCGAATCGGCATCCACTCATAATAGGCTTGAATGGCTGCCGCACGGCGTTGATAAAAATCACCTTCGGTTTCGGGTTGGTGATTTTGTGCACCGTCGGTGTAGGTATCGTTGGTGATCTCGTGATCATCCCACACCACGATAAACGGTTTGGCGGCATGCAGTGCCTGCAAGCCCTCATCTGTTCGATACAGTGCGTAGCGTCGACGATAATCATCAAGCGAGATGATTTCTTTATTGTTGTTATCCGGGAAGGTGCGACCAATGCGCTCGGCATCATCGTAGCCATAACCACCTGCGCCGTATTCGTAGATGTAGTCGCCTAAATGCAACACAAAATCGATTGTGTCATCTTGGCTTGCGTGATGATAGGGGTTAAAAAAGCCAGCCGGATAGTTGGAGCAAGAAAACACCCCTAGACGAATGGCATCAATGCCTTGTTTAGGTAAGGTGACGCCTTCGCCGATGGCTGAGTATTGACCATTGCCAACAAAGCGGTAATACAGTGCCATGCCAGCGGGTAACTGCTGGACATCGACCTTCACGGTATAGTCGCGGCGAGCAGAGGTCGTTGCGGTACCGCTACGAATAATGTCGCTAAAACTCGGATCACGCGCGACTTCCCAACCGACGGTGATAACAGGCTTAGCGCTTGCTTTCGGAACAGCACGGGTCCATAGCATCAGTGCGTTTGTAGTTGGGTCACCACTCGCCACACCGTGGGTGAAGTCAACGGCGTCCGCGTTATCGGCACGCACGAGCGATGAACAACCACCTAATGCAGTGGATACGGTTACGGCGGCTCCTGCCGAGGCGACCACTTTTAAAAAGCGTCGACGATTGATATCAAGCATTGCAAACTCTCCCTTTTTTCTGCGTGATAGCAGATTAGCGAGGCAGTGTGACAATGCGGTGACAGATTAACGACGTGTGAGCACTATCTAGTGGATGCTACCAGCGCAAGTATCACCAGCGCGCAACAGAGTATCAGACCCAACACGGATACCCACTTAGGAATAAAGCGCTTTTCAGTACTTACTTTAAGTGCCGCGAGGTTAGTAATACCGTAGTAGATAAGTACCGTCAGCGCGCTTAAGGTCCAGGCGGATTCGACTCCGCCGAAGAGAGCGATTAAAGCCATGACAACGAATGTCGCCCAGGTCGCCGCTGGTGCCGAATGACCCGATGCACTGAGGGTCGCTAAACCGCGCGGTAAATCACCGCGTCGGCCCATGGCGAGCACCACGCGTGAAACGCCGAGCAACAAATTGAGCACAACACCGCTCATGGCAACAACACCCGCGAGAATAATGAGCCACTGCCAGGGCGATTCTGGTACCAGGTTAGCGATGTTAAAGTTGTTTTGCTCAAACGCCGTGATCCCACCGAGGGATAAAATACTCCAACCCACGATGATATAAAGTGCCGTTACCACCGCTAAAGTGGTGACAATCGCGCGCGGGATATTGCGTCGCGGCTCGGTGATCTCCTCGCCCATGGTGGCAATGCGCCCATAGCCTGTAAAGGCGACGAACATCAGCGCTGCGGCATGAAAAACCGACCAAGGTGAGCGACTTTGACTAACATGTGCGGCGGGTTCCGTTTGCTGGATAGCAATGGTAGCGAATACCACTAAACCAAAAATACTGATAGCGACCAACAGCGTGTTCAGCCAATGGGTGCGCCGCAAACCGAGTAGAACGAACAGGGTCAAGGCGAGCAATAGGGCGACAGCCACGGCCTTGACCATTACTGCGCTGAGACCAAACTGCTGTCCTACATACCACGCAACGGCAAGCGCTGCGGTCGCTGCTGAGGCACTTTTGGCGATAATAAATAACGCGCCTGCAGTGATACCACTGAGCGGATTTAAAAACTGATAACCATACTCATAGGTGCCACCGCTCACTGGGTGGGCGCTGGCTAATTGTGCTGATGAGAGACCGTTTAGTAGGGCGGTGACGGCAGCGATCAGGATCGCCCAAAGTAAGTATTCGCCTGCGACGGCGGCGCTAAGCCCGACACTAACATAGGCGCCAGTGCCGAGGATAGAGCCTAAACCGATGACCAGCGCGCCGCTTAAGCCAACATTGCGTATGAGTGTCTTTGCCATTCCATGTCGGTTATTAAGAAGTTGCAGAACCTAAAATTAACGTATTTAGAATTATTGAACAAACTTTTAAATTACAACTTGTAATGCAAATCATTCTTATTTATGATCCATCGCGAACTTTTCTTGGGGGACATAAGAATGAAGTACACACCGTGTTATATTGCGCTGGCGCTCGCCGGGCTCACTGCATTACCCGTTGTTGCACAAGACAATGGTGAACAGACCAAACAAGATTCTGCTGATGAGCAAATTGAACGTATCAACGTACAGGGCCGCGCACAAACCTTGTACCGGCAAAATGAAAGCAGCGTAGCAACCCGCACTAACACGCCGATTGAAGAGATCCCGCAGAGTGTTCAGGTGCTGACCGAAGAACTCATCACTGACCAAGCGGCCCGTCAGATTACCGACTTATACCGCAGTATCAGTGGCGTAAACGGTTTTAGTTACTCTGGCGTCACGTTCCGCGGATTTCGCCAAGATGAGATCTTATACGACGGTGTACGCGGTGACCCATTTAACGGATTCGCAGTACCGCAGCTGTTTAATATTGAGCAAATACAGGTGCTTAAAGGCCCAAGCGGTGCCATGTTTGGTAGCGGACAACCGGGTGGCATTATTAACTATGTAACGAAAAAGCCAACCGCTACTGCACAACGCTCAGTTGAACTTGCCGTGGGTAACGACCAATACCGTCGCGGCTCAGTGCAACTCAGTGGACCGGTTACAAAGGATGCGAGCCAACGTTATCGTGCAGCGTACTATTACGATAATGAGTCGCCGTTTCGTTACAACACAGAACAAACTAATAAAGTACTGGATCTAGGCTATGCCTTTGACTTAGGCGCCGCGAGTGAAGTCACGCTACAGTTGACCGATTATCAACAAACCTACCAAGGCGCGCGGTTACGCGGGGTACCGGTTGATAATCAGGGTAATTTTGTCACCGATAGGGCGTGGAATCACAATGAAGCCACTGATTTTCAAACGTTAGAAGCCACGGTATACCAAGCGCGCATCGATCATGACTTTTCGTTAAATTGGCGGGGTGATGTAACCGTGCGCCATTACGAAAATACGGAACGCCAAAACTACCATGAACCGCGTGGATTGCTCGACGAAAATCTAGAGCCGGTTGATAATCCAGCCGAGGCCGTTTACAGCACACGCCAGTTCCGTAATCAGTACCGCGAAAACGATGCCACCAGCGTCACCGCGAATTTGGTCGGTGAGCTTGAACTCGGTACTATTGAGCATACCTTGCTCATGGGTGTGGAGACCTATACATCAGAGGGTGTATTTATTGGTTCAAATGCTAATCCTGGCGAGGTGCCTAATCTTGAATTGGTAAACCCTCAATACGGTCTCACGTCGGGTCCTTACTCGACCGATCTTGCAAGTGCCACGCCGAGTGAGTCAGAAACCACGCGTGATGGCTTTTATATTCAAGATCAAATCACATTTAATGAAAAGCTGAACCTGTTAGTCGGGTTACGTTATGACCAGTTTGAGGATACCTCGGGTACTGAGACCTTTGATGACGGTGATTTAACCTACCGCGTGGGTGGCACCTACCAGATCACGGATTGGGTACGCGCTTACGCGTTGTATGGTACAGGCTTTTTACCACAGTCAGCGGGTCAGCAAGATCCTGAAGTGGGTGGTCCGTTTGAACCCGAGGAATCGGATATCGTTGAGATCGGTGCGCGCTGGACGTTTATGGATGACGCTATCCGCGTGAATACCGCCGTGTATGAGATCAATCGCGAGAATATCTTACAAGCAACCGATGAAGTGACCGAAGATGGCCGCTCAGTATTGGGTAATGTGGGACAAGTCCAAAGCCGCGGTTTTGAAATTGATGTCTTGGGTGACCTGACGGATAAGTGGGTAGTCAACGCGAACTATGCCTACAACGATGCGCGGGTTGCTGAGGCTTCACCGAATGACAGTATCACTAACTCGGTGGGGGATCGCTTTGTGAACGCGCCGATGCATCAGCTGGGTCTGTGGACTCGGTACGACTTGCCCATGATTGATTCAGCCATCAGCGGTGGTATGGATTACGTGAGCGAGCAAATAAGCTTTTCGGGGCAACGAGTAAAGCCCTATACCGTTTTCGACATCAGTTGGCAGACCGAGTTTGACGCGTGGTTGGTACAGGTCAATATTAAAAACCTGTTTGATAAAGAATACGCATCAAGCGGTTTCTTGAGCCGTACGGGTCACTTCCCAGGTGAGCCACGTCGCATTTATGCGAGCGTTAAATACCGTTTTTAATGGATCGCTATGATGACGAATCGTCAATGGTTTGCGTTACATTCATGGGCCGGCTTTGCTTTTGCCGGCCTTCTGCTACTGATTACCGCAACGGGTGTGCTCGCAACGCTAAGTTATGAAATTCAGTATGTCAGTGATGCCAAGTACCGCGCGCTGACCGAGCGTGAGGGTGCGGTTGCGTGGGCTGAATTGGAGTCTAACCTTGCAGGCGCGTATCCCGACAGTCACCTACTCGGTGCGCAGGTGCATCAGCAAGGCTATTTAGCGGGTGAAGCACGGTTGATGACGCCACAGGGCTTTCGGTTTGTGTTCTTCGATCCGGCCTCGGGCGAATTACTCGGCGAGGGTGAGTGGGGACAGTTATCGCGTTATTTGCGTGATATTCATATGTATTTATCAATGGGTACCGTCGGTAAGTACATTGTCACCTCCACCAGTATTTTGCTCCTGTTGTCACTGATATCCAGCTTTTATGTGTACCGAAAATGGTGGCGGGGCTTTCTTACTGCACCTAAAGGGCTCGCGTGGAAAAAACGCACCGATTGGTCAGGATGGCATAAATGGCTTGGGTTATGGGCATGGTGGCTTACTGCGATTATGGCGGTAACGGGTGCTTGGTATTTGGCTGAACGTATTATGTATGATGTCGATATCGATCATTATCCCGCTGCGCCAACGATAACCCATGACGACGCGCAGATTTCGCAACCCGCTCGCTCGTTGACTGAATTGGTTAGTGCGGCGCAGCAGGCGCGTCCCGATATGGATATTACCGGGTTCTTCTATCCTCATCGACATCATCAAGTGATGGGCTTGGTTGGTCAAAATGGCGCGACGCTGGTGCGCGATAGAGCGAACCGTGTTTACCTTGACCCGGTTACCTCTGAGGTGGTGAGCACCCAGTATGCCTCTGAATTAGCGATTGTGGCGCGTATTGCTGATACCGCTGATCCTTTGCATTTTGGTAACTTCGCTACTGGCTCAGTGAGCGGGTGGTTGGTCAAAGTGATTTACGCTGTTTTTGGACTCATGTTAACGAGCTTAGTGATTGGCGGCATGCGAATGCATTACCTTCGCACGCAACGGCGCGATCCGCATTTGGCAAAATGGTTAGGAATAACTGGCAGTGCTTCTATCGCACTGAGTGTTGCGGCATTGATATACACCAGTGTGGTATTTAGCGACTACGGCAACGATTCTACCTCAATATCGCCGCGGTTAGGCTCGCTGATTAGCCAACACCGTTAATTGTTATGATAAGAAGCGTGCGCCGCAGCGCACGCTTTACGTATCATGCGGCGCGTGCTTGATGGGTCATTTTAACGAGTTGCTGGCGCACTTGTTGGCCGTTGGTTGCCAGGGCTTCGAACGGAACAAAAAACGTGCGTTCATCGTAGCTGAGGTGAAAGCCGTCTGGGTAAACACTGCGCATAGTGACACTGCCCGCTTCGAACGTATTGTCTTTCACATGTGAGTGTTGGTTTAACTGCTGTTGCAAGATAAGTGCACAGGCATCGGCATGATCCTCATTCATGTGTGTGATCATGCCAAGTGCCGCATTATGATCCCACTCGGGCGCGGATACTAACCACTCGTTCGGCTCCAGCCAAAATATCTCACCAAAGCCGCCAATAAAGCGAATATGCTCGACGTTGAGTTGCCAAAATTTAAAATCATGTGCTTTTTTGTAGCCCTCGGCACTTGGAAAGCGTTGGTAGTAGCGCTCGGCTAAGTCGTTGTTGTCAATCACTCGGGCATGACCACTGAGCGTGAGTCGCCCTTGGGTATTTTGATCACCTTTATCGGTGCTGTCGTACAGCGTGACGCTCAAACGATTGTCTTGATTAAGGTTGCGCGCATGTTGGGCAATATCAGAGACATAAAACACGATATGCCCCTCATCGGTCAGCATCACCGGCGATACGGAACCAAACGGCATACCACCAAGTTTCTTTGATAAAGTCGACAAGACAGCGGTGCTATTGCGTTGTGCAAGCGCCCGTGCTTGTTGAGCGGCGTGTTGACGTTCGTTCATTTTTCGTCCTCTTTGTGTTCGTTGTTATAGGTGTCTGGGTTCGGTAAAAATCATGGGCTTGCGAATGCTCGGGTGCTCAGTGATGTAGACCGGACTGCGATAAGTTTGTTCAAGTATTTCGGTGCGGAACACCGCCTCGGGTTTGGCAAAATGTTTGAGTTCGCCGTCGGCGAGCAGCAAAATATTGTCCGCATATAAAGATGCTAAATTTAGGTCATGCATCACGGCGATGACTAAATTGCCTTGCTGGGTAAAACGACGCAGTTCTGCGAGCACCGAATGCTGGTGATAGACATCAAGCGCAGACGTAGGCTCATCGAGTAGCAGCATTTGCTCGCCGGGTACCGTGACATCGAGCTGACACAAGCAACGCGCGATATGTGCACGTTGCTGTTCGCCCCCAGACAGAGTATCCATGGTGCGTTCAGCAAATTTAGCGGCATCGAGCCGTTCGAGCCATTTTAATGCGCGTTGATGCGCTGCATAATCAGGTTCTTGGGACCAAAACCGTCCCATACCGACCAATTCTGCAACCGTGAGACCAAAAGGAGCGCTGAGCTTTTGTTCCATTACCGCGCGTACGGGTGCCAGCTGCGACGGTATCCAGTGGTTGAGTTCGCGACCGTTCAGTTGAATGGTGCCGTGATAATAGAGCTCGCCCGCCAAGGTATTGAGTAGAGTGGATTTACCCGCGCCATTTTCACCGATCACGGCAACAAATTCGCCTGCTTCAAGGGATAGGTCGAACGCGCCCAAGAGCCGTTTGTGACCGTAGTTAACATGAGTGATATTAATATCCAGCATGAAGCCTCCGTTTTTGTTGGATAAGTAGGTAAATAAAGAAGGGGGCGCCGACCGCAGCGGTGATGATGCCGATGGGTAATTCAGCTGGCGCGACGATGGTTTTAGCGATCCAGTCAGTGAGTACCAAAACTGCGGCACCAAACAACATGGATACGGGCATCAGCCAACGGATATTAGCGCCCACCAGCATGCGAGCGATGTGGGGTATAATTAAACCGACAAAGCCGATCATACCGGTCAACGCGACTGCGCCGCCCACACCTAATGCCACCCAAATAATCAGTTGCCGCTTAAGTGACACGGTATTCACACCTAAGTAACGCGCTTGACGTTCACCCAGCAGCAGCGTGTTAATAGGCTTGCGCAACATAAATAATGCGATTGAGCTGACACCCATGAGTACTATGCCTAAGGGTAACTGCTGCCAACTGGCACCCGCGAGTGAGCCCATTTGCCAAAAGCTCATGAGTCGCAGTGCATCGTCATCAGCGTAATAACTCAGTAAGCCGAGTAATGAGCCGGCTAGCGCGTTAATTGCCACACCGGCAAGTAATAACGTGGCGACGTCGACGCCTGTTTTACCGCCAGCTAAGCGATAGACAACAAAGGTGGTGAGGAGGGCGCCCAGAAAGGCGGCCAAAGACACCCAAATACTGCCTTGTATACCGATTTGTTCACCCAATGCGATCACTGCTAGTGCGAATACGGCCGCGCCGCCTGAGATGCCGATGAGTCCTGGGTCAGCCAGTGGGTTGCGACACAGGGTTTGCATCGCTGTTCCGCTTTGTGCCAATACCGCACCGACTAAAAGCCCTAAAACCAAACGCGGTAAACGTAATTGTGTGACGACGGTTTGCTCGAGTTCGCTCATGGGCGTGCCGAAGCCAGGCAACCACATCAACGGTAGTCGCCAATCGCTTAGCACGGGGCCGCTCGATAACAGCAGCCAGCTACTTGCCAAGATCCCGAATGTGCCGGCAATTAGCCAGCGGCGTCGCTCAAAGGTCATTAACATACGCTAAAAGCGCCTCATGTGCTTCGGCAATGCGCGTGGTCATCCCCAGTGCGAGTAACGAGTCCATTACCAATAGCTGGCAGGATTGCCCCGCGTTTAATAACTGTAAAGTTGCGTTTTGGCAGAATCGCTCGCGCCCCCCAGCGGCATCGACGACGTGGGAGGGGGCGACGATAAAGTCAGGCTGGTTTACCAATAAATGCTCCCGCGATACGGTTTTGAAGCCTTTATGGTCAACCACATTGATAATGTCCGACTGGCTGAATAGTAAATCGGGTACGCTGTCGTGCCCCGCGGCTACAACACCGCGTTCGGATACTTGCAAGACAAAAAGGCCACTGAGTGGTTGCACACGCGAAACGGGATGAAACTTGTCTTTAATGCCGTTAATTACGGGCTCAGCGCGTTCAGGCGTAGCGAGCTTTTCGGCGACTTGGTGAATCAGGGCATACAGCTCAGATAGCGTTGTGGGCTTGCTGAATTCGCTAACAGGTACACCGGCCGTTTCGATTTGCGCTAATGCGCGTTCACTGCCGGCACCTTCGAGTACCCATACTTGTTTCGGATTAAAGCTGAGCACGCCCTCGGCGGATAGATTACGGTAGTAGCCGATTTTGGGGAGTTTATGCACCTTACTGGGTGAGGTGCTTGAGGTATCCACGCCAATCACTTTTTCGCCGCCCCCGACGGCAAATACGATATCGGTTAGTGTGCCACCTGCGGTAATAATTCCGCCTTGAGGTGAGGTTTGCGCGTGAGTGAGCAAGGGCAGGGCTACTGCCAATATAAGCAACGAGTGTTTAAATCTTCTGTAAAACCGCGTCATAGGAGCCTCTTATCGTTCTGATTTGCGATTGCGTAAAATAAAATAGTAAGTTTTAGTTGCAAATGCAAATAGTTTTCGTTTAGATCTAATGCGTTTTCACGATGCCTGTTTTGTCATTCAAAGAAATTGGAGAAGCTTGTGAACGTTTGGATTAAGAAAACTGACTCTTTTAAACCTTCGCTATTGGCCGCTGCCATCGCGGCAACTATGACCAGCGGTGTGTATGCCGCAGAAGTGAATTTGCCTGCAGCCGACCAGAGCGTTGATGAGATTTTAGTAGTAACTGGATCGCGTACCGAGGAAAAACTCGAAGACGTCGCCGGTGCAGTGAGCGTTATTTCGGCAGACGATATCGATGTGCAAGTGAGTAATGGTCTCGCGGATGTGTTCCGCTATGATCCGAGTATTCAGTCGACGGGCACCCAAGGTCAGGCGCAAACCTTATCGATTCGAGGAATCGGTGGTAACCGGGTGGTGTACATTAAAGATGGTCGTCGACTCAACGACGCCTACGCAGGCGGAGGCGGTTATTTGGTGGGGCGCGGTTACTTAGATGTCGCCCAGGTACAACAAATCGAAGTGGCGAAAGCGGCCGCATCACCGCTCTATGGCTCCGATGGTTTAGGTGGCGTGATTGTTATATCAACACCCGACCCGAGCGATTTATTAAAGGGTGATGAGAGTGCAGCACGCTTGAGTCTTGGCTTTGATAGTCTGACCGATGAGACAAAGCTCGGCTTTAGCGGTGCCCGGCAGTTCGATGGCTCGAGCGCAATGATTCAGGTATCCGCGCGACAAGGCGAGGAGACGCAGAACTATGAAGAATCACTGCCTGGTTATGAGTATGACAGTCAGAGTGTGTTAGCTAAATGGGCACTTGATGTCGGTGGTGATGAATTGAAATTTACCTTAGACCACTTTCAGCAAGACACTGAACAATTGCTTTCTCAGACCAACCAAACCGATGACGATAACCGCCAAACAGCGCTTTCGGTCGATTACCAACGTAATCAAGCCAACGCATTCGCCGACTCGCAGCATTGGCAACTTTATTTGACGGATTATCAGCAGGGGAGCGATCAGGTCAGTGCCGGAGCCAGCCAAGCCGGTGCTTATATCGACTACAATGACTATGGTTTTGAGCAACAGATCATCGGTGCGCGTTGGCAAGCACAAAAGCAACGTGATGCTGCCTCAACACGGCATGACATCGTCTATGGCTTTGATGCTGATTATTACGACACCGAGCGACCGCGATTTAAGACGCGTATCGCCACCGATGGCACAGTATTGCAAGATAATGAGCCACAGAAAGCCTTCCCCGGTGCTGAAACATGGCTTACAGGTGTGTTTTTGCAGGATAACATCGCGTTTAAAGAAACTGCCTTTAAACTGATTATTGGCGCACGGCTTGATCACTATGAGATGAGCCCAAATGAGAACACGCTGTACGATATGTCTGAGCTTGCAGATATCAGCGAGACGGCATTTTCACCTAAGGTGGCGGGCGTTTATACCTTTGAATCGGGTGTACGCGGTTACTTGCAGTACGCCGAGGGCTTTAAGATCCCACCGCATGACCAAGCCTATCAGAGCCATGGCATTGAGCCGTTTTATGCCATCTTGCCCAACCCAGACCTACAGCCAGAAAGCAGCCGCGCTCTAGAAGCGGGTTTAAAGTTCAGTAATGACACAACGCGATGGAACTTTGCTGCGTTTTACAGCCGCTTTGATGATTTCATTGAGACCGCTGTCGTCGGCACGAGCCCCACTTATATTCCAGGCGTTGACCGGGTTGAATATCAGTATGTGAATCAAGATGAAGTGACAATCAAGGGAGCTGAGGCAAGTTTGACGCACTGGCTCACTGACTTCATGCGTTTCGATAGCTCTGCTGCGTACGTGACGGGTGAGAACGATGCAACGGGCGAGGCGTTGACCTCATTATCGCCGCTGTCGGGTAATGTCTCTTTTGGCTATTTTGCCGATAACTGGCATATCCGAGGTATTGTCAATGCCGTCGCTGAAATGGATGATGTACCGAGTGCGTCGGCCGAGTCGGGACCTTATATCGAAACGGCGGGCTATACCACTGTGGACGTTTTGGCGGGAATGCGTTTGGGCGATTGGCAGGTGAACGTGGCGGCGCTCAATTTAACCGATAAGTATTATGTGCCTTATCAACGTGTCGCAGGACTGTCGGCCGATGCGCCGACCGAGCAGTACAGCCAGCCCGGTCGGTCATTTGCGATACAGGCATCGTATCGTTTTTAGTCGTTAAACCAATGCCGCGTGCGGTTAGCAAACCACACCAATGAGAGCATGACAGGTACTTCGACTAATACGCCCACAACGGTGGCGAGTGCCGCACCTGAGTGCAGGCCGAACAATGAGATGGCAACCGCCACCGCGAGTTCGAAAAAGTTTGAAGTGCCTATCATGCAGGCAGGCGCAGCTACGTTATGCGGCAACTTCATTTTCTTCGCTAAGAAATACGCCACAGCGAAAATACCGTAGGTTTGAATCAGTAGCGGAATCGCTATGAGTACAATCGCCTGCGGTTTTTCGATGATGGTTTCGGATTGAAAACCAAACAAAAGGACAACCGTCGCGAGTAGACCCACGATCGACCAAGGCTTCATGGCTGCAAGAAAGTTGTTCAGGCGTGTGTGGTCGTTGCCTTTATCCAGTTTCTTGCGCGTTAATGCGCCAAGAATGAGTGGTATCAACACATACAGCACGACACTCAGCAACAAGGTGTCCCACGGCACTGTGATATCAGTTACACCCAAAAGTAAGCCGGCGATAGGTGCAAATGCAAATATCATGATGACGTCGTTGATAGAGACCTGCACCAAGGTGTAGTTAGCGTCACCTTTTGTCAGTTGACTCCAAATAAACACCATTGCTGTACAGGGTGCAACACCCAGTAAAATCATGCCAGCGATATACTCGGATGCGGTTTGCGGGTCGACCCAGTCGGCAAACAACCCTTTAAAGAACAGCCACCCCAGTAATGCCATGGTAAACGGCTTGATCAGCCAGTTGATGACCAAGGTTAATACCAAGCCTTTTGGTTTTTTGCCGACATCTTTAATGGATGAGAAGTCGACCTGTACCATGATCGGGTAAATCATTAGCCAGATGAGCACCGCGATAACTAAGTTAACGTGGGCATACTCCAGCTCTGATACCACGGTAAAAACGCCTGGGACTGCAATACCCAGGGCGATACCTGCGATGATGGCAAGTGCCACCCAAACAGACAAATAACGTTCAAATAAACCCATGCTAGCTCCTTAAAGCGCTCGTTGGTTAACGCGTTGACTGACTTCTTCGGCAGACTCAACTCGCTCAGAGTATCGATCGACGAAATAATCTTTGTTGTTTCTGAGTAATAAGGTGAACTTCATGAGCTCTTCCATGACGTCCACAATGCGGTTGTAATAAGGCGATGGCTTCATACGGTCGTTATCATCAAACTCAAGAAACGCCTTTGGTACACTCGATTGATTGGGAATTGTGACCATACGCATCCAACGACCTAAAACCCGAAGTTGATTGACCGTATTAAATGATTGTGAGCCACCACAGACTTGCATAACCGCAAGCGTTTTACCTTGTGTAGGGCGCACACCACCAAGATTGAGCGGGACCCAGTCAATTTGGCTTTTGAACAAGCTGGTCATCGAGCCATGACGCTCAGGTGAGCACCACACTTGTCCTTCTGACCACATCATTAAGTCGCGCAACTCTTGGACTTTTGGGTGGCTGCCGTCATCGGTGTCTGTCTGGGGTAATCCCTCGGGATTAAATATCTTAACGTCGGCACCCATGTGGGTAAGAAGGCGCGCCGCTTCCTCGACCACTAATCGACTGAATGAGCGCTTGCGAAGCGAACCATACAACAGCAAAATTCGGGGCGCATGTTCTGCGGGCTGAGGTAGGCACTTCTCGAGTGTCGGTTTATCCATTAAGTTACTATCGATATTAGGTAGTGAGACATCAGAAGACATCGGTTACTGTGCTCCTAGTTGGTTCAATGCGTTTTTAAGTTGTTCGCGCTCAAGTGATTGCACGGCAATTCCTTGCAGTTGACTCACGCGGTGTTTGATTTCTTTGATACACTCGCGGAAAGCGGTGGCAATCTCTTCTTCGGTGCCTTCAAGCTTTGAAGGGTCGGCAAGTCCCCAATGCATTTTAATTGATTGTCCGAACCAAACCGGGCAAGCCTCGCCTGCCGCCGAGTCACAGACGGTAATGACGATGTCGGGTTTGAAGTCTTCGAATTCATCCCACGATTGGCTTTGTAACCCATCCGTCGGTATGCCGGCTTCGTTCAAATAACGCAGTGAGAGAGGGTGTACCTCGCCTGCAGGCTGGCTCCCAGCGCTTTTTGCCTGAATATGGTCGCTGGCAAAGTGGTTGGTGATCGCTTCAGATAAAATGCTGCGACAACGATTATGGGTGCAGATGTAGAGTATCTTCATAATAAACCTTTGTGTTAGCAGCTAGTGCCTTGGGCTTTGGCATGCTTAAGCTTGTCGAGGGCAGCGGAAAAGTAATTTAGATTATTACGAGCGGCTTGATTGATGATGTCTTTTGCCCACGCAGGTAGGTCAGGATGCAGTTGGTAATACACCCATTTACCGCGGCGCTCACCTAGCACGATGTCGCACTTACGCAGTTCAGCGAGGTGACGCGAGACTTTTGGCTGATCAAGCTCTAGCGCGTCCATCAGATCGCAGACGCAAGCTTCTTTGAGCGTACTTACGATCAGCACCGACTTTAAACGGGTATCATCCGATAGGCATTTAAAAAGCTGTAATGGGGTCATCGTGTCCATTCCTGTTTAATATATATGGTAAATCATATATATGAAAAAACATATGTCAAATGGTTTGAGTGAATTGGTGTGGACAGAACGAAGTGTCGCGCCAAAGGCGCGACCTACTAGAATAGGTTGAGGGGAAGTTTGAGGTAGCGTTGGCCGTTGTCTTCTGGCTCGGGGAAGTGTCCGGCACGCATGTTGATTTGCACTGAAGGCAATATTAAACGCGGCATGTTCAGTGTTGCGTCGCCCTCGGTGCGCATTTTTACAAATGCATCTTCGCTGGTACCGCCGCCAACGTGGACGTTGTTTTGTTTTTCTTCTGCTACCGTGGTCTCAAAGGCGTATTCATCACGGCCGGGCGCTTTGTAGTCGTGGCACATAAACAGTCGCGTGTCATCGGGTAGGGCAAAGACCTTTTGAATTGAGCGATAAAGTGTACGTGCATCACCACCTGGGAAGTCACAACGCGCGGTGCCGTAATCCGGCATAAACAGCGTGTCACCAACAAACGCGGCATCGCCTATCACATAGGTTAAACAAGCGGGTGTGTGACCCGGGGTGTGTAATACCTTGGCTTGTAGCTCGCCGATGCTAAACGTATCACCATCGGCAAAAAGGTGGTCAAATTGACTGCCATCGCGTTCGAACTCAGTGCCTTCGTTAAACGCCTTGCCAAAGGTCTCTTGCACGGTTTTAATATGCTCACCGATGCCCAATTGACCACCTGTGTGCTCTTTTAAAAAAGGCGCAGCAGATAAGTGATCAGCATGTACATGGGTTTCAAGAATCCAATCCACCGTAAGCGCGTTATCGCTTACAAATTTTAAAATGTTTTCTGCGGATGCCGTACTTGTGCGACCCGCAGCATAATCAAAATCAAGGACAGAATCGATGACGGCACAGTGTGAGGAGTTAGGATCTTGCACCACATAGCTATAGGTATTTGTCGGCTCATCAAAAAAGTGAGTCACAATAGGTTTGAGCACTGACATGATGTTACCTCTTAATTGAAATCACTTAAGTATACTCACTAACAATAAGTATATAACCATAACGTTATTTAGGTTTCAATCTGTGAAAAGCTAAATTATAGTGAGTACACAATGCACATCCCACAGATAGGCGGCTCATGCTCTTTGCGATGATCGGTGCGTTAATTGTCGGTGCGTCTCTGGGGCTATTCGGCTCGGGCGGCTCGATCCTAACCGTACCTGTTTTAATGTACCTGGTAAATATGCCCGCCGATTTAGCCATCGCTTCGTCTTTACTCATTGTCGCAGGTATTAGTCTTTTCGGATCTATTTCTTACATTCGTCGAAAGTCTGTGAGTTGGAAACACCTTTGGGTATTCGGTATTCCTGGCATGATCGGTACATATGGTGGGGCGTGGCTCGGAACCTTGGTGGACAGTCGCTGGCAATTACTGGTGTTTTCATTGCTGATGATCGTCGCTGCCGTGTTCATGTGGCGCAGTAAACCGGCAGAACACGGCAACACGCAAACACTTAATTACACTAAGGTCATGTTTGAGGGCTTAACCGTTGGCGTGATTACTGGGTTTGTGGGGGTTGGCGGTGGGTTCTTAATCGTACCTGCATTGGTCTTACTGGCTGGTTTATCAATGCCCGTTGCTATTGGCACCAGTCTCCTCATTATTGTCATCAAGTCGGTAGTTGGCTTCTTTAAATATTACGCTGTCATGTCGAGCCAAAATATCACCTTTGACTGGTTTGTTATTGGTATCATGATAGCGGGGGGCGTATTGGGATCGGTGTTCGGTGCTCAACTCGGCCGCTCGATTGCTACGGATAAACTGCAAAAAGGCTTTGCGGTATTCTTAGTGGGCATGGGGCTGTTCGTCATCATTAAATCAGTGCTCTGATTTCTCAGATTGAACAGCCCTTAAAACTCGAATTTGGTTATTGCTTGGTTAATGACAACAGTAATAAACCACATACGATCATGCCTGCGGCAACTAATCGCATGGGTGTCACAGCCTCTGATAAGAACACGATGCCAACAATAAACGCGCCAATAGCGCCAATGCCCGTCCAAATCACGTAGGCGGTCCCGAGGGGGATTGAACGCATCGCTACAGCGAGCAACCAAAAGCTAGCGATCATCGCAACAAGGGTAATAATGGATGGCGTAAGTCGAGTAAATCCAGCGGACTGTTTCATTGAGAACGCCCATACGATCTCAAGTAATCCAGCCAATATAAGGTATATCCAAGACATAAAAAAGCTCATTGAATTTGCCAGGTCGTCCTGGTCATTTATACCCAGAATGGGGGAGGTCGTCCTCCAAACAGGCGCCAGTATAAAGGGTTTTATTGTTACTTTTTGTTAACTTTTGTTAACACTGTGATATGATTTATGTTTCCAGTAGCTAATTTAGTCAATTTACAAGGATATAAAAATGAAAAAGTTGGCATTTGGCCTCACGGGAGCAATATGTTTACTGGGGCTGATTGGATGTGAAAGTATGGGTCGGGATTTACCCGAAGAGCCCGAGTATGTTTTGGACTTAACCGAAGAAAAAAATGGTCAGGTTGTAACCGACTACTGGGTTATGCAGAAACAAGAAAAAACACGTAACACCTCTGATAAATACGCACGGGAACTTGCACGTAACAATCAAAATGGCTGCGCCTCAATTATCTATACAATAAATAGTGAGGGACGCGTGCCAAACTACAAAGTCGAATATGCATATCCCAACGAAACGGTTGCCAAAGCAATCGCTGTAAACTTACATTACTTTCGTTTTAAGCCGACTGAACAAAATGTCGAGCGCACCCCTGTTATGACCAGAATGTTTTCGGTATTTAAGGTGGGCAAAAGTGAAGGTTCGGAAGAATTTAAAGCCGCTTGTGATGTGGATGCCAATACGGTTGATAAGTTTGCGAAACAAAAAGAAGCCAGCTAAGGCTTCTTTTTAAGTATGTCCACGATACGATTTATATAAACTTCCGAGAGATTCCACTCGTATCCGTTAAAGTCGGTTGTATTTACAAACTGCACAACGACGGTATCTATGTCTGGGTGATACTCGGCTAAGCTCTGATAGCCGGGTATTAAGCCACCGTGCTCGAACTCATAGATCGACGAGTAGATGGCTTGTTCACCCGGTGCAAATGCAGCGCCATCGTTAAGTGCTCGAATGAACCGACCCACATCGCTGATACTGGCGATCATCGAACCGTAATTGTTCCCTTTTATGTCGGATTGCACCCCCACATAGTAGCCGCCCATGAGATGATTCATATCAACTTCAGTGAGAGAGAAATAGGTTTGGTCTAAATTTAGCGGTTGTAAGATCCGTTCTTTAATAAAACCCTGATAAGAATGGCCAAGAGTTGTGTTGATAATCTCAGCCAGTAGCAGGTAATTGGTATTGCAGTACGCATAATCGGTGCCGGGTTCAAAGTCCGCCGGTTTATCTAGGATCAGCGATAGTTTTTCTTCCATACTAGCAGGTGGTTCCATCCAATAGTCGGGCGTATCCGTGTAATTAGGAAGCCCACTGCGATGTTGCACAAGCATTTTTAAAGTAATTTTATCAGCATAGTCGATCTGATGGGTGAGTCTCGGTAATAGTTTATCGAGTGTGTCATCGAGTGATACGTGTCCATCGCTAACCAGTTTAGTGGTTGCTAACGCGATATAGAGTTTACTGATACTCGCAATTTTAAATAACGCATCGGGTCGAGCGGGGACTTTATTATCACGATCATGCCAGCCAGAAGTATAAATTTGAGCCTCGTGCTCACCTTGTTGCACATAAACAAGCATGCCATCAAAGTGCGATCGAGTTGCTTCTTCAATTTGTTGCTGCACGGTGTCGGGTAACGGCGTCAACCACGTGGTAACGATGGGCCATGGCACAAAAAAAAGTGAGACCACTGTGCCTATTAATAGCAACGCCCGAATTAACGAAGTTAGGTTTTTATTCATTGAGTTTTCACTATGTAGCTTTAAAAACCAATATTTTGATTCCTCAAGCGGATACTGTACTCTTTTTTAGTGTTTGATAGCTAGAAAATAAATAAGGCGGATTATTGTGTTTATACGGTATTGCGCCATGGTTCATCGGATATCTGGTGAGTATTGTTTAGATTCGGTTAGTGTTTAACGGTGATTAAATAATTGGCGGCTAAGCGGGTGTAGACATCCGCTCTCTGAGAACTTTTTTTGAATTGACAATCCAAATTGCATTATAAATACTGGAAAGCGTATTCAAGAGCACGGAGCGCGGGCTATGCACAACTTGGAGTCTTTTATGGTGCGCTGTCGTAACCAGTTGGTTTGTTTAACCTTGCTGATGGCATCATTTTCAGTGGTTGCGCAAGAGCTCGATGCTTCCATGCGGCAATATACGAAGTTTGAGGCCGCATTAGAGAATCAGTTAAAAACGATTCATGATTCCGAACAGTATGCCGCCACGGTAAAGTCTCTTGCTCAAGAGTACGCCCCACACTCATTACGAGAGCAAGCCTACCTCAATTATCTAGCTTGCGTGAATAACATTGAGTTAAGGTCTGTACGCGACTCTGACAAAGCCACTCTTTTAGAGAGGAATAACTTTGCTGTAGCGGAGTCCCTATGTGAACAAAACCGTTTTAACAATGCGGGGGAGTCAGGCAAGGCATATGACCGAGTACTGGTGGCTTACTCTATGCAGTCGGAAGTTTCCTCTGCGCCATTAAGGTATTTATCAGCCTACCTCTATACGAGCGAATCGATAAAGAAAGCGCGCTTTGCAGAAGGTATTGAAGCGACGCGTATTATGCTTGCAATAGCAAAAGAAAGTCACTTTCAGCACCTGCAAAGCCAGGCATATTCGCTTCGCGCGCTTTTGCAAAATGATCTGAAGGAATTTGACAGGGCTTTGCAGAATATTGATCGTGCTATTGAGCTAGCAGAGACAACCTATGCTCGTTCTAACCGTCTGCTAGATAAAGGCTATATTCTGAGCTACGCAGGGCGTAATGAGGAAGCAATCGCGCTTTACGAAGACTTGTTACAGCTTGAATCCAGCCAAGGGGATTATGAACTCAAGCTCATCGTGTGGAGTAACTTGCATTATATATACATGAATACAGGGCAGGTCGAAAAAAACTTAGCACTGACTCAGGATATGCTGAATCTCGCCGAAGCAAAGGCTAGCCCCTATTATGTCGCCGCTGCCAAGATGTCTCGTGCGTACGCTCTGCTTGATACGGGGCAATACGATAGGGCCTCTAAATTATTTAACGAAGCCGATCAATGGTATTTGGCGAATGGTTATGATTTAAGAACTGCTGAAGGCTATGAAGATTGGGCCAGGTTACTGCAAGAACAGTCTTATTCTAAGGAGGCTTACAGCTATCTAAAGAAGAGTATTGAACTGTATCGTGAACTAGAGAGCAACGATGGGCATTCCGAAAGCGACACTATCGCCGCATTGCTCGAAGCTGAGCAAAAGCAACAAGCATTGGCGCAGGCCGAGCAATCAATTGCCTTTATGGAGGCGAGGCAAAGGGCGCAAATCCAGTTGATTGCGGCGATTGTAGCGGGTGCGTTATTGACTCTTACGATTGGTTTATTTGCTCACTTTAGACTTAAACGGCTTAACCGAGCATTAGACTCTGCCAATGCTGCGTTAGAGCATGAGAAC
The DNA here is from genome assembly GCF_003226255.1 of Idiomarina fontislapidosi. Taxonomy (GTDB): domain Bacteria; phylum Pseudomonadota; class Gammaproteobacteria; order Enterobacterales; family Alteromonadaceae; genus Idiomarina; species Idiomarina fontislapidosi. Next base: position 40,795 of record NZ_QJST01000002.1, read on the forward strand.
CATCATGATCCGCTCACCGGGGCTCATAATCGACGTTATTTTTACCGATTCCTCGAAGATGAAAAGTTGCGCGATGATCGTGATAAAGCATTCATTGGTCTTATTGATATTGATCACTTTAAAACACTCAATGATACCTACGGCCATGATGTAGGCGATGAAGTGCTGCAAATACTTGTGAAACGTCTAAAGCACGCGACAAAAAGCGATGACAAAGTTATTCGCTGGGGGGGAGAGGAATTTCTGATTTACTTGGCCGTTAATGATTCTATCGATTCAACACGCTTAGCATTGCAGCGTATTATTGCTGAGGTTAACTCGCAGCCGTTTAGTGCAGGGCAACACGTACTGGCAGTTACGATCTCGATGGGGTTTAAAGTGGTCGAGTTAAGTTCAGATATTCACCATGAGGTGAAACAGGTAGATAACTATCTTTATCAAGCCAAACGTGAAGGTCGGCAACGTGCCATTGGTCAGTTCAACGAAGAACTGGCATTAGAGCAAATATAATTGGGGACCCGAAAGTCCCCTGAAGGCCAAGTTTATAAACCAAACTCTTGTTTGGCGATTTGTTCGATCTGACCGTACTGGATAAAACCAGGTATCCACTGCTCACCAATCATGATGGTAGGGGTCCCCCGAAAACCTAACGCTTGAAATGCCTCAAGGTTTTTTTGCACGACTTGCTTGCTGGCATCCATTGATTTGAGCCACTGTGTCGTTTGAGTGCGTTCTGCAATCGCTGTGAGTGAGTCGGCTGTGTGCATGCCCGACTTATCCATTAACAACGTATGTACGTCGTAATAGTCGTCGGCTGCATTGGCCCACACATTTAAACCAAACTCCGTCGAATTGGTAGCAATGCCTTTCACTTCGCGTTGGCGCAGCGGCACGATGACATTGATGACATTAATCGATGGATACTCTTCAATGATGCGTTCAAGGCTTGGCTCTAGGCGTTTGCAGTAAGGGCAGTTGTAGTCGGTAAAAATAACGATCGAGTGTCGCGCATCAACATCGCCTAACGTGGGATGGACCGATGTATCAAATAACCAGTCCTTGTATTCGGTATACTTTTCCTGTTGGGCGCGCTGCTCATCAAGAAAATTCTCGAGCCCTTGGCGCATATTACCAATGAGTTGCGGGTTGTCACGCAACATGGTTTCGATCTGTTCAAGATCTGTTTCTTGCTTTTCGGTGAGCGACTGTGCGCTGATCGCATGGCTTATCAATGCGGCACCCATACAGAGTGTGAGTCGTTTAAACATGGTTAATTCCTTATCTTTAAAAGTTAATCTGATAATTTGCTTAGCCATAAGCGCGCAAGGATACCCGGTGGCGAGGTAAAGCCACTGGTGGCGCTGGTTACTTTATGGTCATTAATAATCAAAATGGTGGGTGTTACGCTGATATTGAAGTGACGCGCGATCTCGCCTTGAGCGTCATTAATGGTCGTAAACTCCAGTTCATGTTGCTTAAGATAAGCGGAAATCTTAGCGTTGTGGCCCGACCGCAACGCCACTGAGATGACCTTGTAGTCTTCACTTAACCAATCCACCGTCGGCGAGACCGTCGGGCACACGGGACACCACGTTGCCCAGAAGTAAATCAACACAGGTTCTTTTTCACTCATCTTAGCAACCGAGAGTGGCTCACCCGCGAGGGTTGTTAGTGTTAATTCGTTGGGTAATGCCTTGGGTACATCGTGGTTACGATATAAGTCAACGCCGAACGCAATGGCGGCGGCGGCGACGAGATAACCCAGCAGTTTAATACCCCTCAACGCCCACTTACTCATGGCGTGCATCCTCAATCGCGCGCATCACAGCGTCGCTGGTTAATATGACAGGCAACTCAATACCTTCTGGCGCACCTGGGCCGTAGACGCGGTTGTAAGGTACACCGTATTCGTCATAGGCGCGCAGAAAATCAGTAATATAGTCATTACGCACCGTCCAGTCACCGCGCATTCTGACCACATCATCGGCAGCGAGTGCACTGTATACGGGCTCCTGTTTAAGTACACCAAGCTTATTTGCCTTGCAGGTAATACACCAGTCGGCTGTGACATCTACAAACACCACTTTGCCCTGTGTAACCGATTGATGGATGGTCTTAAACGACAGGGCTTGCCAAGAACGTTCAGTGGTTGTCTGAGCCGAGGTTGATTCGCTGGAAGAGGGTTGCCAATGCGGTGCTAACAACGTGAGTAGCCAGATGCTTGTCGCGAGCAGTAATGCCCCAAACACCGGTTTTACCCATTTCAACCAAGGTCCGGGCTTGGGTAGCAGTCGCCGTGTTTGAGGAAATGCCGCAATGGCTAACCAAGGGAGTGCCATACCAACGCCCAATGCAAGAAATATCAGTAGCAACAAATACATGGGCGCACCCAATGCAAAGGCGACGGCAGTGCCCAAAAAAGGCGCTGTGCAAGGCGTCGCTAAAACGGTGGCGAATACACCCTGACTGAAATGACCCAACAATGAACCACTTTGCGGTTTCATCGCCCACTGACTCAGCCATTGCGGGAGGCTTATCGAGTACAGGCCAAACAAATTGATGGCAAATACAAAGGTAATAACGGCAAGGGTCGCGATAAACCAAGGGTTTTGAAACTGCATGCCCCAACTGATGTTTACACCGCTGAGTTTAAGTAAACCTAACAGTGCCCCCATGGCTAAAAAGGTGGTGATAACTCCCATGGCGGTGGCAAGAAACTGAATCCGAACATATCGCTGCGAGGTGCCATGGTGTGCAATCAAAGACTGAACTTTTATTCCAAGCACAGGCAGTACACACGGCATAATATTAAGAATCAGTCCACCGAGTAACGCAGCCAGCAATGCACTCCAAACGGTCATTGTATGGTCGGCGTTATTCGGTACGGATACTTCATCTGCTTTGAGTGGGGCTGTGTAGGCGGCTGCAAACTCACCATCACGCACCGTGATGGTGGCCTTTTGATTGACTAATTCAGGCAACTCCAACCAATGCGATGCCTCAAAGCTCACGGATAACCGCTCTTTATCAGCGCTTAGGTCTTGTTGAGTCAATTTAAAGACGACCTCATCGAGCTGTTTAGCATCACTATGAATAAATACTTGTGGTGACGACCAACCCGATGCGCGAGAGAGTTCAAAACTCACCTGTTGATTATTAGCCGAGTAGCTTGCTCGTGTGATTTCAGCGTTATTGAGTGGCTGCGGGACTTGGCTCATGGCACGCGCAAATGCATAGCTTTGCTCGCTATCAGGCGTGAGTTGGCTCAGATCAATGTCCAGTTGTAACGGGAAGTCTGTTAGTACACAGATATTCGTGCAGCTTGATAACGTGAATATGGCATCCAATTGAGCCATTTCAGCAGCTTCAGATACAACAATCTCAAGGGGAAACGTAACCTGGTGTTTATAGCCCGCGGTGCGAATGGACTGCACGTAGTATTCGCTCGGCGTTGGCCAATGCCAAGAGATTTGTTCAATGCCCTTGGATGAAGCTAAGTCGATACGTGGTGGAATTCCACCTTCACCGGGCGCGCGCCAATAGGTCTTCCAGTCGTCTTTGAGCTGCACCGAGAGGAGTGCCGGTAAGGTACGTGTTGTGGGATTAAACTCACCGGTTAACGCGAGCTTAACCTCAACGGCATCATGTTCAGCACTCGTTAACCAGCCCGTCGTGGGGGCTGTCTGCGCCCAACTGAGCGTAGAGAGCAAGAGACTTACCCAAACGCTGAACCAACGCAGGTAGCCAAAAGTTGTGTTTGTTTTCATTGATACTCCTAAAATAGCTGATAAATACGTTGTTGAGTTAAACGTATGGGGCTATTCCAGGAACAAGCAGAACAGGCTATGGCACCTTCGTTTAGGCTTGGCGGCACGATAGCGATAGCTTGGTTGTCGCGCGGTTCGATTTTGATGAAGAATGAAACCAATAAACACCACGAATAGCGCCAGCGCGCTGATATCGAGTTGGCTCACTTTGAGTAGATGCGAGGCGTGATCACATTGTTTGTGGCTATCGGGTGATGTGTGATTGACTGAGTCCGTAGATGCCGTTACTTGACTGTGTTGGTCACTTAACTGACACGTTTTGACGAGGCTGAAGCGATTACCCCAACACAACACAAACACCACCGCGAGCGCAATGCACACCGCAATGAAAGAAGGTTTCTGATGTTGTGAAAATCGAGTCATGGCACTGTGTTTTAAAAACGGACTTAACGGCATTGTGCCAGAACCTAAGGGATGTTCAATAGGCAGCGCACAAGGTACGCTGCCTAAAGGTTACTTTTTAATCCCAATCGGGTGAAAAATCAGGATCAATTAACCGATCGTCTTTATCAATGTCAGCAATAGCTTTCAAGTCATCTTGGTCGAGCTTTAACTGCTGTGCCTCAAAGTTTGACTTTAAGTGATCAACCTTGGTGGTTGATGGAATAGCGATATAGCCATTCGCCAATTGCCAAGCGATAGCCACTTGTGCAGGTGAAGCGTTATGTTTTTCAGCGATATCTTGCATAACCGCGTTATCCATCACGGCACCTTTTGCCAACGGCAAATACGCCGTTACCTTGACGCCCATCTGCTTACAGGCATCGGTAATTGCATGATTTTGGAAAAAGGGATGTACTTCGATTTGGTTGGTCAACAGGTTTTCCTGACCTACATGCGCAGCGGCACGATTTAGCAAATCAATAGTAAAGTTAGATACACCAAAATGTTTTATCAAACCATCTTGCTGCGCTTTTTGTAGTGCATCTAGCGTCTCTTCAACTGGCACTTCATTATTGGGCGAAGGCCAATGGATGAGCGCAAGATCCATGGTGTCGCGCTGTAGCTTATCACGGCTCTCTTGCAATGAATCCAGCACATCTTGATAGACTAACTTTTCGTACCATACTTTGGTAGTTACAAACACATCTTTATTGCTATGCTGAGCGAGTGCTTTGCCTACATCCGCCTCGTTATCATAAAACTGTGCGGTATCAATGTGTTGATAACCCATGTCAATCGCCGCACTAACGAGATCCGTGAGTTCTTGCCCTTCGAGTCTGAATGTACCCATACCAAACTGGGGAATCATAATTGCCTCCTTTGCTAAGGTATTCAAATAGGTAATACCCAATAAATCGAATAAAAGTCCAATCCGTCGTTAGGTCGCTTTATATCCGCGTTAGAGTAGTGGGAATATTGAACGGTAATACGAGCATCGCTGGCGGCACTGTATTGCCATGACAATCCTACTCGGTCTTCGAACTGGAACTGTGTTGATAAACGGCGGTCGCCAATACGTGTTTTGTCAAAATAACTACCGCCGATGCCCGCTTCCAAATAGAGTGGAGTGGCACTTTCGGTTAACTGCCACTGAAACACAGGTGAAACAGTGAATGCGGTAATATTATCAGACGTATCGTTCGAATCTTGCCAATGATTGAGCCCCATTTCTAGACTTACTTGTGGGCTACCGGCCCACTGTAGAAAGTCAAACTGGGTACTCTCGGTACGATAGCCAACACGTGCGCCACGCAATTGATCGGTTGAATACGAGGCTGACACGTGCCACTCATCTGCTTGTACAGGTAATAAAAAGGTTGCGGCTGCCAATGCGACTGCCGCTGTTTTGATACTGCTCATACTACTTCCTCTCATATACAGGTAATGATACATACGTGACTGTATGTAAATGGATCAGCAGATATTAAGCTTTTCTTAATGTGAGGTTTACACGTGTTTGTTGGGTGAGAGGGTGGGTGCCGTCGACGAGTTTATCAATACCATGATAATTGAGCCGGCTGGAACCGCCCCAAACTAATACATCTCCATGATTCAGCGGCAGACGTTGTTTCGCGCCGGTACGTGACTGACCAGCCCAGATAAAACGCGCGGGCAGACCAAATGAATAAGAGACCACGGGGTGAGTTAAGTCGGATTCGTCGCGATCTTGGTGCAGTCCCATTTTAGCACCGGGTTTATACACATTGATTAAGCACGCATTGGGCACAAAATCTGGGTAGCCTGCTTGCTCAGCAACACGCACGGCGTCCTCGTATAACAGGCTGGGAATTTTTGGCCATGGCGCATGGGTGAGCGGATCCAGTGCTTGATAGCGATAACCTTTTGTGTCGGATACCCAGCCAAAATCACCACAATTACTACTTAAAACAGACATTTTTTTATTACCAGGCGTAGTGAAGTGTCGCAAAGGCGCCTGCCGCACACACGCTCGAATGGCTGCCAATATGTCGGCAGCCTGCTGTGTAGCATAGCCCGGATAAAGCCAAGCGCCCGGGGCAAACTGGACTGGATCGGCACCATCAAAAAGTGACACTAAAGCACCCCATTGAGTATGAGCCCTATGACCAACCATACGCCGGCTAGAGCACAGAGACCGTTCATCAAATGGTCACGCCAACTTTTAGCATGGTGATGATGGTCGTGGTGGTGTCCGTGATGACTGTGTTGGTGTGTTTGGCGTTGGGTTAAGTAAACGAGGCTAACACTGACGGCTACGAAGATAATGTTCAGAATAAAGCCATAGTCAACTGAGAAAAACGCGCGCTCGGTGATGTGCTGCTGCTGTGAATGGTCGGGTAACGCATCAAATGCGAACAGGCCATAATGCAGCGTCAGCGCTGTTAATACGAGGCACACAAACAGCATGAGGGCAATATACAATGCCATTTTCCAGCCGTAGTACTTTGCGTTAATACGCAGCACAGGCAGAACAATGAGGTCCGAGAAGATGAATGCCATGACACCGGCAAATGCAACGCCTTCGCCATAGAGCACCGCTGCCAGCGGAATATTGCCCATGGAACCAATAAAAGTGAAGAATGCTGCAAGCGGTCCGACGATGGTTTGTTGCAACACTTGCCAGAACGATGCATCGCTCACCTCAGCGCCTGAACCTTGAAATAACCAATGGAAAAACTCACTGGGTACGAACGCCGAGATGATACCCGCTGCGGTAAACCCCAGCAGAACGTCTTGCCATACCATCTGCCATTCCATTTGGTACTTTTTTGCTACCTGTTGCCAGGTTTCACGACTGAGTAAGGCTCGCCACGCTTTGCTCGAATTATCCTCGTCTTCGCCATCTTCTTGTTTACGTGCCGACTTAATGAGCCCAGTGGGTGAGGTCAGTTTGATATAAAGCCAAGCAAAGACTATTAACAGTAAGCCGCCGATATATTCGCCAGCGACAAATTGCCAACTGAGAAAGATTGCTATGACGAAGCCGAGTTCAATAACCAGATTGGTCGACGCAAGTAAAAATGCCATTGATGCAGGAAATGAGGCGCCTTTGTTAAACAGCGCGCGGGTCGTTGATAGTGCAGCGAAGCTGCAGGAGCTCGAGATAAATCCAAAAAAGGTGCCGAGTGCCATCGACTTGGGTGAGTCATCACCCATCAGGCGCTTCATACGACCTCGGCTAACCATCACTTGGATCAGACTACTGACTAAATACCCAAGGGCGAACGCCCATAATGCCATCCAGAAAAAGCCCACACTGGTATGTGCGGCACTTGCCCAATCCTGCAAAAAGTTCATAGTGAATCCTTGTCGGTGATTTTCCTCTGCATGATGAGTCTATGTTGGCCTTGACCTAAATAATCTTCGGCGGTTTCTATTACTTCGAAGCCTAATTTTTCATACACACTGACCGCGGCTGCGTTATTCGGCGCCACGCTGAGCAGAATCGAAGTTGTGCCTTGTTCATCTAGACTACGCAGACTATCGCTCAAAAGTTTTGTGCCGACGCCACGGCCTTGGCAATTAGGTTTTACCGCCGCTGACATTAACCACAGGGTGTTGGCTTTCTCCGCTGGGGCGTACATGGCATAAGCGAGGATGTTGTCGGCGTCGCGACAAATGAACTGTGAACTTGGCCATTGATGCACGGCTTGATAAAACAACAGCTCAGGGTAGGCCAGATCGTTGTATAGCTGTTGCTCAATCGCTACGACCTGTGCGATATCGTGACGTTTAAAATTAAAAAGTTCGGTTTTTAGAGGGGTGTTAGGCACCTTGATAACTCCTCGTCTTAGATGTCGATATCTTTGACTTGTAACTTAAGCCAATTGAGTAGGGCGACTAATGCCACCGAATAACGGCGTTTCTTTCGATACTGCGCATACACCGCGACACTTCGAGAGGATTCGGGATTTCCAAGTACGTGCCAGTGTTTCAGTGAGGGATGATAAGCAAGCTGCTCGTCAATGATAGCAATGCCTTGATAGGTATCGGCTAAATCGAGCGCCATGGTGGTATCAGCGCACTGGTTGATGTTGAGTGACACGCTGCCATGGGTGTGTTGGTTAATAACCCGTTGATGCATCGGGTGTCCCTTATCTACAAACCAAGTCGCCTCATTTGGTTGGCAAGTGGAGTCGGGGCTGATAGCGATGTAACTGGGCTTATACAGCGTGGTTTGCTGCACCTGCGTGTCACGCAGGAGACTTTGACTGATCAGTAAGTCAATATTCTCGTGCTGTATTTGGCTTGCCCATTCTGCTTGTTGATGATCATTGACTTGTTCATCGCTCCGTACAAAACTGAGTTGGATATGCGGATAAATAGAGTGGAAGTCAGCCAATCGGTCTTGAAGCCAGTAGCGTAAGCGTTCAGAACTGATAGCCAGTGTCAGTCGGGTAATGTTATGATCAGCGGTCGAACGAGCACGCTGAATAGTATGATCCAACTCGCGAAAAATGCTTTCAAGTGCGGGTGCCAATTCGAGTCCAGCAGGCGTCAGCGCATGAACGCGATTATCCCGTTGGAACAACCGCATACCTAATTGATTTTCGAGTGTTTGGATTTGTCGAGTCACCGCGGCTTGCGTGACACCCAATTGCTGTGCTGCTTGTTTAAAGGTACCCGCGCGTGCAGCCACGTCAAAGACACGCAGCGCGTTCAATGACAAGTTAGATTTAGTGCTCATAGCTAACCAGCTTTGTTTAATTTGAATTAACTAAAAGTTAACCTTAATTGCATGGAGGCGCAAGTAGTGTCTTATTGGGCAGAGTTTCTTACGATTGCTACCTATCACTTACTCGCGGTGGCGAGTCCTGGTCCAGACTTTGCCGTGGTGACACGCTATAGCTTATCTTATGGTCGTAAAGTCGGCGCTTATGTCAGCCTTGGTATTGCTGCGGGTATTATTTTGCACGTGACATATTCCTTGGTAGGCGTTGCCATTATTATTAAACAAACCCAGTGGCTTTATGCGGCTATTTTGACCGCAGGTGCACTGTATTTGGCGTACATGGGGGTGGGCGCCTTACAGTCTAAACCGAAGCCAGCGCCGAATACACATGAGTATGACCCTCAACGACCGTCTGAACGACGTGCGTTTATGACGGGGTTTATTACCAACGGCCTTAATGTTAAAGCCACACTATTCTTTTTGACTTTGTTCACCGTGGTGATTAGCCCAGAAACACCGTTTACCTGGCAAATGGGTTACGCGGTTTACTTAATCATCGCGACAGGCATTTGGTTTTTGTTTCTCTCTCGGGTGTTGTCATCTGAGCGCGTGTTTAAACGCGTTTGGCGCTACATGCACTGGGTTGACCGATTGATGGGCTTATTACTGATTGGCTTGGCGGTGCATTTACTTGTTGATGTACTCAGTGAACTGAAAATTATTGCTTAAGCATGTTGGCGTTGGGTGCGTAACCCAATGAATAACGTTATAATTGAACCGATTTTTATAAGATGTAAGCGAGAGCTATGCTGTTATTTGTAGATGATTTGACCGTAATTGATTGTTCCTACCTGTGCGCTGAGCGCGGTATCGTGGGAGAAAGCTGGATTGTCGATATCGAATTGGATGGTTCACTTAATGAACAGTCAATGGTGCTAGACTTTGGTCGTGTAAAAAAGCAGATTAAAGCGATTATTGATCGGTCAGTCGATCATAAGCTCTTGGTACCGAGCGGGCATGCTTTCACACAGGTGACACACTCGGCTGATGATGAATCGCATTGGGTCGACTTTATGCGACCAGAAGGGCGCTCAATTCATCTTTTTTGTCCGGCTGAAGCCTTTGCTTATATTGATGCCGAAAAAGTTGATGCGTTAACGGTGACAGATTATCTGCGCGCGGTGATCAAGCGCGAGTTGCCGGGAAATGTACAAGGTTTACGTTTGTCATTGCGCCCCGAAGCGATTGATGGATTTTACTACCATTACACTCATGGTCTTAAAAAGCATGATGGTAACTGCCAACGTATTGCACATGGACACCGGTCAAAAATTCAAATTGCGCTCGACAATATCCGTCAACCGGTCCTTGAGAAGCAGTGGTCTGAGCGTTGGGAAGACATCTACATTGGCTCTGAAGAAGACAAAGTTGAAATAAAGCGTTTGCAGCGCTCTGAGTCGGCTAAACAAATTAGCGAGGCAACGCATGTTGGCTATAGCTATGTGGCGGATCAGGGGTTATTCGAATTAATGGTGCCAAAAAGCGAGAACGATTTTATTGATTCTGACTCTACTGTTGAGTGTATTGCAGAATTCATTGCTGCTCAGATCAAACAAACGCACCCAGAGCAACGCGTTAAAGTTAAAGCGTTCGAAGGGGTGGGTAAAGGAGCGATTGCCTATGCTTAGCCCGTTGAAGCAACTGGTTTCTCTTATCTCATTAGTGAGTATCGGTGTTACCTCTGCCGTATGGGCGGCGAATGACCAAGACCTTGTTACTTGGCACGGTAAACTGACGCAAGGTGCGTTGCTCATTGGACAGGTCGAACCTAATACTCAAGTCATCTACCAAGGTAAGCCGCTCGCCATCAGTGAAGCGGGTTATTTTGTCATTGGCTTTGGTCGCGATGCAGAGTTAAATCAGACGCTTGAAGTGGTTGAGAATGGTACCAAAAAGCCTTTGCAGTTAACCTTGAGCAAACGTGAATACAACATTGACCGTGTTGAAGGCGTACCACAAAAAACCGTCACACCAGACCCTGCGCAGGTAAAACGCGCAAAAGCTGAAGCGGCAAAAGTGTGGCGCGCGCGTCAAGCTGATTCGGAGCGCATGGACTTTTTAACACCGGTTCGTAAGCCCGCAGAAGGGCGCATCAGTGGTGTGTATGGATCACAGCGTTTTTATAATGGTGAACCACGTCGTCCGCATTACGGCGAGGATATAGCGGCACCAACAGGGACGCCCGTTTATGCGCCTTGGAGTGGTGTCGTCACATTGGCGGAGCCTGATTTATTTTACTCGGGTGGTACACTGATTATTGATCACGGATATCGTGTGAATACAACATATCTGCATTTGAGTAAGCTATCTGTTGAGGTCGGTGATACCATTCAGCAAGGTGAAAAGATTGGTGAAATTGGTGCTTCAGGCCGGGCAACGGGTCCGCACCTTGATTGGCGTGTGAACTGGGGTAATGAACGCCTCGATCCTGCGTTATTACCCCAGCTTTATCCGTTAGCTGATACTCATTAGGCCGTCGTTTTTAACCAGCCGTTTAAATGCTCAGGCTGCGTGATAGACAGCACGTAGCTTGTTTTCTTCGGTGCTTGCCAAGTTAACTTCAATGTTCTTAACTCATCCCGTCTAAAGGCATGCACGGTGACGCTGTCGCCTGGCTTAAAGGCATCCAAAACTTCACTGAGGTTATCAACGCTGACCTGTAAATGATCGATCGCTATGATACGGTCATTTGCAGATAGACCCGCATCGTAGGCCGTCTCATCGTGGTAGACATGAGTTAGCTCGATACCTTGTGGATGGCTCTTGTAACGAGCACCTAACGTCACTTTCGCCGATTTTTCTGGTAGCTTACCGTTACTTTGTAAGTCATTGGCTGGAACATGACGCGCTACTTTTACGCCGAAATTTTCTAGTAGCGCCGTTACGGGCAATTGCTCGCGCGAGTACAATGCAGCGTGCATGAACTCATTGACATCAAGTGCCGTGTAATGGCTGAGATACTCAATAAAGGTATGGTCTTCAGTTCCTTCATTCGTTTTACCGTAGCGATGCCAAAAGTCGCGCATGACCTGTTGCAAGTCGAGCTGATGGTCGCTTTGCAGGCGAATGGTCAAGTCAAGGCACAGTGCAATCAAACCACCTTTTGCGTAATAGCTCACAATGCTGTTCGGCGAGTTCTCGTTTTGTTGATAAAACTTGGTCCACGCGAGAAAGCTTGATTCAGTCACGGACTGTTGGTATTGTCCGACACCGCGTTCTACACGTGCCAGCGTATTGCCGAGCAAGCGTAAATAGCGGTCAGCCGAAATAATCCCCGCGCGATGCAGCAAATAGTCATCAAAATAAGAGGTCATTCCTTCGTAGAACCACAGTTGCTCGGTGTAGGTTTCCCGCTCAAGCGGATACGGAATAAATGCCTTAGGTTTTAACGTTTTGACGTTCCAGCTGTGAAAATACTCGTGACAGCATAAGCTTAAAAAGGTCTCATAGTTATCATCGACCTTTGTTTGCCCCGCTTTGATTAAGTCCTTGCGACTGCATACGAGGGCGGTTGAATTGTTGTGCTCAAGCCCTCCAAACCCATCGCCAACGACCATGGTCAAGAAGGTATAATGTTTAAAGGGTGCCGGTTCGCCAAACATTTTTAGCTGATATTCACAAATACGTGCCAAGTCGGCTGTGATTCGCGCGGTATCTGCTTTGTGGCGTCCGCTGAGAACCAACGAGTGCTTAATACCATGGGCAATGAATTCCTCGATGGTCAGATCACCAAGCAAGAAAGGGTAGTCGATGAGTTTGTCATAGTTTTCTGCCTCAAACTCACCCCAACTGTGTGATTTGCCCGAGATCCGTGGCATCCCCGTTGCTACTCGCCAATCAGCGACCGCATCACTGGGCTCAAGTTTCAAGCGGCAAGGTTGTTGCTCCTGACCGGCAACAGCCAAACACAATGATGTATTGTTGAAGAAACCTTGCAACTCATCGAGATAAGCACTTCTTACCGATAGATCATAGGCGTATACTTGATAGCTTACTTGCACCGGATGGTCGCACGGCGCTAAGCGCCAACGGTTTTTACTGATTTGATCGAGCTTAATTGCGTGTCCATCGTGTTCAGCGTATATGCCAATGATATGTTTGCTAAAATCGCGAATTAAATAACTACCGGGTATCCAATTAGGAAGCCAGAGTTCTTGACCATCTGGATGAGGGTTTGCGATATCGACCGTGACCTCAAATAAATGACCTTTAGGGTCAATTGGGTTAATGTGGTAGTTATTCAAACTTATACTCCTTTGTTTGACAGTCATTGGCTTTTAGGAATTATATTAACATACTTAGTTTTATTTACAGGGGATTGCATGACGGCGAAAATCAAGCAGCTGACCGTAGGGCAAAAAGTCGAAATTCAGATATCTGGTCTTAATGTGCCAGCGCGTTTTCAGACAGACTTTATCGGTGCTGTTATGGGACGTTGGTTTATCGTCAACATGCCTGATTCTCGGCGCTACGGTGAGCTTAGAGAACACCTTTACGAGGGTGTGCCAATCATTGTGCGCTTTGTGCTAGAAAACGAGAGCGGTGAAATTTGCGCGTTTCGTAGTGATATCGACTTCGTCGTAGCCCATCCCACTAAAATGCTGTTTTTAGACTGGCCTAAGCAAGTTGAAAGTCGCGTGATACGTCAAGGGCGACGCTTCGATGCTTACCTGCCTTGTACAATAGAGCGTCTCGCAGAGGATAATACCGTTGCCTCTTCCGTTGAAGCCATCATTTTGGATGTTTCAGAAACAGGGTGTAAGTTGCGTTATTCACTTGATGAGCCGGTCGATGAAGAGCAAGAAAACCCATCTGAATGGGAGACTGGTCAACGAGCCAATCTCATCGTTAATCAAAAGTCTGGCAACACGATTAAGCTGGGAAGTATCGTACGACAGGTTAAAACCTCAAGTGATGAAGTCACCCTGGGCGTGCAGTTCAATAGTCATCAAAAAGAAGCGATTAACGGACTCTTTTCGGGAAGCTTAGTCGATATTGATGCACTCTCGCGTGCTCAGTCTTAATGCGCGACTTGCATAGCAATAAGGGTTAATACGTTGGTAAACGCAATTCTTAGTAAGTCATGGTTTCCTGGCTCCGATCGCTGGTTTTGGCTTTTACAGTTTGGCGGATGGGCTGGTTATGCGCTGGTCAACTACATCGGCTCGCTCATGCACGAAATGCGTGATATTTATGGCGTGGTGTTGATTCTGGGTGCGTATACGGGTCTTTTTTTAACGCTGCCGCTTCGTTATTTTTATCAACGCGTGTGGGAGTGGCACCCGCTGCTGTTAATGATTGTCGTTATCTTGGCGAGTTACACCATCGCTTGCCTTTGGGCAGTCATCGATAATGCGACCTATTGGGAAATTTATAAGTTTGGATTTACTCCCGATAGTAAGCTCGCGTATTTTAAGAATAATATTGCTAAGTTCTACATTGTTTTGAGCTGGAGCGGTTTGTATTTTGGTATTAAGTACTACCGCATGCTGCAGAGTGAAAAACAGAAAGCGCTCATGGCCTCTTCGATGGCGCATCAAGCACAGCTCAAAATGTTACGCTATCAATTAAATCCGCATTTTTTGTTTAATAGCCTTAATGCGATCTCGACACTGATTCTGGTAAAAGATACCGAGATCGCGAACAAAATGGTCAACCGATTAAGCCACTTTTTAAGGTTTTCGTTGGATAACGATCCTATTAAGAAAATCACCTTAAAAAAGGAAGTCGAGGCACTCATGCTGTATCTCGACATCGAGAAAGTGCGATTTGATGAGCGCTTAGAAATTATTGTCGATGTCAGCGATGAAGCAAAGAAGGCATTGGTTCCGAGTTTGCTGTTCCAACCGTTAATTGAGAACGCTATAAAGTATGCGATTGCTAAGACCGAGGATCAAGGCGTATTATCCTTGATTGCCTATATAGAGCACGGAGAACTAAAGGTTCGTTTGTGTGATAATGGTCCGAATGCACCGGAAAAACCAGAGCTGTTAATGCGGAACGCGGGTGTCGGTTTAAAAAATACTCGAGAGCGATTATCAGCGTTATATGGTGATGATTTTAGTTTTCGGATGACAAAAAATGAACCGCAAGGCTTATGCGTAGAGATCGTCTTGCCTTATGAAACCTTGGAGAGTGTATGAGTCGTAGTTTTACTGCTTACATCGTTGACGATGAATCGTTAGCACGTAAAGGACTGGCCATCCGTCTGGAATCATTTGATGAAATCACGTTGATCGGTCATCAAGGCAATAGTCGCGAAGCCATAGCAGAAATCAGTGCATTGAAGCCTGATATTGTATTCTTAGATATTCAGATGCCAGGCTTGAACGGATTTGAGGTGTTAAAATCGTTGCAACAGAGTATGCCAACATTACCTGCTATCGTGTTTGTCACCGCATTTGATCAATACGCTATTCGAGCATTTGAAGTGCGGGCACTCGACTATCTATTAAAGCCCGTTGACGAGGAACGTTTGGCGGAAACTATAGAACGTGTAAAGCATGAACTCGAACCGAATGAGTTTGATGCGACACAGCAGAAGTTAGTCAACCTTGTTGCCGAGGTGACGGGTGAAGACTGCGATGTGATTCTTGAGCGCTTGGCAAGTGGTGATGAGGTGCCTATGAGCCGTTATCCTGAGCATATTGCCATTAAAGATAGCGGCGAAATAACCCGTGTTCCTGTCAACGCTATCGAGTGGATTGATGCGGCGGGAGACTATATGTGTATCCATGCCAGCGGCGAGACCTTTATTTTGCGCCGAACTATGAAAGAACTGGAAAAAGAACTCAACCCCAATTTATTCCAGCGTATTCACCGCTCTGCCATTGTGAATGTGAATCAAGTCGAGAAGTTATGCACTCGTCAAAACGGTGAATACCATATTTCACTTAAAAATGGTCAAAAATTAAAAGTCAGCCGTAGTTATAAAGATAGGATCAAACAACTTATATTAAACTAATGCTTCGAATCTATGCGGCAATACTTGTTTTATCAGTTTTTCTAGTCGGTTGTACGGCCCAATTCGGGTATCGTTACCTTGATACTTTTATTGAGTGGCAACTGGGCGATTACGTTGAGCTTACTGATGACCAGCAGGAGCGTGCATCAGAAATTATTGGTGAACTTCATCAATGGCACGCGACTGATCAGATTCCACAATATCGCGTCCGACTCCAAAGCTTGCGGCAGGCATTAGCGGAAGACACCGTTGATCGTGACTTAATCGAGCAACTGGAGTTAGACGCCTGGTATTTTTGGCAGCAAATGAAAAACCAGATTGCTGCTCATACCAGCTTCCTTAACGCACTTTCCTCAGCACAAAAACAACAGCTCATTACGTCAATGCAGGGCAAGATTGATGAAGAGCGAGAAGAGGAAG
Source organism: Idiomarina fontislapidosi (assembly GCF_003226255.1). Lineage (GTDB taxonomy): Bacteria > Pseudomonadota > Gammaproteobacteria > Enterobacterales > Alteromonadaceae > Idiomarina > Idiomarina fontislapidosi. Next base: position 57,161 of record NZ_QJST01000002.1, read on the forward strand.
CAGAGGAGGGGGGCGATTTATTTGCTACTTACGACCGTGTGAAACGTAGCCAAGAAAACCTAGAAGAGCAATTAGGTACATTGAGCGACGCGCAAAAGCAATTGGTCAAAGCATGGGTGGAAGAAGCCGCCGCGGTGCCTGATGATTATGACTGGCTCGCGTATCGTCAGCGTTGGTTAGATGCATTCGAAAGCGCACTCAAGGCATCGCCAATGGACGAGCAACGAATTAAATCGCTGATTACCGATCCTGAACAAATGTTGTCTGAAGCGCAGCGCGAAAACCGTCAAGAGAAAGCCAGTATTCGTCATCGTTATCTTGCCAAGCTAAGCGGTACTCTAAGCCCTGAACAACGCGATACGCTGATTGAGCAACTGGACGAATATATTGAGTTGTGCAGAGATATCGAGGCACACTTCAGCGGCTAAGCCGCTCGTGTGCCTCACTTAGATTATTTAACTTCGATAATTTTACAGGTATTGCTCGAGCCGACGGTTTCCATTACGTCACCGTGTGTCAGCACCACCAAATCACCTTTTGCTACATGACCTAACCCTTTAATCACATCAATGGCAGCCAGAATTGGGTTTTCGGCTTTTGTCGAGTCAAACTGAATAGGATACACACCGCGATAGAGTGCGCATTTATGACGGCTATCCGAATGACGTGACATCGAGAAGATGGGTAGATGTGATGTAATGCGCGACATCAGCTTAGCGGTGAAGCCCGACTCGGTTAGCGCGATAATCGCTTTAACACCGGTTAAGTGCGTTGCGGCATACATCGCCGACATGGCTGCGGCTTCCGAGATACTTGAAAAATGCTCTTCTAAGTCGTGATGTTTTAATTGTGCACTCGGGTGCGTTTCTGCACCCAAACAAATCTCAGCCATTGCTTTTACGGTCGCAACAGGGTGCTTACCTGCGGCGGTCTCCGCCGACAGCATCACGGCATCAGTGCCATCGAGCACGGCATTGGCAACGTCCATTACCTCGGCACGTGTTGGCATGGGGTTTTCAATCATCGACTCCATCATTTGAGTCGCTGTGATTACAACTTTATTCAACTGACGTGCGCGGCTAATAATCAGCTTTTGCTTACCGACCAACTGCGCATCACCAATTTCAACGCCCAAGTCGCCACGAGCGACCATCACGGCATCCGATGCGCGCACAATATCATCAAGCGCATGTTCGGTCGCAACGGCTTCTGCGCGTTCAATTTTCGCACACAGTACCCCGTTGCCGCCTGCAGCACGTAGTAATTGACGCGCTTCGTTAATATCATCACCACTACGTGGGAACGACACCGCAAGATAATCCACGCCAATTTTCGCGGCGGTTTTAATATCTTCTAAATCCTTCTCGGTCAGAGCTTTGGCTGAAAGCCCCCCACCAAGGCGATTGATCCCTTTATTATTCGACAGCTGACCGCCAACAAGTACTTCAGTGTGTACTGCGGTTCCGTCAATTTTTGTGACTTCGAGTCGGATGCGTCCATCATCGAGTAAAAGAATATCGCCAGGGGCTACATCGCGAGGGAGTTCTTTATAATCAAGCCCGACGATTTGTTCATTGCCCGATTTGCTGTCGTATTCTGCATCTAAGGTGAATTTTTCACCTTGAGAAAGTGTTACTTTATCGTTCTTGAAACGCGCGACTCGTATCTTAGGGCCTTGCAGATCACCTAAGATGGCAACATGGGCTTTTAACTCAGCTGATATTTTACGAACATGTTCAGCGCGTTTAATGTGATCATCCGCCGAACCGTGTGAAAAGTTTAAACGTACTACATTAGCACCCGCTTGTATAAGTGATTTCAGAACACTAGGGTCATCAGTAGCGGGACCTAGGGTGGTAACGATTTTAGTACGGCGCAACATGTAAAACTCCGAGCATTAACAAATGAATTAGTTTTTAGTCTATCACAGTGTTTGTTAACAAAGTAAGTCAGAACAACGGCATAGGTGAATAATGAGCAATCAGCAAAAAGATATCAATTGGGAAACCCTAAGCGATGAGCAATGGCGCGAGCGCCTAACGCCTGAGCAATACCAGATTTTACGAAAGCGAGGCACTGAAGCCCCCTTTAGTGGCGAGTTTATTCAAGTAAATGAGCACGGCGAGTACCACTGTGCGGGCTGCGGTCAGCTTCTTTTCACTGGCCAACAACAGTTCGAGGGACACTGCGGTTGGCCGAGCTTTGATGAAGCAGTCGAAGGTGCCGTTGAGTATCTAGAAGATACCAGTCATGGCATGCATCGCGTGGAAATTGTTTGTAGCCAATGTAAAGGTCATCTCGGTCATGTATTTGAAGATGGACCCACAGCAACAGGTCAACGCTATTGTGTTAATTCGTTGGCACTGACCAATCAGACTTAAGATTAAACTGACCTTCCTCGATTTGCTCGATGATGATTTCTGCGAGTTGGGCGAGCGATTGTTTTCGCTCGTCTTTTTGCATAAAAATATGATGCAAATTATCCATCTTAAGTACTTCCGACTCAAAATGAATCGCAACAAGCGCCCAAATATAAGCCTCATCAACCAGCTGACTGTTCAAGTAGTGCGTGACCAGTGACTCCGGGATCTCGACATTGAAGCGTTGCTCAGGAGTATATAGACGGAGTGAACGATAAAGATAGTCGAGCATCTTAGCGTTATCTTCCTTTGCGTAATAAGTGGCAAGCGCAAACTGCAGTTCCGATGTTTGCATGATGGCTTTGCCCTCGAGTTCGAGTAAACGGTCAAGCGCATCCATATCGCTTCTATTTGCCCAGTGCCAATAGAGAAGTAGGGGATGCTCGCTGTCGCGTGTTTGTTTAGCCAGCTTTTCAATATTGTTAAGGCTATTGATATACGCCTCAATACGATGTGATTGTTTAGCCTTGAGCTTCCGATGCTCGATTGACGAGGCTAGTTCGATACACTGAGAATATGATTGCAGATCCTTCAATAAATAATATTGATGAGCAGGACTTTCATCCGTTTCATTTGCATACCGGGTTAAGATGAGTTGTCGACGTTCTGCGTTACACCAGTTATCTTGGTTTAAATCAGAACAAATATCGGGTAAGGCTTCACAAGCCTCGCGCACCGTAATCGGACGTTGTTCACAGCCAGACAGGGTGAAAAAAACGGTTGCGATAACGGCGTTTAATCCGATACTACGTACATATGTCATTGATATCTTCCATTAATTCAACGATAAACTAACAAGTTCGCCAGCATAGGTTGGCTTATGAGTGTGCTTTTAAGTACAATACGCTTCGAGATTTTGAGCATATCATACCATGAGGACTTAGCTAATGAATGCTAACCAGCAGGACCCGACACTCTCAAGTTGGCAGGAGCGCCAAGAGTACGCAGAACTCATGCAACCATTAATCGGTAAATTATACCGCAATTTTGGTGTTGAGATTCTTGTTTATGGTCGTTCACTATTAAATGTCTCGACAATTAATATCATTAAAGCCCACCGCCTGATCCGCCGCTATGAAGGCCAAAAAGTGCGTTTGCGCGAGAGCTTCCCGTTTTTGGAAGCTATGGCAAAAATGCAAATGGCACCCGCGCGTGTTGATCTAGGTAAACTTGCTTATGGTTATCACCACGGTGGTAAAGCGGACGGTTTGTCTATCGAAGACTATCTCCGTCGTGAGTTAACCGAGGTAGCTGATGTCGACGACAGTATTGAACCACGTGATATCGTATTGTATGGCTTTGGTCGTATCGGCCGTCTACTTGCTCGGTTATTGATCGAGAAGAACGGCGCCAACAATAAAATGCGTCTACGTGCGATTGTTGTGCGCGGCGGACGAGAGGGCGACCTCGAGAAACGTGCAAGTTTGCTGCGCCGTGACTCGATTCATGGTCAGTTCAATGGCTCTATCACTATCGATAAAGAAACCAACAGCATTAAAGCTAACGGTACTTCGATCAAAGTGATTTATTCAGACGGTCCTGATCAAGTCGACTACACGCAATATGGCATCGACAATGCGATCGTTATCGACAACACCGGTATTTGGAAAGATGAAGCCGGTTTAGGTTTACACCTTAAATCAAAAGGTGTTGCCAAAGTATTGTTGACGGCGCCGGCTAAGGGCGACATCAAGAACATCGTGTTTGGTGTGAATCACGACGATATTTTAGATGATGACCGCATCCTGTCGGCAGCGAGCTGTACTACCAACGCGATTACTCCAGTACTTAAAGCGGTAAATGATGAGTACGGTATTCAAAATGGTCACGTTGAAACAGTTCACTCGTACACCAACGACCAGAACTTGATCGACAACTACCACAAAGCTGAACGCCGTGGTCGCTCGGCACCGTTGAACATGGTTATTACTTCAACGGGTGCTGCTAAAGCGGTGGCAAAAGCGTTGCCAGAGCTTAAAGGCAAGCTCACGGGTAATGCGATCCGTGTGCCTACGCCGAATGTTTCAATGGCTATCATGAACTTAAATCTTGCCAAGAGCACCGACCGCGAAGGCTTGAACGAGTATCTGCGTAAAACCGCTTTACACTCTTCGTTAGAGAGCCAAATTGATTACACGGCCTCAACTGAAATCGTATCAAGCGATTTAGTCGGCAGCCGCTATGCGGGTATCGTGGATTCGCAAGCGACGATCGTTGAAGATGACCGCGCAGTATTGTACGTGTGGTATGACAACGAATTCGGCTACAGCTGTCAGGTTGTACGTGTAGCAGAGCAAATGGCAGGTCTTAAAGTGCCTAATTTGCCTCGTTAACACAGAAAAACAGAAAAAAGCGCCCGCGGTGGCGCTTTTTTCGTATACTGCTAAGCATTCGCTTTTAAAAATTAAAAAGGAAACGCATGATACGTATCAATACGGCGTTTGATAGCGGCAATATCGACGTTATCGAAGCAAGCTCAAGTGACAACATTCGTCTTACTATCCGTAAGGATCATCAATCAGATTTTTATCAGTGGTTTCATTACAAGTTGTTTGCCGAAGTCGGCGAGGAACATGTGATGATCATTGAAAACGCCGGCAAGTCTGCTTATCCCGATGGCTGGAAAGACTACCAGGCGTTGGCTTCCTATGATCGCGACACCTGGTTCCGGGTTCCAACCGAGTACGACGGTGAAAAACTTACTATTCGTCATACACCGGAACAAGAATCTGTTTACTATGCTTATTTTGTGCCTTATTCATATGAGCGTCACTTAGACCTCATTCAGCAGGCGCAACAGTCAGTTGACTGTTACCATGAGTTACTTGGTGAAACGCTAGACGGTCGCGAGCTCAACTTGCTGATTATTGGCGAACCGAGCGACGGGAAAAACACCATTTGGATTACTGCACGTCAACACCCGGGTGAGTCAATGGCGGAGTGGCTGATGGAAGGCTTGATTGGTCGCTTGTTAGACGACGAAGACGGTGTGGCGCGTAAGTTGCTAGATGAGAATGTCTTCTACGTGGTTCCTAACATGAACCCAGACGGCAGTGTACGTGGTCATTTGCGTACTAACGCGGTAGGTACTAACCTGAACCGTGAGTGGGCAGAGCCGAGCTTAGAAAAAAGCCCTGAAGTATTTTACGTGCTTAAACGCATGCAAGAAACCGGCGTTGATATGTTCTTAGACGTGCATGGTGATGAAGCATTACCTTACAACTTCGTCGCGGGCTGCGAAGGTATTCCATCGTATGATGAACGCCACAAGCACTTAGAAGAAACATTTAAGAATGCGCTGTTAGCGGCAACACCTGAGTTCCAAGACGCGTTCGGTTACGAGAAGGACGAACCCGGTAAAGCCAACATGACGGTTGCATGCTCGGCTGTTGGTGAGCGTTTTAAATGTTTATCGTATACATTAGAAATGCCATTCAAAGATAATGCTGACTTGCCTGATGAAGATTTTGGTTGGTCTTCAACGCGCTCTCAACGTTTAGGCGAGGATGTGCTGACTGCTATATTGGCAGTATCGCCGATCCTGCGTAAGGTTTAAAAACGCGGTAAAAATAACAATAAATAAAGGGGATACACCTTGGAAACGCTGAATAATATTCTGTTATGGATTGATGGGTTTTTGGGCTCAGCAGCCTATTTCCCATTCCTGTTGTTGGGTGTGGGTTTGTTCTTCACACTTTACTTGGGTTTTCCGCAAGTTCGGTACTTTCGTCATGCTTGGCGAGTGTTGAGCGGTAAGTTCGATAAAAAAGACTCACAAGGCGATACCAGCCACTTCCAAGCGCTCTCGACTGCACTGTCGGGTACCGTTGGTACGGGTAACATTGGTGGTGTCGCACTGGCTATCTTCTTAGGTGGTCCGGCGGCTATCTTCTGGATGTGGATGACCGCATTCATGGGTATGACCACTAAGTTCGTTGAGGTTACTTTATCGCACAAATACCGCGTTAAGACGGAAGACGGCACCATGGCAGGCGGGCCCATGTACTATATGGATCGCCGTTTGAACATGAAGTGGTTAGCAGTGATTTTTGCTATCGCTACAATTATCAGTTCGTTCGGAACCGGTAATATGCCGCAGATTAACAACATCGCTCAGTCGATGGAGCAAACCTTCGAAATCGATCCGGTTATCACAGGTGCGGTGCTTTCTATTCTTCTAGCGATGGTTATCATCGGCGGTATCAAGCGTATTGCAGCGGTTACGTCTAAAATCGTGCCTATCATGGGTATCCTATACGTGTTGGGCTCTTTGAGTGTTATCGCGTTTAACATCGATAATATTGGCGAATCGTTTGTCTCTATTTTCCGCGATGCCTTCACCGGCTCTGCAGCGGCGGGTGGCTTCTTAGGTGCAAGCTTTGCGTATGCGTTTAACCGAGGTGTTAACCGTGGTTTGTTCTCGAACGAAGCAGGTCAGGGTTCGGCTCCAATTGCTCACGCATCAGCGCGTGCTAAAGATCCGGTATCTGAAGGTCTTGTCTCTATTCTTGAGCCGTTCCTAGACACCATCCTGATTTGTACACTAACGGGTCTCGTTATTCTCTCGTCAGGTGTGTGGACCGAGAAGTTCGAAAATAACTTTGCTCGCAGCGACCTTGAGTTTGTGGCAGGTCACTACGATGACACGGTGGAAGCCGATCGTAAGCAACTGTATGCGTACCTTAACCAGACCGATGATAATCAGATTGAGCGATTCAATGGTGTGGTACAGGTAGAAAATGGCGTTGCACAGACAAACAACCAATTCACTATCTTGCACGCGCGCTCAGTCGCTGAAGATGTTCGTTTCATCGTAGCTGGCGAGGATGCTTACACGGGTAGCGTTAAAGTTGAAAATGGTAATTTGATCAAAGACGATATTGAGGTCGTTGGTAAGTCGTTGGTTCACTCGGCGGCGCTGACTTCATTAGCCTTTGCAAATGGTTACCTTGGTGATTTCGGTCAGTATATTATTCCAGTAACGCTCTTGCTATTCGCGTTCTCGACCGCGATTGCATGGTCGTACTATGGTGACCGTGCGGTGGTATATCTGTTTGGTCAAAAAGGTGTGATGCCATACCGCATTCTTTATGTGGCGGGTTTCTTCTGGGCATCTTTTGCAGACACCACATTGATTTGGACAGCCTCTGCCGTTGCAATCGTATTGATGACGTTACCTAACTTAATTGGTATGTTATTGCTACATAAAGAAATGAAGAGCACTGTTAAATCATATTGGCAGGACTTCAACAAAGAGCAAAAGCGTAAATAAACATAACGTTTATGCTAAAAAAGCGAGGCAAACGCCTCGCTTTTTTTATTTAAACCTCATTTATTGGGGCTGTCCCTTGAATTTGGTGACAAAAGCCTTATATTGCTTGGTATATATCAGTAAAGGTGTTTGATATGGCATTAGTCAATTGCCCGTCGTGTGGCAAGCGCGTGTCTTCAAAAGCAAAAGATTGCCCTCATTGTCAGTTTGTATTTGCGGGTAGCTCAAAAGAAGACATCGAGCGTGAAGCGGCTCGACTACGTCAAGAAAAGTCAGATAAACTGGTTTCTCAGTCGATGTTAGCGCTACTGCTCTCGATTGCAGCATTTGTCTATCTCTTCTTCCAACAACCACTTGCTAATAGTTGGCAGCGAAGCACTGCATTATTGGTCATTGGTATTGGACTGGTGTGGTTTGTAATTAACCGCGTTCGGTTGATTATGCTGAAAAGAAAGCGATAGAGTACAGCATGCAATTTGAAGACCTCATTAATAGTATGAGCCAAGATACTTACGAACGCTTGGTGAGCGCTGTCGAAACCGGTCGTTGGCCCGACGGTGCGAAACTTTCAGAAGAACAATTGGAAAACTCCCTTCAGCTAGTTATGGCCTATCAAGCTAAATTTCTCGATAGCGATCAACACTACACGGTGGGGAAAGACGGGCGCATAGTCACGAAATCAAAAAGTGAACTAAAGCGCCAATTTTCAGAGCAGGGCGGTGCAGACACAATTGCACGCTTTGACCTTAAAGATGACGCGGAATAAGAGGCCTTATGCAAGCAGTATCAGTGCGTGATGACATCGTGACCCAATGCGAAGCCATCACAACCGGTGAACCCGATTTAATCGCCAATCTAGCCAACATTTCAGCTCTCATTTTTGACCAGTTCGAAAATATCAATTGGGCAGGATTTTATCTGACCCGCGGTGAACGCGAACTCGTATTAGGTCCATTCCAAGGTAAAGTCGCTTGCGTGCGCATTCCGTTTGGACAGGGCGTATGCGGCGTAGCAGCTGATTCCCAAACTTTACAGCATGTACACGATGTACATGATTTCAGTGGTCACATTGCATGTGACGCAGCCTCGAATAGCGAGGTTGTCGCCCCCATTATTGTCGACGGCAAAACCGTTGGTGTGTTAGACATTGATAGTCCAAGCGTCGGCAGATTCAGTGCCGATGACGCAGAGATGTTCGCGAGAATCGCGGCAATCTGTGCTACCTTTAATTGGGATCAAATCTAGCCCTATGTTTGCTGATTTTGACATCCAACTGTATCTGGTAAATTACGAGGATACTGTTTTCTTCGAAAACCATGAAGAAGAAGCCGCCGACCAGATTAATGAAATGCTGCATCTTATTAATGATCAGCGTTTAGAAACCGATACCGTAGAGCAGCTCGAAGAAGCCGTGCGTCTCACGTTATATGAGTGGATTGAGGAGCCTCGGCTGCTCGAGCTCGAATTCGATGATATGGACATGTTTGTTCGTACTGTTTTAGAAAACGTCCGTGAACAGGAAGAAGATTGGAATGAGTGAGTCTGAAAAACTGACGAAGAGTAAAGACGTCATTGCGTATTTGGCCGAACAGTTTCCTAACTGTTTCAGCCTACAAGGTGATGCAAAGCCTTTAAAGATCGGGATTTTTGAAGATCTGGCGAAACGTCTAGAAGACGATGAGAAGGTGAGCAAAACCCGTTTACGCACGGCGTTACGTCACTATACGAACAGCTGGCGTTATCTTCGCAGTGTGAAGGTTGGCAGTGAGCGCGTTGATTTAGATGGCGAGGCCGTTGAAAAAGTGCTTGATGAGCACCAACAACATGCCGCCGAAGCATTAAAAGAATCAAAGGAACGTGCTGCTGAACGCGCAAAACAGCGTAAAGCCGCAGATACAAAATCAGAAGACGCACGTAATAAGCCTAAGAAGAAGCCTGCGCCTGCGACAAAGGCGAATAAAAAGCCTAAACCTGCACGCAAGCCCGCACCTAAGCTGAAAGATGTTGAACTTAATAGCCTTTCTGTGGGTCAACAGGTTCAGGTGAAAGCAGGAAACCGTCCAATGCCAGGCACTGTTGTCGAAATCGACAAAACCGATGTGCAAGTGCAGTTGGCTAACGGTCTTAGCATGAAAGTGAAAGCGGAAAACGTATTTGTAAAACAATAAGCGTCAGTCAGGAGTCGTCAATATGAAGTCAGGAATGTTTAAATTAAACGCGTTAGCTTTACTGGTCTTAGCCCCGAGCGCGTTGGCGATTCCACCTACGCATGAAATTTCTGAGTTACCTCAACTTGAACAAGAAAGTCAGCACGACACGGTCAGTGAGCGTGTTTTGTCTTACTTTACGCGTTATCACTTTTCGCAGCCTGAATTAAACGATCAATTATCTGAGCAGATCCACGAGCGTTACTTAGAAATGCTCGACTTTAATAAAATGTTCTTATTAAAGTCAGATGTCGCTGCATCGGAAGAGTACGCGCGTTTGTTTGACGACATGCTCGAAAGCGGCGAACTGGAAGTGGCTTATGATTTGTACCAAACCAGTTTAGAACGCCGTTTTCAACGTTATGTTTATGCGCTCTCACTGCTTGATGAAGAAAAGCCGATGAGCTTTGATGAAGAGGGTGAGAAGTATTATTACGATCGCGAAGAGGCCGACTGGGCAAAAGACGAAGAGGCGCTGAACGCGTTGTGGCAGCAACGTGTTAAATACGATGCGCTCAATTTAAAGCTCGCAGGCAAAGAGTGGCCTGATATTGTCGAGACCTTAGGCAAGCGCTATAACAGCGCACTGAACCGTCTAACTAACTCGAAAAGCGAAGACGCATTCCAGGTCATTATGAATGCTTTTGCGCGCTCGATTGAACCACATACAAGCTACCTGTCGCCTGCTAACTCTGAGCGTTTTCAACAGAACATGAACCTCGAGTTAGAAGGCATCGGTGCAGTACTGCAGTCGGAGTACGATTACACCGTGATCCGCAGTCTTGTGCCGGGCGGACCCGCCGATAAAACCGGAGAGTTATCGCCTGAAGATAAAATCATCGCTGTTGGCCAAGGTGTTGGTGACGATGCCGAAGAGTTCGTCGACATCATTGGTATGCGTCTTGATGACGTGGTCGATATGATTAAAGGACCGAAAGGGTCTTCGGTTCGTTTACAGGTGTTAGAGGCGTCACAAGGCGTTGGTGGTACACCGAAAGTGGTCGAGATTGTTCGCGATAAAGTTAAATTAGAAGACCGTGCCGCTAAGGCGCATGTCGAGGTCCCAGAAGATGGCCCCAATAAAGGTCGGAAAATGGGTGTCATCGAGATCCCAGGTTTTTATAACAACCTCACTGCCGATGTTAAGAAATTAATTGACGACCTTAAAGCGGATGAGGTTGAGGGTATCGTGGTTGATTTGCGTAGCAACGGCGGTGGTGCTCTTAACGAAGCCATTAGTCTAACGGGCTTGTTCATTGACGAAGGTCCTGTTGTACAGGTGAGTGATGGTCGTGGTCACGTTGAAGTGAGCAAGGATCGTGATGGTGTGACCTATTATGATGGACCTTTAGTTGTATTGGTGGATCGTTACAGTGCGTCGGCTTCAGAAATTTTCGCGGCTGCGATGCAAGATTATAAGCGTGCTCTCATCGTGGGTGAGAACACCTTTGGCAAAGGTACAGTGCAACAGCACCGTGGTTTAAATCGCCGCTTTGACTTCTTTAGTGAGCCCTTAGGCAGTGTGCAATACACGATCGCTAAATTTTATCGTATTGATGGTGGTAGCACCCAGTTAAAAGGCGTCGCGCCTGATGTCACCTTACCTTCGTATGTTGAATCATCAGAGTGGGGCGAAAGTCGCGAAGATAACGCATTGCGGTGGGATCAGATTAAACCCGCTCAATATGATACCTTTAGCTATCTTGATAGCGCAGAGATTCAATCATTGAACAGCAATGCACATCAACGTCTCGAAAAAGATCCAGAGTTCGCTTATATCTTCAAAGATATTGAAGAGTTGCGTAACAACATGGAAAAAACGTGGGTCAGCCTGAATCTTGAAGAGCGCGAAAGTGAGCAAGCGGCCGATAAAGAAGAACGTTTGCAGCGTGTTAATGACCGCCTTAAGCGATTGGGCATGGAGCCAGTAGAGTCGATAGACGATGTTGATGACGAAGTGCTCGAAGTCGATCCATACCTGAATGAGACTATCTCAGTCGCATTTGAATTTATTGACGATGTGAAGTTAGCTCAGAACGACTAGGTCAATGATCATAAAGATGCTCAAAAAGCCGCCACTTTGTGGCGGTTTTTTTACGTATGCTTGGCAACCTACGCAGTTTGTGGTCAACTACCGCGTTATACAAAAGAAATGATCTAAAACAAAAATGAAAAATACAGCATCAATCTCAAGCCGTTGGTCAAGTCGGTTGTCATTTATTCTGGCATCGTCGGCAGCAGCCGTCGGCCTCGGAAATATTTGGAAATTCCCCTACGTTATGGGTGAAAATGGAGGCGGCGCATTCGTCCTGGTGTATCTCCTATGTATCGCCTTTATCGGTATTCCTATCATGATGGCCGAGGTGGTTATTGGTCGTCGTGGTCGCCACTCACCCGGTTATGCAGCGGAACAGGTCGCAGTCGAGTCAGAACGGAGCAAGCATTGGCAGGTAGCCGGCTGGCTTGGCATGGTAACTGGCTTTTTAGTATTAAGCTTTTATGCCGTTATTGCTGGATGGGCGCTCGATTACGTGTTTAAAGCGGGTAGCGGCGTGTTTAACGGTGCCTCGGCAGAGCAAGTCGGTGGTTTATTTGAAGGGATGCTCGCCTCAGAGAATGAGTTGATGCTTTGGCATACCTTGGTACTCGTGGGTGTCGTCATTGTCGTGGGCAAGGGTGTCAATAAAGGGCTTGAGCGCTCTGTTCGCTTCTTGTTACCAGCGATGTTCGTATTATTGGTGGCATTAGCTATTTATGCGGGTAATATCGGCGCGTTTGGCGAGGCGGTCGCGTTTATGTTCGAACCCGACTTCTCGAAATTGTCGATCAACGGTGTGATGATAGCGCTGGGCCATTCGTTCTTTACGCTGGGATTGGCATCTGGTGTGGTCATCATGTATGGCGCGTACTTGCCAAAAGAAACCTCAATCGTGCAAACCAGTGTTTGGATTGCCGTAATTGATACACTGGTCGCGTTAATTGCAGGGTTAGCAATCTTTCCGTTGGTGTTTGGTTTCAATCTAACGCCGAGCGAGGGCCCCGGTTTAATATTTACCACCTTGCCGTTAGCATTTGGTCAAATGCCAGGTGGACAGTGGGTCGGTACGCTATTTTTCACCATGCTCGTAATTGCTGCATTCACATCGGCGATAGCGATGATCGAAGCATCCGTCGCGTTTGTCTCAGAAAAGTTCAACTTATCGCGTTGGCCGTCAACGATTATCTCTGCGAGTGTATTATGGCTGCTCGGTCAGCTGACCATTCATTCGTTCTCGGGCAGTTCGTGGGCCCAGTTGAGTACCGAGTGGTTGGGTAAACCGCTGAATTCAATTTTTGATGTGATTGATTTACTGACATCGAGCATCTTGCTACCGCTCGGTGGCTTGCTGTTGGCGATATTAGCGGGTTGGGTAATGACCCGCGACAATGCCAAAGATGAGCTAGATACTGGCAAGCACATGTTTGATGTGTGGCATCTGTGCCTTAAGTACGTTGCGCCGATTGCTATCATTATTATTTTTCTTCAACTTATTGGCATTATCGAGATCTAGGATAACGCGTTCATGACACAACAAATAAAACAGCCTACGCTTTTTCAGGCACTCATTCCGCTGGTTGCGCTGGTCATTATGTTGGCCTCATCGGTGTACTTCTTTGGGGAGGATTCATCCTATGGCCCTAACCAGATCGCACTTTGGATAGCTGCGGGTATCGCTTGTATTATCGGCTTCAAAAATGGCTTTAGCTGGGAGCAGATAGAGAAGGGCATTCAGGAAGGTATCTCGGTTGCCCTAGGCGCTATGCTGATTATTCTCGCTGTCGGCTCGTTGATTGGTACTTGGCTTCTTTCTGGTACCGTACCAACCCTTATCTATTATGGCTTGGAGCTATTAAATCCAGGCTTATTTTATGCCGCTAGCTGTATCATCTGTGGCATTATCGCGCTATCGATTGGCAGTTCTTGGACCACCGCAGCGACCATTGGTGTGGCATTAATGGGCGTTGCCTCGGGTATGGGACTCGACCCTGCCATTGCCGCGGGTGCTATCGTCTCAGGTTCATACTTTGGTGATAAGATGTCGCCGCTTTCAGATACCACTAACTTGGCTCCTGCAGTCAGTGGTACAGAACTGTTCGCACACATCCGATATATGGGTTACACCGCCGGTCCCGCGTTCATTATCTCAGTGACCCTGTTTTTATTCTTGGGCTTAAATGCAGATTCTGCAGTCTCGCTCGAGAAGCTCAACCAGATGCAAAACCTGTTGGACAATACCTTTAATGTCGGATGGGCAATGCTTGTGCCATTGTTTGTTCTGCTATTTTTAGCCGCTACACGCAAGCCTGCGCTCCCCACGGTGTTTTTTGGAGCGCTATTGGGCGGTGTTTGGGCTCTTATTTTCCAGCCTGATATGGTTCAACAGATGGCCGATGGCGAAGGTTTTCTCGCGCACTTAAAAGTGATCTGGTTGGCAATGTCTGACGGTACTACCGTAAGCACAGGCAGCACCAACCTTGATTCGCTTTTAAGTGGCGGGGGTATGTCGAGCATGCTTAATACCCTCTGGTTGATTTTAAGCGCGATGACCTTTGGTGCGGTGATGGAAAAACTCGGCCTATTACAGCGCTTCATTCAAGGTATGTTGAAGTCTGCGAAATCTGTGGGCAGTTTAATCACCGGTACATTATTTACCTGTTTCGGCGCTAACGTATTAACCGCCGACCAGTACATGGCAATTGTTCTGCCAGGTCGTATGTTTAAAGAAGAATATCAACGTCGTGGGCTGGACCCACGTGTGCTTTCTCGGACACTCGAAGACAGTGGTACGCTAACCTCAGCGCTGATTCCATGGAATACTTGTGGTGCTTATATGTTTAGCGTATTAGCAGTGAGTCCGTTGGATTATGGCATCTATGCATTCTTCAATTACCTAACACCATTAATTGCGATTGTACTGGCTTACACTGGATGGACGATTTTATATCGCGAGCCAGAGATGACTGAAAATACTCAAACGTCGTAAAGAGGGTTTATGTCACAAAAAACCGCGAAGTATCGTAAGGATTATCAAGCGCCTAAGTTTACTATTGATACGGTGAACTTAGTCGTAGAACTCGATAAAACACACACACGTGTGACGAACACGATGACCATTAAGCGCCAAGGCGACCATAAGGATGCATTGGTTCTAGATGGTGAGCATATTCAATTAGAACAGCTCGCTTTAAATGGCAAAGCCGTTGACGCGCATAAGTATGAGATCGATGATGCAACGCTAACTGTTCACGTGGATGATAATGAGTTCACGCTGACCGTTGTGAATACATTAAACCCTTCAACGAACAAAGCGCTTGAAGGGCTGTACCTCGCCGAAGGCACCTTTTGTACACAATGTGAAGCAGAAGGCTTCCGCCGCATTACCTATTACTTAGATCGCCCCGATGTGTTGGCGACATTTACAACTAAAGTCATTGCTCCCAATGCAGATTATCCTCACATTCTAGCCAACGGTAATAGTGTTGAGCGTGGTGAGGAAGGCGGCAAACCTTTTGTAACTTGGCACGACCCGTATCCAAAGCCAAGTTATCTGTTTGCGTTGGTCTGTGGTGATTTTGATTTGCTAGAGGATACCTTTGTCACACGCGAAGGTCGCGAAGTGGCACTGCAGTTGTTCGTGGATAAGGGCAATCTCGATCGCAGCGAACATGCAATGGTCTCATTAAAGAACGCCATGCGTTGGGATGAAGAACGCTTTGGTTTGGTTTATGACCTCGATATCTACATGATCGTCGCCGTCGACTTTTTCAATATGGGCGCTATGGAGAACAAAGGGCTCAATGTCTTTAACTCCAAATATGTGCTCGCCAACCCTAAAACGGGCACTGACCAAGACTTCCTCAATATTGAATCGGTGATCGGTCATGAATATTTTCATAATTGGACTGGCAACCGCATTACCTGTCGTGATTGGTTTCAACTGTCGCTGAAGGAAGGGTTAACCGTGTTCCGTGATCAGGAGTTTAGTTCTGACTTAGGCTCGCGCGCAGTTAATCGTATTCAAAACGTAAAAGTGATCCGTAGTCATCAGTTTACTGAAGATGCAGGACCGATGGCACATCCTATTCGCCCTGACAAAGTGGTCGAAATGAATAACTTCTATACGGTGACCGTGTATAACAAAGGCTCCGAAGTTATTCGTATGATGCATACCTTGCTTGGCGAGGCAGGCTTTCAAAATGGTATGAAGCGCTATGTCGAACGCCATGACGGTGCAGCGGTTACCTGTGAAGACTTTGTCAGAGCGATGGAAGATGCTAATGACCGTGATCTCTCCGTCTTCCGTCGCTGGTATGAGCAGGCAGGTACACCCAATGTTCAGGTTGAGACGTCATTTGATGCCGAGAAGCAGCAACTTGTTGTTAATACGCGTCAAACGATCCCTGCAACACCAGGTCAACCTGAAAAATTGCCAATGCATATCCCGATGCGTATTTCTGCCTATTCTCCCAGGGGTGAACAGATTGCGTTAAGTGATAATTTGCTTGAGTTGACAGAAGAGCGCCAAACGTTCCATGTCAGTGGTGCGTTTGCGCAGCAGCTTAACGAAAATGAAGCGCCTATCATATCGGTGTTCGATGATTTCTCAGCGCCGGTTAAAGTTGAGCGTGACCTGCCAGAGTCGGCATTGTTGACCTTGATGGCTCATGCCAACGATCCCGTGAGTCGTTGGGATGCGGCACAACAATTATTTACCCGTCGAGTAGTTGATGCGGTTAAAACACAAACCACGGTCGAGGTGGATGAAGCGCTTGTCACTGCGTGCGAACGATTGATAACGTCTGATACTGATCCGGCATTGATTGCACTCACCTTAACTTTACCGAGTGCGGCGACTGTTGGGGAGTATTTCGAAACGATCCAAATTGACGCAATCGTACAGAACCTACGTCAGTTGAAGCGACACCTAGCGGATCAGTTGCATGGTACCATGGGCGCGCGCTACGCCGAGATTTACCAGCAATTACAACAACATGATTACCG
This sequence comes from Idiomarina fontislapidosi, assembly GCF_003226255.1. Taxonomy (GTDB): domain Bacteria; phylum Pseudomonadota; class Gammaproteobacteria; order Enterobacterales; family Alteromonadaceae; genus Idiomarina; species Idiomarina fontislapidosi. The sequence goes on from NZ_QJST01000002.1 coordinate 74,102, forward strand.
TTTATCGGGCGAGGATATCGCGTTACGTCAATTGCAGAATGTGTTGCTGAGCTATTTGACCGTTGCCGGTGAGAATTATGTCAACTTGAGTCAGACTCAGTTCGATAACGCTTCGAATATGACCGATCGACTCGCCGCGTTGCAAGCGTCAGTGTGGGGGAATGCGACCAACGCGACGACTTTAATCGAAGCGTTTGATAAACAGTGGCGCGGTGATAAGTTGGTAATGGATAAGTGGTTCCAAACACAAGCATTAGCTGATACAGATGGCACTATCGCCAATGTCAAAGCGTTGATGAATCACCCTGATTTCAGTCTCGACAACCCGAATCGAATCTATTCATTACTGGCTGCTTTTACGCAGAATAGTGCGCGTTTCCATCAGTTCGATGGTTCAGGTTATGAGCTGATTGGTGACGTTATTTGCCAATTGAATGACAAGAATCCACAAGTGGCTTCGCGCTTGATCTCTGGGTTTATGTCGTGGAAGCGATATGATGCTGAACGGCAGGCGTTAATGAAGCAGCAGTTGGAGAAAATTCAAGCGTTGCCAAACCTTGCCAGTGATTTGCAAGAAAAAATAGAAAATAGTTTAACTGCATAACTATTTCTCATAGTGAGTTAGGAGGGGGTCATCCTGTGATTGAATATCGGTTTTCAATTTCTATGTCGTATCAGGAATTTATCGATATTTATTACGGCGGTGGCGCCCAACATCTAGTTGTACGCTCAGATACCAACGTCCGAATTGCCATCCCTGCCGGTCGTATGGTTCCATTCGTTGACTCCACGGGTGTGTCTGGGCGCTTTATTATCCAGCTCGATGACAACAATAAATTCGTTTCCCTCAAACGCATTTAGCGACCAAATTGGATAGTTATTAAGTAATTTTTCATAAGCTTTAATTCACGCTGGTCTAAACACTCATATATTGCACGAATATGCGTTGAAAGCCTGCGTTAAATGTCCGACAATAACATCAATCATAGGTAGATTATCAGGCCGTGGGCCGCTTTGTGGCTTGCCTACGACGTTTCATCAAAAAAATAATCTCAAGGACTCAGCAATTATGTCGTTGGTTGATGGTCAATCCCCAGTACTTTTAGAAAAAGTAGTTGAACTTATTCAGAAGAAAGTTGCATCAAGCCAAGCTCCGCTTGTGCAAGACTTTGCGAAACGTCTTTACCGTAATATTTCGTCAGATGATTTGAGTCACCGAAATGACAGCGATATGTACGGGGCTGTGCTCGGTTTATGGCACAGCTTTAACGAATATAAACCGGGCGATAAAGCACTGATCAAAGTGTATAACCCGGACGTTCCTAACGATGGTTGGGAATCGCCGCATACCATTATCGAAATCATTCAAAGCGACATGCCGTTCATGGTTGACTCTGTTCGCATGGCATTATCCCGTTTAGGCATTACCAGTCATTTATTACTTCACATGCCAATTAGCCACAAGCGCGATAAAGACAACCAAGTGACCGATTTATTACGTCCAGGTACACGCGACGACAACTATATCGATACTGCGTTTTTGATTGAAGTTGATCGCCAAAGCAGCAAAGAAGAGCTTAAAACGCTCAAAAAAGAGCTCAGCTCGGTAATGGAAGAGATCAGCTTGGCCGTTTCTGACTGGCAACCCATGGTTGATAAACTGTCTGAAGTCGCGGAAGAGGTGACTGCCGAATATTATCCAGGCACAAAAGAAGAAAAGGCAAACATTCAGGCGTTCTTACGTTGGTTGGCGAACGATAATTTCACAATAACAGGTTATCGCTCTTATGATTTAAAACCTGTTAAAGGTGATTATGAACTGAGCCAAACGAAAGACAGCAGTTTAGGTCTGATGCGTAACTCGGTGAGCGACAAAGGCCGCTTGATTTCAAGCTTACCTGAGGACGCGCGTGAAATTACCCAAGACGATCGCATTTTATTACTCACCAAAACCAACTCTAAGTCACGAGTTCACCGCCCAGCGCATTGCGACTATATCGGCGTAAAACGATTTAATGCCGAAGGCGAAGTCATTGGTGAACATCGCTTTATTGGTTTGTATGCGTCGAACTTCTACAACAACAGCGCGCGTGATATCCCATTGGTATCTGAGAAAATTAAACGTGTGATTGATGCATCGGGTTTTGCACCGCAGTCGCATGCAGCGAAAGCCTTGGTGAATATACTAGAAACCTACCCGCGTGATGAAGTGGTTCAAGCAGAAGATGACGACCTGTTGCAGGTTGGCTTAGGTGTTCTACAAATGCAGGAACGTGACATGACCCGCGTTTTCTTGCGTCGTGACATCTTTGGACGCTTCATGACCTGTATGGTTTACGTACCTAAAGAGCGCTACAACACGTTATTACGTCAACGCACGCAGCGTATTTTAAAACAAACATTGCGCACTCAGCACGATGTGGACTTTACGACTTATTTTTCGGAATCAAATCTCGCACGCACGCATTACACCGTGCGTCTAGAAGACGACCAGCAGGACGTGAATGTGAAGGAATTGGAACAGAACCTAATTGAAGCCGCTCGTACGTGGGAAGACAACTTTGAGCGCATTTTAAACTCAACCTTTGGGGAAGCGCGCTCAACACGTTTGAATAAACGTTACAGCCAAGCATTTCCACGCGCGTACAAAGAAGATGTTTTACCGTCTGTTGCCATTTCTGACATCAACCAACTTGAATCGCTTGATGATGATCACAAGCTGGGCATGGTGTTGTACCGTGCACAAGAAGAAAAAGATGACAGTAAATATCTGCGTCTGAAGCTGTTCCATAAAGACGAGCCGATTCATTTGTCTGACGTGTTGCCGATGTTGGAAAACTTCGGTTTACGTGTCATTGGTGAGAGTCCGTACCCGGTTAAAACCTCCGATGGTAACGTTTTCTGGATCCTCGACTTCCACATGATCCATACCGGCGGTGCGCTCGATCTCGAAACCAGTCGCGAGCTGTTCCAAGATGCGTTTGCCAAGGTTTGGAAGGGCGAACTTGAGGATGACGGTTTCAACCGTTTGGTACTTGGTGCAGGCATGACGGGTCGTCAGGTCACTATTTTGCGTATGTTTGCTAAATACATGCGTCAGATTGGTACGACCTTTAGCCAAAGCTATATTGAGAGCACCTTTAGCAAGTATCCATTACTTGCCAAATTGGTTATCAAAATGTTCTTTACCCGCTTTGAGCCAGGTACCAAAGGTGTCGAGAAGAAGCTTGATGCGCTACATACGCGGATTAATACCGAGCTCGATAGCGTGGCAAACCTCGATGACGACCGTATTATTCGTCGTTACGTTGAATTGATTGATGCGGCACTGCGCACAAACTTCTTCCAAAAAGACGAGAAGGGCAATGATAAACCGTATATCTCGGTTAAGTTCTTACCAGAGCTTGTGCCAGAGATGCCTTTACCTTTGCCTAAGTTTGAGATTTTTGTTTACTCACCACGGGTTGAAGGTGTTCACCTTCGTGGCGGCAAAGTAGCACGGGGTGGTTTGCGCTGGTCTGATCGTCGCGAAGATTTCCGTACCGAGATTTTAGGTCTTGTTAAAGCGCAGCAAGTTAAGAACACAGTCATCGTGCCGGTCGGCGCCAAAGGTGGTTTCTATTGTAAACACCTGCCTGAAGATCGCGAAGGCATGATTGCCGAAGGTCAAGCCTGTTACAAAACCTTCATCCGCGCGCTGTTAGATATTACGGATAACATCGTTGAAGGTGAGATCGTACCGCCTGTCGACGTGGTTCGCCAGGATGAAGACGACCCGTATTTGGTTGTTGCTGCGGATAAAGGGACTGCGACCTTCTCGGATATTGCGAATGGTATTTCAGCCGAGTACAACTTCTGGTTGGGTGATGCGTTTGCGTCGGGTGGTTCAGTGGGTTATGACCACAAGAAAATGGGTATTACCGCCCGCGGTGCTTGGGAGTCGGTTAAGCGCCACTTCCGTGAAATGGGCATTGATTGCCAAACAACGGATTTTACTTGTGTCGCGATTGGTGACATGGCTGGCGACGTGTTTGGTAACGGCATGCTGTTATCTAAACATACCCGTTTACAAGCGGCATTTAACCACATGCACATCTTCATTGACCCCGAGCCGGATGCAGCGAGTTCGTGGAAAGAACGCGATCGCTTGTTTAAATTACCGCGTTCAAGCTGGGAAGATTACAATAAAGAATTGATTTCGAAGGGTGGTGGCGTCTTTAACCGTAGCGCTAAAGCGATAGAGCTTACGCCAGAAATGAAGAAGATGCTGGGCTCGCAGAAGAAGACAATGACGCCAAACGAGCTGATCCGTGCATGCTTAACCATGGATGTTGATCTGATCTGGAACGGTGGTATCGGTACTTATATTAAAGGTAAGGAAGAAACCGATTCTGACGTGGGTGACCGCGCCAACGATGCACTGCGCGTTAACGGTGCCGAGCTAAAAGCCAAAGTGATTGGTGAGGGCGGTAACTTGGGTCTGACTCAATTAGGCCGTATTGAGTTTGCCCAGCGCGGCGGTCGTATTAACACTGACTTCGTGGATAACGTAGGTGGTGTTGACTGCTCGGACAACGAAGTCAATATCAAGATCTTGCTGAATGGCTTAGTGAATAACGGTGATTTGACTAAGAAACAGCGCGATAAGCTTCTGTACGATATGACTGATGAAGTGGCTGAAATCGTTGTTGATGATTGTAATCGCCAGACTCAATCACTGTCGATTACAGCGCTACGCGGTGCTGACCAAATCAAGGAATTACAACGCTTCATCCATCAGCTTGAACGAGACGGCGCATTGAACCGTACGCTTGAGTTCTTGCCATCAGATGATGAGTTGGCTGAACGTCAGGCACAAAATAAAGGCTTAACCCGTCCAGAGCTGTCGGTACTGACTGCTTACGGCAAGATGGTATTAAAAGAACAGCTGATCACTGACGAAATCACTGAAGATCCGTTTCATAGTAAAGCACTGTTCCGTTCGTTCCCGAAACCATTACAGGAGCAATTTGCGGACTCAATGGCATCACACCCATTGAAGGGGCAAATTATTGCGACCAAGCTGGCGAATACCATCGTCAACGATATGGGTCCTAATTTTGTATTCCGCAAACAAGAGGCAACCGGTGCAACAATTACCGAAGTGGCCTCAGCATTTGTTGTGGCACGTGAGTGCTTCCGCGTTGAAGAGTTGTGGGATGCTATTGAAGCGTTAAATAACAAGGTACCAGCGGAAACGCAGAATGACATTCTGTTCCAAGTACGTCGTATGGTGCGCCGCGCGACGCGTTGGTTCTTGCGTCACCGCAATGCCAAGTTGAACGGTATTCAGGAGCATATCGATTTTTATATGCCGGCATTCGATGACTTGCGTAAGAACTGTCTGACTTACATGAACGAAGACGAAGCAGCGGTTATCCAAAAATCGATTGATCGCTATGTAGAGCAGGGGCTACCTAAAGCCTTGGCACAAGAAGTAGCGAGTTTGAGCACGGTATTCTCGGCAATGGATATCGCTGAAATCGCGGATGACACGAAACAGTCGTATCAGATCGTGGGTAATATGTACTTCTACTTGGGTGCACGCTTGAACTTGCACTGGTTCCTTAACCAGATTAACAATCAGCCAGTTGCCAACCATTGGCAGGCCTTGGCTCGTGCAGCGTTCCGTGAGGAGCTGGATTGGCAGCAACGTGCACTTACACTCGTTGTCTTGAAGTCAGCCGCCGAAATCGCTGAGCCACTGAAGATGCTTGATGATTGGATGGCACAGAATGAAGCGCTGCTACAGCGCTGGCAGTCTATGTTGTCGGACTTCCGCACGACGAAAAGTCACGAGTTTGCGAAATTCTCAGTGGCGCTTCGCGAGTTGATGTTGTTGAGCCACAACTGTGCGCCTAAGGTATCTGCATAGTGTATAACTTGGTTAGAAAGTGGTTGTTTAACCAAGATGCCGAGCGTTCGCATGACTTGACGCTCGGTATACTCCGGCGTTTTGCTTCCACGCCATTATCCTTGGCGTGGAAGCAACAATTACCGACTAAGCCAGTGACGGTCATGGGCATTGAGTTCCCAAATGCGGTCGGACTTGCAGCCGGGCTCGATAAGAACGCGCGTTGTATGACGGCGTTTGGCCAAATGGGCTTTGGTTTTATTGAAGTCGGCACGGTTACTCCGAAACCACAAGCGGGGAATGCTAAACCGAGGTTATTCCGTCTAGTTGAAGACGAAGCGATTATTAATCGCATGGGCTTTAATAATGACGGGGTCGATGCACTTGTAGAGCAGGTTAAGCAACGCAAGTATCAAGGCGTGTTGGGTATAAACATTGGTAAAAATAAGGTGACCGAGGAGCAAGACGCTCTGCAGGACTATCTTGTGTGCTTGACCAAGGTGTATCCCTATGCCGATTACGTGACCATTAATATTTCGTCTCCTAATACTCCTGGCTTGCGTAACTTTCAGCACGGCGATGCGCTTAATAGTTTGTTGGCAGGCTTAAAGGCCGAACAGAAAAAGTTGGCTGAAACACACAATAAATACGTGCCGCTAGTGGTCAAGATTGCACCTGATCTGAGCCCGGAAGAAGTCCGTACCATGGCTGACGCATTTAATAATCAAGGTATTGATGGTGTGATTGCAACCAACACCACACTTGCGCGTGAAGGTCTAACGGATCAGCAGTTAGCAAGCGAGGCGGGTGGTTTAAGTGGTAAACCTGTTCGTGATCGCAGCACCAATGTGATTCGTTTGTTACGCAGTTCATTGAATCAATCAATTTCGATTATTGGCGTAGGCGGCATTGATTCCGCTGAGGCAGCGCAGCAAAAGCTCGAAGCAGGCGCCGCGTTGGTACAGGTTTACACAGGATTTATCTACAAAGGCCCTAAGTTGATAAAGGATATTGTGAATAACTTGTAAAGCTGGGTGACTTTGGGTACTCTATCTGCCAAATTTATAACAACATTCATAATAATAAAGGTGTGCAAGTTGGAACTTAATCAACACATGTGTTGGCTATACGACGATAACGCTCAGCCATTGTCTATTCAGACAGGGGATGGCGCACCTTTCCGATTGCCTTATAAACATAAGCAGTTAGTGAATGTTGATTTTACCTCAGCACCTTTCAATATCGAAGATCTGACATTACTGCAAAATTTCGTTGATGTACTCGAGGGGTATTCAACCGAAGAGCTCGGTTCATCGACGGAGCAGGCCGCCTTGTGCGCGACCGCATTTGTGCGTTTTGGCTGTCCGCAGATGCCACAAAGCTGGCACTTCCAAAAATCTAACATCGATGAGTGGGCACCAGAGCGTCATATTTGTGAGCTCAATAGTGGCTTTGATGACGGTCTGTTCTTAATTATCGAGCGTGATGAAGAGTTTGCTTCGTGTCTATTGCTGTCAAAGGATATGCAACTTTCACCGATTAAAACACTCAAGCAGTATCACGTTATAAAAGTACTGCATAACCGCTTATTGCCTTCGACACTCGAAATGCGTCAAACGATGCTTTCCAGCCAACGCTTAGCCTAAACAGCAACGACGCTTTCTACCGATCAATGGTAGGGGATTGAAATGTGTGTTTTGGGACTTACTGAATTTGTTTCTTTATTGCTTACTTTGTTTGTTTTACGAGAGATATACAAGAAAGGTATCTTAGATAGGCATCGGAATTGGTTGCGGGGGCAGGATTTGAACCTACGACCTTCGGGTTATGAGCCCGACGAGCTACCAGACTGCTCCACCCCGCGTCCGATGTGGGATGCATAATATACACGTCCTGCCAGTAGCGCAAGGGCTTTTTTTAAATATACAGTTCAAATGCATAAAAAACACACATACCGAACAACCTTTGTTCACTTCACAGGGTTTTAAAGACACATTGGCCCAGAAACGCTATAATCGCGAGCAAATTACTGAATGGAATAAACTATGTTGCGTTTATTTGTGTCCTGCGCGAAAGGCATGGAACAATTACTAGAAACTGAGCTGAAAACACTGGGTGCTCAGTCAATTACGGTGACTCAAGCTGGATGCTATGTGGATGCGGAACTTAAGCTCGCTTACACCATCGCGCTGTGGTCTCGGTTAGCCAGTCGTGTATTAGTTGAGTTAGGTCGTGCAGAAACATTAAACGCAGAGCAAATTCAGCAAGCGATTAGCGTGTACGACTGGACACAGGTGATGCGTGACACGCACAGCTTTGTGGTGGACTTTCATGGCACCAATGATGAAATCCGCAATACGCAGTTTGGCGCACAAGTTGTAAAAGATGGCATTATTGATTTCTTTAGAGGACGTAACGCACAGCGTCCTAATGTTGATAAGCAGGTGCCCGATATTCGTGTTAATGCGCGGTATCACAAAAACGAGCTGATTTGGTCGTTAGACTTTTCAGGGGGCGGATTGCATCAACGTGGATACCGTAAACAACAGGGGGAGGCGCCTTTACGCGAAACACTCGCCGCAGCGGTACTGATGCGTGCTGGGATTCATCAACAGTTAGAGCAGGATGATCCCGTCATTCTTGATCCGTTCTGTGGCTCGGGCACACTTGTGATAGAAGCGGCCATGATAGCTGCCGACCAGGCACCGGGGTTAAATCGTCGTGACTGGGGCTTTTTACGCTGGGTCGGGCATGACCGTAGCGTATGGCACAGCGTACTTGAGGATGCCGAACAGCGCTTTAAAACAGGTCGTAATGAAATGACGGCACGCTTTTATGCCAGTGATATGAATCCGAAGCTCATTGGTATTGCGAAAGAAAACGCCGCACGCTGCCAATTGGGTCAGTTTATTCAGTTTGATACGGCTGATGCGTTGGATATCCAAGCACCTGCAGAACAAGGCTTACTCATTGCCAACCCGCCTTATGGTGAACGCCTAGGTGAAGAGGTTGAGACACTGCTTTTATATCGCCGTTTTGGTCGTCAGTTGAAACAATCATTTTTAGGTTGGCAGGTTGCGTTGCTTGCAGGTGATGAAAGCCTGCTGAAGCGATTAAAACTGCGTAGCCATAAAAAATACGCGTTTATGAATGGTCCGATTGCGACCACTTTGGCGCTTTTCGACCTCACAAAAGAGCAAGTTGAGTTTACAGAAAGTCAATCCGAGGACTTGTCAAATAGGCTCAAAAAGAATTATGCCAAACTTTCGAAGTGGGCACGTAAAGAAGGACTCGACGCATGGCGGGTCTACGATGCTGACTTGCCGGAATACAATGCAGCGATTGATATTTATGGCGATCACCTGGTGATACAAGAGTATGCACCACCGAAAACGATTCCTGATGGTGTTGCGACTGACCGTCTATGGCACCTCGTGGAAATGGTCGCTGAGACATTGCCATTTGATTCAAGCAATATCGTACTCAAAGTACGCAAACGCCAGAAAGGACAAGAGCAATACGAGCGTCGCAATCGTCAGAAGCAAGACAGTGTGATTTTTAATGTACAAGAGTACGGTGCTCAGTTTGAGGTTAACTTAACGGATTACTTGGATACTGGCTTGTTCCTCGACCACCGCTTGGTGAGAAAAGAGCTGTTTGATAAATGCGAAGACCTCGATGTGCTGAACCTGTTTAGCTATACCTGTACTGCCTCTGTACAGGCAGCCTTAGGTGGTGCTCATTCGGTGACATCGGTTGATATGTCAAAGACCTATCTCGCGTGGGGCGAGCGTAATTTCCATCTTAATGGACTACGTGGCGACCAGTACGAGTTTATTCAAGCAGACTGCTTTACTTGGATGCGTGACCAGCGTGATGACAGACGCTATGACGTGATTTTTATCGATCCGCCTACATTTAGTAACTCAAAGCGCATGACAGGCACCTTGGATATCCAACGTGATCATGTCGGCTTACTTAAAACGGCGGGTCGTTTGCTGAATGAAGGTGGCGTGATTCTATTCTCGAACAACCGTAAGAAGTTTAAGATAGACGAAGAGGGGCTCGAAAAGGCGGGTTACTCGGTGAACAATCAAACGGATGCTTCGATCCCCGAAGACTTTAAGCGTCACAAGGGCATTCACCATTACTTTATTATTAGCAAAGATTATTAGGTGGAAGCGTGCATTATCTATTAACCAAGCCACATTGCCCGTTGTGTAAAGAAGCATTATTGCTATTGAATCAATTGGATCTCGATGAACCTATCGAGTTGGGCGTCGTTGATATCAGTACAGATGAAGCACTTCAAAAAGAATATGGTTGGCTCGTGCCGGTATTAATTGATGCCGATGACAACGAGCTGCGGTGGCCTTTTGATGCGCAAAAGGCAAAGGAGTTTATCGAATCATGAGTTTGATACGCGTTCAGGATGCACAGCTTGCTTTTGGTGCTGATGCTATCCTCGATCATGCTGAGTTTATATTAGAAGCTGGCGAGCGAGTGTGTTTGGTCGGGCGTAATGGGGCGGGTAAGTCCACCTTATTAAAAGTGATTGACCAAGAAATTAATCTTGATGACGGTCAGGTTCAGTACGTTGGCGACACCGTCGTTACACGTTTACCGCAGGATCCGCCCGCTCAGTTAGAAATGTCAGTTTACGATTATGTTGCTCAAGCACTCGCCGATGTGGGTGAAAAGCTCAACGAGTTTAATCGCTTGTCGAGTTTGATCGCAGATGATCCCAGTGATGAAATGATGCGGGCATTGGATAATTTACAAACGCAAATTGATGCAAATAACGGGTGGCAGTTTGCTACACGTATTGAGCAAGTCTTAACCCGGCTAAGTCTGCCTGCTGATGTATCCATGTCGCAATTGTCAGGCGGTTGGTTGCGTCGCGTAGCGCTTGCCCGTGCGCTGGTTGTCGACCCCGATGTGTTGTTGCTTGATGAGCCGACCAACCACTTAGATGTTGATATGGTTCAGTGGCTAGAAGAACAATTGTTGCAGTTTAACGGCGCCATTTTGTTTATCAGCCACGACCGTGCCTTTATCCGCAAACTAGCAACTCGTATTGTCGATTTAGATCGTGGTCATTTAACGTCGTTTCCTGGTAACTATGACAGCTATATCGCGAAGAAGCAGGAGCTATTGGAGATTGAGCAGTCGCAAAATGCGGAGTTTGATAAGAAGCTTGCGGCTGAAGAAACCTGGATTCGTCAGGGCATAAAAGCCCGCCGTACGCGCAATGAAGGCCGCGTACGGGCATTGCAGCAATTACGTAAAGAACGCGCACAACGTCGCGAACTTCAAGGCAATGCGAAGATGCAAGTCAACCAAGCGCAACGCTCAGGCAAACGGGTGTTTGAGGGCGAGCATGTTTCGTTGAGCTTTGATAAACCCATTATTCGGGATCTCGACTTGCTACTCCAGCGCGGCGATAAAATCGCTTTGGTGGGGCCTAATGGTTGCGGTAAGAGTACCTTGATTAAGGTGATTTTGGGTGAACAATCCGTTGATGCGGGTAACATCAAGCTCGGTACCAATCTAGAAGTGGCTTACTTTGATCAACATCGTTCGCAACTTGACCCGGAAAAATCGGTGATGGATAACGTTGGTGATGGTAAACAAGATATCGTGTTCCAGGGACGCCCACGTCACATTCTCAGCTATTTACAAGACTTCTTATTTAGTCCAAAGCAGTCACGTACACCTGTGCGCGCATTGTCGGGTGGTGAACGTAACCGTGCTCTGTTGGCCAAAATACTGCTCAAACCTAGCAATATTTTGGTACTCGATGAGCCAACCAACGATTTGGATATTGAAACTCTTGAGTTACTTGAGCAAATTATTGCGGACTACGAAGGAACGGTTTTGCTGGTCAGCCACGACCGTGAATTCGTGGATAATACGGCAACCTCAGTGCTGCTGTTTGAAGGCGAAGGGCATATTACCGAAATATTTGGCGGGTTTTCCGAGATTGAGCATTATCTCGCGCGTAAAAGTTCGCCCGAGTATGGAACAAAATCGGCATCAAAAGAGTCAGAGAAGCCGTCTACGCAACAAAGTAACAACAAGGGTTCAGTAACTAAGCAGAAAAAGTTATCCTACAAGTTACAACGAGAACTCGAAGAGTTGCCTGCACAAATAGAAAAATTAGAAGCTGAAATTGAAACACTGCAGCAACAAATGAATGAACCGGAGTTTTTCTCTCAACCCATCGATGTCACGCAGCCCGTGATGGAGCAGGCAGGGGCTCTTGAAGAGCAACTGATGAGCTATTTAGAGCGTTGGGAAGAACTCGAAAATTTATCAAAACAGAGTAGTTAACCGTGATGAAACCATTTTCTAAGCATTTATTGGTAGCGAGCGTATTGGCAGCCTGCAGTACCACCGCAGCCGCTGATACTTTCTCAATTGAAGAAATTGCAACGGCAGATAACTTCCGCAATAGTTTTCCGCGTGACATGAACGAGCAAGGGTTCATTGTAGGAATCTCAAGCTTTCCGACGGATGTTGATATTGATTTAAGCCAGTTGACTGCATCGCAATTGGCGAGTCTTGGCATTACTGATATTGATGAAGTTGATGAGCTTACGCCGGCGCAGTACGAGTTTATTATCAACTCATTAGCGACCAATGAAAACAGCAACTTCTTACAAAAGCCGATCGCTTCCTATCAGGCATTTTTGTACGACGGTATGACATTACCCGTCTCGTTTTTTAACGATCCAGAAGATGTTTCTACGATTACCTACCTTAACAGTATCAACGGCTCGAATACCGCTGTAGGTATGGGCTACGGTTCCTATAAGCCGGTTGAGTTTAGTTATATCAATAGTGAAGACGAAGAAGTCACGAATACATTCTACGTGCGTGATTTCATTTCACGCGGTGTTTGGTATCAAGATGGTCAAACAGCGACTGTTACGCCTCCTGAACAAGCAATCCTGGGTGGTGAAAGCGCCATCATGGACGTTAACGAAAGCGGCTTAGCAGCTGGCTATGCGAGTGTGGCGTTAAGTCCAGGTGCAGAGAGCACGATCGAGAACTGTACGCCGCCGGAAGATAGTGACGCTGTGCAAACTCGTCCTCTCGAAGTGTGTGCCTCTGAACTATGGCTTGATCTTCATAATGCGTCGGCCAACAACATCGCGCCGATCTTGTATTACACGCGCTCAAATTACGCGTCACGCCGTTCAATCTATGACGTCCGTGGCTTCTTGTGGCAGTTAGATGCCAGCGGTGAAGTGATTTCTTCTGTTGAGCTAGGCACACTTGAAGAACGTCGTGAAGATGATGAGTCTGATTTCTCAAGCTATGCCTATGCTGTCAATAACAACGGCATTGCAGCGGGTCAGAGCTTCACCTACCACCCAGACCGCGGCGCTATCCGTATGCCTGCAATCTTCGTGGATGGTGAAGCGATTGCTGTGACTGAGAACGATGAATACTTCTGGGGATCAGCGAACGATATCAATGACAATAACCGCGCAGTAGGTTATCTAACGACTACACGTGCCGCTAACCTGCGTAACATTGGTTTCTATTATGATGTCGATAGCGCCACAATGGAAACCCTACCAGGTTTCTTTGAAGGTTCTTCAACGGTGCCTAGCGATATTAACAATAATGGCTTGGTCGTGGGTACCGGCGAAATCGAACCCACGTTGTCGTCTTCACGCCGTCGTGTCGGCTTCTTGTATGACACAACCGCGGATGATGCTCAGTTCATTAACTTGAATGATGCGATTGCTTGCGATAGCCAATATTTTATCGTGGACGCACGTGCGATTACTGATTCAGGTGAAATCGTTGCTTCAGCGCTAAAAACTGAAGAGTACATTGATGGTGATGGCGAAACGCAATCTCGCGAAGTGGCGGTGACCATTAAAATGGACCCGATTGAGGGTGAACTCAATAATTGTCGCCAAGAAGAGAATAAAGTAGAGCGTAGTGGCGCGAGTTTCGGCGGCTTACCGCTGGCTAGCTTATCATTACTCGGCTTCTTTATTACACTTTCGCGCCGTCGCCAGCATAAAAATATCAAAAAATCATAAAGAAAATATCATAAAAAAGTAACATAGTTTCAACTTGTTAGGGATTTGCAAGTGGGCTGTGTTACTTTTTCGTATTGAACTATCCTGGTTTCGCGTTATCAATAGTAGGGAGAGCAGTCGTTATGTTCTCTATTGATAATCACAACCGAATAAAAAAGTGAAAAAGGGGTAGTTTTATGAAAAGACAGAAGCGCGATCGCTTTGAAAGAGCCCACACTCAAGGCTTTAAAGCCGGATTATCAGGACGCTCGAAGGATCAGTGTCCGTATCAAACCCAAGACGACTTTAGGTCTCAATGGTTAGGCGGTTGGCGAGATGCCATGGAGGCGAGGGGGACCGGCTTATTCCGCTAAATGTCTCATCAGATTGATATACAAACGCCGGCAAGCAGCCGGCGTTTTTTTATGCAGTTTATACGTTGTTTTAGAACGTACTGGTATCCGTAAATAAACCGACCTTTAAATCTTTAGCGGTATAGATAGGGCGACCATCAACTTCGACCACACCATCACCTACACCCATAAAGAGTTTGCGTTTAATGACACGCTTCATGTCGATTTTATAAGTCACTTTGCTGTGGTGCGGAAGGATCTGACCGGTAAACTTAACTTCGCCGACACCTAATGCACGTCCTCGTCCTGGGCCGCCAGACCAACCTAGATAAAACCCAACTAATTGCCACATTGCATCTAAGCCTAAGCAACCTGGCATCACAGGGTCACCCTTAAAGTGGCAGTCAAAAAACCACAAATCAGGATTAATATCTAATTCTGCATGAATAAACCCTTTGTCATGCGCGCCACCTTTTTCGGTAATGTTAACGATGCGATCCATCATCAACATGTCGGGAGCGGGTAAGCGACTGTTACCTGGACCAAATAATTCGCCTTCACTGCATGCAATCAGATCTTCGCGAGAAAAACTCGATTGATTCATAACGACCTTTTTTGTTGTATACCACTGAAATCAAGTTGCAGTTTAGCGTACAGCTGTACGCTAAACAACTCCGATTAGTGGAAGTCCGCGCTTTGAATCAACCGAACCAGCGTTGCCACCAGGTTCGATTGTCCGATTCTTGTTCATTATGCGCGTTGAGTTTTACCTGTTTGTATAAGTCTTTCACAGGCATATCACATAAATATGACAACGCTTCGTCGACATGATCAACGGTATGGATATGAAACAAGCCTCGTTCAACCGCTTCGACGATATCAGGACGCAGCACTAACTGCTTTTGGTTAGACTCAGGAATTAATACTTGATGACTGCCATCGAGGCCTCGTAGTGCACATAAATCAAAAAAGCCTTCGATCTTCTCGTTTACTCCGCCTATGGCTTGCACTTGACCAAACTGGTCAATCGCCCCAGTCAGTGCGACCGACTGCTTGAACGGAACATCAGCGAGGGCACTGATAAGACAACACAGCTCGCCCAGCGAGGCGCTATCGCCGTCGACCTCGTGGTAAGACTGCTCAAAGACAACGGTTGCCGAAACTGACATGGGCTCATGACGCGCGAAGTGGTGTGCCAGATAAGCGCTTAAGATCATCACACCCTTTGTGTGAATGTTGCCCGAAAGCTCTGACTTACGCTCGATATCGATGATATCGCCGTCACCATAATGGATGGTCGCGGTAATCCGCGAGGGTTCACCGAACTCAACGCCGGCGACACTCACGACCGTCAAGCCATTCACCTGACCGACAACTTCGCCGGCAGTATCGATGCGTACTTCGTTATTAAGAATACTGCGTCGACTGACTTCTTCAATATAGCCACCGCGTTCACGCTGTTGTTTGATTGCATTGCGCACACTATCGCCGTCAATCTGAGTTTTTTCGTCGTGAGAAGCAACAGCATTCGCTTGTTTAAGTAGTTGAAGGAGGGCGATCGCATCTAAACTGAGCTCATGCTGATGCTCGGCCCAGCGGGATACTTCGGTTAATACCGCAGCGTAAGCATCTTCAGTCAGCGGTAAAACATCCGCGTTGTCCCAGACGTAATGTAGAAACTTAAAATAGTCAGTGATAGGGTGCTGATTAGTGTCGTAACGCGACTGAAAGTCGGCGACAAATGGAAATAGGTCACTGAAATCGTCATCATAATCGGTCAGCGTTGCATAGCTGCTCCGGCTTCCGACCAAGATGATTTTTATATCGATAGGTACCGGCTCTGGACGGTAAAAATAAGCCGCTCCAGCTTCCATCGTCGGTTGTGGCCACTCAAAATAACCGCTTTTTAGGACTTCCTTTAAACGCTTATACATTGTTGGTTGCTCAAGCAACGCATCAATATCAATCGCCAATACACCACCATTCGCCTTGAGTAACCAACCCGGCTCGAGTAGATGTAAATCGGAACGCACGGTGCCACCAATGGATTGCGCGCCCATTTGTCCAAATAACTGCGCTTCTGATACCCGATCACAATAATAAAAAGGAGCAGGGTGCTCGTGCCCAACGATGACAGTGGCGAACTGGTCGGATGCGAAGTCATCAAAGGTCTTCTGTTTTACGCGCTGAACATAGTCGCGCAAAGCACGCGTATCAAACGTACTGACGAGCTCTTCAACCAGTTCATCGCGCTGGTCGAGCGGCTGTTGCAGGATGTGTTGCAACGCGCCAATCACCGCGAACGCGTTACCCGATGGCACATTAACGCATAATGGACGTAGCCCATCATCTGGGTCGGCCAAATAGAGCCAATCGAACCAACGACTATGTTGCCAAGTCATTGTCGCAAAACACTCATCAAACACTTCTTTATGATTAAAGCCGCGTGGGACGATCGCAAAACAGTGGCCATAAGCGCCTGTTTGGCGCAGTGAGGCGGCTAAACCATTGAGTGCACGTTGTTGACCCACGAGTAACTGTGAATCGCACTCTTTAGGTCTTAGCGATAACCATGCTTGGGTTTGGGGTGTTAGTTGCGAAGCGCTCAGCTGCATATAAATCGAGTTCCTTATCCTATGGTCAGCTTAGTTGTGACCACATCAATCTTAGATGAAATTAATCGACCGATGTTAGCACAGGTTGGCTTTAGCTGTTAGCTAATCGCGCTTTGCTATCGCTGTAATTCAAAGGAGCTGTGGGTTACTTTGGTTTGTAACTCCATGCGAAATAAAAGCTCAGAGGGCCCACTAGAAGAATCGGTAGGGTTTCCAAGATACCCTTATATAGCATTCAAAAACCCAAGCTTACTGTCCAAGCTCGTATGCAAAATCTGCGATACATAACACCCAAAGCTGGACAAAATTTCACGTAGAAGCGCCTGTATGAACAGGCGCATTTTAGAATCTCATTCCTTAAACCGAGCACGGCAAGGGCCAAGCGCGTAAATCCGCGTATCGACCACCCTAAACTACCATATTATTGATTGCGTATAATGTATATTATGTTAAATCATTAGTATATCAAGACAAGGACAAGGTGAAGTGCTCACATTTTTACGTAAGCGCTTCCCCCTGTTTGTCTGTCAGTCGTTAAATAACTCGGCGCGTTTGGGTAAGTTTTCGGTGAGATAATCTATCAACACGCGTACGGCTGGTAGCAAACCCCGTCGGTGCGGATACGTGAGATGCATAATACCGACCGGTAGCTTCCAGTCTGGTAACACTTGCACTAACTGGTGGTTCTGTACTGCATCCTTACATAAGTAATTTGGGAGTGCTGTCACACCTTGTGCCTGGATGGCTGACTCACGCAGTACAATCATATCGTCAGTAATTAAGCGTGGCTCAAACTTAATTGTTTGTTGCTCGCCACTGTCATGCGTTAATAAGTAACGGTATTGGCCACTGGTATAATGTAATGACAAATGGTTTAGGGTTAATAAATCATTGGGCGATTGTATTGGGTGGCGCTTTATTAATTCTGGCGCTGCGAATAGTGTCAATGGCGACTCGCTTAACGGTCGTGCAATTAAACTAGAATCCTCAATATTTGGACGCACGCGCAACGCAACATCGATGCCTTCATCAATTAAATTAATCGGGCGATTAGTCACGACTAAATTAATGTTTATTTCTGGATACAGTGTCATAAATTCTGGCAATACATCCACAAGTAAACTTTGGCTTAATGCATAAGGTGCGCTGAAATTGACACGCCCGCGTGGCTTTTCTAATAAACGCTGTGTAACTTGCTGTGCACTTTCTGCGGCTTCCACCAATTGTTGGCAATGCAATAAAAATGCTTCTCCCACATCGGTAAGCCGAATACCCGATTGAGACCGATTAAACAAACGCATGCCCTGCTCTGTTTCGAGCTGTTGTAATCGTCTGCTCACGGTGGCTTTTGGCAAGCTTAACGCCCGAGCCGCAGACGAAATACTGCCAGCCTCAACCACTTTGGCAAATAAATAATAGTTAGTAATATCCGGAAGTGCCATTACGGTGTACCAATTATGGAACGTCAGTTCTCATTTTAGACATCTTTTTAATTTTATGGAACACCCTACAATAGCAGTATCAAATAATTGGAGGTGGTTTATGAATATTTTGCACGTAGATTCAGGTATTTTCGTTGATCAGTCAGTCAGCCGTAAGCTGAGTGCGGATGTTGTAGCACAGCTAAAAGCCAATAATGAGAGCGCACAAGTCACGCATGTCGATCTTATTCAAAATCCTGTTGATCATTTAACAGCAGAAGAGTTGTTGGCAGAAGAAAAACCGCATTTCGACAAGTACGTAAGCCAGTTACAAAACGCTGATGTACTCGTGATTGGTGCACCGATGTACAACTTTACCATTCCATCTCAGTTGAAAGCATGGATTGACCGTGTTTTACAAGCCGGTGTGACTTTCCGTTACACAGAGCAAGGCCCTGAAGGTTTGCTAACAGGTAAAAAAGCGATTATTGCCTCAGGTCGCGGCGGTGTGTATTCAACGGGTGATCTCACAGCACTTGATCACCAAGAGAGTTACCTAAAACATGCCCTCGCCTTTATTGGCATCACGGAAGTCGAGGTCGTTCGTGCCGAAGGCATGAACATGGGTGATGAAGCACGCGAGCAAGGCTTTAAAAACGCGGCAGAGCAAATCGAACAGTTATAAGCTCATTCGTCATCGCGGCGCGCAATCAGTTGCGCGTCGTCTCCTATTTGTAAGATCTCTAATTCTATCGGCTGACAGCAAATCTGGCAGTCGACAATTTGTCGCGTACCCAAGTCATTTAGCCAATCCAGCTCTAGCTCATTAATCGCCATACAATATGGGCACTCAAATGTCCGTGCATCCGCTAAGCTCATCGCTACGCCTCTATTTCTCGCCGATAATTGAATCCAACTGCGTTATTTTTCTCGTATACAAGTCAACTAAGTAACCAACGCAGGCTGTCATGAAATCCTACACTTTATTACTGGCATCACTTCTGGTGACGCCTTCATTGACTGTAGCACAAGATACGCAAGTTACCGTTGATAAGGCTCACTTTCGTGCACCGATAAAAGAAGTTCGTGTACCTTCGGTGGTCAATACACTCGAGCAAAGCCAACTGAGCTTTGCCGTCGAAGGTCTATTTAAAGCGCACAACGTTGATGTGGGCGCTAAAGTGGCTCAGGGTGAAACCATCGCTGAACTCGACAAGCAACAAAGCGAAGCACAGTTGACTGAGTTGAGCGCACAAGTGCGCGCAAGCCAAGCGACATTGGATGATCAACAACAACAGTTTGATGAACTGAACGCACTTACTGAGAGTCAATCTGTGGCAAAAAGTGAGCTCAGACGCGCGCGTGCGGCGCTTAACACGGCACGCGCAGAACTAGAAAGCCGTAAAGCGGCTTTGCAGCGTGCAGAGGTTGAATTGGCATTCCACTCACTCAAGGCACCGTTTGATGGTGTCGTGTCGGCACGCTACGTTGATTTAGGTGAATGGGTAACGCCTGGCACCGCTGCTTTTGAGTTGACCCGCTTGGATAAGCTGTACATCGATGCCTTTTTACCCTTCCGTTACCTGCCCTATGTTGATAAAACGACTGAGGTATCGGTCATCCGCAAAGATCTTTCCGGTGATATACAGCAATATGATGCGACAATTTCAGACATTGTACCGACAACGACCAATAGCGAGCGCGCATTTCGGGTTCGTATCAACGAATTGCCCAGCGACACACTTTATGTAGGTATGCCTGTTGATGTTCAATTCGAAGTCCAGCTTTCAGAGCCAAGTACCGTAGTAAATAAGGATGCGCTCATACGCTATAGCGATGGTCGAACTTCGATTTGGTTGGTTGAGACTGAAGGTGATAAATCTCTGGCTAAGCAGCGGTTTGTTAATGTGACGCACCGCTTTGGCGACTTTATCGCCATTAAAGAAACCTTTCCTGAAACTGCGCAAGTGATCGTTCGAGGTAACGAGACGCTACGTGATGGTGATGAGGTGACTGTGGTGTCAGGAGAACAGTATGATTGAGTGGCTGATTCGACATAAACACACCACCATAGTCGCAGTTCTGATCCTTTGCCTACTTGGTATCACCGCTGCGTTTCGCATTCCTATTCAGATGATCCCCGATCTAGAAGTCAGAACCATCAGCGTTCAGACGCAGTGGCCAGGCGCTACACCGCAGGATATTGAAAAAGAGATACTCATTGAGCAGGAAGAATTTTTAAGAACGATTCCGAACTTACAACGCATGGAAAGCACTGCAAATACGGGACAAGCGACCATCGAACTGGACTTTCCGTACTCGGTTGACGTTGCGGAAACATTAATACTAGTTAACAATGCGTTAACTCAAGTGCCTAATTATCCAGAAAATGTGGATGAACCTAAAATCTTTGCTGCGTCTTTTTCAAGTAATGCATTTATGTACTTTCGAGTGGCGCCTATTGAGGGAAATCCTCAACAACTCGACATGATAATGATGCGAGATTACATTGAGGATAACGTCAGACCGCGCATGTCATCGGTTGCTGGAGTCTCTCAAGTTGAGGTGAGCGGAGGTGCTGAGCGACAAGTAAGAATCCAGCTTGATGATGCCGCGCTGGTTCAACACAACGTCTCGGTCGCTGATGTTCAGCGCGTATTGCGCGCACGGAATCAAGACACCTCTGCCGGCGATCTTGAGCAAGGTAAGCGACTTTACTTACTGCGCACCACGGGTCGCTTTGATGCACTTGAAGATATTGGTGACACGATTATACGGCGTGACGGTCAGCAACTCGTGCGCTTGAGCGATGTTGCGTCTATTACCCTCTCCCATTTTGAACTGCGCAGCGAGTCTTGGTTTAAAGATAATCAGGTGCTGAGTCTCCAGGTGCAGCGCGAAAGTGGCAGTAATGTTATCGATATTAAGTATGCCATGCTTGATGAAGTGGAGCGTATTAACGAAGAGTTATTGCGCCCTGCGGGCATGGAGATTATTTTAAATTCCGATGATGTGCGTTATGTCGAACAGTCCATTTCGAATGTATTAGTGAACCTTTTTATCGGTGCGGTGTTCGCCACACTAGTCATGTACGCGTTCATGCGAACCTTCCGTGGCACTATGATGGCGGTGATCGGTATTCCGATTTGTACACTCGCTGGCTTTATTGGTCTGCTACTACTCGATCGTACGATTAACGTTATCTCACTTGCGGGCATCGCATTTGCGCTAGGTATGACGCTTGATAATGCGATCGTGGTACTTGAGAGCATTGAGCATGAGCGGCGGCAAAATAAAAAGCCCATGCAAGCCGCGATAGATGGTGTCAAGCAAGTGTGGACAGCCGTATTGACCTCAACGCTGACAACGGTTTTGGTGTTTTTACCTATTCTATTTATTCAACAAGAAGCCGGACAACTATATTCTGATGTCGCAATTGCGATTTCATCGGCAATTGTCGCGTCGATGATCCTCTCTGTGACACTGGTTCCTCTTTTAGCAGCTCAGTTCCCCCCACCGCTTAAAAAGCAAAATATGGATTGGGCTGATGCCATTACTTCACGTGCCGAAAAGCTCTACAAACGGCGCGGCAGAAGTATTGCCACGGTGGGTGTCACGGCTGCTGCTGTTGTGGGTATCTGGTGGTGGCTCATGCCGCCTGCTGAATACTTGCCGGAGGGCGAAGAAGCTAAAACCTTTGCCACTATGTCCGCACCGCCAGGCTATAACTTATCTACCATGTCGGCGATTGCCGCCGAAATACGCGCGATTTTTGATCCCGCACTGGTGACGGAGAATGCCGAGGTAACGGAAAGCGGGCTCACTATTCCAGCGCTTAAGGCGATCTCCTACAGCGTGCAGCCTACTAATATGCGTATTATTGCAGAAACTCGTGATCCCGATCGTATCGATGAGCTCATGGCGCGTATCACTGAAGTCTATGAGCGTTATCCAGGTATGCGCGCATTTGCTGCGAAAGGTTCGATTATCAGCAGTAATGATGGCGGTACACGCAGTATTAACGTGGATGTCTCAGGCAACGAACTAGCGCCTCTTTACGCTGCAGCGCGCGCTATTTATCAACGCAGCCAAGAAGTGTTTGAACAGCCACGTATTCAGACCAACCCGAACGCTCTAACGTTGGCGCAGCCACTGATTGAAGTGCAGCCTGACTGGGATAGGTTAAGCGAGTTGGATATTAGTGCTGAGGTGCTTGGCAGTGCTGTGGCTTCCCTCTCGGACGGCGCCTTTGTGGGAGAATTCTTCAGAGGCGATGACAAAATTGATATGTATTTGTTCAGTGACCAAGCCACTGCAGTGAAGCCATCGGATCTGGATAGCTTGCCTGTCATCCAACGTGATGGCCGCCCGGTATTTTTATCTTCAGTTGCCGATATCGTAGAGACGGTGGATACCAGTACAGTGCGACGAGTCGATAGCCGTCGAACTGTTACTTTAAATATTATTCCACCTGAATCGGTTGCGTTAGAGCAAGGTGTGCAGCAAGTCCGCGAGGATGTGATTGGTTATTTGCGCTCACAAGGCGAGATACCCAACGATATTACCACGCAGCTGTCTGGAGCGGCCGATCAGCTCGCCGAAACCCAGTCTGCGTTAATGGAAAACTATCTGCTGGCCGTGGCGATTGTTTATTTGCTGATGGTTGCGATTTTTGCACACTGGGGTCACCCGTTGCTCATCATGACAACCATCCCCATGGGGATAAGTGCAGGTATCGCGGGATTAGCCCTGCTTAATGGAATTGGCTTATTTCAGCAACCCTTCGACATGATTACAATGTTGGGCTTTCTGATTTTGATGGGTACCGTGATCAATAACCCGATACTCGTTGTCGAGCGCACGCTGTTCTTGAAGAAGCAGCAAAACTGCTCGGTTCAAGACGCGCTGAGCGGTGCATTAAAAAGCCGTATTCGCCCTATCGCGATTACGACGGTCACAACATTGTGCGGCATTGCGCCCTTGGTCTTTATTCCGGGTGAAGGCACCGAGCTTTATCGTGGCGTCGGTACCATCGTGATGTTTGGCTTAATGGGTGCCGCGATTGTGACCGTACTCACGTTACCTGCGCTAACCGCTTTATTCTTGCGTAGTAGACTGAGTAAATGAGGTCATTTGTAGCGACAAGACCTTGTCTACAACCGGCGCAAGTTGGGTAAGATCAACGCTGGGGTATCCACTAACGATATACTCCAGCGTTAACTCACTATCGCTGAAGGTCAACGTCATCGTACCGTTTAACCCCAATCCTTGCAGCGGACCTAAGCCTCCAGTGAGACGAAGTACATGGCCGGGATCGACATAGGAAACGGTCATATGTTGTGCTTGTCTATCCCCCGCTATCTCGCAAAAACAGCCACCGGCGACTGGGTCAATTGTTAACGTGCCGTCGGCACCAAACCAAGTGTGATCAACAGGCCACCAACTATCAATGTCATCGACAAATACTCGATATGCATTTGTCGCGCTGTCGTCGTAGCGATGCGTTTGTTTGATATGAAAGCCCGTACTGTCGCTTGATACGACCTCTGCCGAAGCAAAAGGTGATAAGCATAACGCGCTCATTAAGAGGCATAAGTGTGTGGTTTTTCGCATAGTTATCTCGTTATTATTTTAATTAAACGAGCATAGCATAGCGGACATAAAAAAAGCGGCAATACCATTGCCGCTTTTTGGGGGTTACACTATGACTTATTGACCAGGCATCAACACGGCGTCAATTACGTGGATCACGCCATTTTTGGCTTTGATATCCGCTTTGATCACCATGGCATCATTAATCATGACACCACTGGTTGCGTCGACAGCAATGGTTGAACCTTCAACAGTTTCAACATCAGTGGTTTTGCCTTTGATGTCTGCGCTCATGATATTGCCAGGTACTACGTGATAAGTGAGTACAGCACGTAACTTCTCTTTATCTTTTAGCAACTCTTCTAACGCGCCTTCAGGAAGTTCTTCAAATGCATCATTGGTTGGCGCGAAAACGGTAAATGGACCGTCACCTTTCAATGTACCAACCAAGCCAGCCTCTTTAATGGCTGTCACTAAGGTTGAAAACTGTGGATCTTTAGACGCGATTTGCACTATATCCCACTCACCTTTCATCTCTTTCTTACCACCATGATGATCGGCTAAGGCTTGGGTTGATGAAAACGCGAGTACACCACCTACAACTGCAAATAAAAATTTACGAAACATACTATGCCTCCTCGAATAATTAGGGCATCGTGTAATACGACTATTATTTTGATTTCGATTAACTATGGTTATGTAAATATTTTGTAATGCTGCCGATAAAGAGTTAACAACGATAAAACAGGAAGTTTTGGAGTACTAAATGGCTATACTCAATCGATACTCGATCGCAAAGCGGCTTATTGCCCTACTTGGTATTGCGGCAATAGGCACGGCACTGATGGTTGCTTTCATGATGTTCATTATGCGGGGCGTATTCATCGATGAAGAAAAAAATAAACTAGATGCAGTGTTGGATTCTGCAGCCAGTGTCATGAGTTACTATCACGATTTACAGAAGCAAGGAGCACTCTCAGAGGCAGAGGCAAAGCAGCAAGCATTTGCTCGTTTGGATGAGGTTCGGTACGAGGGTCAAGAATACATATTCACTATCGACCGAAACGGAAATATGGTTCAGCACCCGTTCGCCAAGCAACTGGTTGGTACTAATGTGCTGAGCTACGAAGACCCCAAGGGTAAGCGTTTGTTTCAGGCAATGGTCAATGGTGTAAAAACGAAGGATCGCGCCACCGTTGAGTATATTTGGCAAAAAGGCGCTGATCAAAATAACTTAGTCGACAAAATCAGTCGTGTATACGTGTTCGAGCCATGGGGGCTGATTTTAGGCACCGGTCAGTACGTTGATAATATAGCTGACCTGTTATGGTCGCAGTTCTTCAAGTTGGTACTTTTAGCTGTATTTCTATCTGTGCCATTACTTATTCTCTTTTTGTTGATTATTCGAAGCATCGTTCGACCACTCAAGACCATCAATCAAGCGATGGAAAACATCTCTGAAGGTGATGGCGATCTCACTAAACGGCTTAAAACCGAGGGGAACGATGAGCTCACTCAGGTAGCCGAGTCATTTAATACATTTGTTCATAAAATCCAGCAGTTGGTTGTTAACGTGCAAGAATCTGCGGACTCAGAGCAACAAGCAGCAGAACAGTTAGCGACGTTGTGCGAGAGTAGCTCGTCACAAACCGCACGTTTGAACCAACAAACTGAAGCGGTCGCGACAGCGGTTAACGAGTTGACCTCCTCTGCCGGAGAAGTGGCGCAACACGCGCGCGAAGCGGCAGAATCCGCTAACGTGGCTGACGAGCAATCAGGTCGTTCAGCGGCCACCGTGCGCAGCGCTGTGCAAAACATTGATGCGCTTACACAGCGATTGAATCAAGCCAACCAACACGCCAAGACGCTTACTGAGGGCTCAAAACAAATCGGTGCGATTTTAAACGTTATTATTACTATTGCTGAGCAAACTAATTTGCTTGCGTTGAACGCAGCGATTGAAGCGGCTCGCGCTGGTGAGGCGGGGCGTGGTTTTGCGGTAGTCGCCGATGAAGTGAGACAACTGGCGACCAAAACGCAGAAGTCGACCGATGAAATCGGCAACATTGTTGACAACATTCAACGTTCGATTACCGATGTAACGAATATTATACGAGAAGCTGAGTCCGGCTCTGAGCAAACACGGAGTGAGACGATTGAAGCTGAACAAGCGATTAGCCAAATCCAAGAAGCTGTTGCACATATTTCAGGGATGAATGTACAAATTGCCTCAGCAACGGACGAACAAAGTCGTGTGACGCAAGACATTAGTGAAAACATCACCTCAATTAGCTCGCTCACTTACGATACCAAAGATGCATCTGAGCAGGTAAAACAAGTGTCCGATTCACTCATTAAGAACAGCGTTGATTTGAGTCAAATGATAAGACGTTTTCGGGTGAAATAGCCTTTTAGTTTATGGGGATATTGTTAAGATGCCCTCTGTACGTTTAGAGCCGTACGGTGTAAACTATGGGCACTTTTACAAGGGAGCTGACTTTTATAAGGAAGCGGGTAAAAGTCGTCTTTTTCCTGAACTCAATCACCGCGGAATATCAAGATGAGTGAAACACTTCAAAACCAACCGATCGAATATAATATGAAGGTCGTTCGGCAGTTTACTGTCATGACCATTATTTGGGGTATCGTCGGAATGGGCTTGGGCGTGCTTATCGCTGCACAACTTGTGTGGCCTGAGCTAAACTTTAATACGCCTTGGCTCACCTACTCGCGTCTCCGTCCACTTCACACCAATGCCGTTATCTTTGCTTTTGGTACCAGCGCATTATTTGCCACCTCGTACTACGTTGTTCAAAAAACATGTAAAACATCGCTGTTCTCGGACCGCTTAGCAGCGTTTACGTTCTGGGGCTGGCAAGCCGTTATTGTCGCGGCTGTGATCACCTTGCCTATGGGCTTGAGCACTACAAAGGAATATGCTGAGCTCGAGTGGCCTATCGATATCTTGATTGCTGTCGTTTGGATTGCTTACGCAATCGTATTCTTCGGCACCTTGGCGATTCGTAAAACCTCGCATATTTACGTTGCGAACTGGTTCTACGGCGGCTTTATCGTTGTTATCGCGATGTTGCACATCGTTAACAGCATGGCTATCCCTGTCAACTTCATCAAGTCGTACTCTATCTACTCAGGTGCAGTTGATGCGATGATTCAGTGGTGGTACGGCCACAACGCGGTAGGCTTCCTATTGACCGCGGGCTTCTTAGGTATGATGTATTACTTCGTACCAAAACAAGCTGAGCGCCCTGTCTACTCATACCGTTTATCAGTCGTCCACTTCTGGGCACTTATTTCGCTGTATATCTGGGCGGGTCCTCACCACCTTCATTACACTGCGCTACCGGACTGGACTCAGTCTGTTGGTATGGTGATGTCTGTTATCTTGTTCGTACCTTCTTGGGGCGGCATGATTAACGGTATCATGACCTTATCAGGCGCATGGCATAAGTTACGTACCGACCCTATCTTGCGTTTCTTGATTGTGTCTCTGTCGTTCTACGGCATGTCGACCTTCGAAGGTCCTATGATGGCAATCAAATCTGTAAATGCCCTATCGCACTACACTGACTGGACAATCGGTCACGTTCACTCGGGTGCATTAGGTTGGGTTGCGATGATTACTATCGGCTCTATGTACTTCTTAGTACCGCGTTTGTTTAACCAAAAACAAATTCACAGCATCAAATTGGTTAACGTGCACTTCTGGTTGCACACCATCGGTGTTGTGTTCTACATCGTCTCAATGTGGATCTCAGGTGTGATGCAAGGTTTGATGTGGCGCGCGACCAACGCGGATGGCACGCTCACTTATAGCTTTGTTGAAAGTGTTCAAGCTTCATACCCGTTCTGGACAGGCCGCTTTATCGGTGGTGTGTTCATTATTACAGGTATGTTGTTGATGGCTTACAACTGTTATCAAACTATCCGTGCGGGTCGTCGTGAGACAGCCGCAGGTAACATCGTACAAACAGCCTAAGGGAGATAACAATGAGTCGTGTAAAACATGAATTTGTAGAAAAAAACCTTGGCTGGTTGTCTGTTTTAATGATTATCGCAGTGTCGATCGGTGGTCTCGTTGAGATCACCCCACTGTTGTTCCAAAGCCAAGTTCAGGAGCCAGTTAAAGGGTTAAAGCCTTACACTGCGCTTCAGTTAGAAGGTCGTGACATTTACATGCGCGAAGGTTGTTCAAACTGCCATAGCCAAATGATCCGTCCGTTCCGAGCTGAAACAGAGCGTTACGGTCACTATTCTTTGGCGGGCGAAAGCGTTTGGGATCACCCGTTCCTGTGGGGCTCAAAACGTACTGGACCTGATTTAGCGCGTGTAGGTGGTCGTTATAGTGATGACTGGCACTATGTTCACTTAATGAACCCTCGTAACGTAGTACCTGAGTCAAACATGCCTGCATTCCCTTGGCTCGCTGAAAACACCCTCGACGGTGCTTACACAGCCAAGAAAATGGAAGCGCTTCGTACATTGGGCGTTCCTTATACGGATGAAGATATCGCCGGCGCTAAAGAAGCCGTGCAAGGTAAGACCGAAATGCAAGCGCTTATTGCTTATCTTCAGTCGCTCGGAACCGCTCTTCAACGCGCGGATCAAGAATGAGTTACGGAGATTACGGCACTTGGCGGGGACTATTCTCCATTGTGATTTTGGTAATTTTTATTGCCATCGTACTTTGGGTGTATTTGAGCCGCCGCGCCAATAAACAATTTGATGAGGCCGCTAATTCAATTTTTGACGAAGGTGAATTAGACAACTCATCTAACGAGAAAAGCGAGAAACCGGAGTCCAAGAAAGATGAGTAACTTCTGGAGTGCATGGATCATAGTTCTGACGTTGGGGTTACTGTTCGCCCTGATATGGTTACTACGTTGGAACATGAAAAACTATACGGACGTCGATGAAGGCCAGGAGATGGACCATGAATTCGATGGCATCGTTGAGGTCAATAACCCACTACCTAAGTGGTGGACTTACCTATTCTGGGCGTGTTTTGCTTGGGGTTTTGTCTACCTAGCATTATATCCAGGTTTGGGTAAATTCGACGGCTTACTCGGCTGGAAAAGCTCAAACCAAGACGTTCAGTCATTGGCAGAGTCTCGTGCAGCGATGGACGCCTCAAATAGCGAAGGCTCGATTGTGCAATACGACCGTGAGGTGCGTGATGCAGAAGAAGAGTTTGGCCCTATTTTTGAAGCGTATGCACAAACGCCAATCCCTGAGTTAATTAAAAACGAGGATGCATTGGAGGTCGGTCAACGTTTGTTCCTACAAAACTGTTCACAGTGTCATGGCTCAAACGCGATGGGTGGTCCTGGCTTCCCTAACCTAACCGACAATGATTGGCTGTATGGTGGAACACCACACGACATCAAGACCACGTTGTTAAACGGTCGCCAAGGCAACATGCCAGCATGGAGTGACCAGTTCAGTGACCAAGAAATCACCGAGTTGGCTAACTATGTGGCGAGCCTGAGTGGACGTGAGCGTGACCCTGAGCTTGTCGCGGCCGGTAAGAAAAACTTCGCAGTGTGTTCAGCCTGCCATGGTCCAAATGGCAAAGGCAACCAGCAACTGGGTGCACCTAACTTAACCGACAATGTATGGTTATATGGTGGTTCGATTGCTGCGATTGAAGAGACCCTGCACTACGGTCGTAATGGTGTCATGCCAGCATGGAAAGATATCCTCGGAGAGGATAAAATACACGTAGTCTCAGCGTACATTTACAGCTTATCTAACGACGAGTAAGTAAATCTGATGTAAAGCCCCGCTACGGCGGGGTTTTTTGTAAAAGAGGATCAATACTATGGAGAAACCCTGGTATAAGCAGTTTTGGCCTTGGTTTCTAATCGCCCTACCCGTCACGGTGATGTGCGTGTGCGCGACGATTATTTACCTGTCAGCATCGCAAGGTGGCTTCTCAATGGTTGTCGACGATTATTATAAACGCGGCAAAACCATTAACGCGGTTATCGAGCACGTCGAAAAGGCGAAGCAGTTAGGTATTTCGTTTAACCTGACAGCACAAGAGGGAAAATTCACCCTTCAATACGCATCGGGTCAACCTAAAGAACTGACTGCATTAACTGTGAAATTTGTTCACGCCACGCAAGCGGATAAAGACTTTCAACGCCAAGTAACCGTAGGCGCTGATGGTGTCTATCGCACCAACATCCCTGCCGATATGAACGGCAAATATACTGTGACGGTGACACCACACAATGCCGACTGGAAAGTCAGTGAACAGTTTTACTTCCCATTAACGAAAGCCACGTTGTTGGAGCCCAACCTCTATGGCGTCTGAAGTTGAAGACGGCGTTTGTTTTCATTGTTTGCAGCCGATACCTCATGGGATTGAGTTGTCGGTTGTTTATCAAGATGAATCGCAAGCCGTTTGTTGCGCTGGTTGTCAGGCGGTCGCCGAAACCATTATTGAACATGGATTAACCGCTTATTATAAGCACCGCGATCTTGATAAACCGCAACAAACACCCCTACTTCCCGAACAGCTTAAAGAACTGGATGTCTATGACAATCCCGACGTCCAGTCCGATTTTGTGCGAAGCTTAGATAATCAGGCTAAACAGACCACGCTGACAGTCAATAATATTACCTGTGGCGCCTGTGCCTGGCTGATTGAGCGTGAACTAGCAAAGACCCCCGGTGTGATCAAATCTGTCGTCAATGTGAGTAACCAACGCCTCCACATTGAATGGGACAGCGCACAAATCAAACTCAGTGAAATCATCACACGACTGGCGCGTATTGGCTATCAGGCACTTCCTTTCCAGCAGAACCAAATTGAAGCAAACATAAACGCGCGCCGTAAAGGGTTTATCCAACGGCTCGGCGTCGCTGGGTTAGCGACCATGCAAGTGATGATGATTGCATTTGCACTGTACTTTGGTGTGGTATCGGATCTTGATCCGACGACACAACAATACCTTTGGGTTGTCAGTTTTGTCTTTGCAACGCCTGTCATACTCTATAGCGCGCAGCCTTTTTATAAGAGTGCGTTAAAAAGCATACAAGCCGGTCGTGTTAATATGGATGTACCGGTTACCATCGCCTTGATTGGCGCCTATTTAGCGAGCCTTTACGCGGTTATAATAGGTCGAGGCGAAGTGTATTTCGAATCAATCTCAATGTTTACCTTTTTCCTACTAACAGGACGCTTTTTAGAACTATTAGCAAAAGAAAAAGCCCTTAAGTTTTCGACTAACCGTCTAACCTACATTCCGAATTTAGCGCACCGCGAGTATCAAGGCGGTTTAGAAGATATCTCGGCTAAGCAGCTTAAGGTCAACGATATTATCGTTGTGAAGCCGGGTGAGACGATTCCAGCAGATGGCGTCCTACTGAGCGATAAAGCCGCAGTGGACGAAAGTCTATTAACCGGTGAAAGCCGCCCGGTCACTAAAGCAA
This sequence comes from Idiomarina fontislapidosi, assembly GCF_003226255.1. Lineage (GTDB taxonomy): Bacteria > Pseudomonadota > Gammaproteobacteria > Enterobacterales > Alteromonadaceae > Idiomarina > Idiomarina fontislapidosi. Next base: position 105,476 of record NZ_QJST01000002.1, read on the forward strand.
CCGGCGACGGCATTGTCGCAGGCTCGGTCAACCAAAATGTTACTTTACGTATTAAGATTACCGCGACGGCTCAACAAACCGTGTTAGCTAGTATCGTGGCGATGCAGGATGCAGCACTCGCCGATAAGCCGAAGGTACAAAAAGCCATCGATCACATCGCGCAGTATTTTGTGATGACGTTACTGGTGATTGCTGCAGTGACTTTCTTTGTGTGGTCTTGGATCGACCCTGACCATGCCTTATGGGTGACGCTTGCTGTTTTGGTGGCTACCTGCCCATGTGCACTATCGCTTGCTGCACCGACCTCGATTACAGGTGCGGTGCACCGACTCAACCGTATGAATGTGCTGGTTAAAGGTGCCCAATTACTCGAGAGTGTAAAACACCTTGATACTGTTGTATTTGATAAGACAGGCACACTTACCTATGGTCAATTCAAACTGATCTCGCGTGAAGATTACAGTGATGTTGAGACAATCAACGCGCTTGTGAGTGCAATAGAGCAGCGCTCTGAGCACCCTATTGCCGCTGCACTTGCGCATCTAAGTGATCGTCCAGTGCAACCTGATGAGTTAACAAACCACACAGGGCAAGGCATTGACGCTGTCATTAACGGTCAAGCATATCGACTCGGGCGTGAGGAATTCATTCAAGCGTGGCATCCAGAATTTAACGCTAAGCCACAGAGCAATGTAATTCTAGCCTCGCGTCAAGCTGTGTTGGCAGAGTTTCAGGTTGATGATCAAGTGCGTGAGGATAGCCACGCGGTTGTTTCTGCGTTAAAACAACAAGGTATTCGTACGATCATGCTTACGGGTGATAGTCATGCGCGTGCCGAAAAACTCGCTCAATCACTTGCGATTGACGAAGTTCTGAGCGAACAATCTCCGGCTGATAAAGTCGATACGATTAATGCATTGCAACGCCAGCAGCGCACTGTCTGGATGATCGGCGATGGTATCAATGACAGTCCTGTACTCGCGCAAGCCGACTTGTCGATGACGTTTGCTCATGCATCGGATATGGCGCAAACGGCCGCCGATGTGGTATTGCTGAACGACCAGTTAACACGTGTGTTGGACGTTATTTCGACGGCGCGTAAAACGCGGATTATTATGCGCCAGAACTTTATTTGGGCTGCCGGCTATAACCTGACTATTCTGCCTGTTGCAGCCTTAGGTCTGGTCGCCCCGTGGGCCGCTGCATTGGGGATGTCGTTAAGTTCGTTAGTCGTCGTAGCTAATTCATTAAGGTTGTATCGCTTATGAGTGTTATATACGCATTAATCCCGGTCGCCATCCTATTCGTTATTTTAGCGGTCGTTATTTTCTTTTGGGCGGTGCGTTCTAATCAGTTTGAGGATATTGAACGCCAAGGGATGAATATCCTGATGGATGACGACGACGAAAAAGAAGCACCGAAAAAAACTGATGACCGATCAAATTAATTGGCTAACGCCTATCATTATGGGCCTTGCCGGCGCGGGGCATTGTCTCGCCATGTGTGGTGGTCTTGCCGCCGCTATGGGGGTTAACCAGAACCGACTCACCGTGCTGGTTTATAACCTTGGTCGACTCACCTCATACGCCCTACTCGGCGCTATCATGGGCGGTGCCATCGCATTACTGGCACCCGATACACCTTATACAACACCAGCACTGCGAATTTTTGCGGCAGCGATGATGATCCTGCTCGGTCTCTACCTTACGGGCTGGTGGCCAATACTGGTCAAACTCGAAACCTTAGGTCGTCCGTTGTGGCGGAGACTACAACCGCTTGCGGTGCGATTGCGTGGACAGCAAGGCCTTTTACCCGCGTATTTGGCCGGTATGTTTTGGGGATGGTTGCCCTGCGGCTTGGTATACAGCGCGTTAAGTTACGCTGCTGTTTCGGGGAGTGCTGCAACAGGCGCAGGCTACATGGCATTATTTGCACTCGGCACGTTTCCAGCGATGGTAGGACTTGGGTTGCTGAGCCAGCATGTGGCTCAATTGTTTCGCGCCCAAGGCGTTCGTGTTGCGTTAGGCATCATGATGCTGCTCTATGGGTTGTGGTCACTATTGATCGTTATCAAACCGCTTATCCAAGGATAACCGCGAACACTGGTACAGCATTCGTTATTGCGCTAAATTGGTGTTATCAGTCATTGGTTTTGCGGATGGGAAAAAACATGGAACGGTTTAAACGGATTCTCGTTGTTGTCGATCCTGCGGATGAAGCACATAAAGCGATCAACCGATCGTTGCATATTGCACGCTTAACACAAGCAAAGCTCAGTTTATTTCTCTCAATCTACGATTTCTCCTACGAGATGACGACGATGTTATCGCGCGAAGAGCGCGATACGATGCGGACTAATTTAATTGGTGACCGTCGTGCGTGGGTCGCTGACCTGCTCGAGGGCTTCGACACCGATGGCGTTGAAATTGACATTACTGTGGTATGGCACAACCGTCCATTTGAAGCCATTATTGAACAAATTCAAAAACTGGAAGCAGATTTGCTCGTGAAAGCGACTCAGGTTCAGCCAAGCTTTCAAAACCTGTTGTTCACCCCTACCGACTGGCACCTATTGCGCAAAGCACCATGTCCCGTGCTTCTGGTTAAAGAACACGCGTGGCCACAACATGGTCAAGTGCTCGCAGCGGTCCATAGTGGCTCCGAAGAGCAGGAACATAAAGATCTGAATGATCGTGTTGTTGATACAGCTCAAGCAATAACCGAGGTATTAAATGCCAGTCTCCACTTGGTAAACGCCTATCCGACAGCACCGATTAATGTCGCGGTAGAAATTCCAGAGTTTGATGTTACTCAGTATAGCGATGAACTGGCGCGTCATCACAAGAATGCGATGGCCAACTTTGCCCGTAAACACCACATTCCCACTACGCAACAACACGTTGAGCAAGGGTTACCAGAACAAGTAATCCCCGATCTGGCTAAACGGCTGGATGCCGAACTGGTGGTTTTGGGCACAAAAGGTCGTACCGGCTTTTCTGCTGCATTATTAGGCAATACTGCCGAGCACGTATTAGAAAGGCTCAACTGCGATATATTGGCTATCAAGCCGCTAGACTTTAAATCGCCAGTGGCATAATACAAGGGTGTTCGCTATAATCGCGCCCTATTTTTGGCGACACTAATATAGGCACACATGGGTATGCAAACGGAGCGCACTGAGGCGAAGAAACAGTACGGCTTTAACAAACTGCAAAAGCGCATCCGCAGAGAGACCGGAAAGGCTATTCAGCAGTTCTCGATGATTGAGCACAATGATAAGATCATGGTCTGCCTGTCGGGCGGAAAAGACAGCTATACCCTCCTCGATACACTCATGTATCTAAAACGTGTCGCACCCATTCACTTTGATATTATTGCGGTCAACCTCGATCAAAAACAACCGGGATTTCCGGAGCACGTGCTACCTCAGTATCTTGAGCAATTAGGCGTGGATTACGAAATTGTCGAGGAAGACACGTACAGTATCGTAAAAGATAAGATCCCAGAGGGGAAAACAACCTGCTCGCTTTGCTCTCGTTTGCGCCGTGGAATTTTGTACAAGACAGCTAAACGTCTTGGTGCTACTAAGATTGCATTGGGCCATCACCGTGATGACATGATCGAGACAATGTTCTTAAATATGTTTTATGGCGGTAAGCTAAAATCGATGCCGCCGAAGTTAGTCAGTGATAATGGTGAGCATGTCGTCATTCGCCCGTTAGCGTTCTGCCGAGAAAAAGATATAGCGCGTTATTCTGAGGCGATGGCATTTCCTATCATTCCCTGTAACTTATGTGGCTCGCAGGAAAATCTCCAGCGTAAAAACATTAAAACAATGCTGAATCAATGGGATCGACAATTCCCGGGTCGAATTGAGAGCATATTTACTGCGATGCAAAGTGTCACGCCATCACATTTGGTTGATAATGAATTGTTTAACTTTGATGCGGTCAAGGCAACCGGAGTGGAAACAGAAGAAGGCGACACCGCGTTCGATGCGCCCTCTTTTAATCAGTCGTTTGTGCCTGAAGACACTGAAGAACAAAGCACCTCAGCTATCCAGATTACACAAATAGCCTAATTTGATGCAGCGGCGGCTTCCGAAGTCGCCGCATCTTCTTGTTCAATAATGGCATCAACAATGGGTCGATTAACTCGAATCATTGCCTTTAACTCATCAATATAATCTTGCCCGCGCTCTGAGTAACTGTGTAAGCCACTCAGCAATGGTATCGCACGCACTTGCTCATCGCGTTGTCGCATCACCTGGCGAATTTGGCGTAATTCCAAGTACGGGTCATGAGTATTAATATTACGCATGTAACTGCGGACTGACTGCGCCACATGGTCAAACTTAGCGACCTCATGGTTCATTCCTTCAGGTCGCTGTTCAGGCACTAATCCACAGCCTTCGCGATAACACCACTGACCAAATAGGTTGAGTCCTTCTTGCGCAAACCGGGACATACCCCATGCCGACTCATTCGCCGCCTGTACAAGAACCATCATCGTTGGAATGATATCCACTCGACGTTTGAGCAGCTCAAACTGCTCAGCGCTATCAAGCGTTGGGTCGACTTCGTAGTAGTCGACCAGGCGAGCAAGTTGTTTTTTGTCTTGCTCGTTCTCAAAGCCACGACTGAATGCACTCTCGATAGCCAATAGTTGCTGTCTCTCGTGCAGAATACGTAGGTTTTCTGCCTCAATCACCGGCAATAAGTAGCGAAAAAACTCCTTCTTTTTCTCTCGGACGTCGTTAAATTTATCAAAATTAGGTATTTCAGTTCGAGGCGCCAATGTCGGTATTGGCGGTAAACCATGGCTCGCAATATCCTTCTCGCTTGCCGGTTTCTCATACTTACTGAAAAACGGTAACAACAACGCGGCGATGCACACCAAAATAAAGAAAATGATGAATAGTTTTTTTCGCATTCGAGCTCCTTTATGCCGTCCAGTCATCAGAACGTGTAGATTGCGACGGTGGTTGCAAATGCACACTCACACCGATGACTTGACGATAAACCAAACCGAGTAGATTCACTAAATAAGGAATCAGGACAAAAAGTAATAGGCCATAGGTAACAAGACCTATAATGAAACACATGTAAAAAACAAACGTCAGACCAATAAAAAATGGTAGCTGATAATGGGTAATACGAATTGAGTAATAGATTGCGTTTAACGGCGATAGACGACGCTCAACCACTAACGGAATGGCTAAGCAGAAAATGGCCGATGTATATAAAGTCACAACATAGCCCACAAGCGGTGAAATACTTGCGGCCAACCAAACAAATAACTGTGAAATAAGTGTCGTCATGACACCAGTAGCTACGAGCGCGGTGACCGACTCAAAGCCTTTGAATATATGAATACCTTTGGTGGGTATATCGATACTGTGGCGTATCCCCATCAATATGATGCCGCCAAATAAAGGTGCTGCGATAGCAGTACTAAATAGCGCCAAGCCGAGACTTTGCAACGGAGTCATTTGATTAATCGCCTCTGGCGATGAAAGAACTGACATCGGCATCAGCACCTGAATCACCGTGACTATGATTAAAATGAGCGCTAGAAAGCTGATCATTGCAGTGACTAACGGCCAAAAGTGGCGGCCAGTGATCGCAAACGCGTCTTTTACCCACTGAACCACGTGAACTCGGTAATTTCCCTTTAAAGCCTCGGCGAGATCGCCGCCTACAATCATTTGCTCTTTTGGTTCATTTTGCTGCAATTTCGACCCCATTAAGTTCTAAACATTTGATATAATTGATTCCATTCATCGATTTTACCATCGATTTTGTAGCTGAGGAAATTTATGCCAACTCAACACCGACGCAAGCGCAGTCCGCGGCGTCCACGTCCCGTAAATCCCAAACTGGTGCTCCTCAATAAACCCTATGGGGTGCTGAGCCAATTTTCAGGCGAACCGGACGATGTGACACTAAAAGATTATGTGCCACACACCAATGTGTACCCTGCTGGCCGCCTCGACAAAGATAGTGAAGGTTTAATGTTACTCACCAATGACGGTGTTTATCAGGCGCGACTGGCAAATCCCAAGTATAAGGTCGCTAAAACCTATTGGGTGCAGGTTGAGGGCATTCCCGATGAAGCGCAACTCGCAGCGTTACGTAACGGCTGTGAACTCAATGATGGAATGACCAAACCAGCGCAAGTATTTGCGATAGACGCGCCCGCGGGTCTTTGGCCTCGCAATCCACCCGTACGTGAACGCAAGACAGTACCCGACTCATGGATAAGCCTATCCATCAGTGAGGGTAAGAACCGCCAAGTCCGCCGTATGACGGCGCATGTAGGGCTACCTACCCTGCGTTTAGTGCGGGCGCAAATTGGTCCTTTTAAGTTAGCCGGCTTACAACCGGGAGAATGGCGCGAAGAGCCTCCGGTATGGTAAACTACGCCACCAGCGTTCCGTGTAGTAATAGAGACAATGAATCATGACTGAGTCCAAGAAAAACCCCAGCGAAACCAAAGTCATCGTCGGTATGTCTGGCGGTGTCGACTCTTCGGTATCGGCCTACCTCCTACTTCAACAAGGTTATCAAGTTGAAGGTTTGTTTATGAAAAACTGGGAGGAAGATGACGACGACGAGTACTGCGCAGCAGCAGATGATCTTGCCGATGCTGAGGCGGTGTGCGAGAAACTTGGCATTGAACTACACACCGTAAATTTTGCCGCAGAGTATTGGGACAATGTATTTGAGCACTTCCTGGACGAATACAAAGCGGGTCGCACCCCTAACCCTGATATTATGTGTAACAAGGAAATTAAATTTAAAGCGTTCCTTGAGTTTGCAGCCGAGGCACTTGATGCAGACTATATCGCCACAGGACATTACGTCCGACGTGCCTTTGATGACGGTAAGTGGCAATTATTACGCGGCTTAGACAACAATAAAGATCAAAGCTATTTTCTCTACACCTTGAGTCATGAGCATGTAGCGCAAACCCTGTTTCCGGTAGGCGAGCTTGAAAAGCCCGAAGTACGCCGTATTGCTGAGGAACAAGGTTTAGTCACTGCCGACAAAAAAGATTCGACGGGTATCTGTTTTATCGGTGAACGCAAATTTAAGGATTTCCTACAACAATACCTCCCGGCACAACCAGGTACCATAGAAAGTGTTGACGGTGAAGCACTCGGTGAGCACGAAGGCCTGATGTATCATACCATCGGTCAACGTAAGGGATTGCACATCGGTGGTTTAGCCGATGCTGCCGATGACCCATGGTACGTCGTCGACAAAGATGTTGAACGTAATGTATTGGTCGTAGCTCAGGGCAAGAACCACCCTCGCCTGTTTGCCAAAGGACTGGTCGCCAGTCAATTACATTGGGTAAACCGCGAAGAAATTACAGAGCCGCTACGATGCGTGGTCAAAACCCGTTATCGTCAAGCCGACATTCCATGTCAATTAGTGCCTGCCGACGAGGGTCGCATTGAGGTGATGTTTGATGAACCGGTCGCTGCGGTAACACCCGGTCAATCCGCCGTATTTTACCTCGATGAGGTCTGTTTGGGCGGAGGTATTATTGAGCAACGCATCACCGATTTTGAGGTGCGTCTATGAATGATTGGCAACAACGGGTTGTTGCTCTAGCAGGTATGGCGCAAGCGGCTATCGCCGTGCAACAGGCCGCGCGCACTGGGCGCGTGCACCATGAGGCAGTGGTCGAGACATTACTCAACAGCGTGCTGAATCTAGAGCCTGAATCGACTGAAGCCGTGTATGGCGGCGTCGATGGTGTTCGTCCTGGTCTCATCTTACTCGCTCAACAGTTTCGCAATAACGCGCAGCGAGACCTCGAGATTACACGTTATATGGTGGGTATGGTGCACTTATCAAGACGCTTACTCAGCCAACCTAAATCACTAAATTTACTTGCCGAGCGATTGCACCAAGTAGGTCGGCAATATTATGAGTTTGGTTTTGATAAGCACCAAGTGACAGCAAGCTTAGCTTCGATTTATCGTGAAGTCATCAGTCCTTTAGGTCAGCCTATCAAAGTCAACGGTAGCCCCCAGGTATTGCAGCAAGAAACCAATCAACACTTGATCCGCGCCCTACTTTTATCGGGTGTTCGCAGTGCGGTACTTTGGCAACAAGTCGGTGGTAAGCGACGTCAGTTTTTATTGGGACGCAAGCGTATGCTAGCGGCCGTAAACGAACTACTCAGCGTGAGTGCATAACTTAAACTGTTTTAACTTGGAGAACTTTGGATATGTTACCTTTTTCAACCCTTACGGCTATTTCGCCTGTTGACGGGCGTTATGCCAGTAAAGTTGAGCCATTACGCGCCATTTTTAGTGAATATGGCCTTATCAAATACCGCGTGACTGTCGAAGTCCGTTGGTTACAAATGTTGGCTCAGCATGAGGGCATTAACGAAGTTGCTCCACTTAGCGATGAAGCGAATCAGTGTCTTAACGCAATTGTTGATGAATTCAGCGTAGAAGATGCTGAGCGTGTGAAAGAGATCGAACGCACGACGAATCATGATGTAAAAGCCGTTGAATACCTACTTAAAGAAAAGGTCGCTGATTTACCTGAGCTCGCTAAAGTCAGTGAATTTATCCACTTCGCGTGCACATCAGAAGACATCAACAACTTATCACATGGTTTAATGCTCACCGCAGCGCGTGATGATGTGTTGGTACCGGTGATGCAAGAAATCGTTGATACGGTTAAAGCTAAGGCGCGTGAATATCGCTCAGTAGCGATGATGGCACGAACCCACGGTCAGCCAGCGACGCCTACCACCATGGGCAAAGAGTTTGCTAACGTAGCAGTACGCTTGCAGCGTCAGCTTGAGCAAGTGCGTGCAGTGGCGTTAATGGGCAAAATAAACGGTGCAGTAGGTAACTACAACGCACACTTAGCCGCCTACCCTAACGTTGATTGGCATCAAGCCTCAGAGCAGTTTGTCACGTCACTTGGGCTTACTTGGAATGCTTACACTACACAAATTGAGCCGCATGACTATATTGCCGAATTGTTTGATGCCGTAGCTCGATTCAATACGGTCTTGATCGATTTTGATCGTGATTTATGGGGTTACATTGCGCTCAATCACTTCAAACAAAAAACCATCGCGGGCGAAGTCGGCTCATCGACCATGCCACATAAAGTGAATCCGATTGATTTTGAAAACTCAGAAGGTAACTTAGGCATCGCTAATTCGGTCATGAGTCACCTTGCGCAGAAGTTGCCTATTTCCCGTTGGCAGCGTGATTTAACGGACTCCACCGTATTGCGTAACCTAGGTGTCGGTATTGCCCACGCTGTGATCGCTTATCATGCATCGCTGAAAGGTTTAAGCAAGCTTGAAGTCAATGAATCGGTATTAACAGCCGAGTTAGATGCGAACTGGGAGTTGATGGCTGAGCCAGTGCAAACAGTGATGCGTCGTTACGGTGTAGAAAAGCCGTATGAGAAATTAAAAGAATTGACGCGCGGCAAACGTATTAAGCCAGCAGATTTAATCGCGTTTATTGATGCTTTAGATGTCCCTGAGGCTGCTAAAGACGAGATGAAGGCGATGTCACCGATGAACTACATCGGTCGTGCTGAAGCTTTCGTTGATGAGCTTAAGTAATGCAACTCGATAATATTGATAAACAGGCTTTTCTTGAGTCTGACTGGCAACAACGCCCGCGCTTAATAAAGCGCGGGCTCAATAACGTTGACCTTATCGAGCCCGAAATTCTGGCTGGACTCGCAATGGAAGAAGGTGTCGACGCACGCGTGATCGAACACCGGAATCAACGTTGGTCAGTGTCCCATGGTCCCTTTGAAGAATACGAGTCGCTTGGCGAACAAGACTGGACTTTACTTGTTCAGGCTGTGAATGAATGGATGCCTGATGTTCACGCGCTGTTAGAGGCATTTCGGTTTCTGCCTGAATGGCGTATTGACGATGTCATGGTCAGCTTCTCTGTTGAGGGTGGTGGCGTCGGTCCACATGTTGATGAGTACGATGTATTTATTGTGCAAGGCGCTGGTCGTCGCCATTGGCGTGTCGGTGAGCGTCAAGCCACAACACCGACCTATCCGTGTGAAGACCTGAAACAGATTAGTGACCCCTTTAACGCCGTGATCGATGAAGTGCTAGAACCTGGCGATATTCTCTATATTCCTGCGGGTTGCCCTCACGATGGTATTGCGCTTGAACCCTGTCTTAATTATTCGGTTGGGTTTCGCGCACCTAATCAAGCCGAGTGGCTTGCTCAGCTCGCTGATATGGCATTACAAACTGAGCGACTTAAACAGCGTTACACCGACCCTAAATTGTCGAGCAGCACACCCAGTCATGTGGTGACCAATGGGCAACTTGAGCAAGTAAAACAGCTACTCAAATCAGCGCTGGATGCAGACGAATTTAATGAACTCATCTTGCGTGCGCAGTCAATGAGTAAACGCCCTCTTCCAGAGCCCGAGTTACCCATGATGGCTGAGCAAATCCCAGCGTTACTCACCATGAATAATGCCATGCTGGTGCGTACCCCAGGTGCACGTTTGCTTAAGCAGGCGGATACTGCCCATTATTTTGCCAATGGTGAACGCTTTACCGTAACAGAAGGCGCTGAAATGCTGGCACAAAAAATAGCCGAACTGACGGATGAAGTACCGATGAGTGAGTTAGCCCCCTATTGCCAAGATATGTGTAGCCAAGAACTGCTCGCTTGGTTGGTTAACCAAGGTGTTATCGAACTATTAATCGACTAATTTTTATTAACAAGTTGCCGTTTACGTCAACTGTAAACACTAGTTGCTAAACACCTGTTTGAATGGCTATTTTAGTTTTGTTTTTTAGTAGCGCGTTAACATTGCAAGTGGTAATGTGCGCGCAATTTTGAAAACCAATGAGGATGGAAATTCATGTCTCTATTTGAGCATATTGAATTCGATAATCACGAACAAGTGACGTTCTGCCACGATGAAGAGTCTGGGCTTAAAGCTATTATTGCAGTCCATGATACGACACTCGGTCCAAGCTTGGGCGGTACGCGTTTATGGAACTACGCATCGTCTGCAGAAGCCTTAACAGACGTATTGCGTCTCTCGCGCGGCATGACTTATAAAAGTGCAATGGCCGGTTTGCCACTGGGTGGCGGTAAAGCCGTTATCATCGGTGATGCAAAAACCATTAAAAGTGAGGCGCTGTTCCGCGCTTACGGTCGTTTCATCGAAACGCTAGGCGGTAAGTATATTACGGCTGAAGACGTTAACATTCGTACAGCGGATATCGATATTGTTGCGAAAGAAACCAGCCATGTGGCGGGTACAGCTGATAAAGCAGGCGATCCCTCTCCTCATACCGCATTAGGCACTTATTTAGGTCTTAAAGCGGCAGCAAAACATCGTTTAGGTTCTGATGACCTCGACGGCGTTACCATTGCGATACAGGGCTTAGGTGCTGTCGGCTATGATTTTGCAGAGTACTGTGCAAAAGAAGGCGCCAAGTTGATCGTTACCGATATCAACGAAGAAGCAATGCAACGCGCTAAAGAAGAGTTAGGTGCACAAGTAGTCGGCCTTGACGAAATCTATGGCGTAGAAGCTGACGTTTATGCGCCTTGCGCACTCGGCGCAACGATCAACGATGAAACCCTTAAGCAATTAAAGGTTAAAATCATCGCAGGTAGTGCAAACAACCAGCTTGCAACACCAGCTCACGATCAAAAAGTTAAAGACATGGGCATTTTATATGCACCTGACTATGTCATTAACGCGGGTGGTGTTATCCACGTATGTTCAGAAGCTGCAAACTTCTCGCTTGAAGAAACGGATAAGCGTGTACGTGATATCTACAACACATTAGACAAGCTATTCGCACGTGCGACTGAAGAGAATCGTGCAACCGGCGAACTTGCTGATGAAATGGCGCGCGAGATTATCGCAAACGCAAAAAAATAAAACGAATTGAGCTACCTTATTGACTCAGGTAGCTCAAGATGACCTCAAGCGGGTGTCTTACCCGCTTGCCTTCTAGGCGTTTCACCTGCGAACGACACGAAAACCCTGTCGCTGTAATGCCACTGGTTCCATACTGTTTAACGGCAGCAGCCCAATCCATTTGGTATAACGCAATACTCTCTTTTAAGTTGCTACGTTCATGCCCAAATGTACCTGCCATACCACAACAACCCGCCTTAACAATGTCTAGCTGTAAGCCAACACTATTAAACAACGCCTGCCAATGTTTAGCGGATTCGGGAATAAAACTCTGCTCTGTACAATGCAGCATTAAACCGTAGCGACGATGACTGCTGTCGAGATTGAGATGCTCTGCTTTACCCTGCAACCACTCGATCACAGTTTGTACGTTCAGAGCTTCAGCTTTCTCTCCCAATACATGGTGATATTCGTCACGGAATACTAGCGCTGTCGATGAATCAACGCCAACACGTTCAATCTCGGTATCAAACAGCGGTGACAAATACGCGTAGACCTTTTCAGCGGTCTGCTTAAACTCTGAAAGGAAACCCTTCACATGTTGCGCTTTGCCTTGCCCAACAAATGGAATCAACACGGGTTGGTAACCCAGTCTCGATGCCAGTTGAGCAAAATGGTGTACAATTTCGGCTTCGTAGAAACTGGTAAACGGGTCTTGAATAATCGCCACAATCTGGCGCTGTTGCTCTACGGGTAACTGAGCCAGCTCCTCCGGTTCAGCCACTCGAAACTCAGACGACTGCCAACGTTTAACTAAGTTGGGCACCGAAAAAGCCGGCGTATCAACATAGCCCACCACTTGTTTTAGGAAGAAATTACTCAGGGGGTTCTTAATAATGGCATTACTGAATTTGGGAAACTTTGCACCGATCTTCGCGGTTACTTCAACGCTACGTACCAAATGGTCCTTAATCGGACGTGGGTAACGTGAATAATAATGCTGTAAAAACTCCGCCTTAAAGGTCGGGACATCGACACTGACAGGACATTGATTAGTACATGCCTTGCAGGCTAAGCATTTATCCATTGAGGCTTTTACTTCGTGACTGTAATCACCATTTGAGTCGGCCTGATTACGCCACTTTTCAAACCATGATACCTCACTGTCCGGCTGTTTAGCCGCGTTATAATTTTGCTCAGCGGTTAACCGTAGCCATTCTCGCATGAGCGACGCACGCCCTTTCGGCGACATGCGGCGATCGCGCGTGACTTTGTAAGACGGGCACATCGCTGCTTTAGTATCATAGTTGAAACACAAGCCGTTACCGTTGCAGCTCATCGCATTAGCAAAATAATCGCGTGTTTCTATCGGAATTTGGCGATCAAAATAACCACGCTTTTGCGCATCAACAGATACTAACGCTGCATCGCTTTTGTAAGGCGTCGCAATTTTTCCAGGGTTAAACTGATTATACGGATCCGCCGCCGCTTTGACTTTCTGAAGCTCTTGATACAGCTCCTCGCCAAAGAACTTAGGAGCATACTCAGAACGGTAACCTTTACCGTGTTCACCCCACATTAAACCGCCGTACTTAGCCGTCAAAGCAGCGACCTTATCGCTGATTTCACGCAATAGGACTTCATCATCAGGGTTCGTTAAATCCAACGCGGGGCGAACATGCAAAACACCTGCATCGGCGTGGCCAAACATACCATAATGAAGATCCGCCTCATCGAGGATATCGCGAAATTCCATGATGAAGGCCGCCAATTGCTCAGGCGGCACGGCTGTGTCTTCAGCAAAAGCCACTGGTTTGCGCGCCCCCTTAGTTGCGCCAAGCAAACCAACCGCCTTTTTACGCATGGCGTAAATGGTTTGAATACTCTCAAGGTCATCGCATATTTGATACCCGATCACCCCTTTATTGTCTTTGGCTTTTATCAGTTTATCTAAACGCTTACAAAGCTCATCAATTTTGCGCTGATTCTCGGTTTGCTCTGTCGACGCAAACTCCACCATATTGATACCATTCATGACCTGCCCTTCAACCTCCTCTAACAGAGGTGAAACGCTGTGCCAAATGATATCTTCGCGGGCAAGGTTCAATACATTTGAGTCAATCGTCTCAACCGAGGTGGCTTCAGCTTCGACTAAAAAAGGTGCGTTATTTAACGCCGCTTGAAAGTCTGAATACTTCACATTAATCAATGTGCGGTACTTTGGAATCGGTGTGATATTGAGCTTAGCTTCAGTAACAAAACCAAGTGTGCCCTCTGAACCCGCAATTAAACGCGACAAATCAACCGTGTTATGTTCGGCATCAAAGGTGTGTTTTAAGTCGTAACCCGTCAAAAATCGATTCAGTGGTGGGAACTTACTTTCGATCGCTTCGCGCATACCTACACAGGTATTCAACGCTTGCTTGTAGAGCTGACCGATCCTCGAATCGTCCTCACTCAAGGTTTGTGCTTGGTGCAGGTCAACCGGTTCACTCGCTAATAACTCGCCACCTTGCAACACGGTACGCAACGAGAGAATATGGTCACTGGTTTTACCGTAGACTAGCGAGCCTTGTCCCGACGCGTCAGTATTAATCATACCGCCGAGTGTGGCACGGTTGCTGGTTGATAAATCAGGTGCAAAAAAGTAGCCATGTGGACGCAACGCATCATTCAGTTGGTCTTTAACAACGCCCGATTGAACGCGAACCCAGCCCTCTTCTGCGTTAACCTCAAGTACACGGTTCATGTGCCGACTTAAGTCGACCACGATACCGGGTGTTAACGATTGTCCATTAGTACCCGTACCCCCACCTCTTGGTGCGAAAGTGACGGATTGGTAATCACGCTGAGCAGCAAGCTTTAATACCGTTTGAATATCGGCTTCGTTGACAGGGTAAAGGACGGCTTGCGGCAACTGTTGATAAACGCTGTTATCGGTTGCTGCAATCAGCCGTCCTGAAAACGTAACATCAATCTCCCCGCTGAAATCCGACTCCTCAAGCTCACGAATAAATGCCTGATAAAGCGAAGGCAGTGCGCGCTTGGCGTCTAACTTAGGGAGTTGTGTCATAACGTTTTATAGTCCTCTTATAGTTGTTCTGATAAGTACATCCAGGTTTCGATAACGGTATCAGGATTAAGTGATACTGAATCGATACCTTGCTCAACTAACCACTGAGCAAAATCAGGGTGATCAGAAGGTCCTTGACCACATATACCGACGTACTTACCACGTGCTTTAGCCGCCTTAATCGCCATTTCAAGCAGTGCTTTAACAGCGTCATTGCGCTCATCAAATAAGTGCGCAATCAGGCCCGAGTCACGGTCAAGACCCAGTGTCAGCTGAGTCAAATCGTTGGAGCCTATGGAGAAGCCGTCAAACATATCAAGGAACTGGTCGGCAAGTAGCGCATTAGATGGCAATTCGCACATCATGATCACGCGCAAACCGTTTTCACCCTGCTTGAGTCCTTGCTCTTCGAGTAAGTCGATAACTTGGCGACCTTCCTCTAATGTACGTACGAAAGGAATCATGATTTCGATGTTAGTCAGACCCATTTCATTACGTACACGTTTGATCGCTTCGCATTCGAGCGCAAAGCAGTCACGGAACTCTTCTGAGATATAACGTGATGCGCCACGGAAACCCAGCATCGGGTTCTCTTCATCTGGTTCGTACTGACGACCACCCACCAAGTTTGCATACTCGTTGGATTTAAAGTCTGACATACGGACGATGACGCGTTCTGGAGCAAATGCAGCCGCAAGCGTTGAGATACCCTCAGCAAGACGGGCAACATAATACTCACGCGGTGATTCATAACCCGCGATCATGGTATTGATGGTTGCCTTTAATGCGTCTGGCTGGTCATCAAAATTAAGCAAAGCTTTTGGGTGTACGCCGATCATGCGGTTAATAATGAACTCAAGTCGTGCCAGACCCACACCTGCGTGTGGTAAGCCTGCAAAATCAAATGCACGATCTGGGTTACCCACGTTCATCATAATTTTTAACGGCAAGTCCGGCATCGCATCTACGCGCGACTCAGTCACTTCAAAGTCAAGCTCGCCTTCGTAGATGTAACCTGTGTCACCTTCAGCACACGAAACAGTAACCGCTTGACCATTACTGATCAGCTGTGTAGCGTTACCACAACCCACAACCGCTGGAATACCCAGTTCACGTGCGATGATCGCTGCGTGACATGTACGACCGCCACGGTTAGTAACGATAGCTGCCGCGCGTTTCATGATAGGTTCCCAGTCCGGGTCCGTCATATCGGTGACTAGCACGTCGCCTGGCTGAACTTTATCCATTTCATCAATACTGTCGAGCACGCGCGCAACGCCTTTGCCGATGCGTTGGCCGATAGCACGCCCCTCACACACAACACTACTGGTATCCTGCAGTGCAAAGCGTTCAATTGCTTGACCTTTCTGGTTTGATTGCACTGTCTCTGGACGCGCTTGAACGATATATAGCTTTCCGTCGATACCGTCTTTAGCCCATTCGATGTCCATTGGACGACCGTAGTGTTTTTCGATGATTAATGCTTGGCGCGCGAGTT
Organism: Idiomarina fontislapidosi; assembly: GCF_003226255.1. GTDB lineage: Bacteria > Pseudomonadota > Gammaproteobacteria > Enterobacterales > Alteromonadaceae > Idiomarina > Idiomarina fontislapidosi. Next base: position 121,965 of record NZ_QJST01000002.1, read on the forward strand.
CTTCTGCTTCTGAATCAGAAATCGAGAAGGTTTGGCTTTTCGCCGATTCAATATCTTCAATCAGTGTCTGCTTGCCATGTGCACGATCTTCAGAAAACACCATTTGGATTTTCTTGCTGCCCAAATTACGGCGCAAGACCGCTGGGCGACCGGCGTTAAGCGTAGGCTTGTGGACATAAAATTCGTCTGGGTTAACAGCACCCTGTACAACCATTTCGCCCAAACCGTAGGATGAAGTGACGAATACCACTTGATCAAAGCCTGATTCAGTATCGATGGTGAACATCACGCCCGATGAGGCGATGTCACTGCGTACCATACGCTGAACACCAGCTGACAGTGCCACACCGCGATGATCGTAGCCTTGGTGCACGCGATAAGAAATCGCTCGGTCATTAAACAAGGATGCGAATACGTGTTTAATCGCTTCCATCACGGCATCGAGGCCGCGTACGTTCAAAAAGGTTTCTTGCTGACCCGCAAAAGACGCATCGGGCATGTCTTCTGCAGTAGCCGAACTGCGCACGGCGAAGCTAAATTCGTCGTTATCTTCACTGAGTTGGCTAAAGGCTTGTTTAATATCGGCTTCGAAGGCAGGTTGAAAAGGCGTGTCGATGATCCACTGGCGGATGGTCCGCCCCGCTTCAGTTAACTTATTGACATCGTCAACGTCGAGGCCGTCGAGCAATTCGTATATTTTGTCATTCAGGCCGCTTTGTTCAAGAAACTGGTTATATGCATCGGCTGTCGTCGCAAAGCCACCAGGGACTTCAACCCCAGCGCCGGCGAGGTTACTGATCATTTCACCCAGTGAGGCGTTTTTACCCCCCACTCTGTTGACATCTTGCATTCCTAATTGCTGATACCACAGTACGTTATCTTGCACGTCTTATTCCTCGATTTAATCCGATGGGAGGTATGATGTGGGCAACATTTTACACATAGTTAGCCAACAAGTTAATATCGGATTTACAAAGCTTTCGATTTTTATCTATGGAATAAGGAATAAACGGTCATGAGAACCGCATTTTACGTCTCTGATGGAACCGCGCTTACGGCAGAGGCGTTTGGACATGCTTTGCTTTCGATGTTCCCCACCGAGTTTCGACACAAAACGTTACCTTTTATTGACACACAAGCCAAAGCTGAAGCGGCTTGCAAGCAAATCCAACGCGCCGCTGAGGTTGATGGAGAGCCGCCACTTATTTTTCATACCTTTGTTAATGTAAAACTCAAACAACGCATCACACAATGCGGTGGCATTAGTTATGACTTCTTGGATAACTTTGTTGGTCAAGTCGAGCACGAACTGGGTATAAAAGCGAAGCCTAAGACGCACCGAACACACGGCGTTCATAAGGATTACAACTTTCGGGTCGAAGCCATTAACTATGCATTGGACAATGACGACGGCAAAAAACTGAATCAGCTGGAGCAAGCGGATTTGATCCTAGTTGGCGTATCACGGACCGGAAAAACCCCGACGAGCCTCTATTTAGCGATGCAATATGGCATTAAAGTCGCCAACTACCCAATAACCGAGGATGACAACTTTGAGCGACTCAGCCTACCCTATGAGCTGAAAATGCAACGCCATAAACTATTTGGCCTCACCTTAGACTCGCAACGTTTACATGAAATCCGCAGCCAGCGACGCGAAGGGAGTCAATACGCATCGATGCAACAATGTCGATTTGAACTGTCTGAGGTAGAAAAATTATACCGCAAAGAGGCTATTCCGTTTATTAACTCAACGCGTTTCTCGGTTGAGGAAATCGCCGCCAAAATTCTCGCTCAAACAAATCTTGAGCGTCGACGTTACTAATATTTGCAGAGGTTAGAAACAAAAACGGCGACCTAGAGGTCGCCGCTTTATCTAAGCCAAAGTGGTTTAGCTCGCGTTGGTGCTTTCAAAAATCTTATCCGCAGATGCCGCGACAAAGCCAGAATAGAGTTTACCGGGCTCGATTTCATAACGCTTCGCAAATTCGTAAAAACACGAAGGGATTTCGACCGTTTTGTCACTGAACTCAACCGGATGGTGGTTTGCCATGGTTGACGATTGTTCAAGATATACATCAGGTGAACCTTTGATTTCACCACCTGACGTATTGAGCTTGAAGCCATTGTCTTTTAGCGTCTGATTAACTTCTTCTAAATCGGTGTAACCTGGAAGCTGGTTAACACTCACTGTGAAGTGGTTCGCACAGAACCCAAAAGCAGCCATCCAAGCTGCATACTCACTCTCTTCTAACAAGGCTTGGTAATCATCGTGACTCACTTGCCAATGGGTACCAGAGTATAAGAAATCGTCTTTCTTAACATCTTCTGGATTGATATGGCTGACCATCTCTTTGACTTTTGCTTGCAAGCTGTCACTAAACTCTTCGGTCATCAATTCGCTGATAAATACTTTCGGCAACGTCGGATCGTCGTGCTCAAAATGCTTAGCGCGTAGCTTCTTAGCTTCAAAGTGGTAATCACCGCCCTCTTTGTAGCCTAAGTCCAAAAAGTGTTGCGCGAGCGCTTCTAAACGTACAGGGGCAATATCAAACGTTCGGAAAGCAACGTGATCGTTAACAATCGGATGCCCTTTTCCTAGCACTTCGTGTACTTTTGGAGCCGAAGGCGTACGAGAAATATAATCCTGCCAAAGACGTTCAAATAATTGCTCGACATGTTGAGACATGAAATTTAATCCTTTTAACGTAAAAGTTATTCAAAAAATTAGTAGCAAACTAGCCGTGCCCGTTACGTGCCGCCCCAAGTGATTCAGCCACTAAAAACGCTAACTCAAGCACTTGGTCAGCATTCAAGCGTGGGTCGCACTGGGTACGGTAGCGGCTCGACAAGTCAGCTTCGCTAATTTGGTAAGCACCACCAGTACATTCTGTCACATCTTCACCGGTCATCTCTAGGTGAATACCGCCTGCATAGCTTCCTTCTGCTTGATGTACCGCAAAGAATTGACGTAACTCTTTATGTATGGCGTCAAAATTACGTGTTTTCAACCCGCTATCGGCTTTTGTTGTGTTGCCATGCATAGGATCACTTGACCACACCACGTTACGGCCTTCTTGCTGAACACGGCGCACTAAGCGCGGCAGGTTATCTGCTAGATTATCGGCACCCATACGTGAAATCAGGGTAAGTCGACCCGCTTCGTTATCTGGGTTAACCGCGTCAATCAAGCGAATCAGTTCGTCGGGGTCCATCGTTGGACCAACTTTTACGCCAATCGGGTTGTGAATCCCACGCATGAACTCGACGTGAGCATGATCCAACTGACGAGTACGCTCGCCAATCCAAATCATATGCGCAGAACAGTCGTATGGAAGACCTGTCAGCGTGTCGGTACGTGTTAACGCTTGCTCATAAGGCAACAATAATGCTTCATGCGAGGTAAACAATTGCGTTTCGTGCAATGTCGCATTGTTTTCTGCGTTAATACCAAGCACTTCCATAAATCTCAGTGCTGATTGAATTTGCTCTGCGATCTCTTGATAACGCTCTTTTAGCGGGTTCGCAGCCAAAAAGCCCAAGTTCCACTTATGTACTTTATGTAAGTTAGCAAGACCACCTTGTGCAAATGCACGCAACAGGTTAAGCGTCGCCGCAGAGTGGTGATAAGCTTTCAGCATGCGCTCTGGATCAGGGGTACGGCCCGCTTCAGTGAATGCCATATCGTTAATAATGTCACCACGATAACTTGGCAGACTCACACCATCGATGGTTTCGAGGTCGCTTGAACGCGGTTTTGCATATTGCCCTGCCATGCGTGCAACTTTTGTCACCGGACACGAGCCCGCGAATGTCATGACAATCGCCATCTGCAGGATGACTTTGAACGTATCGCGTATTTTCGGCGCGTTGAAGTCCGCAAACGACTCAGCGCAATCGCCACCTTGAAGCAAAAAGCCTTCGCCGTGACACACGTCAGTCAGCTGACTGCGTAATGCACGAATTTCCTCGGCAAACACAAGTGGTGGAAATTGACTCAGCTGTGACTCAACTTGCTGTAAGTGTTCTTTGTTTGGGTATTGCGGTTGTTGCTTGATGGGTTTATCACGCCAACTACGTGCACTCCACTGGCTCATAACATCCTATCCAGTTGTGGTTATCGAAACCACCAATCTAGCGAGGTCGAGCATGAAAAGCAATGCCCAACCCCGCGTGAATGCTAAGTTTTTAATTAAATTCTACGTAATGCCTCAATTCGTTCACTTAATGGCGGGTGCGACATGAATAATCGACTCAAACCACTGCGTTTGCCATTAATACCAAAAGCCAACATAGAGCCTTTCAGCTCGGGTTCTTGTCCGCGCTGCAAACGCTCGAGCGCTGCAATCATTTTTTGCTTGCCAACCAATTGCGCTGAACCCGCATCGGCACGGAATTCACGCTTACGTGAAAACCACATCACGATAATGCTAGCCAATATACCAAAGATGATTTCGAGCACCATTACGATACCAAAATACGCAAACGTACCGAGTCCGCCGCCTTGTTGGTTGTTACCGCGCGTGGCGTTATCAATCGCACTGGCAATAATTCGAGCGAAGAACATCACGAAGGTGTTCACCACACCTTGGATTAACGTCAACGTCACCATATCACCGTTGGCAATGTGGCTCACCTCATGGGCCAGCACCGCTTCGACCTCGTCTTGACTCATTTGCTCCAGCAATCCCGTCGAGACCGCAACCAAAGAACTCGATTTACTTCGACCTGTAGCAAAGGCATTAGGCGCATGCGACGGAAATATCGCGACTTGTGGCATCGGGATACCTGCACGCTGCGTTTGTTGTTTGACTGTTTCAACCAGCCAGCGCTCTGTCGGGGTGCGTGGTTGCTCGATCACTTGAGCGCCAGTTGCCCGCACAGCCATCCAGCGAGAAATAAACAATGATACAAACGCACCACCAAATCCAAATAGACCACACAGAATGAGCAATCCCAATGGATTCTGAACAGTCAGCCCAGTGTTTGCGCTTATGATATTAAAAACAAAACTAACGACCACCAAAATGGCGATATTCGTCATTAAAAACAACAAGATGCGTTGCATACTTAGGTCCTCAGCGATAACCAATACAAGAATCGTTATGATAAATTAAATATGGGCGTTTGGCTTACATTTCCAGTGCTGGAAACGTAAAATATTTCCATCATTCATACAAAACGATACGCAACAACTCATGAATCAAAAAAAACTCCTGCTATTGAGCAGTTCTCGTGTTGGCGACACCGCTTACTTGGCACACAATCGAGAATGGATTAAGCGTACAGTAGGCGATGCTCCGCTTTTATTTATTCCTTACGCAGGTGTTGGGATGACACATGCGGAATACACAAGCAAGGTACGCGATGCGTTGGCGAGTGTGAGCATTGAGGTCAAAGGCATCGAAGAATATGACGCCGCCGCAGCGGCTGTAAGTGATGCTAAAGCGATTGCTGTAGGCGGCGGTAATACCTTTCAGCTATTGAAGTTGATCTACGAAAATGACTTGATTGCCCCTCTTCGTGCGGCCGTACTCAAAGGTACACCTTACGTAGGCTGGAGTGCGGGTTCCAACATTGCAGGTAAAACTATCAAAACCACGAATGATATGCCGATCGTGGAGCCCCCCAGTTTCGACGCGTTAAACCTTGTCAACCTGCAAATGAATCCACACTACACAGACTATCATCCACCCGGTTTCAATGGTGAAACGCGCGATGATCGACTGAATGAATTTATCGCTCTCAACCCAACTGAAACCGTGTTGGGCTTACCCGAGGGTACCGGTCTTGAGCTCCGTGCCGGTGAACTGCTTTGGCATGGTTCAGATCGCCCAGTGCTCATTGATAATACGGGTAAACACACTCAACACGACTTGCAGCGTCTTGCTGCCTTAATCGGGTAGCTGAATTCGACTGCCGAGCGCAAGTTGTTTCCAATCCGCATCAAAGGCGATTGATCCCAGGTGGGCGGTCGCCATACGATGCTTGAGCGTAGTGACATTTTGTTCTAAACGTGCCATGGGTTCAACCGTTGGTTGATTGGTGATCCAACCCAGTACAGGCACGGACGACGAAAAAATCGCTTGTTCCGTCAACATAGCGTGATTTAAACAACCCAGTTTCATGCCGACCGTTAAAATCACTTCAGCATTAATTGCTTTAACAAATTCCGGCATCATTAACTGCTCAGACAGAGGCAATAGCCAACCGCCAGCGCCCTCGACCACGATGGCATCAGGGTTAAGGTCAGCTAGCTGTTTAAAGTGCTTTAACAAGCCCTCAAGTGACAGTGATACGCCCGCTTCTTCGGCTGCAATATGCGGTGCAATGGCAGGCTCAAACGCATAAGGATTGGTGAGACTATAATCACACTCAAGGGTCATATGTCGCCGTGCATTGACCGCATCTGAATTAATCCAGCGCTCACCATCCCACTCACAGCCGCTCGCTACGGGCTTCATAGCAAGTGTTTTTAGTCCCTTATCTGCCAAATGCTGAAGCACTGCCTGTGTGACTACGGTTTTTCCTGCGTCTGTATCTGTACCTGTAATAAAATAAACTTTCATCTTAACCTTTAGTTAATACAACTTGCTTTTAGTTAACGTAATTTCGAGCACTTTCCAGGTCAGAGGAAGACCCTTTTCAGTGCGTTTCTCTTCGTAGGCGTCGTTCAGTTGACGCCATCGTGTGGGGGTCATGAGTCCACGTCCTTGTTGAGGAGTTTGGCTCGCCCCAACCCCTTTGATATGACGCAACAAAGTCTCGAACGTATCGAAGTACTCGGTGTAGACCACCTCATCTGTCTCAACCATGAAGCCAGCTTGTTGCAGTTGCGCTTGAACTGTCGCTGGTGACGCATACGCTATGGTGTGTTGATGTCGATCCACCCGCGCGTACACCTCAATCAATTCAGCAAAAGTGCCTTCGAGCAAGGTATTCATCAACACATGACCGCTCGCTTTAGTGACACGAAAAAGCTCGTGCGCGACCTTGCACAGATCTGGGCACCATTGCAGCGAAAAATTAGCAAACACGGTATCAAATTCTGCGTCTCGCACGGGAATCGACTCGGCACTGCCCTGCTTAAATTCCACCTGAGAGTACAGCTTCGCCGCTTGGGTCAGCATGCCGAGCGCAGGATCAACACCCACGTACCGAGAAGACTGTTGAAGCAATAATGGTGTTTCAGAACCTGGACCGCAACCGAGGTCTAAGCACACGCCAAGTGACTGGCTGTGGGCACGCTGGGCTAAACGCTGAGCAAACAAATGCTGCGTTTTATTAAACTGCGTGTAGGTGGTTGCTGCCTTATCAAAGCGTTTGGCAACTTGTTCAAGCCATTGTGCAGGTTGCGTCGTCACTGATTATGTCCTTGCTGCATTAAGGTGATCGAACATCACATCAATCATTTTCATATCGACCATACTACTGAGGCTAATTCGCAAACGTGACGTCCCTTTGGGCACGGTTGGAGGCCGCACAACACTGACCTGAATGTCCGCGTGTTTTAACTGGTTACCTAGCGCAAGGCTTTCCGCCTCGCTGCCCAAAATAATGGTCTGAATCGCGCTGTCCGAAGTCACGGTCTCGTACTGATGCTCCGCGATGTGTTGCTTAACTCGAACAATGCGCTCATATAAGGCATCCCGTCGGTGCTGTCCCTCATCACTTCTGACGATATCAATGGCTGCCAGTACCGCCGCTACTTGCGCCGGCGGCAATGCCGTTGAGTAGATATAATCACGGCAAAACTGGCGGATCTCATCGATATCGTTACGACTACCTACCAAAGCGGCACCACTGGCACCCAACGCCTTTCCGAAGGTCACCGTGCCCAGTTTAATGTGTTTATTTAACTGACCCAGATAGCCCTCACCGTATTCGCCTACTACGCCGATGCCATGTGCATCATCCAGCATCCACTGTGCACTGGACTGTGCGGCAAGCGTTTTACAACGATCAACATCGATGCTGTCGCCATCCATACTGTAGATGCTCTCCGTCAAAAACCAATCACTGTTATGCACCTGCTTTGGCCAGGTTAAGTGCGGTACGCGCTTAAAGCGAATTCCGCTATTGACGATACCCTCTATCATTGATGCATGTATCAATCGATCAGCAAACACCCGCCCGTCCTGCTCCTGACAGTGCGCTTTTATCAAGCAGGTAATAGCGCCATGGTTTGCAGCAAATCCAGTATTAAACAGAATAGCGTCCTCGTAACCCAGCCACTCACAAAGGGTTTGCTCTAAACGCTGGTGTAATTGCGTGTAACCACTGAGTAAGGGCGATCCTGTGCTACCAACGCCCCAGTCATTGATCGCTTGTTGAGCGGCCGCTTTGACTTTGGGATGTTGTGCTAAACCTAGGTAATCGTTTGAGGACAGCTGTGCGAGCGGCGCCTCGGCCCCTCGCACCTGCAGTGTTCGATACAGATCGGACTCACGACGTTGCTTAAGACGCGTCGTAATATAGGGGCGGCTGTTGTTGCTCACTGATTGCCTCATTGATCACCGTTTGGTGGACTTCATCGTCATACCCGTCACGGGTTTCTGGCGTGATCCCCAAACGCTCGAACAGTCTAAGATCGGCATCTGCCTCAGGGTTGTTGGTTGTTAACAACTTCTCGCCGTAGAAAATTGAGTTAGCGCCGGCAAGGAAACACATTGCTTGCATTTCATCACTCATGTATTCACGCCCTGCCGATAAGCGCACATGTGAGGCAGGCATGAGAATTCTTGCCACCGCAATGGTGCGCACAAAGTCAATCGGATCCAGATCATCTAGATTCTCAAACGGTGTTCCCTTAACTTTTACCAACATGTTAATGGGCACACTCTCAGGGTGCTTAGGCAAGTTGGCCAACTGCACCAACAATGAAGCACGATCCTCGACCGATTCACCCATACCAACGATACCGCCCGCACAGACCTTCATGCCTGCATCGCGGACATTACGCAAGGTGTTGAGACGATCTTGGTAAGTCCGGGTAGTAATGATATCGCCATAAAACTCAGGTGAGGTATCCAAGTTATGGTTGTAATAATCAAGACCCGCTTGTTGGAGTGCGGCCGCTTGTTCAGGCGATAACATCCCCAATGTCATGCACGTTTCTAACCCCAGTGCTTTAACGCCTTTAACCATTTCAATCACATAAGGCATGTCGCGATCTTTCGGATTACGCCAAGCCGCGCCCATGCAGAATCGGCTCGCTCCCTTATCTTTCGCTAACTGCGCTTCTTGTAGAACTTTTTCAACGGCCATTAAGCGTTCACGGTCGAGACCCGTATGATAATGCGCGCTTTGCGGGCAGTATTTGCAATCTTCGGGACACGCACCCGTTTTGATCGACAATAACGTACTGACCTGTACCTGGTTCGGGTCGAAGTGCTGACGATGCACGGTTTGTGCCTGAAAGACTAAATCATTGAATGGCATCGTAAGTAAGCGACTGACCTCGTCAATCGTCCAATCATTACGAATAGAAGTCGTTGTTTGCGCGCTCATATCGCTCTTCTCTTTTTATTTATTGGCTTCTCATACTCGACTAGATTACTGCTAATCGATAAACTGTCAATTTTTTACGAAAGCAAAACTTTACAAGAGGTTATAAAGTGAGCAAATCGTTACACCAAGCTATCCAGTTTGACCAGCAGCATATCTGGCACCCTTACACCTCAATGACAGACCCTTTACCCTGTTATCACGTTGAATCAGCGCATGGGTGTGAGATTAAGCTGTCTACAGGGGAGCACTTGGTCGACGGTATGTCCTCTTGGTGGGCTGCGATTCATGGTTATAACCATCCACAACTGAATGAAGCGTTGCATGCGCAGGCCGATAAAATGAGTCATGTCATGTTTGGTGGACTCACTCACCAACCCGCTATTGAGATGGTTGAACGCTTAATTGACCTCGCCCCCGAACCGTTAGATCGGGTGTTCATTGCTGACTCGGGGTCTGTCAGTGTTGAAGTCGCCATTAAAATGGCATTGCAGTATTGGTTCTCGATCGGGAAGCCCCAAAAAAACCAGTTGCTGACCATCCGCGGTGGCTACCACGGCGATACGTTTGCGGCGATGTCCGTGTGTGATCCCGTTAATGGCATGCACCATATGTTTCGTCACGCACTTTGCAATCAGCGCTTTGTCGAACGCCCTGCCGTGGTATTCGGTGAACAATGGGACCCCAATAGTCTCAGTGAGATACAGCAAACGCTCGAGCAACATCATGCCGACATCGCAGCGGTTATTGTCGAACCGGTGGTGCAAGGCGCAGGAGGCATGCGCTTTTATCACCCAGAATACTTGTCGCAGCTCAGACAGTTATGTGACGAGTTTGGTGTATTACTCATTGCCGATGAAATAGCCACGGGGTTTGGTCGCACCGGCAAACTCTTTGGTTGCGATCACGCGGGTATTGTTCCGGATATCATGTGTGTCGGTAAGGCGTTAACTGGGGGCTATATGACACTTGCTGCCACATTGACCCACCGCAAAGTCGCAGAAGCTATTGGTCAAGGCGAAGGCGGTGGTGCATTAATGCATGGTCCGACCTTTATGGGAAATCCGCTCGCCTGCGCGGTGGCGAGCGCTTCGTTAGCGCTGATACAACAGGGCGAATGGCAAACCCAAGTGCCGCAAATTGAGAAACAACTCAACGAACAGCTGAAACCTTTAGCCAACTCCCCTGCTGTCAATGAGGTTCGTGTGTTAGGTGCTATTGGCGTAGTGGAACTGACTCAACCCGTTGATGTGGCACGTACGCAGGCGTTATTCGTTGAGCTGGGCGTATGGATACGTCCGTTTGGGCGGCTCATGTATATCATGCCGCCTTATTGCATTAGTTCGGCACAGTTAACGCAATTAACGGCGGCGATCAGCCATTATGTGACGACTGTGGCTAACTAAAGCCGAAGAAGAACAACAACAAACCACTGATACTGGCGAGTCCGAGTATCAGTGTGTTGACCCAGATGTGCGTGCGTCCTCGACTATGCAGCCAAACGTTCAAGACACATGCAATCACGCTAACAACCAGTCCTAATCCCATTAGAAACAGATAAAGCCCGACCAGATTAGTAACCCATGTAGAACGCAGGTCAACATCGATCCATTCACTAAACATGGTGCCCGTCTCGGGCTTTGCGTAATCATAAATTACCAGCGCAGCGATAAAAATCAGCCACCCCAAAACAGACAGCGTGCCCATGATGCGACGCCATGCACTTAATTTTTCGAGTCGTTTGCTGTCATTGCTACGCATATCGTCAGTTTTAGTCGGATCCTACTTGAGTCTGTGCCAAAGACAGGTAACATAGCAACCTTTATTTAGTTAAATTTGCATTTCGGAGATTTCTAACCCATGTCGTATGCTTCTGTCGTGGATGTGTTAGCAGGAAAAGTCGCCGTTGATGAAACAGTTACGGTCCGTGGATGGGTACGGACGCGGCGTGATTCAAAAGCGGGTATTTCTTTTATTAATATACATGATGGCTCATGTTTTGATGCCATTCAGGCTGTCGTGCCTGCTGAATTACCTAATTATGAGTCCGAAGTGCTCAAATTGACCACCGGGTGCTCAGTGGCAATCACCGGTGTAGTGGTTGAGTCGCAAGGTAAAGGGCAATCATTCGAACTGCAGGCGACTGGCGTAAAAGTCTATGGTTGGGTTGAAGATCCAGACACCTATCCGATGGCGCCTAAGCGTCACAGCATGGAATACTTGCGTGAATACGCGCATCTACGCCCTCGCACGAATGTAACGGGCGCTGTAATGCGTGTGCGCAACACGCTCTCACAAGCGATCCATCGCTTTTTCCATGAGCAAGGTTACCTATGGGTCAGCACGCCGATTATCACGACCTCGGATTGTGAAGGTGCGGGCGAAATGTTCCGGGTATCGACCCTGGACTTGATGAATGTCCCTAAAACAGAGCAAGGCAACGTCGATTTCTCACAAGATTTCTTCGGCAAAGAAGCGTTTCTGACGGTCTCGGGCCAGCTTAACGTCGAATCCTATGCATGTTCGCTTAGCAAAGTGTATACCTTTGGTCCGACGTTCCGTGCTGAAAACTCAAACACCAGCCGCCACTTATCAGAATTTTGGATGGTCGAGCCAGAAGTGGCTTTCGCTGACCTTGATGATGTCGCGCACCTTGCTGAAGACATGCTTAAGTATGTCTTTAAAGCGGTACTTGAAGAGCGTCCAGACGACATGGCGTTCTTTGAACAACGCATCAATCAGGGTGTGATCGAGCGTCTCTCGCGCATGGTCGATAGTGACTTCGTGCATATGGACTATACCGATGCGATTGAAATATTGAAAAACTGCGGTAAGCAATTTGAGTATCCTGTTGAATGGGGTGTCGACTTGCAATCTGAACATGAGCGCTACTTAGCTGAGGAACATGTCGGAGCGCCAGTGATCTTGAAGAACTACCCTCGCGACATCAAAGCATTCTACATGCGCCAAAACGAAGACGGCAAAACCGTAGCGGCGATGGATGTACTCGCACCAGGCATCGGTGAGATTATTGGCGGTAGCGCTCGCGAGGAGCGTCTTGATGTGCTTGACCAGCGTATCGCTGAAATGGATCTACCAGCCGAAGAGTATGAGTTCTATCGTGACTTGCGTCGCTATGGCACCGTCCCTCACGCAGGTTTTGGTCTTGGTTTTGAGCGTTTGGTGTCTTACGTCACTGGTATGCAAAATATTCGTGATGTAATTCCGTTCCCACGGGCACCGAAATCAGCTCAGTTCTAAGCGGGCCTAGCCGTTATGAAAAAAAGCCAGCGATGCTGGCTTTTTTTATATCTAAAGTGCGCTTGTGTCTTTATTGACCCACTTGATCAGCACCTAAAAAATAAGGTGTAAAGTCCTTCTCAGGCTTTATCGGAGTCGGCACTGCAGGTGTGCCGATATAAAGAAACCCAACAATTTCGTCATGTTCCCCACAATGAAACTGTTCTCTTACGTAATCATCTTGTGCCGGCCAACCGGTGCGCCATATCGCCCCTAGTCCCTGAGCAAAAGCCGCTTGTTGCATTGCCATTAACGCACACGCAGCGGTTGCAAATTGCTCCTCGCGCGGCACCTTATCGTGCGCTTGATAACGCAAACAGGCGGTTATAATTAAAGGAGCTCGAAACGGGATTTGACCTGCTTGTTCAATGCGTTCTTCGGAGAAATCATTGAGTCGTGCGGCTTGCTGATAGATATCCGCTAATATCTGTCGATCGCTGCCCATAAACTGATAAAATGCATAAGGGCTAAGGTTCACGTGATCAGGCACCCGAACCGCTGCTTTCTTAATGATTTCAAGTTGTTGAGGAGTAGGTGCCGGCTCCATCAAACGCGGCATTGATGAGCGTGTCTGTAGCAGTTCTAGCGCGTCCATATTACCTCTATTTTGTCTGCTTTTGTCATGCTTCGTTACATTCTTACTCTGGTTAAGCGCATACGGATTGTATAAGCTACGAAATTATATCTTAAGTTAGGAAGACCCTATGCGTTTAATTGGTTCTATATTTAAATATATTTGGCGAATCATCAATGGGTTACGTATCGTTATCCTGAACGTTATTTTCTTCGCTCTGTTAGTCGGTTTCATCGCCGTTATCGTCAGCGAAGAAGATCCAGTTGAAGTGCCCGATAACAGTGTGCTCGTACTAAATCCGCAAGGTATTTTGGTCGAGGAAACAACCTACCGTGATCCGGTCGAGCAGTTTTTTAACCGCGCGTTTGGTGCGGAGGACGAGATCCCCGAGGTGTTGTTAACCGACGTGATCGACGCCATCGAAAAGGCAAAAACTGATGAACGTATCGGTGCCCTTTATCTTGACCTATCGGCGCTTTACCCAAGTGGCGTAAACAAGCTACAAGCGGTTGGTGAAGCACTCAGTGATTTTAAAACCAGTAATAAACCGATTATTGCGGCAGGCGATTACTACGAGCAGTATCAATATTATCTGGCATCGTACGCTGATAAAGTGTATTTAAACCCGTTAGGTTCAGTCGCTTTTGATGGGTTTGATTACTCTCAAGTGTACTTTAAAGAATTACTCGATAAGCTCAAAGTCAAACCGCACGTATTTAAGGTCGGTACCTATAAAGCGGCTGTTGAGCCTTTCATTCGCAACTCAATGTCTGATGAAGCACGTGAAGCCAACGAGTATCTTTATAATGCGATGTGGGATAACTTTAAATCGGATGTTATGGCGCAACGCCAGCTTGCAGATACGATCACCAGCGGTCAACTTGACGACTACATGGCGGCGTTCGAATCAGCAAATGGTGACATGGCGCAAATGGCACTCGATACAAACCTCGTCGATGCGCTTAAAACGCGCACTGAGATTCGTAACGAATTAATTAATTTATCAGGTTACGACGAAGAGACTAAGACGTTCCGTAATGTTGGTTTTTCCGCGTATATCAGCGAACCTAACCCAGACGTTAACCCGATGCTCGAGTCTGAGAAAGATCAGATCGCTGTAGTTATCGCGCGTGGCCAAATTGTTAACGGTACACAACGTGCTGGCATGATAGGTGGTGACAGCACAGCTGCCCTGCTCCGTAAAGCAGGCGAAGACGAGCGCACGAAAGCAGTTGTACTGCGTATCGATTCGCCGGGTGGTAGCGGCTTCGCATCCGAAATCATTCGCCAAGAAATCTTACAGCTGAAAGAAAAAGGTATCCCTGTTATCGCCTCGATGAGCAGTGTTGCTGCATCAGGTGGGTACTGGATTGCCGCAGAGGCGGATGAGATTTGGGCTGCACCAACAACGATTACCGGCTCAATCGGGGTGTTTGGCTTGGTGATGACACTCGAGGACAGTGCCGCAGCGATTGGGTTACACAGCGACAGCGTGAGTACTACTGAAATCGAAGCACTGAATACCCTCGAGGGCATTAGTGATAGCCAGGCGCGTTTGTTACAGCGTTCAACTGAGAACTTTTATCAGTTTTTCATCAATATGGTTGCTGAAGCACGTGACATGACGCCTGAAGCCGTTGACGAGGTAGCACAAGGTCGTATTTGGACGGGACGTCAGGCGCTCGAGCGTGGCTTAGTCGATAGCTTGGGAGACTTTGACGATGCTATCCAAGCCGCCGTAAAACGTGCCGATGTCTCTGACTACAACGTCAACACCATCACGCATGACTTAAGCCCACAGCAGCAGTTCTTTGCTGAAATGATGGGACAAACTAACCTTACTTGGCCGTTTGCCTCAGATGAGCAGAATTGGTTGATGCGTAATGTCAGACAGGTTGTGAGTGAATCTAAAGCACTACAGAACTTTAATGATCCAAAAAATATCTACACCTACTGTGCACTCTGCGTCCAACCGCGGTAAACTGTGTGGTAACACACAGTCACCCTTTGGAGTAGAGATTGGAGCGTAAGAATATTTACGTCGCCTACACAGGCGGTACCATAGGTATGAAGAAATCGGCTCAGGGCTATGTCCCAGCAGCGGGACACCTGAGCCAATGTGTCGAAAACTTACCCGAGTTCTTTCGGGAAGAAATGCCGCACTTCGATATCCACGAGTACACCCCCTTAATGGATTCCTCGGATATGACGCCGACCGATTGGGTACGCATTGCTCGAGATATTGAACACAATTACGACAAGTATGATGGCTTTGTTATCTTGCATGGCACCGACACCATGGCCTATACCGCGTCTGCGTTGTCATTTATGTTGCAGGATCTAGGCAAGCCAGTCATCGTTACCGGATCACAGATTCCCCTCTCTGCTTTACGCTCTGATGGCCAAACGAATCTACTCAACGCGCTATTTATTGCCGCCAATTACCCTATTAACGAAGTGAGCTTATTCTTTAATAACACCTTATTTAGGGGAAACCGCGCCACTAAAGCGGATGCTAATGGTTTTAATGCGTTTGCTTCGCCCAACTACCCTTCACTGCTTGAGGCGGGTATTCAGATAAAGTTGAATGCAGGCGAGTTGAGTACGCCACCGAATTTGC
The DNA here is from genome assembly GCF_003226255.1 of Idiomarina fontislapidosi. Classification (GTDB taxonomy): domain Bacteria; phylum Pseudomonadota; class Gammaproteobacteria; order Enterobacterales; family Alteromonadaceae; genus Idiomarina; species Idiomarina fontislapidosi. Next base: position 137,966 of record NZ_QJST01000002.1, read on the forward strand.
CGATGTCAGTTGCCGAAATGACCCCTCAACCGATTGGTGTGGTCATGCTTTACCCTGGGATTTCACCTAAACTCATCGATAATATGATGCAACAACCCGTCAAAGCGTTGATCATCCAAAGTTACGGTGTGGGCAACGCTCCGCAGGATAAACAGCTGCTCGAGAGCTTTAAACGAGGCATTGAACAAGGCATTATAATCGTCAATTGTACGCAGTGCTTTAAAGGTCGAGTCAACATGGATGGATATGCGACAGGCAATGCGCTGGCTCAGCTCGGTATCGTCTCAGGAAGCGATATGACGATCGAAGCTGCGCTTACTAAACTGCATTACCTGCTATCGCAGAATCTATCTCGCCAAGCCATCATAGAACATATTACAACCGACTTGCGTGGCGAGTTGACTCAATAATTTACAACAATAATAAGAACTCAATATGGCAACTCAAAAACCAGCTTTTGCCTCTCGTTTAGGCTTCATACTCGCTGCGGCGGGATCGGCTGTCGGTGTTGGCAACATTTGGGGCTTTCCGACCCAAGCAGCAAGCAACGGCGGTGGCGCATTTTTGCTCGTTTACCTCATTATGATCCTGTTGCTGGCTTACCCGATGTTAGTCGCTGAAATCACCATTGGACGACTTAAACGCAGTAATCCGATTGATGCGTTAAGGTCCATGTCTGAGCGTAAACTGCTACGGATGTTTGGCGCTTTTGCCGGTGTTACAGGACTCATCGTACTAGCACTGATCCTTAGTTTTTACGCGATTGTGTCGGGCTGGCTGCTGTCGTATATGCTCGCTCCGCTCATGACGTTAATTGGGTTTGATACAACGGCCACATGGCTAACAGAGTTTAGCGTTGAGCGTAATCTAGTGGCGATGTTAGTGTTCATGCTGTTAACGGTATATGTTGTTCGCGGAGGTGTGAACCAAGGCATTGAACGTTGGTCACGACGTCTTATGCCGATGCTGTTTGTGCTTCTAATTGGCATGGCGGTTTACATTTTAAGCCAGCCAGGCGCTTCCGAGGGCTTGATCATGTATCTACGCCCCGACTTTAGCGAAATATTTAAACCCGATCTGATCATCAGCGCCATGGGGCAAGCGTTTTTCTCGTTATCACTTGGCGTATGCGTCATGATGACATATGGCGCATATCTATCAAATCAAGAAAACATTCCTAAGACCGCGGGCTGGGTTACATTGATTGACACCAGTGTTGCGTTTCTCGCGGGCTTATTGATTCTACCCGCTATGTTTGTCGCGCAAAATAATGGCGTGGAGATCTATGCCGCTGATGGCACATTGAAGTCGGCCGACACACTGGTGTTTACCGTACTTCCTGCCATGTTTGATAGCTTAGGTTTCGCAGGGTTATTCGTTTCTTTTGCATTCTTTATGTTAATGCTCATCGCCGCGATCACCTCGTCGATTTCGATGTTAGAGGCCCCTGTAAACGCACTACGCGAAGAATTAAACCTAGAAAGACATTCGGGTACTTGGGTCATCGCCACAGTCGTGACGTTGATCTCAGGCGTCATTGTGGTTAATTTCGAATCACTGTTTGGCGCTGTGATTACATTAAGTACCGTTTACATGCAACCGCTGATGGCGTTGGTATTTGGTGTAATGCTCACTTGGATCTTACGTCAGCATCTGCTTCTGAAGGCCTTACAACAAGGTGCTGAAAATATAGAGCGTTCACTGTTTTGGAAAATTTGGCCGTGGTACGTCAAATTTATCTGCCCTATCCTCATCGGACTGGTTATCTGGCAAGGCTAAGCCTTGCCAGATTGGCTTTTCTAACGGTTAAGAAAGGGTGAATAGACCCATAAACTCATCGGCAGCAAACTTGCGCGTTGCGGCTTGGTCATCACATTGCGCCATAATCTGATGCGCGCGAGCAGTCGGGAAGCAGGTTTTCAAGTTAGCTAAGAATTTAGATTTGAGTACCTTCATACCCTCTTCTCGGCGCTTGCGATGGCCGATAGGATACTCGACAACGATTTGCTCGGTTTTCTCACCATCTTTAAAGAAGACTTGTACCGCGTTGGCAATAGACCGTTTATTGGGATCAAGGTAGTCAACGCTAAATGCTTCGTTCTCGGTCACTTCCATTAGCTCGCGTAATTGATCTATCTCAGGATGCTGCTCATGGAAACTGTCTTCGTAATGGTCCGCTGTCAGCTCGCCATAGGCTAAACAAACCGCCGTCATATACTGCAAGCAATGGTCGCGATCGGCTGGGTTATTGAGCGCCCCACGTTTAGAAATAATACGAATGGCGGATTCGTGGGTGGTAATCTCGATACGTTCGATATCATCCAAACGCCCTTTCACTTCGCTATGCAATTGAATAGCCGCTTCACATGCCGTTTGGGCGTGAAACTCAGCTGGAAAACTTAACTTAAACAAAATGTTTTCCATCACATAACAGCCATAGTCACGTTCAAAGAAGAAGCGCCGTTCGTTCTCCGGCTTGACCTGCTGATCACGATTCGTTTTGCTGAATAACACATCATAAAATCCCCACTGCGGCGCTGATAATGCACCAGGGATACCCATTTCCCCTCGTAACGCAATGTCCGCAAGTCGCACCGCACGACCACACGCATCACCCGCCGCCCACGATTTGCGTGAACCCGCGTTAGGCGCGTGGCGATATGTACGCAAGGCTTGACCATCCACCCACGCGTGCGATAGTGCCACCTCGATTTGCTCTTGAGTACCGCCCATCAACCAAGTTGCGACCGCTGTACTGGCAACTTTGACGAGTAACACGTGGTCTAAACCGACACGATTGAAACTGTTTCTGATAGCCAGATTGCCTTGTATTTCATGCGCTTTGATCATGGCTTCTAAAACAGTATCTAAGCTGATAGGCGCCTTGCCCGAAGCGCGGTTTTGCTGACTCATGAAATCGGCAACCGCCAAGATGGCACCTAAATTATCGGATGGGTGCCCCCACTCTGCGGCAAGCCAGGTATCGTTATAATCAAGCCAGCGAATGATGCAGCCAATATCCCAAGCCGCTTTCTCAGGATCCAGTTGAAAGTGAGTGCCAGGCACACGCACTTGCCCTGTACTGGCATTTAAACCGAGTCGTGGCCCTAGATGTTTTACACATTCGGGGTAGCGCAGCGCGAGCAAACCACAGCCTAATGAGTCAAGCAGACACGCATACGCCGTATCGGTGGCTTCCTTACTTGCAGCCAATGGTTGTGAAACATACTTCGCGATATCTTTTATTTCAGCATCAAAATCGGGGCGTTCATTACTATCAAATTGATCAGACACGAGGCACCTCCTTGCTAGTGTATTACCTGTACTTACGGCTATCGCTCCTGATTCGATCGCTAAAATCGGAGCAAAAAAAACCCGGAGCAAATCTTTCGCTCCGGGTATAGGGGAATGGCTCAAGGGATGAGCCGTGCGCTAATCAAATTGACAACTGACTAAAAATTAGTCGGTATAATTCAGTCTAGAACAGATTTTTAAAAGATCTAATTATTTTTTGAATATTTTAAAAATATCCTATATCAATAACTTATCTTAATCATTCGCTTATCTGCTAACACGCTATACCGCAGTTATACACAACCTTTGAACAGGTTATAAAAGTTCTGTGTCGTAACCTTTGCCACCTCTTCGAGACTGATACCTTTAGTATCTGCGACACATTTTGCGACATCAGTGACATACGCTGGTTGATTCTGCTTACCGCGATGCGGCACAGGCGCTAACCAAGGACTATCTGTCTCGATCAGTAATCGTTCGAGCGGTAAGGCTTTTACAACGTCGCGTAGTGCCTCTGCGTTACGAAAACTGGCAATGCCAGAGATTGAAATATAAAAACCCAGCTCATCAATGGCACGCTCAGCCATTTCAAGCGTTTCAGTAAAACAATGCAGCACGCCGCCGCAACGCTCAGCATGACCGTTATTAAGCAACGCCAGCGTGTCCTCTCGGGCATCGCGGGTATGAATAATCAATGGCTTATTTAGCTCAACGGCAACATCAATATGGGTAGCAAAGCTCTGCTGTTGAATCGCTTTGCTATCGGGATCGTAAAAATAATCAAGCCCAGTCTCACCAATAGCCACCACGCGCGGTTCGCTCGCTAATTCGGTTAGATGCGCATGCATTTGATCAAGGGGTGTTTTGTTGTCCCCCACATACAATGGATGTAAACCACACGAGATGCTAACGTCTTCGAATTCAGCCACAGTGTCACGCATCTGCGGAAAATCTTCTAAAGTGACATTAACACAGAGAATTTTTTCGACCTGTTGTGCGCGGGCATTATCAACCACTTGCTGTAAGGTTAAACCAATTTTATCAGGATCGATTTTATCCAAATGACAGTGGGAGTCGACAAACATGCTTGCTCCTAAAAGCTAAAATAATGTACGTAAAATGGTACCACATAATTGTCGATGGGGCTGAATCAAAGCAAGACAGCGCAGGCGGAACAACGCCTGTTGCTCATTGATAAGAAGACCAATGAAGTGTTGCTTATTTTGACCCACTAGCGTGGCACCAACAGAAAGTTGTCCATTAAATGGCGACAAACCGTCAGGTAGTGTAATGCACACGTGCACCTGTTCGGTCACCTGTTGTCGTAGGGTGCACCAAAGAACAAGTTGACTATCGAGCTGTGAAATATGCGTTGCGAGTCGTTGCGCAGAGTCAAAACGATAATTAAGTTGCGGGATCACCTGCATGTTCTTGCGTCCAAGTTAACCATTGGTTCTGCAAGATTATAGCGAGGTTGACGCCCCGCGCGTGCGTCGATAACCGCCTTAACTGTCTGAGTTGGCTTATTTTCTGCTCAATGGGGTGCAGTGACCGAAAGCCATTAATAACGACTGAGCGATAGCGCTCATAGAGGTCAGCAAACCTGAGCTGTGAAATTGGCGCTGCGGCTTTGACACGCCAAATATCCGTCAAAACATGCTCACTCGTATCGAGCCACTGTTGAACATTGTGTTTAGCCCCCAGGGTTGGCCACGGCGCTCTCCCATCAATTGCCTCAATCAGCTGTTGGGCACGTTCGTACTCCCCTTCAGATGTCTGCGTAGGAAGCGACATGTGCACCCACTGCATACGACTTCTGAGGGTTGCCATAAGACGCTCTGGTTGTTGCACCGTTAATAACCAAATCACATCTTTGGGAGGCTCTTCGAGTATTTTTAGAATCGCATTTGCCGCTTGCTCGGTCATACGATCCATCACTTCAAGGTAAATGACCCGCCGTCCACCTTGATTTGCGGTTTGATGAATAAAACGTGTAAGACGTCGCACCTCATCCACACCGAGTGCGCTCTGCTTTTCATCGACTTTAAATTCGATAATATCTGGATGGTTATGTGCCTTGCGTAACAAACACGCTTTACAGACTCCACAGGCGCGTTTGCCTGGATCGCGGCACATCAACAGTGAGATAAACTCGCCTGCAAATGCTCCTGTTCCCTGCTCAGGCGCGTGTTTAAAGTAATAAGCGTGTGACAGTCGCTGCGCTTGAAACGCAGCGAGTAGCTGTTGCCAAGGCTGCCGCATCCATGGAAAAGCCATTAAAACAAATGCTCCTCTAGTGCGCGCAAGATAGCCTGATGCACTTTTAACATCTCTTGGTTTGCATCAATAATGACAATGCGCGGATCGCGCTGCGCCAACTCTAAATAGCGAGCGCGAGTGCGTCGAAAGAATTCAATGTCTTCTTCTTCTATCCGATCAAGCTCGCCGCGCCCACGCGCTCGCTCTAAACCCGTTTCTTCATCCACATCTAAGTACAAGGTTAACTCGGGTACAAAAGAACCCAGCGCGATATTCTTCAATGTTTTTAATAAATCGGCGCCCAGTTCACGTCCTCCGCCTTGATAGGCCTGCGATGAAAGATCATGCCTATCACCAATCACCCAAGTACCGCCCTTTAGTGCGGGTTCAATCACTGTTTTAACCAATTGGACTCGGCTAGCGTACATAAGAAGCAATTCCGTTGCTGGCTCTACTTGCTCTTCCCAACGCTGTTTTACGAGGTCGCGAATGGCTTCTGCCATTGGCGTTCCTCCTGGTTCGCGCACGGTTTCCGTACGGATTCCTTTTGCCTGTAAGTGGCTGACAACGCTGGCAATAGCGGAGCTCTTTCCAGCGCCCTCTAAGCCCTCAATTACAACAAATTTACCTTCCATTTAAACATCGTTCCTTTGGCTATTCGGTGTCTTGATTTAGCTGGTAGCGGCGCACCGCACGCTGATGCTGCTCTAATGTTTCAGAGAATACATGCCCACCTTGCTTATTGGCTACAAAATAAAAGTAATCTGATGCGACAGGCTGCGCAGCTGCTCTCACGGCTGCTTCACTCGGAATAGCAATCGGTGTTGGCGGTAAGCCATCAATTCGATACGTGTTATATGCTGTTTTTTCGCGCAAGTGGGCACGTGTCAGGTCACCATCAAAATTTTCAATACCATAAATGGTGGTTGGATCTGACTGTAGGCGCATCCCCACTCGCAAACGATTATGAAACACGCTCGAAACGAGGTCGCGTTCTCCTGACAGACCAGTTTCTTTCTCGATAATTGAAGCCAGTATAAGCAATTCATATGGCGAATTCACTTCACACCGAGGATTACGTTGTTGCCATGCATCCTCTACTACGGCGCGCATTTTATCATGTGCACGACGCAAAATAGAGAGATCCGTTTCGTGAGCCCGATAATGATAGGTTTCGGGGTACAGCCAACCTTCTGCAGACGCATGTTCTAACCCCAATAATGCCGGTAATTCTTTGATATCGGTTACTTGCTGTCGCAAGAAGTTCGCCTGCTTCATCTGAGCCATCCATTGCGTCAACGTTTGTCCTTCGATCAACGTGATGCTAAATAGCGCTTCATCATTGCTTTTGATGCGCTCCCATAACGACAGCCACGTGTCTTGGTGTGAGACTCGATATACACCCGCTGGAAGCCTGTCGACACCGACTAATACCTGGCTCAAGCGGTAATCGACATTGGCTAAATCACGTTCAAACCGTTGATTGACGCGGTTCACGATTGACCGAGCCGTATCACCTGCGACGACCTCAAACACGCCATCGCCGGAATTGTCGGAGGCAAGCGGTTGAGCGAGACGCCATTGGGTTAATGCATACACCGAGGCAATTACAGCAAGTGCAACAAATAACAATAGAATTAAAATTTTAAGCGCATGTTTCATCAATATAAGTTTTTAGTTCTGCAGGTATTTGAGTGTTAATTACCTTATCACGGATTTGCATAACAGGAATCAATCCCTTCACCGAATTGGCGATAAACATATCACTGACTGACGATATATCCTCGATCGATGCCTCGACGATCTTCAGTGCAGGTAACAGCTGACTGTCGATAATTCGTTGCCGTGCCACACCTGCCACGCCGCAGCGTGTTAGTTGGGGCGTATACCAGTGTCCGTCGACACACCAAAAAAGGTTGCCCTGTATTGCTTCGATAATATACCCATTACTTGAGCATACAATTAGGTCGTCTGTGCCGACTGCTAAGCGTTCCTGATGAAGCAGGACCTGTTCTAAGCGATTCAGTGTTTTTAATCCAGCCAATAGCGGTTGCTCACCAAGCCGTGTCTCAGCCACAGTCACACGGATAGGTTTATCATTGGATGGTGGCAGCGCCGACGTCGTTAAATACCAATTAGGCTCACAGGGTTCGGGTAAGCGATATCCCTGACGACTGTTACCGCGCGTAATAATAATTTTGGCGACACCGGTTATATGCTCTCTACAGGCACTCGATACGGCTTGTTCGATAGCATTCAACGCATGATCGCTGAACGGGATACCCAGTCGCTTGTTCGCTTCGATAAGTCGCTGCTTGTGGTAGGCCCACAACTGTGGCTCACCTTGCTTGAACACCAGCGTGGTAAAGTGACCATCGCCAAACTGCAATCCACGATCGAGTCCTTTGTCAGCATTGTAAAGTGTTTCAAACATAAACACTCCTTAGCGGCAACGTTAATAACAGTGATATTACTTGCATAAAAAAGGCGGCCATTGGCCGCCCTTTAAGGTATAACAATTGACTGCGTATAATTAGTCGTCAGAGTGCGACTTAACGTAATCGATTGCAGCTTGAACAGTTTTGATCTTCTCTGCTTCTTCGTCAGGAATCTCAGTTTCGAACTCTTCTTCAAGCGCCATTACCAATTCAACTGTGTCCAGTGAATCTGCACCTAAGTCATTTTCGAAAGAAGCTTCTGGTTTAACTTCTTCTTCTTTAACACCTAGTTGCTCGATGATGATTTTTTTTACGCGTTCTTCGATAGTGCTCATGATTATAAAATCCTTAAATAGTCTTCACGAGTGTCAAAATTTTCGGCTAGTTTAGTGAAACCAACGCGAAATATAAAGTAAAAATTTAAAATTATCCTAGAGGTCATACCCCTAAGACTTTACACCATGGCCATGCCACCATTCACATGAATGGTTTCGCCAGTGATATAAGCTGCGCCTTTGCTCGCTAAAAATACAACGGCAGAGGCAATTTCTTCCGGCTGACCCAAACGCTCTGCTGGGATATTAGCATAGATCGCTTGTTTCTGATCATCCGTCAACGCTTTGGTCATATCGGTATCAATAAATCCTGGCGCGACGCAATTTACGGTAATACCGCGCGCTGCGACTTCTTTAGCCAGCGATTTTGAGAAGCCGACTAAGCCAGCTTTAGCTGCACAGTAGTTGACCTGACCAGGGTTGCCTGTGGTGCCTACAACCGAGCTGATGTTAATAATGCGACCGTGGCGGCGCTTCATCATGCCGCGAATCACCAGTTTGCAGATTCGGAATACGGCGGTCAAATTGGTATCAATGACGGCACTCCAATCGTCTTCCTTCATTCGCATCATCAGGTTATCGCGTGTTATGCCCGCATTATTAACCAGGATATCAATTTTACCGTGTGTCTTTTCGATGTCTTTAATTTTGTCAGCAAGATCATCCACTTCATTGACGTTAAGTGCTAATCCTTGACCTTTATCGCCCAAGTATTCGGAAATTGACTCAGCGCCTTTATCACTGGTTGCCGTGCCGATCACAAACGCGCCTTGCGCAGCCAACTGTTCGGCAATCTGGCGACCAATACCACGGCTAGCGCCCGTAACCAGTGCAACTTGTTCGTTTAATGAAAACATGTTTTACCTCATACTTTATTCAGCTGCGAACGCTTCAGGTGTGTTAAGTGCTTGACACCCAAAGGTTTTAGTAATTCGTTTAGAAAGCCCGGTCAGTACTTTACCGGGACCGACTTCATAGGCCGCTTCAACACCCATTTCTGCCAGTTTCTCGACAGTTTCGGTCCAGCGAACCGGGAAGTATAATTGGCGCACTAAAGCATCTTTTATGGCTTCAGGGTCGTCATTGATCGTAACGTCAACGTTATTAATCACATCACATGATGCTGTATTGAAGGTGACAGATTTTAATGCCGACATCAGCTGTTCAGCAGCAGGCTTCATCAGCTCACAATGCGATGGTACGCTCACTGGCAACGGCAATACCCGTTTAGCGCCTGCTTCTTTGAGCAACTCACCTGCTCGCGCAACTGCATTACGATGCCCTGCAATAACCACCTGACCGGGTGAGTTATAGTTGACTGGGGTTACGACTTCATCCTCAGCTGCTTTCTGACACACCTCGGCAATGACCTCATCGTCTAAGCCAATGACCGCTGCCATAGCGCCCTCGCCTGGCGCCACTGCGTTTTGCATTGCTTCGCCGCGTAACGCTACGAGACGCACTGCGTCACGAAATTCGAGCACACCTGCACAAGTTAACGCCGAGTACTCCCCCAAACTATGTCCTGCCATTACACTCGGTGAGGTTAACCCTTGTTGTTGCGCTAAGCGAAAGAGCGCAACACTCGCGGTTAACAACAGCGGTTGCGTGATGCGCGTGTCGTTGAGTTTATCTTCTGGACCTTGTTGAGCAATGTGCCATAAGTCATAGCCTAATTCCTCCGAAGCCTCGGCGAAAGTTGCCTGAATAACTTCATGCTCTTGTGCTAGATCCGCCAGCATCCCTTGAGCCTGAGAGCCCTGTCCTGGAAATACATAAGCAATTTTGGTCATAGTGTCCTCTAAAATTTGACAAGCGCGGAACCCCACGCGAAGCCTCCGCCGAATGCCTCTAACAGCAAATTGTCACCCCTTTTAACGCGTCCATCACGTACCGCAACATCCAACGCGATGGGGACAGAAGCGGCCGATGTATTGCCTGTTTTATCCAGTGTTATGATGACTTGTGACATCGGAAGTTTCAATTTTTTAGCGGTTGCTTTTATGATTCTTAAGTTCGCCTGATGAGGAATTAACCAGTCCAACTGATCAGGCGTTAAATTATTCCCGGCCAAGGTATCGGTAACCAATCGACTTAACTTGTCGACCGCCACACGAAATACTTCATTGCCCTTCATATACATCCAGCCACCGCTTTCGCGTTCAGCTGTATTTCTGCGCGGCTGAGCGGCACCTAATAAGTGAGCAAATTCACCTGCGCTGGCTAGATGGGTGGAAAGAATACCCGCTTCAGCGCTACTTTCAAGTATTACAGCGCCGGCACCATCGCCAAACAAGACCAATGTATTACGATCCTCTGGGTGGCACAATCGTGCTAACACGTCACTGCCAATCACCAATACGCGCTGATGTTGTCCGGTTTTAATATATTGATCGGCAACACTGAGCGCGAAAATAAAGCCCGAACACGCTGCGCCGACATCGAACGCGGGGATTTCTGTGACACCAAGTAATGCTTGGATTTCACACGCGGCACTGGGGAATGCATGATCAGCGGACGTAGTCGCGACCACGATCATATCAATGTCACTTGCCGAAAGATTAGCTGCAGCGAGCGCTTCACGCGCGGCCGCAGCGCCCATTGAGGCAACGCCCTCATCGACATCAGCGATGCGACGTTCTTTTATACCTGTGCGCTCTGTAATCCATTCGTCAGAGGTATCGACTTGTCGACTTAAGTCGTCGTTCGTACGTCGCAGGTTCGGGAGATAATGCCCGGTACCCACGATTTTTGAATACGTCATAAAATGGGTGCTTAATGTTGTTCTAATAGGACCGATTCAACACGATCTTGAATTTTTTCAGGTAGACGATGACTCGCCTCCTTAATCGCGTGAGAAATCGCGCTCTCAAATGCTGTCGCATTTGCACTGCCATGGCTTTTTACAACCACGCCACGCAATCCTATCAAACTTGCACCGTTGTAGTGGTCGGGCTTCAACCGTTGCCACGATTTTTTGGTTCGTTTTTGTAAAAATTTAAAGAACCAACTGTACAACCAATGGGAGGTCAATGACGCTTTTAATTCGTCAATAATCAAGGTCGCCAGCCCCTCACAACTTTTAAGAGCTATATTTCCGACAAAACCATCGCACACAATCACATCGGCCCGCCCACTAAACAAGTGGTTACCCTCGATAAAACCGATGTAGTTTACATGCTCAGACTGACCCAGTAACTGCGCAGCATTGCGCACTTCATCATTGCCCTTTAATTCTTCCTCACCCATGTTCAGCAATGCGACAGATACATTTTTATCTGACTCGAGGACGCGCGCGGCAACAGAGCCCATCACGCCAAACTGGAAGAGCGTTTCAGAATCGCAGCTCGGGTTTGCACCTAAGTCAAGCAGATACGATCGTCCGCCCGTCATATTCGGCAACGCAGCCATTAATGCTGGACGTAAAACACCTGGGATGGGTTTTAAAATGAAATAGGCTTGCGCCATGAGCGCGCCGGTATTGCCACCACTCACTACACCGTCGACTTCGCCATGGGCGTGCATGTCTAACGCAACACGCATCGAAGATTGAGGTTTCTGACGCATGGTCGCGCCTGGCTTATCGGTCATTTCAACGACTTGTTCAGCGTGAACAAGTGTCACTTGGGGATGATCGGAAAGTTCGAACTGACTAAATAAAGAGGATAAGATAGCCTCATCACCGACCACAACGAACTGAGTCGTTGTGTCCTGCTTAAGGCTATTTATTAAGGCTTCGATCACAACAGAGGGGCCGTTATCGCCCCCCATTGCATCGATCGCAAGTTTTAATTCAGGCATCGCCTGGAATCAACAATTACTTGTTGACGATCTTGCGACCTTTGTAATAACCGTCAGCTGTTACGTGGTGGCGACGATGAGTCTCACCAGAGGTAGAGTCAACCGACAGTGTAGGGCCGCTTAGCGCATCGTGTGAACGACGCATGTCGCGTTTTGAACGACTTTTACGATTCTTTTGAACAGCCATTTACGCTATCTCCTAGTTATTTACGCTTTAATTCTTGCAACACAGAAAATGGGTTATCAGAAGGTTTTTCATCTTCTTCAATTTCACCCCATGTCATTGCGTCACGGTCTACTGAGCAGTCCTCTGGTGCGTGTCTTGCCACAAGAGGCATTGCCAAAATGAGTTCATCTTCAATTAACCCGTGAAGGTTAACTTCGCCGAATTCGTTAGTCTCGATCGCTTCATAGCGTTCAGGTAACTCATCAGCTCCCTGCTTGGAAGAAACAGGAGCATACGCAAATTGCGCGGTAATATCAACCTCAAATGGCTGATTACAACGCTGGCAGGTTAAAATAACACTGACCGACGCCGTACCGGAAAAATAGCTCATACCCTGCTCATCCACACCAAACTCGACCACCACTTCTGGATCTGTCTCGCAAGGTTTAGCAAGCAATTCCTGCAAACGCTTTAATGTTTGAACAGGAACAACGCCATCAAACGTTTGCTTTTTATTCGCGCTCTTTACCGGGTCAACGCTGACCGGAATTCTGACCTTTTGCATAGGCAGCTTATAATACCTTTTATGACAGATTCTGACAAGCTTAATCCTGTTGCGCGAGCGGGTTAACACCGACATTACGCAAGAGTTCAAGCAACGTTATGGTTGGTAATCCGATCAAACTGTTCGGATCTTTACCTGACAATTCAGCAAAGAGTGCTGTACCTAACCCTTCGCTTTTAAAACTTCCGGCACAATTTAATGGCTGTTCGAGCGCTACATAACGGCGAATTTCCGCCTCGCTTATATCGCTTCGAAAAGTAACATAAAACGGCTCACACACGGTTTGTGACTTACCTTCTCGCGCGTCATACAAACTTAACCCGGTATAAAAAGTCACCCGTTGTCCAACAAAACTCATTAGTTGCTCGACTGCGCGATCTTGTGTATGAGGTTTTCCGAGAATCTCATCATGACACACGGCCACCTGATCCGAGCCTATAATAAGCGCGTCTTGTGCGTTTGGCATCGAGCCAGCCACTTTAATAGCCTTTTCTTCAGCAAGTCGTTTTACAAGCGCTTGAGGTGTTTCATCGGGCAACGCCTGTTCATCGATTTCGGGTTTAAAAGTTTCAAAATCAAGGTGTAAACGCTCCATTAATTCGCGTCTGTAAGGCGATGAGGAGCCAAGAATTAGCTTTCGAGCCATGTCGTTCGTCCTTTATATGGCAGTTCTAATCTGCTGCAACAGGTTCGGTAATGAGCTGAGTTCATCAATGACGTCAATAGCGCCCTGAGCACGCAAGCGGTCACCCGAGTGCGTTCCAAAACTAACGCCTATCGCCGCGACGCCGGCATTGTTCGCCATTTGCATATCATGAATGGAATCACCTACCAGCACCGTTTCACTGGCTTTGACCTCAAGGGCAGCCATTATCTCAAGTAGCATTTTCGGAGACGGCTTACCCTCACTTTCATCGCTGCAACGCGTGATACTAAAGAAACCACGGGTGTGTGTTTCTAACAGCACTCGGTCCAAGCCGCGACGGGCTTTACCTGTGGCGACGGCTAATTGCAGTGAACTGTTCTTAAGCTGCGTGAGCAAGGGTAACGCACCGTCAAATAGAGGAGATGGCGTTGCATTTCGTTCCACATATTCATCGCGATAAACGGTTAAGAAAGCCTGATGAGTATCTGGGTCTAAGCGCCCGAACAAGCGTTCGATGGCGGGTTCAAGGCTGATGCCGATAATCTCCTGTACATCTTTGGTTGATGGCACAGGGAGCGTCAAGGTGCGCGCCGTTTCTTGCATCGCCGATACGATACGAGGCACCGAGTCCATTAAGGTGCCATCCCAATCAAATACAACGAGTTTTACCACAATGCCCTCGCTTACTGGTTAGATGCGTGTCAGCTTATCAAGGATGCCCGACAAAGCATCATCTAGCGGTGCTTCAAATGAAACGGTTGTTTCGCTCACGGGGTGCTTAAAAGATAACTGCCAAGCATGCAAGAATAGCCGCGTAAGACCGCCCGCTTGCATGCGCTCATTAAACGGTGCATCCCCATATTTAGGATCACCCGCAATCGGGTGCCCCGCGTGTAAGGCATGAACGCGTATTTGATGAGTACGGCCTGTTACCGGTGAAGCTTCAACGAGCGTTGCCTCAGCGTAACGTTGATTAATTCTAAAGCGCGTATGAGACGGTTTTCCTTCCACATCGACGCGCACGATCCTCTCACCAGACTTTAGCGTGTTCTTTTTTAATGGCGCTTCAACGCTACGCACATTTTTTTGCCACTGGCCCCTTACTAAAGCAAGGTACTGTTTGTTCATCTCTTTATCACGAAGTTGCGCATGCAATGCTTTTAATACACTGCGCTTTTTCGCAATCATTAATAAACCACTGGTGTCTCGGTCCAGTCGATGCACCAATTCCAATGCTGTGTCATTTGGGCGTAATGCGCGTAAACCCTCGATTAGGCCAAAACTCAAGCCCGAACCACCGTGAACCGCAAGGCCAGATGGTTTGTTGACAATCATCAATGCATCATCTTCAAAGACGATCGCCTGCTCGAGTTCGGCAACCTTTTCGAGCTTGGGCGATGGCAAGTCAGGTTTAGGCGCGACTTTGACAGGCGGGATTCGAATCGCATCACCTGCCTTAATCTTGTAATCGGGTTTTGTACGCTTTTTATTAACCCGCACCTCGCCTTTTCGTAAAATACGGTAAACCAACGACTTCGGGACACCCCGCAGTCGAGCGATTAAAAAGTTGTCGATACGTTGCCCAGCTTCCTCGCTGACAACGTCGTGCCACTGCACTTGATTGAATTCTGTGTTCATGGCGCTATTTTAACATCAACTTTGGTTGCGTGTGCACAAAAAAACGTGCTTGTCTTGCGTGCATGATTTGTGATTTAATGAAGTGTCAAATTTTATGCCGCGCTGAGTATCTATCAGCGGCCTTATGAGGCGCACACTCAGTGGCTGGTTTGAGACGACATTAATCGTGTAGTTGGCTACAAACCATGCTCCGTCCCTACGTCGAGATACGGTAAACCGAGATTTCGAATGCACAGGGTTGCTTTGGAGATAGTTTTGTTAGCGAGCTACGTTTGTAATTAACGCTACTTGGTAGCGTAGCCCTCGATAACCGTTTGTTTCGAGGAGCGGATTTGAAGACAGACAGTCAATCAGATAAAGAATAGTTTGAGGCACACGTTATATTCAGTCGAAATGAACGCAACGGGTGGCCATGCAAGGTTCCTGAAGAACCCCAAGTACAATCAGTCAAAGAAGTAAAGCACGTCTGCTACCGCTATACGCTTACCAGTGGCACAATAATATTGAGTCACTAAAATGAAAAGAATGTTAATCAATGCCACGCAGCTCGAGGAGTTGCGTGTTGCGCTGGTTGATGGTCAGCGCTTGTACGATCTAGACATCGAAAGCCCAGGTCATGAACAAAAGAAAGCCAATATTTACAAGGGTAAAATCACCCGCATCGAGCCGAGTTTAGAGGCTGCTTTCGTAGACTACGGCGCCGAGCGCCACGGCTTTCTACCTCTCAAAGAAATTGCTAAAACCTACTTCCCCGACGGCTACACATTCAATGGTCGCCCCAATATCAAAGATGTTGTGCGCGAAGGCCAAGAAGTTATTGTCCAAATTGATAAAGAAGAACGTGGCCAGAAAGGCGCTGCGTTAACTACTTTTATCTCGCTTGCCGGTAGCTATTTGGTGCTAATGCCTAACAACCCCCGCGCTGGCGGTATTTCTCGTCGTATCGAAGGCGAAGAGCGCTCGGCATTGAAAGACGCATTAAGCGAAATTAATGTGCCAAAAGAAATGGGACTGATTGTTCGTACCGCAGGTGTTGGCAAATCAAAAGAAGAGTTGGAATGGGATTTAAATGTCCTGATTCATCACTGGAGTGCTATCACGGAAGCCGCTGGCAAACGCTCTGCTCCTTTTCTGATTCACCAAGAAAGCAACGTAATTTTTAGAGCGCTGCGTGACTACTTGCGCCGTGACATCGGTGAGGTATTAATTGATAGCAAGAAAGTGTTCGAACAAGTCCGCGATCACATTCAACTGATTCGCCCTGACTTTGTCAGCCGCGTTAAGTTGTATGAAGGCGATGTGCCTTTGTTCAGTCATTACCAAATTGAGAGCCAAATCGAATCGGCATTTCAACGCGAAGTCCGTTTGCCTTCGGGTGGCTCGATTGTCATCGACCCGACCGAGGCATTAACGTCGATTGATATTAACTCGGCACGCGCCACAAAAGGCGGCGACATCGAGGAAACGGCTTTTCAAACCAACTTAGAGGCTGCTGAAGAAATTGCACGCCAGTTGCGCCTGCGGGACGTGGGTGGTTTGGTCGTTATCGACTTTATTGACATGACTCCGACACGACATCAACGCGAGGTCGAAAACCGCTTGCGTGACAGTCTAGCGCATGACCGTGCGCGTATTCAGGTCGCTCGTATCTCACGCTTTGGCTTGCTTGAAATGTCGCGTCAGCGTTTGCGTCCGTCATTAGGCGAGTCGGCCAATGCGGTATGCCCTCGTTGTAGTGGTCAAGGCACTATTCGCTCAAGCGAATCACTTGCGTTGTCAATTCTGCGCTTAATCGAAGAAGAAGCCATCAAGGACAACACGGTCCAAGTTCAAGCACAGGTACCTGTATCCGTCGCAACATTCTTGTTAAACGAAAAACGCGCATCGGTTATTAAGATCGAAGAGCGCCACAACGTTAAAGCCGTTATTATCCCCAATCACCATATGGATACGCCTCACTTTGATGTTATCCGTATTCGTGATGATGAGGTGCCAGAAACGGCAAGCTTCAATCAAGTTCAAAAGCCTGAACAACCCGAAGAAAGCGTTGCTATTACGCTCACTAAAGAGCGTCAGCAACTTGAAGAACCTGCCTTGAAAGGTTTACAGGCACCGAGTGCCCCCCCTGCACCAGCACCGGCACCTGCTCCACAGCAACAAGCGCGACCTTCAGTGAAAGCGGAGACACCTTCGCTATTAAAGCGTATTAGTGTTTGGTTAAGTAAATTGTTGGGCACAGATGAGGCTGAAGAAAAGCCACAGGAAACCCAGCAACGCGATAACAACAACCAGCAGCGTCGTGGTCGCAACAATCAACGTCGTAACAACCGTAATAACGGTCGTCGCAACAATAATCGTTCGCCAAACAAGCGTGACGCTGAAAAACCAAACACCGAAGCTGAAAGCAAGCCAAATGACAAGGCTAAATCAGAAACGGAGCGCAACAACGCTGAGGGTCGTCCGAATTCGAACCGCCGTAATCGTCGTGGTCGCAACAGAAACCGCAACCAGAATCAAAATCAGGCAGCTAATAAGCAACCGGATACAGCCAACAACCCTGTTGACGAACAAGCGGTCGATACAGCGAAGAATGAGCCACAAGAAAAGCGTGACACACAGCCGAAGAAGCGTCGTGAGCCTCGTAAGTTAGAGCGTTCTGTGCGCGTTAAAGGCAATGCAGCTACAGCCCAAGAAGAAACGGGGCAGCAAAAAGCTCCGAAACCTGAACCGACTCAGCAAGCAGAGGCAACGGTTGATGGTAAGCCGCAGGCTGAGAAAGCACCTGCCGATGATGTATCGGTCGATGTTATCAAGAAGAAGGTCATGGATCCGCGCATGCAAGCCGCTGCGGAGCTGGTTAAGCAAGAAGCGGACGATACTTCAACGCAAAATGCAGCAACCCAGGCGTCGAACAACGAAACTCAAGTCGTTTCAGAGTCGGAGCCGACGCCAGAGCCCAAGGCCGAGCAACAACCTGCTGACGACGCTCAACGCAATGACGCTGTAGCTGACGTCAAGCCGGCTGAAGCAAATGAGGCGAAGCCAGAGCCTGAGCAGAGTGATGAGCCTACTGCCGAGAGCGAAGAGCAAGCCCCCGCTGCTGAGCCAGTCTCGCCTGAGGTTGCTGAAACACCTGCGTCGCAGGCAGAAGAGCACCTGCCGACTCAAGCAACCGAACAGGCATCGGCACCAGCGGCCGCGCCAACATCCGACAGCGCGCCGAAAGAGCGTAATCGTTCGCGTCGTTCGCCACGCCACATGCGTGCTGCAGGACAACGTCGCAAGCAAGAGAGAGAGAGTAGTCAACAAGACAAAGCTCTGGTTCAACCGGTACTGCCCTCACAGATTAAGGGCGGAAAAGCGTTCTCGGGCATGACAAAAGCCTCTGCCCAAGCACGTGCCTCTGAGTTCAGCGCCTTGCCAATCGCTCAAGCTGAATCACGTAAGCCGTTTACCAAATCGGCACGTGTTGCTTCGATTGCATCGGCAACCAAATCAGCACAGGCTGAAATGACTAAGTGCTCAAGCTAGCAGATATTGGCTAAGCACCATGATAAAAAGGCTGCCCAAGGGCAGCCTTTTTTGTGATTGCTCAAGCTATTCAAGTGTCAACTTGGCGCGGTTTTTATCCAATGTTCGCTGACCGATACCTTTCACTTCAAGTAACTGTTCAAGGCTCTTAAAGCCTCCTAGCTGCTCGCGAAACTTAACGATATTTTCAGCTTTCGACTGACCGACCCCCACCATTGCATTTGCAATTTGGTCCGCCGTTGCGGTGTTGATATTCAGTTTATCAGTCTTACTTTCGGCAGACTGCACATAGGGTGTCGGTGCGGTAATTGTTGGCGCCGCTACCGCAGCTTTACCAACGGCAAGTCCTGAGGCCGCAATAATTGCAGCCGATAATAGAGTTTTACGTAACATTGCTTTCTCCTCTTGCTACGCTGAGCAATTCAGCGCAACAAGCATAGTGAACTGGAGAAAATTTGGGAGGAGAGATTGCCTAATTACGTTATTACGACGCTAACGAAGCAAGGATGTCTGACACAGCTTGAGCAGGATCAGCCGCCTTAGTAATAGGTCGACCAATCACCATATAATCGACGCCCGCGCGCTGCGCCTGTTCAGGTGTCATTACACGTTTTTGATCATCTTGTTGGCTGCCCGCTGGACGAATACCGGGGGTCATTAATTTAAAGGACGCGCCCAACGCTGACTTTAACAATGTCGCTTCTTGTGCTGAGCACACAACACCGTCTAATCCCGCTGATTGGGTCAACTCAGCAAGCGCCTTAACTTGTTCCTGTGCTGAGCGTTGGACACCTATCTCGAGGAGATCGTCATCGCTCATGCTGGTTAAGACTGTTACCGCGATTAATAACGGTTGATGGGGTTCTTTTACTAACGCGGCTTTTGCCGTTTCCATCATGTTACGCCCGCCCGACGCATGCACATTAACAACATCAACACCGAGACGTGCTGCTTGCACCACTGCCTTAGCCACTGTGTTGGGGATATCGTGAAACTTAAGGTCAAGAAATATTGAAAACCCCTGCTCTACCCAACGACGCACCCATTCTGAACCCGCAGCAGTGAACAATTCCTTGCCCACTTTTAAGCCGACTTGTGTTGCGTCCAGCTGTGTAATCAATTGTTGCGCTTCTTCTGCGGTTTCAAAATCGAGTGCGACGTATATCAAGGGTAAGCTTTTATTATTCACCGTCTAATCCTTTGATGGGTTTAGTTGAGCCCCATGTTTTACACGAGGGACATTGCCAATAGAGTGTTTGCCCAGAAAAACCACACTGGCGACATGCGTAACTCGGGCGTTGTTTTATATGTTCAGAAACCATTTTCTGCAACATACGTAAACTCTCGCGAGCATTACCGACATCGGCAGCGCGTATGTGGAAATCCATTAACTGATGAAAGCCCCGCATGGTTGCATGCTGCTCCATCGCTGAGCGAATAAAGCGCTCGGCGGCATCCCCACCCTGGTTTTCGAATAAATATTCGGATAGTTCTATAACGGCACTGGTGCCGGCATTTGCAGCAACGCAGCGGTTGAGAAATTCGATATAACCGGCTTCATCATGCAAACTCATATAGCATGCTTTTAGCGGTTGCAGTACATCGCGGATAAATTGCTTGTCCTGCTCGAGGACAAATTCGTAACAATGGATAGCCTCGCGCATTTGATCGCGACCTGCATAGATCTGCCCAAGCAAAATGCTCGCTCGGACACATTGTTTATCGTACTTAAGAGCTTTTTTGCAAAATTTTATTTGTTTAGCTATCGATTGTTCTGTTAATGACAGCTCACAGTACAGCTGCCCAACCACCGTCTCTATGTGATCGTCTCGATTGAGTCTTAGAGCAACTTTTATTGCCTTATCCCAGTCGTGGGTTGCTTGAAACAGTTCAAGCAGATAGTGGCGACTGGCATTTCTAAATAACTTATGGTTTTGCAAACGCGTAAACATTTGCTCTGCACGATCGTATATTCCCGCAGACAAATAGTCTTTACCCAACTCAAACATTGCGTTGAGTCGGTCATATTCAGTGATATTGCTTCTATTGATAAGATTTTGATGGATTTTAATAGCACGTTCGACTTCACCGCGGCGCCGAAACAGCGTGCCTAGCGTCCAGTGTGTCTCGAGAGTGTCACTATCGACATCTAATAATTCGACAAAGAGGTCTACGGCTTTATCGGGTTCATCGGATAGTAATAAATTTAATCCGGTCGCATATTTTTTTGAAAACTGTTGTTGCTCTTTACGTTCCTCTGAGCGCACGCTGTTACGCCCCATGAACCAACCATAGGCGGCAGCAACTGGAAGGAGTAAAAACAACAGCTCTAACATAAGCGGTTACGACTGCTTTTCACGTATTTCAGTGGCCTTTTGCTCAGCTCGCTTTAAACGTCTTTCTAGCTTGGCATTTCTTATGCGCCATTTGATGCCATATAGCGTGAGTAAGACCAAACCTATGGCAAAACCCATAGCTAAAAATATGGCGGCTAAACCCGCAACCGAAAAATCAGCTTTTGCGATTAGGAAGTTAACACTGACCGCAGTGGGGTTTTGAGCACCAAACGCGAGAGCCAGCAAAAACAAGAGGATGATGGGAACAAATATTAATATCCGTCTAAGCACGTTCCGAGCCTCATATAAATAAAAACGGCATGCCAGTATAGCATGCCGTTTTCAACGAACGAACGCAAACTAATTAAAATTGTCGACGCGTTCCCGTAACTCTTTACCCGGTTTAAAGTGAGGAACGTACTTACCGTCCAACTCAACCCGTTCTCCGGTTTTGGGGTTACGTCCGACACGCGGAGCGCGATAATGAAGTGAGAAACTTCCAAAGCCCCGAATCTCGATGCGACGACCTTTTGCTAAACTTTGAATCATCTGCTCGAGAATATCCTTTACAGAAGACTCGACCGTTCGCGGAGGAAGGTCCGAGAACTTCAGTGTTAATTTCTCAATCAACTCCGATTTTGTCATCTTTCCAACCTCCTCGCTCAAGATTTAATTAATCGTCGGTTTTAGCAGCTTTGAACGCGTCAGCCATAGCACTGTTAATACCAGAGCTTTCTTGCTGCTTGTTCACTTGTTCAACTGCTTCTTTCTCTTCAACTTCGTCTTTCGCGCGGATAGACAAGCTTAAGGTGCGGTTCTTACGATCCACGCCCATGAAGCGAGCTTCAACGCTATCGCCAACGTTCAACTCAGTGCTTGCGTCTTCAACGCGCTCACGTGAGATGTCTGCTGCACGGATATAACCTTCAACGCTGTCCGCTAATTCAACTTTAGCGCCTTTAGCGTCTACTTCAGTGATTGTACCGTTAACGATAGAACCTTTCTTGTTCGCTGCTAAGAAGTTGTTGAACGGGTCTTCTTCAAGCTGTTTGATGCCTAAAGAAATACGCTCGCGCTCTGCGTCGACTTGCATAACCACTGCAGTGACTTCTTCGCCTTTCTTATAATCACGAACCGCTTCTTCGCCAGTCGCGTTCCAGCTGATGTCTGAAAGGTGAACCAAACCGTCGATACCGCCGTCTAGGCCAATGAAGATACCGAAGTCAGTGATTGACTTGATCTTGCCAGAGACTTTATCGCCTTTGTTGTGGTTCTTAGCAAACTCTTCCCATGGGTTTGGTTTGCACTGTTTAAGGCCAAGAGAAATACGACGACGTTCTTCGTCGATTTCAAGAACCATAACTTCAACAGTGTCATCCAAGTTAACCACTTTAGAAGGATGAACGTTTTTGTTAGTCCAATCCATTTCTGACACGTGTACAAGACCTTCAACGCCTTCTTCGATTTCAACGAAGCAGCCGTAGTCAGTCAAGTTGGTCACGCGACCAGTAAGGCGAGTGCCTTCTGGGTAACGGTTTGCGATATCCGCCCATGGATCTTCGCCAAGCTGCTTAAGACCAAGTGATACACGAGTACGCTCGCGATCAAACTTAAGTACTTTAACAGTGATTTCGTCGCCAACATTAACGATTTCGCTTGGGTGCTTAACACGTTTCCAAGCCATGTCGGTGATGTGCAATAAGCCATCTACGCCGCCAAGGTCAACGAACGCACCGTAATCGGTAAGATTCTTAACGATACCTTGAACTTCTTGACCTTCCTGCAGGTTCTCAAGCAACTCTTCACGCTCTGCACTGTTCTCTTTCTCGATAACTGCGCGGCGAGAAACAACAACGTTGTTGCGTTTCTGATCAAGCTTGATAACTTTGAATTCAAGGTCTTTGTTTTCAAGGTGTGCAGTTTCACGTACTGGACGTACGTCAACCAATGAACCTGGCAAGAACGCACGAACGCCGCCAAGATCCACAGTGAAACCACCTTTAACTTTACCAGAAATGATACCAGTAACAGTTGCGTTATCTTCGTATGCTTTTTCCAGCTGCAGCCAAGCTTCATAGCGCTTAGCTTTTTCGCGTGAAAGAATTGTTTCACCGAAACCGTCTTCAACCGCGTCCAATGCTACGTCGATCTCATCACCTACAGTGATTTCAAGCTCGCCGTCTGCATTGCGGAATTGTTCGGCAGGGATAGCACTTTCAGATTTCAGGCCTGCGTCAACTAAAACAAGATCTTTTTCGATCGCAACGACAGTACCTTTAACGATAGAACCCGGACGAGTTTCGACTTCTTTCAGGCTCTCTTCAAACAGCTGTGCAAAATTTTCTGACATATGTATTAACTTCACTTTTTAGATGACATCCACTGGACATCCTGTTCAGCGGGGTTATTAAAATCACCTGCACGTATCCTTACAGCAGGTCCCTAAATAGCTCGTCTTAAGACCAGCTAGCTAGTTTGTGACAGTTTGCTGTGAGCAAACTCCATAACCGTGTCGACCACTTCATCGATGCTTTTGTCGCTTGAATCGATATACAGCGCATCATCAGCCGGTTTTAGCGGTGCGACAGCACGATGTGTGTCGCGATCGTCGCGCTCTTTTATTTCGGTTATTAATTGGTCAATATTAGCATCAAAACCCTTTTCCTTCAATTGTAGGAAGCGACGTTGTGCGCGCTCCTCAGCTGAGGCGGTTAAGAATACTTTGGCATCGGCGTCAGTGAACACCACGGTGCCCATATCGCGACCATCAGCAATGAGTCCTGGCAACTCTTTAAAACCGCGTTGGCGGCGCAATAACGCCTCTCTAACCCGCGGTAACGCTGCGATCTTCGATGCCATGTTGCCGACGCTTTCGGTACGGATAGTCAGGGTAACGTCCTCACCTTCGAGGATGATATGCGTCAAGCCTTTATCTTCTTCAGCTTCAAACTTCACATCCAGGTGTGAAGCTAACGTGACAAGCTTCTCTTCTTCTTCAGGCTCAAAATCGTGGTGAATCGCGGCTAACGCCAAAACACGATAAATTGCGCCACTATCAAGAAGGTGCCAGCCTAACTTCTCGGCCAACAAACGGCTCACAGTGCCTTTGCCTGAGCCACTAGGCCCATCGATTGTAATTACGGGTACGCGAGTCGCCATAAATTCCTCTATTTGCCCTGCTCTTTGCAGATTTAAGCGCGCAATTATACTGATTTGTGAAAATTTTGCATCTTTTGTCACGCGCTGTTTACATCAAAGTTTGACGTAAGGCTATATTTCAATCGTGACAAAGACGTGAAAACTCTTCAAAAAACCGAGGATACGTTTTAGAGCAACACTGCGGATCATTAATGCTTACACCAACTGGCGAAAACGCAATTAATGCGCCGCACATCGCCATGCGGTGATCATCGTACGTGTCTAAGGTGGCGTGTTGCCACTGCTCGGGAGGTGTTACACTCAGATAATCTGCGCCCTCTTCAACACGCGCTCCGACCTTGCGTAATTCAGTCGCCATTGCTGCAAGGCGGTCCGTTTCTTTTACCCGCCAACTCGCCACATTGCGAATGACTGTTGTCCCCTGCGCAAATAACGCCATCGGAGCAAGTGTCATAGCAGCATCTGGAATATCGTTACAATCGACATCGATCGCCTTCAACGCGCCTTCGCGGTATACCCGAATACCATGTTCAAGCATTTCCACGGTAGCGCCCATTTTCTGGACAAGCTCGGCAAACCGCACATCACCCTGGATAGAGTGTTTACCGACACCATATATTGTTATCGGTCCACCACTGATTGCTGCCGCGCCCAACCAATAGCTTGCCCCGCTGGCATCGCCTTCAACAAAATAGGTTTCAGGTGAGCGGTACTGCTGACCACCGGCAATGGCGTAATGACGATCGCTGAGTTTGCGAATGCGATTACCGAAGTCACGTAACATCGCCAAGGTCAAATCAATGTAAGGGACGGAAATGACGTCGTTGACCAGCATCAGTTCACTGTCTTGCGGCAGCAAAGGCAACGCCATTAAAAGCGCCGAGATATATTGACTCGAGACACTGCCATCAATACGCACCTCACCGCCGCTAAGGCCTCCCCTGATGGTAAGCGGAAGAAAACCCGGCTCGGCATGACAAGCAATATCAGCACCCGCTGCTGTTAAGCTATCGATCAGTGCCGCGATAGGCCGCTCTCGCATACGCGCATTGCCATCCAGACGCATTGCTTGGTCTTCGCGCAAGGATGCCGCTAAAACCGCAACCAAAGGTCGCACTGCGGTACCCGCATTACCCAAGAACAGTTCATCATGACGAGGCTGCCAACGACCACCCCACCCGTGCAGCTGGTATTCAGAAGGATCTGATTCGTTGCGAGTAATGGTGACGCCGAGTATTTGTAAGGCCTCGAGCATGCGTGCTGTATCATCGCTTTCGAGGACATTCTTAAGGGTCACGGGTTGGTTACACAGCGCCGCCATGAGCAACGCGCGATTAGAGATACTTTTTGACCCAGGTAACGTGATAGTACCGCTACACCCTGTTCGAGTGGCAAGGTGTAACGGATCAGGTAAATTCAACAACTTAGTACCTTTATTATGCAATGCGCTCCATCGCTTCGATAAACGCTTGATTTTCTTTGGGGAGCCCAATACTTACGCGAAGATGATTAGGCAATTCGTAGCCCGCGACTGGACGTACAATAACGCCTTCATGTAACAATTTCTGATAAATCTCAGCAGCATTTGCACCAACTTCGATGGTCAAGAAGTTGCCATAAGAAGGAATGTAGTTGTATCCGTGTTGCTCACAGAAGCCAACGAGCTGCTGCATGCCTTCTGCGTTAACGCGCACGGCTTGTGCCAAATACTCGTCATCATCCAATGCAACTTCCGCCGCTTTTAACGACAGCGCATTGACGTTGAAAGGCTGACGAATACGGTTCATTAGATCGGCAATCGCTGCAGAACTCACTGAGAAGCCTGCCCGTAAACCTGCTAAACCGTAGGCCTTTGAGAACGTTCGCGTAACCACTAAATTATCAAACTCCGCTAACCACTCTATTGAGGGTGCGCGTTCATCCGATGGAATGTATTCATAATAGGCTTCGTCGAGCACAACCAACACGTTATCAGGCACTTGCTTGATAAAGTTATACAGCGCCTCGGTGCTGAGAAAGGTGCCGGTTGGGTTGTTTGGGTTAGCCACAAAAATCATGCGTGTTTTCGGTGTGATAGCCGCTAACATCGCATCTAAGTCATGACCATAATCCTTTGCCGGCACGGCCACGGGCGTTGCACCGATCGCTTTGGTCACAAGTGGGTAAACCACAAAAGCATGCTGCGAGAAGATAACTTCATGCTGCTCATTCACAAATGTACGAGCAAGCAGTTCAAGTACGTCGTTCGAGCCGTTTCCCAAAGTGACTTGGTTTGCTGCAACAGAGAACTTATCGGCAATCTTACTTTTTAGATAAAAGCCGTTGGCATCCGGATAACGAATTAAATCGTCGACTTCGGCCTGAAGTGCATCTTTAACACGTGCGCTAATACCCAAAGGGTTTTCATTAGACGCTAACTTAACCACGTTGTCTAAGCCCAGTTCACGCTGCAGCTCGTCCATCGGTTTACCCGCTTGATACGGTTGTAACTCGCGAACACCCGGGTTTGCCATTTGCGTTGCATCAAACTTTGCCATGCTCTTTCCTTCTTTTTATTCTTTATTTAATCAGCCGATTTAGCCGTGGGTTCGTTCAAACTCCCGCATAAAATCAATCAATGCTTCGACCCCTTCGTACGGCATTGCATTATATAAACTGGCTCGCATACCGCCGACAAATCGATGACCTTTGAGACCGACCAGGCCGGCGTTTTTAGCTTGCTCCAGAAAAATCTTATCGAGCTCACTATCCGCCAATTGAAAGGGTACATTCATAATCGAGCGATAGTCAGGATGGACTTCATTTCGATAGAAGTCAGATGCGTCAACATAATCGTACAACGCTGATGCCTTGCGGTGATTGAGTTGTCCAATTCCCGCTAAACCGCCTTGACGCTTAAGCCATTTGAAGACTAAGCCCGATAGATACCAAGCGAAGGTATTCGGCGTGTTATACATAGAATTATCGTTTGCTTGTAATTGATAATCCATAATTGAGCTTACTTCAGGCTGCGGTTGACCTAACAGTGACTGCTTGACGATCGCAATCGCGAATCCTGAAGGACCAATATTTTTCTGCGCGCCGGCGTAGATCACGCCAAAACGGCTGACATCCAAAGGCTCGGATAAAATATTCGATGACATGTCGGCAACGATCGGCGCGTTGACATCGGGAATGTCGTGCACTGCGATACCATCCACTGTCTCATTTGGGCAATAGTGGAAGTAGCGTGCGTTATCGCTTAACTGCCATTCGCTCGCGGGCTGAATACGTTTGCCCTGCTCTGTTTGCTGAGCAGCGCCTACCACATTAACCTGGCTGACATACTTCTGCGCTTCGCGAATGGCATACCCCGACCACGTCCCGCAATCGAGATAATCAACTGTATCGGTTTTTGCTGCAATGTTCTGTGGCACCGCAGAAAACTGACCACGACCACCACCTTGCAAAAACAAGACATGATAATCATCTGGCACATTGAGCAACGTGCGCAAGTCTTGCTCAGCCTCTTGTGCCATTTTCACGTATGCAGGGTCTCGGTGTGAAAATTCCATCACCGACACACCCGTACCATTCCATTGTAAGAACTCTTCCTGTGCTTGCAGCATCACCTCGGCCGGCAACATCGCCGGCCCGGCAGAAAAGTTAAAGATCTGACTCATCGTTCGCCTCGGCATTATCAGAAGCCTGATTGTCATCAGCCACTTCTGCTACCTCACCTTCCACAACGGCAGCCTCAAGGTCTTCGTCATCAACCTCATCGATGCGTTGTAGACCAACCACTTGTTCGTCATCACCGGTGCGGATTAAACGCACACCTTGTGTGTTACGACCGACCATGGATACTTCATTAACACGCGTGCGTACTAAGGTACCCTTGTTACTAATCAGCATAATTTCGTTGCCATCTACGACTTCCATCGCTCCGACAACAGCACCATTACGCTCACTGACTTTAATCGATACAACACCCTTGGTTGCGCGGCTCTTAGTCGGGTACTCCTCGACCAATGTACGTTTACCAAAGCCGTTTTCCGTCACGGTCAAAATCGCCGCTTGCTGCTCTTCTTCGTATGAGCCGGGAACGATAAGGCTAACGACTTTTTGTCCCTCTTCTAAACGAATACCACGTACACCTGTGGCCGTACGACCCATCGAGCGTACCTGGTCTTCCTTAAAGCGAACCACTTTACCGCCATCAGAGAACAACATAATTTCTTGCTCGCCGTCGGTAATATCAACGCCAATAAGCTCATCGCCATCATTCAGATTAAGCGCAATAATACCGCCGTTACGTGGACGAGAATACTCAGGCAGTGGTGTCTTCTTAACCGTACCGTGCTTAGTTGCCATGATGACGAACTTATCTTCTGGGTAATCACGGGTCGGAAGAATCGCAGTGATGCGTTCATCAGATTCAAGTGGTAACAAGTTAACGATAGGCTTACCGCGTGAAGCGCGACTCGCTAACGGCAACTGATAGACCTTCATCCAATAAATGCGACCGCGGGTCGAGAAACATAAGATGGTATCGTGCGTGTTGGCAACCCACAGACGCTCAACGAAGTCGTCGTCTTTCATCTTAGTGGCTGCTTTACCTTTGCCGCCACGGCGTTGCGCTTCATACTCAGTCAATGGCTGATACTTAACATAGCCTTCATGAGACAGTGTTACCACAACGTCTTCTTCATTGATTAGGTCTTCCATGCTGATATCGTGCGCAGCCGCGGTGATTTCGGTTTTACGTGCATCACCAAAGTTGTCACGGATATCCACCAGCTCTTCGCGAATCACTTCCATCAAGCGCGCAGTTGAGCGCAAGATATGGAGCAACTCTTCGATTTGCTTCAATAGACCTTTGTATTCGTCCAAAATCTTCTCGTGCTCTAAGCCTGTTAGCTTATGCAAACGAAGGTCAAGGATCGCCTGAGCTTGTTCTTCGGTCAGGTAATAACTACCGTCACGTATACCAAACTCTTCTGGTAAATGTTCAGGACGTGCTGCATCAACGCCTGCTGATTCCAGCATGGCCGCAACATTACCCAACTCCCATCCACGCGCAACCAAGCCTTGCTTAGCTTCTGCTGGCGTAGGCGAGCGACGAATCAGTTCAATAACTTCGTCGATGTTCGCTAATGAGATCGCCAAACCTTCCAAAATATGGGCACGTTCGCGTGCTTTACGCAGTTCATAAACTGAGCGGCGAGTCACTACTTCACGACGGTGACGGACAAAGGCGTCTAATACTTGATAGAGGTTAAACAACTTAGGTTGACCTTTATCAAGGGCAACCATATTGATACCAAACACCACTTGCATTTGGGTGTTCGCATATAAATGATTCAGAACGACTTCAGCGACATCTCCACGGCGAATCTCGATAACGATACGCATACCGTCCTTATCTGATTCATCGCGTAATCCGCTAATGCCTTCAAGGCGTTTTTCTTTCACCAACTCGGCAATTTTCTCGATCAAGCGGGCTTTGTTCACTTGATACGGGATCTCGCTGACAATAATGCTTTCACGGCCTGATTTCTCATCGACCTCAACATCCGCTTTTGCACGCAAGTGGATGCGACCGCGACCGGTCTTGTAGGCTTCTATAATGCCCGAGCGGCCTGAGATACTTGCTGCAGTTGGGAAATCTGGTCCTGGGATATATTCCATCAGCTCTTCAATGCTGATTTCAGGATTATCGATCAACGCCAAGGTGCCGTTGATTACTTCAGTTAGGTTATGTGGAGGAATGTTGGTTGCCATACCAACCGCAATACCTGATGAGCCATTTACCATCAAGTTTGGTACTTTGGTAGGCAGAACATCTGGAATACGTTCTGTACCATCATAGTTATCAACAAAATCGACCGTTTCTTTATCGAGATCGGCTAACAACTGATGGGCAATTTTTTCCATCCGAATTTCGGTGTAACGCATGGCAGCTGCCGAGTCGCCATCCACCGAACCAAAGTTACCTTGACCATCAACCAAGGTGTAACGTAGCGAGAACGGTTGTGCCATCCGTACGATGGTGTCATAAACCGCACTGTCGCCATGAGGGTGATACTTACCGATAACATCACCCACCACACGGGCAGACTTTTTATAGGGTTTGTTGAAGTCATTCCGCAATTCATTCATCGCGAACAGTACGCGACGATGCACGGGTTTCAAACCATCCCGAACATCTGGAAGCGCTCGACCCACAATCACGCTCATCGCGTAATCAAGATAAGAACTTTTTAATTCATCCTCGATATTGATGGGTGAGACTTCTCTAGCCAGATCGCTCATATATGTATCCCTAAACTCAAGCTATACTTAATCGTTGTTATAATTAATCAGGTATTGTACCCGTCACGGGGTGATCACGCACCCTCTTTTTCAAAAACGCCCACTGATGTAAACTCTACAGAAGTTCATCCAATTTGGAACCTCTAGCACATGTCAGAACGACCTTCTTTAAGTGCCCTTAGCAATAATGTCGACGAAAACGAAATCGAAAAGTTTTCTGCCCTTGCTTCACGGTGGTGGGACACCGAAGGCGAATTCAAACCATTACATCAAATTAATCCACTGCGATTGACCTTTATTGAACAGCAAGTGGGTGGCTTATTCAATAAGCGCGTTGTTGATGTTGGCTGCGGTGGTGGTTTATTGACCGAAGGTATGGCGAGCAGAGGCGCGCAAGTCACCGGTATTGACCTTGCACACGACTCACTAGAAGTCGCACGATTGCACGCACTCGAGTCGCAACTGCGTATCGACTACCAGCAAGTCAGTGCCGAGAATTTCGCAGCAACCCATGCAGAGCAATTTGATGTTGTCACCTGTTTAGAAATGCTTGAGCATGTACCAGACCCCGCTTCGATTGTCAGTGCTGTATGTAATATAGTGAAACCGGGCGGTTATGCGGTTTTCTCGACCTTAAATCGTAATGTGAAATCTTGGCTGCTAGGCATCGTAGCCGCTGAGCATGTTTTGCGTTGGGTCCCCAAAGGCACTCACCAGCATCAACGTTTTATCAAGCCGTCAGAACTGCTGCGGATGACTGATAGACATGGATTGCAAGCGATGAAAATGAGTGGCATCGTATATAAACCGCTTCAAGGCTTTATGATCGACCCGCACGATGTCGATGTTAACTATATCGTTGCGTTGTACAAGCCTAACCGTTAACCGTATAAGGACGCAGAGTGAATACACATCCGGTAGCCGCAGTATTATTTGATCTTGATGGCACTTTATTAGACTCGGCACCGGATTTGGGATTCGCACTCAATGAAGTCTGCCGAGAGAATAACCTGCCAGAAATCCCAGCGGAAGTATTTACTCCAGTCGCCTCGCATGGGTCACGCGGGTTATTGAGTTTAACCCAACTCGATGACGACACCCTACTCACGCTTAAACCGCGTTTTCTAGAGATTTACCGTGAGAACCTAGCGCGCTACAGCCGCTTATTTGATGGTATTGAGTTATTGCTAAGCAATTTACGCCGCCATCAAATCAAAATTGGTATTGTTACCAATAAGCCTGAGTTTTTAACGCATCCGTTAATAGCACAATTTGAAGCCTTACAAAGTATTTCGGTGGTCGTCTGCGGAGACACCTTAGAGGTTGCCAAGCCCTCTCCTAAACCACTTTATTATGCTGCTGAACAACTCGACGTTGATCCCAAAGACTGTATTTACGTGGGTGATGCTGAGCGCGACATCATTGCAGGCCGTGATGCTGGTATGGTGACGGTGTTGGCTGAATACGGTTATATATCCAGCAATGACCAACCTCAACAATGGTTGGCTGATTACACCATCGAACGTCCAGACGCGCTGTTAGAGTTGTTGGCGCTATCGGAATATACAGACTAAGTCGTTCATTTTTTGATAGTTTTTATTACACCTTTTTTTCATAGAACGGTTGTTTCTAAAGTCATGTTTTTTTCAACTAAAAAATTATAATTTTTACACTTTCACGCAAGCCTATGCGCGATAAGCGCTTGCAAAATTTCAAGCCGATCTAAGCTAATATTTAGTACTAAATATACTTGATCGATGTGCGGGTTGTATCTAGTATGCCTGTATCACATCGACTACTAGATATTGTGTTCATTTGGTGTACAGACCGAAAATTACACAATATCTTGTGGCCACAAGTCTATAACAAACAGCTAAGAGTCGGCGCTAAAATGAACGAGCAACTTTTCGTCACCAAACGCAGTGGTCAACGCGAACCACTGAATTTAGATAAGATTCATCGTGTCATCATGTGGGCAGCAGAAGACCTAAATAATGTTTCTGCTTCTCAAGTCGAAATTAAGTCGCATATTCAGTTCTATGATGGGATAAAAACCGAAGATATTCATGAGACCATCATTAAGGCAGCAGCCGACTTAATTTCAGAAGAAGCGCCTGACTATCAATACATGGCTGCACGTTTAGCGATATTCCATTTGCGTAAACGCGCCTATGGCAAGTTTGAGCCACCTCGCCTATACGACCATGTCAAAAAAATGGTTGCAGAAAAGCGCTATGACGCTCACCTACTAGAAGACTTTAGCGAGCAAGAATTTGACCAGATGGACGAAATTATCGACCACTGGCGTGACATGAACTTCTCTTATGCTGCGGTGAAGCAATTAGAGAACAAGTATCTCGTGCAGAACCGCGTGACTGGTGATATCTATGAGAGTGCACAATTCCTTTATATACTCGTTGCTGCGTGTCTTTTTGCCAATTATCCTAAATCGACACGTATGGATTATATCAAGCGTTTCTATGACGCGACGTCAACGTTTAAGATTTCGCTGCCGACCCCCATCATGTCGGGTGTGCGCACACCAACACGTCAATTCAGCTCCTGTGTACTGATCGAGACAGGCGATAGCCTTGATTCGATTAATGCCACCGCAAGTGCCATTGTTAAGTATGTCTCTCAGCGCGCTGGTATTGGTATCAACGCCGGTCGTATTCGTGCGCTCGGTAGTCCTATCCGTAATGGTGAAGCTTTCCACACTGGCTGTATCCCGTTTTATAAGTATTTCCAAACAGCAGTGAAGAGCTGTTCACAAGGCGGCGTGCGTGGTGGTGCTGCCACCCTGTTCTACCCGCTGTGGCATCTTGAGATCGAAAACCTGTTGGTGCTTAAAAACAACCGCGGCGTTGAAGAGAACCGTGTTCGTCACTTGGACTACGGCGTGCAATTCAACCGGTTAATGTATCAGCGTCTGGTTAAGGATGATTTCATCACACTTTTCAGCCCATCGGATGTACCTGGTCTATATGACGCATTCTTTGAGGACCAAGAAGAGTTCGAACGGTTATACGTTCAATACGAAAATGATGAAAGCATTCGTAAAAAGCGCATTAAAGCGATCGAATTGTTTAGTCTCTTTATGCAAGAACGTGCGAGCACAGGTCGAATCTACGTGCAAAACGTCGATCACTGTAATACTCACAGTCCGTTCGATTCAAAAGTCGCGCCTGTGCGTCAGAGCAATCTGTGCTTAGAGATCGCGCTACCGACTAAACCACTCCGTCACGTCAATGACGAAGAAGGTGAAATCGCACTATGTACTTTGTCAGCGTTCAACTTAGGTAAAATCGAATCACTCAGCGACTTCGAGGAGCTAGCTGACTTAGCGGTGCGCGCTCTTGATAGCCTACTGGATTATCAAGAATATCCGGTTCCAGCAGCTTACAACGCCACCATGAACCGTCGTACCCTCGGTATTGGTGTTATCAACTTTGCCTACTATCTGGCGAAGCATGGTGTTAAATACTCCGATGGTTCGGCGAACGGTCTCGTACACCGTACCTTTGAAGCGATTCAATTCTATTTGATGAAAGCATCAATGGAGTTGGCTAAAGAGAAAGGCAAATGTCCTAAGTTTAATGAGACAACCTACTCTAAAGGTATCTTACCGACCGATACGTATAAAAAAGATTTAGACGCATTCTGCTCTGAACCACTGCACCTTGATTGGGATCAGTTACGTAAAGACATCCAAGAGCACGGTATGCGTAACTCAACGCTATCGGCATTGATGCCTTCTGAAACCTCGTCACAAATTTCTAACGCGACAAATGGCATTGAGCCACCGCGCGGATTTGTGAGTGTTAAAGCGTCAAAAGACGGTGTGACTAAGCAAGTAGTACCTGATTACGAAAACTTGAAAAACAACTACGAGCTATTGTGGCAGATCCCTGACAACAAGGGTTACTTGCAACTGGTCGGCATCATGCAGAAATTCGTCGATCAAACAATCTCAGCCAATACCAACTACGATCCAAGCAAGTTTAATGGTGCCAAGGTGCCGATGAAGCAGCTGCTTCAGGATCTTTTAACAGCGTATAAGATGGGTGTTAAAACCCTTTACTATCACAATACGCGTGACGGTGCGGCTGATAACCAATCCGATATTTCCGCTGAACAAAAGCGTCAACGTAAGCAAACCGATCGCCCTGCTGAGGTAGTGATTGAAGAAGACGATGATTGCGCAGGCGGTGCGTGCAAGATTTAATAAGGAGCGATTTGCGTGTCTTATTCTACGTTTAACCAAGAACAAACTAACCCGTTGGCCGAACCCATGTTTTTTGGGAACTCGGTCAACGTTGCACGTTACGACCAACAAAAACACAGTATTTTTGAAAAGCTTATCGAAAAACAGATAAGCTTCTTCTGGCGTCCAGAAGAAGTCGACGTGAGTCGAGATCGTGTCGACTTCAACAAACTAACCGCCAGCGAAAAGCATGTCTTTATTTCTAACTTGAAATATCAAACACTGCTTGATTCAATCCAAGGTCGCAGCCCCAATATTGCCCTGCTTCCGATTGTTTCACTCCCTGAGCTCGAAACATGGATTGAAACTTGGTCGTTCTTTGAGACTATTCACTCACGTTCGTACACGCATATTTTGCGTAATTTATTTAGTGATCCGAGTGAAATCTTCGAAGATATCGTTATTAATGATCAAATTAAGCTCCGCGCTAATGATATTTCTCGTTACTACGACGATTTAATTTTTTACACGCAGCTTTGGCAAACCCATGGCGAAGGTAAAGTCACCGTCGAAGGTGTAGAGCACAACGTGACTCGTCGTGAGCTCAAGAAGAAGCTGTTCTTATGCATCAACTCGGTTAACGCATTAGAAGCGATTCGTTTTTATGTAAGCTTTGCCTGTACTTTCGCATTTGCAGAGCGCGAGCTCATGGAAGGTAACGCAAAGATTATTCGCCTTATCGCGCGCGATGAAAACGTGCACCTGACTTCGACTCAGCACATGATCAATCTTTGGCAAGACGGTGAAGACGACCCAGAAATGGCAGAGATCGCTGAAGAGCTCGCCGATGAAGCCTATGAAATCTTCATGACCGCGGTTAAACAAGAAAAGCAATGGGCACACTACTTGTTTAAAGATGGCTCGATGATTGGCTTAAACGAGAGCATGTTGTGCCAATATGTCGAGTACATTGCTAACTTGCGTATGCAAGCCATCGGCTATGATGCGCCATTCCCAGAGCGTCGTTCGAATCCATTGCCTTGGATGAATAAGTACTTAGTCTCAGATAACGTGCAAGTCGCGCCACAGGAAGCTGAAATTAGTTCTTACTTGGTCGGTCAGATCGACAGTAGCGTGGATGCCTCAGATTTAGGCGACTTTGACCTTTAACGCGTCCAATGACAGCAAAACTGTTTAAAGTTAAAGTCAACGGTCAGCACGAGCTGACCGTTGACGCTTCAGAAGGTACCTTACTCGATGCACTCGAAAAGCATCAGTTAGAGGTTCATTACCACTGTAAAAGTGGCTTTTGCGGTGCGTGCCGTTCTAAGCTCAAAAGTGGCTCAGTTCGCTATTTGACGGATCCCCTCGCCTACGTACGTAAAGGTGACTTCCTACCCTGCTGTTGTGTTCCCGAATCGGACTTAGACATAGAACACTGATAGCTGTGTTCGGAAAAACCGATAACCCTCATCGCAGTGATACATTGTCGAGCACCCAGAAAATATGGATAATGGTCGCAAATTCAAGGATTCGAGGATTATTTATGTTTACAGTTATTTTTGGTCGCCCCGGTTGTCCCTTTTGTGTTCGAGCTAAAGACGTTGCTGAGCAACTAAAAGCTGACCGTGATGATTTCGACTACCGTTATGTCGATATTCACGAGGAAGGTATTACTAAAGCTGATCTCGAGAAAACCGTAGGTAAGCCAGTGCACACCGTGCCACAGATTTTCGTAGACGAAACCCACGTGGGTGGCTTTACCGAATTTGAAGCCTACGCTAAAGAGCATCTAGGTTTATACGCAGCTTAATTCTTTCAATTAAGTTTGCAAAGTAAAGGCACCCTAGGGTGCCTTTATTTCGTTAATCGCCTGCTTGATACGCTTTTCAGAAACCGGATATTTAGTCCCCAACGTCTGAGCAAACAACGAAACTCGCAATTCCTGAATCATCCAATAAATTTCTCGTACTTCGGCTGGCACAACACTACGGTAGCGTTTTACCAAAGCTTGATAACTCTCGGTTAACTCATCCAGCATCAAGGTCGCGACCCGATCTTTATTTGGGTTTTCAGGTAATTTTTCCAAACGCCGCTGTAAAGCACTCAAGTAGCGCTCAATATCGGGTAAGCGCTCAGCGCCCACATCGGAAACAAAGCCGCGGTAGACTAACGATTCAACCTGCTTTTGCACATCGCCACGCGATTGAATCTGATCTAATGGGATCTTACCTTTCAACTGCTTCTTTAAGTCGTTCGAGCGAATTAAGCATTGCTCCACCTGTTGCGCGATGAGCTCAACGCGTTCATTCAGTTCACCCCGCGTTTTTTCCACCAAGGCATTAAAAGCTGACGCTGAGCGCACCGCCTCATGCTCAGCAACAAAATCCTGATAAATATTATCTACCGCTGCATCAATGCAGTCCTCGATGAGCGCATCCACCTTGCCCCATGGATTAAAATACATTGCCAGCTTGGCTTTGTTAGACAAGCTCTTCTGCAAATACTTGATGGGTGAAGGCACTTGCTTAAGCACTAACGCACGAATACCCCGTGCATGTGCGCGCTCAGCCTCTTTCTGATGATCGTACATCTGTACTTGCAATTGCTTGTCTGCCGTTACCGTCACCGCTGGATAAGCGCGCATTTCAAAGCCATGCTGTTTCTCGCTCACCACCTCGGGTAAATCATCAATAGACCACGTTTCTAAAGGTTCACGCTCAACATCTTGGCCCGCCGTTTTATCAAGGCGCTCCTGTACTCGACCCGATAAGGCATTCTTTAAAACCGTGAGATCTCGACCCTGACGTACGAGTTTTTTGCCATCTAGCACTTTGAAATTCATCTGCAAATGAGCATCAATTTGCTCAGGCTTAAAATCGCTGGGTTCAACACGCACACCGGTCATCCGAAGTAGCTTCTTGCACATGGCCTCGAGCATAGTCAGTTCGCCTGGCTCAATATCCGCAAACACCGCTTGTGCAAAATTAGGCGCGGGCACAAAGTTACGGCGAATCGGCTTTGGCAGTGATTTAATCAATGCCGTTATACGATCTTCACGTAATGCTGGAATATGCCAGTCAAAGCCCACATTCTCGACTTGGTTAAGGATAGCTAACTGAATATTCACTGAGACACCATCATCCTGTGCTGACGGTTCAAAGTGATAGCTTAACGGTAACTTCAGATTACCCTGTCGCCAGAATTCGGGATAACTTTGCTCGGTGATATGGCTGGTATCAGCATCAATCAAATCGTCGCGATTAAAGAACAACAACTTCGGCTCAGATTTCGCTGCCTTATGCCACCAACCTGCGAGTAGCTTTTCGTTGTAGATGCCTTCAGGAATGTGGCGCTCGTACGCCTCATACAACTCTTGCTCATCAACGAGAATATCGCGGCGGCGGGACTTTTCTTCCAGCGCCTGTACGCTCGCAATTAAATCAAGGTTGTGTTTGATAAAAGGCAACTGACGTTTAATTTGACCTTGCGCCAGCCCCTCTCGAATAAAAATATGTCGTGCTAGAGTCGGATCGATAGGACCAAACTGCACACGTCGACGCGCCACCAGTATAAGCCCAAGCAGGGTCACTTGTTCGTCTGCAACGACACTACCTTGTTTGGCTTCAAAATGTGGTTCAAGATACTGTTTCTTGACCAAGTGTCCTGCAGCCTGTTCAATCCACTCAGGCTCAATCTTTGCATTAACGCGTGCATAAAGCTTTGACGTTTCAACCAGTTCAGCACTAACAACCCACTTGGGTGGGCGCCCAAATAAATGAGATCCCGGGAAAATATGGAAACGCGTTTGACGGGTTCCCTGGTACTCGTGCTTGGCATCCTTCAAGCCTACTTGAGACAATAAGCCAGCAAGCAATGCCCGATGAACCTGCTCATAGGTCGCCGGCTCCTCATTGATGCGCAATCCTAACTCACGCGCCGTTTGACGACTTTGGGTATACACATCCTGCCACTCGCGCACACGTAAAAAATGCAGGTATTCTTTCTTTAACTGCTTACGGAACTGATTACCAGAAAGCGCCTTTTGTTGCTCTCGCAGGTATGTCCATAAATTGAGATAACTCATAAAGTCTGAATTATCATCGGCAAAACGTTGATGTGCTTGGTCTGACTTTTCTTTCGCATCACTTGGACGCTCACGCGGGTCTTGGATACTGAGCGCCGAGGTAATGATCAGCATTTCGCGGACGCAGCCCTGCTCATGCCCCGCGAGCACCATACGCGCCAGCTTAGGATCAAGCGGCAAGCGTGCCAGCTGTCGACCGGTATCCGTTAGCTGAGGCTGTTGTTGCTTGCGGTTGGGTGCAATCGCATTGAGTTCTTCCAATAAGTTCAGGCCATCCTTGATAAACCGCTCATCTGGCTTTTGCACAAAAGGAAAGCGCCGGATATCACCGAGCCGCATCGCTGACATCTGCAGTATAACCGCCGCCAGATTGGTTCGCAGAATCTCGGGGTCGGTATATTCAGGACGACTGAGAAAGTCTTCTTCGCTATATAGACGAATACAAATGCCTGGTCCCACACGACCACAACGACCTTTACGCTGATTCGCGCTGGCTTGCGAAATCGGTTCAATAGGAAGACGTTGTACTTTGGTTCGGTATGAATAGCGACTCATACGCACGGTTCCGGGGTCAATCACGTAGCGTATGCCCGGCACCGTCAGTGATGTCTCCGCAACGTTAGTCGCAATCACCACACGGCGTTGGCTGTGCGACTGAAAGACACGGTTCTGCTCGCTCGACGATAACCGCGCATAGAGAGGAAGCACCTCCGTATCACGTAATTGCAGATCCTGAATCGCCTCCGCGTAATCACGTATTTCACGTTCACCGCTGGCGAAAATCAAAATATCACCGGGACCTTCGGCTTGCAGCTCTTGCACCGCATCTAATAAACTTGCCAGAACATCATTCTGAGCCTCAGGTTGCTCCGATGGGTCGCGATAGCGCACTTCGACAGGGTACGTGCGCCCGCTTACAGTGAGTACAGGCGCATTATCAAAATGCTTAGAGAAGCGTTCGGTTTCTATCGTTGCCGACGTGATGATAATTTTAAGATCGGGGCGTTTACGCCGAAGTTGGTGCAAAACCCCCAATAAAAAGTCAATGTTCAGGCTTCGCTCGTGCGCCTCGTCAATGACAATCGCATCGTATTGCAATAATAGCGGATCGTTTTGTAGCTCCGATAACAACATACCATCGGTCATTAACTTAACCGCAGTGGTCGGTGCCGTCTCATCTTGAAACCGGATCTTATAACCGACCTGTTGCTTCTGCGTATCACCGAGCTCTTCACCGATACGCGCGGCGACACTACGTGCCGCCAGTCGGCGAGGTTGCGTGTGTGCGATAGTGCCTTTACGGCCATACCCCAATTCGAGCAACATCTTGGGTAACTGAGTCGTTTTACCCGAACCCGTTTCGCCCGCAATAATGACCACCGGATGTTCGCGCATCGCGGTTAAAATACGCTCGCGTTCCTGCGCGACCGGCAGTTGTTCGGGGTAATCCAGTTTAAATTGTTGCTCTTGCCGCGCGAGCAAATGCAATTGCGCTGCCTCGATATCCTGCTCAATTTGGCTTTGAACGCGCGCGCGTCGCTCAGCATCTTTAATTTTGACACTGCCACGCAGCCGCCCTCTAAGGAGAGCGGCATCCGCTAACGTACATTCTGCCAGTGCATTGGCAAATTTATCGAGCACCTGTTTTTGCGCTTGTTTTTGCTCCGCAGATAGCGGTTTAGTTTTTTTGGGGGTACGACTCATAAACGCCCGCTTTAATCCTCATCTTTGTAAATCGCAGTATGAACCTTGCCATTGCGAATATAACCACGGTACATACCTTCAGTGTTAAACGGTGTGGCAATATGCCCTTGCGCATCCATGATAATGACACCACCGGTGCCACCCGCTTGCTCTAACACACCATGAATCACGGCATCACCCGCTTCTTCGACCGTTTGATTCTGATACTTAACTCGTGCACAGATATCCGCTGCTACATGGTAGCGAATAAAGTACTCGCCATGACCGGTTGCAGAGACACCACAACTATTATTGTCTGCCCAAGTTCCTGCGCCAATAATCGGTGAGTCCCCTATTCTACCATAACGCTTAGCAGTCATCCCGCCGGTTGATGTCCCAGCACTGAGGTTACCCGACTGATCCAGTGCAACAGCGCCCACTGTGCCGTATTTATAATCGAGATCAAGATAGCGCCAAGCTTGCTGTTCGGGCTGCTCACTTTTACGAATCGTTTCTTTTGCATCAATGAGTTGCTGATAACGATGGTCAGTATCAAAGTAACTATTATCAACCTCGGCTAAACCTTGCTGCTGAGCAAATTGTGCCGCCCCATCGCCACTGAGCATCACATGCACCGACTTATCCATGATGGTGCGCGCCAGTTCAATCGGGCTTTTTACCGTCTTAACCCCAGCAACAGCACCTGCATTGCCCGTTGCGCCGTCCATAATAGACGCATCAAGTTCATGCTCGCCATCCCAGGTATACACCGCGCCTTTGCCCGCGTTAAATAAGGGTGAATCCTCCATCACTTGAATCGCACTAATCACCGCATCAGTGCTACTGCCGCCTTGCTCAAGTACCGCGTATCCCGCCTGTAATGCCTGTTCGAGTTTCGCGTGGTACGCTGCCTCTTGTTCCTCGCTCAAATTAGCTCGGGTAATGGTACCTGCGCCACCGTGAATAACCAGTGCAATGGGTTTTTCACGGTCTGTTTGTTCGTGCGTTTCGGCATTCGCGGCCGCTGTAGTGAACGTTCCCGCTAATGCGAGCGTAAGCATTGTGAGTGTTGTTTTTATTTTCATCGTTCTATCCTTAGTGAGGGATTCGAACTACACATTACAGGGTAATCGAAACCACAATGCAATGTTTTTGGAGGTAACTGTATGCCCACTTATCGCGTTAACTATGATCACCTCGGCGCACCCGAGCAGGTGCAACTGAATGTCCCCACGGCTGAACATTCGGATAGCGACCGCGCACTACGCGACGAAATCGCCCACCGCCTCGCCGAACGCGTTTTGCCCCATGCCGAACTGGCAATCAACCATGATGACAATCGCACCGTCGAGGAAAAACTCTACAAAGCATACGATTTGAAAATCACCCAGATTGAGCGGCTTTAAGCGCCGCTCTTGGGTAACCCATATTGCAGGGTCATAAACAATGGTGTAGCCTCCAAACCAACTAAATTGAGTCGGTATGAGACATGCAATCCATTCCAGAAGACAATAAAAAACAAACTTCTCAACCCACCTTCTACTGGCACGACTACGAAACGTGGGGGGCGCGGCCACTGATTGATAGGCCAGCGCAATTTGCCGGGATGCGCACTACGTTGGACTTCCAACCGGTGGGGCGTCCGTTAACCATTTATGCGCAACCGACGCCAGATTTTTTGCCGGATCCTGAAGCTGTACTCATCACAGGGATTACTCCGCAATACGCGCTTAATCAAGGCGTTAATGAAGCCAACTTTGCACAAGCCATTGTGCAAGAGATGAGTCAGCCGAATACCATTATCATTGGTTATAACAACATCCGATTTGATGACGAGGTAACGAGGTCACTGTGTTATCGCAATTTTTATGACCCTTATGCCCACACTTGGCAGAATGGCAACTCGCGTTGGGATCTAATCGACGTCGTACGCGCCTGTTATGCGCTGCGTCCCGAAGGTGTAAATTGGCCAGAAGATGCGGATGGTCGAGTGACCTTACGACTTGAAAAGCTAACCCAAGCCAACGGGATTGCTCATGGACAAGCGCACGATGCAATGTCTGACGTACGAGCGACTATCGCGATGGCGCAACTTATTGCCGAAAAGCAACCCAAGCTATGGCAGTTCGCCCTGCAACACCGCCATAAGAATGATCTAATGAAGCTCATTAATTGGCAGCAGATTAAGCCGCTTGTACATGTCTCGGGTCTATATGGTGCGGATAACTTTTTTGTGTCAGCAGTGCTACCCATTGGTTTTCATGCTCAACGTGCCAATGCACTGATCGCTTGGGATCTGCGCATCAATCCGGCGGATTTTGCGGACTACTCGACGGAGCAATTACGAGACTTGTTGTTTACTTCCCGTCAACAACACGCGAACAACGGAACCCAACGACCTGGAGCAACACAGATTACGCTTAATCGTTGCCCATTCCTAGCGCCGCTGGCAACGCTGACAGAGGAAGCGCAACAGCGTACCCAAATC
Source organism: Idiomarina fontislapidosi (assembly GCF_003226255.1). Taxonomy (GTDB): domain Bacteria; phylum Pseudomonadota; class Gammaproteobacteria; order Enterobacterales; family Alteromonadaceae; genus Idiomarina; species Idiomarina fontislapidosi. The sequence continues at coordinate 180,890 of NZ_QJST01000002.1, forward strand.
GATTTGACCACGCTGAGTGAACGAACCCAGTGGTTAGTTCAAAACAGTGATTTCCGTGATCGTATCATGGCAATATTTGATAATGCCTCGGATCGCAGTGAACAACCGATGTTAGACGTTGACCAGCGCTTATACGACGGTTTCTTTGACGCACAAGATAAGCAGAACTTGCAGATGATTCGTTCGATGAAGCCGGAGCAGTTAGCCGGCGTCGAACTCAACACTCAAGATAATCGCCTACCCGAGCTATTATTTCGTTACCGTGCACGTAATTATCCAGCGACATTAGACCAAAATGAGCTCCAGCGCTGGCAACAATTTTGTCGACAACGCCTCACCGAACCAAGCAATGGACAACTTTCGATTACCGAGTTTGCAGAAAAGCTTGAAGGTTTGGCTCAGCAGTATCAGGATAATAAACATCGCATGCAGCTGCTGAAATCACTTTATGACTACGCGCAAGGGCTTTGAACATAGTTTTGACTATATTATCGTGGGTGGCGGCTCGGCGGGCTGTGTGCTCGCAAATCGGCTCAGTGAAAATAATCAGTTTCGCGTATTGCTAATAGAAGCTGGGCGTAAACCGCCCGGCTTTTTTTCGACCATGCCATCGGGCTTTGCTCGCTTCATTCACAGCCCTACCTTCAATTGGCTCTATCGTGGACAAAGTTACGCAAAACAAACGACCTATACTCCCCGAGGTAAGGGCTTAGGTGGTTCGAGTGCGATTAATGCAATGATTTACTGCCGCGGCAGCCAAGACGACTACCAACGCTGGGCTGAAGCAGCTGGCCGAGAGTGGGGTTATTCAGCGTTACTCCCCTACTTCAAAAAGTCCGAGGCCAATCAACGCGGGGCGAGCTACTTCCACGGCGATCAAGGCCCACTGAAAGTGAGTGATAAAGTCCCCTATTATCCCGTCTGCCGTGCGTTCGTCGAAGCCTGCCAAGAACTCGGACTGCCATACAACAGTGACTTTAATGGTGACACGCTAACAGGTGCGGGTCCATTTCAATTCACCATGGCGAATGGTGAGCGCTGTAGCACCTATCGCGCCTACTTAAAGCCGATACTTGCACGGCCTAATCTAACCGTTTTGTCCGGTTACGATGTCCGACGCGTATTGTTTGAGGGCACCACAGCACAAGGCGTTGAAGCCACATGTAACGGGCAGTATCAGCATTTTTACGCACGCCGCGAGGTTATTTTGGCAGCGGGGTCTCTAGCATCGCCGGTTATTCTACAGCGTTCAGGGGTGGGTCCGAGCGACGACCTGAAATCGGCACAAATCCCAGTGATATATCACGCGCCGGAGGTCGGTGAAAATCTTGCCGAACACGCGGATATTTGCATACATGTGAAGAATAAAAAGCGCAACGGTCTTACGCTAACACCTTGGGGATTATTGAAACTACTGCCCGCGTTTTTGTACTACCTAATCAATAAAAACGGACAATTAAGCCATTCATTGGCTGAGGTCGGTGCCTTCTTTGATGTCGACAAGGGTGACTGGGCAAATGATAACGAACCTCGGTTTCAGTGCCACGTACTTCCCGTGATGTTCAAAGATTCGGGCTATAATTGGTGGCCGACACTCACGCATGGTTTTAGTATCCATGTCTGTCTGCTACGTCCCGAATCAAAAGGACGCGTACAGCTTAATCCGAGTGCCCCTGATGATAAGCCGCTCATCGACTACCGTTTCTTCAGCAACCCTAATGATCTGGTGGCTTTAACAGCTGCAGTTAAAAAAGTATGTACGCTGCTCAACGCTCAAGCGCTAAAACCCTTTGTTGGGAAGCGACTATTTCCGAAACCTTTTGCGAAAGACCACGAACTCGCGCAACAGATTACCGAAGCAATCGGCCTCATCTATCACCCCGTAGGCACATGCCGCATGGGCGAGGACCACAACGCTGTGGTTGACCCACAGTGCCGAGTGCGCGGTGTAAGCCGATTACGGGTGATTGATGCGTCGATTATGCCGACACCGATCAGTGGAAATACCAATGCGCCCACGATCGCTATAGCTGAAAAAGGCGCCGGCTTGATTAAAGCCGACGCCTTTTGACTAGGTAGGTTGATTATACAAATCTATTTTTGGTGCAGCTTACCGACCTTAAACAGACGTGCCAACGCAGGTATCAAGATGAGCGCACCAAGCATGTTCCAAAGGAACATAAAGGTGAGCAAAATACCCATATCGGCTTGGAACTTAATCGGTGAGAAGATCCACGTCGCGACACCAATCGCTAGCGTCAATCCAGTAAAGCCAACCGCTTTACCCGTATTCTCAAGTGCATACCGATAGGTAGCCGGCAGATCCATACCACGCTGCAAACCTTCCTTAACCTTACTGTAAATATAGATGCCGTAATCGACACCAATACCGACACCGAGCGCAATAACTGGCAAGGTCGCAACTTTAATGCCTATCCCTAGCACCGCCATTAACCCTTGACTCATGACCGTTGTAAACGCCAGTGGCAAGACGATACAGGCGACTGTGCGTAGGCTTCTAAAGGTCACTAAACAGAGGAAGATGACCACACCGTAAACCCACAGCAACATTTTGTTCTGTGCGCTTTCAATAACAGAGTTTGTCGCCGCTTCAATACCTGAGTTGCCTGCTGCCATCAGCAGATCAATACCTTCTTTTTGGTAGTTCTGCTTAAATGACTCCACCGAGGCGACCACATTTTTCAGCGTCTCAGCTTTGTGGTCATCAAGATAAATGATAATCGGCGCCATCGAACAATCGTTATTAATTAAGCCATCAGGGATACGGCTCAACGATGCATTGGTAACAAACTGGTTACGGTTTAAGGTGAACCATTTTAAATTACCTTCGTTAATGGCAAACATACCCATTTTGGACACATACACAATCGATTTTACGTCTTGTACACCGTTGGTGTTTTGCATGTGCCAACTAAAGCGGTCCATAAACTCGAGGTTATTGTACGCGATACATTGCTGCGGTTCGGTCGCAGCCATAACCACAAAAATATCGGTACTTGAGCTGTAGTTATCGACAATATAGGCATTATCGAGGTTATAACGGCTATCTGGACGTAACTCGGGTGAGCCTTTATCCAAGTCACCAATCTGCATTTGCTGACCGTAGTATAAACCCCACGCCAACAATACCACGGCAACGCCTAAGGCACTGTATGCCCATTTTGGCTGTGCAAACTTCTCAAAGGTACGTACAACTACGTGTTTTTCGCTTTCCGCTTTACGATGATGCTCGACACCGCTATCTGATACGCCGAAATACGACATCAAAATCGGTAACAAGCCCAAGTTCGTCAGTACCACCACGGCAACACCGATACTCGCTGCAATCGCAAGCTCTTTAATAACGGCGATATCGATAACCATCAGTGTGGTGAAACCAATCGCATCACTTGCCAGTGCCGTGAGACCGGCGATATACAAACTACGGAATGCGAGTTTCGACGCCTCAAAGTTACTAAATCCGTGCGTGCGGTTGTAGCCGATGGCATTAATAATTTGCACGCCATGGGATACACCAATCGCAAAGACTAAGAATGGCACCAACATCGAGTAAGGATTAATACCACTGCCAATGAGGTCGATGATACCCAACTGCCAGATCACCGCGATAATGGAACACCCTAAAACCGTGAAAGTACTGCGCCAACAACGGCTGTACACATAGAGCATCGCCAAGGTAATTAGGATTGCTAGCAAGAAGAACAAGCCAACTTGCTCAGCACCATCAATCAAATCACCGATCAGTTTGGCGAACCCAGTGATGTGAATACCAATCTCTTCACTTTGATACTTATCACGAATTAATGTTTCTAAGCGCTCAGAAAACTCACCGTAATCAAGTTTAGCGCCTGTCTCAGGGTTCACCTCATCAAGGGGGACATAAATGATGGTTGATTCAAAGTTATTCGCAACCAGGTTACCCACCTCACCGGAGCGAAGCACATTCTCGCGTAACTGCGCGATTGAGTCCTCTCCACCGTCATAACCATCGGGAACAACAGGTCCCCCAACAAAGCCCTCTTCGGTGACTTCCATCCAGCGTACGTTGGGAGTCCATAGACTCCGCAAACCTGACCGGTTTACACCAGGAATATAGAAGACTTCATCAGTAATTTGCTTCACTGTCTCTTGAAACTCAGGGTTAAAAATATCCCCCTGTTTATTCTCAACAGCGATACGCACGACATTACCGAGGCTCGACAGATCCTTTTGATATTCAAAATAATTTTGAATAAACGGATGCTGTGTTGGAATCATCTTGGTAAATGAGGCATCTGGACGCACTTGTACGGCGTTGTAACCCAACGCAAGCGTCACTGCGGCAAATAGAAATAGCCAGCCAAGACGAAATTTAAATAATGCCTGTTCGAGTAAAGAGGGTTTTTTATTTTCGATATTGTTATCCACGCTACTCTAGCCCCTTTTCCGCTGTTTCACTGTCGGTTGATTTCGCCGGCCAGTAATAAATGCCCGAGCGGCTGGTGAGCACTTTCTCACCGTTAAATTCAACCATATCGCCGAATACAGCACTACTTGGATGTGTGTGTTCAGTCACTTCTAACTCCGGTGAAATTTCGAGAATCACACCCGAGTTGCCAACGATCCACTGAGTCCCGTTGCTGTCGCCATAGCCACTCATTAAGTTGGCATCAGCTGGACTTTCAACGTTGTCGTAACGCGCACCGAGATCATCGGATACAAAAATATTGCCACGCAAACCATACGTCCATAATCGACCTTGGTTATCAAAGTGCGCACCAAACAGAGAACCATCATAAGGGGGTGCTACAGAACGCCAAGACTCGCCGTTATCTTGACTCGCGTAAGCGGTTCCCGCCTCACCTGCGATAAAGACAGTGTTGTTGTAGCTCGCAATGGCATTTAAGTGAAAACCATTCGGGTTATCTAACCGATCACTAATAAGCGACCACGTTTCGCCCTTGTCTTGGCTCAGCAGTAGTGTGTTATACGCGCCCACCGCAAGAATATTGCCGTTCGCCAAGATTTTAATATCGAGTAGCGGCTTTGATGGCCCCGTTTCTTGCTTTGCACGTTGCGCGTTCTCCAAATAGAAGTTGGCGTCGTCAAGCGCCCACTGCAAGTCACCGGATTCATCACCGTCCTCAGCTATTTGCTGCTCCAGTTCAGTGATGCGTTGCTGGTAAAATTTAATTTCTAAATCCAGTAAGTCAAAACCATCGAACACACGTTGCCAGCTATCACCGGCATCCGTTGTCTTAAGGATCACCCCATGGTGGCCAGCCGCATAACCGACAGTATCGGATTCAAAGTCAATACTGGTCATTAACACACTGGTCGGAACATTAGCCTGCTGCCATGTGTTACTATCTATTTCACGAGTAATGATATTGCCATGTGAACCAACCGCAATCAGGCGATTGGTCAATTTAGCCGTTGCAATAAGCGGGTTTTTTATAATTAGTTCGCTGCTTGCTTGCATTGCCGGCGCGTAAATCACATCAAATCCTTGCTGCGACGACACATCGGTTTCTTGTGCGAATGCAAAAGTGCTCAAAACCCCACTGAGCAGCAACCCAAAACGGGTTGGGGACAGACGCATGGAACCTCCTAAACGAAAAAAATGTCTTAGAATTGTATAAGGTTATATTCATTTGAAAACCTTTTTCGCATATTTTCCTGCTTTTTTTAGTGAAACTATTGTCTTACAGGTCTAACCTCTGGCAAAGTGATGAACGAAAGTAGAACAACAAGGAAATTACCCATGAATAAACTGATGCTTAAAGCGGGTGTATTCGCCCTATCAGTTATCTCCGCAAGCGTAATGGCAAAGGTCACCCCTGACCAAGCTGACCGCTTAGGAAAGGATTTAACGCCGATTGGTGCTGAAAAAGCCGGTAATGCAGACGGTTCAATTCCTGCTTGGGATGGTGGTTATTCTGATGCAAGCGTTGAGATTGTGCGCGGCACAGACCCGTTCGCAAGTGACCAACCGCTGTTTACTATTACCCACGACAACCTCGATCAATATAAAGACAACCTGACGCCAGGTCAGATTGCGATGTTCGATAAGTACGATGATTACAAAATGATCGTCTATCCGACACGTCGTTCTGCAACCTACCCTGACTCACTGTGGCCAAAAATTAAAAAGAACGCAGAAAACGCTGAGTTAGTAGCAGGCGGCAACGGTATCCAAAACTTTGAAGTCACAACCATTCCGTTCCCCATTCCAGAAACGGGTGTTGAGGCAGTATGGAACCATATCACGCGTTTCCGCGGCGGTAAGGTATCGCGTAACGTGGCGCAGTTCCCTGTACTGGCCAGTGGCGACTTCGTTCCTGTTGAGTTAAAAGAGACGTTGGTATTCCCAGAGTACCTTGAATCAGGTCGTGGTCCAGATGACGACAACATTCTGTTCTATTTCTTGCAAGAAGTAGAAGCGCCTGCACGTTTAACAGGTACCGTGTTGTTGGTTCACGAAACGATCAACCAGGTTAAAGAAGGTCGTCGCGCTTGGATTTATAACGCAGGTCAGCGTCGCGTGCGTCGTGCACCTAACGTAGCCTATGACGGTCCGGGTACAGCAGCAGACGGTCTACGTACTTCTGATAACCTAGATATGTATAACGGCGCTCCAGATAAGTACAACTGGGATTTGAAGGGTAAAAAGGAAATCTATATTCCTTATAATAACTTCAAGATCATGGATCCTGAGCTCGATTATGATGAAATCATCCAAGCGGGCCACATGAACCAAGACCTGATTCGTTATGAAAAGCACCGCGTTTGGGTTGTCGAAGGTACATTGAAAGATGGCGAACGCCATATCTACTCAAAACGTACTATGTATCTTGATGAAGACACGTGGACAGCGTCTATCATTGACCACTATGATGGTCGTGGTGAACTCTGGCGCGTCGGTGAAGCGCTTAACACCCAGTTCTATAATCAAGACGTGCCTTGGATGGCTGCGGAAGCACTCTACGACCTTAACTCAGGTCGCTACATTTCGCTGGGCCTAGGTAACGAAGAAAGTGAATATATGGATTGGGATATTGAGCCAAACCGTAACGATTTCACTACCAATGCATTACGTCGTACTGGCTTCCGTTAAGCCGTTCAACATGCATGAATAAAAAAGGAGGCTTTCGCCTCCTTTTTTATTTCTTCCAGTCCCCAGATAATTTGTCTAGCCGAACCATCAAACTCGATGTATCCCAACGCGACCCTCCGAGACTCTGCACGTCTGCGTAATATTGATCGATCATCGCTGTTGAAGGCAAAGCGGCGCCATGACGGTTCGCTTCGGCAATCGCAATGCCCAAGTCCTTGCGCATCCAATCCACGGCAAAACCGTGGTCATACTCTTGATCCCACATCGTTCGGTAACGGTTCACCAATTGCCAAGAACCAGCGGCGCCGGCCCCAATTGCTTCAACCAAGGCATCGGGATCCAGGCCGACTTTACGTGCAAGATGCAGACCTTCCGCTACGCCTTGTATCACATTGGCAATACATACTTGGTTGACCATCTTAGCGAGTTGCCCTTTGCCGGCTTCACCCATACGCACGATCTTCTTTGCATAACAACTTAAAACAGACTGCGCTTGCTCAAAGGTTGATTGCTCACCGCCGACCATGGTCGTCAGAATACCTTTCTCGGCGCCAGCTTGACCACCTGAGACCGGCGCATCTAAAAACTCACCTTGATGCGTCTTAACCGCTGCATCCAGTTCTCGAGCTAAATCGGCGGACGCCGTCGTGTGGTCAATAACAATGGCACCGGGCTTTAATTGAGCGAGTAAGCCATTATCACCATAAAACACGCTTCGCACATCATCATCGTTGCCAACACAGACCATAACAAAATCTGCTTCGGCAGCGGCTTGCGCAGGGGTTTCAGCATGAGAGCCGTGATATTCACTCACCCACTGCTCGGCTTTACTTTGCGTTCGATTGTATACGCACACATCAAAGCCCTGTTGTTGTAAATGCCCTGCCATGGGGTAGCCCATTACGCCCAGTCCGATAAAACTACAACGCTGTGCCATGCTTTTCTCCTTTCTCGTTATTCGCTTGCTTTACGAACCAACCAGTGCTGATAGCGACCTAACTCTCTAAATGGTGACTGTTGGTTATATTCCATCTCAAGATCGAGCAGTTCATCATAACGTTGCTGGTGCTCAACCTCACGTAAATAGTCATGAAAGCACCGTACACCCGTTTTTGACTCAACGCTTAGACCCGCGTCCGCGATCCATTGCTCTACATCATTAGGTCGACGGGGTTGTTGAGGACTTAGGCGAACCGTTTTTTTAACCTTCAAACCACGCGCTATGTAATCGAAGTTGCCGTAAACCGCATTCGCCATCAACTGCGCGTCGCGGTTATAAAACATTAACGAAAGCGTGCCGCCTGGCTTAAGCAGGTCCGCTAACTGTTGTAACGCGGCTTTACCATCATCCACCCATTCCAGCACCGCATGGCATAGAATCAGACTAAACTGCTGGTCAGGCAACTGTGTTGCCAACGCTTCTAAGGGTGCGGCCAAATACTGTGCACGACGGGTTAAGCCAAGCTGTTCATGGTTTTGCTGTGCTTCGAGTACCATATCTTCAGCAATATCCGTGTGGATCACCGCATGGCCTTTCGCTAAAAACCATTCATTGACCTGACCAAGCCCGGCGCCAACATCCAGCACAGTGCGCTTCGGCCCATCAATAAATGGCGTCAGATCGCGCTTCAGCACCGCCATTCTGAGTCGCCCTTTGGTTGAGCCATAGATATTGCGTGCGAACTTCTTGCTGATCCCGGTAAAGTTACCTCGCGACTGCTGTTTCTTCATGCGGGGTTATCGATATCGACAAAATCTACGTCGAGGTTAAATTGGTGTGCGAGGTGCTCACCTAGCGCCTTTGCACCGTAACGCTCTGTGGCATGGTGTCCTGCGGCAAAAAACGCAATCCCCTGCTCGCGTGCGCTGTGTACGGTCTGTTCCGATACTTCACCGGTAATAAATCCATCAACACCCAGCGCTGCAGCTTGGTCAATAAACCCTTGCCCACCACCCGTGCACCAGGCAATACGGTTAATCGGTTGCTGACACGGTACGTAACAGGTGAGCGAGCGATTCAACCGCTCGGCTAACGCGTCTGCCAACGCATCACTGCTGCAAGGCTGCTCTACGCGACCGAGCATCAGTACACTGCCTGGGTCGTTTGGATCAGCGGTGCCGTCAATCGTCCAGTTCATCAGTTTTGCTAACTGGGCGTTGTTACCCAGCTCTGGGTGGGCATCCAATGGCAAATGATAAGCGATGAGGTTGATGTCGGCGTCTAGTAACGCTTTAATGCGGCGTTTTTTCATCCCAACAATGGCTGGTGATTCGTTTTTCCAAAAATAGCCATGATGGACCAATAAGGCATCAACGTTGGCGGCTACCGCTTGGTCGACGAGCGCCTGACTCGCCGTAACGCCGGTCATTATACGTTTAATCGTGCCTTTCCCTGATACCTGCAAACCATTGGGGCAAAAATCTCTAATTTGACGTGCTTTTAACAAGTCATCTAAATAGTCAGTGAGCTGACTTACTTCAATTGTCATGTAATCACCTAGTTTTACGGCGTATTTGCCACTTATTTTACCTTAAATTAGACATAAATCCGAAAAAACGGTATAAACATTAAAGTAGACTACTTTTTAATCGTTTCTGTTAATTTTTTATAATCGAATAGGGTTTGATTAATGAGCAAACTGGATAAAGATAAAGTTCTCGCAGATTACACTGCTGCTTATAAAAAAGCACATGGTAAAGCACCGTCCATCGAGGCAAAGAGTGGTTGGTACAGCGTCAACGGTGGCAAGAATGTGCGTTTAGCTCAGCTTGCAGAGGAAGCCGAATCACTGGCTGGCGGTCAAAGTGCCGCGCCAGCTAAAAAAGAGAACAAACCCAAAGCGTCTGCCAAACCAAAGCCAGCGGCTAAGAAAGCTGCGGTTAAATCGAGCGGTAAAGGTGGATTAACGGCCAAACAATTATGGCAACAAAAGCTCGCAGAAAAGTCAGGCAACTGCCGTCTACCACGTGGCTCTTAATACAGCTTCCCACATATAAAAAAACCAACCCTCGGGTTGGTTTTTTTATGTCTATCACACGACTTAAAGCACATCGGGGTTTCGCCCCGCAACGCGCTCGATAGGCACTTTTATCTTACGGTAGCGATATACAATAAATTCTTCACGCTTAAAGCTCACCAGTTCTGTACCAAAGTCAGCCTGAGACACCACGTAAGTCCCGTCATCGTTTTGTTGTTTAACGATGCCTAACTTTCCGCAATGAGGTCCTCGTTTAACAAAAATAGTCTGACCGTTAATACGCGGATTGTTGTAGGAAAACGTAGGTCCTGCCATAAGAAACTGTACACCTTAAATTTCAAAGATGGCTATTATATCGACCACTGCGCCGTTTTCTACAACCTTTTCTCGTATACTGCTACCGTTTGCCAATATAGAGTGTGATTTCACCCACTGGCAGACCATATTTATACATCTGTGTACGGTTGATCATGTTGTTTTCGTCAACAAGATACATCCAGTCATCAAGCGACAATGCCATCATCTCACCGTCCACCTCGACTTGTAATACATATTCCCAATTGAGGGCATTACCCGCAGTCGTTCCCACAGCGACGCCTTCAACGTCTGATGCGCGACCTTCATAGGTGTTCGGACCTGTTTTGGTTAATTTCCAGATACGCTCTTGCGTACGTCCGTCGGCATAGGTGAACTGCTCGTCCAGAACGCCCTGATTACCCTCCCACGAGCCTTGCATTTCGACTGTGAAGCGCTGAATGACTTTGCCAGCGTAATCTTGCACAACACCATGTGCGACCAAATCACCTTTAAAAAATTCTTCTAGCTTCAGTACCGGTTGCTCACCCTGGTAGTCTTCGATCGCGGTTGAACAAGCGGTTAAAGAGATTAACGCCGCGACCGCCAAGGTCCACTGCATGACACGTTTCTTACTGTTTGCCAACAAGCTCATCTCTTTCCTCCTCAAAACGCGATTCGGGTGATAGCCAAATCGCTAAAAATTGTTCAGTAAACTGATTCGACTCAATGACACCTAAAGATTTTTCGCCTTGATAGAACGCGGCGTAACCTTCTTCAGTCTCTTTCAACAATAGGCAGTCATCTTCTTTTATATCAGGCCACATTGAGGTCAGTTGATCTAACCACTGCGACTGTTCCTTGCTATTGAAACCCAGCTTCTCCCACTCTTCCAACGTGGTTTCCACCAGCTCTTTTGCTTCGATGTCGCGTAGATAACGCAACAGTAACGCCTTTCGTTGTTGTTTACGTTCTGACCAGTCAAACTGACCATCGGGCGTATATAGGTAGGCATCATAGACATCCCAGAACAGCACACTCAGGCGCGTTTGTCCGACTTCTTGATAGCCGTCAGCTATTGGCTTCTTACATTCGTCCAAAGACTGGGCGTTGGCAGTTGCTGCCAATCCAGATAGTACTAAGGCACTTGCAATGGCTAAAGACTTGGCTTTCATAGAACTAACCTCTCGTTTGGACCAGCACGCATCGCTCGGCAGAAAAATAACATGAAGAGTGCCCACACCACCGCGTAAACTGATAATGTCCAGAATAGCGAATCGGCTGTACCCGCGCCGAATCCCAATCCCACGTAATAAGTGAAGGGGCCCGAAACGGCGCCCAACAAGGCTGCCACGACAGGCATTTTAGCCAGCCAATCGAGCGCCACAGGCGCCATTGCGGCAAACCCAACCCATAGTAAAACCAGCCACAAAGGGAACATCGCACCAATAAAGTCGATGGCACCCACACTGATCGCAATCGCCTCAAGTAGCAGACCCACTGCAAACAACTGTGCCATTTTTTTAATAGTGACTTCGGCGATCCAGTGGCTGTAACCCACCTGAGCAACAGCGAGTAACACGGTTAGCCAAATATACTCGTCACGTCCTGCTACGGCGCTTAACCAAAGCACGTTAAACAGAACAAAACTAACAATTTTGTGTTGCAGCGATTTCGACATAACTGTCCTCGACCCGCGTTACGATGTTTTAGATGCAGTCACTTGAACAACCGAAACGGTCTTCTCCAAGAAACCACCCTCGCAATACCCAAAATAGTAATTCCACAACCGTGAGAAGCGCGCATCATAACCGAACTGCTCTAACTCACTGCTTCTGGCGTTAAAACGATCGCGCCAACACGCTAGTGTTTTCGCATAACTATCGCCAAAGTCGCGTACATCACGCACAACTAACGATGTTTCCTTCTTAAACAAATCAGTCATCAACGAGAGTGATGGCAAGAAGCCGCCTGGGAAAATATGCTTCTGAATAAAATCGACCGACCGCGAATAGCTATCGTAACGTTGATCAGCAATGGTAATGGCTTGAACACTCATCAGCCCGCCCGGTTTTAGGCGGTCATTACACACCTTGAAAAAGCCAGGCAAAAACCGTTTACCAACCGCTTCAATCATTTCCACTGAGACAAGTTTGTCGTATTGTCCAGTAAGATCTCGGTAGTCTTCTTTTAACAATGTAATACGACCTTCCAAGCCAAGCGCTTTAATTCGCTCTGATACGTATTGATACTGTTCCTCTGAAATCGTTGTGGTGGTGACCTGGCAACCGTAGTTTTGCGCGGCAAAAATGGCCAAACCGCCCCATCCGGTGCCAATCTCTAACAAATGGTCGGTTGGCTTCAGTTCCAGCTTACGACACAAACGATCCATTTTGTTTAACTGAGCTTGCTCAAGGTTTTCGTTACCCTGCAAAAACAGCGCACTGGAATACTGCATATTGGTATCCAAGAAGCGCGTGTATAACTCATTGCCGAGATCATAGTGCGCTGAAATATTGCGTTTTGCTTGCGCTTTATGGTTACGGTTAGCCCAGTGGCGATACTTATTAATCGGAAAGGTTAACCAAGCGACTTTACGCTCTAACTTATCAAGCGCATCCATGTTACGCGCAAAGATCTGAATCACCGCGGTTAAGTTCGGTGTTTCCCACGCTTTATCGATATAGAGCTCTGCCGCACCGATGCTGCCACCCGTGAGTAGACGCACGTAAAACTTAGAATCCAACACATTTATTTCAGCCGACAAGTCAGACGATTTGTCACCGTAATGACCCATCAGCTTACCTTGTTCTTTAACAACCAACTGGCCTTCGCCTAGATGCGCGAGCAGCGCCTGAGTCATGCGCCGTGCTGCTTTATCGATCCAGCCATAAGTCAGCGGTGCTTGCATTACAGTTTCACCTTGAGACATCAATCGTACCCTTATCTGGTCTTACTTTTTTTTGTTTTAGGATGGTCATAAATCGGAATACGTTTTGCGAAAAGCTTTAACGCCTGCCAATAAATTCCACCCATTATTCGTAGCGCCATAAACGGCATTTTCTTCATTACGTGTTTTATCGATGTACGGTTTAATTCACTTCTAGACAACTTCATCCCGGCAATGAACTCAGCCTTTTCACGACAGGCTTTTATGGTCACTGACAAGTCATTAGTTGGCGGTTCAATATACCACCGATAACGCATATCCATAGGATTAAATGGTGAGACATGAAAAGCTTTAGCGTGCTCGGGCACCGCGTCAGCTAGATCGATTAAATAGTAATGACGTTCGAGCCAAGGCGTATTGCTCACTTCAGCGAGCACGTGGGTAAACTGCTCGCCTTGTTGCAAAAAGTAGAGGTTAAGTGGCGAAAAATAGATACCAAATGTACGTAAATTACCGACAAACCAAACGCGCCCCGTTAGCGCACGCGGGTTTAACTGGTTCATTTTTTCGAGCACAGCGGTTTTAAGATCGCCTGTCGAACCTCTCAGGTAATCATTACGTCTAAACCACAACGGCGCAAAGCCGCGGGTACTGAGCCAACGGCTTTGCTGATGGATTTCATCTAACTCGTCCAGACACAGACACCATTGCATAAAGCGGTAATTAAACTGATGGTGTTTCGGGGTTCTGCGTTCATGAAATACATCCCCCCAATAGATACCACTATCCATTATCTATCTCTAGCTCCGGAGCAATCAAATTAACCACATCAATGGCGCTATGCACTCCGTCTTCATGAAAGCCGCTATACCAATAGGCACCACAAAAATACGTGTTGTTAACCCCATTGATTCGGTCTCTGTCCTTGCGCGCTGCCATCGAGGTAGTGCTGTATTGAGGGTGCGCATAGAATAACTTCTTAATGACTTTATCTGGGTCTATCGCCTCACTATTATTTAAGGTAACCAGATAGTGCGAATGTGTCTTAAGCCCCTGCAAGATATTCATACTGTAGGTCACTGAACTGGGCTCACGCTGAGCGGTTTCCCCGACGCGTAAGCGATAGTTCCAACTAGCCCACGCCGCTTTGCGTAACGGTAACAAGGCACGATCCGTGTGTAGCACCACTTCATTAAGTTTGTATGGGATACTACCCAAGATTTGCTTCTCGTCGTCGCTGGCATCAGCCAGCAATGCCAACGTTTGATCACTATGGCACGCAAACACCACCCGATCGAATGCTTCCGTATGACCGTCAGCAAAGGTTAATGATGCGCCCTCTTCAGTGCGATGGACTGCAGTAATGTCTTGGGATAGACGAATACGATCACTAAATTTTGCCGTAAGTTTTGGAATGTAGGCACTCGATCCACCTTCAATGGTATGCCACTGTGGTCGGTTAGTGATATCGAGCAAGCCGTGGTTCAAAAAGAACCTCAAAAAGAAGCCAAGCGGAAACTGATATGCGTCTTTAATACTTGATGACCAAATCGCTGAAATCATTGGCAACAAATAGTAGTCTGCCACTTGCTCATCTAAATCCAGCGACTCAATAAATTCACCCAGAGTAATGTGGTCATTGTCATCGTTTTCGTGTGCCGCTTTCTTTGCAGCCTCATTAAAAGCCACGATCCCTTTCAACAGTCGATAGAACTTAGGTCGAAACAGATTACGTTTCTGTGCAAACAACGTCAGTAACGTATGGCCGTTATACTCGAGCCCAGTCTCTGGGTCTTGCACACTAAAACTCATCTCGGTGTCACGCCATGCGACCCCAACCTCTGTCATCAGGCGTTTAAAGCGCGGATACGTTCTATCGTTAAATACGATGAACCCAGTATCAACACCGACAGTACCGGTTTTATCGTCGACTTTAACGGTGTTGGTATGCCCGCCAATATAATCGTTTTTTTCAAACACGGTGACTTCATGGTGATCAGTTAAGTAATATGCCGTCGTCAAACCCGCAATACCACTACCTACAACTGCTATTTTCATTCATTTCCCTTCGACATACGTTTACTGATCGCCACTTGCCATGCTTGAGGCAAAATCGACATCGTTTTTAACATCAGCGTGAAAATGGTAGGAAAACCGATATCACGTTTGTTTTTCTCAATCCCCTTGCGGATACGCTGCGACGCATAGTCAACGGAGACACGCATGGGCATCTCAAAATCGTTCGCATCGGTCATCGGTGTTTTTACAAAGCCCGGTGAAATCGACAGTACCCGAATACCCTTGGGTGCGAGGTCAACTTCGAGTGATCGAGTGATATAATGGATAGCTGCCTTTGAGCCGCCATAAGCCTGAGCACGGGTGAACGGCAACAAACGCGCCAGACTGCCCACTAAAACTAACTTCGAGCCCGGCTGCAAGGTACGCAGTAAACCTTGAACGCAGTTCATCGTGCCTTGCACGTTAACTGTAAACACGCGCTCAAATAGCTGCGCGTCGAACGAATCAATATCTAAATACTCGCAAACGCCTGCACTGAGAATGGCGACATCAATTTGGTTAATTGAACCGAGTAACTCAATGGTTTTTTCCCTGTCGACTGTATCGAATTGCAATGTTTCGACGTAGTCGGGAAACTCATCGGCCAATTTCTTGAGCGCTTCGGCATTACGCCCGCAGGCGATAACGTGATGCCCTTCACACGCGTAATCTGCAACCAGCTGTTGACCGATGCCACTTGTGGCACCGGTGATTAAGATCTTCATGATGACACCAATCGTTGTTTAATTTTATCGATTACATACCCTACGAGAGGTACATGTTCGTACAACATCGCCCCGAGATCGTAGTGGTCCTCTTGCAGCCGGATCTGACCGTCGTCAAAACGAACATGAGACACACCTGGTAAGACGATTTCTCGCCCATTGGCGAGCTTCGGATGTGAGAAACGCATTTGCCAACTTAAATATGCTTGCTCTTCACCAACGACCTCATCTTCAAATGTGAAGTGGCAATATTCAACATTTTCCATGGTGTGTTCGAAGTACTTACGCAAGTCCTCGAGGCCTACAACTTGGTGGATCGGATCATTAAAAGCCACCTCATCATGATAAATTAAATCGAGTTCATTGAGTTGATCAGTTGAAAATTCCTCGTAAAAATTTTTGAGCTTTTCCACTAATGCTTTGTTATCCATTTTTCACCTGCTTAAACGTCGATAAAAATCGCTCACGTGCCTCGCTATGGTCCACTATCGGAGACACGTACCCCGTTTTACGCTGTTTTAAATACGAATGCGGCCAATGAATATGTTTACTTGGTACATCCGCTAGCTCTTTAACCCAAGTACGAATGTAGGTTCCGTCGGGATCAAACTTCTCACTTTGTCGAACAGGGTTAAAAACACGGAAATACGGGACGGCATCGGTGCCTACAGACGCACTCCATTGCCAGCCCCCATTATTAGCAGGGAAACTACCGTCGATAAGGTTCTGCATAAAATACTGCTCACCCTTGCGCCAATCGATCAATAAGTCTTTGACCAGAAAATTAGCAACAATCATGCGCAGGCGGTTATGCATCCAGCCGGTTTCATTGAGTTGACGCATACCCGCATCAACGATAGGAAAGCCTGTACGCCCTTCACACCAAGCTTGAAAGTCGTCTTCAGCCTCACGCCATGGAAGACCTTGCGTTTCGGTCTGGTAGTTTTCACCCCTGCTCAGGCGTGGCTCATGGAACATCAGATGCTGGTAAAATTCTCGCCAAGCCACTTCGGTTAACCAGGTATCAGCGCCCGGTTCAAGCCCGTAAGGAAACTCAGGTGATAATGAAGTCAACGCCCGTGCCACCGTTTTAGGAGCAATCGCACCCATCTCAAAATATGCGGACATCATTGAGGTTCCGTCCACTGAAGGCTGATCGCGTTTTGCCTTATAATCAGCTACTTGGTGTTCGATAAATTGACCCAACTTACCCATGATCGCCTGCCGCCCAACGGGATACGCCTGACTGTCTTTACGTTCTAACGGACACGGAGGTATTTCTGTCGCCGTATCGACAGTGTCAGCAACCGTCCACTGCGATGTCGCCCAATCATCTCGTTTGTTCACTTCCGTGCGCCAGGCACGATTAAACGGGGTAAATACCTTATAGTAGCCGCCTTGCTTGGTTTTTACGTGCGCAGGCGCCACCAATAGGTTGCCGTCAAATAAACTCAACTCAATATCGCGTTGTTGAAAGCATGCCTGCGCTTGCTTATCCCTGTTCACCTCATCCAATGGGTACTCGCGATTGGCATAAACACGAGTGACGCCGTGTTGCTCGCAAAAGTCAGCTATCCTGGCACCACTTTGATTAAAGCGGTCGATGACAAATACCGAAAAACCTATTCCCTTCTCTGCAAGCTCATCTTTGAACTCGGCTAAATGCCGCCACCACAGATCCACTTTTATTGGTGCCCAATCATGAGCTACCCAGGTCTCTTGCGGTACTAAAAATATGCCATATACCTTATCGTGATTTTCACACGCGGCATCCAGAGCGGGATTATCCACTGTTCTCAAATCACTTCTAAACCAAACCACTGCCGCCATAACTACAACCCATATCTTAGTTTTAAATCTTCAGGGTATGGCGTGACATACCACTGTTCTGCCAAATAATCGCTAGGAAATTCACGTAGATAGTGTCTAATCAATGTCAGCGGCGCCATGAGCGGGAGCGTGCCATCGTGGTAGTCCAAAATTAATTGGCTTAACTCCTGCTTTTGTTCCTTGTCCAAGTACTGTTTAAAATAGCCCTGAATATGCTGCAATACATTGGTGTGGTTACGTCGTGAGGCAGGCTTACTAAGTGCTCTCATCACCTGCAGGATGTAGCGTTGACAAAACGCCTCATCGACCGACTTAGCCTCGCCCACTTCACGACCGATTGCGCGATACTCGGCTTGGTTATGCGCCATCAAAATCAATTTAGCTTGTGTATGAAACTTTAACAGTGCTGCCTTACTCATTGGCTGAGGAAGCGCTTTCCATCGGCCGTATAAAAAGACTCGTAAGATGAAGTTTTCGCGTAAATGAGGGTCATTTAATCGACCATCCTCTTCCAACGGTAGTGCGGGTTCTAGCTGATGCAGACGTTCAGCAAATAACCCCATTGCCTCTTTGCGCGCGCTACCCGTTTTGGGATCATACAACTTGACCCGCTCCATCCCACAGCTTGGCGACTTTGCGCACAGCACATAGCCGGATAAATCCTTTAATTTGGGTTTCACTTTATCCGCAAACCCTCGCAATGATTCAGTGACGTCCTCTCCCGTTTTTGGGATGACTGCGCGTATTTGCTCGTTCTGGTACTCAAGCCGGATCGTCGGTCGCGGCACAGGTAGACCAATGCCGACTTCTGGACAAAATTTTACGAACTCGACATGTTTAGCCAGCTCAATTTCACAAAAAGGTGAGCGCTTGTGACCACCATCAAAACGCACTTCATCACCTAGTAAACAGGCGCTTATTCCAACTTTAAGGCGCATCAAAACTCCATTAGTTTACATACGTTTAATACATTCTATATATTGTTGCATCTGTGTTGACAACTACCATAACGGACTTAAAGCAAAAAAGGTTTGATTAAGTTGTACAAATTTAGATCCAAGCAGAATAGACATGCGTAAAGCATCTTAAATAAACCAATATTCAGGATTGTTGTATCTTATGGACAATGTGCAGCGTTTACCTCTCTTTCCATTGACGGCTCATGTGATGCCGAATGGGAAGCTTAAATTACGGATTTTTGAACAACGCTACACAAGGTTGGTGAAACAGTGCATGGCAAACCAGAGCGAGTTTGTCGTATGCATGTTTGACCCTGGCATTGATAAATATGACCCTGACTACATTCTGCCCTACGGTACAGCTGTAAACATCGTTGACTTTGAAATGCTTAACGATGGCTTTCTTGGCATTACCGTTGAAGGCGCTCGGCGTGTTGAAATAACCCATCATGAATTTGAAGAAGACGGTTTGCGAGTCGGGGATGTGGAAACCTTGCCGCTGTGGCAACAACAGCCCATTACTGAAAAAGTAACCGTCTTACGAGAACGATTGGAAGAAATTTATACGGTGTATCCTGAGCTGGGTGATTTATACAATGAAAAGGCGTTTGACCGCCTCGACTGGGTTTGTCAGCGCTGGTTAGAAATCCTTCCCCTTGACGTTCATACCAAACAAGATTTAATTAAATCTCAATCAAGTGATCAAGTTGCTGATTATCTGCTAAACTTAGTTACGTAATTTTTTTGAGATAAACTGATCCAAAATTAAACTTGTTCTCGTAGTTAGATATACGAACTAACAACAATAGCAGGTCTAGTTATGCAAACGGTGACATCTCATACTTCACAACGGGGAGTTATGACCACATCCCAGCAGGACACTGCAGAAAAGGCTGCCCAACTTCTAGCACAAATTGCAGAGTCACGTAGCCGTCAAGCGTTCAGCGAATTGTTTTCGCATTTTGCGCCCAAGCTCCAAGCTTACGGAACGCGCCAGTTTGGTAATGAGCAAACCGCAATGGATTTGGTGCAAGAAACCATGACTAACGTCTGGCATAAAGCCCATCTATTCAAGGCGGATAAGGGCTCTCCTTCTACTTGGATTTTCACCATCGCACGTAATATTCGTTTCGATTTATTAAGAAAGAATAAAAAGCGTAAAGATGATATAAGTGCAGACGAGCTTTGGCCGATTTTGGCCGAACAAAACGATAACTTGGACGATGATTATGCATTGGACCAAGATATTCTGTTACAAGAAATTTCTCACTACTATGGCCAGTTGCCAGACGCGCAACGAATCGTAGTAGAAAAAATTTATGTCGAGGGTAAGTCGCAACAGGAAGTTTCAGACTCGCTCGGAATTCCATTGGGCACGGTTAAGTCTCGTACGCGCCTTGCATTAAAAAAATTGAAAGAGTTAATAGTTGAGCATGATTAAGTCACATCCTTCTGAGGCAATTCTGTATCAGTACGCTTCAGGCGACCTTAGTGCATCAATGACGTTAGTTGTTGGAACACATATTGATATGTGCTCTATCTGCAAACAAACGGTTTGTGAGATAGAGGAAGAATTGTGTAAGAAGCATTTAGATAGCATCGTTGAGACGATATGTGCACCCGATAAGGGGTCCATGTCAAAGTCTCAGTGCGATCAAATGTTAGAGGCGATTTTTAACTCGCAAGTGAAACCAGCAGTGCAGCGAGAAGATTTAATCAGCCTCGAGGGTCGTCGCTTTAACCTACCCACTACCTTGGCGCACAACGCGCACCGTATTGGTGAATGGACACATTTAGTGGGTAAATTATGGCGCGCACCTGTTAACTTGTCAGATGATGGACAAACTAACTTAATCTATATGGAGCCAGGTGCACAAGTACCTGAGCACAGCCATAAAGGGCAGGAAGCCACACTGGTCATTGATGGTGTGTTCAACGATGAACACGATGCTTATTATGACGGTGATTTCATTTTGTTGGATGCGGATCGTAAGCATACGCCCCGCACCGCAACAGAGGATTGCTTAACACTAGCAACGTTAGACGCACCGTTATTTTTTACATCAGGCATTAGTCGTCTGTTAAACCCATTCAGTAGCTTGTTTTTTCGCTAAAAAGCGCTAATAACAAGTAACAAAAAAGCCCGAGCTATTGCTCGGGCTTTGTGTTTTCTACACGGCTTTTAAACTTTTGTCCTGGCTTAAAACTCACCACTCGGCGAGCAGAAATAGGAATGTCCTCACCGGTTTTAGGATTGCGACCCGGGCGCTGATTTTTGGTCCGGAGTTCGAAGTTACCAAATCCTGATAACTTCACCATTTCCCCCGACTCTAAAACAGAACGTACTTCTTCAAAAAACGCTTCAACCAAGTCTTTAGCGTCTTGCTTACTTACTCCGTACTTGTCAAAAAGTACCTCAGCGAGTTCTGCTTTAGTCAGCGCCATATACTAATCCCTCAAGGTTGCATCAAACTCCGACTGTAACGTCGATACGAGCCTTTCCATAATGCCGTTAATTTCGGTTTCTTCAAGTGTCTTTTCATTATCTTGAAGCGTAACAGAAAGAGCTAAACTGCGTTTACCTTCTGGCAAATTTTCGCCTTGGTAAACATCAAATAAGTTTAGGTCAATCAATTGATTAACGCCAATATTCTTCAGCGTAGTTAATACCTCACCCGCCGCAATCCGCTCATCTAAAACAATCGCTAAGTCACGACGAATACTTGGGAACCTTGATATTGGTTGCGCGGTAGGAATACTGCGCTGATTAATCGCATCAAGCTCCAACTCAAATACAAACGCCCGTTGGTTTAAGCCAAATGCTTTTTCAAATTGCGGGTGTAACGCCCCAATAAAACCGATACAACGCTCACCACGATAGATTGCAGCCGATTGCCCTGGATGCAGCGCCGTGTGTTCACTCGCTACAAAGCGAATGTCATCCACACCCGACTTTTTCAATAAGGCTTCTACATCACCCTTTACGTCGTAGAAATCAACATTACGATCATCGATAGACCAGTGTTCACCAAAAGCTTTACCTGAGCGCACGCCGGCAAACATTGGCTGTTGATTAACCCCGTTTTCAGCCTGCTCGTCAGGAACGAAGCGGAGTCCGGTCTCAACAAAGGCAAGCACCGATTGTTGACGCTTTTGATTATGCGCTAACGCATTCAGCAACCCTGGCCATAGACTCAGGCGCATAGACGACATCTCTACTGAGATCGGGTGTGGTAACGTCAACGAAGCACTGTCATCAAATAACGCTGCTTGGTGTTTTGGATCCACGAAGCTGTAAGTAATGGCTTCTTGATAGCCGCGTTCGATCATGGCGTCCACTAAACGATGCGTGCTGATTAATGCTTCCTGTTGCGGACGCATACGCAATTGTGCCGCGGGCGCCGCCGCTTGAATGTTGTTGTAGCCGTAAACCCGAGCGACCTCCTCAATGAGATCCTCTTCTATCGCAATATCAAAACGATAAGTCGGCACCTGAACCTGCCACTGCCCCTCGCCTACTTGCACTGCAAAACCCAACCGTTTAAGGATTTCAGTCACACGGTCGGTTTCGATATCAATACCTAACACGCTCGATAAACGTGCTGCACGCAAGGTGACATCAGCGGGTTTAGGTAGATGCTCATCTGACTTAGCTTCTACAATAGGACCAGCCTCACCACCACAAATTTCAACCAATAGCTGGGTAGCGCGCTCCATAGCTTGGCGCTGCAATTCAGGATCAACACCGCGTTCATAACGGTGAGAAGCATCTGTATGCAAACCAAAGCGACGCGCTTTACCTAAAATGGCGTCAGGCGCAAAGAACGCGCTTTCGAGGAAAATATGTTGGCTGCCCTCGGTAACACCACTGTCGAGACCACCATAAACGCCTGCCATAGCCAATGCCTGTTTGTCGTCGGCAATAACTAACACGTCGTCATCGAGTTTAACTTCTTGCTCATCGAGTAAAGTTAAGCGCTCACCTTTGTTGGCATAGCGCACATGAATGTCGCCCTGAACACGATCGAGGTCAAACGCGTGCATCGGGTGACCGAGCTCCAACAATACGTAGTTGGTGATATCAACCACAGGATCAATGCTACGAATACCACTGCGACGTAATTTCTCGCTCATCCATAAGGGCGTCTGCTGTTTAACATCGACATTTTTTACTACGCGTCCCAAGTAACGAGGACATCCATTAGGCGCATCAAGGTGAATCGCCCTAGTGTCTTCAAGGGTGGCTGCAACCGTCTCAAATGTCGGCTCTGTCACATCGATGTTATTCAGTACACCGACCTCCCGTGCGATACCACGAATACTTAAACAGTCACCACGATTCGGTGTTAAATCGATATCAATACTCAGGTCATCAAGCCCAAGGTAATCACGGTAATCTTTGCCGATCGGCGCGTCTGAAGGCAGTTCGATAATCCCATCATGATCATCAATTAGGCCAAGTTCTTTAAATGAACACAGCATGCCGTGTGAAGGATGCCCGCGCAGTTTTGCTTTTTTGATCTTGAAATCACCAGGCAATACCGCACCCACTTTAGCAACCACCACCATTAAATCTTTACGACAGTTCGGCGCGCCACATACGATATCAAGCAATTCACCATCGCCGACATCAACTTTAGTGACCTGAAGCTTGTCTGCATCGGGGTGTGGACCACATTCCACTACTTTGCCAACAACGACCGTGTGGAAGTCGGCGGCGACAGGCTCTAAACCATCGACCTCAAGACCAGCCATGCTGAGCTGTTCACTCAACGCTTCACTCGAAATGTCTGGGTTGACCCAAGTTCTTAGCCAATTTTCGCTAAATTTCATGTTCGCCGCCCTCTTAATTAAACTGTTTTAGGAATCGCAGATCGTTCTCGAAGAACGCACGCAGATCAGTGACGCCGTAGCGCAACATTGTCAATCGTTCAACACCCATGCCAAAAGCAAATCCTGTGTATTGTTCAGGATCAATACCGACTGCCCGTAACACATTAGGGTGAACCATGCCGCAACCCAATACTTCTAACCACTTACCATCTTTGCCCATCACATCGACCTCAGCAGAAGGCTCTGTAAATGGGAAATAAGAAGGACGGAAACGAACTGTTAAAGACTCCTCAAAAAAGTGATTCAGGAAGTCTTCTAAAATACCTTTCAACTGTGTAAAGCTGACATCTTTATCCACCATCAAGCCTTCGACCTGATGGAACATCGGGGTGTGAGTTTGATCATAATCGTTACGATACACGCGACCAGGTGAAATAATTCGTAACGGAGGTTGCTCTGCTTCCATAGTGCGGATTTGCACACCCGAAGTTTGCGTTCTTAGCATCGTTGAGGGAGTAAAGTAGAACGTATCGTGGTCTGCGCGTGCAGGATGGTTCGCTGGAATGTTCAACGCATCAAAGTTATGAAAGCCGTCTTCAACTTCAGGACCTTGCTTTACACTAAAGCCCAAGTCGCCGAAGAAAGCTTCGATGCGGCGAATGGTTTGTGTCACTGGGTGTACGCCACCCACTTGGCTAGCGCGGCCTGGCAACGTTACATCAATGCGCTCTGCATCGAGTTTAGCCTCAAGCTCTGCTGCTTTTAGGATCTCTTTGCGTGCATTAATATCACTTTGAACCTGTTGCTTCGCTTGGTTAATTTTTTGCCCAGCTTCGCGACGTTCAGAAGGGTCCAATTGACCAAGGCCTTTAAGCAGCTCGGTTAAGCGACCTTTTTTGCCCATATATTCAACACGCACTTCATCCAGTGCTTGTGGCGAATCAGCTTCAGCAATAGCTTGCTGCGCCTGTTCAACGATTTGTTCTAACTGCATTCGTTCCCTCAACCTATCATGCAAATTACGAAAGCTCTATTCTAACGAAAAAGCCATAAAAAAGGGAGCCGAATTGGCTCCCTTTTAAATCTGTTTATCGGTTTTTGGCAAAGCCTTTATTGCCGATTACAGTGCACCTTTCGCCTTTTCTACCAAGGCTGCAAAACCACTTTGGTCATGAACAGCGATGTCGGCAAGGATTTTGCGATCGATTTCTACCGATGCTTTTTTAAGACCGTTGATAAAGCGGCTGTAAGACAAACCGTTTTGACGCGCTGCCGCATTGATACGAACAATCCATAATTGACGGAATTGACGTTTCTTGTTGCGACGGTCACGGTAAGCGTATTGACCTGCTTTAGTAACTGCCTGTACCGCAACGCGATATACGCGACTACGAGCACCATAATAACCTTTCGCCTGCTTTAGGACTTTCTTGTGACGCGCACGCGCGATCACACCACGTTTAACTCGTGCCATTTGCTAATCCCTCCTTACGCGTATGGTAACATACGATCGACTAATTTGACGTCGGCCTCGTGGACCATGCTCTTCGCGCGAAGCTGACGCTTACGCTTAGGTGTCTTCTTAGTCAGAATGTGACGCAAGTGAGATTGCTTGCACTTGTAACCGCCTGAAGCAGTCTTTTTAAAGCGCTTTGACGCGCCCTTGTTTGATTTCATTTTTGGCATGAAATAAAACTCCGCATTGTTGATTAAAAGTGTGACAGGGTGAGTGCAACCTAAGCTGCACTACTTGTGTACCACAATCACTTCTTAGCCGGTGCCAGAACCATAATCATCTGGCGACCTTCGGCCCTTCTAGGGAACGACTCAACAGTTGAGATTTCATCTAAATCGTCTTTAACACGATTCAATAACTCAATACCCAACTCTTGGTGTGCCATTTCCCGGCCACGGAAACGGATAGTGACTTTAGTTTTGTCACCTCCCTCGAGGAAACGACGCAGGTTGCGCAGTTTTACCTGGTAGTCGCCCTCATCTGTGCCAGGTCGGAACTTAACTTCCTTAACCTGAATCTGTTTCTGCTTTTTCTTCTGCTCTTTCTGGTCTTTACTCTTTTCGTAGAGAAACTTACCGTAATCCATAAGGCGGCAGACAGGTGGCTCAGCATTTGGACTCATTTCGACCAAATCAACACCAGCATCGACTGCTGCTTCAAGAGCTTCATTGATACTTACAATACCGATCTGTTCACCTTCCGTGCCAATTAAGCGAACTTCATTAACACGAATTTCGTCATTGATACGATTTTTGTCAGCGCTTTTCTGAGTTCTTTTTCCGCCTTTAATGGTTTATTCCTCCAAACTAATTAATTAATTTTGCGTGTTCGTACTTCGTTTTCTAACTGCTCAACAAATTGTTCAAGCGGGAACTTGCCTAAGTCTTCACCGCTACGGGTACGAACCGCAACCTCGCCAGCCTCGACTTCTTTGTCGCCGACAACCAGCAAATATGGAACACGTTTTAATGTGTGTTCTCGGATTTTAAAGCCTATCTTCTCATTTCTCAAGTCGGCTGATGCACGAATTCCCTTTTCATTGAGGGATTTCACGACTTTATTCACATAATCGCGTTGATTATCGGTAATATTCATCAACACAACTTGCGTTGGTGCCAGCCACAACGGGAAGTTACCCGCGTACTCTTCAATGAGAATACCCATGAAGCGTTCTAATGAACCAAGAATCGCTCGGTGGATCATTACCGGTGTGTGGCGTTCGTTATCTTCACCCACGTAAGTCGCGTTTAAACGACCCGGTAACGCGAAATCTAACTGTATTGTACCACATTGCCACGCACGACCTAAGCAATCGAACAAAGTAAATTCAATTTTAGGACCATAGAACGCTCCCTCACCAGGTAAATAGGTGAAGTCGATGTTGTGCGCTTTCAAGGCATCAGCGAGTGCTTTTTCACTGCGATCCCAAGTCGCATCATCACCAAGACGTTTCTCCGGGCGGGTTGACAGCTTCACATCGATCTTATCGAAACCGAACGTTTCATATGTTTCGTAGACCATTTTAATACATGCTGCGACTTCTTCTTGTACCTGATCTTCAGTACAAAAAACGTGCGCATCGTCTTGTGTGAAGCCGCGTACACGCATCAATCCGTGTAACGCACCTGAAGGTTCATTACGGTGACATGAACCAAACTCTGCCATACGCAGCGGTAAATCGCGGTAGGATTTAAGCCCTTGGTTAAAGATCTGCACATGACCTGGGCAGTTCATTGGCTTAACCGCATATTCACGATTTTCAGACGAGGTGGTAAACATCAGGTCTGAGAATTTCTCCCAGTGTCCAGATTTTTCCCACAGCACCCGGTCCATCATCATTGGACCTTTAACTTCCTGATACTGATACTGGCGCAGTTTTTCACGCACGAAGTCTTCGAGTTCGCGGAAAATCGTCCAACCATTGTGGTGCCAGAAAACCATGCCCGGCGCTTCTTCCTGCCAGTGGAATAAATCTTGTGCTTTACCGATCTTACGGTGATCACGCTTTTCGGCTTCTTCTAACCGTTGCAGGTACGCTTTGAGCTGCTTTTTATCTGCCCAGGCGGTGCCATAAATACGCTGCAACATCTTATTATCAGAGTTACCGCGCCAGTACGCCCCCGCCATTTTCATCACTTTAAAGTGTTGGCAAAACTTCATGTTGGGTACATGCGGACCACGACACATATCAATATATTCTTCGTGGTGATAAAGACCGGGTGTCGCATCGGTCGGAATATCTTCGTCGAGGATCTCGACTTTGTATGGTTCGTGGCGCTCTACAAAGGTTTCACGCGCTGCTTGCCAACTGACTTTCTTTTTAATGACTTGATACTCAGTTTTAGCAAGCTCTTTCATGCGTTGCTCAAGCTTATCAAGGTCATCTTGTGTTAGCGTGTGATCAACGTCAACATCATAATAAAAGCCGTTATCGATGACTGGGCCAATCGCCATTTTGGCATCAGGCCACAACTGCTTGAACGCATGACCTAATAAATGAGCACATGAGTGACGAATAATGTGCACACCGTCATCATCTTTCGGTGTCACGATCTCAATACGTGCATCGTGTTCAATCATTTCACAGGCGTCGACGAGCTCGCCGTCGATGCGCCCTGCTACGGTCGCTTTAGCTAGACCCGCGCCAATATCTTGCGCCACATCCATAATGGATACAGGTTGATCAAATTCGCGTTGACTACCGTCAGGGAGAGTGATTACAGGCATGAAACTTCCTTTCTACAGTGGTGACACCTACCAAGTGCCACATGCGCTAAC
The DNA here is from genome assembly GCF_003226255.1 of Idiomarina fontislapidosi. GTDB lineage: Bacteria > Pseudomonadota > Gammaproteobacteria > Enterobacterales > Alteromonadaceae > Idiomarina > Idiomarina fontislapidosi. The sequence continues at coordinate 208,868 of NZ_QJST01000002.1, forward strand.
ATCGATTCTTTGTCGAACCATACGAAATTGTTTACGTTCGGTACCATCGAACGTAAACGCACACTATAATGCAGGCTTTTTGTTAGAGCAAGGATAACACATGGATCTGGCGAATGTTTGGGGGCAGTTAGCGGCTTTAACGGCCGCGGCTTTTTGGGCAGTGGCGTCGATACTTTATCATCGTGCCGGCGCCCACTTCTCAGCATTACAAATGAACCTCATCAAAGGAGCGATTGCCAGCCCGTTGTTATTTGCCATGAGCGCCCTCGTGGGCGCCCCGCTCGGGTTTAGCTCAGGTCTGTGGCTACTTGCTCTGAGTGGAGTCATTGGTATTACCGTAGGTGATAGTTGTCACTTTGCCGCGCTAAGGCGTCTTGGTCCATGGCATGCGATGCTGCTCGAGTATCTGGCACCTCCGTTGGCGGCATTGATGGCTTGGCTGTTTTTAAATGATGGACTTTCTGGGATAGAGATTATCGGAGCCATGATTACGCTCCTCGGCGTGCTACTTGTGGTTACAGAGCGCACTCCGACACAACAGCCATCACTTTCTTTCAGCGGTGTATTGTTCGGTTGCGGGGCTGCTTTATGTCAAGCGACAGGCCTCGTGATGGCGTTCTCTGTCTTACAAACAGATGCGCTCGATCCCATTAATGCGGCATTTATTCGTCTCGCCGCTGGCTCTATTTTACTGGCAATCATTGTTGGCTTATCACAACGTCACGCGTTTCAAGCCCTTTTTCGCCAATGCCGAGCCATCAACCCCATGCCGCTGCTTGGCGCCATCTTTTTTGGAACTTTTTTAGCTATTTGGTTACAGCAGCTATCTATCGCGCATATCAATCCAGGCTTAACACAGACACTGCTATCAACCGCACCGCTCTTTTTAATTCCAATTTCTTTACTGAAAAAACAAACGATTACCCTGCGGTCGGTCAGCGGAGCGCTGGTCTCATTAGGGGGTATTGCAATTTTATTTCTATAATAAAAGGAAGTTAAGCGGGCCAAAAGGTAATTGTTATGCACGAAGAAGACCTGACCCATGCAATCGTCCGTTGTCCCCATTGCGGGCATACAACGCAACTGGGTGTCGATACCAGTAACGGTGATCAAGACTACCAAGAAGAATGTTCAGCCTGTGGTGATCTTATTCATATCCAACTCACCGTCGACCCCATTCACTCGCAAACACGATTGAAGGTCGACGGCAATGACGAACAGTTCTATTGACCGCGTGCCGCGAGCACGCGCTCCACGGTCGTGACGGTTGTGATCGTTTGTTGGTCCATTTCGATATTGACTTTATCGCCAGGCTTAAGTGCAGCCAAGTTAGTCAAGCGCAATGTCTCGGGTATCAGATGTAAGCTGAATTGATTGCCATCGACCTGCCCGACCGTCAAGCTCGCCCCGTTAACTGCAATAAATCCCTTTGCGAATAAATACGCGACCTGTGCTTGTGGTAATGCTAACCACGCAGACCAATTATTTTCACTGACTTCAATATCAACGATCGATGCCGTGCAATGGATATGTCCTGACACGTAGTGTCCGCCAATTTCATCCCCGATCCGCAACGAGCGTTCAAAGTTTACCTCCGAGCCAACCACTAACTCGCCTAAATTGGTTAACCGTAATGTTTCATCGATGACATCAAATGAAACCTGTGTCTCATCAAAGTGAACCACTGTTAAGCAAACACCGTTTATCGCTATACTAGCACCCAGTTGAACGCCAGAGAGATGACGCGGCTCGACTTCGATAGTCAAGTGGCGAAACTCGCCTTTATCGGTCAGCGATACTACTTTGGCTTTGGTTTGAACAATACCCGTGAACATGTAATCTATGTCCTTAGTTAACAACTTCAGAATACTGACGAGTTTAAAGGTTTTAGCCGCACGACTCCAGTCAAAGCGACACGCTATCGCATGGGCTAGCGTCCTTTCCCTCGGTTTAGTCGCTGCCTGCTCACAGCCTTCTGGCTTGTCTAGCCTGCATGAATTGCATGATCGGGTAACATACACCTTGGATATTGAGTTGGCGCCGTTAACCTTTTCGGTGCGTCCGCCCGCATTGCCCGCCCCTCGCATGCTTAAACCCGTTCATGCGCCTACAACGATGAGTTTTTTAACAGCACTGCAGCTCAATCATTGTCGTGCGGGACAAATCATTGCTGAGCGTAATAGTTCGTTGGGTCGTCTTGATGACGGTCTATCTCGTTTCTACGATGACCAACGGCTCATCGAGGCATTACTGAGATGTTCTCAAGACCCACAGTCAGAGGCTTTTTCAGACGAGCTGGTTAAAGCCGCTCAGCAACTTGAGGAGCAAACAGCAACGCGTCTCGCACGCGCCATAGCAACCGATAAAGGGCTTCGGAATGTGATGACGATGGCATCAACGCCACTCACCACCATCTCGGACCAAGATTTTAGCCACAGCATGGAGGCGTTGAACACGGTAATTGCTTGGTTGCACAACCCGCGAGAGAGCACCGAGCTGACTGCTGCACTGCAAGTGTTAGCGCAGCAAGATTATATACCGAAGCTGATGCGCAGCGTTGCCGAGGCGACGGCGTTACTTGATCAGTTTACGCCGCAATTAGACGACTTAGCCAAGCATGCAGGTTGCCTATCGAAAGGCACTCCTGAGCGCGCCCGTCGCTTACATCAAGCCTTTATCACGGTGTTCATTAAGCAAACTCAAGCAGACTTAGCTGACCTTCAACGCCAATATCAACGCGTCAGCGAGGCATTTAATAGACTCGCAGCGCTGGTGCCTCAAGCTGAACTAACAGATTACCTAGTGCATTGGACTGCCTACAATACCCGTTTACCCGATACGACAAAAGCGTTTGTCCAGCCTTGGCAACAGTTCTTTGAAACCTGTGGGTTTCAAGCGGGTCGCTAAATTTCCACCAGTTTGATGATTAAACAAGCAAACGCACTGTTATCATTAAAAAAACACTTGCATGCTTAACCTCAAATCAATATGATAGCGCCCGTCTTAACGACATCCCAAATAGTGCGTCCGTAGCTCAGTTGGTTAGAGCGCTGCCTTGACATGGCAGAGGTCGGTAGTTCGAGTCTACTCGGACGCACCACTTCTCAGAATCTCACGTTTTTATTTAATGACCTTTGATCCGCTCAAGTTGTTCTATCCGTAAGTTCCGCACACACTTAATTGTTTCGAGGAACTTCATGAGTCAATATAAAGCGATTAAATTAGTCAAACGACCTCAGCCAGGTCCTGTCTCTCAAGATATCTTTGAGGTTGTTGAGCTTGATCGTCCGAATGTCGAAAACGGCCAACTACTGATTAAACAAACCCATATGTCGCTTGATCCAGCCATGTTCGGTTGGATGAGCCCAGATAGAGAAAGCTATATTCCCCCCGTTGAACTAGGCTCTGTTATGCGCAGTTCAGGGGTGGGTGAAGTCGTCGCCAGTAAACACCCGGACTTTTCCGAAGGTGACCGTGTCATGGGTATGATGGGTTGGCAGGAATATGCTCTGAGCGATGGGCAAGGCATTAACAAAGTACAAACGGATGCACCGGATGAAATGGTACTGTCGGTATTTGCCCTACCCGGCCTGACCGCAACTCAGGGCCTTCTCAATGTTGGCAAACCTAAGCAAGGTGAAACATTGGTGGTCACAGGTGCAGCTGGATCCGTAGGCTCAATTGTCGGTCAAATGGCAAAAGCGGATGGTCTCACCGTGATTGGTGTAGTCGGTTCAGACGAAAAAGCAGAGTGGATTGTTAACGAACTTGGGTTTGACGGCGCAGTCAACTACAAGACTGATGACATTCCCACCAAGTTAGCTGAATTAACGCCAAATGGCATTGACCTCTATTTTGAGAATACCGGCGGTCCGATTCAACATGCGGTCATGGGACGCATGAATGCACATGGGCGCGTGGTTGTCTGTGGCATGATCGCGGATTACGATAAAGAGCAACCAAGCCCAGGCCCTAGCTGGGTTCCTATCATCAAGAAGCGACTCAGTATTCAAGGCTTCACCATGCCTGATCATTTTGATCAGATCCCGAGTCTACTGCAGCAGTTAACACCTTATGTTACGAAAGGCGATATTAAGTATCGCGCTCACGTTTTAGAGGGATTAGAGTCGGCCATTGAAGGACTGAATATGTTCCTGTCTGGTGAGAACCAAGGTAAATTGTTGGTTAAGCTGTAACGCCGAGCGGTCGCTTGCACGCTGCGTGTCAGCGACCCTATCTCATTCACTGTGTTGCCTCAACACGATTACGCCCGCTTCGTTTTCCTTTGTAGAGCATCTCGTCAGCTTGCTGAATAAGTTCGTCTAACATGGTTTCGTCGCGTTTAACCGCGATGCCAATGGTCACACTGAGTGAAATACCGTCAAGCGGTTCTGCCAATTCGATAGTCGCGACACATGATTTTAGCCGCGTAGCAACGCTAATAGCCTGTTGGCATTCGATGTTCGGCATGGCAACAATAAACTCTTCCCCCCCAAACCGACCTATCACGTCTACTTCGCGCAATGCACATCGTAACGTCGACGCCACCTGTTTGAGTACGATATCACCCTGCATATGTCCCCACGAATCATTAATTCGCTTAAAGTGATCAATATCAATCATCAGTATGCAAAAAGCAGAGTTATCATGTCGGGCGCTTCGCAACAAACCTTCTGCACGCTTAATAAAATGACTACGCGTTGCCAGTCCAGTCAGCGCATCTTGTTCGGCGAGCATGCGTAACTGTGCTTCTAATGCGCGACGATGTTCGACTTCTTGCTGTAAGCGTGCATTTTGTTCACGCTCGTCATTAAGCAGTGAAAACTGTCGACGTTGCAAAAGCTCAAGCCGCAGTAACGCACAATACCCGACAATATTAGCCATAGCGAGTAATAGCGTGAGTCGCATCGTGGTTGTGATCGGAACGTCTACAAATATAACAGCCGCGCTAATAAAGCCAACACTGAGAAAAACACTCGCGCAGGTAGCGATGCTAAGTACGTTTGGAATCAGTAAATAAAATGCCATGGTAGCAACGACGACGGCGGTGATTTGAGTCAGTAAACTTTCAGGACGCAACGGAATAATTACAACGATACCCGTTGCCAATATCCAAAGTGGTATCGCATGAAGCAGCGGTCTAGATGACAAGCACCCCACTCGACCGATGATAACTGCCAATGCAATACACGCGAGCACGACCGAAATACGCATCGCCGCGAGCGCGTAGAATCCAGATGTATCACCGAGCAAGTTGTAATCGGTGATGGTGAACATCGCAAAAATGAGTGCAACAATAATGAGTGCTAACCGCGTATCACGTCTGACGGTCAGTTTTATCGACTCGCGATAACGCGCTTCCTGCTCGGACTCTTTGAACTGTCCAGTGAGCCAACTGATGTTGTACTTTTTATTTAATGGCAAGATTAAGTCCCTTTAACAATTCATTGATCGCTCAATGATCAACATTAATAAATCAAGCACTTCCTTTAGACAACGATCATGCGATGCGTCAAGAATAATAAACCAAATTTCTACATTGATTGTAATCACAATAAGCGTTGAATGGCTATAAAATAGTTGCGTATTATCATTCTGTTTGCTAGTTAAATAAAACAGTGCGCAGGGAACGCCCACTCATATCGTGTATCCAAGGATGGAAGATGACAAATACGACGCTTAATTGGGAACGGTTTTTTACTGTCAGGCTCTCTAAGTGGGCTTGGTGCGTAGGTCTTTTATTAGCACCGCTTATTTATTCGGGGTCAAAGATCTACCAAAACCATTACAAAAGCAATTATTTTGGTGTTGAAAGGCATGACCTAGTCACATTTGTATCTCACGTTGAGTATGAGCTGTATCACGTAATTATTCCGATTACCAAATATGCAGTACCCGCATTACTTATCCTTCTGAGTTTATTACATTTACTTTTAGTTGTATCACAAAAACAGCACGCTCAACTGCCGCGAGAACCTAAAAAATATAGTAGGATTGAAAACATAAACGGATCGATTCTAGAACGTGTCGTCGGTGATTACTTTCGTGAGCAGGGATTCACGGTGAAACCCTGGCAAGCGAACTTCGATAGTGTATGCGACTTAGTCGTCGAAAAAAACGGGGCGCAATATCTCGTGACTTACGACTACTGGCGAACTGATAGCATCAATTTTGCCAATGTGCTTGACCTATTTGTTGAAGTGCTCTCGAACAATATGTCGGGCGCATACATCGTTACATCAAGCCAGTTTACAGAAGCGGCCAACGCATTCTTGAGTACCAAGCCTATTGACATTATCAGCGGGACATCGTTACGCAGCTTTCTGCGCAGCTCAAAAAAATATCGTGGAAACCTGAGAAACCGAAACGCTGGGTAGCTCACGCAATATGGTCATCATAATAGTTAGTAAGCAATGCGATCGCTTCATCTAATGGCGTGTTGCTTTTTAGAATATCGTTATTGCCAAGCAACAAACGCATCATCACTTGGTTATCTTCTTCGTCGTGCCACATTTTAATGTAGCTGCCATCTTTGTAACCACGCTGCTGCCGCACGTGGTTTAACGCATTCTTACCCACGTAACTGACATAAACGGCTTCTGCGCTGCCGTAGGCCTGATACAGCATATTAAACAGTTGGGTCAGTGACTCATTACCAAAGCATAGAGGTCGACCTAGATCGGGACGTCCTTCAAGTGCGGTATGTCGCAATAACCATTTAGCATCAAGCGCTTCGTCGGCATTTGCCCTAATACTTGCTTCAGCTAGCTTTAACGCAGCCGTTTCAACCGGGCTAGCACTTCCATCCTGGACCAATACTTCAATCACATCAGATACCGCGAAATGCAGCACGTCAATCAACTCCATATTCGCTTGCTCATGGTCGGCTTGTTGTTTTTTCCACCACTTGTAGCCTAAGTGATCATAACGTTCGCCAAGCTCAACAATCACAGCGGCAAAATCATCACGAGCAAGTGTGGGTGCCATTGGCCAATCAGCGTCTAATCCTTGGTTGAACTGAGTCTGTAATTTGGCAATTTGCTGGGCTTGATTCACCGTCAATTGAGTGTCAATCGGCATGAGAGGATCCTTGATTGATGAGCGCTGACATAAGACCTTGTATAGTATCGTTTCGAGCGATATCCATGCAACTTAAACAAGGATTTGAAAGAGGCTACATGCACACACTGCGCATATAGCCGAGTGAGGATCACGCTAAGGCATTATCCAAGAACCGCCAACACAGCTCACATTCGGTAATGCGAGGTAGTCTTGGTAGTTACTTTCATTAATGCCCCCCGTGGGACAAAAACGAATATCAGGAAACGGACCATGAATTGACTTGAGAAGCTTGACGCCTCCCACAGCTTCTGCTGGGAACAGTTTAAAATGGTCGTAACCATATTCCATGCCCGTCATAAGCTCAGAGACCGTGGCAATCCCGGGAATTAATGGAATATCCGCGGCCTTACCGGCCTCGAGCAATGTTGGCGTAGCACCCGGGCTGATCGCAAATTGAGCGCCTGCGGTTTGTACTTGCGTCAGCTGAGTGGTATTTGTCACCGTGCCGGCGCCAACAATTGCATCAGGCAACTCTCGACGCATTTCTTCGATGGCATGCAAAGCAGCAGGGGTGCGTAAAGTCACCTCAAGCACTTTAAAGCCTTGTTTACAAAGGTTACGACCAAGTGGTACGGCCTGTTGAATGTCGTTAATAACGATAACAGGGATAACACGGGACGCATTAAATATATCATTAGCAGTATATTTCATCAGGATCCTCAATCAACATCGGCAGTCGCAGGTGCTTTGCGCAATGTCTGTTTTAAGTATTGAGCTACGCCGCGCATACCAGCATGCTCAGCAGTGATCACGTAGCATGGGATCGATTCGGCTAAGTTGCAGAAGCGCCCTTTTTGTTCAAACCGTGTTCTAAACTCAGAACCCGCCATCAGTGGCAATAGTTTTGGAACCACGCCTCCAGCGATATATACCCCGCCACGCGTATTAAGGGTTAACGCTAAATTACCCGCAAAACTGCCTAAGCTAGCAAAGAACTGATTGACAGTTTCAGTCGCAATCGCATCGCAACCGGTTAGCGCCCGAGCACCGATTGTTTTGGCGCGTAACGGCGGGACCGCGCGGTCATGATAATGCGCTATCGCTTGGTAGAGGTTCTCAATACCCGGTCCGGAGAGTAGCCGTTCTGCCGATACGCGACCATCAAAGCGACGTGCTAAAAATTCGTGAATAGCCCACTCTTTTTCGTTGAGTGGTGCCCAATCAGCATGACCCCCCTCACCTGGCAGGGGCATTACATCGCCGTTTGGTAAGTACACTAAGTGACCTACCCCCAAACCAGTACCTGCACCTAGCACAGCACAAGGAGCGGACTCAATTTTCTTACCGCCACCAATTTTTTTAGTCTCGCCTTTCGCCAACGTCAATAAACTCATCGCCGCTGCAGCAAAATCGTTAAGCACAATAAAACTTGTAAGGCCTAACGCTTCACGAGTACCACGCACTGAAAATTGCCAGTGGTGATTGGTCATCTGAATCGAATCCCCCTCAGCGGGGCAAGCTATCGCTATCGCCACGTGCTCTAAAGCGACGTCTTGTTGGTCGCGATACGCAATCAGCGCATCGGTCAGATTCAAGTAATCCGCACACGGAAATACTTGTATACGGTCGAGTTCAAAGGTTTTTAAGTTAATACGACCAAAGCGCGCGTTGGTGCCACCAATGTCAGCGACTACGGCAAAATTCGTGCTGAGGTCGAGTTTTGAGTCGTTTACCATTTACTGATCTTCCCTAAAAAGCACGGATGCGCCTGACTCAGCGCCACTAAAAATGTCTCGGAAGTTACCAAACAACTCCCGGCCCATGCCAAATTGATACTCAGATAAATCCGGCGCGACTATATCACGAGAATTTAATTCATTCTCGTCGACTAACACCTCTAACCGTGCGTTTTCAAAGTCAACACTGACCAAGTCACCATCGTTTATTTTTGCAATAACCCCCCCATCTAAGGCTTCAGGTGTGACATGGATAGCTGCGGGAACGGTTCCCGAAGCGCCTGACATACGGCCATCTGTTACCAGCGCCACTTTATAACCGCGTTTTTGAAGAACACTGAGTGAAGGTGTCAGTTTATGCAACTCTGGCATACCGTTGGCTTTAGGGCCCTGATAACGCACCACCACGACACAATCTTTGTTGAGTTTATCGGCTTTAAATGCCTCAACTAAGTCATGTTGACTGGTAAAAACCACCGCTGGCGCAGTAATCGATTTGCTACCCTCAGGTAATGACGATGTTTTGATGACCGCACGCCCCAAGTTACCAGCTAGGACCTCTAAGCCTCCATGCTCATTGAATGCTCGGGTGTGCGGTCTTAAAACATCCTCATCAAGAGATTCTTCTGCGATATCAACCCAGGTCAATTGACCCTCTTCCGTCAATGTTGGACGCTGTTGATATTTATCGAGCCCGTGACCCACCACAGTTTCAACGTCATCATGTAATAACCCTGCACGCAGTAGCTCACGAATTAGGAATGGCATACCGCCCGCGCGTTGGAAATGGTTAATATCCGCTTGTCCATTCGGATAGATGCGCGTTAACAGAGGGGTGACTGATGACAATTCAGCAAAATCATTCCAGTCAACCTGGTAACCCGCAGCCTTAGCTACAGCGATTAAATGCATTGTGTGGTTGGTCGAGCCGCCCGTCGCCAACAGTCCAATAATACCGTTAACAATGGATTTTGCCGTTACGATTTCGCCAATCGGGCGATAATCAGCACCCAGATCGGTAATACGCGTTACATGTTGTGCAGCCGCGCGGGTTAATTGCTCGCGTAACTCGCTTCCTGGGTTCACGAACGAAGCGCCCGGCAAGTGCAAGCCCATCATTTCGATAACGAGCTGATTTGAATTAGCTGTACCGTAAAAAGTACAGGTTCCTGCTGAGTGGTAAGATGCGGACTCGGCATCGAGCAATTGCTCTTTATCGACTTTGCCTTCCGCGTAAAGCTCGCGAATACGTGCTTTTTCTTTATTTGAAATGCCTGATGGCATAGGTCCAGCCGGTACGAAAATAAACGGCATGTGGCCAAAGCTCAGCGCTGCGATTAATAGCCCTGGGACGATTTTATCGCAAATCCCAAGCATCAAACCGCCATCAAACATATTGTGAGATAGGCTTACCGCTGTCGCCATAGCGATAACATCACGACTAATCAGACTCAATTCCATTCCAGGCTGACCCTGAGTAACGCCGTCGCACATTGCAGGCACACCACCCGCCACTTGCGCAACACTCCCGACATCACGGATTGCCTTTTTCAACTTCTCTGGATAGTCATGATAAGGCTGGTGGGCTGATAACATATCGTTATAAGCGGTCACAATACCAATATTCGCTTTGGTTAAACTGCGCAGTTCACCCTTCTCTGCTTGACCGCATGCAGCAAAACCATGCGCCAAGTTGCCACACGATAAGGCGCTACGATGAGGCCCTTTGCGACGCGCTTGCGTCATGCGCTCCTGATACGCATTGCGTGAGGCTTCGCTGCGCGCTTCAATACGCTGCGTTACACGTTCTACTATCGGATTCATAAGCACCTCTTAGGCGGCTGAATAATAAACATCTATCGGCGTTGATCCTGCGTGAATTAGATCACTGATAGGATATTTTGTTGGGTCTGGCCGCTCCATGGCGGTTTGTAGCACTGACCACTTTTCATCGCCTGTGATGTGGAAAAATACATGATGGCTGTTCAACAACCGCTGTTTAGTTAAGCTCAAGCGGTTGTATGGCGCTGTGGTGGGCTGCGTAGCGATCAGCGCGTTAGACTGCGTTAAACCAGCCTCTAACTGCGCACAACAGGGAAATAACGATGCCGTATGGCCATCATTGCCCATGCCCAAAACAACAACATCAAATTTAGGTAATGCCGCGACTTTCGCTTCTAAAGCCGCTGCCGCATTACTGGCTTGCTCATGGCCGGTAAATAAACTCACGTACTTTGCGGCACCTACTTTATTTTTCAATAAACAGGTCTTAATTAACTTGTCGTTACTATCGTCTGAATCTGGCGAGACCCAACGTTCATCGGCCAACAAGATAGTCACTTTTGACCACTCTATATCCTTTTCATTAAGTGCAGCGAACAATGGTTTTGGAGTACGTCCACCAGACACAACAAGTGTCGCCTCGCCACGTTGTTCAATTGCTTGAGCAAGCAGTTCTGCAATTCGCTCGCTCAGTGAACTTGATAATGCTTCATTGCTGTCAAAAGTATTCACCTTGATATCCTCTTTGTTATTCATCCCACTGCCTTCCGTCATGCGCTAGTAAAGAAACCGCTGATACAGGTCCCCAAGTGCCTGCGTGATAGGGTTTTGGTGGTTGTTCGTTTTGTTCCCAAGCGGCTAATATGCCGTCAACCCAGCGCCAGGCGTACTCCACCTCGTCGCGGTGCACGAACAAATACTGGTTACCCTGCATGGCTTCCAGCATAAGTCGTTCGTAAGCGTCAGCGATGCGCTTTTTCTCAAACGTTTCGTCAAAACTTAAATCGAGTGTAGTGGCTTTCAAATGCATCTGTTTACCCAGTCCTGGGATCTTATTCAGCATTTGTACTTCAACACCTTCGTCTGGTTGCAGACGAATAACGAGTTTATTGGGCTGTAAATCGGCAGTGGTGTCGTTAAAAATATTGTGTGGTTGCTTCTTAAACGTGATAACCACCTCGCTACGTTTTTCTGGCATACGCTTACCGGTACGCAGGTAAAACGGCACACCCGACCAGCGCCAATTATCAATATTCACCTTCAGTGCAACGAAAGTTTCTGTGTCACTGTTCTGGCGCGCGCCCTCTTCCTGCAAGTAGCCAGGCACTTTTGTCTCACCACTAAAGCCACCTTGATACTGACCGCGCACCGATACATCTTTTGAGTTGGCTGCATCGATAGGTCTTAGTGCCTTCAATACCTTGAGTTTCTCTTCTCGAATACTTTCAGCATCCAGCCGCGATGGCGGCTCCATCGCTATCAACGAAAGCACTTGAAGAAGATGGTTTTGCACCATATCGCGTAACTGACCGGCGTCGTCGTAATATCCCCAGCGACCTTCTACGCCGACTTTTTCGGCAGCAGTAATCTGAATATGGTCTATCGCTGAATTGTCCCAATTAGAAGCGAATAGCGCATTGGCAAAGCGAAGAGCAAGCAAATTGAGTACGGTTTCTTTACCCAGATAGTGGTCAATTCGGTAGATTTGGCTTTCTTGAAAGTACTTTGCAACCGCTTGGTTAATTGTTTGTGATGAGGCGAGATTATGACCAATTGGTTTTTCTAAAATCACTCGGGTGCTTTCACTAATCAGAGCATGGCTACTCAAACCAGCACAAATTGTGGCATACAGACTCGGTGGCGTTGCAAGATAAAACACGCGGTCGACATCTTCGACGGCAGCGGCTTTGAGTGCTTGGTATGCTTCAGTTTTGGAGAAGTCCATTTCGACATAATGAAAGCGCTTACAAAAACGCATCAGCACGTCGTCGACGAGTTCTTCGTCAGCCACGAATGTTTTCAGCGTTTCTTTTACACGCGCTTCAAATTGACTGTCGCTCAAACTATCTCGTGCGACGCCAATAATTTTACTGTCCTGATGCAATAACCCACTGCGGTCTAGTTGATAAAGCGCAGGGATTAATTTGCGCCGCGACAGGTCACCCAGTACCCCGAATAACACCAAATCACTGCGTTGCAAACTATCTGTCATGCATGCCTCGATAAATTTTAGTTGCGTGTTTTTGTAACTTTACTACATTTAGACTAGTGTAAAGGCGTCAAGTTTGTCAATATAACAAATAATTTCGTAACTAAATTACAAAATGAGTCGTATCACCTATGGATTTGATAAATCGCATTTCGTCAGAGCGGAGTCAGTTTAGTAAGTCTGAACGAAAGGTCGCTGAATTAATCTTGCATGAGCCTGAGCAGGCTATTCATCGCAGTATAGCCAGCTTGGCAGCGTTAGCGGATGTGAGTGAACCAACCGTTAACCGGTTTTGCCGTCGCCTTGGCTGTAAGGGTTATCCAGATTTCAAACTGCAACTGGCGCAAAGTTTGGCGCAAGGCACGCCTTATGTGAACCGCGATATTGAAGAAAGCGATAATGTTGATCAAATCACGCAAAAAATCTTCGACTCTACGTTAAACGCGCTCAATATTGCTCGTCAATCACTCGACAGCCGCCCTATTACAGCTGCTGTAGAGACAATGGTTGCCGCTCGTAAAATAGCGTTCTTTGGCTTCGGCGCATCCGCGTCAGTAGCCCATGACGCTCAAAACAAGTTCGCACGGTTCGACACTCCGTCCGTGTTTTCCGACGATCTGCTTGTACAACGCATGTGGGCAATTAATAGTGAGCCTGGCGATGTATTGGTTTGCATCAGTCACACGGGTCGAACTAAAGCACTTTGCGAAATAGCGGCGATCGCATATGAAAACAAAGCGACCGTGATTGGCATCACCGCGGCACACAGCCCGCTCTCGGACAGTTGTCACTTTACGGTTTCCACCAATGTACCCGAGGATACTGACCAATACATGCCCATGGCATCACGTATCGCTCAGTTGGTTCTTATTGACGCCATCATCGCCGGTTACACATTACAGCGTGGCCCAGAATTTAGAGAGAAACTCGCACGAGTAAAAGAGGGGTTAAAAGGCTCCCGTTACAGTAAGCAAACCACAACAAAACAATAGTTAGGAGTAGTTATGCCCATTCGTATAGCAATTAATGGATTTGGTCGAATTGGAAAAAACATCGTTCGTGCACTCTATGAACGCGGGCTAAGCGATCAGATTGAACTCGTTGCAATCAACGACCTCGGTTCACCAGAAGTACTAGCGCATTTATTACAGTTCGATACTGTTCACGGTCGGTTCAATGCAAGCGTAGCAGCTCACGAAAACGCTTTGACAATCGATGACCACTCGGTACAAGTATATGCTGAGCGTGACCCAAGCCAATTACCATGGCAGTCCCTCGACATTGATGTTGTGCTTGAGTGCACTGGCTTGTTTACCGAACGTGACAAAGCACAAGCACACATTGATGCAGGTGCAAAAAAAGTGTTGATTTCGGCTCCAGGTAAAGGCGTTGATGCCACTGTGGTTTATGGCGTGAATCATGATGTGTTAACCGCCGAAATGGATATCGTCTCGAACGCTTCGTGCACGACTAACTGCTTGGCTCCAGTAGCGAAAGTATTACACGAATCACTTGGCATTGAATCAGGGCTTATGACCACGGTACATGCCTACACAAATGACCAACGACTTACCGATTCCTATCATTCAGACCTACAGCGTGCACGTGCCGCCGCACAAAATATGATCCCATCTAAAACAGGTGCAGCTGCGGCCGTTGGTTTAGTTATCCCAGAGTTGCAAGGTCGGTTTGACGGATTAGCAGTTCGAGTGCCTACACCCAATGTCTCGCTTGTAGATTTAAATTTTATCGCGGGTCGGGATACCACGGTTGAGGAAGTCAACGAGATTGTCAAAGCAGCTGCAAATCAAGCGCCGCTCAAACACGTTCTTGAAGTCAACGAACTACCTTTAGTGTCGTCAGACTACAATCATAATGCACATTCTAGTATTTTTGACGCGCGTCAAACTCGCGTTAATGGACGTCTAATTAAGGTCATGGCGTGGTATGATAATGAATGGGGCTTTAGTAATCGTATGCTTGATAATACAATAGCCTTGATGGGTACGGCGTCCAAAAAGGTTGTCACAAATTCTAAACAAGAAGTTAATACCACACATTGACGTTGTTAGTTTTTTGTTCTAGTTTGTGAAAGCGCTTACATTTTCAACGCAGCCGTACAACAAGAACGATGAATCAGGAATTCAATTATGAACCCGATAACAACAAAAATACGCCCTATTGCCGCAGCGCTTGTAGCGCTCGGCCTTGTGGGGTGTGGTGGCGACAGTGTCGAAACCAACACTGATTACACCCAAATTGATACCACTGCTCCCGTTGATGACTGGGAACTTGTATGGAGTGACGAGTTCAGCGGTGACAGTATTGACGAACGTAAATGGAACTTTGAGGTCAACTGCCAAGGTGGCGGCAACAATGAGCAACAGTGCTACACCGACAGTCCTGACAACGCGTACGTTTCCGATGACACTTTAAAAATTGTTGCTTTACCTGCTGAAGAAGGCGCTGAAAAGCCCTATACGTCAGCACGCTTGAACAGCAAAATGAAAGGTGATTTCAAGTACAGCCGTATCGAAGTACGCGCGAAAATGCCGTCTGGTCAAGGTAGCTGGCCTGCAGTATGGATGATGCCGACAGATTCGGTCTATGGTACCTGGCCCAAATCGGGAGAAATCGATATCGTCGAAGCGGTTAACCTTAAAACCACTGACGAAGAAGGCAATGTTGAGAACAACATTCACGGCACGCTCCATTACGGCAGCGAATGGCCAGATAACGATTCTTCAGGTAAAGCATACGCCGTAGAGGGCAATCCTGCTGACGAGTTCCACACCTACGCTGTCGAATGGCAGGAGGGTGAGATTCGTTGGTACGTAGACGATTACCTTTATGCGACGCAAATGGAATCCACCGTTCGCTACAATAGCAAAGGCGAAGCCATCGGCTTGAATCACCAAGGTTGGTATACCGAATTTTACAATCAAAGCACCGGTGAACTCGAAGTCGCATACGGTCCTGAACCATTCGACCAGCGTTTTTACCTTATCATGAACCTTGCTGTGGGCGGTGATTGGCCCGAAAACGTAAATAACTTGGGCATAGATGAAAGCGCTTTCGCGGAAGGTCAAACGCTCGAGATCGATTATGTCCGCGTTTTCCAATGTGCGCAAAATCCTGACACCGGCAAAGGATGCGAAACCGTTCGCGCGGGATATAAAGACGAAGAAACATTAGTCACGGGCAAGGCCCCTATTCCAGTCCCTCCGACTACCACCATTCCAGAAACGCTGACAGTTTTTGATGGTACGCCTAATCCAGCATGGCCGGCATGGGATTGCTGTGGTGGTTCAACACCAGAACTGGTCAGTGATGCCGACAAAGGTGATGTGTACAAGTTTGTGGTGAACGAAACACCTACCGTGAATGGCTTTGTCAGTCGCGAAGCGTTTATTGAAGACGAAACAGTGGCTCCGCAGCCTTTCGATGCTTCACAAATCATCGAATCAGGTTATTTCACCTTCGATTTGAAAGTCGTCACGCCTCCGAGCAACGGCAGCGCGGAATGGTTATTTAAGGTTGAGACAAACGAAGGTCAATACGCCGGCGAACTACCGTTAACTGCGAGCGAAGAAGGTGTCGCGCCGACGGTCGGTGAATGGCAAACCTATACTTTCCCAATTAAAGCACTAGTAGACGCAGGTTTAGACGAACCGTCTGCGATCGATGTGTTAATGATCTTCCCAACATGGGATATGGGTAATGGCGCTGAATACCTCGTTACTAACGCTGAGATCGTATCGCCAGAAGCCGCATCACCTGAGCTGGTTCTATTTGGTGATAGCGAAAATCCCGATTGGCCAATGTGGGACTGCTGTGGTGGCACCACCCCAGTCGTTGTGACTGATGATGAGCGTGGTAACGTTGCGGAGTTCTCAGTCGGCGCAGAACCCGCTGTATTAGGCTTTAAGCCGCCAGAAGATTCAGGTATTAAATTTGATGCCAGCGCCCTCATGGTCGAAGGCGTTATTCAGTTCGACTTGAAAGTGGTTGAGTCACCGTCTAACCCTGACTCGGTTTGGAAGTTCAAAGTTGAATCTAACAACGCTAAGTCAGCCCTTGAGCTTGACCTTACTGCCGGTAGTGGTGGCGTAGAGCCGGTTGTCGGTGAATGGCAAACCTACACCTTTAGTTTGCAGGAGCTCGTTAACCAAGACTTTGACATCTCTGCAATTGATGTCGTCATGATGTACCCTGCTTGGGGTACCGGTGAAGGCGCTGTCTACCGTGTTGATGAGGCGCGCATTTATAACCCGAGCGCCGGTCTAGAAGGCTTAACGGTTTTCGAAGAATCAATCAATGCCGACTGGAACTTATTTGACTGCTGTGCCGGTTCAACACCAGCCGTTGTAGACAGTGGTGATGACCATGGACAAGTAGCCGAGTTTGTTATTCAAAGCATCCCAGAAACAGTGCTTGGTTTCCAAGGTAAAGAAGGTGTGTCGTTTGATGCTTCGGCGATGTTAGCTAACGGCGCAATCAGCTTTGATATGCGTGTCATGAGCCAGCCCGAAGGCGCTGATGCACAATGGCTATTTAAGGTTGAGTCAAGCGATAGCGCAGTATTTGCGGAAGTCCCACTTGCCAGCGGTAATTACGGTGAAGAGCCAGTAGCCGGTGAATGGGCGACTTATAATTTCACACTACAATCACTGTTTGATGCGGGTCTAGATATCAGCGATATCAAAACGATTATGATTTTCCCTACCTGGGGTCAGTCGCTCGGTGCTGAGTATCAAGTTGATAACTTAGTCATCGATAATTTCTAATCGGTACGACAAACAGAAATGGATAGAACAATGAAAAAACCAATGACGTTTAGCATAAGTCCTATTGCGACGGCAGTGTCACTCGTACTGACCGCAGGCCTTGCGCTTCCAGTGTATGCGCAGGAACAGGGACAAGATAACGAAGAACAGGCCAAAGAGTCTATTGAAGTCATCAATGTCAGTGGTATTCGCGGCAGTTTAGCACGCTCAACTGATTTTAAACGTCAGTCGAGCGGTGTCGTTGATGCCATTTCGGCAGAAGAAATGGGTAAATTCCCAGACACCAACCTCGCTGAATCACTGCAGCGTATTACTGGTGTCTCGGTCAGCCGAAATGATGGCGAAGGTAGCCAAATCACAGTACGTGGTTTTGGTCCTGAGTTTAACCTAATCACCTTAAACAACCGTCAGATGCCAGGAACGGGTTTCACACGCTCGTACAGTCTAGAAGCGCTCTCTTCTGAGGGCGTGACAGCGTTGGAAGTCTATAAAACGGCTCGGGCAAATACGCCAAGCGGTGGCCTTGGTGCAACGGTCAACATTGTTACCACCCGTCCTTTCCAACACTCTGGGCAAAAATTCGTGCTAATGGGTAAAGCGTTGCACGACAGTTCGGTAGAAGAAGGCGATAGCATCACGCCAGAACTTGCGGCCGTTTACAGTAATACCTTCGCCGACGACATGTTTGGTGTTGCAGTGTCTGTATCGCAACAACGCCGTGACTTCCGTCAACAGTATGCCAATATTCAAGGTTGGCAGGCGAACGTTGGATTACCCGAATTAGACGAAGGCGATTATGTTGATCCACGTGCTATCGGCGAAGACGGTGAGCGTATCGGTAACCACTTCTTCCCGAAAGACATGAACTATGGCTTTACCGACGTTCAAAACGAACGTACTAACGGTCAAGTAACATTCCAGTTCGCTCCTACCGACACCATGGTTCTGACCGCTGATTACACCGGTTCACGCCGTACCTCAGGTCGTCTTGGCTTTGGTTGGGGTATTTGGAACGAATTTGGTGGCAACATCAACTCGTACATCCTAGACGAAAACGGTACTGCCGTTTACGCAGACATCTCAGGTAACGATTCATCATTCACTGCAAACTGGGATACGACCGAAATTGAAGCGGATTCGATCGGCTTGAATCTCACGTGGGATATTACGCCAGACTTTAGACTCTGGGTCGATGCTCACGATTCAAGCAACACCATCGATAATGGCGCCGACCCAGGTTTGGGTTCTAACGGCCAGATTATTATGGGCTCTGACCAGTTACAAACCAAAATCTACGATTACCGTAATGGTGAAATCCCTCAAGCCAGTGTCCTTTGGAACAACGGTACCTCGGTGCTAGCGCCTAATGAAATCGGTTCTAACTTTGGTCAATTCATCCACTCACCCGGTGAGTCGAATGTAAAACAGTATCAAGTCGAAGGGACCTGGTTTAACTCGGTTCTTGATATCCCGTTAGTTTCAGTCAAAGCCGGTATTTCACGTACTGACCAAGACATGGGCGGTTATGAGGCATGGAGTGGTCTGCGCGGTGGACCTGGGTTCAGTCCGAGTTTTGCTGAAATTTTCCCTGATGGAATGTTTCAATACCACGATACCAGTGGTTTCTTAGACGAGTTTGAAGGCGGTGGTTCAGACCTCGCACAGAACTATTACTACACTTACGATTACAACGAAGCACTGGCGCGTCACGTCGCTTATCTTACCGAAGATGTGATGGGTGCCGATGAGTTCGTTGCTGACGCATATTACGACGGTATCGACAGCCAAAGCTACGTACGCGAAGAGACTGACGCCATCTTCCTACAAACAGAGTGGGAATTCATGTTGGGCTCGTTCCTCACTGAGTTGAATGTTGGTGTACGTTACGAGACAACCGATGTAACCAGTACGGTGCGTCAGCGTGTAGAACAGCAAGTTAACTGGGTCAGTGCTTCAGAGTGGATCACACAGTACCAAGAAGGTGATGCGACATTCCTGACACAAACCGGCGAGCACGATGTGTTCTTACCAATGTTGGATCTGAAGGTGAACTTCACTGATCAGCTGATCGGTCGTTTCTCAACCGGTAAAACAATCTCTCGCGCGCCACTCGGTTCATTAGCCGGCGGTCGTAGCCTATCGGCGAGTCCTAAACCAGGCTCACGCACCGGTAGCGCAGGTAACCCCAACCTGTTGCCATTTGAATCGACCAACCTCGATCTCGCGCTTGAGTACTACTATGGTGAAGGGAGTTATGCGTCTGTCGGTTACTTCAAAAAAGACGTTGATAACTTTGTACAGACCACCATTACCGAGACAACTATCGACGGCCTACGCGACATCTTTGAAGGGCCTCGCTACCAGCAAGCCGTTGCAGATGTGGAAGCACGCGGTGAGCAAGCAACCAGCAGTGCTATCTTCGAACAGATGATCGCCAATGGTTATGGTAATGCAGATGGTGCCATTGAGCCGAATGCAGATGATCCATTGATCGTTTGGAGTATCAGCCGTCCGAGCAACACAGACAGCAAGAGTGTCGATGGTTTTGAAGTCGCCGCCCAGCATCTGTTTGGTCGTTCGGGTTTTGGTTTAGCTGCCAATGCGACTTTTGTTGATGGCGACGTACGTTTTGACGTAACCAGCCTCGAGCAACAAGCACCACTTACAGGTTTAAGTGACTCTGCGAACTTCCAAGCGTTCTATGAAAAGGACGGCTGGTCAGTGCGTGCTACTTATGCGTGGCGTGACAGCTACCTGATTGGTGTAGGCCAAGCTCAGGGTTCTTCAGACGCACCACCGCAATTTGCTAAGTCATACGGTCAGTGGGACTTAAGTGTTAATTACGATGTCACTGAAAAACTGACGGTGTTCTTTGAAGGTATCAACCTTAACAATGAAACCGAAGAAGGTTATGGACGCTACGAAGAGCAGTTCCTGTTCGCACGTCAATACGGTCCACGTTACGCAGTGGGTGCACGATACACCTTCTAAGTTTGCGTAACTCAGTTGCTTGTTGTCTTCCCTGGACCAACAAGCAACGCCCATTAAAAAGGCCAGCTAATAAGCTGGCCTTTCTTTTACACAGAGTCAGTAAGCGGTGTCACTTAGTCATTATCACCCGTTAGACAAAGCGCTTCACCGTTAATCTCATCTGCCACCTGCAAGCGTATATCGCGAATGCTCACAGAGGTGTCAGCAGAGCTGCCTAAGCGCACCACTTCACCGGTGCTGGCAGTGTTAACACCGGCTTGTTCCAAGCACTGAACAGATACGTTTAACGTCGTCCATTGCTCTGCCGAGTTATCATTTAAATAGCCGTCAATAGCTTGGCTAAACTCACAGCTGTCGGCGCCACAGTTAAGTGACAGGGTTAAAGGTTGATTCGGATCCGCTTTAACTGTCAGACTCAACACGCCACCGTCTACACTATACGCGCGCAGATCACGCGGGAAAGGACTAACAAAACTGAAGTAACCTGTGCCCTCGCCTGCAAAAGTAAAGCGTCGCGCATCCTCTTGCACTTGGTCATCAAAGGTTTCAGTTTGCACGCCGCTCAGTGACTGAATACTGCTGGTCACTTCGCTTCGCTCATCACTGTTACCTATCATCAAACGCCACGGCGCCTGCGGCGCGCGATCAAAGATAGCCATTTCTAACGGCATATCGCTGCCCGAGAAATCCGTATTTAATGGGTCGATGGTTACGTTGTCATCAAAGCTCAAGCCGTAGCCCAGTTTAAACAATGGGTCGTAGCCAACTTCATCACCATTAAGTCGACCTTGAGTCGGCGCTTTAGGCCATGAGAAAGGCAGTTGCCCAGTCATCGGGTAACGCACCTGTCCATTTTTATCGGTCACCAATACATCGGCTACACCCGCTCCTTCGCTACCCGGTAGCCACGCGGCTACAAAGGCATCTGATGCATTCATTTCTGGATTGACGTACATCGGACGACCACTGATAAACACTGAAACAACGGGGATGCCTTTTTCCTTGAGGCGCTTTAACAGCTCGAGGTCAACCGCGTTGCCGCGTTGGTAATCGACGTTATCAATGTCACCATTACCTTCCGCATAAGGTGTTTCACCATAAACGACCACTGCAACATCAGGTTTTTCTTGATACTCACCATTAACAGCAAGCTCAGCTTCGCCGCCTGCTTGTTTTACAGCGTCAGCGATACCATCATATATCGACGTGCCACCAGGGAAGTCTTTATTTGAGTTACCTGTGCCTTGCCAACTAATCGTCCAGCCACCCGACTGCTGACCGATATTGTCAGCCGCAGGTCCAGCCACTAAGACTCGCTGGTTCGGTTTAATTGGCAACACGTTATTATTATTTTTCAGTAGTACCAATGATTCACGTACCGCTTGACGTGCAATCGCGCGGTGCTCATCTGCGCCAATGAGTTCTGTTTTACCAGACAAAGGACGATTGGCGGGTGAAGGCTTATCGAACAGCCCCGCTCGCATTTTGACACGTAGAATACGGCGCACTGCATCATCTATACGCGACTCGGCGATAGTGCCATCTTTTACCTGTGCGATAAGATTTTCATACAGAGGCTTCCACGCCTGAGTAGGCACCATATACACATCAAGACCTGCATTGGCTGCTTGTGGGCAATTATCATTGGTACAGCCTTCAATTTGCCCATGACCGTTCCAGTCACCTACGACAAATCCATCAAAGCCCATCTTCTCTTTCAGCACATCCGTCAGCAGGTATTTACTGCCATGGATTTTTTCACCATTCCAGCGATTAAAACTCGCCATGACGGTTTGCGCGCCGGCTTCAAGTCCACCCACATAACCTTGCGCATGGATATCAAATAACATTTGTTCATCGACTTCGGTATTACCTTGGTCAATACCGTCTGTGGTTCCACCGTCACCAATAAAGTGTTTTACCGTACTAATGACATTTTTCTCAGACAAAAAGTCGCCGTCGACATGCCCTTGCAATCCGCGCACGATGGATGCTGAATAGTCACGCACAACCGCTGGGTCCTCAGAGTAACTCTCATAGGTACGTCCCCAACGCACATCACGCGCAACGGCAACAGTCGGTGCAAACACCCAATCGATGCCGGTCACCATGACTTCTGTCGCAGTCACTTCGGCAATGTCTTCGATCAACGCAGGATTACGGGCAGCTCCCAAACCAATATTATGAGGGAATATCGTCGCCCCTAATACGTTGTTATGACCATGTACCGCGTCGGTTCCCCACATTGTTGGGATATTGATACCATCGACGCTGTCATCGACTGATGCCTGGTACATCGCCTCCGCCAGTGCGATCCAATCTTGTGGCGTTGCATATTTATCGTTATTTGGGAACGCCCCACCGCCATTTAAGTAACTACCAAAGCCATATTTGCGCATATCTTCGACAGTAATGTCACGGATTTCGGGTTGGATCATTTGCGCGACTTTTTGCTCCAGCGTCATTTCACCGAGCAATTCGTCGATACGCTGTTCCATCGCTGACTTTTGCGCAACTGGAATGTCGAGTTGTGGCCACACGGGGTCCTGCTCAGTGGGTGCCTGTGAATCTGTGCTACAGGCCGAAAGAATGGCTGCGGGAAGTGCAGCCATTAGCCATTTTTTGTGTCTCATTATTCTGCAACCTCAGCTGTTTGCTTTGCTTTTTTAAAGGCACGTGGTACGTAACCGGCGAAACCGTAGTAGGCGATGTAGGCGTAACACATCAAGGGCACGACAAACGCGGCTTGTACACCGATCATATCGGCTAAAGCACCCTGACACAGCGGCAATACTGCGCCACCAACAATCGCTAAACAAAGAATGCCTGAACCCTGCCCCGTGCTTTCTTTTAAACCTTGCAGTGCCAGACTAAAAATGGTCGGGAACATAATCGAGTTGCATAAGCCGACAAAAAGAATCGACCACATGGCTAATGTTCCTGAACTAAAGATGGTGGTCAGTATCAGTAACATGGCACAGACCGCATTAAATAACAGTACACGGTTACCAGCGAAGCGTTGCATAACGGCTGCACCAATAAAGCGACCAACCATGGCACCACCGAAATACCAAGAAATGTAGTGTGAAGCTTGCGAGGTCGACATACCACCGATGTCGTCTTGCGACAGGTAAATGGCCAAGAAACTACCAATACCGACTTCAGCACCCACATAAACGAAGATACCTAGCGCACCCAAGACCAGATGTTTCTGACCCCAAGCGCCGCCCTGCGTCGGCAACGGAGCTGCTTGGTCGACTTTACCCATTGCTGGCAGCTTTAAGCGGACAAACACCAACGCCATGATGACCAGGGTCGCAGCGAGAATGAAATAAGGGAGTGAAACGGTATCTTTGGAAACACCCGACACTTCGGGATCAGCAACACCACCAAAAATAAGCCATGTTCCAAAAAACGGCGCAACGGTGGTACCCAGCGAGTTAAATGCCTGTGTCATTGTCAGGCGGCTGGACGACGTTTTCTCTGGACCTAAGCGTGTCACATAAGGATTAGCGGCGACTTGTAGAATGGTCACGCCCGACGCTAAGATAAATAGCGCACCAAGAAATAACCCGTACACTTCCATTTGTGCTGCTGGATAAAACAATACACAGCCGGCACCCGCTGTCAGTAAACCTACAATAATTCCCGATTTATAACCGATTTTACCGACCATTAAGCCTGCCGGCACCGAAATAATAAAATAGGCGCCAAAGAAACAGAACTGAATCAGCATCGATTGTGCATAGTTTAAATCGAATAATAGACGTAGATATGGAATAAGAATATCGTTGAGGCAGGTAATAAAGCCCCAAATAAAAAACAGTGATGTGAGTGCGGTAAGTGCGAACCGATAATTGGTCGGCTGTCCACTCCCATGCAACGCTGAGGTTTGTGGAGTTGTCATAATTCCCTCTTGCTTTATTTTTTGACGATAGCCATCAGACCATCTAGTATTATGTAAGCGCTTTCATGTATAGCATAATTTAATTCAAAGGCAATTAAAACCTGCCTGACGAGCAAACTCTTATGAAAAAAATAACGCTTCCCTATCATTCTGTTTTAAGTCGACCAACATTTGTTTACGGTGTCGCCACCTCTTCTTTTCAGATAGAGGGTGATATCGCCGGCCGTGAACCCTGTATTTGGGATACATTTTGCGAACAACCCAATACTATCAAAGATAACAGTAATGGCGATACTGCTTGCGACCACATTCACCGTTGGCAAGACGACGTTGATTTGATTTGTGAGCTAGGTGTTGATGCGTATCGTTTTTCAATCGCTTGGGGCCGTGTAATTAAAGCAAACGGTGAAATCAACCACACGGGCTTAAATTTTTATATTAAGTTAGTTGAAGCGCTCACTAAACGCGGAGTTCAATCCCACGTCACCTTGTATCACTGGGATCTACCCCAGTATCTAGAAGATAAAGGTGGGTGGCTGAACCGAGAGACCGCATATCGGTTTGCCGATTATGCGGGTGTTGTTGCTGATGCACTCGGTAGCAAAGTAAGTAGTATTGCAACACTGAATGAACCTTTCTGTAGCGCTTATCTTGGTTATGAAGCAGGTATTCATGCACCAGGACCACAACCGCATGCGGGCTCGCGACGCAAGCAAGGTCGCCAAGCAGCTCACCATTTATTGCTGGCTCACGGTTTAGCGCTGCAATTATTGCGACAGCGCTTATCCGGTCAGAACGCGCCCCAACTAGGGGTCGTGTTGAATTTTAGCCCTTGTCATCCGCTTACTGATTCCACAGCTGATCGCGAGGCTGCAGAGTTTGCACATCAGTACCACAATTTATGGTACCTACAACCGATGCTGACCGGGACTTATCCTCATATCCATAATCAACTTGCGTCAGCGGACCGCCCGAGTATCGAACCCGGTGACATGGATATCATTAATCAACCGCTTGATTTCCTTGGCGTCAACTATTACACCCGCACGGTTTTCAAAGCAAATGAACAACACGGGTTTAGTGATGTGCCGGCGACCGGCGATGGTCTTACGACCATGGGGTGGGAAGTCTACGCACAAGGCTTAACTGAAATTTTGCTAACGCTGGATCGTCAGTTTGACAATTTACCCCCCATTTATATTACCGAAAACGGCGTAGCGACCGACGATGTCTGTGATAAAAATGAAGTTAACGATGTCATGCGAGTCGATTACTTTCAGTCGCACTTACTCGCAGTTCATGATGCCATTGAGCAAGGCGTTGATATCCGCGGCTACTTTGCCTGGAGTCTGATGGATAACTTCGAATGGGCAGAAGGCTACACACAGCGATTTGGAATTGTTTATGTAGACTATGCCACCCAACGCAGGACGCTCAAAAACAGTGCAAAAGCTTTACAGCAACTCTTCTTAGCTAGACAATCACAGCATCATGCTGTGGAGGATATATGCTAAGTCGCACTGAAAAAATAGCCTACGGCTTAGGTGACACCGCCAGTAACATCATTTTCCAAACGGTCATGTTGTTTCTGGCTTTTTTTTATACCGATATTTTTGGTATCTCGGCGGCGGCCGTCGGCACCAT
Source organism: Idiomarina fontislapidosi (assembly GCF_003226255.1). Taxonomy (GTDB): domain Bacteria; phylum Pseudomonadota; class Gammaproteobacteria; order Enterobacterales; family Alteromonadaceae; genus Idiomarina; species Idiomarina fontislapidosi. The sequence goes on from NZ_QJST01000002.1 coordinate 234,986, forward strand.
GTTCCTCGTGGTACGACTGATTGATGCGGTCACCGACCCACTGATGGGATTGCTCACAGACAAGACGCGTTCGCGTCACGGTCAATTTCGCCCTTACCTAGTCTGGATGGCTGTGCCTTTCGCTGTATTCAGTGTCTTTGCATTTACTACTCCGGATTTCGATGAAAATGGCAAGCTTATTTATGCTTACGTGACGTATACCCTGCTGATGTTAGCGTACACGGCGATCAACATCCCCTACTCTGCGCTTGGTGGTGTGCTCACCGAGGACCCATCAGAGCGTGTCTCGGTTCAGTCGTATCGTTTTGTGTTGGGGATGCTCGGTGGGTTACTCGTTACTACCTGCACGCTGCCACTTGTCGACTGGTTTGGTCAGGGCAGTCAAGTCGTTGGTTATCAACTCACCATCGCCGCATTAAGTGTGCTGGGTATGATGCTGTTTGTCGTGTGTTTTTGCGGAACAAAAGAACGTATTCACCCTCCCAAACAACAGCAACTTTCGCTCCGAGAAGCCCTGAAAACATTGTGGCAAAATGAGCAGTGGCGCAGACTTTCAATCGCTGCAGCTTTAGTGTTGACGGGAATTGCACTAAAAAACACCCTAGCCGTTTATTACGTGAAGTATTATCTATTACGCGATGACCTCGTGACCGCATTTGTCAGTACCGGCATGGTCGGCAATATCATTGGTTGCGCATTAGCCCAATATGTTTGCCGATATATGGATAAAGTGAATGCCTATATTGGTATTCAGGTTTTAGCCGCTATCGTCTGCGTGGCAGCTTATTGGATTGCGCCCGAACAACTTACAGCGGCATTTATTATGTACTTCTTGTGGGGCCTATTCTTACAGATGGGAACACCGATGCTGTGGGCTAAGATCGCCGACGTAGCAGATTATGGCTACTGGAAAACAGGCGTGCGTGCGACGGGTCTGGTGTATTCATCGGTGGTATTTTTTATCAAGTTTGGCCTCGCGTTAGGGGGGGCGATTAGCGGTTGGTGGTTAGCATTTTACGACTACACCCCCAATCAAATACAAAATATTGAAGCGCAACACGGCATTCAACTCGCGTTTACCGTGCTGCCGGCACTCGCATCCCTGCTCGTTGCAGCAGTTATGCTTCGCTACACCTTAAAACAAAAGCGTGTTCAGCAAATATCAGAAGCGTTGGAGCAATACTCTTAACATGGCGACCATTTACGAAGTTTCGAAACTCGCGGGCGTTTCCTTAGCGACCGTGTCTCGTGTTATTAATAATAACGCCCCCGTGCGCGAGGCAACTCGAGTGAAAGTCCTCGATGCAATGGATAAACTGGGTTATCACCCTAATTCTATTGCACAATCTCTGGCATCGAGCCGCTCCAACTCAATCGGCATTGTGGTTTCTGAACTCAATGGTCCATTTTTTGGTACCTTACTCAGTGACATTGAAACGGCTTTTCGGCGTGCTGGAAAGCACGTCATCATCGCGGCTGGACACAGTGATGAAAGGCTTGAGAAAGAAAGTATCGCATTTTTAAAAAGTCGTAACTGCGATGCCCTTATCTTGCATGTCGAAGCGGTTTCAGATGACTACTTACGTCAACTTAATGAGAGCGGCACGCCATTTGTTATTCTCAATCGTTTTGTCGACAGTTTGTCGGATCGTTGTGTGACGTTGAATAACCAACACGGTGGTTACTTAGCCACTCAGCACTTGCTGCGTAATGGCCATCGCAAGATTGGGTATATTTCAGGTCCTATGTGGAAAAATGACGCTGAACAGCGCTATCTAGGCCACTTGCGGGCGCTCGCTGAATATGGAATTGAATCTAAAAGTAGCTTATTTTACGAAGGTGACTTCCATGAACTCGGCGGTGTTAAAGGCGTTGCGGCACTATTGCACGCCGATGCAGAAATCACCGCCATTGTATGCGCAAATGACGAGATGGCCGCGGGGGCTGTCACTACCGCACGTGAACAAGGCTTAACCTTGCCCGACGACTTGTCTATTGTCGGCTTTGATAACGTCAACTTCTCCCACTACATGTATCCGAAGCTCACCACTATCGATTATCCCATCGGCGGCATGGGTGTCATGGCTGCGCGATGGGTACTAAAACATATCTACCAACAAAAACTCGATAATATCCAAACTGTGTTTGAGCCTCGGGTGATCGAGCGCGATTCAGTTCACAGTATTTGAGCACATAAAAAAAGCTCGTGCTTAGTGCACGAGCTTTTCAACGTATAACACTTTAACGCAAACTAGGCTGCTTTCACATCAAAGCGGTCAGCATCCATTACCTTGACCCACGCATGGATAAAGTCTTTAACGAACTTCTCTTGGTTATCATCTTGCGCATAGAGCTCAGAATAAGCGCGCAAAATAGAGTTCGAACCAAAGACTAAATCGATACGGTTCGCTGTCCACTTGACCGTATCAGTCGCACGGTCACGGACTTCATAATGGTCACCCGCTTTCTTCCACACATTTTCCATATCAGTCAAGTTAACAAAGAAGTCATTGGTCAATGTGCCCACTCGGTCAGTGAAAACGCCATGTTTGGATTCACCATAGTTAGCGCCAAGAACGCGTAAACCACCGACAAGCACGGTCATTTCAGGTGCCGTTAGCCCCATCAATTGCGTACGATCAAGCATCAGCTCTTCTGCCGGAACTGGGTAATCTTTCTTCAAGTAATTGCGGTACCCGTCGTGTAACGGCTCAAGTGGTTCAAAGCTCTCAGCATCGGTCCACTCGTCTGTCGCGTCACCGCGTCCTGGCGTGAACGGTACGGTGAAGTCAAAACCTGCTTTGTGTACGGCCTTCTCAACCGCTGCCGTGCCACCTAAAACAATCAAGTCAGCAATACTTACAGGTTTGTCGAGTTCACTGCGGACACGCTCTAACGTCGACAACACACGCTGCAATTTCTCGGGCTCATTACCGTGCCAATCCTTTTGTGGAGCAAGACGAATGCGTGCGCCATTGGCACCGCCGCGATAGTCTGAGCCACGGAATGTGCGTGCACTATCCCATGCTGTAGAAATCAACTCGTAATCGGTTAAACCGCTATCAAGTAACTTTTTCTTGATTTCAGCCACTTCGCTGTCAGACAGACTGTAATCCACTTTCGGGATCGGATCTTGCCAAATCAAATCTTCTTCTGGCACATCTGCGCCAAGATACCGATCTTTTGGTCCTAGGTCGCGGTGCGTCAACTTAAACCAAGCGCGCGCAAACACTTCGGCAAAATAGTCTGGGTTATTGTAAAACTTCTCAGAAATCTTGCGATACTCTGGGTCTTTAATCATCGCCATATCGGCATCAGTCATGATTGGGTTGTGACGAATCGATGGATCTTCTACATCAACAGGTTTGTCTTCCTCTTTGATGTCGATAGGTTCCCACTGCCAAGCACCCGCTGGGCTTTTCTTCAATTCCCAATCATAATTGAATAACAAGTAGAAGTAGCCGTTATCCCACTGAGTAGGATGAGTTGTCCAAGCGCCTTCGATACCGCTCGACATTGTGTCACGACCCATGCCCTTGCCACCGCTATTGCGCCAGCCTAGGCCTTGCTCTTCAACATCGGCGGCTTCAGGTTCAGGACCTAAGTTCTCTTCTTTTCCGTTACCATGACATTTACCGACCGTATGACCACCGGCTGTCAATGCAACCGTTTCCTCATCGTTCATTGCCATGCGCTTGAACGTTTCACGCACGTCTTTCGCAGTACGCAACGGATCGGGTTGACCGTCAACACCCTCTGGGTTGACATAGATGAGACCCATTTGCACGGCCGCTAAAGGATTCTCAAGCGACTCACGCTCTTGATCCGAGTCATAGCGGTTCTTAGTTGCATCCAACCATTCTTTCTCACTACCCCAATAAATATCTTCTTCTGGGTGCCAAATGTCTTCGCGTCCTCCAGCGAAACCGAACACCTTGAGTCCCATTGACTCATAGGCCATGGTTCCAGCAAGAATAAACAAATCTGCCCAAGACAGCTTGTTGCCGTATTTCTTTTTCACCGGCCACAACAGACGGCGAGCTTTATCTAAACTTACGTTATCTGGCCAGCTATTTAATGGTGCAAAACGTTGGTTACCTGTACCGCCACCGCCGCGACCGTCAGCGAGACGATAAGAACCTGCTGAGTGCCACGCCATACGAATCATAAAGCCACCATAGTGACCCCAATCGGCTGGCCACCACGACTTGCTGTCGGTCATCAAGTCTTTTACGTCTTTCTTTAACTCTTCCAAGTTTATTTTTTTAAACTCTTCTGCGTAGTTAAAGTCCGAATCCATTGGATTCGCTTTGGTGTCGTGCTGGCGCAAAATCTCGAGTTTGAGTGAATTGGACCACCAATGTGTATTCGTTTTTCCTGTGTTTGTCATGCTACCGTGCATGACTGGACATTTACCTGAACTCATATGTCGCTTCCTTTTTACGTTATTTGAAGATAACTACGGAGGTTTCTATTTATTAGATTTATAGCACTCCAAAGATAACTTGACCAAAGTCATTAAAGCGGTCGTCTTAACAGGAAAAAGCGATTCACTTACCGAGATTTAATGGGTCATCTAGCGAGCGAGACGGTTCAGTGAACCATTTCGGGCCGTCGTCGGTCATGTAAAAATGATCTTCGAGCCTGACCCCAAATTGCTCAGGCAAAATTACCATGGGCTCATTACTAAAACACATGCCTCTTGCTAGCGGTGTGTCATCGCCTCCCACTAGGTAGGGCCATTCGTGCAAATCCATACCGATACCATGACCCGTTCGGTGCGGAACACCGGGTAGCTTGTAATCAGGCTCAAGCGATAATCTTGCCAACTCATGACGCACTGCGTCATCAACAGTGTGGCACGGTTGACCCAACTTGGCTGCATCAAAAGCCACTTGCTGTAGCTGTCGCTCGTACTGCCAAAACCTTTGCTGTTCTGGTGTTGCCTCACCAAACGCATAGGTCCGCGTAATGTCGGAGTGATAACCATGTAGCTTACAGCCGGTATCAATCAGCACCCAGTCATTCGCCTGAAGGTGTTGCTCGTGCTGTACACCATGTGGATAGCTTGTTGCCTTGCCAAACAAAACAATACAGAAAAACGAACCGGCGGCACCTACGCGACGATGGGCCTCATCAATAAACTGACGAACCTCACTGGCACTGATCCCTTCTTTAAGCATTGATGCGGTCGCGCGATGGACTGCGATGGTCATATCCATGGCGGTTTGAATCAACGCAAGTTCAGCGCTCGACTTGCGCATGCGACATTCAGCAATCACCGATTTGGCATCACACAGTTGCTGAGCGGGAATGCATTGTTCTAAGCGAGCAACAAAACTGTAAGCAGTTGACTCGTCGAGCCCAATTCTCACGTCATCCCCAAATGCGTCGCGCAACGTCTGAGCCATTAATTCAATCGGTGACTCGTGCTCTTCCCACAACAACGGTTCTAAAGGTACCTGCATGGCTTGTTCTAACGAACCTAATTCAAATGCGGGCGCAATGAGTTTAGGCGTTCCCTCAACGGGCAGAATGGCGCCAACCAAACGCTCACTGGGATACCAGCGAAGACCCGTGAAGTATTCTAAATTTGTACCCGCATTTAGGTAAATCGCATCAATATCCTGCGCCCTCATCAACGTCTGTGCGGTTTCGATACGCTGGTTAAACTCGCTAATATCAATGGGTTCAGCACTCTCTGCCATATTCACTAGTTGCGCCAAAGCGTCGCTTTGCGTTTGATAACCGATACCTCGGGTCATACCCTACTCCAGTTTAAATCGAATCAATTTTGATGACATCAAGACTCGCATGGCACTTGGCAAAAGGCAAATTACATATGCATTTTTGAATGCATGCTCACTAGGGTTTTAAATTATTAAAATAGTAGTACAATGAATAGCATATTCATTCGAAAATATAGGAGTTTCATGTGTTAAGTTTTGACACATTGAGTCAGTATTTTCTTGCTATCTATTTCTGCGTTATTGCCGTTCACTACAGTAGCGTCGCGCTCGGTCGAAGGGCTCGAATGGGGCATCCTCAAATTCATACAGGCCAATTATTTACCAGTCAATGGTGGGTAAGACAGTGCTTTAATTTCTTTCGTAGCGCCATTCTACTTATTTGTGTGGCGAGAGTATTGTGGGATATGGATGCGTATTTGGGTCGCATTGACACACTGTACCGACCCGTTGTGGTTTATCTGGGTGTCGCTTTGATGCTGTTATCACTTTTTCTGGTGAGCTTCAGCCACGCGTATATGCAGGCGCAATGGCGTTCTGGTGTTGATCCTAACACACGCCACCCTTTGCTTGTCGAAGGGCCGTTCAAACGCAGTCGCAATCCAATTTTTAAAGGTGTGATAATCGGACAAATTGGCTTATTCTTAACCTTCCCATCCCTATTTACCTTGGTCTGTTTAGTCGCCGGCGTTACCGCCCTATCTATTCAAGTTCGCCATGAAGAAAGCGCTTTAGCGATCAGCCACAAGGACATCTACTTTCAATATAAGAATGCCACGCCGCGTTGGTTTTAACGGACTTTACTAAAGATTGCACTGTTCACAACGCTCTTGCCCCGTCAACCAACGCGAAATACGATTTCTGTGTTTGGCGAAGAGTAGGTAAACGCGGTCCGCGACCCAACGAATCCCTGGCCATCTGAGGGGCGCTATGTAGGCGCCTTTGCCAACCGCTTGCCAAGCAGCATAGGTGACATCCAGGCCGTAAATTTCCCGTCCCTGTTTGTCAATACCATGTAAAAAACGATTTGCCGCCACAGGGTCAATATTCGGGTAACGACGGTTAAAATCGTCAGCGTTAATATTTTCAAACACCACAGTATTGTGCTGATCACACTGTTTTAAATGACGCATTTCTTTTACACATAAAGGACATCCTCCGTCATAAAAAATGACGACCTTACCCAAATGCGACGTTCGATGAGTGTCCACTGATGATTCCCTCACATACTGACCAAATTCACCCATTAACTACGTCGCTCATATCAATAACGATTCATCGAGACCTCTAATTATCGGATAAATCGCACGTTCGGTTTTCCTGATTACTGATAGGCGGCCAGCGCTGCTGCAACTAGCCTATCGGGTAATTAAGTCATTGATTGAGGCTCTAATGAAAACTAAACTCTCTTTAACATCATTTGCTCTGCTCGCATCTTGTTCGCTTCCTGCGGTCGCGCAAAGTGCGTTCACCTTACCAGCGCAATCATTAAACCAGTTAACAGTGAGCGGTATTAGCACTGAAATTGACTTCGATGGCAGCGCCAATCAAACCGCTTTTGATGGCTCTGGCGCACGCGCGGAGGTAAAACTTCAATGGCAAAATGATTGGTATGTAGGATTGGCTGGCGAGTTTTTAGAGACACGCGATGATAGCGTGGATTTATTCTCCGATGAGCTGACCGCAGGTATCGGTACCCATTACGTTTTGAATGCCAACACACGTTTCTTTTCGGAGTTGCTGGTGCACCGCCTAACGATTGAAACCGAAGATGGAGATACGCGCTCTGAAGACCAGGATACGGGTCCAGGTATCAAGCTCGGAATAGCGCACCAAGCGCAAACAAACCTGACATTATTCGCTAGCGCTCGGTACAGCCGCCTCACACGAGAAGTTCGTTATTGGCAAACCGAACTCGGTGCATTCTATATGTTTAACCCCAGCACTGCGTTAGGTTTAAGTTACCAACGACGCACCGCTTCCGAGACCGATTATCGGCAAGACAGCTATCTATTTAACGTCCACTTTTGGTTTTAGGTAGGGTTAGCAATCACAAACTGGCATACTGGGCGTTTTAAACTACGAGTATGTCCAATGGATTCTAATCAAACATGTCCATGTGGCAGTGGGAATACTTATGGTACCTGCTGCCAGCCTTTAATCGATAATCGTGCGCAGGCGCAATCCCCCGAGCAGTTAATGCGCTCACGATATACTGCGTACGTACATAGAGACTTACCCTACATCCGCAAAACTTGGCACCACGATCACTGCCCCCGCGATCTCTCTTTAGAGGGTTTGCCTGACTTTATTCGATTGCAGATTATTTCTCACGAAATGTCTGATAAGCAAGGTCAGGTTCATTTCCGTGCCTTTTATCACGATCAAGGCGAACTGACTTGGATGGAAGAACGCAGTGACTTTGTTAAGCTATCTGAACGCTGGTTCTACACCACCGGTAGAGTAGAATAGTTTATTAAAGCTGCAAACACTCTGTCATTTGCTATAAAAACAAGGGTTTTTGCTCGCGCAGGTGAACTGTTTACTCTAAACTTCGGTAAATTAAGTGTAAATTTGCAGAATGTACTCACTAATCACAACAAATAAAGGGGATGTCCATGAGCGAGAACAAGGATATAGATGAAAGTCAGGCAGAGAAGGATCCGATGATCCCCGATGGGGAAGTCAATCCCATCGATACTGACTATAAAGTTGGACAAGATAATGTCGTGATGAAAGTAGGCCCATTTGGATTAGACTTCCACAATCGGGTTTTTGCTGTATCGGGACTGGCAATCATCGCATTTGTTCTGTTTTCTTTAATCTTCCAAGAGCAAGCCGAGCCACTGTTTAGCGGTTTACGCGGATGGCTGACTTCAAACTTGGATTGGTTTTTCCTAAGTGCCGCAAACATTTTTGTTGTCGTTGCTTTGGTACTTATTTTTACCCCATTGGGCCGCGTCCGTATCGGTGGCACCGAAGCTAAACCCGACTTCTCATATTTGGGTTGGTTCTCGATGTTGTTCGCCGCAGGTATGGGTATTGGTTTGATGTTCTACGGTGTATCAGAACCTATTTCGCATTTCTCATCGTCGCTCGGTGGTATCTCCATGGAGAATGGTGTGCGCACTGACTGGGCACCGTTAGGCGCTGCGGGTGGTAACGAAGCGGCTGCGCGTGAACTCGGCATGGCGGCTACGATCTTCCACTGGGCACTACACCCATGGGCGATTTATGCCATTCTGGCGCTCGGGTTAGCCATTTTCTCTTTCAACAAGGGTCTTCCGCTAACCGTACGTTCAATCTTTTACCCAATCCTTAAAGAACGTGTATGGGGATGGCCAGGTCACATCATCGATACCATCGCTATCTTGGCAACACTTTTCGGTCTTGCCACGTCGTTGGGATTAGGCGCATCACAGGCAGCGGCGGGTCTAAACTTCCTGTTCGACTTACCTAAGGGTGAAACAACAGAAGTGTTACTGGTCATGGGTATCACCGCAATTGCGTTGATTTCCGTGCTTGCAGGCTTGGAGTCAGGTGTACAACGGTTATCGCAAATCAATATGACTTTAGCCGCGTTGCTGCTGCTTTTCGTCATCATTGTTGGTCCAACCCTCGCGATCATCACAGGCTTTGGTGAGAACCTCGTCAATTATGTGACTAACCTACCCGCGCTATCTAACCCTGTGGGACGTGAAGACTTAAACTTCACGCAAGGCTGGACGTCATTTTACTGGGCTTGGTGGATTGCATGGTCACCGTTCGTCGGTATGTTCATTGCGCGTGTTTCACGCGGACGTACTGTGCGTGAGTTCCTAGTATCTGTATTGTTAGTGCCTTCACTGGCGTGTGTATTCTGGATGTCAGTATTCGGCAACATCGCTATTGAACAGGTCATTAATGGTGCGCAAGACCTCGTTGATGCTGATTTATCACTGAAGCTGTTCGTTATGCTTGAGCAATTACCATGGGCTTCGGTAACGTCATTTATCGGTATCATTCTGGTTATCGTGTTTTTCGTGACATCATCGGATTCTGGCTCACTGGTTATCGACACCATTAGTGCCGGTGGTAAAGTCGAAGCGCCCGTACCACAACGTGTATTCTGGTGTACCTTCGAGGGCTTAGTTGCTATCGCCCTAATCCTCGGTGGTGGACTTGTTGCACTACAAGCAATGGCGGTCTCAGCAGGACTACCATTCACTATTGTACTCTTGGCAGCGTGTGTCGCTGTTATTCAGGGCTTGCGCTCTGAGCCGCGAGTCGGTAAAAACGGATAACACGCAGCGGTTGTTTTGAAACAAAAGCGGCGCTCCTCGCGCCGCTTTTTTGTACCTGAGGTGATGTCATGGAAGCCGAACACATCGAAATATTTAACTTCATTAAGCAATATGCTCCCTTTACTATTTTACCCGAAGAGGAGCTTCAAACCATCGCCACTCAAATTGAAGTGGGCTATTTTCAAAAAGGCGATCAGGTTCTTGAGTACAATCAACCAATCAGTGATCTGCATGTCATCCGCAGTGGTGCGATAGAAACCTATAAGCGCAACGGCGAACTCTTTAACCGACTCAGTGCCGGTGGCTTTTTTGGTGAAGCCGGGCTATTACGGAAAGGACGTGTGCGATATCCCGTCAAGGCGCTCGAAGATAGCCTAATTTATTATGTCCCAGGGACCTTATTTAACCGCCTTTATGACGAGTACGACGCCTTCGCTGATGCGGTCGAGGTTGAAGAGCATCAACGTGTTAATTTAGCGGTGCGTGAACGAGAGCAACGAAATGACTTATTTGTTGAAACAGTCGAAACCTTACTGAGTCGGCATCCGGTTATCATTGAGTCGAGTGCACCCATTGTCGAAGCCGCGCGCAAAATGACGGACGAGCAGGTTTCATCATTGCTGATTTGTGGTGAAGACCCCGATGATGTACTCGGCATTATTACCGATAAAGACCTGCGTAAACGCGTACTCGCTGTTGAAAAGTCACCCACCGACCCGGTGCGTGATGTGATGTCATCAAACTTGGTCTATATCGAGCATAATCAGCGCATTTTCGAAGCAATGTTGACCATGTTACGCACCAACTTGCACCACCTGCCCGTACTTAAAAAGCAACGCCTTATCGGTGTGGTCGCGTTATCTGATGTCGTTCGACACGAGTCTAAATCAAGTCTCTACGTAGTCAGCAGTATATTTAAACAAAATACCTTTGAAGAATTAGCGCAGCTAAAAGAAAGCGTTGAGGCGAGCTTTGTTCGACTCGTTAATGAAGATGCCAACTCACGCATGATTGGCTCTGCCATGGCAACAATCGGGCGTAGCTTTAAACAACGTTTACTGGAACTGGCGGAAATCGAGTTAGGTCCGCCTCCTATCCCATACTGCTTTCTCGCGCTAGGCTCAATGGCACGCGATGAACAATCCATTGTAACGGACCAAGACAATGCATTGGTTCTACACGATGACTTTATTCCCAAGCAGCATGACGCCTACTTTAAAGCATTGGCTAAATTTGTCTCAGATGGATTAGATGCCTGCGGATACACTTATTGCACAGGCGGTATCATGGCAACCAACAGTCAGTGGCGCCAACCGCTGAATGTGTGGAAGAAGTATTTCACCGACTGGATAGACAATCCATCGCCGGAGCGGCTGCTTCACTCGTCTATCTTCTTTGATTTAGACGGCGTGTGGGGTGAATTCAGTTTCGCTAAGCAACTCAATGAGTTGATCCGCGTTAAAGCTAAGGATAACAAACGCTTTTTAGGATCAATGGCGCGTAATGCGTTAGGCCGCACACCGCCACTTGGTTTCTTCAAAGACTTTGTGATGGAGAAAGATGGCAAGCATCGTAATAGTATTAACACCAAGCGTCGAGGCACTGCACCGGTTGCCGATCTCATTCGCGTGCATGCTTTGGCAGTTGGCTCTACGCAACGTAATTCGTTTGCCCGTCTCGAGGATATAATGGAAGCCAACATATTACCTAAAGGTCGGGGTCCCGATCTACGCGATGCGCTTGAGTTAATATCGATGGTCCGCATTCGACATCAAGCCATTGCGCTCACCGAGGGCGAAACGCCCGATAATAACGTTGCTCCGGAACAACTATCCGATTTTGAACGCAAGAATTTAAAGGATGCGTTCCAGATCCTAAGTAATGCGCAAAAATACCTACGCTATCGCTATGCAGGAGGCTAAGCAGGCATGTTCTATTTAAAACCACGCGAGGTGGTTAATACGGACGCTGACCGCGACTGGTCACATGACTTTGCCGCGTGGGCTGATCGTGTTAACACACCGATGTTCAAAACTTACTTTGGACACGGCATGGTGAACAAAGAAACCTTAGTTAAGGACGCGCCGATGGTCGCCGTCGATTTCGAGACCACAGGGTTAGACTGCCAAAAAAACAGCATTGTCAGCATTGCCGCCGTGCCTATGACAGCACATCGTATTTTCCTGTCACAGGCACGTCAGTGGGTCGTCAAGCCGCGCCAAGATTTGACGGATGAATCGGTGGTTATTCATGGCATTACCCATTCGGACATTCAATCAGCGCCTGACTTAGAGGACATCCTACCTGAACTTCTTGAGTTGGTTGCTGAAAAGGTGTGGGTGGTACACTACAACGGTATTGAGCGCCCCTTTCTTCAGAAAGCCATGGATGCCCGTTTTAACGAACATATTCACTTCCCAGTCATCGACACCATGGCGATCGAGGCGCGCTTTCATCGCCAACGCCGTTCGTTATGGTCACGATTAATGGGTAAACGTCCGTTATCGATTCGCTTAGCGGATAGCCGTGAACGGTATAACTTGCCATTTTATGCGCCCCACGATGCACTCACAGATGCCCTCGCCTGTGCTGAGCTTTTGCAAGCCCAAATACGATATCGGTACAGCCTCGACAGCCCGCTCACTGATATCTGGCTACCTTAGCGCGGCTAAGCAGCACGCGAGGGAGGCGTCACAATGATATCTTCAATAATCTGCACATCATTTGTTCGGCTCACAGCGCGCTCTTGACGGTGCAACGGAAGTTGCGCCTGCACCGCCTTGGCGAGTGTCTCGTATTCGCTGAGCACCTGAAATAACCAAATCTCACCGGGCCAACTCAGCGCACTTTGGGCAAGGTAATCCAGTGCAGACTGCGGCTGTTGGCTTTGTGCAACATCAACAAAGAATTGGTCTACGTCCTGTTTTAATTGTCTTTGCTGAGTTTCGAGCACAGAATCGTGGGTAAATTCCGTCGCTTGTGCCGACTCGCTTGAGGCTACGTCATCATTGCGTAAATGACGTGTTTGTTTTAGCGCTTCATGCAACGCTGTGAGTGTTTCTGACTGTGCTTGACGGTCATTCACATCAAGGTGCGCAGCGCCTTGAATAGCGCACGCTTGGTTGAATAAGTTCGGCACCTGGCTTTGCTCTGTGTAATCACTCACCTTAAGATCGGGGTGCTGACGCAGAAACTGCGCCATATTACTCACTAACAAGCTACGCGACTGCTGCTCTCGAAAACGGCTCATCAACTCAATCATACGGTGCTGAATCTCGAGCATACTCGCACGTTGCAAACTGGTACGGCGTTGCAGGTGAACGACGAGTAAGTGGCGCAGTTTGACGTGACCATCGGCAAGCGCAATGCACTCATCATAGTCAATCATCGAGAGGCCATCTAGCAGACGTTCAATTTGATTCTGCGCACGCTGGTTTTCAGCCATTTTCTCATCAAGATTAGCAGCAAAACCAAAGTCCGTATTGAGGCGATTCCATAAACTATGAATCGCCTCATCGAATTCGGATACCAGATCATGCACTCGTTCTTCAATAATGTGCAGTTTAAGTTCACCGAGGTGCATATCGCCAAGCCGCTGTGCTTTTCGAAATGCATCGACTTGTCCGCGAATAACTTCCAGTTTATCGGCCACATCAGCTTGAATCGAGCGTCTTCGCTCATCCACTACAAGGCTTGCAATAAGCTGTGCTACCGGGGCTCTTAAACGATAACCCTGCCCGCTCTCAGGCTGATAGATAATCCGTGCATTCAACAAGTTGCGAAGCACGCCCTCGTTAACCGCTAAGCTATCAAGTTCACCCGTTTGGTACGCGTGCATCAAGATACCGGCATGGCGCCCGATGAGGTTAAGCCGCTTTTCCCCTTGTTCGAGAAGCTGATCAGAAACGCTGAGTTGCTGCCCTACCATTTACAGTAACGCCTCCTGCTCTGGATTTTCTTCAACGGGTAAGTTCTCTTCATCGCGAATAAAGCGGATCACGTCAATTAAGTAGTCTACTTTTCCGGTCACGATAAAATAGGGTCTATCGTGATGGGGTTGCATCAGGTACCCATGCTCGACCAACCGTTTAGCAATTTGTTTTATTTGAGCATCAACGGTTTCTGCTTGAGAGTTAAAAAAGCGATCTTTGGCGAGGTGAGCCAAGCGCTGCTTTAAACTGGGATTATCTTCACACGCCATGACCCACTCGGGCAGTTTCACTGTATCTCCTGGCACAAGGGTACTATCGTGACCCAAGGCTTCTTGAATCAGCGTAAGCCATTCCAATAAAGGCATCAACGTTGCCAATGTTTGCGTAAACTGTTGGCGCAAATGCTCACGGCCTTGCTTATCAAGGCGTTGGTAACTTAAAAAGAATACACTACCATCCGCGACTTCACTGACGGTTCGATTCAACGGGCGCAAATAATCATTAATTTGGCTCTTCAGTGCCTCATCCTGAAGCTGTTGGTGATATTCAGGAAAGCGTTGTGCACAAATAAATTCACCATTGAGTAAGGCTTCGATAAGGGGACCATGCGTCATCATGCGCTATACTCCTTGTTAACGAGGTGTGCGAGCTTTTCTGAAAGACCTGAAGTCTTGGGTTGAATCCGTTTGAGTTGGCCTTTGCCCACCACGTTGGGGTGTGCTTCAATCAAATAGCGATGTTTAAACAGCATCAACACATCGGATTCTGGGTTAGGAAACGCACCCACAATCTGGATTTGATTACTGTCACAGGCAGCAAATAGCTTTTCGACATTGTGATACGCCAAGGTTCCGATTTCATCAATAGGCCAGTGAAGAACAATCGCCTCGGCATCACTGCGTAACAGACGAGTAAACGCTAATAAAAACTTACACAGTATGAGGTAAGCCATTCCATGACTAGAGGATTCTGCCAACTGCCGATCATTACGTATGACTAACTCGTTGCCACCCTCAGTAAGGAATAGTTCAATTTTAAGCAGTGATTCGATACTGTATTTTTGGTCGGCACGCAAAATATCAGCGACCATTCCCAGTTGCACCAGGTAATCTTCTTGAGGTAGCACGTCGCCTGATTGTTGCCAACGCTCATAGCTCGCAACAAACTGTTTCAACGGCTCCCAAAAACCTAAAGCATCTATTGTTGAACTGATTTTAACTTCCGCTCGGTCAATACCCGATAACGCGAGCTCGTCGCCAACGGCATCGGTTAGCCGTCGACTATACTGAGCGACTCGCTTATGAATATCATTAAACACAGTGAAGAAATCCACCAGATCTTTACTGATATTATGACCGGTCGCCAAAATAGCCTGCTGATGTTCCTCTAGATAATTCAGCATTGCTTGGTACAGAGCTAAATTGGACGCAATATCATCACCGACGTTCATACGTTGACGACTTTCTTCCATGAAGTTCAGAAAATCGGCCTGAGCATCACGGCGCAATTGATTATCAAACTGACGTAACTGTTCGTTCAGTACTTTATCGCTATGTAAGAAGCGCTCGTAAACGTCGTCGCAACGCCCCAAAAGCTCACTACTATCGGTGTTGTTCAAGGGACTTTCGTGAGTGCGGCTCTGTTGCAATTCCGGTGTCAGAGTCGGCAAATGGTCTAGTTTGTTAACGGCCTCACGCAATCGCTGTAACAGCATACTGGTCTGTTCTAACGCCGACTTACTTTGCTCGCGTAGTTTTATATCCTGCGCTTTACTCTGATCATAGCTATCTTTTGCGAGTCGCTTTTTATCCTCGATGGCTACAATCTCAGATTGCAGCGCCTGCTCTTGCTGTTGCCATTGAGGGCGCGCTGACTGCCATATCGATTGTTTGAAGTGGCGATACTCACGCACCCGCTCCTGTTGAGCAACCGCAGCTTGAATCGCCTCGTTTAATTGTTCCTCTCGCGACCGCAATTGCTCAATATCCTGCTCGTTAACACCTTGCTGGGCAAGTTTGTCGCCAAAGGCGCGTTCGAGTGCTTTAATATCGTCTTTAATTTGTGCGCGCTCTTGCTCCTGCTGTTGGCGCTCAAACGTCTGGGCTTCTTGTAGCTGAGCAATTGCATCTTGCTGTTCGGCTTTTAACTCGATTTCAGCACTGCGTTGCTGCTCTTTTAACTCTTGCGCGCTACTTTCGATATGTTCTTTAAGGCTTTCAAGGCGCTCCTCTAAGGCCGCTTGTTGGGTACTTAATTGCTCAGCGCGTTCAGCGACCTGTTGTTTGACCTCAGCCTTGAGCCGTGCCTGAGCATCTAACGCATACTCGACTTCACGCTGTTGCTTATGGAGCTGCTGCTGTACTTGCTGTACCTGGGTTTCTGCCGTACTGACCCGTTGCGTTTCATCGGCGAGCTGCTGTTCGATCTCAGTGATTCGTTGTAGGTGCGCTTGTCGCTGTTGCTGCAAGACTTTAAGCGCAGCTTTACCGTGCTCATCTCCATGGCGCGTTGGCTCAATAGCCGCCAAGTCAATCTTCACCCCAAAGACACTGCCGCTGTCTGCTTCAACGACTGGGTTTAAGTCAGTACGTTCTAGTAGCGCCGGCGCAATGACTTTCCCGATCGTGGCATGCCACTCTGGCATCTGCTCGTGTAAAAAGCCCCTCAGGCTATCGGGATTGGGTTCAAGTTCGACTTCTTTTTGTTTGATGGCTGCTTTTATTGAGCTGAGTTGTTCACGTTCACGGCTTAGCGCGTCACTCACGCGCAGGCGCTCACGTTGAGCTTGGTTTAATTGCTCTCGAGCCTGCTCAAGCTGGTCGCGCTGCAAAGTAAATTGGGTTTGTGCATCAGCAACTCGTTCGGCTAATGCATCGAGGCGTTGTTGTTCATCAGCATTCGCATGCTGCGCTTGCTGAGAGTCAAGTGCCGCCAACTTTAACTTAACCGCCTCTTGCTCATGACGCCAGCGCTCAGTTTGCTCGCTACGCCTTTGTTGGTGCAGTTCACGGAGCTCACTCAGTGCCTCACCATGTTGTGCATGCAAGTCCGAAAGCTCAGTGGCGATGGTATCGAGCTTCGCTTGGTGTTTCGCGTCACGGCGTTGCTGGCGTTCGGTCAGTTTTAGCTTTTCACTATCAAGTTGCTGACGCTCGTTTTGATGGGCTTCGAGCAATACAATACGGTGTTGCTTGACCTCTTCTGCTTGCTCACGCAGCTCGGTTAAGCGGTCAATTTTATGTTCCCATTCCTCAATATTCTCATCGCGAAACGCATCGGCTCGACTTTGGGCATCATCAAGTTGCCGTTCGACCTGTTTTAGCTCGGCTTTACGTTCACTGAGCGTTTCATTGATCTGATCACGTTGTTGCTCATAATCAGCGGTACGCTCACTCATACGCTGTTCAATAGTTTTCAAACGTGCCTTTAAGTCATGCTCGTGATCCGCCAGTTGTTCGCGATGTTCGACCAGTAGTGGTTGAATCGCCCATAGCTCAGCCAATTCATCACCGTAGCGATGCGAGCTTGCTGACAACTCCTTAAATGCAGATTGCAACTCATCTAGTCGCATATTCTGACGCATTTGCTCAATCCATCGGCGAATCTTTTCGCCGCGAATTGAGCTATGAGGAACCGCGTGACCATCTTCTTCGAGAATCGCCGCCAACATGCTGCGTAAGATATCCATTTTACCTTCCTTTGCATGCACAGCACTAACGAGCTTCTCTATATGACGTAACTTATGCGGCGATTTTACCAATGCAAAGCGTGCTGCCAACTGCCGTAACTTAACGCTATCTTTCTGTGTGTGTTGTAATGCTTGAACATCATTCTGAATCAGCGTACGGAACTCACTAGTGGCGCTTATTTTGTGGCTGAACACGTAACCTTTGGCCCGCAGTCGTTTTAACCACTCCGAATAATCCACTGCCACCACTTTATCGGCACGCTCATCGAGATAATCTTGCGCACAGTAGTCTGCGTCGACAAAGCGATAGTCGATACCATCGCTGCGCTTGGTGAGCACGACTTGAACATCTCGCTGTGCCGCCGATTGGTATGCGTAAATAACGTAGCTGTTACTGTATGGGAGGTAAAATTTATCAAAGTTATCGCGCGTTTTCGGTACCACCTTATTCGGCTGCTCACCATAAAACACCGGAATCATGCGTTGTAGTGTCGTTTTCCCCGAGGCATTACTGCCACAGATATTGGTATGTCCTTCGACATCAAGCTCCACAATACCGGGGAGGTGGCCGTTTATCATAATTATTTTTTTAAGACGAGCCGCATTACCTGCCATATTATTCCTCGTAACACCTTCACCAAAGCCGTTAATCATAGCACGCCTTAAGCGTAATGAGCGATGCGCTAACCGACAATTTACATCGCCTAAACGAATAAAAAAAGCGCCTTGAAAGGCGCTTTAAAAAGTCAGCATGTTAGGCTTCAAAGGTTATTCCAGCACCTCAGCTGGCACCCGCACCCAACCTTCCATGAGCACGCGAGCGCTCCGGCTCATAATCGCTTTAATGGCTCGCCATTCACCGTTTTTGAGTTGCGTTTCGGCACCCACTTGTAAGGTGCCCGATGGGTGACCAAAGTTGACCATGGTCCGCTCGCCGCCGCCAGCCGCTTGGTTTACCAAGGTGCCTGGAATCGATGCCGCGGTACCAATAGCAACGGCCGCCGTGCCCATCATCGCATGGTGTAATTTACCCATCGACATGGCGCGCACCAGTAAATCAATGTTATCAGCTTGAATAACCTTACCACTTGATGCGGTATACGTCTTACCCGGTGCAACAAAGGCAAGCTTGGGTGTATGTTGTCGTTGAACCGCTTCTTCAATCTGCTCAATTAACCCCATACGCACAGCAGCATGCGCCCGAATGGTCTCCAATCGAGTCAGAGCTGCGGCATCGCCATTGATGGCTTCTTGCAGTTCAGTCCCATCATAGCCCAGTGACTCAGCGCGAAGAAACACGGTAGGAATACCGGCATTAATGAACGTAGCCTCTAGCGTGCCAACTCCAGGCACTTCAAACGTATCCACTAGGTTACCGGTAGGAAACATCTGCTCGCCATCCGCCGAGGGATCCATAAACTCAATAGCAACTTCCGCAGCTGGGAAGGTCACGCCATCAAGCTCGAAATCACCCATTTCTTGCACTTCGCCATTGCACATCGGCACTTTATTGACAATGGTTTTGCCAATATTCGCCTGCCAGATACGTACTTCTGCGATACCGTTTTCTGGTACACGATCCGCATCTACCAAGCCTTGACTGATTGCAAACGCACCGACTGCCGATGAAAGATTGCCACAATTGCCGCTCCAATCAACAAACGGCGTATCGATAGAGACTTGCCCAAACAAATAGTCGACATCGTGATTGGGCTGTGTACTTTTTGACACGATAACGGTTTTACTCGTACTCGATGTCGCCCCACCCATTCCATCGGTGTGTTTGCCGTAAGGGTCCGGACTTCCAATCACTCGCATCAATAACGCATCGCGTACTTTGCCTGGCTGCTGTGCCGCTTCTGGCAAATCAGCCAAATCAAAGAACACGCCTTTAGAAGTCCCGCCACGCATATACGTGGCTGGGATTTTTAACTGTGGCTTAACACTCATATTAACTCGCCTCAGCTTCTAAAAAGTCTTGCGCGAACCGTTGCAGTACGCCACCTGCCGAATAAATGGAAACCTCTTCCTTGGTATCCAAACGACAGATTACAGGCACTTCAATGTCCTCACCGTTCGCTCGGTGGATCACTAACGTAAGCGCTGCTCCAGGCGCAGGTTCGCCCTTAACATCATAGGTTTCAGAACCATCAAGTGCTAATGTCTTGCGGGTTGTGCCCTCTTCAAACTGCAGCGGCAAGACGCCCATACCAATCAGGTTAGTACGGTGAATCCGCTCAAAGCCTTCAGCCACGATGGCTTCAACACCCGCCAAGCGAACGCCTTTTGCAGCCCAGTCGCGCGATGAACCTTGACCATAATCGGCACCCGCCACGATGATTAGGGGTTGCTTTTGCGTCATGTAGTGCTCAATAGCCTCCCACATGCGCACGGTTTTGCCTTCCGGCTCAATTCGTGCCAGCGAGCCTTGAATGACATTACCCGCCTCATCGCGAACCATTTCGTTGAAGAGTTTCGGGTTAGCAAACGTTGCACGCTGTGCCGTCAGGTGATCACCACGATGCGTCGCGTAAGAGTTAAAGTCTTCCTCCGGCAAGCCCATTTTAGCGAGGTATTCACCCGCCGCACTATCAGCCAAAATCGCGTTCGAAGGCGACAGGTGATCGGTGGTGATGTTATCGCCAAGTACCGCTAAAGGACGCATCCCTGTTAAGCTTGGCTTAGCGGCCAATGCACCTTCCCAGTACGGGGGCCGACGGATGTATGTCGACATTTCACGCCAATCATAGAGTGGGTTAATATCGTCACCGTAATCGACCGAAAGATTAAACATCGGATCGTACACTTTCCGGAACTGCTCAGGCTTAACGCTCGATTTAACGATAGCGTCAATTTCTTCGTCACTTGGCCAGATGTCTTTGAGCGTCACCGCGTTGCCGTCGTTATCATAACCCAACACGTCTTTCTCAATATCAAAACGCATGGTACCGGCAATAGCATATGCAACCACCAAAGGAGGTGATGCCAAGAACGCTTGTTTCGCGTAAGGGTGAATCCGACCATCAAAGTTACGATTACCCGATAATACAGCGGTCGAGAACAAATCACGGTCGATGATTTCTTGTTGAATCGCTGGATCAAGTGCACCACTCATGCCGTTACACGTCGTACATGCAAACGCGACAACACCAAAACCAAGCGTCTCCAACTCTGGCAACAGCTGTGCTTCTTCTAAGTACATCTTGACAGTCTTCGAGCCGGGCGCAAGCGAGCTTTTAACCCACGGCTTACGTGTCAGACCCAATTTGTTGGCATTGCGTGCTATCAAGCCCGCCGCAATCATGTTGCGCGGGTTACTGGTGTTAGTACAGCTGGTAATCGCCGCAATAATCACTGCACCATCAGGCATTTTGCCCTCTTCTGGCGCTTCAATGTGCTTAGCGACTCCGCGTTCACTTAACTCTGCAGCGGGTAACAAAGAGTGTGGGTTAGAAGGACCCGCCAAATTACGCTTCACCTGGCTCAGGTCAAAGGTCAATACGCGTTCATACTCAGCTTTATCCAGGCTATCGCCCCATAAGCCAGTCTCTTTTGCGTATTGCTCGACAAGCTCAACCTGATCATCCTCTCGTCCGGTAAGTTTGAGATAATCAATGGTTTGCTCATCAATATAGAACATCGCCGCGGTCGCGCCGTATTCCGGTGTCATGTTAGAGATCGTTGCACGGTCACCCACGGTCAGTGCTTTTGCGCCCTCGCCATAAAACTCTAAGTAGGCACCCACAACACGTTCTTTACGCAAAAACTGGGTAAGCGCTAACACCAAGTCAGTACTGGTAATGCCTGGTTGTAGCTTGCCGGTCAATTCAACGCCCACAATGTCTGGCAAACGCAAGTAAGAAGCACGTCCAAGCATCACACTCTCGGCTTCAAGACCACCGACACCCACAGAAATAACGCCCAATGCATCAACCATGGGTGTATGGCTATCGGTGCCTACGCAGGTATCTACAAAGGCGACATTGTCACGCACTTGCACAACCGGTGACATCTTCTCCAAATTGATCTGGTGCATGATGCCGTTACCTGGAGGGATAACATCCACGTTTTTAAATGCCGTTTTCGTCCAGTTAATGAAGTGAAAGCGATCATCATTGCGACGGTCTTCAATCGCACGGTTCTTCTCGAACGCGTCCTTTTCAAAGCCTGCGTGCTCCACCGCGAGCGAGTGGTCAACAATCAACTGAGTGGGAACCACCGGGTTCACTTTTGCCGGATCACCACCTTTCTCAGCGATAGCATCACGCAACCCCGCTAAGTCGACCAACGCGGTCTGACCTAAGATATCATGGCAAACGACACGGGCTGGAAACCACGGAAAATCATGCTCACGTTTGCGGTAAATTAATTGCTCAAGTGACTGTTTAAGAAGCTCCGGTTCACAGCGGCGCACCAAGTTCTCGGCAAAGACACGACTCGAGTACGGTAGCTTGTCGTAGGCGCCCGCTTCAATATCTTCCACCGCCGCTCGAGCATCAAAGTACTCGAGCGTGGTGCCTGTTAACGATTTACGATAATTCGAACTCATCCCACCACCTACTTATCGTTCGCTGATAGCGGGTACTGGACGCGCTTCTGGACCGGTGTAATCCGCCGAAGGACGAATGATACGGTTGTTTGCACGTTGTTCTTTCACGTGTGCCGTCCAACCCGTCACACGTGACATCACAAAGATAGGTGTGAACAGTTTTGTAGGAATGTTCATATAGTTGTATGCAGACGCGTGGAAAAAGTCCGCGTTCGGGAACAGCTTCTTCTCACGCCACATGACTTCTTCACAGCGCACTGAAACATCATACAAGCGAGAATCGCCATTCTCCTCGGCAAGCTTCTTAGACCATGCTTTGATGATGCCATTGCGTGGGTCAAACTCGCGATAAATCGCATGACCAAAGCCCATGATCTTTTCTTTACGCTCGAGCATACCCATCAATGATTTCTCAGCGTCGTCGGCATCTTTCATGTCTTCGATCAGTTCCATCGCAGCTTCGTTTGCGCCACCATGCAATGGACCACGTAATGAACCAATAGCACCGGTTACACACGAGTGAATGTCAGACAACGTTGATGCACATACACGCGCTGTGAAGGTTGATGCGTTAAATTCGTGCTCAGCATATAGGATCAACGATGTATTCATCACATCGGCATGCAGTTTTGAAGGCGATTTGTCATGCAACAAACGAAGGAAATGCGCACCTGTCGACTGCTCTTCAGAATCGGTATCGATACGCACGCCATCGTGAGTGAAGCGATACCAATACAAGACCATGCCCGGGAATGTGGCAATCATCCGTTCAATTTTGTCATCAGCTTCGTCAAAGCTTTCTTCTGTTTCGAGGTTGCCGAGCATCGAGCAGCCTGTGCGCAGCACGTCCATTGGGTGTGCTTCTTTTGGAATACGCTCTAAAACGTCTTTAACTTCCTGCGGTAAAATACGCAGTGCTTTAAGGCGCTTGCGATAGGCATCGAGTTCAGTTTGGTTAGGTAACTCACCTTTAGCCAGCAAATAAGCGACTTCTTCAAAGCTGACCTTCTCGGCAAGCTCTTTGATATCGTAACCGCGGTAGGTCAAGCCCGAGCCCGATTTACCCACTGTACATAGTGCTGTTTCGCCTGCTGATTGTCCGCGCAATCCTGCGCCACCGAGTTTCTTTTCTGCCATGGTTGTCTTCCTTCTTAATTTGTTGTGATTGTCTTGCGCCAGAGGCGCAAGTTACACACTGATGTCTTGCGCCAGAGGCGCAAGTTACAGCGTTTATTTTTTGAATAGGTTGTCGAGTTTTTCTTCGAACTCATGATAGTTCAAGAAATCATAAAGTTCTGCACGTGTTTGCATATCGTCGACCACTGCTTTTTGGTCGCCGTTCTCAAGAATACTATTGTAGACGTTTAATGCGGCCTTGTTCATCGCACGGAATGCGCTTAATGGATACAATACGATATCCACACCCACATCAACCAACTCTTGCTTGTTGAACAATGGCGTTGCACCAAATTCGGTAATGTTAGCCAGTACAGGTACATCAAGTGCATCTGAAAACGCTTGATACTGGTCAAGAGTATGCACCGCTTCCGCGAATATCGCATCCGCGCCGGCTTCAACACAGGCTTGCGCACGCTCAATAGCGGCCTCTAAGCCCTGTTGTTGCAACGCGTCAGTGCGCGCCATGATTAAGAATTGATCGTCAATACGCGCATCTACGGCCGCTTTAACGCGATCAACCATTTCATCTTGCGTTACGATTTCTTTATTTGGGCGATGGCCACAGCGTTTTTGCGCAACTTGGTCCTCAATATGAAAGCCGGCAGCACCTGCTCGTGTCATTTCTTTTACTGTACGAGCAATATTGAATGCGCCACCCCAGCCCGTGTCAGCATCAACTAACAGAGGTAAGTCAGAAGCGCCGGTAATCCGACGAATGTCTTCACACACATCATTGAGCGAGGTCATCCCCAAATCTGGCAATCCGAAAGAAGCATTGGCAACACCCGCGCCCGATAAATAGAGGGCTTTGTGACCCACTTTCTCAGCCATCATGGCAGTGTATGCGTTAATCGTACCGACGATTTGCAAAGGACTTTCTTGTTGAATCGCACGACGCAGTTTTGCGCCCGCACTTTGGATTCCGCTGGTCATTATCACTTCTCCTGTTGTGCTAGTTTTATTTCAATGTTTTTGCGCGACGCGCTGATGTGGCGCCGCATTAATAAATCGGCAAGTTCGCCATCTCGGTTTCCGATGGCGGTCAAAATCGCTTTATGTTCGTCAAATGCTCGAGACACACGAGGACCATTCATACCCATCTGGACGCGGTACATTCGCACCAGGTAATAGAGCTCATCGCAGAGCATATTAATCAGATATGGATTCTTGCTACCTAAGATGACACGGTAATGAAAGTCTAAGTCGCCAGCCTCTTGATAATAGCTCTCGCCTTCTCGAACACGTTGATGCGACAAATGCTGATCAAGCAGCTCCTGCAGCTGCTCAATTTCCTCTATCGCCATGTGTTCGGCTGCGAGCCGACAGGCAAGCCCCTCGAGTTCTTCACGGATTTGGTAAAGCTGAAGCAACCCTTCATAGGATAAGCGCACCACGCGCGCGCCCGCATTCGGAATGCGTTCAATAAGGTGGCATCGCTCTAACCGCGCAAGTGCCTCACGTAACGGCGCACGACTGATATTAAATTTACGAGCCAACTCGGGTTCACTGATTTTGCTCCCCGCAGCAATTTCCCCTTCAACCACGGCACGTTGAATTTGCGCCAATACTCGGTCAGCAGAGGTCACAGCAGGTTTGGCAATAGGTGATAGTACTTCCATATGAATTGTCGACATAATTCAGCTTTGAGCCTAGTTTGCATGAACTAACAACCGCTTTGCAAGAGGGTTAGTATAATTATTGTCGACAATACTGGAAAGATTGCTTTTCAGTCAGATGCCAGTCACTATACTTCCCATCACCTCACTAGGAGAAAGCTATGTTTGAATGGATCGCCATGCCGGAAGCATGGATTGCTCTGGCAACCCTAACAGCGTTAGAAATTGTTCTGGGTATTGATAACATTATTTTTATTTCAATTTTAGTCGGCCGTTTACCAGAACATCAACGTGCCAAAGCGCGCACTATTGGTTTAACGCTGGCAATGCTGACTCGCCTTCTATTGTTATTCTCGTTGACCTGGGTCATGTCACTCACCACGCCGTTGTTTGAAGTCTTTGGTAAAACGATTTCGGGACGTGACTTGATTCTCTTACTCGGTGGCTTATTCTTGCTCGGCAAAAGTACACTCGAGATCCACCATGCGCTGGAAGGCGAATCAAGCGAGGGTGGTAGCACCGTTCAAGCCAACTTTGTCGCAATTCTGGTACAGATTGCGGTGCTCGATATCGTCTTCTCGCTTGACTCAGTGATCACCGCCGTCGGACTCGCTGACCATCTCTCGGTTATGGTCATTGCGGTCATAATCTCGGTGGGTGTCATGCTCATTGCGGCTAAGTCGGTATCCGATTTTGTCGACAAACATCCGACGATTAAAATGTTAGCCTTGAGCTTCCTGATTTTGATAGGCATGACCTTGGTCGGCGAAGGCATGGGCTTCCACGTACCTAAAGGCTACGTTTATTTCGCCATGGCGTTCTCGCTTGCAGTTGAGTTCTTGAATATCCGAGTTCGTGCGAAGAAACGGGCTGCACAACCTGTGCAATTAAGAAAGTCGATCCCTGGAGACAGCCACCCCGAAAACCAATAAATTCGTCGCTAAAGGTTTTAATCAAAGGCGTTGGCTAGTAAAGTATGTCCACTTTTTTCGACTTCGACCAAAGTCGAATGGGTCAACATTAATTTTTATAACAAACGGATAATTAAAATGGATCCAAAAAATATTGTCGACAAAGACGCTAGTTTTTTCGGACAGCCAGGGGGACTTCAAACCCTGTTCTTTACCGAAATGTGGGAGCGCATGAGTTATTACGGTATGCGCGCTTTGCTCGTACTGTTTATGACAGCTTCAATGCAAGAAGGTGGGCTTGCCATCACCGTCGCCTCCGCCACAGCCATTTATGGTCTTTACACCGGTGGCGTATATTTCATGGGACTTCCCGGTGGTTGGATTGCTGACCGCCTATTAGGTGGCCAGCGCGCAACGTGGTACGGCGGCATCATCATCATGCTGGGCCATATTGTCTTGGCAATCCCAAGTGAAGCCAGCTTCTTTATTGGTATGATCCTCGTGGTGCTGGGTACTGGGTTATTAAAACCTAATATTACAGCCATGGTCGGCCAGCTCTATAGTTCAGATGATGATCGTCGTGACGGCGGTTACACCTTGTACTATATGGGTATCAATATTGGTTCCATTATCGGTTACTTCGTTACCGGTTATTTGCAAGAAAACGCTGGATATCACTGGGGCTTCGGCGCTGCAGCAGTAGGTATGGCATTGGGCTTGATCCAATACAAACTGACTCAACCCAAACTGAAAGGTGTGGGTGAAAAACCAGCCAAACCTATGAGTGCGGGCGCAGCCAAGCGCAGTTGGGCAGTGATTTATCTATTACTTGCTGGGTTGGCTGTTGTGACTTACTTAGCATTGACTGGCGTTATTATTATTAATCCGGTCGCTGTTGCAGGTAACGTAGCCATCATCTTTACGGTTATCTTTTTCCTTTACTACCTCAGCATTTTCTTATTCGGGAAACTCACCCGCAATGAGATGAAGCGCTTAGGCGCCCTGTTCTTGGTCTGTATTGCATCGACGATGTTTTGGGCTGGATTTGAGCAGGCAGGTTCGTCCTTCAACCTATTCGCGCGTGACTTAACCGATCGCATGATTGGTGATTTCGAGATCCCAACGACATGGTTCCAGTCGTTGAACTCGATCTTTTTGGTGACGTTATCACCCTTCTTCGCAGCGCTCTGGATTAACCTCAGCAAACGTATGATCAACCCATCATACGGTTTCAAAAGTGCAATCGGTCTAATCATCATGGCGACCGGCTTTATCGTCATGTTCTTCGCATCACAAGCGGCTGCCAGCGGTCTTAAAGTAGCGCCTTATTGGTTGGTAGCGGTTTACTTCATCCACACCGTGGGTGAGTTATGCTTGAGCCCTGTTGCATTGAGCGCGGTCAGTAAGCTGTCGCCAAAACGCATGGCAGGTCAGTTGATGGGTGTATTCGTACTGACTTATGCAATGGGTAACGTAATAGCGGGACTCTTAGCGGGCGGACTCGATCCAGAGAATCCACAAGCGATGCCAGAGTTGTACTGGACCATCTTCATGTTTGGCGTCAGTGTAGGTGCAGTGGTATTCGTACTGGCATTCTTCACGCGCAAATGGGAAAAGCTGCCACCAGACGATGGTGAGGCAGATAATGATGACCACCCAGGCGCTGTCATCGATGCTAACGAGCCGGTGAGTAAACCTTAATCGGATACAATATAACGATATAGAAAAGGGGCTTCGGCCCCTTTTTATTTGACCTTAAGACTTTGGCTTTTGTGGTTTCTCTGAAACATAAATGGTGATATGCCCCGCCGCCACGACAGTGCCATCTGCACGATAAGCGGTGACTTCGATAGGCTGATCCCCGACTTGCCAAGTATCCTCTGTCGCTTTTGCTTCAACGCGGACATCACTGTCGGTCTTTGCTAGGTAATTCACTTGCATGCCTTTGGGCAACCAGCGTAAATGTTTTGGAATCGATGCTTCAGCCAATGCGCCCATCGCCATTTCCATCCCATTACATACAGCAATCGCATGAACCGTACCAATATGGTTCTCCACCGCCTTCCGCTTGTTAAAGGTTAATTGGCAAAAGTTTGGCTTGAGTTCAGTAATGAGCGGTTTTATTGAGGCAAAGTAAGGCGCTTTACGAGCAAACATCATCGAAAAGATACGTGCACCAAAAGGTAGCTTTAAACACTGTGCTCTGAGTTTTAATAAGTAATTATGTTCACTCACGTGTATTCCTTAATAATCAGACATAAAAAAAGCAGGCCGCAGCCTGCTTTTTATCACAACCCGTTTAGGATTATAAGCTAGCGAGCGTCTCGTTCAATACAGAACATGGACGCATTGCAGCAGATACCTTATCAGCGTTTGGCTGATAGTAACCACCGATATCGACTTGCTTACCTTGAACACCGTTCAGTTCATCCATAATGGCTTGCTCGTTCTTTTGCATCGCAGTAGCGAGTTTCTCGAAACGTACCTGAAGTTCTTCGTCTTCAGTTTGCTTAGCCAACGATTCAGCCCAGTACATTGCCAAATAGAAATGCGAGCCGCGGTTATCAATCTCACCGACTTTACGCGATGGCGACTTGTTCTCTTCCAAGAATTTCGCTGTAGCATTATCAAGCGCATCGGCCAAAATCTGTGCACGACGGTTGTCGGTCGCACGGCTAAGATGCTCAAGTGAAGCAGCCAGAGCGAGGAATTCACCCAGCGAGTCCCAACGCAAGTGGTTCTCTTCGACGAACTGCTGAACGTGTTTCGGTGCAGAGCCACCCGCGCCGGTTTCAAATAAACCGCCACCATTCATCAATGGAACAATCGATAACATTTTCGCTGAAGTACCCAACTCAAGAATTGGGAATAAGTCAGTCAAGTAATCACGTAAAACGTTACCAGTCACAGAGATCGTGTCTTTACCTTCTTTCACACGCTTCAACGTATGACGCGTTGCTTCCTCTGGCGACATGATTTGGATATCCAAACCATCGGTATCGTGCTCTTTCAAATACGTCTCAACTTTGCTGATTAATTGAGCATCATGTGCACGGTTTTTGTCTAACCAAAATACTGCTGGCATGCCACTTAAGCGTGAACGATTAACCGCTAGCTTGACCCAGTCACGGATAGGCTCATCTTTTACCTGACACATGCGCCAGATGTCGCCTTGTTCAACTGCGTGTTCGAATACGACGTCACCTGCTTGATTCAATACCTTAACGGTACCATCAGCAGGGATCTCAAAGGTTTTATCGTGCGAACCGTATTCTTCTGCTTTTTGTGCCATCAAGCCAACGTTAGGTACGGTACCCATAGTTGCTGGATCAAACGCACCGTTTTCGCGACAGAAGTTAATGGTCTCTTGGTAAACGCCCGCATAACAGCGATCCGGGATCATTGCCTTCGCTTCTTTCTGTCCACCTTCACGATCCCACATTTGACCTGAGTCACGAATCATTGCCGGCATTGACGCATCGATAATGACATCGCTCGGCACGTGTAGGTTGGTGATACCTTTGTCCGAGTTAACCATTGCTAGCTCAGCTTGCTTCGCGTAAACAGAGTTTAAATCATTCTCAACTTCTTGACGCTGTTCGTCAGTCAGTTTATCGAGTTTTGAATACAAGTCGCCAATACCGTTGCTGGCGTCAAACTCGATTTCTTTCATCAAGTCAGCGTGCTTTTCTAACACGTCTTTAAAGTATACGCGTACCGCGTGACCGAACATGATAGGGTCAGAAACCTTCATCATGGTGGCTTTCAAATGCAGTGAAAGTAAAACGCCCTGCTCTTTAGCGGCGACGGTTTCTTTCTCAAAGAACGCCTGTAGCTTCTTACGGCTCATGACCGCAGCATCAACCACTTCGCCGGCTAATACGTTGATACCGTCTTTTAATACGGTTTGTTCGCCGTTGCTTTCTAGCACAATTTTAAAGCTATCATCTTGGCTCGAGGTCACTGATTTCTCAGAACCATAGAAATCGCCTTCTTCCATGTGCGCAACGTGAGCTTGGTTGTCATTGCTCCAAGCGCCCATACGGTGTGGGTGCTTCTTCGCGAAGTTTTTGACAGCCATCGGTGCACGACGGTCTGAGTTACCTTCACGCAACACAGGGTTAACCGCACTACCTTTAACACGATCATAGCGCGTGCGAATGTCTTTCTCTTCATCAGTTTGCGGATCAAATGGGAAGTCAGGCAGTTTGTAGCCTTGAGCTTGCAACTCTTTAATACACGCAGTCATCTGAGGAATGGACGCGCTGATGTTAGGTAATTTAATAATGTTCGCTTCAGGCGTTTTCGCCAGCTCACCTAACTCGGCCAATGCGTCTGACTGGCGCTGCTCCTCAGTAAGATACTCAGGGAATTGCGAAATAATGCGACCTGCAAGTGAAATATCACGCGTTTCAACTTTAACGCCTGCTGCTTTAGTAAAGCTTTGGATGATAGGCAGCAACGAGTAAGTTGCTAAACGTGGTGCTTCATCCGTTTCTGTATAAATAATCTTCGATTTGTCGTTAGACATAATGATTCCTATCGTTTATCAGACTTCGTAATAGGTTGAACTGTGGGCAAATTATACGGGATCTACCCTCTAATTACCATTCACCCGTGTTTTCCATCGTGTCCCAAGGCGCCTCAGGTTCACGTGCACCGCCTTTCTGTAGTAGCTCAAGTGAGATACCATCCGGCGAACGAACAAATGCCATACGCCCATCACGAGGCGGACGATTAATTGTCACACCATTATCTTGTAACTTCTTACACAGCCCGTAGATATCATCGACCTCATAGGCAAGGTGTCCGAAATTGCGTCCACCCTCGTAAGATTCTGGATCCCAGTTATAGGTGAGTTCCAGCATCGGCGCTTTATGCTCGTTTGCCGCTTGCTCACCTTCTGGTGCCGCTAGGAAAACCAAGGTAAAACGCCCTGCTTCATTCTCTTTGCGGTACATTTCCTTGAGACCTATCAGATCACAATAAAAACGCAGTGACGCATCAAGATCTTCAACGCGCACCATCGTGTGTAAATATCTCACCATTAACTCCTAACTTACTATTTGCTCTAGTGTAATCTGTTTACCGCATCAGCGCGATTCGACCTTTGGCGAATCGGTTAGCCTAACAATTTACGCTTAACAGCACGACCTGCGATACGCAGTTTTTGCCGCGCTGGAAAGCGTTTAAATGTCGACTTGACCGTGCCTTGGGTAAAGCACGTCGGCTTGCTGTAGTCAATGTTAACATCAACCAGCACGCTCTGTCCTTGAGCTGCAGTAGTAAACGCCTCAGCTAAATACGCATCTAAGTCCGCTTCGGTTTCAATCCGTAGATAGTGTGCTCCGGTAGCGATTGCCATCCCCTCAAATTTAGCTCCCACCAGCGAAGTACATGGCTGGCGACCATAGGGCATCTGCTGTGCTTGCGCAATTTGTGACAGCGCGCCGTCATTAAAAACAAAACAAACGACCCCAAGCCCCTGCTGTTTGGCCGTCAGTAATTCCATGCCTGTCATCACAAAACAACCATCACCGACAACGGCAATCGTCTGACGTTCAGGGTGTGCCAGTTTTGCACCAATGGCTGCTGGTACCGCATAACCCATTGCATTATAGTCGGTAGGTGTTAGCAATGTCATAGCCGCCTTCAGCGGTAATAACTCAGCGGCTAAGTAGGTATGATTACCATCGTCCAACACGATGGTAGCATTATCATCCAGCTGAGCACTTAAGGCCTCAAAAAAGTATTGAGGATTAACACGGCTACCGCTGTCATGCGCCCGCCATTCATTAATATAAGCCTGCTTCTGTTGTTTAATGGTCGCAATAAGCTGGGTGTTCTCGCTACGCGCAGGTTGGTCGCGTAATGCCTCATTTAATTGCTGAAGTACCTCATCTGCATCGCCCTGAATACTCACTTGACTCGGATAATTGCGGTCAAAGACAGCGTCATCAATATCAATATGGATTAAGTTTTCGGGTACCACAGCGCTGAAACTACCGGTGGGAATTTCAGCAAAGCGAGTACCAATCGCAATCATCACATCACACTGCGCAAAACTCGAACGAGCAGCAGGTACGGCTGAGGGTGAGAAACCAAATCCCGCATGCAACGGGTGATCATGTGGAAAAACCGAGAGTCCTTGAAGCGTCGTGGCTACGGGTGCTTGTAAGTGTTCGGCCAATTCAACCAAGGCCGCTTGCGCATGGCGAGCCCCCCAACCAGCAAATATTCCTGGCCTTTTACCTGCTGATATGAGCTCAATCGCACGCTCGAGTGCCTTTTTATCGATCATAGGCTGATTGGTTTGAGGAGGCGCGTTGGGTTTATCAACGGCGGCATCAAACAGTTGTAAATTAACGGGGATTTCAACCGATACGGGGCCTGGCTTGCCCTCCGTAGCAAGTTGATAGGCAGCATACAAAGTATCGGTCACCTCATTTTGATGACTGATGCGAAATGCGCCCTTGGTAATACCCTTTGCCAGTTCGAGCTGGTCAACACCATGCAAAACAAAGTCGTGCGGCGTATCACTACGCACGCCGCCCGATATCACTAACATGGGTACACCATCGAGATAGGCCTCACCAATACCACTGGCGGCATGGGTAAACCCCGCTGCAGGCACTATCGCCAACACCCCAATCCCCTCATGCATTGGCCGAACCCGACTCATGCCATCGGCCATAAAAGCCGCACCGCCCTCATGAGTCACTAATATTGGGGTAATTTTCTGACTCGCATTTAACGCATCATAAAACTCGGTATTGTGCACACCCGGAATGCCAAAGGTATGTGTGACGCCCAGTCGTTCAAGCGCCATGACGGCTAACTGTGCTGCATTTTTTCTCACACGCGCTCCTTATTTATTATTGTTTTGTAGGTGCGAGCAATTAAGTTGAGCGATATCTGTGCACCCCATTAATGCTAAACTCACTGACAATGCTTTATGCCACTGGCTAAGCAGCGCACTCACACCCGCCTCACCCTGACTCGCTAATGCATAAACCCAAGCGCGCCCAAGCAGCCCACCATCGGCACCTAATGCCAGTGCGATTAATAAATCCTGTGGATTACGAATCCCCCCATCAAGCCACAACTCAACCTGCGCTCGGCAGTCATGTTCTTTTAGATGTTGGTGGATCTGCGGTAACACATCAATCGGGCATGCCGCGCCATCGAGCTGCCGCCCACCATGATTCGAGATAATTAATCCGTCCGCACCCACTTTCACCGCCTGCAGCGCATCATCCTCGTGCAGAATACCTTTAATCACTAACTTGCCAGGCCAACGTGCACGAAGCCACGCAATGTCATCCCAACTAACACTCGGGTCAAACTGCTCATCCACCCAGCGCTTAAAGTCAGTTAATTGGCGTGCATTGGGAACGGCTTCGGTAAGGTTACCGAATACATGCGGTCCGCCCTTAATACCCACATCCCATAACCATTTGGGGTGAGCGATAAAATCAAGCGTTCGACGCAGTTTGGCGAGTCGGCTATTAGATTCAAAGCCATTTCGAACATCGCGATAGCGAACGCCCAATACAGCTAAATCGACCGTGACAACTAATACCTCAACACCCTGTTTACGGACACGATCAAGAAGTTGCGCGACAAACTCGCGATCGCGCATCATATAAAGTTGGAACCAGGCGGGTTGATGCTCGCGATGTTGATGAATTTCCTCAATACCGCACAATGACACAGTTGATGCACAGAAAGGAAGATGCTGGCGTTGTGCTGCACGAAACGCTTGTGTTTCGCCACGACGCGCCATCATTCCCGCAAGCCCCACGGGACCCAAAGCGAGCGGTGCTGAATAACATTGACCGAGCCGTTCAACGGCTAAATTGATATGCTCTACATCGCGCATAACACGTTGCTGTAGCCGCCAACGTGTAAAGGAGTGGATATTAGACTGCGCCGTTTGCTCGGCAAACGCGCCGCCATCAATATAATCAAATAATGCACGCGGCAACCGCCGTTCGGCAGCCTGTCTAAAATCCTCAGTGCCCGCTGGGGTAATCGGGTATCTCATAATGATTTAAACGTTGTTTTAATGAACGCCAATTAGGTAGAAACGAGTCCATTAACGCATAAAAACGCGCGTTATGGTAGCGTTCAAATAAGTGAGTCAGTTCGTGGACAACGACATACTCAAGTAACTCGGTAGGAAAATGAACGAGCTGAAAACTGAGCCAAATTTTTTTAGTACGGGTATTGCAGCTCCCCCACCGAGTATGCATTTTTCGAATGCCAAAACTGCTTGCCCGAACCCCCATGATGGGTTCCCAGTGCGCCAGTAAACGTGCAATATTTTGGTCTAAATGGCGTCTCAGTTGCCGCTCAACCTGCTGTTCACCCAGCGAACCAGCCCCCCTCACATAAACTGATACGACCGATGATGCGACATTTACCCCGGCCTGTGAGGCTGCCTGACAGCGCTGACACCGATACCACTGTCCGTCGATCAGCGCGCGCTCTGTGTTAAATAACGAA
Organism: Idiomarina fontislapidosi; assembly: GCF_003226255.1. GTDB lineage: Bacteria > Pseudomonadota > Gammaproteobacteria > Enterobacterales > Alteromonadaceae > Idiomarina > Idiomarina fontislapidosi. Next base: position 269,399 of record NZ_QJST01000002.1, read on the forward strand.
ACACTTGGAGAACGAGCCGTATCTCGCAGTTGCGCTCGTCGTTGCTCTATCCATTCGCGACGCTCAGCAAGTAGCTGGTCAATATAATGTTGTGGGCAACGCTTAGGCGCACTGACCTCGAGCTCATCAGCCGAGCGCAAGCGCAAATAAATGTGTTTTATGGGCTTGCGCACAATACGAATTTTAACGGGCGTCGTTACTTGAGTCATGACCACCTTGTTTGATGATGAGCTGCTTTAACTCATTAATTTCCGAACGCAAGCTATCGATTTGCTCGTTTAACTGATCTTCACGGTTTTGCTCAAGCTCTTGCTCGCACGCCTGTAGTTCAAGTCGGCTCTCTTTATCCATCACATTAACAACAATACCGATGACCATATTTAAAAACGCAAAAGCAGTCAAAAAGATAAAGGTCATGTAGAACAGCCAACTCCATGGATACACTTCCATGGTCTCGTACTGAATATCGGTCCAATCCTCAAACGTCATTACTCGGAAGAGCGTCAGCATCGAACGCGCAATGTTTTCCCATAAGAACGGGTTGATATCTTTAAATAAATAGCTGCCTAGCGCGGCATAGATATAAAAGATAATAAACATCAACAACACCACATAACCCATCTGTGGCAGAGCTTTCAGCAAGGATGTGATTAAGGTTCTTAATTCAGGGATGATCGAAATCATCCTGAGCACTCGGAATATGCGCACCAAGCGCGCCAGCAAGGCTAGCTCAGAATCATTAACAGGGATTAAGCTGACCACAACGACAAGCGTATCAAATACGTTCCAGCCGTTTTTAAAGAACCGTTTTTTATCGCTATCAGCAATAAAGCGAATACTGATTTCGACCACAAAAAAAACGGTAATAAACCAGTCCAACCCCACCAACAAGGTGTTGACTAAATTGGGCAGGTCATAGGTCTTAGCGCCTATCTCGAGCGCTGAGATGATGATGACGCTAATCACCGCGAATTCAAATAGACGATTGTCTTTTAGCGCAGCCAAGCGTCCTTTTAGTGTCTCATACATACCTTTGCTTTACCTTCAATATCGAAACACAGTTACAAATAGAACACCCAAACCAAATAACCTGCGAGCAAAAAGCGATAAATGACATAAGGCCACATACCCACTTGATTTAACCATTTCAAGAATAGATGGATCGCCGTAATTGCCGTAATGAACGACGCTAAAGTGCCTATCGCAAAGGCTGTCCAGTCGATTGATAGGTCCTCACTGACCACATCCAGCAACTTCAGCGTAGCGGCTGCAACAGTGATTGGAATGGCCATGAAAAACGAAAACTTAGACGCTGTCTCACGCGTCATGCCAAGAAAGAGTCCAGCAGTAATCGTTGACCCCGAGCGCGAAGTGCCTGGAATCAGTGCTATCGCCTGAAATAAACCGATAACTAAAGCGTCTTTTAAACCAATTTGTTCAAGTGTGCGCTGACCACGACAAAACTTATCAGCGACCGCGAGCAAGATAGCAAACACCACCGTGGTGGTAATAATCACTGCAACAGCGCGCAAGGCCGAGTCGACGTAGTCAATCAGGAAATAACCGGCGATACAAGCGGGTATAGTGGCAATCACGACCATCCAGGCAAGCTTACTCTCGCCGACATGACGGCCTTTTGGAATAGAGCGCAGACCATCATAGAGCAACGTACTCACTTCCTTCCGAAAGTAACCCACGACGGCTAGCAGTGTTCCAACGTGCACCGCTAAATCAAAAGCAACCCCTTGGTCTTCCCACCCCGTCAGGACAGGTAGCAAGATTAAATGGGCTGAACTCGAAATGGGTAAAAACTCAGTGATTCCTTGTAAAATACCCAACCAAATAGCGTGTAGAAAATCCATGTAAATGCCCGCGCCTAATCATTATTGTCATTGCGCAGGCATTATACTCATAACCCTTGCTATGTTAATCAGCGAATACTTAATTTTTCGAAGCTTTATCGCTTTATTCTGTCGTGTAAACGATTAACAACCGAATCAGTATCGGCTGCAGGGATTAAAAAGCATAGATTATAAGGACTCGCACCCTGACAAATCATCCGCACCGGTGTAGGTGATACGGCGTCGAACACCCATTGACTGAGCTGAGATTGACGTCCAATTTGGTTGCCTATTAAAGCCACTAAAGACAGGTCGTGTTCTAACTCAACGCGCGCAAACGCCTCGATCGCCTCTATCGCAGCGGAGGGCACAGTCGCCCGATTATTGGCTTGGCTACCGCCTTCATCCAGTGTCAATGCAATACTCACTTCAGATGTCGTAATAAGGTCGATACTGATGTCATATTTTGCAAAGATAGCAAAGAGCTTCGCTAAGAATCCTGATGCATGAAACATATCGATACTATGCACGGTCATCAGCGTCTGCTTTTTTCTAACAGCGATTGCGCGTACATCTGGACGAAAAACAGTATCTCTTACAAGACGTGTACCACCGCGTTCGGGATAATGGCTGTGGCCGACAAAAACAGGGATATTATGCTCAATAGCGGGAATCAGGCTGGCTGGGTGGAGCACCTTTGCACCAAAGGTTGCCATTTCAGCCGCTTCATCAAAACTCATCTCTGGAATGGGGAATGCGTCCTCGCACAAGCGCGGATCAGTTGAGTACACTCCGGCTACGTCGGTCCAAATTTGCACCTCTTGCGCGTCAATTGCAACGGCTAACAACGCAGCACTATAATCACTGCCACCGCGTCCTAGCGTCGTTGTAACACCCGTTTGAGTCGCACCGATGAATCCTTGAGTGACGTACTGAATAGACTCATCTAATGCTTCAAATTGTTGTTTTGTTTTACTGCGCGTAGCCGCCATATCGGGTCGGGCATGACCAAACCGGTCATCGGTAACTAACCAGTTTTCAGCGGGCAAGACGTCAGCAGAAGTGCCATCAAGCTCTTCCCACACAGCACAAAACAGAACACTAGAACAGGCTTCGCCAAAACTCAGTAACTTATCACGCCACTGTGCGTAGTCTTCGGTCGTTTTATCTGGCGCTTGGTCCACATGCAAAGATAGTGCGAGATGGATCTGTTCAAGTTGCGCACGCCAGTGCTGCAAACGCGCCGCGTCGAGCTTTGATATATGCGAAATGATCGTTTGATGGCGCTCGGTGATTTGTGACAACATGTCGGCGCTGTCACGCACTGTCTGTGCAATACTGACCAATAAGTCGGTGACTCCCCCACAAGCGCTAACAACCACTATTGTGCGTTGAGTTTGTTGCTGAATATTGGCGACCGCAGCACTAATAGCCTGATACGTCGCTACGCTGGTACCACCAAATTTGGCGATAGATAGATTCTTTTGAAGTTGATTCATTTGATCCTCTGAACAAATTACAACAATGTTCAGAGAGCTTGGTCCACGCTGAGATGACTCAATAATGCAGCCAGAAGCTCTCCACCCGACAGGTGACAACTGCAGGTGTTCAAACCCAACAGCCGATAGACCATCGTCCAACCAATGACCTACCTCGGCGGTTCACTCCCTGACATTTCTAAGTGCTGGAACTGAAACAGAAATGCTACCTAGTAACCGCGCCTCTTCCTAAACCGTATTATTGACTTTTCGTGATTCAGATTCAACCGCCGAAACAAAACTTTGAACTCGGTTTCTTCCATTCGATTTAGCTTGATAGAGTGCTCTATCGGCCTGAGAAATTAATTCTTCGGGGCTTTTAACTCGATCAGTGCTCGATACACCAATGCTGACACTTGTGGTCACCGCATCATTCACTTTTATATTGAGACGCTTACGAATCCGCTCAGCTAACTCGACGGCATCGAGGTGAGAGGTATTGGGCGCGATGATTAAAAACTCTTCGCCCCCCCAACGTCCCACAACATCGTAGCCTCGCACCGACTCAGACAACCGCTGCGCTAATTTAATCAATACTTCGTCACCAAAGAGGTGACCATATTCATCATTAATCCGTTTAAATAAATCGACATCGAGCAGAAGAATCGAAATTGGTAGCGAACGACGCTCTTTGTATAAACTAAAAAGCGTGGAATCCAAGTACTGGCGATTGAATAACTGAGTCAATTTATCGGTTTTCGCCATTTTATCTAATCGAATACTTTGTTCATGTAGTAATTGATTCGCCTCGGTACGAGTTTTTTCGTAAAACCGATACAAAAGTATACTAATAACGAATACTTCAATGGTATTCAAAAAGGCACCTAGAGTCAGGTGAGGTGCTTGTTGTACGAATATTGTGTCGTACAGCTGAAGCGTAAATATAGAAAAAAAGACCACCGTGACCCAAAGCCCTTTATTTTTTCCTAATAAGAAAAAAGCAAATGGAGGAAATAAAGCAGTCCATAAATAACCATTGTTGTTGCCTGCGGCCAAACTCAGAAACGTCGTGATTAGCAGACCGATCATCAATGTGAACAGCCAACTTACAAGCTCGATCAAGTGCCGCTTTTTCAAAAGGTACCACAAACTTGCGGCGATAGACGCGCCCACTGCGTCCAGCGTCGCTAAGTCGAGAGCGTCAAATAAAAATAAGTTTAAAATGGCTAACAGCAGCAAAGCGATTACGCCGATCACTAAACATACTTCTAATAGTTGTCGGCGACGATAGTTCGGATCGAGCTTACCCGAAATATAGGTGGGACGAAGTAATTTTTTCACGAGGGTTGATTAACCGTCCAAATAAAAAAAGATTGACGGAATTTTAACCTCCCGTCAATCTTTTTGATTGAAGACTAACTAATTCACGCAGATTGCTTGAGTGTATCCATATCGATAACAAAACGGTATTTCACGTCGCCTTTTTTCATTCGCTCAAAGGCATCATTAATATTTTTGATATCAAGCATCTCAACATCACAGTGAATACCATGTTCTCCACAGAAATCGAGCATCTCTTGGGTTTCTGGCATACCACCTATCAACGAGCCGGCTAACACTCGACGTTTAAGCACTAATTGCCCCGCTTGTAACGCCGGATCCACAGGCTCAAGTAAGCCGACCAGAATATGTGTGCCATCAAACTTCAAGCAATTAAGGTACGGGTTAAGATCATGCTGCACAGGAACCGTGTCGAGCATGAAATCAAATGTTTCGGCAACCGCTTCCATTTGTGCCTCATCAGTTGAAATAACCACGTGATCGGCACCCTGCTTTTTGGCTTCTTTTACCTTACTTTCTGAGCGTGTAAACAAGGTGACTTCTGCACCCATCGCTTTAGCGAATTTGACACCCATATGACCTAAGCCACCCATGCCAATCACACCGACCTTATCACCTTTTTTAACGCCATAATGACGCAACGGTGAATAGGTTGTAATACCTGCACACAACAATGGCGCACTTTTAGCTGGATCGAGTGAGTCTGGAACACGCACAACAAATCGGTCGCTGACGACCACGTTCTCTGAATATCCGCCATAGGTAATTGAACCGTCGTGTTTGTCTTCACCATTATAAGTCGGCACCATACCGTTTAAGCAGTATTGCTCCAAACCTTCATCACATGCTTCGCAACTGCGACATGAATCAACCATACAGCCGACCCCAACGATGTCGCCTTCTTTATAATCTTTAACGTCAGCACCGACCTGAGTTACACGACCAATAATTTCGTGGCCAGGCACGACCGGATATAGGGTGCCACCCCAATCATTTTGTACATAGTGGATGTCCGTGTGACATACACCACAATATAAAATATCGATAGCTACGTCATCAGCACGAGGTTCACGACGTTCAATAGTATGGGGCGCCATACCCGATGTTTCAGATTGTGCCGCATATGATTTGGTCATGTTTAATCTCCAAAGTTGATATATTTTTAGATTCGGTTATTACTAATGGTGTAACTATTGGTAATCAATTTACAATTCACGTACCATCTGATTGCAAGCAATCTTTTGAGCCGTAAATTAAGGCCTAAACACGTGATATCCAAGAAACTAAAACTGTTCACACTCGTTGTTGCTGTTTCACTATTCAGTATAGACAGTCACGCGCAAAACGCTCCTGCTAGTTCAGCCATACATACATTCGATTTTGAGCTACCCGTTGACCAGTCCATACACTATATGACCCGTCAAGCTTGGACCACGCGCAATGGTCTGCCTCATAACTCAATTAATGCCATTGCCCAAGATAAACAGGGTTTCCTTTGGTTTGGCACTTGGCAAGGTCCCGTTCGGTTTGATGGCAAAGACTTTGATATCTACGACGATATTCGTGTTACTGGATTACCCGACATCGGGATTTTCTCAATCGCGCTCAATCCGTGCGATGACAGCATTTACGTTGCCGGCGCTCGCGGCGGTATTAGCCGTTTCCATGACAACAGATGGCTACCTCTTGAACCTGCGCCCCCGTTTATCAATGAAGTTGAGATTGATAAAAACTGCACTATTTGGGTGTCTAGCAGTGAGAAGGGGCTTATCAATTATGAAAATAATGAGCGTGTATCCCGCTTCACTACAGAACAGGGATTGCCGTCCAATAACGTCTACCAGAGCCGTGTAGACGCTAGCGGGAATTTATGGGCCGCTACTGCCGGTGGTCTCTCCGTTAAACGAGCCGGCGCGATGCGCTTTGAATTAATTGATGACTTACCTGCGAACCGGGTCCGTAAGTTATTGATTGATTCGGATGGCCGACTATTGGTGGGTACCGGAAGTGGCTTGTATCGACAACAAGATGACAAATTTACGTTCGAAAAATTACTACCTAACCTAAACTTCACCATCAGCGCAATTAATAGGACACGAGACGGCGCGCTTTGGCTGGGCACTTACCGCAATGGCGTATTGCGCTTTTACAATGGTGAGTTGCAACAAGTCAATACGGACAATGGACTGCCGAATAATCACGTTCTCGATATATTGGAAGACCAAGAAGGCAGCGTGTGGGTATCCACTCACGGTGGATTAATGCAGTTTCGTCGTTCACTATTTACGACCATGCAATCCCACAATGGGCTGGCGGGTGACTTTGTTCGCTCTGTGTATGAATTTAACGACAAGCTTTACGTTGGTACCAGCAGTGGAATCAGCACACTGACCAAAGCGCAACTGGCAACGTTTGAATCGCCCCACCCGTTAGCCAATCAGTCAGTTTTATCCTTTTCTGAATACAATAACCAGCTGTTAATAGGTACCTATACGAACGGCTTGTTCATTTGGGATGGTGAGCGTGTAACTGACCACTTAACGACCAAAAACGTGCTCAAATCAGATGAAGTACGAGCCATCGCTGGCTCCGAGAAGCACGGGCTCTTTCTCGGTTCTCCAGTTGGAGTCACTCAACTTAAGAAAACTGAGAAGGGTTGGCAGACTCGCTTGATAACCACTCAAGACGGACTGCAGAATAACTATATAACGACGCTGCGTATCATTGATAACAAACTCTGGGTGGCGTCTGTCAGCGGTCTGTCCATCGTTGATTTAGATGCATCATCGACAACCGAGTGGCAAGTGCGTCAACTTGATTTCAGTGATTTGCATGATGCACAACTCACTTTCCAAATCAGCCAAAAGGGTCCGTATGTATTTTTGGCAACTGATCGGGGTTTAATTTACCACCACCAAAAGGAAGATACGTGGGCAATCATCAACCGTGATCAGGGGCTTCCTTTTGATAATTTTCTCGCGGTGTCATTTGATGGCGACGCAAATATTTGGCTTGGTTCAAACCGAGGAGCCATTTTTATTGCGCATGATGAGTTCGAGGACTTTCTCTCTGGAAAAACATCGCATCTGACCTATCAACGCTTTACCGAAGTTGATGGTATGGGCAGTTCACAAATAAATAGCGGTGGCCCTTCCATGATACGCAGTCAAAATGGACGAGTATGGATGAGCACCGCCCGCGGCGTTTCATCAGTTGCGCCTTCTGACCTTAAAGCAATGGTCCAAATAGCACCGCCGGCCGTCATTGCCTCCGTCACTGCCGATGGGCAGCGTGTGAGCTATGGCGGTCGAATTCCGGCCGATACTCAACGCTTGGTTGTAAACTACGCAGGTCTTGGTTTTCTAATGGCTGACCATATCGAGTATCAAGTACGCCTTGTCGGCTTTGATGACCAATGGCTCAATCGCGGCTCGATGACTACTTCGGAGTACACGTCACTACCAGCAAACGATTATATATTCCAAGTACGTGCGGCTTATCCGGGAGGCTCTTGGAGTGAACCCGCAAGCTTCGCTTTTGCACGTTCGGAGCATCCTTGGCAGCAGTCATGGTTTTGGCTAAGTCTAGCAGTGGCGATAACAGGTATCGCTACCATGTTAGTACGCGCTCGTATACGTTTCTTAAGCAATCAACGCGCTCAGCTCGAACGCATGGTCGCAGAAAAAACAAGAGAACTTAAAGGCTTGGCGCGCCAAGACTCGCTCACTCAGCTGGGTAATCGACGTGCATTTGATGAACAACTGCAATATGAGGTCAAGCGCTGTGAACGTTCAGCTCAGCCACTGTCGCTCGCCATCATCGATGTCGACCACTTTAAATTAATCAATGACCGGTTTTTGCACGTCGTGGGCGATCAAGTCCTGATCGAACTCTCTACATTGTTGAGCAGTCTTCTGCGAGAGGTTGACTATGTAGCGCGATGGGGCGGAGAAGAGTTTGCTTTGCTCATGCCTGAAACCAATGCAAAGGATGCTCTGCAAGCGGCTGAACGCATTCGACAAACGATTGAGGATGCCTCTTTTAATCACCTTGCCAATGATTTATCGGTTACTGTCAGTATTGGCGTGGCATCAAGTGAACACTATCCAAATCACAGTGCACTGTTAGTTGCAGCAGATAAAGCCTTGTACCAAGCAAAACAAGGCGGACGAAACAGAACGGAGTTAGCTTAATCATGAAACATACCCTCATAGCTTTGACCCTTTTGAGTGTACTGTCAGGTTGCGGCGAAGCACCCACGCAGGGCCAGGACGGTCAAAAAGTATCATCGGTTACAAGTGTGTCGGTATCAGATAAATTGGATGAAATTTATCAAACCTACTTTGATGAAAACCTAAAATTGAATCCGTTGACCGCCACTTACATGGGACGTGAAGAGTACAACGACAAACTCCCCAATTTTCTCTCGCCTGAGCACCGACAGCGTCAGCTCGAACTAGAACAAACATATCTAGCTAAAATAGAATCCATTGACATTAACTCATTGACTGAGAGCCAAAAAATCAGCTATCAGATCTTTCGTCAAGATCGCATGGATGCAATTGCCAGCAGCGCGTTTCCATCGCACTTGATTCCAATTAACCAGTTTTACAACATTGCAAACCAATACGCCATGCTGGGCTCTGGCACATCCGCGCAGCCGTTTAATAATGCAACGGATTACGCAAACTGGGCTGCTCGAATGCAGCAGATTCCTGTGATATTTGATCAAGCCATCGAGAATATGCAGCAAGGTATTGAACAAGATGTTGTGCAACCCAAGGTGCTGATCGAAAAGGCCATCGAACAGATCAGAGCGCAACACGTCAGCGATGTTAAACAAAGCATTTTCTGGCGCCCAGTCGATGATCTGCCGAAATCGTTATCGACACAAGAAAAGCAATCTATTGCTTCGCAATACACGCGTATTTTAACGGATGATGTACTCCCCGCTTATCAACGCTTAGCGGATTATTTAGAACAAGACTACCTCCCTCACACGCGCACCGAAAGTTTTGGAATAGGCCAATTACCGAACGGCAAAGCGTGGTATCAGCACCAAATTAAAGTCAATACATCCGTTGATATTAGTGCCGATAAGGTGCATCAATTGGGCAAACAAGAGGTCGCACGCATTCACAGAGAAATGCGTAAAATCATGCAAGAAATCAACTTCGAAGGCGACCTAAACGCTTTCTTTGACTTTATGACCCATGATGAGCAATTTATTTATCCAAGCCGCCAAGCGATGTTAGAAGACTACCGCTCGTTACGTGCAATTGTCGACGAACGCGTTCCTAAGTTGTTCGATATTTTTCCAGAAGCTGATTACGAAGTAAGGCCGGTAGAACGTTTTCGCGAACAGTCAGCAAGTTCAGGTAGCTATCAGTCGGCGCCGCAAGATAATGCGCGTCCAGCCGTTTTCTACTTGAATACCTATGATTTGGCGTCGCGTCCGACATGGGCAAAAACGGCGCTGTTTCTTCATGAAGCAGCACCAGGGCATCATTTTCAGATCAGTATCCAGCAAGAACTCGAGGGTTTGCCGCTGTTTCGTAAGTATGGTCGCGAAACCGCTTACACCGAGGGTTGGGGACTTTACGCTGAGTCGCTCGGTGATGAGCTAGGTTTATACCAAGACCCTTACCAACGCTTTGGTGCTTTAGCAGCAGAATTGTGGCGCTCGATTCGTTTAGTCACGGATACAGGGATTCATGATAAAGGTTGGACCCGCACCGAAGTACTCGACTATATGTATAAGAATGCGCCCGTAGCAGAAGCTCGTGCCGTATCCGAAGCCGAGCGTTTTATGGCGCTTCCTGGTCAAGCACTTGCTTATAAAGTTGGTCAATTAAAAATAGCTGAACTACGCCGCATGGCAGAGCAAAAACTCGGCGCTAAATTCGACATCAAAGGATTTCATCGCGTTGTGTTAGAGGATGGTGCTTTACCGTTGTTTTTGCTCGAGAAAAAAGTCCGTCTGTGGATAGCTCAACAACTCTAACTATCTTTAAGCCGCTGGCGTGCAACACTGCGCGCCAGCCCAGCGCAGCGCTTTGAACAATATTTCACATGCTCCCAGTCGCGCTCCCACTTTTTCCGCCAGACAAACGGTCGTTGACAGTGCGCGCACACCTTAGAGGGTAAATGAGGTTTCTTATGCGCCATATTAAAGTAAGTGATCAACGGGTAAACGTGCCGTAAGCCAAACCACAAAACGACGTCGAAGACCCGCATCAGGCTCTCGATAAATACGTCTAACAGGGACATGACTCCGATCAACCCAGTATAGTTTATAAAACCGATTCAACCGGACTTGATACGCACGCAACGGCAATTCGTGATCAAATATTTCGATGATACGTTTTGCCAATTGAGGTGATTCAATAATAAGACCGGCTTCTGTATTGATCTGAGCAGACCGCGGATCAAAATTAAAAGAACCAACAAATACCGACCGCTCATCGACCGTAACAGTTTTAGCGTGCAGACTGGTCGCTGACCGGCGAAAATATGGTAGCACGCGGTTCTGTGACGATTCATCAATGCGCCGGAGTTCATAAAGCTTCGCGCCTGCGGTCAGTAACCGTCGACGTCGACGTTGATAACCCGCATGAACAGCGGGCACGTCCGTCGCAGCGAGGGAATTGGTCAGCACTTGAAATTGAATACCACGTTCGAGCATCGATTCGATTTGCTGCACACCATTTTGAGTCGGCACAAAATAAGGGGAGACCATGCGGACTTGATACTTGGCTTTGCTTAGCACTTTGACCATTTGCTGTACAACCAAACGCGATGGTTTGTGCGACAACGATGCCTTATAGGGGTCATCACTTATCCATTGAGCTTCAGCAGTTTGCCATGCAACCTGTGTTAAGTTGAGCTCGTCGTCGGCGAGGCCACCAAATACGTACTCATTTAGCTGTTCCGCATGCGCTTCTTTACTAAACTGTTGCCAGCGTTGAAGAAACGCCTCGGTACGGCTCCGTCCTGCAATATTTTCAATCGAGACGGCTAGATCGCAGCGCCAATAGCTTAACCAATCATTGGCTATTTGTGTAACGCCTGGACCTTTCATTATCACGTCTAAATCGGAAAATAATTGACCCGAATGCGTACCAAAGTATTCATCACCAATGTTACGCCCGCCGACAATGGCATACCGATCATCGACAATAAATGCCTTATTATGCATACGCCGATTCACACGACGAAAGTCAGTAAAGTAATTTAACCAGCGCAGTTTGCGATGCACCAGCGGGTTGAACAGTTTGACGTGAAAGTGTGGATGTTCGCTTAAATCACGAAGTAATTGCTCAGTGGGCTTGCTACTGAAGTCGTCCAGTAATAAGTAAACCTGAACACCTCGCTCGAGTGCTTGTTTGCATTCGTTCAGCAGCGTTAACCCACTGGCATCGTCTCGCCAGATATAATACTGCAGCTTGATCGAATGCTGCGCTAAGCGAATCAGCGCCACGCGATGGCGTAGGCTATCACGCGCATCCTCGAGCAAAGCAAACTGGTTACCGTGTGTCATCTAAGATGCTCGATTGCCTGCTGTATCCCGGCGAGGGTGAGTGCTTCCATGCGGTTTGACATAATTTCATTAATTAAATAAATCGAAGGATAGTACTTCCAATGCGGTTCGGGCTGCGGATTTAACCACACTGCACGCTCAAAGCGTGTCAGCAAACGCTCAAGCCACACCTTGCCAGGTTCCTCATTCCAATGCTCAACACTACCACCTGGAAACGCGATCTCATAAGGCCCCATGGTGGCATCACCGACAATAATCAAGCGATAATCCTCACCAAAACGTTTAATCAACGATTCGGTACTGACAAAACTCGAACGTCGACGCGCATTGTTGTGCCAAACTCCTTCATAAACGCAGTTATGAAAATAAAAGCGCTCTAAGTTATGAAACTCCCCCTTCAACGCGGTAAATAACTGCTCAACCTGATAAATATGGTCGTCCATCGAACCGCCAATATCGAGCAATAGGAGAACATTAACGGCATTGTGCCGTTCCGCTTGCCACTTCAGATCGAGCAGCCCACCTTTCTTGCTTGTGGCGCGAATCGTTTCATCCAAATCGAGCTCTGTTTGCGCGCCGGTTCGCGCAAACTGTCGCAAAGAACGGAGCGCCAGCTGATAGGATCGTTGCTCGAGCGCAGCATCTTCATCTAAGTCACGGAATTCACGTTTATCCCATACCTTCGCCGCACTGCGATTACGATTACCCTCTTGACCAATACGAATGCCGTTAGGGTGATAGCCATAGGCACCGAACGGCGACGTGCCCCCCGTACCTATCCATTTATTACCGCCCTGATGCCGAGACTGTTGCTCCTTTAAACGCTCTTTAAACGCCTTCATTAGCTCATCTAGACCGCCCAGCTCATTTAACTTTTGCTTATCTTCCTCGGACAAGTCGCGCATCAACGGATTATTCAGCCAGTCCTCTGGAATTTGCTCGGCAACGTCAACCTCAGACACCTTATCGATATATTCAGCGAATGCGCGGTCAAAGCGGTCAAAATACCGCTCGTCCTTAACCAGCATGACTCGCGATAATTGATAAAAGTCATCGATACTGCCCCAAATGACACCTTTTTCGAGCGCTTCAAGCAGCGTTAAATACTCTGTAATGGAGGTCTTAAGACCGTGTTTTCGTAGCGTAAAATAAAATTCAGTAAGCACGAGACGCCCGCTCAATGAGTTCGATATCTTGCTCATGTTTTAACAAGGCTCCCGCGAGTGGAAGCATCGATGGCCGTTCACGATACTCGGCTAACTGTTCGGGTGTAATATCTTCGGTGAGCAATAAGCGAATCCAGTCTAACAGTTCCGAGGTGGATGGTTTTTTCTTCAGTCCAGAAATACCACGCACACCAAAAAATACCGCCAATGCTTCATCGAGCAAGCGCGGCTGTAAATTCGGATAATGCACCTGAACGATATCGCTCAACGTCGCCTCGTCTGGGAACTGGATATAGTGAAAAAAACAGCGCCGTAAAAACGCATCAGGCAAGGTCTTTTCGTTGTTCGAAGTAATAATCACAATAGGACGCTGCTTCGCTTCGACTTGCTCACCGGTTTCATAAACATGAAATGCCATTTGGTCGAGCTCTTGAAGCAGATCGTTTGGAAACTCAATGTCGGCCTTGTCGATCTCATCGATTAACAATACCGGTCGCTGCTCTGACGTAAATGCCTGCCACAGCTTACCTGGCTTAATATAGTTCGATATATCGTGTACTTTTTCGCTACCCAACTGGCTATCACGCAAACGTGACACCGCATCGTATTCATACAGGCCTTGTTGTGCCTTGGTCGTCGACTTGATATTCCACTGTAAGAAAGGTGCATCCAATGAATCGGCTAATTCCATCGCCAAACGTGTTTTACCGGTCCCGGGTTCGCCTTTTAATAGTAATGGCTTCTCCAACGTCACGGCAGCATTCACCGCTTGTGACAAACCTTCGGATACGATGTAACGTTCTGTACTTTTAAAGCTCATTAACTTTTTACCTTATCGAGTCGATTCAAAATTCGCGCTAAGTCAGCCTTAACGAATGGCTTTGTCAGGTAGTCGTCCATGCCTGACCTTAAAGCCTGTGTACGGGTCTCAGGATACGCATTAGCCGTTAGTGCGACAATATGAGGTTGGTTAACGGGTAAATCTCGAATACGCTGCGTCGTCTCCATACCATCCATCAGTGGCATGTGAAGATCCATAAACACCACCTCTATAGGATGACGTTTCAAAAACTCCACTGCTTCTTGTCCACTCGACGCCTTGATCACCTGTTGATCGAGCGAGATCAGCATTTCACTGACAATTAACTGGTTAATTGGATTGTCATCAACCACTAGGATTCTGCGCGGTGCAAGCTCGGGTAGCCGAGGTTGATCCAACGCCTCGGGATTCACCTGATCGCTGTACACCGCATACATCGGCAGGCGTAAACTAAAACAAGCGCCCTGCTCTGGTTCGCTTTCAACCTGAATCGAGCCGTTCAGTAATTGCACTAGGTTGCGTACGATCGCCAATCCCAAGCCACTACCGCTTTGCTTTTTAGTCAATCCTTGCTGTTCCTGCTCAAATAATTGCCAAATGCGTTGTGTATCGCGTATACCCGATCCTGTATCTTTCACCTCAATCAATAACTCACCCTGTTCACGGGTCGGATTACCAGAAGACTCAAGCGCATGCCAGCCAAGACTCAATGTAATGGTGCCCTGACTGGTAAACTTCACAGCATTATTAAGCAAGTTCGTCAGTATCTGTACGATGCGCGCACGATCACTGTAAATCCGTTCTGGCATCGAGTTACTCCGCTCAATCACAAACTCAACACCCTTGTCCTCGATTGGTAAACGATACAGTGCCTCAATATGTTGCATAATTCGGGGGAGCAGTAAAACGTCTTTATTCAGCTTAAGTTGCCCCTCCTCAGCACGAGTTAAATCCAACAAGTCATTGAGCATTTGTAATAAATGGTCACCACTCTCTTTGACGGTCAGTAACAACTTTCGTTGGTGCTCATTAAGTTCGGTACCCTCCAAAACGCCTACCAACCCCAGAATACCGTGTAACGGTGTACGTACTTCGTGTGACATGTTGGCTAAAAATACATTTTTTGCACTGGCCGCCCGACGTGCATTTATTTCTGCTTGTTTTTGCTCCGTTACATCCGTTACCGTGCCAGCATATCGCGTTGCATTACCATGCTCATCGCGTTCGATTACACGCCCGCGATCAAGCACGTAAACATAATGACCGTCGCGGTGACGAATACGGTGTTGGCTCTCATAAAAGGGGGTAATACCATCGAGGTGGTCTTTAACAGCTCGCCAAACACGGTCGTAATCATCCGGGTGGAGTCGACTCGACCAACTGTAAGGACTTTGCGCGATTTCCTCTTTCGACCAGCCAAAAATCTGCGCCCAACGATCATTAAATACCGTTAAGTTTGATTGGGGATTCCACTCCCAAGTACCCAACCGAGTCGCATCGAGTAATAGCTGTAATCGATTGCGTTCCGTTTCTAATTTTATCTCGAGTTCTTTACGTTCTGTAATATCAATCAAGTAACCGAACAACAGCGGCACACCGTCTTCGGTATCCATTTTTATAATGGACGTGTCAGACACCCATACATGACGCCCATTTTTATGTCGAATGCGGTAATCATTGTGAGTGATTCTATAGCCTGTTTCACCGCTTTTTAAGCGTCTTACCTCTTCGTTTACTCGAGGCAGATCATCCTCATGCACAAGAAATTTAAAGTGCACCTCGCGCTCAAGAAACTGTTGTTTGGTATAGCCGAAAATTGATTCTACGTTGTCAGATACATACCGAACGGGCCACAGCTCCGTGTCTTGCCAAACAAATAGACACATACTATTGCCGGCAGCAAGTAGCTCCGCAAAGTTCTGGTTACCAATCTGTTGCGGATTTGGAACGCTTAATCGGTCTTTCATTTATTTGCGCACAATCTAGGAATAACAAACTTCATTCTAACCACAAAACAGTCGTAAAGAGCAATTTCGATTACTTCATCGTTTTTTATCGCGATCACTCCCACAATTGAGCGCGCTCAGCAAAACGGCCATTCGCCAGTAAGGTTTGCAACTCGTCGGCCATCCAACGTCCCGCATCAATGGCTTTTTGCCAGTATTCAATACGCTGAGGCGCATCAAGTTGTGCAAAATCGTTGCGGTCAGGTATTTTCTGATACGGCAATTTATTTAGAAATGCCTCTGTTGGACTCATAAAAACGGTATTAGGCCATTCGCGTCCTGTGCTTCGACGCCATTTAAGCCGTTTATCAAACCACCCTGGAATCGCCTCATGATGAAAATGAGGATAGAGTGTAATCCCTTCGACCCGCGATAAATCAATGTCAAAATGATAATCCGTAATGCCACCATCTCGGTAAATCCCCTGTGGTGCACCTGGGATATCGCGCACCCCCTCCAGCACCATCGGTATTGAGCCCGTGGCAAGCAACGCAGGTTGAAAGTTGTTTTCGGTCAAGGCTACATGCCGAGTCGGTAAATCCGTCCAATCCTTTGATATCGCGAGGTTTGATGCGGGGTGGTGAAATACAACCCGTTCATAATAACGGCCTAGCCAACGTCGATTAACGCTATTAGCCAGTGCCGAGGATAATAAACCAAGCGCTTGCCGACGCCCCTCATGCGCCGTTGACCGTAAACAGCGCACCGCAATAAAATGATGGTGTACGCGTGTTTGCGATAAAATGTCTTTCACTGCCGCTTCCGGTACGTACTTGTGTAAAAGCTTTTCAGCTTCCGACGTAATCTCACGCTGATCGGGTTTGGCGCTGTATGTTTGATGACTGTACAGTTCTGCGAAGAGACGGCTTGCGGCCACCGGATCGCTCTGACCTAGCGACGCAAATCGCCACGCCCCGGCAGACGTACCTAGGGTATTCAGCGGCTGCTTTTTGTTAGCAAAAAACTCACCAAACAGCCACTCATCGATACCTTGTAGAACAAACCATTTAGGACCGCCCGAGGCGCCCATTAACAATCCAACATCATCCGCTGATAAACCATTATTTTGGATATGCGACAACGCATTTTTGCCCGCGCGAATGGAAACAAATGACTGAGTCACGGCCAATTATCCTTATAGTTGTTTTTTTCGTTCTGCCAATATACCCAATACCAACAACGTAATGAGTACAGCCGGCCCGAGCAGGTGTAGAGGTATAGCGTATATCCAACTTGCCAATATCGGCGTAAAGCCAATTAATAGGTAACCGTAGCCAAACGCACATAACGCCACAAACACTAAAGCTCTTACGATGAACGGATACTTACCAACGAGCCTTTTCACTAAGCCATTAACTTCGTCACCATAAATAACAAGTAACGTTGCCATCACCATCATGGCAATTTCGTAAGTATGTTGCCTGAGCATCATCCCCAACTGATTCATCAATTGCAGCAATCGAATTCTCCTACAGCTTTGCTTAACTCGGAAGTATACCGATTTTTACCTAGTCGAACATCCCCCGACACCGCATTGCCACTCGCAGCACCGCGTCAACTTTGGTATCCTCAAACCATCATTAATCACAGCAAAACATCACAGCCCATGAAATTTATATCATTTAATATCAATGGAATTAGAGCGCGTCTTCATCAACTGCAAGCGATGATTGATAAGCATCAACCCGACGTGATCGGTTTACAGGAAACCAAGGTACATGATGACCAGTTCCCGCAAGAAGCGGTCGAAGAGATGGGCTATCATGTGAACTTCTTCGGTCAGAAAGGTCATTATGGCGTCGCGCTGTTAAGTAAAAAACCGCTTACTGACGTGCAGAAGGGATTCCCGAACGAGCCTGAAGATGCGCAACGTCGAATGATCATGGGCGACTACCCGCTTCCAGACGGTTCGTCCGTGCGTGTGTTAAATGGTTATTTCCCGCAAGGAGAAAGCCGCGATCACCCGACTAAGTTTCCAATGAAAGCACAGTTTTACCGTGATTTAATGGACTATCTCAACAATGACTTATCCCCAGATCAACCGGTCATTGTGATGGGCGATATGAATATCTCCCATCAAGACTGTGATATCGGCATTGGCGATGCGAACGCGAAGCGTTGGTTGCGCACCGGTAAATGTAGCTTTTTACCCGAAGAACGCGATTGGCTGAATGAAGTGCTTGATTGGGGTCTGATTGATACCTACCGTCAACTCAATCCCGATCAAGATAACGAGTTCAGCTGGTTTGACTATCGTTCACGCGGCTTTGATGACAACCGCGGCCTTCGGATTGACTTGATCTTAGCGACCAAGACATTGGCACGTCAGTGCGAGGAGAGCGGCATTGATTACGCGTTACGAGGTATCGAAAAGCCGTCTGATCACGCTCCAATATGGAGCCGTTTCTCGCTGTAATTTACTACAGGAATTCATACTATGGCGCTGTTTCTCAACATACTTGCTCTTTGCATTCTCATCACTACGTGGGTTAACGACAACTGGCGTATGTTGAGAGATAGCAGCCTACTACAACACTTGCTATTCGGCTCTGCTGCGATCATTACGTTTATCTGGGTGTTCTCGGCAAAGCTCGAGCAAGGTCTAGATATTCACTTTCTGTTGATCACCACACTTACTTTGATGTTGGGCTTTCGCTACGCCTTGCTCGCTGGCGTTCTGATAGTCGCGATCAACAGTCTGTTTAATGCTTACAGTCCGACCGCCATGGGTGCGCTTTATCTAAGTCATATCGTACTACCTGCGGCCGTGACCTATGTCGCTTATGCTGTACTCTATCACCGCCTTCCACGCCATCCGTTTATTTACATCTTTTTGAACGCGTTTGTAGCAGCCGCTTTTGCTATTGCGGCAGCTCACTTGGCACACGCAGGATGGGCATTAGCAACAGATACACTCTCCGCCAAACAAATTTGGGAAAACTACTTAGTCATCACGCCCTTAGTGATGTTCCCTGAGGCGCTGTTGAATGGTATGGCGGTAACGCTGATGGTGGTGTACCGCCCTAATTGGCTCATTACCTTTAACGACAAAGAGTATATCGATCCTAATTAGTGCTCGTCGGGCGGCAACACAGCCAGTGCCTGCTCAAGCACACATGCCAAATCCATGTAAGTGGGTCCCCCTTCGGCAGGCCGCTTTAACACGGCACGACTGTGTTTTAG
Organism: Idiomarina fontislapidosi; assembly: GCF_003226255.1. GTDB lineage: Bacteria > Pseudomonadota > Gammaproteobacteria > Enterobacterales > Alteromonadaceae > Idiomarina > Idiomarina fontislapidosi. The sequence goes on from NZ_QJST01000002.1 coordinate 288,774, forward strand.
CTTATCACGCAGCTCCCAATACCACCCTTTTAGCCTTCCGGGTAACGGTTGGTTAGCGCGCCAACCCAGCCACGCCATCAACTGCAGTGGCATACTCAGAATTACCGCAGAAGTCATTAACCCTTGCTGCCAATAGGCGTGCAGAAACTGCCAGTGCAGTACCGCATTAATCACCGCTATCGCGGGCACCCACCGCTCCATTAAACGCAGTAAAGGAACCAATCGCGTCTCACGGAATGCGGCAACAACCGCATGGCGCGGCCAGCGCTTAGCGTATTGATGTCCGTCTTTAAATAGCCGGAATACACTTACTTTCACAGGTCATTCCTCATCAGCCACTTCACTTTAGTTATTCAAGTTATCAACGTTTTCTGTGGATAACTTTGTTGATAGGGTGTACTCATTAACTCACACCGCCCTAGCTATATACGCTTTTGCTTACTGGACGTATTATAATCAACTACAGGTTTACTTTGCACCTATCGGGCTAATTCAGATAAGCTACTCGTAAGATAGTTCATTGGAGAATACATGCCCGCTTTCTCTTTCCTAGCACCATGCTCGGGTCGCATGCTGGAGTCAAGCCATCACCCAAGTCATCTGGTTCGTAGTCAGTGGTTAGGTTACACCACCTGTATCGATATATCAGGTAACCAGGTGTTAGCCCCCAGTACGGCAAAAGTCGATTACATTTCGCCCGCCGGCAACTTTATTCACCTTGTCAGTCCTCAACAGGGACGAATAATGTTGTTATTGGGAGCACATGAGCTGGCGATTAAGTTACCGGCTCTGCAGCCTCATGTGAGAGCAGGCGATACTGTTGAGCAAGGCACCGCCTTGCTATCAGTCAATCAAACACAGCTGCGCCAGCAAGCAAACGCCTATAATTTAATGGCCGTAATACTGCAGCCAAACGCGGAATTCGATAAACTGACTTTACGTACCAGCGGCGCTGTTACCGCATTAGAATCTGAATTAGTTATTCAAAAGGATGTAGCATGATTAAAGTGCATGGGATTAAAAACTGCGACACAGTTAAAAAGGCATTAAAGTGGCTTGAGCAGAATCAAGTCGCCTATGAATTTCGCGATGTCCGCGCAACCCCGCTGACAGAAGCTGAGGTATTGCAGTGGTTAGACGAGGTTCCCGCTGATAACTTGGTCAATAAACGCAGTACCAGTTGGCGTCAACTTGATGAGTCTCAGCGCGATCTGACCGATAAAGCAACCGTTAGCAAGCTCATCGCTGAGCAGCCGACATTGTTCAAGCGACCTCTCGTTGAAGCATCCAACGAAATAAGAGTCGGCTTTAATGCGCAACAATGGGAGGCTTGGTTAGCCTAATGTCTACCAGTAAAACCTTGCAACTCGCTAAATCACTGCTTGAGCGCCCATCGATCACACCCGCCGACGAAGGCTGCCAAGAGCTTATCGGTAGCCGTTTAAAGGCGCTAGAGTTTGAGCTCGAAACCATGGTGTTTGAAGACACCACTAATCTATGGGCTCGCTTGGGCACTGGCAAACCGGTGTTATGTTTCGCGGGCCATACCGATGTCGTGCCGCCAGGCGATCCGAATGATTGGCAGTTCCCGCCGTTCCAGCCAACTGAACACGAAGGTTACTTATATGGTCGCGGCGCGGCCGATATGAAAGGCAGCTTAGCCGCCATGATCGTCGCGGTCGAGCGTTATCTTGCCGATGTCGAGGAGCCACCTTTTGATATCGCGTTTCTAATTACCAGCGACGAGGAAGGCCCTTTCATTAATGGTACCAAACGTGTCATGGAAACACTTGAGGCACGTAATGAGAAAATTACTTGGTGTATCGTTGGCGAGCCTTCTAGCACCGAACAATTGGGCGACGTGGTTAAGAATGGGCGCCGTGGGAGTCTCTCTGGCTCACTCAGCGTAATCGGAGTACAAGGTCATGTGGCTTACCCTCACTTGGCTGAAAACCCCGTTCACAAAGCTGCTAGTGCGCTGGCAGAACTGACTCAAACACATTGGGACGACGGTAATGACTATTTTCCGCCAACCACGTTTCAAGTATCAAACATCAATGCCGGCACCGGTGCAGGTAACGTGATACCTGGTCGCTTAGATATCGAGTTTAATTTCCGCTTTTCGACAGAGTCGACCGCAACACAACTGCAACGTCGAGTCGAGACGATTTTAGATAACCACCAGCTCAACTATCGACTTAATTGGAAACTCAATGGTCCGGCGTTTTTAACTGAAAGTGGTCATTTAATCGATACCGTACAGCAAGCCATCGCACAAACCTGTGGATACCCAACCCAGCTGTCGACTGCCGGCGGAACATCAGACGGGCGCTTTATTGCCCCCACGGGTGCGGAGCTTGTTGAGTTAGGACCGGTCAACGCGACTATCCACAAAGTTAATGAATGCGTCAGAATCGCTGATTTAGACAAACTAACTGATGTCTACGAAGCAGTACTTAAGGGCATGGATAAGTCACTATGATGCGAGCAGAGCAGCGCTTGGGCTTGGTCGATGACCATCTCGTCGCCACACCTGAGGGTGACTTATTACACCCCGCCGCGGCACAAGCTTTTACAGAGATGCAGGCCACCGCTTCAGCTGAGGGGATTAATCTCGCTATCGCATCAGGGTTCCGTAGTTTTGAGCGCCAGCGCATCATTTGGAACCGCAAATGGTGCGGTGAACGTGTTATTAATGATAAGCAAGGTCGTCCGTTAGATCCTGCGTGCTTGAGCGACGAGCAGAAGTTACACGCGATTTTGCATTGGTCTGCGCTCCCAGGCGCCAGCCGTCATCATTGGGGAACTGATATTGATATCTGGGATCCGTCAGGGTTCGGCAACCATCATCAATTACAGCTTATTCCTGATGAATACGAACAGCCCGGTGCGCCCTGCTATACCCTGTGGTGTTGGTTAAAAGCGCATGCAAAGGAATACGGCTTTTTCTTTCCGTACGAGGTATATCAGGGAGGCGTGGCGCGCGAGCCATGGCATTTAAGCTACCGCCCTATCGCCCACTCCATACAACACGCACTGACATTAGAAGAACTCACTCAAGCGATAAAAACTGCTGACGTTGAGGGTAAGGTCACTATTTTGGAACACCTTGGTGCGATCAAACAACGCTATTTCGACACGATTTGCGGCGAGAATACTGGAGATGAATGATGCAAGAACACTGGGTTTGGTTAATTATTTTGTTGGTTATTGGCGTTGTACTAAGTAACCTCATGGTGCTCAAATACAGCAATAAGTTTAAATGGCCGACAAAAAAAGAGTCGTCCAAAGAAAATACTGAGGACGACTCTTCTAAACAGTAATTAGCAGTCAGCGTTTGGGTTTATGAGAACTTGACACCTAAGCGTTGACCGACTTCTTTGTAAGCCTCAACGACGCCGCCAAGCCCTTGGCGGAAGCGATCTTTATCAAGTTTTTCACGCGTGTCTGCATCCCATAAACGACAACCGTCTGGGGTAAACTCATCACCGAGTACGAGTTGGCCGTCAAATACACCAAATTCAAGTTTATAGTCGACCAGCAATAACCCTGCCTGCTCAAATAAAGACTTAAGCACTGAGTTCACTTTAAAAGTCAGTTCTTTCATTTGTGCGATTTGATCTTTTGTCGCCCAACCAAATGCTTCGATGTGATATTCGTTAACCATCGGATCGTGCAACGCATCGTTCTTTAAAAAGAACTCGAACGTAGGTGGATTCAAGGTTTTACCCTCTTCTACACCTAAGCGACGCACTAACGAGCCAGCAGCGACATTGCGAACAACACACTCTACGGGGATCATATCAAGTTTCTTAACCAGTGATTCCGTATCGCTCAGCAACTCATCCAGTTGCGTCGGAATGCCCGCATTTTCCAACTGAGTCATAATGAAATGGTTAAAACGGTTATTGACCATTCCCTTATCTTCAAGTTGTTCCACTTTTTCTCCATCAAATGCGGAGGTGTCATTGCGGAACTCCAACACTAACCGTGATGGGTCATCCGTTGTATAAACGGTTTTTGCCTTACCACGATACAGCTCGTTACGTTTTTCCATAGGTTGTGTCGCCTTTACTGTTGACTTGCTACTTTTAATGCTTGCTCAAGGGCTGGCTTGACCGATTCGAGCCATGCTTGATCGACTACTTCATCATTTGACCACACGGTGATAGCGGTATCATCGCCGAATTCTACCAAGCGGATTTCATATTCACCTTCTGGAATGTTCAACGAATCATAGTCATCGCCGCCGATAAACAAGAAGCCAGAATCAGGTTCTGCATATTCGACAAAATAAGTGCCCGCTTCGCGATTTAAATCTTCGATGGTGAGTCCGATTTGTTCAAGCGCTTGTCCTGTCAGAACCCAAGCTTCATCAAAATCGAGTCCGACAATGTAAGCAGGTTCTTGTTTCGCATTGCTGCCTACAGATATCGGAACGCCTGCTTCACGAATTTGTTGAATCGACTGCTGATGCACCCGGTTTACTTGAGATACAACTTTGTTGACCAAGTCGACAGCGAGGTTATGCTGGGTCAGTTCAGGCATCTCCCGTTGCTCGCCATTAATTGTCTGCGACACGTCATCTAACGAGACTTCAAATACAGTTGTTCTACCATGAGTTTCAGGCTTTTGAGTTAATACATAACGGAAGCGCTGTTCTAACGATACCGTTGATTCATCATCACCAAAGAACCAACTACTTTCTTCACCTTCAACTTCATATTCCTCTTGAATGGTGAGCGATTCCGTTGTCCACTGATTTTCACCCGTTTTCGTGTAGCTCAAGCCTTTACGTTCTAATACTTGCTCGGCCGCTTGCCACACTGTATTGGTGACCGTATCAGGCATTCCTTCAACTAAGTCGAAATAAACACGTGGCTCATCCTCATTCTCTAAAACTCGACTACCGAGTGCCACAGGATGAACTTGGCGAGGTGATACGACACGTACATCCTCACCAATCGGTCCAGCAGTTTCTACAGACGGTATTCTGTAAGTGCTGCTATATGCTGGAGTCTCTAAGTTCGATGGCACTGTCAACGTTTGCCTTTGATCGAGCTCTACGTATTCGAAGTTACCATTCGGTTGCTCTTTTTCAATTGAGCTACACGATGCGAGGGTCATCGTAGCCAACGAGGTTACGATGGCTGTACGGCGAAAATTCATTTCCACTCCTGCTACTTAAGTAGGTGTAATTTTTCGAGTGCGCGTTCTATGACAAGCTGGCTGTCTTCGCTTGGAGGGGTCAATGGCAGACGGTAGTTGGCGCTGCATTTTCCCATCAAAGCCAAAGCCCACTTCACTGGAATGGGGTTTGACTCAATAAACAACGCATCATTGAGTTCACGCAGCTCAGCATCAATTTTCTCTGCTTTCTCGCGTTCTCCACGTGTTGCTGCATCGACTAAAGCCTTCATTTGCGTGGGTACAACGTTCGCTGACACACTGATAACACCATGTCCGCCGCGGAGCATAAACTCACATGCCGTCGGGTCATCCCCACTCAATAAAATAAATTGGTTACCACAACGACGTTTGAGTTCCTCTACACGAGTTACATCGCCTGTTGCTTCTTTGATTCCAATGACGTTATCAATTTCAGCCAATCTTTCAACCACTTCAGGTGGCATATCCAGCGCGGTACGACCTGGCACATTGTATAAGATTTGAGGTTTGTCAGACGCCTCAGCACATGCTGCGAAGTGCGCAATTAAGCCCTCAACTGAAGGTTTATTGTAATATGGAGTAACATTAAGAAAGCCATCGACGCCGAAGTGCGTCATTTTTTCTGTCAGCTGAACGGCTTCGGAAGTTGAGTTTGAACCATTCCCGCCGATCACCTTAATGCGACCATCGGCGAGTTCTACGATGGCGGCAACCACATCAATGTGTTCTTCGTGGCTCAGTGTGGTTGATTCACCTGTTGTACCAACCGCGACAATGGCATCCGTTCCTGACTCTACATGGAAATTGACAAGTTCTTCGAGTTCGTTGTAATCAATATTTCCATGTTTAGTAAGCGGCGTCACTAAGGCAACAATACTACCTGTTAACATATAGGCTCCAAATTCCTAATCATGGGGCCTAATGTTACTGGTAGCCCCAAATAAACACAAGACTAGGAACACATCGCAGCCAATTTGTTCCCTTCATTTTAATCCAAAGCGAGCTTCGCTATCATATATACACTGAGTATTCACTGGTAGGAGTCAAAAATGGAACGATTACAAGCAGGCGATAAAGCGCCTAAGTTTGAACTGTTAGACAAAAATGAAGAAAAAGTATCACTAGAAGCATTACTCAAAGAACATCGCGTACTGGTCTATTTTTATCCAAAAGCGATGACACCAGGATGTACCGTACAAGCGCAGAACTTGCGCGATGAGAAGGAACGCCTCTTAGAGCACAATGTGATTTCAATCGGTATTAGCCCTGATGCACCCAAACGCTTAGCCAAATTCACCGATCGCGATGAACTCAATTTTACGCTACTGAGTGATGAAGATCATGCGGTCGCCGATCAGTTTGGCGTCTGGGGACCTAAAAAGTTTATGGGTAAAGAGTACGATGGTATTCATCGCATTAGCTTTTTAGTCGAGCAAGATGGAACGATTAGCCACGTTTTTGATAAGTTTAAGACAAAAGATCACCATGAGGTCGTTCTTAATCATTTAGCGCAAAACTAAGCGAATTAAACTGGCGGGGCGCGTCTGCCGCGCCAGTTAATTCATGCAATTTACATCACTTCGTTAGGTTCCTGCTGCGCTTCCCGGCTCGACCATGCAGTAATCAACGCTTTCACTAGACTGGCTAACGGAATAGCAAAGAACACTCCCCAGAATCCCCATATACCACCAAATACCAAGACAGCGGCGATGATGTAAACAGGGTTTAAGCTCACAGCTTCAGAAAACAATAAAGGCACGAGTACATTGCCGTCCAGAGCTTGAATAATGAGATAAGCCGCCATCACGTAAGCGAACGGTGCGGTCGCACCAAACTGGAACAGCGCAACCAATGCCACCGGTATTGTCACTACCACGGCGCCAATATATGGGATCAATACCGACAATCCGACTAAAATTGAAAGCAGCGTGGTGTAACGTAAGTCAAAGGCAAAGAATACCGCGAATGAGGTCACCGTCACGACAATAACCTCAAGCGCCTTGCCTCGAATATAATTCATGATTTGCAGGTTCATTTCTTGGCCCACTTGTGTGATCAAGCGGCGGTTAGTGGGTAACACCCGACTAAAATGTGCCAGCAAAGTGTCTCTATCCTTCAGCATAAAAAACACTAACAATGGCACCACAATTAAGTACACTAACATCGCCATGACATTAACTAAGGACGTAAGCGAACTCGTTAATATCTGCTCGCCAAGTCCCACCGCACGGCGTTTCAAACTCTGCATCAACTCGGTAATTTGCGCCTCATCAATGACCGATGGGAACAATTCAGGTAACTTATGTAGCCACACCTGCAAATTTGCCAGCATATCGGGCATTTCGCGAATCAATGTCGTGCTTTGTTGCCAAACGACAGGCACCAAGGTCAGTAAGCAGAGTGTCGCTATACAAACGGTGAGGCTCATTACAATAATAGTGGCAGTTAACCGCCCTACACCCGCATCAATCAACCGATTAACCGGCCAATCGAGCAAATACGCCAATGCGATAGCGGCCAAGATGGGCGCCAAAATCCCACCGAAAAATACGATCAGTAAAACCGACACTATCAATAATAAAAATAGCGTCACTGCATTCGGGTCTGAAAACTTATTCCGATACCACTGCTGAATATATTGGAACATGCCGAGCTTCCTGTTCGGTGCGATTAATAGTTCACGGTGCTTGCAATCTTACGGTAACACCATAAAGTAGAAAAGGAACTTATTGTAAATTAATGACTCTATTTTAAATATTGCGTCATAACAGCGGTTATTGTGAATGTTGTACATAAAAAAATTTAAGCGCTCGGTGACAAGTAGCGTGGCGCTTGCGCTCATGCTAGCGCTCCCAACCGCGTTCGAAGTCCCCAAAGCCCATGCTCAACAAAGTCGCGACCTACCCGAAATTGGTACGACCGGTGCCGGATTCATGAGTATCGAGCGTGAACAGGTGGTTGGCGACTATTATATGCGCCAATTGCGTGCGTCTGCACCGATTATACAAGACCCCGTTTTAAATAGTTATTTAAAGGATGTTGGGCAACGCTTAGTCCGTAATGCCGATAATGTGCGTTACCCGTTCAATTTCTTCTGGCTTAATATCAACGAAATAAATGCGTTCGCATTTATGGGTGGCTACGTGGGTGTGCATACAGGACTCATTCAACAGGCACGCAATGAATCTGAACTCGCCGCAGTGCTAGGGCACGAAATCGCTCACGTTACGCAACGCCATATCGTACGTAGTATGCAAGAGCAACAACGAAACATGCCGCTGACAATAGCCGGTGTGATCGGTTCAATATTACTCGGCATAGCGAACCCAGAGGCGGGTGCTGCGGGCCTTTACACCACCTTAGGAGCGACGGGGCAGGCACAGATTAATTACACACGTCTATTTGAGCAAGAAGCCGACCGTATTGGGATTACCACACTCGCTAATGCGGGCTTTGATCCGATGGGTGCACCTAATTTTTTCGGTCGCTTAGCCGATCAGTATCGCTATGTTTCGAAACCGCCTGAGATGCTGCTCACCCACCCGGTTCCCGAAGCGCGTATTTCAGACACGCGTACGCGCGCCGAGGCCATTGGTCGTCGTGATGTACCACAAAGCTTAGAGTTCGAGTTAGCTAAGGCGCGTATTGATGCGCGTTATACCCGTAGTTCGCCCAACAGTGATTTTGTTAAGCTCACCCAAAGTGCGAGCGTCATCGACCAGCAAGCTGGTGGCTATGCGTTGGCAATCCGCGCGCTCGATGCGAATGACCCAACCACCGCACAAAAATGGCTCAACCCACTTATCGCGCGAAATCCGAGAAATCGCTTTTATATTGATGTGCAAACCGATATCTATCTTGCCCAAGATGAGGGCGAGAAAGCACTCAATATGCTTCAGCAAGAGTATATACGCAGCCCGGATGACCCGGTTATTCTATTAAACTACGCCAACGCCGCGATTCAATCTAACAACGCGGAACTTGGTGTTAAATTGCTGCGCAATTACTTACTCAGTGAGCCAGATTCAGTCACGGCGATGGATCTTTTGACAGATGCTTATGAACGGACGGCAGATCGCGCGGCGATGTACGAGACTCGTGCCGAAGCGTTGGCGTTGCGCGGTCGTTTTGATCTCGCGATTGACCAATTACAAACCGCACAGAATCACACCCAAAATAAGCTTACGGAAAAACGCTTAAATGCCCGTATTGACCAGCTACGAGCCGAGAAGGAACGCTTAAAACGCTTACTCTGAACGCGCTTCGGCGACTGCTTTATTTAGTGTCGCCTGAGTCTGTTCGCCAAGTAAAGGACCTGTTACCTCTCCGTCTGGACCGACAATATACGTGGCTGGCAGCATCTTCGGTCGATCAAACGGCAGTTTAGGCGCAGGTTGACTCAACGCCAACGGAAACTCAATGTCGTGTTTATCGGCTAATGCTTGTATTTGCTCATTATTCATCGGATCGAAACTAATGCCGATCAACGTCAGTTCACTGTCATTCATCACCACATCGTGATGAAACTCATTGAGCTCGGGTAACTCTCGCAAACAGGGTGCGCACCACTCAGCAAAGTAATTGACCACCACGGTCGTACCTTGTGCAGCCTGCCAATCAATATCACTTCCATTATTTAATTGAATATCGGGTGCTTTCGAACATGCCGTAACACCCAAGGTAACAAGACTCGCAATCAGCAATGACAATTTCATATTTGCCCCGTATTCGTTATTATAAGTTTAAACGTTTGACTAATAGAGTGACCCGATATGACTGCAGTTACCATATACCATAATCCCCGTTGTTCAAAGTCGCGCCAAACATTGGAGCTGCTGCAACAAAACGGCGTTGAGCCAACGATTATCAAATATTTAGAAACGCCCCCGAGCCAAACAGAACTGAACCAATTGTTGCAGAAACTCGGTTTAAGCCCTCGCGAGTTGATGCGGACTAAGGAAGCTGTATACAAAGAGCTGAACCTCGCGGATGAATCAAGCGACGATGTGTTGATAACGGCGATGGTTAATAACCCGAAGCTTATCGAACGTCCGATTGTGGTAAAAGGCGACGCCGCTGTGCTCGGTCGACCGCCAGAAAATGCATTGGAGCTCATTAAGTGAGTCGCTGTAACGTTATTATTTTTTATTTCAGTCGGGGCGGTCACACGCGTGCGCTCGCCGATGCGATAGCAGAAGGCGTCCACGCTACGGGTGCCGAAGCGCTGCTGCGGACCGTTGAAACAGACAGTGACGCCGCGAGTATGCGTGATTTACCACTCAGTAAAGACGAACTGGTAAGCTGCGATGGACTCATCATGGGCAGCCCAACACGCTTTGGACATATGAGTGCAAGTTTGCAAAAGTTTTGGGAGTCGACCAGTCGCGAATGGCTCAATGGCGAGCTCATCGACAAACCTGCTGCGGTGTTCACCACATCCAGCTCGCTCCACGGCGGGCAAGAGAGTACTTTGCTCAACATTGCATTACCATTATTGCACCATGGCATGCTGCTGACCGGGATCCCTTATGATCAGCCCAGTTTGCATCACGCCGATGCCGGCGGCTCCCCCTATGGCGCGGGTGCACTTAATCAAAACCCTAATGCTAAACTGACAGCAAATGAGCGAGCCAGTGCGATTGCATTAGGACAACGAGTCGCTACGATTGCGCGACAGCTTAAACAAACCAAGGATACCTAATATGGCAGCCGAAATGGCACCTAGAACACGTTTTTTTCGCATCGCAACACAACTCGGTTACTGGCTACTGTTGGCACTACTGATCGTGTGGCATGGCATTATGCCGGAAACCGATGAAAGCGCCCTGCCTCGCTATCTATCATTGATCCTGTGGGTACTTCCTATGCTGTTTCCGTTGCTGGGGCTGGTCAAGGGAAAACCATACACTCATGCTTGGTTTAACTTTATCCTGATGTTTTATTTCCTGCATGGACTGACAACGGTGTATACGCATCCAGATGAACGTTTATGGTCCATTTTAGAAATCGTATTGACTACCATCGCGTTTGTAGGTGCTACGGGGTTTGCCCGCAATCGAGGTCGAGAACTAGGACTCGGTCTTAAAAAGCAAAAAGACGCTAAATAGCCAGTACTTGCTTAATAAATGGAATCGTTAGCTTACGTTGGTGCGCGATAGACGCCTTATCGAGTTGATCTAAGTGCGCCAACAGCCCCGCCATATCGCGCCCCAAGCGATGCAACATAAACATCGCCACATCATGAGGCAATTGCAAGCCTCGCCATTGTGCTCTGAGTGTTAACGCCTTAGCTTTACCGTCATCGTCCAGTGGGCTCAATTGAAACGCTGTTGCCCATTGAATACGCGAGCGTAAATCAGGCAGTTCAACATCGAGCTGACTGGCACTTGCCGACGCCGTCATAATCAGGCGGCTATGACCCGCATCGGTCACTCGGTTAATCAGCTTAAACAACTCATAACACCAGTCTGGATCGGTGAGTACCGCATCAATGTCGTCTAAGCAAATAATATCAAAAGCATCCAACCCTGCGAGCACCTGCTCGGCATCGCTATGCTTCAGTTCAGCAAGCGGCAGATACATGACATGCGTGGTCTGACTACCGAGTGAAACAACAGAATGCAGCAGATGACTTTTACCCGACCCCGACGCGCCCGACAACAGCGTGAGCCGCTCCCCTTGCGTTTCAGTCACAGACTTATCCGCAATGCGTTTTAACCAGCGAACAACACTATCGTTCTGCTGCTCCAAGTAGGTTGTAAAGTTTTCATCGTCAGGCAGTTGCACGGCGAGTGTTAGCTGCTGTGGTTGCTGCTTTCCTGCTGCCATTAGTCTGATGCCACCCACCGATAAGTGGTTGCATCCTCATTGTCTTCACTGACAAAGGCAAAGGGGTCTTGACGCTTCTGCTGCAAACGGCCATCCAATTCAATCGCTTGCAATAGATGGTCCGGCGTATCCGTCAATGTAACCACAAAGCGACTGAATGTGGGCGCGTAATCGGTTAACTTAACTTGTTGAACAGACGTAACGCTGGCAATAAACCGCTGTACATCCAAAATACTTTGCCACCCTTTTATGCCCTCGATGCGAATAGGAAACTCGACCGATTGACTCTCACCCGAAGCGATTAACGCAAATTCGCCCGCCAATGTTTCATGAAGCTGCTCGATAAAAGGCGTCGCCAAGAAGTCCTTAGAGTTAGCAAACACTTCTCCGGTTTGCCGCATGTCGCCCACACGTGCAACCCAATCGAGTCGCCAGCGACCTTTGTAGTCTTCAGATGCATCGGTTGGAACACCTAAATCAACCACCTTGGCAACCAAATAGCCATCAGCCCGATAACGCTGCGAAGCGTCTGCAATCGGTGTGAGGAACCGTCCCCAGATATCGGAAACACCCACTGAGGTCGCATCCGTCAAATCCATCAGCGGAAACTGCAGCGGCAAGCCGCGCTGTTTCGCGAGATGGCGTATCTGCTGAATAAAAATGGATTCGTCATTGGCCGCCAAAATATTGCGGTTGCCCCGTTCGTCACTGCTGGCAACCCACATCAACAGCTCAGGACGTCGGCTCCCCCAGTAAGGCAGTTGATTCACTTTAAAAAGCTCTGCAAGCTTTCGTCCGTCGAAGTTCGCGGTCAAATACAGTGTATTGCCATCACGGCGGTAGCCGTATTGTAATAGGTAATCCTCTAACTGACGCTTGGCATTTTTTACAGCGCTGTTATCCAGCGTTGCTTCGGTGCCTGATATCTTGATGACCACTTGTTCGAAAGCTGCTCGTAAGGCCTCCTCGCGCTGGCTCGACACCTGCGAGGCCACCTCTATCTCTGCGGAAAATAGGTCATCAATAAGCCGACCCTGTGCCGAAAAGCAGAGTAATAAACTCATCACACAGATCAGGTGTCGGACGATTGCGCGCGTCATAAGCTAGCCTTAAAAATTTCGTTCATAAAATGCATGTTAAACACCCAAACGCAACACGGCAAGTGACAACTTGTGGATAACCTTGTGGGAATGCATTCGACAACACAGATTGAAGTAATTTATCGATAAACTAGTCAAAATCAGGTCATATCGCTAGAATAAAGCAAATTTCGTGATCAGGAACATTATGCTTAAAAAACAATTACGTGGCATTAGCTCGTTATTATCGAGTATCAGTTTGATAGGCGTCTGTGTCGGCATGACCAGTACGTTGCTCAGTTTACGCGCCACGATTGAAGATTTTGGCACCCTGGTCACCGGCTTTATCATGTCCGCCTACTTCATCGGCTACCTATTTGGTTCGACTCGCGCGCCCAAGGATATTCGCCGTGTAGGGTATATTCGCTCCTTTGGCGGTCTCGCCGCGCTCGCTGCCGCCAGTGTATTGGTGCAAGCCATTTGGATTGACCCTGTGGTCTGGTTTGTGATGCGATTTGTCACGGGTTTTGCGATCTCAGGCATCTTTGTGATTGTCGAAAGCTGGTTAAATACCATGGCTGATAATAAAAGCCGCGGCACTTTGTTGTCCATCTACCTCGTCATTATCTACAGTGGGCTTATCGCCGGACAGCTGATACTCGGTGTTGCCGATCCAGGTGGCTTTATTGCATTTGCCATCGTCGTATTGCTTATCAACTTAGCGCTGATCCCTATTTTGGTCAGTGTAACGGTCGAGCCGACCACTCACGAAAATCGCAAAGTCCCCGTTAGAATGCTTCTTAACACGGTCCCTTTAGGTGTCATTAACGCATTTATAATGCAAGCCTGCTACGCGATGTTTTATGGTATTGGTCCAATGTACGCGTCCTACATCGGGCTGTCGGTTGTACAAATTACCTTCTTTATGTCGGCATTTATTGTCGGCGGCTTAATATCTCAAACGCCGTTTGGGTTATTATCTGATCGCATTGACCGCCGTATTGTCATTGCCATCTGTGCCGCCGGAGGAACCGCATCAGCAATCATGTTGGCGCAATTAGGTGCGGGTAACGCACTACTTATTTATCTTGTGGTGGCGATATTAGGCGCCTTTATTTTGCCGCTCTACTCGCTCGGCATGGCACATACAAACGACTACTTGGAGAAAGACCAAATGGTCGGTGCAACCGGTGCCATTATTAAAATCGGTGGCGCTGGCAGCATCATCGGTGCGCCAGCCGTTGCGGCGTTAATGCAGTTTGGTGCGATTAATTACTTCTTTTTACTGTTAGGTGGACTCACCGCGTTTGTTGGCTGTTACGCGCTGTATCGTATTACCCGCCGTGCCAAGGCTGAAGAGCAGCTACACAGTAACTTTGCCATTTTGGCGCCGTCGCAAACATCTGATGAGCTATTAACATCAATGGCGGAAGAAGCGCCTGATGAAGAAGATGACACGGAAGAGGAAGTCGATGGCTCAGCGGTGCTGAAGCGCTAATGCGCTTCAGCTGCCGAGGTATTACTGGATAAGTTCAGCGACCCAGTCGCGGGCTTCGGCAATCATTTGCTCGAGGTGCGCGGCTGATTTAAAGCTCTCTGCATAGATCTTATAGACGGGCTCGGTGCCCGAAGGGCGTGCAGCAAACCATCCGTCTTCAAGCACAACTTTAACGCCACCAAATTGCGCGTCATTACCCGGCGCCTTGGTATAAATATCAACAACGTTGCTATCTGCTAACGTGGCTAGCTTCAGTTTATAAGCACGAATGTCTTTAAAGCGCGCGTTCTGCTCTAACGACGAAGCGGTGTCGACACGCTGGTAGAAGGCTTCGCCATGCTGAGCACATAACCGCTTGTAGTACGCGCTGGGTGACTCGCCTGTAGCCGCTTGCAGCTCGGCGGCCAAAAGTACCATCACGATACCGTCTTTATCTGTTGTCCAAACTTTTCCTTCACGGTCAAGTAAAGTGGCGCCCGCACTTTCTTCGCCGGCAAAGCCGATATCACCATCGCGCAACTGCTGAGCAAACCATTTAAAGCCAACAGGCACTTCGTACACACGACGTTGGTTATCATTTACAACACGATCGATCATTTGGCTCGACACTAAGGTTTTACCAATCGCCACGTCGCTGCCCCATTGGCGCGATTTACACAAGTAATCAATTGCTACAGCCAAGTAGTGGTTAGGGTTCATTAAGCCATCGGGGGTAACAATACCGTGACGATCATAATCTGGGTCATTACCACCTGCTAAGTCATAACGGTCTTTATAGGCAAGTAGACCAGCCATCGCATAAGGCGAAGAACAGTCCATACGTATTTTGCCGTCTTTATCCAAGCTCATAAACTGAAAGCCTGGATCGACATGGTCGTTGAAAATATCGATACTGAGACCATAGGTCTCGGCTATTTGGTGCCAATAGTCAGCGCCTGCACCGCCCATTGCGTCAATAGCCAGTCGGAGATTAGCTGATTTGATCCGTTCCATGTCGATACAACGCGGCAGATCATCAATATAATGTTTACGCCAGTCGACAAACACGAGTTTAGGATGCGATAAAACATCCTCACGTTCACAGGTGTTCACCCCTTGTAACCCTGAGGATAACAACGCGTTAGCGTATTTTTCGATAACACGCGTCGCATCCGCGTCAGCAGGCCCCCCGTGTGGCGGGTTATATTTGAAGCCGCCATCTTGCGGAGGGTTGTGTGAAGGCGTAATCACCACTCCATCACATTGCTTTTGCTGCTTGCTGTTGTAAGCCAAAATAGCATGGCTTAAGGCAGGCGTAGGTGTATAACCGTGATCGGTCTGCACATGCACTTCTAAGCCATTGCCTAAGAACACATCAAGCGCTGAAATATAGGCGGACTCCGACAAGGCGTGAGTGTCCTTACCCAACAATAATGGGCCAGTAATGCCCTGCTCTTCGCGGTAGGCACAAATGGCTTGCGATATCGCTAATATATGCGCTTCATTAAAGCTTCGAGCCAACGCTGAACCGCGATGACCGGACGTACCGAAGCTGACTTTCTGCTGCGCTTTACGCGGATCGGGCTCATACACATAGTAAGCACTGACCAGTTGCGCAATATTTACGCTATCTGCCGCGGTCGCAGGTTGTCCTGCTCGTTCATGCACCGTCATTATAAAAAGTCCCTAATTTGCTCGACTTCAGATTTGCTGTAACCAAGCTTTTGCGCGACCTGAGTCAACATTGATTTCTTTTTAGTCGTATTGTTATTGGTCACCACCCAAAACGGCGACGAAGGTATCGCCTTAGGATTGGTGCTGTTACCGCTGGTCAACAGTGCTTCCTCTGAACGCGCGAAATATTGGCGATCACGACCACGAATAGTGAGTACCGTTTCAAATTGTTCAGGGTGTGTCTTGTACAGCATGCTAAGGATGTAGAGAAAACGTGCCACGACACTTTTCTGTACGTTCACATCTTGTTGGTTTAAGCGGTTAAACACAGAATCGGTAGAACGCTCCTCTACTTGCATAGGTTCTGCTTGTTCAACACTGTCAAAGCCTAATAAACGGCGTAAAATATCTGATGCGCTCTCACCGATCTGCTGCGTGTGGCTAGCGATATACGCGTATAAATCGTCTTCAACTTCGATGCGTTTCATCGGTTTTTGCTTCCTCATTGTTATCAATTCGCGGGGTTGACTTGCAACCAACCACTAAAGCTCGGAAAATATTAGCAAAGTTTAACACTAAAGGCACAACGATGGCAGAGTCAGAATTACTGCATTATGAAACCATGGGTGACGAAAAGAATCCCGCCGTTATTATCATTCACGGCCTATTTGGTGATGGTGACAATCTAAAAAGTTTGGCGCGAGACTTAGAGGATGACTACTTCTGCGTATTGCCTGATGCACGCAATCATGGCGAATCACCTCATTATAACAGTATGCGCTATGATGAAATGGCGAGCGATATTATCGCCCTCGCCGACTCGCTGGCATTAGACGCCTTTGCCATAGTCGGGCATTCAATGGGCGGCAAAATTGCCATGGAAGTTGCCATGCAATATGCGGACAGAGTTACAGCCGCGGTCTTTGCTGATATCGCGCCCGTTGCCTACCCAGCGCATCACAACACGATACTCGATGCATTAGCAGCACTCGATTTGAAACAGATCAAGAGCCGCAGTGACGCCGACAAACAACTCAGTTCAGCCATAGCAGAAAAAGGTGTTCGCCAATTTTTGCTTAAAAACTTACGCAAAGACGGCGATCACTTTGCTTGGCGACTCAACTTATCAGTTATCACCGATCAATACGACCACATTGCTGCTAGCGTGAGCCAAGGTTCATACGCGGGCCCATGTTTGTTTATTAAAGGGGGTAACTCCGATTACCTGACACAACAACACAAAGCACAGGTCACCCAGCGCTTTAGTGATGCTCAAGTAAAAGTGGTTGAAAATACAGGTCACTGGCTACACGCCGAAAAACCACGCATTTTCAACCGTCTGGTAAAGGATTTTCTGGCCAGCCAAGGTCGTCTTTAACGGTCGACTGTGCTAATATAAGCGGCGTTTCTGTCGGCCTATAAGGTGGTATCTTAAGGATGTTGGCTGAATATTATGAGCAAATAGAAGTACTCGTTACTAATATTACGCTAGGTATACTTTTCTTACTAATAGGCTTAGCCATTCGCGATGTACTTAATCGTTCATCGGTGCCCAAATTTGGACGCATTATTGTATGGATGGTGTTATTTTTAGGCTGTTTTGGCTTCATAGCCAAAGGTATCATCCAAGTAGTTTGGGAGGTCGGTGTCTAAATCGACCGAATACACATGGCAAAAGAAAATACGGATAAAGTAACAATCGATTTGTTCGTTGATCAGCCTCGTAAAGGACGACCTCGAACAAACCCTCTACCTCGCAGTGAGCAGTTAAAGATTAATAAACGTCGTCAATTACAACGTGATCGACGCCAAGGTAGAAAACGGATTGAACTGAAAGTCGACCAATCGGTGCACGAGCATCTGAATGAGGTCGCATCATCCTCCGGCTGTAACCGTAGCGATTTAGTCGAAGCGATGATTAAAATCTCGCTGGCAAACCCCGAGCAAGTGCTGCCAGCTGTCGTTAATTTAGTAAAATCAGGTGAAAGTTGATTTATGGCAACTGTTGGAATTTTCTTTGGAAGTGATACGGGTAATACCGAAGCGGTCGCCCACATGATCGAGAAAGAGCTGGGCAAAAAGCTTGTTGAGGTCAAAGATATCGCAAAATCGAGTAAAGAAGACATCGCGAGCTACGACCTTCTCTTATTCGGAATTCCCACTTGGTATTATGGCGAAGCGCAATGCGACTGGGATGACTTTTTCCCAGAGCTAGAAGAGATCGACTTTACCGATAAACTTGTCGCCATTTTCGGTTGCGGTGACCAAGAAGATTACGCTGAATACTTCTTGGACGCGATGGGTATGGTACGTGACATCGTTGAAGCGCGCGGCGCCATGATCGTCGGTCATTGGCCAACCGAAGGCTATCATTTTGAAGCTTCCAAAGGGCTTGTTGATGAGCAGCATTTCGTTGGTTTAGGTATCGACGAAGACCGTCAGCCGGAACTCACAAAAGACCGAGTTACCCAGTGGTGTAAGCAGGTTTATGAAGAGATGTGTCTTGCAGAGCTAGCCAACTAGGATAGTTTTGCGCTATTTTGAGCAAAGTGACTGAACAACCAAACGAGAAAGCGAATAGCACCATGGCGACAAATGATGAACAATTGAAGAAAGCAGGCCTTAAGGTCACATCTCCTCGCGTTAAAATTTTGGAGATTCTTAAGCAACCTGAGAATCAGCATATTAGTGCCGAGGATGTCTACAAAATTTTGCTTGAGCAAAAAGATGAAATCGGTCTCGCCACGGTTTACCGCGTGTTAAACCAGTTCGATGATGCGGGTATTATTACCCGACATCACTTTGAAGGCGGTCGTTCAGTCTTCGAACTCAGTGCCAAAGAGCACCATGACCATCTTGTCTGTTTAACCTGTGGGCATGTCTTTGAGTTTGAAGATGACGTTATCGAAGAGCGTCAAGTGCGTATTGCTGAACAAAATAAAATCAAACTGACGAATCACAGCTTGTATCTATATGGTGAATGTCAGCGCGGCGAGGGTTGCGAATATAAAGCCGCTGAGGAAGCCTAACCATGGCACTCCGTTGGCTGATTTATGGTGCAAACGGTTACTCAGGTAAACTGATTGCCCGTAAAGCAGTCGCACGAGGTTACCACCCTGTTCTTGCCGGACGAAATGCAACTGAGATCGAACATATTGCTGGAGCCTTAGCGCTCCAGCATCGTGTGTTTGGCCTAACAGACCCTTCCGTAGTAAAAGCACAACTGCACGATGTCGACCTCGTCATTAATTGTGCAGGCCCGTTCAGCCAAACCGCAGCCCCACTTATCCAAGCCTGTATCAGCACGAGCACGCATTATCTCGATATCACGGGTGAAATTGACGTGTTCGAATATGCCCATTCGCAGTCAGAGGCAGCGCAAAAAGCAGGCATTGTACTTTGTCCAGGCGTGGGCTTTGATGTGATTCCGACCGATTGTTTAGCGGCTCGTCTCTATGCACAAATGCCCGATGCGACACACTTAGCGCTGGGTTTTGATTCCGCCTCTAGAATGAGCCGTGGCACCGCCAAAACAAGCATTGAGCGCCTCGGCCATGGTGGCGCGGCGCGTATCGATGGTATGGTGAGTAACGTCCCATTAGCCTGGAAAGAGCGTCGCATAGACTTTGGTCATGGCGTAAAGTCGGCAATGACAATCCCTTGGGGTGATGTTGCCACGGCTTTTTACACCACCTCAATTCCCAATATCGAGGTTTACATCCCAGCGCCGCCTAAGCTCATTAAACGGCTCCGGAGAGTAAATTGGTTACGCTGGCTTTTTAAATCACGCTGGGTGCAAAAACAACTGAAGGCGAAAGTCGATCAGCGTAGCAGTGCAGGACCCGACGAAGATGCGCGTAAAGCAAACCCGACCTATATTTGGGGAGAGGTTAAAAACAAACGCGGCGATACGAAATCGATGCGATTTAAAATCAAGAACGGTTATACCGTCACGGCCGAGGGTGCCGTTGAGGTTGCACTTTATATTCTGCAACACGAAGCGCTACCGGGCGGCTACTATACGCCCTCGCGGCTCTGCGGCGCTAAACTACTCGACCAGTTTATCGAACATTAAAAAGCCGGCTTAAAAGCCGGCTTTTTAGTCGATTTAAGCTTATGCTCAATCGCCCTGTTGTTCAATTTTAGCCCAACTATCACGTAAGCCGACCGTTTGGTTAAAGATTAAACGACCTTCTTTTTCAGCGTCGCTATCTAACACGTAATAGCCTAAGCGCTCGAACTGGTATGGCTTTTCAACCTCAGCTGCGGCTAAGTTCGCCTCAACAAAACCCTGTTTTATGACCAGAGACTCAGGGTTCAACGCCGCAAATAAATCATCTTCGGCAGCAGGGTTTGCAACTCTAAACAAACGGTCATAAATACGGAATTCAGCTTCTTTTGCGGTATCAGCAGACACCCAATGAATAACACCTTTAACCTTACGTCCATCAGCAGGATCTTTGCCCAAGGTATCCGGATCATAAGTGCAATATACGGTCGTCACTTGACCGTCGCTATCAACATCGCAACGCTCTGCTTTAACCACATAGCCATTACGCAGGCGGACTTCTTTATCTAACACCAAGCGTTTAAATTTCTTATTCGCAGATTCGCGGAAGTCTTCACGTTCGATGTAAACTTCGCGCGAGAACGTCACTTGGCGGCTACCCATATCCGGATTATTAGGATGATTAGGCGCATCGAGTAACTCTTGCTGACCCTCTGGGTAATTTTCGATAACCAGTTTAATGGGATCCATCACCGCCATCGCACGCGGCGCATTCTCGTTTAGGTCGTCACGGATACAGGCTTCGAGCATGCCCATTTCGACTTGGTTATCCATTTTCGTAACACCGATACGACGACAGAATTCACGGATCGACGCAGGTGTGTAGCCGCGACGACGCAAACCTGCAATGCTCGATACGCGAGGATCATCCCAACCGGAAACCTTACCCTCTTCAACCAAGTTATTGATAATACGCTTACTCATCACGGTATATTGCAAGTTTAAGCGTGAAAACTCGATTTGCTGAGGGTGGCAGTCAATACTGATATTATCCAACACCCAGTCGTACAAGCGACGGTTATCTTGGAACTCCAACGTACACAGTGAATGCGTAATGCCCTCAAGCGCATCCGAAATACAGTGAGTAAAGTCATACATTGGATACACACACCATTTGTCACCAGTTTGGTGATGATGCACGTGGCGCACGCGATAGATAACCGGGTCGCGCATACACATAAATGGCGATGACATATCAATTTTGGCGCGCAAGCAACACTCGCCGTCCTTGAACTCACCTGCCGTCATGCGCTTGAACAAGTCCAAGTTTTCCTCAACAGAGGTGTCGCGGTAAGGACTATTTGTACCTGGCTCTTTCAAGGTACCGCGCATTTCACGCATGGTGTCTTGATCAGAGAAGTCTACATACGCAAGACCTTTTTCGATGAGCTCGACAGCAAAGCCGTGTAACTCTTCAAAGTAGCCCGACGAGTATTTAGGGGTACCTTCCCATTGATAGCCCAACCAAGCGACGTCACGTTTAATTGATTCAACGTAATCCACTTTCTCTTTTAATGGGTTCGTATCATCAAAACGTAAATTACAGGTGCCTTTATAATCTTCCGCAATACCAAAGTTCAACACGATGGATTTAGCATGACCAATATGCAAAAAACCATTCGGCTCCGGTGGGAACCGAGTATGTACGGATGTATGCTTTCCTTCCGCCAAATCTTTATCGATGATTTGACGAATAAAATTACTCGGACGATGCTCAGTTTCTGACATGCGTGTATGTTCTCCAACAACTTTTGAGCTCAAAAAAGGATATTACCTATGATCGCAATTAATGATCAGTCTGGCAAGCAGGTGTAATACCAAAAAAGTCATAATATTTCGTTAATTGTTGCTGCACTTGAGCAACCTCGACACGGGTAAATTGAACCGTTTGCCCCGGTCGACATTGCGCTAAACGCGACAAATCAAGCGGGCTAATATTGCCAAGCTTGGGATAGCCCCCGAGCGTCTGACGATCGTTCATCATTATGATGGGTTGACCGTTAGGGGGAACTTGCACCGAGCCAATATTGATCCCCTCGGACACTAACCCCTGACCGGCGTACTCGATCGCTGGCCCCTCTAGCCGAATACCCATACGGTCACTTTGCTGACTGATTGTATACTCATGGAAACAGAGTTTTTCTCGTTCTGCCATGGCAAACTGATCGTACTGAAATCCCGGAATCAAGCCGAGCACCGGTGGCTTGCTGTAATCTGGGCGGTAACGCCACGGAATACGTTGAGTAAGCTCGCACTGCGAAGACGCGATCGCAAGCGTATCACCTTTCTGCAACGCACTTCCATCGCCTTTATGTCCGCCTAAGTGTTCACGTTTGACGGTCGCGCAACTGCCCCATTGAGCGTCAACTTGAATGCCGCCAGCGACTGCTAGATAAGCCCGTAAACCATTGCGCGCAGGACCAATCGTCAGCACTTGACCGGCTTCAACTTGGAAAGTTTCCCATATACTTTTTTCGTTATTGTCTAACTTCAAACTCACATCGGCACCGCAGACAGCCACTGCCGCAGGCGAAGTAAACTTAAACTTAGAACCGCCTAATACGATTTCAATTTGGGCGGCCATCGGGTTATTTTTTAATAAGTAGTTGCCCCATAAAAAGGCGTTTTCATCAATCGGGCCACCGCGTGTCAGCCCTTTTTTTAGATAACCTAATCGACCAAAATCCTGAATCGTGGCATACATGCCGGGTTCAATCACTTCAATCATTCGAACGCCTCCACAGATCCACCGGCTGCAATAAACTCATCTTTTGAAATGGCTTTAAATTGCACCGTATCGCCCGAGTTTAATTGGTTCAAAATGCCCTTCTGCGGCTCATATAAAGGAAACGTAGTACGCCCAATAATGTTCCATCCACCAGGGGAAGCGAGCGGATAAATAGCCGTCTGTCGTTCGGCAATCGCGACACTTCCAGCAGGAATCTGTGTACGTGGCGAATCTAATCGCGGTGTTTGTAAGTCTTCCGCAACCTCTCCCATGTAAGCAAAGCCTGGTGCGAAACCCAGTGCGTAAACACGATAACTATCACGGCAATGGCGCTCGATTACTTGCTCGACGCTGCAGTGATGTAGCTCGGCGATGCGCGCAAGATCAGGACCCACGGTCGTATCATAATAGACAGGAATAACATGCGTTTTACCCTGTTCGCCCATCGCAGTCGATGCCTCGGGTAGTGATTCAATAATCGTTTTAATCGCGGCACGTAGTTCTGTATCTGAGTGACGCGTAATATCGTAATAAACCATGAGTGACGAATACGCAGGTACGGTTTCGAGTATCGCTAAATCACTCTCGGCTAATGCCGTATCAAGCTGTAAAACGCATTGATTCGCCTCGAGACTGATTGCGTCTGAAAAATACACAATAACCGCATCTGCACCAGCATTTACAATGGATGGTTTCACGCTCAGTGTACCTCTTGTTGTTATTCGGGGAGTGAGTGAAGCAGCTCACGTATTTTAGTCACAGTTTCAACCGCTGATGGGTTATCGCCGTGTACACACAGTGAGTCGATACTTATCAATCGCTCATGACCATCTTTATCAATAATAGGTTCACGCCTTGCAAAGCGCTGCGCTTGCGCTAACACGTCTGCTTCGTCAGTCAGTACCGAACCACTTTGTTTACGCGACACTAACCGACCTTTGTGGTTATAACGTCGGTCTGCGAAGCCTTCAAACCAAAGGTGGACATCGTAGTTTGACGCCAATGCTTGCCATTCCGAATTCTGCGGTGTTGCCATTACCATCAACGGCAGTGGTTGCCGCTGCTGGGTTTGCAGATAACTGACTGCCTTACACACCGCTTTAAAAATTTCGCTATTCCGCAGCATATCGTTATACAGCGCTCCGTGAGGTTTCACGTACGCCACAGACTCGCCATAGCGTGCCGCAACGCCATTGAGCGCCCCAACCTGATACATCACTAAAGCGATGATTTCTTGTTCAGAGCAGTCCATATGACGACGACCAAATCCAACCAAGTCAGGGTAACTTGGGTGAGCACCAATCTTAACTTGATGCTCAGTCGCTAACGCGACCGTTTGGCTCATCGTCAGCGGATCCGAGGCGTGGAAACCACAGGCGATGTTCGCGCAATCAATATGCGGCATGATGAGTTCATCCTCGCCCATTTTATAGGCGCCGAAGCTCTCACCAATATCGCAATTGAGGGTAATTTTTCTAATCGTATGTGTGTTCATACGACAAAGTATATCATGATTTGGTTTTTTCTTGTTTGCGTGCCTTGAGGTCACCTACGAGACGCGCGTAACTGACTGCAAATAAATATAAACCAATGCCGATACTGGCGATTTGTAATGCAGGTAGACTCAGTACCACCAATTGATGCTGGGCAAAGATGGCAACAGCGCCAACCAGCCCCATTGTTGTTAACCCGCTCGCGATTAATGTAATTGGTGGCAGCCAATTAAGTAACTTTTGAATGCGTAACAAGGCAAACAATCCACCTACGATAACGCCCCATGCGATAGGCACACCGAGTTGATACCAACTCAACTGATAATCCGCTATCGCAGCCACTAACTGATCGTGTGACGCGGTATAAAAGAAAATCCCGACAGCACCGGCCAAAATTACGATTCGTTTAAAAAGATTCATGCCTGCTTTCCTTACAGCGCTAAGCTCACACAGTAAATAATAATGCCAATGACAGGCACCCAAACAATCGGCGACTGGTACCACTTGAGCGGTTGTTTACTTTGTTGATTGAGCGTGCTCAAAGTAGGTAACCGATACAACCAAATAAGAGCAATAAGCATTAAGGCCGCGCCCACCAGGCGAATAACCGTATCAAATTCGCTCACGACACCGAGTACAGCCAAAAGTAAACCTACTATCAGCAGTACAATTGCAGTAACACGTTGCCACATTTACACACCTCGTTATTATTATGCTTTGGTCGAATACCACCATAACGCTTTTTTAACAGACAAAAAAGAATATGTTATTTTAGTGGCTACATCGATAAGGGTAGAAGATTCTCACATGCAGATATTTAAACGAATGGCGCTTATTTTGGCGGCCGCTGGCGTCACTTTTGGTCTTATCGTGATAAGCATTGTCGTTTATCAGTACACTGTGATGGAGCCTGAGACCCCTCATGCGGGCGACTGTCAGCTTAAACAGCTCGAACAAACCCAAGACCGAGCTGCCGAAGTGCACCGCTATGAATGCACCCGAGGTTCTGAAACCACTTGGCAAGGCACCGAAGTATGGCTTTATGAGCCATTGACCGAGGACTGGCAACGGATGCTGACCGTTAAAGGCGAACCCTGCGTGCGTCTTCGCCTTAATGAACGACGTTTAACCGTTTTGCACTCTGGCAATAAACTCGATTTTAATCTCGCCGAGCCTGTTTTTATTTATAAAGAAAAAGAAGGCACCAGTCGTAGCCTAGCGGTGGAAATCGATAACCAAGCTACGACGTGCAAAGGGTGAGTCATTAGGTGAGTTTAAGCACCCAAGCCAAGGGTAAGCGTTTCATTAAAAAGCCGATAACGCACCAAGGCCAGCCCGGGACGTAGGCTTTAACAGGGGCTTTTTCGATCGCCTTAACCAATTTGCGACAGCCCTCTTCAGTACCGATCATAAAGGGCGTATTTTTAACCTTTTCGTTAATTTCCGAACGAATATAACCCGGGAATAATGTGGTAACTTTAATAGGACTGTTCTTGCCATAAGTCTTGAGCAAGTCGGCGCGGATGCCCTCAGACATCGATGCTAATCCAGCTTTGGTCGCAGCATACACAGTCATCGCACGAGGCATACCACGTAGCGCACTCATCGATGCGATGGTGACCAAATGCCCGTGCGCTTGCGCACGAAAGATATTCATCGCCGCTTCACATTGAGCCAGGGCTGCCACAAAATTGGTTTCAGCAGTGGCGCGGTTAGCGGCAAAGTAACCGGTGCCTATCGAGGCACCCTTACCCATTCCGGCATTCACCACAATTTTATCAATCGAGCCTGCCTCGGATTTAAAACGCTCAAAAACTTCAAATACATCGTCGTGTTGATTCACATCCAGTACAGCAATGCGCACGTTCACCTTTGGATAAGCGTGCTCGATTTCATTTTTTAACGTCTCTAAACGCTCAATGCGCCGTGCGCACAGGCACAAATGATACCCTTTACTGGCAAACTCCCTTGCCATGCCCTCGCCCAGTCCAGAACTGGCGCCTGTTATTAGTACAGTCTGTTGTTTTTGCATAATACACGTCCATTTATTGTTTTATTTTGCGACGGCAACGCCATAACAAGTAATTGACCAAAAACCAGAAGTTTTTAAACGCTGGGTTATTTGTCTGTTTATGGTGGTAACGGTAATAAATCTGCTGAGCAATAACGGCGAGACGAAATAGGCCAAAAACCTCGTAAAATTTAAAGTCAGCGACCGCTACACCGGTTTTACTGCAGTAGTATTCAATGATCTCATTACGTGTGAGCATACCTGGGTAATCACTGGGCTGTCGTTTGGTGGCACGCGCAATTTTGTCGTCACCTGCTTCAATCCAATAGGCTAATGCGTTACCTAAGTCCATTAAGGGATTACCCAATGTCGCTAACTCCCAATCCAAAATACCAATAATATGAGTCGGGTCATCAGCATCCAACACCAGGTTATCCAAACGAAAATCGTTATGGGTCATGCAGATAGTCTCTTCGCTTGGCTGGTTTTCGCGAATCCAACGCATAATGCCCTTGGCGCCAAATACATTCCACGTTTTAGCCCGTTCGAATCGATTGCACCAGCCTTCCACTTGGCGCTGGGTATAACCTTTGCCCTTTGCTAGCCGTTTTAAGCCTGAAGCATGGATATCAACTTGGTGCAGAGCAACAAGACGGTCGATCGCTTTGATGCACAATTGCTTCGCCTGAGCTTCACTCAAACTCAGTTGCCGCGGAAAGTGGCGACGAGGAATAATCCCCTCAACGTGACGCATGACATAAAACTCTGCACCGATCACTGACTCATCCTTGCAGTGAGCAAGCACCTCTGGCACTTCGGGAAAATAAGGCTTGAGCGCTTTTTGAAAGCGATACTCACGTCCCATATCGTGTGCAGATTTAGCTTTGGTGCCATCAGGTGGGCGCCGCAATACCAGCGCGACATTCTGATAATCAAGTCGATAAGTCCAATTTGATGCCCCGCCAGTGTACTGAGTAATGGCTAAATCGCCCGAAGACTCGCTGACCACCTCAGGTAGTTCGGCTTTTAGCCACGCATCGAGTGATTCAATCGGTAATGACTCTTCGGTTCTAACCGGAGAAGACTGGTCAAGTACGCTGTTAGTGTCAACGCTCATTCATTCGCTCCTGCCATGCTCTTACTTCAGTTTTAGCAATCGTTGCACGATGCACAGCGTCAGGGCCATCGGCAATACGCAGTGATTTAGCAACGGCTAGTAAATCAGGTAAAGGCGTATCATGACACATTGCGGCACCACCATACAGTTGCATGGTTTCATCCACCACCCGTTGCAACACTTGGGGCGCAACTAATTTAATTGAGGAAATCGCTTTGATCGCCTGCATAGCACCCACCTTATCGATTTGCCAAGCGGCATGCAGTGTCAGTAGACGCGCTTGATCTATCGCAACCCGTAAATCAGCCAAACGCTCTGTGTTGCCGCCTAACTTCAACAACGGCTGTCCAAAGGCGATACGTGATGTGCCCCGTTCAATAAACATATCGAGTGCCCGTTCAGCGGCACCGATGGCTCGCATGCAATGATGAATACGGCCTGGACCTAAGCGCCCTTGGGCAATTTTAAAGCCAGCGCCGGGTCCTACGATAATATGATCCTTAGGTACACGCACATCATCAAATACCACTTCACCATGACCATAAGGTGCATCATATTCACCCAACGCAGGAAGCATGCGTTCGATATGCACACCTGCTGTATCTAACGGCACAATTACCATCGAGTGGCGCCGGTGCTTGTCAGCATCTTCATCTGTTAGACCCATCACGATAGCAAATTTAGCGTCTGGGTGACCCAGCCCTGTGCTCCACCATTTGCGCCCGTTAATCACCCACTCATCGCCTTGAGCAGTAATGGTGGTTTGCATGTTAGTTGCGTCTGATGAAGCGACATCGGGCTCCGTCATACAAAATACCGAACGAATATCTCCTTCGAGTAAAGGCTCAAGCCACCGAGCCTTCTGCGCAGCACTGCCAAAGTGATACAGCACCTCCATATTGCCAGTATCCGGCGCATTACAATTAAAGATTTCCGGCGCCAATAGACTGTGACCCATACACTCGGCGATAGGTGCATACTCTAGCGTTGATAACCCCTGACCTAACTCTGCGTCGGGCAAAAACAAGTTCCATAGCCCTGCCTTCTTAGCCATGGCTTTTAATTCAGCGACATGGGGTGGCACCTGCCATTCGCGCCAATTGGGGCCTGCATTAAAGCGTTGATTTTCTTTACGGTAGTTAGACTCATAGGGTGCGATATGCTGATCAATAAAGTCTTGTACACGTGACAAGTAGTCACGACTGTTATCCGAAAGCGAAAAGTCCATTCTACGTTTCCTTTAAATACCGAATAACCGCATTGTAGGCATGAATGATTTTCTGGTACAACCAGTTTAAGCCGATTACTCCACTTGTAATGGAGTCAAATTTTTATTACGGTTTAAAACAAAATGGATAACTTCGTCTATGCGCTTAATAATAGTCACCGCCTTTCTTTTACATTTAACTGGCTGCACATCACTCGTTGCAGACCAAATCGCTCATCCCAATGCCATGAACCTAACCTTTACCGATGAGCAATCAGCCCAAGAAATCTTTAATCTGCAGCCCCGTAAGGTCGGTAGCCTCGACTATTTTTATGCACCTGCCGCTGGATTGGCTCAACAAGAAGCCTCTTTTAAAAGCACCATTAATGTGACTCTGACAAACAGCAAAACAGGCACCACAACGACCACCCCATATCACTATGACGATAGCCATGCTCGTAAACTTTCACAGCACAGTGAGGCGCGCGGTCAGGTTATCATGCTACATAGTTACAGCACCGATAGCCGTTCTCTGTATATTGATAGCCTTGCACTCCGAGCGCAAGGATACGACGTGTTGCTGTTGGATCTGAATGGGCATGGCAAAGCAAGCGATAAGCCAGTGAGCTTTGGTCCGGCAGATGTTGAACGTTTACATCAATTAGTCACATTGATCCGTGACGATTCAGACTTGCCGCTCTTATTGTACGGAAAGTCCTATGGCGCAAGCGTGGCTGCCCAATATATCGCGAAGCATGGCAACATCGATGGTTTCATCGGCATTGCTCCAATGAATAACTTCACCGAAGCTGCGCTTATCGAGACAAAACGCAGTTCGCCTTGGCTAACCCAGTTTATTAGCGATGAGTATATAATCGCAGGTATCGAACGCGCTGCCTCATCGGTTGGTGCGAATGTCGAACAGGCAAATACTTCACGTATTTTGCGTCATCACTTGCAAACAGATAGCTGGCCGCCCTCACTCATTTTTGTTGGCGAGCTTGATAAACTCAGTAAACAAGAAACCTTTAAACCTTTTGATGCGATTTCAAAAACCAAAATCATCACCCTACCCGAGCGCCCACATATGGCGATGATGGTGTACGACAACATCATCGATAAACAGCTATCTGAGTGGCTCATGATGTTTGAGGAGGGAAAATTACGTTAAACGTAAGGTACAAAAAACCCGGCGCGAGGCCGGGTTTTTCATGAGCTTAAACAAAGTTGATTACCAACCTGTTTTCTCACGTACTGCTTTGCCGATATCAGCCAAGCTACGTACAGTTTTAACGCCTGCCGCTTCAAGTGCAGCAAACTTCTCGTCAGCTGTACCTTTACCGCCTGCAATGATCGCACCTGCGTGACCCATGCGCTTACCTGGAGGCGCTGTAACACCTGCAATGTAAGAAACAACAGGTTTAGTCACGTGGTTCTTGATGTATTCTGCAGCTTCTTCCTCTGCAGTACCACCGATTTCACCGATCATTACGATAGCTTCTGTCTCTGGATCTTTCTCGAACAGTTCTAAGATATCGATGAAGTTTGAGCCTGGGATCGGGTCACCACCGATACCAACACAAGTAGACTGACCGAAACCTTCGTCAGTAGTCTGCTTAACGGCTTCATAAGTCAAAGTACCTGAACGCGATACGATGCCGACTTTACCTTTCTTGTGAATGTGACCTGGCATGATACCGATCTTACATTCATCAGGAGTGATAACGCCTGGGCAGTTTGGACCAATCATACGAACACCTTTGTGCGTCAAGTATTCCTTAACGTACAACATGTCCAATGTTGGGATACCTTCAGTAATACAAACAATCAGCTCGATACCCGCATCAGCAGCTTCGATGATTGAATCTTTACAGAAAGGTGCTGGTACATAAATAACTGATGCAGTTGCGCCAGTCGCTTCTACCGCTTCTTTAACAGTATTGAAGACAGGCAGACCTAAGTGCTCTTGGCCACCTTTTCCTGGTGTTACACCGCCAACCATTTGCGTACCATACGCAATTGCTTGCTCAGAGTGGAACGTACCTTGACCACCAGTGAAACCCTGGCAGATAACTTTGGTGTTTTTATCGATCAAAACGCTCATTATTGACCTCCTGCCGCAGCAACCACTTTATCAGCAGCGTCAGAAAGGCTTTCTGCTGCGATAATGTTTAGGCCACTTTCATTCAATTTCTGCGTACCTAGCTCAGCGTTGTTACCTTCAAGGCGAACAACAACCGGTACTTTAACGCCCACTTCTTCAACTGCACCGATGATACCCTCGGCGATCATGTCACAACGGACGATACCACCAAAGATGTTTACCAATACAGCTTTAACTGAGCTGTCAGACAAGATGATTTTGAATGCTTCAGAAACGCGTTCTTTAGTTGCACCGCCACCAACGTCAAGGAAGTTTGCAGGTTCGCCACCGCTCAATTTAACGATGTCCATAGTACCCATCGCCAAACCAGCACCGTTAACCATACAACCGATGTTGCCGTCGAGTGCAACATAGTTCAGTTCCCACTTAGCCGCTTCTGCTTCACGCGCGTCGTCTTGAGACGGATCGTGCATTTCACGGATTTTTGGCTGACGGTACAATGCGTTGCTATCGATGCCTACTTTAGCATCCAAGCAGTGCAAGTTACCTTCGTCAGTGATAACTAACGGGTTAATTTCAAGCAATGCTAAGTCGTACTGCTCGAACATTTTTGCTAAGCCCAAGAAGATTTTAGTGAACTGCTTCACTTGATCCGCAGAAAGGCCCAATTTGAAACCTAATTCACGACCTTGGAAAGGCTGTGCGCCTACCGTCGGATCGATTTCAACTTTCAAGATTTTCTCAGGTGTCTCTTCAGCGACTTTTTCGATCTCAACGCCGCCTTCCGTTGATGCCATGAACACGACTTTGCGTGAACCACGGTCTACAACTGCACCTAAGTAAAGCTCGTCTGCAATGTCAGTGCAGCTTTCAACTAAAATCTTAGCAACCGGCTGACCATTTTCGTCGGTTTGGAAAGTTACTAAGTTTTTACCTAACCACTGCTCAGCAAAAGCGCGAACTTCGTCAGTGCTCTTAACCAACTTCACACCGCCCGCTTTACCGCGGCCACCAGCGTGAACCTGACATTTGACAACCCAAGTGTCTCCACCAATACGCTTTGCCGCTTCAACTGCTTCATCCGCAGTGTCGCACGCAAAACCTTCAGATACTGGCAAACCAAACTCTTTAAAGAGTTGCTTACCCTGATACTCATGCAAATTCATGATGCTCTTCCGATTCGTTGAAACAACAAAAGCAGCGAAATGCTGCCTACCCGAATACCGCGCCGAATTCTAACGCGTACGGCGCAAAAATAACAGCCGTAAGCTGGAATCCAACTTACGGCTGAGTGCTCAGCGTCTTTAGATATCCAGGATAAGACGTTGAGGATCTTCTAACAGCTCTTTAACCGTGACTAAGAAGCCAACCGATTGTTTGCCGTCAATAATACGGTGGTCATAAGATAAAGCCAGATACATCATCGGCAGAATCTCAATCTTACCATCCACTACCATGGGGCGTTCCTGGATCTTGTGCATACCCAAGATAGCGCTTTGAGGTGGATTCAAAATTGGTGTCGAAAGCAATGAACCGAATACACCACCGTTAGTGATAGTGAAGTTACCGCCCTGCATTTCTTCCAATGTTAATTTACCGTCACGTCCTTTGATCGCGAGGTCACGGATGCCGTTTTCCATGTCTGCGATAGACATTTTATCCGTATCACGCAATACCGGCGTTACCAAACCACGTGGTGTTGAAACCGCGATGCTGACATCAAAGTAGTTGTGATACACGATATCATCGCCGTCGATCGACGCATTCACGTCTGGGAAGCGCTTAAGTGCTTCTGTGACAGCTTTTACATAAAAGCCCATGAAGCCTAAACGCGTACCATGTGTTTCTTCAAACACATCTTTGTACTTCTTACGCAAGTCCATGATCGGCTTCATGTTGATCTCGTTAAACGTCGTCAACATGGCTGTGTCGTTTTTAGCCTGTAACAGACGCTCTGCGATACGTTTGCGAAGACGTGTCATAGGAACACGTTTTTGATCGCGATCGCCCGCTGCTTGCGGCTGTTGTGATGCGCTTTGGCTACTTGAACTTGATTTAGACTGTTGACCTTTAACGTGTTTCTCAACGTCTTCTTTGGTCACGCGACCGCCTTTACCTGTGCCTTTTACATCACTCGGCTTCAAACCATGCTCGCCTAATAGACGACGCACAGCTGGACCTGCAACTTCGCTATCGCCTTCGTCTTTCTGCTCCGCTGAATTATCTTCAGACTTGGCCGCTGACTTATCAGCAGAACCCGATGCAGCAGCGCCCGCTTCGACGATACCAATCACGTCGTCAGCACCCACTGTCGCGCCTTCGTCTTGAGTAATTTCAGCCAATACACCGTCTGCTGGTGCAACAACTTCAAGCACAACTTTGTCTGTTTCAATGTCAACTAAGTTTTGGTCACGTTTAACTGCATCACCCGCTTTAACATGCCAAGTTGCAATGGTTGCATCAGATACAGATTCTGGTAATTGAGGAACTTTAACTTCCATTTTCTCGCCAGAACCCGATTGCTCAGAAGCACTGTCTTCTTTTGATGCTTTCTCTTCTTTCTTGTCCTCTGCCGCAGAATCTTGGCTAGCATCGCTGCTGTCGTCGCCAGCACCTTCTTCGATCTTGCCAATAACTTCTTCAGCCGTCACTGTGGTGCCTTCGTCCGCAATGATTTCGCCAATAACGCCATCTGCCTCAGCGACAACTTCTAGCACTACCTTATCGGTTTCGATGTCAACCAGATTCTGGTCACGCGACACTTTGTCACCTGGTTTTACGTGCCAAGTTGCGATGGTGGCATCGGCAACAGATTCGGGTAATTGAGGAACTTTAATATCAATCGCCATGGTTCATCTTCACCTATTTAATGGTTAGCGCTTCGTCAACGAGTTTTTGTTGCTGTTTATTATGCTCAGATAAATAACCTACCGCCGGAGCAGCAGATGCGGCACGGCCTCTGTAGGTTAGCTGAGCACCTGATGGAATAGCCGCCCAGAAGTTATGTTGGCTACTGTACCAAGCACCTTGGTTCTGGGGCTCTTCCTGACACCAAACAAAATCTTTGACGTGCTGATAATCTTTCATGATGTCTGCCACTTCGTCCGCAGGGAACGGGTAAAGCTGTTCGATACGGATAATAGCAACATCGTCTTGTTCGCGTTTACGGCGTTCTTGTAATAGATCATAGTAAACTTTACCTGAACACAAGACTACGCGTTTTACTTTCTTCGGATCCAAGTCATCGATTTCTGCGATAGCATTTTGGAAACCGGTATTCTCTAAGTCACTCATTTCAGAAATCGCTAATGGGTGACGGAGCAATGATTTAGGTGTCATCACCACCAGCGGACGGCGAACCGGACGCAGTTGTTGACGACGAATCATGTGGAAGACTTGCGCTGGTGTTGTCGGTACACAGACTGACCAGTTATGGTCCGCTGACAACTGCAAGAAGCGTTCTAGACGCGCCGATGAGTGCTCAGGCCCTTGACCTTCATAGCCGTGAGGCAGAAGTAAGGTCAATCCACACAAACGGCCCCATTTCTGCTCACCAGAACTTAAGAACTGGTCAACAACAACTTGTGCACCGTTCGCAAAATCACCAAACTGGGCTTCCCACATGACTAACGACTTAGGTTCAGCGGTCGCATAACCATATTCGAAAGCAACAACCGCGGCTTCAGAAAGCACTGAGTCGTAAATCTCAACGACACCTTGGTCGTCTTTAAGGTTGTTAAGCGGCATGTAGACCGAAGCATCTTTTTGATTGTGCAGCACTGCGTGGCGGTGGAAGAATGTACCACGACCCGAGTCCTGACCTGTCAAACGAATATGAATGCCTTTGTCTAACAAGGTTGCATAAGCGAGTGTCTCGGCGAAGCCCCAGTCCATCGGCTTTTCGCCTTTCGCCATTTTCATGCGCTCTTGGTAAACCTTGCCAACGCGCGAATTTAGCTTATGCGCTTCTGGATACTGAGCGATTTTCTCACCCAGCGTCTGTAAGGTTTCTTTAGAGACTTTGTAGTCGTAGTCGACATCCCAGTCGTTGCCAACATATGGGCTCCAATCGACTGAGTGTTTACGCATTGGACGGTGTTCATCAACAACGACTTCACCTTTATCCAACGCATCGCGGTAATCTTGAACCCACTGCTTAGCATCGTCTTCGCTCACCACGTTGGCTTTAGCCAAACGTTCAGCATAGATTTCGCGTGGTACCGGATGCTTTTTAACCTTGGCATACATCAGTGGCTGTGTCGCACTAGGTTCGTCAGCTTCGTTGTGACCATGACGGCGGTAACACACCAAATCAATTACAACGTCACGTTTAAAGGTGTTACGGAAGTCTAACGCCAACTGAGTAACGAAAACGACGGCTTCAGGGTCATCTGCGTTAACATGGAAAATAGGTGCCTGCACCATTTTCGCAATGTCGGTACAGTACTGAGTTGAACGTGCGTCTTCTTGCTTAGACGTGGTAAAGCCGACCTGGTTATTCACTACGATACGTACAGAGCCGCCGACCTGATAAGCACGCGTCTTAGACATATTGAATGTCTCTTGTACGATACCTTGACCAGCAATTGCTGCATCACCATGAATGGTAATCGGCAGCACTTTATCGCCTTTAGGATCCTTGAGACGATCCATGCGCGCGCGTACTGACCCCATAACCACTGGGTTAACGATTTCTAAGTGAGACGGGTTAAATGCCAATGCTAAGTGGACATCACCGCCTGGCGTAGCAAAGTCTGACGAGAAGCCCATGTGATACTTAACATCACCCGAGCCCTTATTCGCCGCATGCTTACCAGCAAATTCATCAAACAAATCTTGTGGTTTCTTACCAAGCACGTTGACCAAGACATTGAGACGACCACGGTGGGCCATACCAATAACAACTTCTTGAGTGCCCTGCTCGCCTGAGCGGCGAATCAATGACTTCAACAGCGGTACTAAGCTATCACCACCTTCAAGTGAGAAACGCTTTGCGCCTGGGAACTTAGAACCTAGGTATTTTTCTAGGCCGTCGGCAGCTGTCAGCTCACGTAAGATGCCGGTTTGCTGCTCTTTGTCAAAGCTTGGCTTACCACGAACACCCTCTAAGCGTTGCTGAATCCAACGTTTTTCTTCTGTCGACACGATGTGCATATATTCTGCACCAATCGGGCCACAATAAATATCGTCTAACGCCTTATGGATATCCTTGAGCTTCATGGTTTCGCTGCCCACGGCAAGCGAACCTACGTTAAACTCGCGGTCTAAGTCGTCTTTAGTTAAATCATGAAAAGCAAGTGAAAGGTCGGGCACCTCGTCTTGTTTCCACAAGCCGAGAGGATCGAGGTTAGCGTGTTGATGACCACGAAAACGGTAAGCATTAATGAGCTGTAAAACGCGTACTTGTTTCTGATCCGCTACTGACGACTGACCGCCAGCTTGCTTAAGTTTATTTTTAGCGAGCGTACGAAACTGTTCACGTACGTCACTTAATTTAGCATCTACTGCTTGCTCGTTTGCAGGCAATGAGTCGAACATCTGTCGCCACTCATCACTCACCGCAGTAGGATCATCGAGGTAAGCTTCGAACATTTGTTCGATATAAGCGATATTGCCCCCGGCTAGATGCGATGATTCTAGCCATTCACGCATTACACCCTCTTGCATTGCGTATCCTTCACACTCAATTTGTTCAAACTATAAGAAATAGCCATCCGTAAGCCGGATGGCCATTATCAGCATCAATTATAACGATTTTTTACTGAAGCGCTGCAATTAAACTGCACGGCTCAGCAACATCGATTTAATATGACCGATTGCCTTGGTCGGGTTCAACCCTTTCGGACAAACGTTCACACAGTTCATGATGCCGTGGCAACGGAATACGCTGAACGCATCGTCAAGATCATCAAGACGTTGTTCAGTCGCCGTGTCACGACTATCGATCAAGAAACGGTATGCGTGTAGCAAACCCGCAGGACCGATAAACTTATCTGGGTTCCACCAGAAAGAAGGACATGAAGTTGAGCAACAAGCACACAGAATGCACTCGTATAAACCATCTAACTTCGCACGCTCTTCTGGAGACTGAAGACGTTCACGCGCCGGTGGCGTTTTCTCATCATTGATGAGGTACGGCTTAATCTTCTCGTATTGCTTGTAGAACTGACTCATATCTACAATCAAGTCACGAACAACCGGTAAGCCTGGTAACGGACGAATCACGATCTTGCCACCCTTCAATGATGACATTGGCGTGATGCAAGCCAAGCCGTTTTTACCGTTCATATTTAAACCGTCAGAGCCACATACGCCCTCACGACATGAGCGCCGGAACGCTAACGACGGATCTTTCTCTTTCAATTTAATCAAAAGATCCAGCACCATCAAATCCTGATTATCTTCGATTTCCAAAGAATAATCTTTCATGTAAGGCGCGTCATCAACATCCGGGTTGTAACGATAAATCGAAATATTAACTGTTTTCATCGTTTTAACCCCTTATTAATAAGTACGTGCTTTCGGAGGGAAAGCTTCACGTAACTTAGGTGCCATATTCACTTCACGCTTGACCATCTGCTCGTCCGCTGGACGGTAAACGCTGTGTACCAACCAGTTATCATCATCACGATCAGGATAGTCAGCACGGCTGTGCGCACCGCGACTCTCCGTACGGAAGTTCGCTGCGACAGCAGTGGAATACGCTGTTTCCATCAAGTTATCGAGCTCTAAACATTCAACGCGCTGGGTGTTGAATTCTTTAGAGGTATCGTCCAAGCGCGCATTTTTCAGACGCTCGCGAATCTCGGCTAACTCTTTCAAACCATCAGCCATTGCTTGGCCTTCACGGAATACCGAGAAGTTCATTTGCATGCACTGCTGTAGGTCTTTCTTAATTTGCGCTGGGTCTTCACCTTTCTGCGTGTTTTCCCAACGGTTGAAGCGGCTTAGTGCTGCATCAACGTCGTCTTTTGACGCTTCGCGTGCCTCAGCATTCGCTGCCAAGTGTTCACCTAAGTGCATACCTGTTGCACGACCGAATACGACCAAGTCAAGCAATGAGTTACCACCTAAGCGGTTCGCACCGTGTACAGACACACAGGCGATCTCACCACAAGCAAACAGACCTTGTACTGGTTTTGATTGGCCTTCGCTATCAATGTCCAATACTTGACCGTTCACGTCAGTAGGAATACCACCCATCATGTAGTGACAGGTTGGAATCACTGGAATAGGTTCTTTCACTGGGTCTACGTGAGCAAACGTACGTGACAAGTCACATACACCTGGTAGACGGCTTTCAAGCGTCTCTTTACCCAAGTGATCGAGCTTCAATTTCAAGTGCGTGCCCCAAGGACCATCACAACCGCGACCTTCACGGATCTCAGTCATCATTGAACGGGCAACAACGTCACGCGAAGCCAAGTCTTTAGCATTCGGCGCATAACGCTCCATAAAGCGCTCGCCATCTTTATTCAGCAAGTAACCACCTTCACCACGGCAACCTTCGGTTACCAAACAGCCCGCGCCTGCGATGCCAGTTGGGTGGAACTGCCACATTTCCATATCTTGTACAGGCACACCTGCACGTAAAGCCATGCCAACACCGTCGCCCGTGTTGATGTGTGCGTTAGTAGTCGATGCATAAATACGACCCGCACCACCGGTTGCTAACACAACCGCTTTGGCTTTAACGTAGTACACTTCACCGGTTTCGATATTCATCGTTGTGACACCGCATACGGCGCCATCTTGGTTTTTAACGATGTCGAGTGCATACCACTCAGAAAACACGGTGGTTTTGTTTTTCACGTTTTGCTGATAGAGCAAGTGCAACAAAGCGTGACCTGTACGGTCAGCTGCAGCCGCAGTACGAGCCGCTTGCTCACCGCCAAATTCTTTTGATTGGCCACCAAAAGGACGCTGATACACTTTTCCGTTCTCAAAACGAGAGAACGGCAAGCCCATGTTTTCAAGCTCTAAAATAGCTTCTGGACCACTTTTACACATGTATTCGATTGCGTCTTGGTCGCCGATATAGTCTGACCCTTTAACCGTGTCAAACATATGCCATTGCCAATCATCTTCGTGCGCGTTACCTAACGCAACGGTGATACCACCCTGCGCAGAAACGGTGTGAGAGCGCGTTGGAAACACTTTGGACATCAACGCACAGCTCATACCTTCTTGGGAGATTTGCAACGCAGCACGCATGCCAGCGCCGCCAGCGCCGATGACAACAGCATCAAATTCTAAAGTTTTAACGTTCACTTAAACACCCCACAGTACAAACAAGCCAGTGAGCCAAACGATGATGAGCCCAACGCTGAATACGAACTGAATAAAAGCACGTACACCCGAGGCTTTAACATAGTCCGTAAGTACTTGCCAGATACCAATCCAGCCGTGTACCAAAACGCCGGTAAGCGCTAACAACGTGAACACTTTCATCCACAAATTCGAAAATAAGCCTGTCCAGTTGGCGTAGGTTACGTCCGCTGTGGACGCAAAGAAGCCAACCATAAACAAGACATAGAGCAACATAACGACTGCTGAAGCACGCAACAAAATGAAGTCATGCGGGCCGCTACGTCCAAAGGTTCCAGCTTCTCTTACCATAACCACACCCCTACTAAAACTGACACGATAATCGAAATCACGATGGATGCCGTGGCGCTGGTGCGGCCTGAATCAAGCTCTTCCCAGAAGCCCATGTCCATGATTAAGTGACGAATACCAATGATTAAGTGGAATCCTAACGCTGTCAAAATACCCCAGCCAATGAACTTCGCGATAAAGCTAGTCATTATGCTTTCTACTTGAGCAAAACCCTCAGGACCACTGAGAGACGTTGCGAACGCCCAAATCAAGAAGGCCAGTGACACAAGCATAACGACACCGGAAATCCGATGCAGGATAGATGCTTTGGCAGCGGCAGGAAACTGAATGGTAGATAAGTCTAAGTTTACAGGTCTTTCTTTTTTCACGATAGATTGCCTTTCAATAAAGCACCAAGAAATGTAAAGAATGCCCGGAGCACTGTTTATTAATGCCACCTCGACGTATGTGAGTATATCGACCATGGCATTGAATTACAATGTCCAATGCCTATAACGCAAACCAAAACAATTTGGATTAAGACTAAAGTTGTATCTCGCATAAAAATGTAATCCTGTATTCACTTTATGCACGTATAATGATCGGGTATTCGTTGCCATGTCCTTTACAAAAATTGACATTTGGCACGTATTTCGAGTTAAATTAGCGCACTTTTTAAAAAGTAGATGCAAGGAGAAGTCCTTATGGCTGATCGTAAAGCCACTTTACAGATCGATGGACAGTCAATTGAGTTACCCGTTTTATCCCCTTCTGCTGGTAAGGATGTCATCGACGTTCGCAGCTTAGGCAAACACGGATATTTCACGTTTGACCCAGGATTTTTAGCAACGGGCTCATGTGAGTCTAAAATCACGTACATTGACGGTGAAAACGGTGTGTTATTGCACCGCGGTTACCCAATTGGCGACCTCGCCACACAAGCGGATTATCTAGAAGTCTGCTACATGTTGCTTCATGGTGAAGCACCTGACGAAAAGCAATACCAAGATTTCCGTAAAACCATCACTAAGCACACGATGGTTCATCAGGGCTTACACAATTTCTTTAACGGTTTCCGTCGCGACGCGCATCCAATGGCGATGCTGTGTGCCGTCACTGGTGCCCTTTCGTCGTTTTATCACGATGATTTGGATATTCACGACGCAGACCAACGTCTACGCAGTGCATACCGTTTGATCGCTAAGATTCCAACGATTGCGGCAATGGCGTACAAGTTCAGTATCGGTCAACCATTCGTTTATCCACGTAACGATTTAGGCTATGCCGAAAACTTCCTGAACATGATGTTCTCTGTACCAGCGGAAGATTACGAAATCAGTCCAGCAGTTGCGAAAGCAATGGACCGTATCTTTATTCTTCACGCCGACCACGAGCAGAACGCTTCAACCTCTACCGTGCGTTTAGCGGGCTCTTCAGGTGCCAACCCATATGCATGTATTGCATCAGGTGTCGCATCACTATGGGGTCCTGCACACGGCGGTGCAAACGAAGCATGTTTGCGTATGTTGGCCGAGATCGGCTCAGTCGAAAACATTCCTAAATACATCGAGAAAGCAAAAGATAAGAACGATCCGTTCCGTCTGATGGGCTTTGGTCACCGTGTTTACAAAAACATGGACCCACGTGCAACCGTAATGCGTGAATCGTGCCACGAAGTATTAAAAGAGTTGAACCGCGACGACCCGTTATTAGACGTAGCTATGGAGCTTGAGCGTATCGCCCTTGAGGACGAATACTTCGTTGAGAAGAAATTGTTCCCTAACGTCGATTTCTACTCAGGTATCGTGCTTAAAGCGATCGGTATTCCAACCAACATGTTCACCGTGATTTTCGCACTATCACGTACGGTTGGCTGGGTATCACACTGGCACGAAATGATGAGCGAAGAGAGCCAAAAAATTGGTCGTCCTCGTCAGTTGTATACCGGTCATACGCAACGCGACTTCTCACCTATCAAGAAGTAACGATTGCTGCCATAACGGCACTGATCATTGCTACGAAAGCGCCTCTAGGGGCGCTTTTTTTATGCGTTTTTTCTGCTCCCCAGACCGCTGAACCTGCCTAGGCTAATCACTCTGATCGATTGCTCTCATCGATATTATTAAGAGTACATACGATTAAATCCCACGGTTTACGTGCAACTAAAGGCTAATTTCATTATAATACAGCGCAATTTTGTCTATCGCGCCCCACGTGGCATTCACAACATACAGAGAGGCTTATGCAGCAAGTAGTTAACGTACAACAACCCGTAATTACTCCGCGTCGCTTCAAGGTCTACCAACATCGTCAGTTGGATAAAATCGAAGCACTTAAACGAGTACCCGATGATATTCGATTTGAAATGAAAGTGGTCGCGAACGTATTACCGTTCCGGGTAAACGAGTATGTTTTTAATGAACTCATCGACTGGGAAAACGTGCCTAACGACCCGCTGTTTCAGCTTACGTTTCCGCAAAAAGATATGCTCGATCCGAGCGCTTTTCAGCGTATGGCTGACCTTATGTCGGGCAAACATACCACCAACGAGGTTTTTGACCTCGCTACGCAATTGCGCCAAGAAATGAATCCCCACCCAGCGGGTCAAATGCAGATGAATGTGCCCCATGTTGATGGCGAACCTTTGCCTGGCATGCAGCACAAATATCGTGAGACTGTGTTGTTCTTTCCTGCGCAAGGTCAATACTGCCACAGCTATTGCACGTTTTGCTTCCGGTGGGCGCAATTTGTCGGTAAAGCAACACGCTTTAACTCCAACGATGCGGATCAACTGCACCGTTACCTCGCCCAGCATAAAGAGGTAACTGACTTACTGGTAACCGGCGGTGACCCGATGGTCATGCGTACCCGTAAACTGCAGCATTACCTAGAGGGCCTACTAAAGCCCGAGTTTGACCATATCAAAACCATTCGTATCGGTACTAAAGCGCTGACCTTTTGGCCTTACCGCTTTATTACCGACCCCGATGCTGATGAATTGATGCGTTTACTCGAGAAGCTTGTTCGGGGTGGTAAGCACGTCTCTATTATGGCGCATTTGAATCACCATAACGAGTTACGCACAGAAGTATGCGAAGAAGCCATCCGACGTTTACGCGCTACTGGTGCTCAAATCCGTTGTCAGGCGCCATTGCTGCGACACATCAATGATGATCCTAAAGTTTGGGCGGATATGTGGGAGCGCGAAGTACAGCTCGGTATCATCCCATACTACATGTTCGTTGAACGTGATACCGGTGCTAAACGTTACTTCGAAGTACCCCTTGAACGCACATGGGAAGTATTCCAGCAAGCCTATCAGCAAGTATCGGGAATTGCCCGCACAGTTCGCGGCCCTTCTATGAGTGCGGGTCCGGGTAAAGTAGAGGTACAGGGTGTGACTGAGGTGGCGGGCGAGAAAGTATTCGCGTTACGCTTCATTCAGGGGCGTAATCCGGATTGGGTACAACGTCCGTTTTTCGCAAAATATGATCCAAACGCGACTTGGTTACATCAGTTGAAACCCGCCTTTGGTGAGGAAAAGTTCTTTTTCGAAGACGAGTATGCGCAGATGGCAGCGATGGATTAACCATCGCTGCTCAATGACTTACTGTATACGCTGGCGGGCTTGCTCTAAGTCCTCTGGCGTATCAATACCTGCCGCAGGCGGCATAATGGCTTCGGCGACATGAATTTTCTCACCGTGCCAAAGCACACGCAATTGCTCTAACGACTCAATACGCTCAAGTGGGCTCTCACTCCAAGCAACATAGCGCTTAATAAAGTCTGCGCGATACGCGTAGATACCAACATGACGCATGTATCCACGTACCTCTTCAGGTTGCTCATCCTTCAGTTGTTTAAACTGTTCACGGTTGTAAGGGATTGGCGCGCGACTAAAATAGATCGCATAACCTGCCGAGTCACACACCACTTTTACAGCATTAGGGTTAAACACCTCATCTGAGCTTGTCATTGGCACCGCAAGTGTAGCCATTGGCGCAACCCGTTGGTTAGCTAAGTTATCAGCGACTTGGCGGATGATTTCAGGCGGGATAAAAGGCTCATCACCCTGTACATTGACCACAACTTGGTCTTCCGAAAGCGCCAGCTGCTCGACCACTTCTGCCAGTCGTTCAGTTCCCGATTGATGGTCACTCGCAGTCAACATGCTACGACCGCCAAAGCCTTCAACAACATCAGCAATACGTTGATCATCTGTCGCGACGATAACTTCTGCCGCACCGCTCTGTATAGCGCGCTCATAAACGTGTTGAATCATCGGCTTA
Source organism: Idiomarina fontislapidosi (assembly GCF_003226255.1). Taxonomy (GTDB): domain Bacteria; phylum Pseudomonadota; class Gammaproteobacteria; order Enterobacterales; family Alteromonadaceae; genus Idiomarina; species Idiomarina fontislapidosi. The sequence goes on from NZ_QJST01000002.1 coordinate 332,617, forward strand.
CCGCCAATATCGGCTAACGGCTTACCTGGCAAACGACTCGACGGATAACGCGCAGGAATGATAACGGTAAAACTCATAAGGGTACCTGGTCCATTTCTTCAGAATTTAATGATTTAGCCTTTTCGCTCATTAAAACGGGAATGCCCTCTTCTAGCTCATAAGCTAATTGCTCACCACGGCATACAAGCCATTGTTTTGCTTCATGCCATACGAGTTTGCCCTTGCAACTGGGGCAGGCAATAATGTTCAGTAAACCTGTATCAAAACTCACAGTTAAACCTCATTTATGGATATGCCGAATTGCTTCAAGCAGGTCGGCGGTAAATTTCTCAGGAAAGTGTGCAGATATCGGTTGATAATACCAAGTACTCGCAGCAATGCCACGGCACTTGGCGGCATCTTTCTGTGTCATTAACAGTGTTTTATTTTGATAAGTCTGCAAATCGTTGTCAGAGAATCGATAATGGTCTGGAAACGCCTGAGTACTCTCAAGCTTAATGTGTTGCTGCCGCAAGCTGGTAAAAAAGCGTTCAGGGTTGCCGATACCGGCAATCGCGTGAATATCAGAGTGCGTGGGCAGTTCGCATGGCTCATCGTCGACGACACGACGCCAACCTTGTGCTTTCACTTCTCCGACATAATGCGCAAACGGATGCTGTGCGTAAAGCGACACCACCCAGCGTGTACCTCGCAGGCGCCAAGGCCCCTCACGTAAAGGCCCCGTGGGTAACAGCCAACCGTTACCTAAGCCGCGCTCAGCATCGACTAAAATCACCTCAATATCGCGCCCCAACGCGTAGTGCTGCATACCATCATCGCTGATGACGAAATCGACCTCCGGGTGCTCAGTTATCAGATGCTGCACCGCCTCGGCTCGGTTTGGATTAATCACCACAGGCACCTGCGCGATTTGCCGTAACATTAACGGCTCATCACCCGCTGTTTCTGGGTTGTCGTCACTGCGCACAGTATGTGAACCTTGTACTTTGGCGCCATAACCTCGGCTAACCACACCGGGTATATAGCCTTCTGCCTTGAGTATCTCAATCAGTGCGAGCACGGTTGGCGTTTTACCCGTTCCGCCAACACTGATATTACCCACCACTAGGACAGGCACAGGCGCTTTGTATATTTTTAAAATACCGAACCGATACAGCGAGCGCCGTAAATTAGTCAGCAACCAAAACACCAATGACAACGGGGTCAGCACATACAGCAGCGGGTGAAGATGTTTACGATACCACTGCCTCTCTAACCACATACTAATTGACCCCGCTAAACTGCATATTATGCAATTGATAGTAAGGACCTTCATTATCCAGTAATGACTGGTGATCACCGCGCTCAACAATATGCCCGTTATCCATTACTAGGATCTCATCGGCATTCTCAATGGTCGACAAGCGGTGTGCAATGACAATCGATGTACGATTCGTTCTCAGTACACCCAGCGCCTTTTGAATATGTCGCTCTGATTCAGTATCGAGCGCCGAAGTCGCTTCATCCAGAATAAGAATCGGCGCGTCTTGCAGTAATGCTCGGGCTATCGCAATGCGTTGACGTTGCCCACCCGATAGCATGACACCATTTTCACCCACCATGGTGTCTAAACCATGGCTCATATTGTCCGTAAATTCGGTCACGTAAGCTTGCTCAGCAGCCTTAATAATATCTTCACGAGAGACATTTTTAGACGTGCCATAGGCGATGTTATTAGCGATAGTGTCGTTAAATAAAGTGACGTGTTGAGAAACCAAGGCAATTTGGCGACGTAAACACTTAAGGCGATAATCTTGAATATTTCGCCCATCGATCGTGACCTCGCCTTCGCTGACATCATAAAAGCGTGTCATCAAATTCGATATTGTCGATTTACCACTCCCTGAGCGCCCCACCAAAGCCAAGGTCTTACCCTCGCCAACCGAGAAGCTAATGTCTTCAAGCGCCGGATCATCATGCTCATTGTAACGGAACGTCACATGATTGAACTGAATATCCCCTTTAACGCGGTCAACAACATGTGTGCCCTTATCAATTTCAATCGGCTCATCAAGGATCTCGAATACACTGGTTGCCGCAGCCAAGCCACGTTGAAAATCACTGTTCACATTGCTGAGTTGTTTTAACGGACGTAACAACATAATCATTGATGTCAGCAAGGTGGTAAATGCACCCGCCGATAGGTTTTGCAACATCTCAGGAAAGCTCGCAATCACCAGCACCATCGCCAAACTCAACGAGGCAATAAATTGAATAACCGAGGTACTAATGGCGCGCGTACTCACCAATTTCATATTTTGGTTGCGAGTAATGTTATTGATTTCACCAAAACGCTTAGACTCGAGCTTTTGGCCCTCATGCATTACCACCACTTTATGACCATTGATCATCTGTTCTGCGGTCGTCGTGACGTTACCCATCGCCGTTTGAATACGTCCACTGACTAAACGGAAGCGTTTTGAAACAAAGGCAACGAATTTAGCAATAACAGGACCAATCACCAAAAACACCAAGCTCAGTTGCCAGCTTTGATAAAACATTAAGCACAGCAGACCCACCACAAAGCCGCCATCGCGAATAAGGACCAATAAAGCACGACTCGACGCTTCTGCCACCTGTTGCGTGTCATAGGTGATTTTTGAGATTAAGTCCCCAGTGGAGTGATTGTCATGAAATGACACGGGTAGCTTCATGAGATGTTCAAAAAGTTGCTGACGCAGTTTCGTTACAACTTTAAAACCCACCCAACTTAAGAAATAAGTCGAGATAAAATTAAATAAACCGCGCACGATGAAGAATACGGGGACAAAAACAGCGCCCCAGAGCAATACGCTCGAATCTTGTTTGGTTAAGCCCTCGTCAATTAGGGTCTCGATTTGCGAAAAGAAGAGTGTATCGACGCCAGCGTAACCTAGCATACCAATAACAGCGACGATAAAAGCAGATCTGTAAGGCTTTATGTATGATATGAGCCGCTTTAACGTACTCGGTTTTTCCTTGTTAGAATCCATGCAATGCCATTAGTTTCTGAAAATCCAGTCTATTTTATCTGCTTTATATCACCGTTGGCTAGTCGAACTGTAGGACTTTGCATTCGTTTTATCGAATAGCGCCGGTGTTTTCAGTCTCCAAGACGCGCCATCTGTCTCTATTGATAGCTGACCAAAATCAGCGGTGGTTGCCCATTCACTGCCGTATTCAAGTGCACGTTGCCGCGTATATTTATCCGGCATACCGTAATGATTGATAGCCCCGACACTGACCAGCGTCACCTCGGGTTGAGTTGCTTGCAGGAGTAACGAGCCCAAAGAAAAAGCACTGCCGTGATGAGGAGCGACCAGTATTTCGACCTCTTTGAGACGCCGTTGCTCTGCTAGAATCCGTTCCTCAGGAAAGCCAATATCCCCCGTCACTAACCAATCTATCTCACCATAGCTAAACTGATAGACGCACGACGCCGCATTACTCGTATGCATACCTGCCTGGTCCGGCCATAGTACACGCCATCGAATCTCGCGCCACACCCCTTGTTGCCCGGCGCGACAGGGTTGGTCGGTTAAGGCGCCAAACCATTCTGCCTTCGGCAACCGCTGCTTGGCTAACCGCCAATCACCGCTATGATCAGCATCTTGGTGGGTCAGTGAGACTCGTTCGACCCGCAACCCACGCTGTGCAATAAAAGGCTCAATCACAGATTCGAACTGACTGCGACCGATATAAAAACGACGTCCCAAATCAACCAACCACGCCGCACGCTCTCTTTCGATCACAATCGCTTGCGCTTGGCCCACATCGAGTACATGCACTATCACATCAGGCGTTCGCCACCCTTTCCAAAGCGCGTAACTCGCCTGCATGGCCAACACCCCAGCCAAAATCCATCGGTAATAACGCATCAACCACATCGGTGTTAAAAGCGCTAGTGCACACAGCCATAGGACAGCCGATATAGCACTGATTGAAGAGGCTGTCAGCCACGTCCAAGCGATCTCAGCAAAGGTGTTTAGCACTGGCTGCAATCCAATTAATGGCAACTCAGCTAACCACCAAAGTTGAGCGGCAAACACATCCGCCCACATCATAGCCGCCACTGCGCCCATCAGCGTCAACGGTAAAACCCACAGTGCTATCACCGGTACAACTAATAAATTACTAATGGGCGCGATCAACGAAACACCATCAAATAGCGCGAGCGACAGCGGTCCCATAAGTGTTAGAAACAGCAGTTGCAGGTAAATCGTCTGCAACACGCGTTGCCACCCGCTAGCGTTTGAGCCAAGCTGCCATGCCCATTGGCATAACAAAATCACAGCAACGGCAACCACCGAGAACCAAAAGCCGATATCGTACCAACTGCCTGGATCTATAAGAATCAGTATAACCGCGGCATACCCAAGGCGCTTCCAATTGCTCGTCGACAACCCAAGCCAACGCTGTCCCCAAAATAACAGTAACATCAGCCAGGCGCGTTGCGACGAAATTGCAAACCCGGCTAACCCGGTATAAAGAAAGGCCACACACAACGCCACAACAGCCACTGTGGGAGTTAACACGAGTCGTTCACGGTTACGTAACAGTATCCCACGTTGAGGAATGCCAGCAATAAAGCGCCGAACTATCAGAAAGACCAACCCAGCAACTAAACCGATGTGTAAACCCGAGATCGCCATCACGTGCTGAAGGCCATTTTTTTGCCATACGTCACGCTGCTCGAACGGAATATCCCCTCGGTAGCCAATTGCTAATGCGAGCAAAATGCCCTTAAAGTCTAAGTCACTGGCTTGCAACGCACGATAGACCCGCCATCTCACTGACGGCGTGGTCTTGACTAACCGCATATTGCGTACCTGTCCTTGTTTAATCAGCTGTTTTGCCCATAGAAAATTCGACGGTCTTGCACCGCCTTGATTCCAATAGGTCGTTGGCGTTTTTAGTTTTATCTCGGCTTGATACTGTTGCCCTGGCGCTAACCCCCGGCGCTGCGCGGCGTCATACCAAAATAACTGCACACGGCAATGGCACTGCGCCACCAACTGCTGATTGCTGTGCCTCAAATGAGTCACGCGCGCCACAAAACGGCTTCGTTCGGCGCTGTGATAGTCGACCTGCTCCACGGTTAAATAAGCAGAGACCCAGACGCGCTCGGGTAAATGGCGATGATGTTCGGCAAAACTTGATACAAAATGGCTACCAATAAGTATCCCTATAAGTACCAAAATAAACTGGATGAGATATTTGCGGGTTTGGCGACAAAGCGGTATACAGAAAAGCGCACAAACGATGATTAAAGCGACTAGCCACTTTTCGATTAAGTGAGTAGAATACAGCGCCATAACTGTTCCGGCGAGCAATGTAAACGAGCTGTATCGCATTCGGTGTTTCCAGTTCAGTCGCACAATTAGATGTAAACGGGAATTGCAATGGCAAGACGCATGATCAAAAAATGGATGCCGAATCATGAAAAAATTCGCCAGACACGCGCGCTAAAAGTATTTGGTTCGTTGTTGCATGATGCCAATTTATGGCATCTCAACCGCCGTTCGGCGTCTGGTGCATTTGCTATCGGTCTCTTCTGTGCGTTTATTCCCGTTCCGTTTCAAATGCTACTTGCGGCCGCCGCCGCGATTCTCTTCCGCGTCAACTTGCCACTCTCGGTTGGTCTGGTCTGGGTTTCTAATCCCATTACGATGCCGCCACTGTTTTATTTTTGCTATGAGGTGGGTCGCGCCGTTCTTTCTGCGCCCGCATACCCGTTTAATTTTGAATTAAGTTGGGACTGGTTGATTTACAGCATCGAGACCATAGGGCCCGCGTTTTTGTTGGGCTGTTTTATTATGGGAACATTAGCAAGTTTGGTGAGCTATATTGCGATTCGAGTGATGTGGCGTATCTCGGTTGTACGCGCATGGGAAGCGCGCCAGCACCGAGATAACCGTAAAAACTAATGGTGCTCGTGTAGTGCTTGTGCTGGCTCGATTTGTGTAGCACGCCATGCCGGATACAGGGTAGCGACTGCACTCATTACAACCGCGACCGAAGACACCAGTACAACGTCAAACCAACGCCATTGCGAAGGCACTTCGCTGACGAAGTAAACGTCATCCGATAACACCTGAAAATGTAATAGGCGTTCGAACAGTAAAATAATATCGGGCAACGCCGACGCGAGCGCGATTCCCAAAATACTGCCCCAAACCGCTCCTTTTAAGCCACTTAATGTACCTTGCCAACAAAATGTTGCGACCACTCTACGATTATCCAGCCCCATGGTTTTAAGCATCGCAATCTGCGGCCGCTTTTTTGTCACCGTCATCACTAACGTCGATACAATATTAAAACAGGCAACCGCCATCACCAGTACGAGCACCAAGTAAATGACTGTACGAACGAGCTCAATATCACGATACAGATGACCTTGCGTGCGCATCCAGTGATCAACATAAACCAACTCGGGTAATTGATTACCAACCGAATTAGCGATTCGCGGCGCCTGAAATACATCGCTGACTTTTAGCTCAATGGCTGAAACACCCTGCTCTATCTCACCTATCAAACGTGCTGTATCCAGGCTGACATAGCCCATTTGATGGTCAAGCTCGCCGCCAAATTCAAATAAGCCAACAACCTTGAGCCCATGACGTTGCGGCGATCGAAACTGTTGACTACTTTGATCAGCAACTAATAATTCAAGCGTATCACCCACTTCAACACCGTAGCTATTTGCGATGCCCTGCCCCAGTACGATGGTATTCGGTGTTTCCAGTGCACTCAGCGCGCCGCTACTAAAAAACTCGGTGACACTCGGGTGTGGACCTGCAGCAGCAATCCCCTCCAGCACAATTCCTTTAAACTGGTCGCCGGAGCGCAGCATCGCCGTCTGTTTGATCACCGGATACGCCTCAATAACACGACTGTCCCTCTTGGCTATATCAACCATGCTTTGCCAGTTATCAAAAGTCCCTTCAACTTTAGTGAACGAAACATGAGGCACTGCTTTGAGCAACTTTTGCTCTAACACATTTTGAAAACCGTTCATCATCGATAAGCTTGCGATCAACACAGCACATCCGAGTACAATACCGACCGTGGAAGACGATGCGATAAAGGCGAACAGGCCTGAGCGGCTGCGGCGCTCTGAAAAGCGCTGAGCTAATTTAAAGGTCAGCATCGGCTTCACCCGCAGCAGCTAACGTGCCGTTGTGCAATCGGTATACAGCACCAATGCGTTTAGCGAGCGCCATATCGTGAGTGACAATAATAAACGCGGTGCCAAACTCCTTGTTCATTTCCAGAATAAGCTCAAATACCGACTCGGCGGTTTTACCATCCAAGTTCCCGGTAGGCTCATCGGCGACCACTAACTTGGGTTTATTAGCAAACGCACGTGCAATCGCCACGCGCTGGCGTTCGCCGCCTGATAGTTGCGCGGGTCGGTGATGCATCCGCTCCGTCAAACCAACACGTTCTAGCAAAGCGCTAGCACGTTGCGTGGCTTCATGCTCAGATGCACCCGCGATCCGCAGCGGCATTGCAACATTTTCGACCGCATCAAACTCGGGCAACAAATGATGGAACTGGTAGACAAAACCAATATTTTGGTTACGTAACTGTGCCTTCTGAGAACCGTTAAGCCGAGTCAACGCAACATCCTCAAATAGCACCTCGCCCGCAGACGGCGTATCAAGACCAGCTAATATGTGCAATAACGTACTTTTACCCGAACCTGAGCTGCCGACAATAGCCATTAGCTGTCCTTTTGTAACGGTCAGGTTAACGTTATTAAGCACTGTCACCTGATTATCACCGTCACGAAAAGTTTTACTTACATCGTGTGCTTGAATTAATTCGTTAGTCATATCGTAACGCCTCAGAGGGTTCTGTTTGGGCTGCTTTGGCCGCAGGGTAGAAAGCGGCAACCAGAGTGAGGACAAGTGCAATAACAGCAATGAAAAACACTTGTGTCCACTCAAACTGCACGGGCAGTCGTTGCCCTAAGCCAGCCACAAAGTGAGTGCCTAGCGCGCCTAAAATCGGGTTGATAAATGTCGCTGTTAATACACCAAGTACCGTACCTATCAATGTCCCTACTACGCCGATGTAGCAACCTTGGATAAGAAAAATCCACCGTACTTGTGCTTGAGTCAGTCCGATAGTTTGTAGAATGGCGATATCGTGTCGCTTATCGTCGATGACCATGGCGAGCGCCGATAGCGTATTAAACGCCGCTACCGCAATAATCAGTGCAAGCATCAGCCACATCATGCGCTTTTCCATCCCCACCGCATCAAATAGCTGGCCGTAGCGTTGACGCCAGTCGGTCACTTCAAACTCACTATTTGAACGGATAAATGATGCTATTTGTGGTGCGTTAAAAGCATCTGTGAGTTGTACCTGCAGATGATTTTGTGCAGCGGTTGGGTTTCGAATAAGACGTGCCACATCATTAATATGAGCCACGGCAAGGTGCTTATCTAAGTCGGATTGCATCGCAAACACACCAACTAAGCGAAATGTGCGTTGTGATGGCAACATTCCCAGCGGGCTATAAACCGCACCTTTTGAAGAAACAATGCGGACACGATCACCGATACCAAGCTGTAACTGATTTGCCAATGTTTGACCGAGGATAATGTTGTATTCACCCTCCCGTAACGACGACCATTGGCCAGCGATTAACGCCTGTTTGAGCGCAGGTGGAATCGCTTGTTTGCCAGGTCGAGACGTATCAAAACCTTGCAGGTTGACCACGGCGAGGTGACCAGGCACTTGAACCAAGGCTTCGGTTGATACATACGGTGATATCGACTGAACCTGCTCCGCGGGGCGCTGAGCCAATAGCTCGGGCAACTGAGTTTGCACCTGCGTCCCTTGCACTTGAATATGAGGCACACCACCTAGAATGCGTTGTTTCAGTTCACCCTCGAACCCGTTCATAACCGACATCACCACAATGAGCGCCATTACACCGACAGCGATTCCGCCTAATGCAAAGCGTTGGATAAAACGAGTAAACGCAGAGTACGCTTTTGTTCTGCTGTATCTCAACGCAATAGATAATGTAATTGACCGCAAACGATGCCCTTGAAATGATGGTTGCTTATTAGAAAAGCTCAAGGATAATGAGTTGTTAGCAGCCTGACAACTTTGCGAGAGAAAAATGCAGCCGAATCAGTCCATTAATCTGCGTCCTATTGGTGAGTATTTTACCGTAGCAGATAACATACCTGCACAGCTTAACCCTGTATCCGCTGACCACGTGCCCTCAGAAGATGCATTACAAGCGGAGATACCCGAGCTGTTTAAACTCTGTTCAGAACTTGCAGGCAGCGACCAATCCGCACTCCAGCGAGTGCGTTCAGAAAACCCCAATTCACCCGCGTTAGTCGATGCACTCGCGCTTATCAACAAGCGCATGGGCATGATGCTAGGCTATGTACTGAGTCAAACCCATGATGACGATTATGCTTTGACTGCACACGAGTTTGGTGGTGGTGGCTTTCGCGTTAAAACCGGTACTGCATTTAATGTAGGTGATAAATTCCAAGCCAACTTAATCTTTCGCGAAGAGTCGTTAGCGGTTTATTGCTATGCCGAATGCACTGAGTGCGAACCCGCCGATGAAAATCGCTTCGAAGCAACATTCCAATTTATCCAGATACGTGAACAAGATCACGAACATGTGATACGCCACAGTTTGCATAGCCAAACGCGTCACCTTAAGGCGCGAGCGGAGCAGCGCAAACAATCAGATAAGCCAGAAAACTCCGAGTGATAACATCCAAATCACGGATGTTTTCAGTATAATGCAGCACAGAATTGCAGTTAACGTTAGGTAGTCATGACTAAAGTTTCGGTTTTTAATCCACCCTTTTCAGATTCAGCCCAGAAGGACATTACCTGGACTGAGTTAAATGGGAGTTCTCCCGCACTGGCGCTCGCAAAAGTCATCGACCGTACGCCGGGGCGCGTACTTGTAGTCACCGCAGATGCGAATCAAGCGCACCGCTTGGAACAGGAAGTACGCTACTTTGCTGGCGAAAATACCGAGTATCATGACGATATAACGGTGTTTCCCGATTGGGAAACCTTGCCCTACGACACTTTTTCGCCGCATCAAGACATTATTTCTGAACGCTTGAGTGTACTCGCACGGCTACCTCAAGCTCGACGTGGTGCGCTGATTGTAAGCTTAAACACGTTGCTACAGCGTATCGCGCCAGTTGAATTTGTGCAGAGCCAATCACTTGATCTTAACGTGGGTCAAAAACTGGATGCTCTGGCACTCCGTGAACAGCTTGAACGCAATGGCTATCGCGCTGTGGAGCAAGTCATGGAACACGGCGAATTTAGCAGTCGCGGTTCAATTCTGGATTTGTTCCCAATGGGCAGCGAGTCGCCTTTCCGAGTTGATTTTTTTGATGATGAAATCGACAGTATTCGACCGTTCGACCCAGAAACACAGCGTTCACTCGAGCCTGTCGACTCGGTAAAATTATTGCCTGCACATGAATTTCCACTGACAAAAGCAGGCATAGAACACTTTCGGTCAGCGTTCCGAGAGCGATTTGAAATAAGCCACGAGCGCGAGTCGCTGTATCAACAAGTCAGCAAGGGTAAAGCGCCAGGCGGCATCGAGTATTATTTACCGCTGTTTTTTGAGCAGACAGCAACACTTTTTGACTACTTGCCCGACGATGCACTTTTGGTGACCTTTGGCGATATTCAAGGGACACTCGAAAAGCTCTGGACCGATATCAACCATCGTTATGAGCAACGCCGTCACGACCAGCAAAAACCGTTATTACATCCGAACGACGTTTTTATGCTCGCCGAGCAAGTCCATAGCCGATTTAAACAAATGCGTCGTATCCGCGCTGCAGTGCCGGCCGGAAAGCCCACCCCAGGTGCGGTAACATTTGATACAGCAGCAGTCACCGATATCGCAGCAGAACATCAAAATAAGCAACCGTTTGCTAAGCTCAAGCAGCTCATCGAAGGCGCGATTAACCGCCAACAACGTCTGTTATTTATGACTGAATCAGCGGGTCGCAAAGAGGCTCTGCACGACATTCTTGGCCGCATCGGCTACCCAGCCCCAAGTGTCACGCACTTTCGCGATTTCGAACAGTCGGATGAACCGTTAGCCATTACGGTCGGCCCTATCATTAACTCTGTACTTCTGGGCTCAGAAAATATTTATCTGATTACCGAAACCGAGCTTATGGGCAACCGCGTCTCACAGCGCCGCCGTCGAGAGCAAAAGCCGACACAAAGCTCAGATGCGCTGATTCGTAATTTAGCCGAGCTAAAGATCGGACAACCTGTGGTGCATATCGACCATGGTGTAGGTCGCTACCAAGGTTTAACAACCCTCGATGCAGGTAACGTGACGACCGAATTCGTTACCATCGAATATGCACAGCAATCAAAACTCTATGTGCCCGTCGCCAGCCTCGACGTGTTAAGTCGTTATAGCGGTGGTGAAGAAAATCACGCCCCACTACACAAGTTAGGCAACGACAGCTGGGAGAAAGCCAAAAAACGCGCCGCAGAAAAAATTCGTGACGTGGCAGCTGAGTTACTTGATGTGTACGCCAAACGAGCGTCAAACGAGGGCTACGGCTTCAACATCGACCACGATGATTATCAGCGATTTGCAGATGGTTTCCCATTTGAAGAAACCACTGACCAGCTCAATGCGATCAATGCCGTCGTGCAGGATATGGGCGCACCACAGCCGATGGATCGCCTAGTTTGCGGTGATGTTGGATTTGGTAAAACTGAAGTGGCGATGCGCGCGGCCTTTATCGCAGTTAACGATAACCGTCAGGTCATGGTATTGGTGCCTACCACGCTATTGGCGCAGCAGCACTACGAAAACTTTAAGGACCGATTCGCCGATTGGCCGGTCCGTATTGAAGTGCTTTCACGCTTTAAAACACCGAAACAGTCAAAACAAATTATTGCCGATACCGAAGACGGTAAAGTGGATATCCTGATTGGTACACACAAACTGTTGCAAGGTGATATTAAGCCAAAAGCACTCGGTTTACTGATTGTTGATGAAGAGCACCGCTTCGGTGTGCGCCAAAAAGAAGCGATCAAGCGACTGCGTGCGAATGTGGATATCTTAACGCTGACTGCAACACCGATACCGCGAACACTCAACATGGCAATGAACAGTATTCGCGACCTTTCGATTATTGCAACACCTCCGGCGCGGCGGCTTGCTGTAAAGACCTTTGTCAGAGAACATGATAGTGCCACCATCCGTGAGGCTATTTTGCGGGAAACTTTGCGTGGTGGTCAGGTCTATTTCCTGCACAATAATGTCGATACCATCGAAAAGACCGCACGCGATATTGAAGCGCTTGTGCCCGAAGCGAGTGTTACCGTCGCGCATGGGCAAATGCGGGAACGTGACCTTGAGCGGATCATGAGTGATTTCTATCACCAGCGCTTTAATGTATTGGTGTGTACGACCATCATCGAAACCGGTATTGATGTGCCGAGTGCCAACACCATTATTATTGATCGTGCTGACCACTTGGGCTTAGCTCAGTTGCATCAACTCCGGGGACGCGTCGGTCGCTCTCATCATCAAGCCTACGCCTATCTTTTAACCCCGCACCCTAAGCGCATGACCAAAGATGCCCTGAAACGTCTTGAAGCCATTTCGCAATTAGAGGATCTGGGTGCAGGCTTTATGCTCGCGACCCACGATCTTGAAATTCGAGGCGCGGGCGAATTACTGGGCGATGATCAAAGTGGTCAAATTGAGACTATCGGTTTCACTCTCTACACCGATATGCTTGAACAGGCTGTCGAGTCACTTAAAAGCGGCAAAGAACCAACACTTGAGGGCTTAACACGCAGTCGCGCTGAAATTGATTTACGGATCCCGGCACTTCTGCCGGACGATTATATTGCAGACGTCAATACCCGCTTGAACCTCTATAAGCGCATCGCGAGCTGCAATAACGATGAGCAACTTGAAGACATCCAAGTTGAATTAATCGACCGCTTTGGTTTATTACCTGATGCGAGCAAAAACCTCGTTGCGCAGACCCGCATTCGTAACCATGCTGAAGCGTTAGGAATCCGTAAAATCGATATGGGTAACCAAGGTGGTACGATAGAGTTCAGTGAGACGCCCAAGGTGAAGCCTGAAACAATTATTGGGCTGATTCAAAAGCGTCCTCAAAATTACCGCCTTGAGGGGCCGACTAAGCTCAAGATAAGTCAATCGGTCGAGGATACTCAAAGTCGCTTAAAACTGATACAGTCACTATTAGAAGAGCTCGCCAGTGATGCATAGATTTGGGGAAAACAACATGAAGATCAAGGGATTAGTTGTTGGTTTGTTGACAGCTTGTTGCGTTATGGTATTACCCAACGCGCAAGCTCAACAGGATCCCGAATATTGGCGCTGGTTTGAAGTTGAGGTGTTGTTATTTAAACACACCGTGAGCCAAGATATTAGTGAACGCTTTCCGCTCAAAGTAGAGGCGATAAACACCGCCAACGCCACTGATCTCATCGCACCGATAGTCAACCAAGATTTCCACAGTTTGCGTGATAACTTACCGCTGTGCGAACTCAGCGAGAATGACTGGCAATGGGGTGATTTGCCATGTCGCTACGAAGATGAGCATTTAACAGTTGGTATTAACGGGAGTCCTTTTAATCGACCGAGCAAATTGGCTCAGTTAGAACAATTACCCGTGCATTTTGCAGACGATGCAAAAGATATCGAAACAGCGCGTCACCCCTTTTTAGTGCCCAATGATCATTGGGTGTTAGATGAGACCGAGCAAGCATTGGAGCAGCGAGGTTTAGCTGAACCACTGTTGCACCTCGCTTGGCGTCAACCAGTGTTTGGCCGTGACGATGACTATAAATTTCGCCTTTACGGTGGCCGCAACTTTGCCGAGCGCTATCAATTTAATGGCTTTATGAAGCCTCAAGAGGGTCTCCATTTAGCGCCCCGTGAACAGCAACTCGAAGCCGATCCGCTGACGCGACGTATGCAAAATATTGATGAGCTGTTCGCAATCTTGAACAAAGGCGACTATCGCTTTGGTACAAACGAGGGTGGTCAACCGCTGGCTCCAATGCAGCCTGATGCCTCGGATACACCCGTATGGGAACTCGATGGCACATTACATATTTTCTTAGTGGGTAACTACTTGCATATCAAAGGCGATTTTAACCTGCGTGAAGAAGCGCTCGTCGCGCCGCCTCGAGGCGAACTATCGGCACAGGCATCCGATATGCTGGCGTCCTCATTGACACAAATTGAGGGACAACGCTTTTTAAGAAGCTACCGGTTTGATCAGCTACGACGCGTAATTAGTCATGAGACGCACTACTTTGATCACCCAAAATTAGGTATGATTGTGCAAATTCGTCGTACTGATTTATCTGCACGGCGCTACTAAAACTCTAATCAGCTACTAGGAGTGACAATGGAAAAGTATGAAGAACTTTTACTCGCATTACGTAAAGTCATTCGCGCCATTGATCTGCACTCCAAACAGCTTAATAAATACTCAGGATTAACTGCCCCACAACTGCTCATACTGCGTGAAATTGTTGCACGCGACGGTATTACCGCCAGTGAAGTTGCGCAAAACATTACATTAAGCCCGGCGACAGTCTCGAATGTCATCGAGCGTATGGAGCATCGCGGTCTCATTTATCGCCGTCGAAGCAATACCGACAAGCGTCGCGTTCTGATGTATATCACCGAGCAAGGTCAGTCACTGTTAGCACAGGCTCCGCAGCCCTTGCAGGAAGATTTCATCGAGAAGTTTCAAGCGCTTGATGAGTGGGAACAATCCTTGCTGCTTTCATCGATGCAGCGGATTGCCACCATGATGGACGCTGAAAGGCTTGATGCGGCACCGGTGTTGGAGGTTGGCAGTTACCACAAAATGGACAAGCACTCATGAATAAACTGGTTATTGCCGCTGTCATTTTACTCAGTGCGGGCAATGTTTCTGCACAACAATGCGGTGAAGATACCAAGCCGCTCACGGCTATTTCAGCAATTCAAGGCACCTCGTGGCAGTCGCCATTGGTTGGGCAAGAAGTTACGACTTCGGGCACAGTCACTGCAAATTGGTCCAACGATAACGAGCTCAATGGCTTTGTCATCCAAAGTAACGAACCTGATGATGACTCACGCAGCTCTGAAGCGCTTTTCGTCACGACTAAAATCGCACAACAGTTTGCTGTTGGTGATCTCGTCGTCGTTACTGGAGAAGTGAGCGAAGTCAACGAGCAAACTCGATTGACCGACGTGACCGCCCTTGTATCCTGCCCTCAAGCACGACCAGTTCCCGCACCCGTCACGGTGAGTTTGCCATTTTCAAACCATGAGCAACGCGAACAGTACGAACACATGTTGGTGACGTTAACAGCTGCAAAAAGCCAACAACTGACGATTTCAGGGCATTACCAACTGGCTCGCCATGGCTATTTTGATGTCTCAAGCGGTCGCTTGTTGACTCCATCGCAAGTCGCAGAGCCAGGTAAAGCGGCACGCGAGCATATGCAACGCAACCAGCTCAACCGTGTACAAGTCGATGATAATAGTGACATTGAGCCGACAACCTTGCCATTCAGCCAATTGAACAGTACAGCACAAAACTCACTGCGCAGTGGCACCACCTTGGCACCTATCGTGGGCATTCTTACTGAGTTCCGCGGTCGAGCCCGTATTCAACCAACCGAAGCGTTAAGCGCCGAACAAATAAATGAGCCGACAAGCCCGACTGGCAAAGCAGACAACTTAAGGATCTCCAGCTTCAATGTGCTTAACCTGTTTAATGGCGATGGCGAGCAAAACGGCTTTCCCACTGAGCGTGGTGCCGATACATTTGCTGCTTACCAGCGCCAGCAAACTAAAATTGTCTCTGCGTTAGTCGAAATCGATGCCGATGTGTTTGGTTTAATGGAAGTCGAAAACGATGGCTACGGTGCAGATAGTGCGATTGTGCAACTGGTGAATGAACTCAATAGCGCCCAAGACAACCAGTATGTTATCGCTGAACCCCGCGCTCAACGACTCGGTGACGACCAAATTGCTGTTGGGTTAATTTATAACCGTGATCGTGTTAAACCCGTTGGTCATGCTCTCACCTTCACGCAAGGTCCATTCCGCTCAGGTAGCCGCCCGCCGCTCGCGCAAGTATTTGAAGATAAGCGCACCGGCGAACAGTTCACTGCGGTGGTCAACCACTTCAAGTCGAAAGGCGGTTGCCCAGAACAAGGACCCAACGCAAACCAACGTGATGGTCAATACTGTTGGAACCAACAACGTGTCGACTCAGCAAAAGCGTTAACCGAATGGGTTGCCAAGAATGACTTCCCAACCCCCGTGCTACTCGGTGACTTTAATGCTTACTTCAAAGAAGACCCGTTACGCTATATCGAGTCACAAGGCTATACCAACGTGTCTGGTGCCGAGGATTATTCGTACGTATTTGATAGCCAAGCCGGTGCACTTGACCATATCTTGGTTGATAATGCCTTAAACGACCGAATTAAAAATGTGCAGCACATTCATTACAATAGTGATGAGCCGACTGTATTCAGTTACCAAGACACCGACCATTTTGAACCGGGTCCCTATCGTTCATCCGATCATGACCCCGTCATTATCGACGTGGCGTTTTAACCACGCTCGTTACCAAATCTGAGTTCAAACTCCACACCAACCATCCAATGGCCTCGCCGCGTTTCATAACGTTCTTCGCGAGGCCAATGATGCCCTACCCATGTTTCCATCAATAACCACGACTTATAAATTTTGCGTCTATCCAGCACCCGAACGCCATAATCCACCACGGTGACAGGCGCTTCATTTTCGCCCTCTGACCAGATCTCGGCCGCGTATGCATGATCCTTATCGGTTAGTAGATACATGATGGCAGACGAGCTCCAACGCACACCCTGTGTTTCTTGTGCAAAAGTACCCAGTGCCGACCATTTCGCAACAAGATCGGTGGTAAGTTGGGTTTCGGTATCAATGCGCTGCGCGATGCCATAACCGTCACTATCCCGCCAAAAAACAGAAGATTCCCAACGCATCAGGCTCTTATCTGAAAGGATACTATCCACACGGTATCGCGCCCGCGCATAAGTATCAAAGCGTATGCCACCACGCACACCAATGCTGTAGGTCAGTCGATGTGCTTCATTTACTTGCCGACTAAAACCTAAACCAACCAACCATTCATCGTCAGTGGTCGGCGAGTTAATCACCGATGGCCTGCCCACATCTTGTTGGTCTAGAAACTCCCCTTCATCGACTTGGCCCAAAAAGGCGGAAAAGTCCTCTTTCGCATGCGGCAGCTTGAATTGTGCACGAAATCGCGAATCGACCTCAAACTTATGGTACCCCGACCATTGCGGAGCTAATGTTAAGCGGCCGTACGTCTCGTGGTCTTCGCTATTCATTCCTCGGTCTGCAAAAAAACCATCTATCCAGCGTGCACTTGACTCAACAGTGGTTTCCAAGCCCTTACGAAAGCCTTCTAGCCAACCGTCAGAAGCGCCTTCTTGTGTGTTCGCTTGTGCCGCCTCGTCTGACGCCTGCGCACACACTGCCGGCGACATGAGCCATAGCACGCATATAAAAATTCGATTTACATAAATCTTTTTCATCCCGACTGACCTATATTGTTATTAGATGCGGTAATCTAGGAGGCTTTATGTCCAAATATATTTTTACCGTGCTTGCTCTACTTTTCACTCACTTGAGCATGGCACAAAATGAAATCAACGAAAAGCAATCTCATGAGCAAATAGCAACTTTTGCAGGTGGTTGCTTTTGGTGCGTAGAAGAAGCGTTCGAGCAAATGAATGGCGTACGCGAAGTAATATCGGGTTACAGCGGTGGTAGTGAAGAGAACCCAACCTATGAGCAAGTCTCTGCTGGGCAAACAGGTCATACCGAGAGCGTGCAAGTCTACTATGATCCTAACATTGTCTCTTATGCTGCATTGGTACAGAAGTTTTGGCGTATCATTAATCCAACAGACAATCGTGGTCAGTTTGTCGATCGTGGACAGCAATACCGTCCGGAAATTTTCTATCACAATGAGCAGCAACGCCAGATAGCTCAACAGACTAAACAATGGTTAGCCAAAAACGGACCGTTCGATAAGTCCATAGTCGTGCCCATCACCCGGTTTGAATCGTTTTATCCCGCCGAGGATTATCACCAAGACTATTACGACAAGAACCCTATCCGTTACAAGGTGTACACCTTTAACTCAGGTCGCTACGACTTTATTGAGAAGTTTTGGGGTGATACCTCGGGTATCGATTATCAACAGTACACTAACCAAAACCCCAACGGCGTGAGTCAATCGGATGCCGCTCAAGCAAGCTGGAAGAATTACAGTAAACCCAGTGACGATGTGTTAAGACGTCAACTCACTGACATCCAGTATGAAGTCACGCAAGAGGACGGGACTGAAGAGCCTTTTAATAATCCATATTGGGATAATAAACGCGCAGGCATTTATGTCGACATACTCAGTGGTGAACCCTTATTTTCATCGACCGATAAGTATAAATCGGGCACAGGTTGGCCGAGTTTCACTCAGCCCATCCAATCGGATGCAGTGGTAGAGAAAGAGGATAATAGTTGGTTCTACACCCGTACTGAGATTCGCAGCCGTTATGGTAATAACCATATCGGCCACGTATTCACCGACGGCCCCGAGCCAACGGGCCTGCGTTACTGCATGAACTCAGCAGCGCTTGAATTTATCCCACTCGAGGAAATGCAAGAGCGCGGCTATGGCGAATACATTTCGTATGTATCCGCCATCCAATAAACGACTAAGCAATCCAACCCAGTTCCTGAGCGCGCTGCTGTGCTTGCTCAGGAACATTGGTTGCGACAAAGTGGTGATGTAACACTTGTACACCTAGCATGTGGTTGATAACCGCATCCAGTTGGACTTGCTCTTCAG
Organism: Idiomarina fontislapidosi; assembly: GCF_003226255.1. Lineage (GTDB taxonomy): Bacteria > Pseudomonadota > Gammaproteobacteria > Enterobacterales > Alteromonadaceae > Idiomarina > Idiomarina fontislapidosi. The sequence goes on from NZ_QJST01000002.1 coordinate 351,609, forward strand.
GCGTAACATCACTTGAATTATGGCGTGTGAAGACCGCTTCTACCTCTTCAAAGTCCAACAGACCCGCGTCTTTCACCGCTTGCTCACTCAAAAACTCGTCCGCTAAATGTTCCACTGCTTTCCATTTCTCCGGGTCGGTATGAGCAGGAGGCGCCATGAAGGCAAATTTTTCGCGCTTATACAGCGTTTCTGGCAGCAGGCCTTTCATCGCCTCACGCAGTACGTATTTCTCTTTATTACCCTTAATACGTAAATGCGGCGGCACCGTGAAAGCATACTCGGCTAGGTGGTGGTCAAGAAACGCGGGTCGAGCTTCCATTGAGTTCGCCATGTCTACGCGGTCGCCACCCCAGGTCAGAATTTGCCCCTCTAACATGGTTTTAATCCAAACATATTGCGCTCTATCCAGCGGATGGCGACCAGCCAAGTAGGTTTCATCCAAAGTATCTGCAATCGCTTTACCCGGATCGTAATCTTCCAGCTGCGTACGTAGCGCTTTATTAATTAATGGCTTTGCCACACTGCTACACGACAACCAGGGTTGAACACAGCTTGGGGTAAATCCAACTTTCTTATTTAACGCATCACTACTGAATTCTTCACGCGCCAGCATCGCCCCTTTAAATAACTGGTTGTTCTTTTCTAGTAGCTTTTGCCATTCTAAACGTTCAATTTCGGGTAAATGATCTAATCCATGCAGGAACATATCTTTACGAAAAGCCGGATAACCCGCAAATAACTCGTCTGAACCCTCGCCTGTCATGACTACTTTATAACCCGCCTCATGAACCTGCTGACTCATCAGGTACTTAGCAACACCAAGCGTGTTATAAATCGTACGTTCAGTATGCCAAAGAGTTTTCACAAAATGGTCATAGAGATCATTCGCTTTCAGCGCCATGATGTGGTGATCGGCATCAGTCGCCTCGGCCATTTCACGTGCAATTGGCGTTTCATCGTAGTCATCAGAATCAAAGCCAATGGTAAATGCTTTAACGGAGGTCTGTGTCGATGCCGACGCAAGGCCTAAAATCGAGCATGAGTCGATACCTCCCGAGAGATAACAGCCAACAGGTACGTCAGCCGTCATACGGTGCTGAACCGCTTCTAAGAGCTTCTCACGCACGCCTTCAACATACTCAGTCTCATCCACTTCATCACCCGGATAATCATGTTCATCAGGGAAGTCGACATCCCAATACTTCAACGTATCAATATTGAGCTTGCCATCATTACGTTTGATTTTAACCACTTGTCCCGGCTGTACTTGATGCACACCTTCGAACGCTGTGGAACCTGGGACCATCACTTGAATTAATTGGTGGTATAACCCTTCGGCTGAAAATGACCGTTTAACCTGAGGGTGAGCAAATAACACTTTCAGCTCTGAACCAAATACCACCCCTTCATCAGTTTCCGTCCAATACAACGGTTTAATACCAAAACGGTCACGCACTAAATACAGTGTGTCCTCGTGTTTATCGTATAAACCAAACGCAAATTCGCCACGCAACTCCTTTAACGTATCCTCAAGGCCGTAACGCTCGAATAAGTGCAACACGATCTCCGAATCACTTTTTGTGCGAAACCGAGCGCCGCGCGCCGTTAAGTCTGCGCGAATACGTTTAAAGTCATAAAACTCACCATTGTGAGTTAACATCAGCCGTTCATCTTGCGAAAGAAAAGGTTGCTTAGCACGCTCTTCATTCAAATCAATAATCGACAGCCGAGCATGGCTAAACCCTACGCCTTGCTCGGGCTGTATATGATACCCATAACCATCGGGACCCCGGTGATGCATTATCGCAGCCATATTGACCAAGGTCTGAGCGTCGATAGGATTATTGACGCGGTGATTGAATACTCCAGCAATTCCGCACATCTTCGTTTTTCCTTGTGTTATACGACATCGATAACGCGCTCAGCGCGTTGAACCATACACGTGAGTAACGCCATTCTTAAAAACACCGCCCCGCGGGCTTGGCTGAAATACCAATTATGCGGCGTGTGATCGAGATCCGTTGCCAGTTCGGGTCCTCTCGCCAAAGGATGCAATATGATCGCATCTTTCTTCAATGGAGATTGCGCATCGAGACTGAATGATTTCCCATAGGTATTAAACGTTTCGCCTTCCCAAGATATCGCATTGATATACACCACATCGATATCGGGTAGCGTTGCATTGAGGTCTGTTGAGGTACGCACGCGGATACCCGCTTGCTCAATTTGCTCCCGTTGCTGTTCGGCAAAAAGCTGATCGGCGACGGATTCGTCATGAATGATAACCAACTCTTTGACGGCATCTGGAAACTTCAGCAAGCTTTTGATTAAACTTCTGACGGTACGCATTTTATTGGGGACACCGATAATGCCTACACTCACCGCATGTTGCTTGGCGTCCGCAGTCGTCAGTTCTGGCTTCCACTTAAATAGCGCGTAAAGATCCGCTAATGCCTGCGTCGGGTGCTCATCACACCCGTTACCCGCATTAATAATGGGTATCCGGAGCGAGTCAATCATCTCCTCTAACGAGGATTCATTGTTGTCCCTAAGCACCACACAGTCGCCGTAGTTATTAAACATTTCAGCGACATCAGCAAGACACTCGCCTTTCGCAATTCCCGTAGTGGAGCGATCGGTTATCGACATGATGTCGCCACCTAAGCGGTGCCAAGCACTCTCAAAAGAGAGTCTGGTCCGTGTACTGGGCTCGTAAAAAGCCGAGATAAGAATTTTGCCCTGCAACGAGGTACTGAATCGTCGTGGGTTTGCTTCATATTTTGCGGCCAGTCGAAACAACTGCAACATGCCATTTTGTGTAAACTGATCCGACGAAACGATGTGCTGATTAGCGAGTTTCAGTAGATAATCACCATCCTCTTGAATCGCTCTCAACAACGCTTTAGGGTGCGCATCACCGCACACATCAGGTCTGTCCCGTTCAAAGGAAACATCCTTTATATTCATACAGTTACCATATTGATTTAGAAAAATAATCTTTTAAAAACAGACCGATAAGCACAATAGGCGCCAGCACAGTGAGTAGCAAAGCACCTGTCACCAACAGATAAAGTGCGGTTTCTGAAATCATCATTGTCGGCTCTCCTGCAATTCATGCCACGAGAATTGGCGTTTGTTAAATACAACGCCCGCTGCGCAAATCAGTCCGGACACAGCACAGGACACCAGTGCTGCAACGTAAAATCCAATCCAAAAGTAAGCAATCAGTCCTGCTATCGTACCGGCGGCCATGGCTAGCCCTGCAAACGTGCCTTGCAAGCGCCGCCAATAAAGCCCTATGACAATTGGCCATATGGTGCTGGCGACAAATGCTCCGGCAAAATTCAGTAATGCGCCTAATGTCGCTATACGGGGAAGACACAACAACCACGTCATAAAGCCTAAGCCCAACAAGCAATACCGATTAAAGCGCATGAGTTGCTGATCAGTCGCCTTTTTCTTGATTAATTTATGATAAATATCCTGTGTCACCAGATCAGAAGACGCCGCCAATAACGAGTCGAGACTCGATGCTAAGGCAGAAAATACGACAATAAATACGACGATGGCACCCGCTTTACCCAATACAGAAGAGGCGACAGCCGGTCCTATCATGTCGGCAGACGCTGGGAATATTCCGAGCTGTGGCGCGGCGAGTGCAATGAAGCCCGTTACAATCGGAATAGGTAACCATAGCAGACCACCGGTGATATAAGCCTTGTAAGCGACGTCTTTTCGAAAAGACAGCGCACGCGACCACCATACATTCGAGTGAAATATCTCACCCAAACCAAAAAATATATTATTGAACAAGAACATCACCGCCGCAGGAAACAGTAAATCCAGTAACTGCGGGTGCGCTTGGCTCAGTTCCGTATGTATACTGGTTAATCCAACGTTATCGATCAACCAGTACGCGATAACGGCTACGCCAATAATGATAATCAGCGCTTGCAGAAAATCGGTTGCAATAACTGCACGCAGTCCGCCAAACAGCGTATAGCCAACACACATGGCCAAAATAATTGTCATGCCAATGTAGTAATCCAAACCACTCAGTGCTTCGAGTAAAATCCCACCGGCCATACCGAGGCTGACTAACCAACCAAATGCGTACACCACGGAGATCACTATGAATACGCCCCATGCAAATCGTCCGTAGCGTAAGCGGATAAAGTCACCTGATGTGTATCCTTGCGGTAGCAACTGTTTGATACGTTTTGCCATCGGCGCAAACAGCAAAAGACCGAGCGCAGCAAATGAGTAACCCACCATGCCCCAAACGCCCAGTTGGTAAGTTAACTGAGGGGCGACCAATGTGGTATTACTGGTGACCCAGGTCGCCATGGCTGTTGCCGCTGCAAACGCATAACCCACATTGCGACCTGCTAACGCAAAATCTTCATGGGATTTATTCTTACGCCCCAGCCAGACACCAAACGCGATCCATGCCAATGCAAAGCCGATAATAATGAACAACGCCGTATGCGTATCCAATGCAAATTCAGTCATTATTCACCGCCTTCTTGTGTCCGCTAATGAGCGTGATAAGCAACAGCAAAAACAGCAAGGCGCCTATACAGAACAACGTCAGCGCTTGCCAAACGGGATAGTGTGAGACGGTGACGTTGATAGCCGTTTCGCTGACAACCGTATCTTCATGTGTAGCGCGAATAAAATAGTGACCCGACTCGAACCCCGTCAGTGTAACCTGTTCAAAATCGCCCATCACGGGCACCGTTTGTACAATGGTATCGAACGAATTAGAGGTACTGACTTGGAGATATAGAGGACGCAACGCCGCAGGTACGTGCTCAAACTCAATGACAAAGTAACCCGCGCGCACTTCGGTTTGTGGTCCAGACAAGCGCACAGTGGTTTGCTCCTGCGCTGCTATCGAACAGGACGTCAATATACATAACAACGCAAACAGCGTTTTGTTATAGCCTTTCAGCCACACCTGAAAGCTCGTCATATGATGAGTTCTTATTATCTTTGACACAAAATTCAGCCTATCAGCGGTTCTCGGGGTTTTCAACTTAACTCGTTGAACGAGGAGAATCGGTCTATAATTTTTTAACAATTCGCGAAAAACAATAAAATCCGATACGGTTGTACAAACCAATTAGTTTTGAATTGCGTATACTAATTCAATGTAATCAACGACAAAGTTAATCTATGAAGTATTTATGTAGTTTGGGGTCAAACATCGAACCAGAGCTCCACTTTTCTCGCGCTAAGCATTACCTTCATCAAGTCTCTGATGAATTAACCTTTACACGCGACATCCTCACTCGCCCTGTCGATATTGATACACCGCATCCCTTTCTTAATGCGTTATTCACCATCGAAACATCACTCACGGCAACACAGTTAAAACAGCGTTTTAACGCGATTGAGGAGCAATTAGGTCGTGACCGTAACGATCCAAACCGAAGTATCAAAGACCGCACGATTGATATCGATATCCTCGGTCCTGTCGATGAGCATCCCGAAGTACCTACTTATTTACAAGATATCGCGAGCGAACTAACACAAGGATAAACCATGGCAAAGAGTGTTCTTATTACAGGCGCGGGTCGCCGCTTTGGCTATGAACTCGCCAACCATTTGATCGACGAGGGTTATCAAGTATTCGCCCACTACAATAGTTCCAAACAAGGTGTCGAAGCACTTGAGCAGCGTGGTGCAATTCCGTTGCAGGCTGACTTCAATGACCCGTCAGCCGTTCAAACGTTGGTTGAGCACATTAAACAAAAGACTGAAGTGCTCGATATGTTAGTTAACAACGCTTCCTGCTTTTTCGACAACCATCGCGTTGACAATGATAAGGATGCACTCACGGCAGTTTACAATGTTCACGCGGTCGCACCCTATCTGCTGATTACCGGGCTCGCACCGTTACTCGAACACAGTGATAACCCGCTGATAGTTAACATTACCGATATCTACACCGATAGCCCCTCCCCCCACTATATCGCTTACTGTGGTGCTAAAGCAGCACTCGCCAATATGACGCAAGGCTTCGCTAAAACGCTGGCACCTAAGATACGTGTTAATGCGATTCAACCGGGCCCTATTTTATTTTTACCCGATCACGATGATGAGCACCGCAAGAAAGTGATGTCAGAAACGCCACTTAATGTTGAAGGTGGGCTACAGCCCATGATTGAGACGGTGAAATTTCTGCGCGATAACCCATTTCTTACAGGCGAATCGATTAAGGTCGATGGGGGTCGAGCACTGAATATCTAACTGATTCGGTCTAATAAAAAAGCCGCCCGCATGTTGATGCGGGCGGCTTTTTTTAATCGCTCTAATAGCTTATTTACTTTCGAGCATTTGACGTAATACGTAGTGCAAGATACCGCCACTTTTGTAGTACTTCATTTCGTTTGAAGTATCAATGCGGCACTTAGCTTGGAATTTAACTTCCTTGCCATCTTTGCCTTTAGCCACGACATCAAGCATTTGCCCAGGCTTGAGGTCTTTATTGAGACCTTTAACAGAGATAGTCTCATCACCTGTCAAACCATGAGCTTCAACGCCTTGGCCGTCCTCAAATTGTAAAGGTAATACACCCATACCAATCAAGTTCGAACGGTGAATACGCTCGTAGCTTTCAGCAATAACCGCTTTGACGCCAAGTAGACGTGTACCTTTAGCAGCCCAGTCACGGCTTGACCCGGTACCGTACTCTTTACCTGCCAAGACAACCAATGGCGTGTCGTTTTCGATGTACTTCATCGCGGCATCATAAATCGACATTTGCTCACCGGTTGGGATGTACTTGGTGAATCCACCCTCTACATCATCCAACATTTGGTTCTTGATTCGGATGTTACCAAAGGTACCGCGCATCATCACTTCATGGTTACCACGACGCGAACCAAACGAGTTAAAGTCTTTTACCTCAACACCGTTCTCTTGCAAGTAATGACCCGCAGGTGAGTCAGGCTTGATCGAGCCTGCTGGCGAAATATGGTCAGTGGTGATCGAGTCAGCAAACACCGCAAGCACATTGGCATCTTCGATGTCACTTGGATCAGCCAACGGCTCATTAATGTCATCAAAGAACGGTGGATTCTTCACATAAGTTGAATCATCCTGCCAATCGTAGGTTTTACCCTCAGCCACTTTAATCGAACGCCACTCTTCATCACCTTTAAAGACTTCGCCATATTCCTTGCGGAACATTTCGTTGTCGACGGTTTTAACGGCTTCAGCGATTTCAGAGCTGCTTGGCCAAATGTCTTTTAACATGACATCATTGCCGTCTTTATCTTTACCCAGTGGGTCTTTGCTTAAGTCCGTACGCGTTGTACCCGCGAGTGCGTAAGCGACAACTAAGGGTGGCGACGCAAGCCAGTTGGCTTTCACATCAGGGTGCACGCGGCCTTCAAAGTTACGGTTACCCGATAGCACTGACGATACTGTCAAATCACCTTCGTTAATCGCATCGCTGATCTCATCATCTAGTGGACCCGAGTTACCGATACAGGTGGTACAACCATAACCAACAAGGTGGAAGCCGAGTTCGTCAAGATAAGGTGTTAGGCCTGCTTTCGCTAAGTAATCGGTGACTACCTTAGAGCCAGGCGCAAATGAAGATTTGACCCAAGGCTGACGAATCAAGCCTTTTTCAACGGCTTTCTTGGCAAGCAGACCAGCCGCCATCAACACACTTGGGTTTGAGGTGTTGGTACAGGATGTAATCGCAGCAATCACCACATCACCGTGAGAAAGCTCGAAATCTTGTCCTTTTACAGGTACAGATTTGTCTTTCTCGTTGGCTTTACCATTGGTCTCCAAGATGAGGTCGAAATTACTACCCAATTGCTCCATGTTTACTCGATCTTGAGGACGCTTAGGTCCAGCAAGTGATGCACGTACTTCACTTAAATCGAGCTCAAGGGTATCCGTAAATTCTGGTTCGTTATCGTTTGTACGCCACAGACCTTGCTCTTTACAATACGCTTCAACCAGCGCCAAGGTCTCTTCATCACGTCCTGACAAACGCATGTAGTTGATAGTTTCTTCATCCACTGGGAAGAAGCCACAAGTCGCACCGTATTCTGGCGACATGTTCGAAATGGTTGCACGATCCGCCAGCGGCAAGTTATCCAAACCTGGACCATAAAACTCAACGAATTTACCAACAACGCCTTTCTCGCGCAGCATTTGTGTCACGGTCAACACTAAGTCTGTTGCCGTTACACCCTCGTTCAGTTTGCCCGTCATACGGAAACCAACCACCTCAGGAATCAGCATTGAGACCGGCTGTCCGAGCATCGCGGCTTCAGCTTCGATACCGCCAACACCCCAGCCTAAGACGCCAAGTGCGTTAATCATGGTGGTGTGTGAATCGGTCCCCACTAGGGTATCTGGATAGGCGAACGTCTTACCATTTTCTTCTTTGGTCCAAACGCTTTTGCCTAAGTACTCGAGGTTAACCTGGTGACAGATACCTGTCCCTGGTGGCACTACGCGGAAGTTTTCAAATGCTTTTTGACCCCAACGGAGGAACTCGTAACGCTCTTTGTTGCGTTCCATTTCAATCCGCACGTTTTCTTTAAACGCTTGCGGTGACGCATATTTATCAACCATCACCGAGTGGTCAATCACCAAATCGACAGGTGATAACGGATTAATAAGGTCAGGGTTTTGACCCGCGTTGCTCACGGCATCGCGCATCGCTGCTAAATCCACAATACCGGGCACACCGGTGAAATCCTGCATCAATACACGCGCAGGACGGTACTGAATCTCACGATCAATTTTGCGTTCTTTTAACCAGTCTGCCATTGCAGATAAGTCGTCACGAGTGACGGTGTCGCCGTCTTCGTTACGAAGTAAGTTTTCTAGCAGTACTTTCATCGATGCGGGCAATTTATCGATATTGCCCAGCTCCTTGGCTGCTTTAGGTAAGCTGTAATATTCATACGAGTTACCATTAACATCCAATGTACTTAACGTATTCAGACTGTCTTTGCCTGACATAGTACTCTCCCGTTCGCTCTTGCGTTAGTTAAGCTGATAGGTTTTTATTAATATAGTCAAAGTAGCTATGTTCGACCATAGCCTTTTGTTTTATGCAAACATATTGCGCTGTAAAGGGCTACCAACATGCGCTTAAATTTTGTCCATAACCATCTATTTTTACGAATAATTGTGTCTATATAACTAGTGATTAAAGACTAAATCAGATCATTTCGTTAAACTAACTGCATTGATATTAATCATAAACAAAGGAAATAGGCAATGAGCCAAGTATTGGATAACCTCCTTGATTTACTTCGTTTAGAAACAATTGAGCAAGGTTTATACCGTGGTAACAGCCAAGATCTCGGTTTTGGTGCTGTATTTGGTGGACAGGTCATCGGTCAAGCCCTATCCGCGGCAAAAGAAACACTGCCGCCAGAGCGTCTTTGTCACTCGTTTCACAGTTACTTTTTGCGTCCAGGCGATGCTAAAAAACCTATCGTTTATGATGTTGAGGTTATCCGAGACGGTAACAGTGTCTCGACTCGTCGAGTCAAGGCGATTCAGCACGGTAAAGCCATTTTCTATATGACGGCATCGTTCCAACAGCATGAAGAAGGCTTTGAGCACCAAGATACCATGCCGGATGTACCTGGTCCTGAGGGGCTGGTGTCGGATATCGATATTTACCGTGAGCACGAGCAACTGATTCCAGCACCATTGCGCAATAAATTCATCAGCGAGAAACCGATCGAGATGCGCTTTGTCACCTCGTACAACCCATTTAAGCCAGAAAAAGACGAGCCCAAGCGTTACGTGTGGCTGCGCGCGAATGGTGCAATGCCGGATGACCCACGCGTACACAAGTATCTACTGGCCTATGCATCAGACTTTAATTTTCTTCCCACCGCATTACAGCCGCACGGCAAGAGCTTTGCACAACCTAAAATGCAAGTGGCGACCATCGACCATGCCATGTGGTTCCATCGCGACTTCCGTATGGATGACTGGTTGTTATACGCTATCGACAGCCCATCAGCCAGCGGCGCACGAGGGCTAGTACGAGGACAATTATTTAATCGAGAAGGCACTTTAGTTGCGTCAACGATTCAAGAAGGCATGATACGCGACCGTAGTTAACAGATGCCCCACGCGCGAAACAAAAAAGCCGGCATTAAAGCCGGCTTTTTAATAAGCTGTCTGCAGTTTATTTAACTCAACCCCACAAAGAAGCCTGCAATCGCAGCACTCATCATATTCGCTAACGTCGCAGCAAGCAGCGCTCGCATACCTAAACGTGCGATATCGTGACGTCGGCTCGGAGCCATGCCCCCTAGTCCGCCAAGCAAAATCGCGATTGACGAGAAGTTCGCAAACCCGCACAGTACAAAAGTAATAATCACTTGCGAGTGTTCGCTCAGCTGATCTTTGTAGTTTACAAAATCAAGGTAAGCGACAAACTCATTGATAACCAGCTTTTGTCCGATAAAGCTACCCGCCATTTGCGCCTCGTCCCAGCTTACGCCAAGTACGTACGCAACGGGCTGAAACACGTAACCAAAAATTTCTTGTAGCGTCAGCTCAGGATAACCAAACCAACCACCAACCCAACCAAATAGGCCGTTAACAAGCGCAATTAACGCAACAAACGCCAATAACATAGCACCGACATTCATCGCGAGCTGTAAACCACTCGAAGCCCCCGTCGCTGCTGCATCAATCACATTAGCTGATTGATCATCGACCTCAACTTCGGTTAAATCGTTGCGCGGCTTTTCGGTTTCCGGGATCATCATCTTGGCCATTAAAAAGCCTGCCGGAGCCGCCATAAAACTTGCCGCAATCAGATATTTGAGTTCTACACCTACACCCGCGTAACCTGCAAGGACCGAACCCGATACTGAGGACATGCCCCCTACCATGACGGCAAATAACTCAGAGCGCGTCATCGTGCCAATAAATGGGCGCACCATCATCGGTGCCTCGGTCTGGCCAACAAAGATGTTTGCTGCCGCCGACATCGATTCAGGTCGACTGGTCTTTAACAAGCGCTGCAAACCACCGCCGAGGATCTTTATCACCCATTTCATAATACCGAGGTAATACAACACAGAGATTAAAGACGAGAAGAAGACAATAACGCTCAATACTTGTATGGCAAACACAAAACCAAAGTCCTCGCTGGCGAGCGAGCCAAACAAGAAGTCAATGCCCGCATTCGTGTAGCCAATAACAGTCGATACACCCTGCGCGAAACCAAACAGCATTTCCCTACCCACGGGCACATAAAGAACGAAACACGCCAGTAATAGCTGGATAGAGAACGCGCCAATCACTGTTCGCCATCGAATGGCTTTGCGGTTAGTAGACAGTAAAAACGCAACGAAAAAAATGACGGCAATGCCAAGTAAACTATTCATAAAGGACCGTAGGTTATTCAGCGAGTAGCTGGCGTATTTTTGTTTTTATTATATCAATCGCAATTTCATTTCGCCCGCCTCGGGTTACTACGAGATCAGCATACTGCTTGGAAGGGAATATATGGTCGAAGAAGGCCGGACGAACATATTTCTCATACTGTTCTGTGACTGACTGCAAGTTGCGACCACGCTCTTCAATATCGCGCTTGATCCGTCGCAGTAAACACACATCAAGTGGTGTATCCATAAATACAGAGATATCAAACTGTTCCCGCAGCGACGGGTCAGTCAGCAATAAGATACCTTCAACCATAATGACTTTCGCGGGGGCTACAGGAATACTCTCAGGCAATCGCGTATGAGTGGTATGACTGTATTGCGGCATTTCGACGGCTTTACCATCGCGCAGATCGCGAATATGCTGCTTGAGCAAATCATGTTCAAATGCAGACGGTTGATCATAGTTCGTCAACACGCGCTGCTCCATCGTCATATGGCTTTGGTCTCTGTAATAGGCGTCCTCGGCTAAAATAGCGATGCCGTCACTTCCTAACTCTGCAACCAGTTCTTGATAAACTGTCGATGCAAAAAGACTTTTACCCGAGGCTGAAGCCCCTGCTATAGCAATAACTGTCGTTTTACTCACAACCCTGTCATTTCCTTGTAACCTCTTTGACCGCGCGCAATTATCCTTGATTCCACGGCTAATTAAAACCCTTGCATGAAAATCGATTCTGTCTAATTTAGTTACAATTTTTAAACATTAAAGGCTACATACTTACTGCACGGCTGTTTAATATAGCAGCGTAACTTACAACAATTAGGATTACACAACATGAAAATGGTAAAAACACTCACAGCGGTGGCAGTGGCATCTGTCCTGTTAGGCGGTTGTCAGGCAACCTCAGCCGAACGTGAGAACACGCAAACAGTTGCTGTACAACAAAAAAACCTACCTCAAGTTGATATCAATTACGAAACATTCACCCTCGATAACGGGCTGACTGTTGTTGTCCACGAGGACCGTAAAGCCCCTATCGTGGCGGTAAACGTGTGGTACTCCGTCGGTTCAAAAGATGAGAAAGAAGGCAAGACAGGCTTCGCGCATTTATTCGAGCACTTAATGTTTAACGGTACCGAAAACTACGATGACGAATATTTCGGGCCGTTCGAACGTGCCGGCGCAACCGAAATGAACGGTACAACCAACAACGACCGCACCAACTACTTTGAGAATGTACCCACCCCGGCGCTTGATATGGCGTTGTGGATGGAATCCGACCGCATGGGTCATCTGCTTGGCGCAGTTACACAAGACAAGCTCGATGAACAACGTGGCGTCGTGCAGAACGAAAAGCGTCAAGGTGAAGCACAACCCTACGGTCGTGTATGGGGCTACCTTGCCGAACAAACGTTCCCTGAAGGTCACCCGTATTCATGGTCAGTAATTGGTTCAATGGAAGATCTCAACGCGGCGAGCTTGGACGACGTACACCAATGGTTTAAAGATTACTATGGTGCCGCCAACGCTGTGGTTGTGCTCGCTGGTGATATTGATGTCGAAACCGCCAAACAAAAGATGCAAAAGTATTTTGGTGACATCGCGCCTGGCAAACCCATTAAGAAAACCGAGCAGTGGATCGCAAAGCGTAGCGAAAGCAAACGTGCGGTGATGGAAGATAACGTACCGTCATCACGCATCTATAAAGTCTGGAACACCCCACCGATGGGAACCGAGGCCTCCGAGTATCTGTCATTATTGTCCGATATTCTTGCTGGCGGCAAAAACTCGCGTTTATACCAACGTCTCGTTTACGATGAGCAAATCGCGACTAGCGTAACCAGCTTCCAGTATGCCCGTGATGTCGCTGGACAGTTCATGGTCATGGCAGATGCCAAACAAGGCGTTGAGCTAGAGCGTATTGAGTCGATCATCAATGAAGAGCTTAATAAACTATTAACTGAGGGACCTACGCAAGAAGAACTCAACCGTACCCGTTTTTCTACCATGGCGGCATTTGTGCGTCAGGCTGAAAAAGTAGGCGGATTTGGTGGCAAATCTGACATTCTTGCTTCGGGTGCCGTTTACCATGGTAACCCAGGGTTCTACGCACAAGAGATGGACTGGATTGAAGGCGCCTCGACTGCAGATATTAAAACCACCGCCAATGAGTGGTTGAGCGATGGCGACTTTACCTTATTCGTCGAGCCACAACCTGACTACGCCGCTGGCGAAAGTATGAGTGACCGCAGTCAATTACCGGATGTAGGCGACTTACCACAGCTTGAACTTCCTGAGCTTCAGCAGTTCACCTTATCAAATGGCCTCGAAGTCTATTTAGCAGAGCGTCATGATACACCGACTGTTGAGTTGTCATTGACCTTTGATGCCGGTTACGCCGCCGATGCGGGCAACAAATCTGGCACAGCAAGTTTTGCTATGGATATGCTCAATGAAGGCACTGAGAACTATTCTTCGATGGAACTTGCAGCACGTTTAGAAAGTTTAGGTACTCAACTGTCAACTCGCGCAGGTCTGGATACCTCGACAATTTCGTTAGACACACTGACAGTGAACTTGGGTGAAAGTCTTAACTTAATGGAAGAAGTATTACAGCGCCCAACGTTTGCCGACGAAGAGATTGAACGCAAGCGCGCGAATTGGATAGAAGATATCCGCAAGGAACAAGCACGCCCGCAGTCTCAAGCACTCCGCGTATTACCGGGCTTAATGTTTGACGAAAATCACGCTTACAGTCAGCCGCTGACGGGTTCAGGCACCATTGACTCAATCAAAGCGCTCACGCGTGATGACTTGGTCGCCTACGTAGACACTTGGTTACGTCCTGATAATGCAAAATTGGTGATTGTGGGTGACACCACCGAAGCTGAAATTAAACCGATGCTAGAAAAGGCGTTCAGCGAATGGCAAGCACCAACAACTGCCGTTCCGACTAAACAACTGGATGCGCCAGCGCCACGTTCTGAGTCGCGCGTATTCTTAATCGATCAGCCGGGAACACCGCAATCACTAATCATCGCTGGTCAGTTGGCTCCTTCGGGAACCACTGAAAAAGCCGACTTGATCGATGTGACTAACACCATCTTGGGCGGTTCATTTACCAGCCGTCTCAATATGAACCTGCGTGAGGACAAAGGCTGGTCATACGGTGCGCGTTCAATCTGGTTGGATTCTGAAGGACCAGGCTTGTTAATCGCGTTAGCGCCTGTACAAATCGATAAGACCACTGAGTCGATTGAGGAAATCCTAAAAGAGTACACGCAGTACGAAGGCGATAAGCCAGCGACTGCAGATGAGCTCAAGAAAGTGATTGCCAATAAAACGGCGAAGTTGCCAGGTGCATACGAAACCAAGAGCGCGTTAATGAGTGCCCTCACTGACACCTTGAATAAAGGTAAGACAGTTGAGTACTTAGAAGCGTATCCGAGCCGTGTCTCGTCTATTTCTCTTGACCAAGTTCAGGGTGAAGCGAAGGACTTGTTGCGCACCGAAGCGCTGACATGGGTTATCGTTGGTGACCTTGATGTTATCGAAGAGAAAGTACGTGCGATGAACTTAGGTGAAGTGACTATTTTAAACGAAACCAAGTAATTTCATGGCAATAACGAAAAGGGCTGCAAACGCAGCCCTTTTTTGTTTGTTAGATAATATGGTTACCAAGCACCAGAATCTGACAAACAATAACACCGACGGTCAGCATTAAACGCATCGGATAATACCTAGACTGGTTCGTCATGGTGGTCCCTCGCGCCAATTTACGCTCGAAAAATAACACAAGTGCAAACCCAGCGATTTGCAGCAACAGTGACCAAAACAATGTGTTGAGCAATAAAGTTAACCACGCTAATAACGCAAACACATTACTTGCTATGATTAACCCTTGGGTTGACTCAGTATCAGCGCGATGCAGCGCGCGTCCCCATAAGATGCCCGATAAGAAACTCAGAATCACTGCCCCGTAGGAGACTAAAGCAGGTAAAGGGTCACCGATCATGGGTAACTCAATTGCCATCAAACTCGAAAGTGACAAACCTAAAAACGGGATTAAACCACCAAACCCAAGCAAGTATATCCATTTTGTCTTTACTGAAGTCATGACTACGTCCAATTTGTTGTTTTTTTCGTATATCCAAAGTACGTCATATCATAAGTAAAGTTCAATTCATGACCGCAAAACACGCAACAGGATTAATCTGGTTTAACCTCGATTTACGGATCACCGACAACTTAACGCTGATTAAAGCAGCACAAGAATGCCAACAATTAGTGTGTTGCTTTGTCATCGACGAGAGTTGGTTCAAAGGCAATCGCTATGGTATCCAGGGTATCAGTCAGCAACGGTGGCGCTTTATACAACAGTCGATCGCTGATTTAGCAGCGTCGTTGCAACAATATGGCCAGCAACTCATCATTCGCAAAGGGCAGCCGACTACCGAAATTTCCACACTCATCAGCACGCTGGGTGTCGATGCGGTTTACAGTAGCGATGATGCGGGAGTCTATGAACGGCGGCGCTGGCAAACCTTAACAAAGCGCTTTCCCTTCATCCATTTTGAGCGCGTCAGCAATCACACATTGCTGAACGAACAGCATTTATCTTTCTCATTGGATAATTTGCCCAGCACCTACTCACAGTTTCGAAAATGCTTCGAACCGCTCGCCGAGACATTGCCGAACGGGCAAGCTCAAAAGCATTTAAAAGCGCTGCCGCCAATGCCCAAACGCAGCATTGCGACAGAAGCGACGCCATTTATCGAACCGAGCGGCTATCTAAAAGGTGGCGAACTTGCTGCGCATCAACACCTTTCGGATTACTTTGCGTCGATCGCGGCTGGCAGCTACAAAGAAACACGCAATGCACTCGATAGTTTTACCGACTCCACCAAGTTTTCCGCTGCGTTGGCAATCGGCAATCTCTCCCCTCGTCAAGTCATCGATGCACTTCGCGATTACGAGCAGATCCATGGCGCCAATGAGTCGACCTATTGGATTGTATTTGAGCTAATGTGGCGAGAGTATTTTTACTGGTATTTGCGATGCTACCAAGAGCGCGTATTTAAGTTCAGCGGCATTCAGAACAAAAAACCCGTGACCAGCTTCTATCCACAGCGCTTCGCTGCCTGGTGTAAAGGCAAAACCCCCTACCCCATTGTCAATGCATGTATGCACCAGCTGAATCAAACCGGCTATATGTCGAATCGTGGCAGGCAACTTGTTGCCAGTTGCTTAATACACGAGCTACAACTGGATTGGCGATACGGTGCAGCGTACTTCGAACAGCAATTGCTCGACTATGACGTGGCGTCGAATTGGGGAAACTGGCAATACCTCGCTGGCGTTGGCGCTGATCCGCGCGGCTCGCGCCGTTTTAATCTCGAAAAGCAAACCCAGATCTACGATCCAAATGGCGAGTTTATTAAGCGTTGGCATGGCGACCAAGCCGTTTCGCAAATTGACTTTACCGATGCCGCAGACTGGCCGTTAAGCTGATGACGATTAACCTCGTTTGGTTTAAACGCGACCTGCGGCTCAGTGATCACCAACCGCTCGCGGATGCCATCGCGTCAGGGCGCCCGACACTGTTGTGGTTTAACTTTGAGCCTTGGTTAGTCACCGATCCGCATTACGATGAGCGTCATTGGCGTTTCATCGTTGAGTCAATTCGAGACATAAATCGCTCACTCAAGCCCTACAATACGCAAATCTATGTGACTTACGGTGACGCGGTTGAGCAGTTGCAGGCGTGGCATCAGCAATTTACCATCGCCGAAATTTTTAGCCATCAAGAGGTTGGGTTGCTCAACACCTTTGCGCGTGACAAACAGGTCGCCCAATGGTGTGCATCAAACAATATCCCATGGCACGAATACCCGACCGGCGCAGTGCGGCGCGGTTTGACTCACCGTAAACAATGGCAAGCACATTGGTATAAAGTGATGAAAGCGCCGCTAAGCACGTCGGACTTAAGCCGTATTCAACCGGTTGCTGCCGCCAGCGTAGACTATCGCACACTGCCCAAACCCTGGTTTGAACGCCACTCTGCGTTTCAGTACGGTGGCCCCAGTGCTGCACAAGTAACCTTAGCGAGCTTTTTAGCTGACCGCGGACAGGCATATCATTACAGCATATCTCAACCCTTGCGAGCCGAACAACACTGCAGCCGGCTATCTGCTTATTTAGCTTGGGGCAATCTTAGCCTAAGAGAGTGTTATCAAGCCGCCGTTAAAAAGCGTCAAGAAAGTGGCTGGAAACGTCCAATGAATGCGTTTTTATCGCGCCTACACTGGCACTGCCATTTTATCCAAAAGTTTGAATCAGAGACGGCGATGCAACAGGTGCCATTGAATCGGGCATACATAGATTACCCCTATCGTTCTGATGCTCAGGTTGAACTGCATCTTAACGCCTGGAAGAAAGGACAAACAGGCTACCCTATGGTGGATGCCGCGATGCGTTGCCTCACCCAGACAGGTTATATCAACTTTCGGATGCGGGCGCTGTTGGTCAGTTTTTTATGTCACTACCTTCATATTCATTGGCAGCATGCAACGACTCACTTAGCGGCGCTCTTCCTGGATTTTGAACCGGGCATTCATTACCCACAGATTCAAATGCAGGCAGGGGTTATCGGGACTAATACGATTCGGATGTACAATCCGGAGAAGCAGGCTATCGAAAAAGATCCGACGGGCCAGTTTATTGATCGCTGGGTACCTGAACTTGCCGCGTTACCGTTAGCGCTTAAACAGGCTCCCTATCTGATGACGGCTATGGAAGCACAGATGTACGACTTTCAGCTTGGCGAAGATTATCCATTACCGATAGTCGATATCGATGAATACCGCCCTGTAGCAAGAGATACATTACATCGAATCAAAAAAAGTAGTACTGCACAAAAAGAAGCTAAACGCATATTAGCGCGGCATGTAGTGTCGCGCTAATTCAACTTGATAATATCAGGGGATGGGCGACCAATGTAGTAGCCCTGTAAGAATTCAATTTGCTGCTCAGTCAAATACCCGTTTACTTGTTCGGTTTCGACAAATTCCGCCACCATGGGTATTTTAAGCTCGCGACAAATACTAATCATACCGTTTAAGATACTGGCGCTACTGGCATCCTCAAGGATATTTTTAATAATACTGCCGTCAATTTTGAGGTAATCGGGTCGCAACTGAATCAGCCGTGAAAAATTAGAGTATCCCACACCAAAATCATCGATCGCAATTTCTGCTCCAAGCGACCGCACGCGCCGAGTAAACTCATCGACCATTGAAAAATCTTCAGTCGATTCTGTCTCGGTTATTTCGAAAATTAATCGCGATTGTGGGTAAGCTTCGAGCTGGTCAGAGATAAAAGCAACGGTCTCAGAATTCAAAATATCTTCAATCGATACATTAACTGATATTTGCACATCATACTCGGCCGAATGCACGACGGCCTGTTCCACCACGCGCCGTGTAATCTCTGGATAGTATCGAGTAGTCTTTGCCTTATCGAGAAAAAAGCCTGGTGGAATGTCTTTGTCACCATCTCGCATGCGAACAAGCGCTTCGAAGTAATCAGGACGTTGCCCATTGCTACTGCGGATCGGTTGGTAATAATTAATAAAACGGTTATTTTTAATCGCAGATTGGATTTTTGGTAACCAGTTAATCGAATTACTCGCAGAAAACTCGCGCTCATTTACAACATGTATACGCTGACCTGAAAACACCGTTTTAGCTCGAGCTAGCGCACTCTCTGCTAACTGCAGCAGCTTGGCTTTACCAACGCCCATCCCTATTGCTATGTCCAGTGCCACATTAGCACCGTTAACTTCAATGTGATGATCAATAATGTGAGCATAAAACCGCTGTAACTGTTGCTCAAACAATGCAGGCACCATTCTGAATGATGGCAACAATGCAAACTTATCACCGTACAGTCGGTACATATTAATATGTCGGGGGTAAAAGAACGCCTTACAGGATTCGCTGAAATTTAATAATAGACGATCACCAAACTCAAGCCCGTAAAAGTCGGCATAACTGCGAAACTTACGAATATCAATAATGGCAACCGTTTGTGTATTGACGCGCTTAATATCAGCAATCAAATCAACCCGCGTCGGCAACCCTGTGGTGTGATCAAACCGTGTTTCATTCAGGAGTTCGTCAAGAAAGACTTCGCGGGATATATCCTGCAACATCAAAATCTGTTCTTGCAGACATTGCTCATCATCGTAAAGCGGAACATAAATTGCTTTGAACCAATCAGGACGGCGATTCCCCAAACTCAGCTTAATGGTGCCTTGCCAATGACTCTGTTGGGCAACACTGTAGTCAAATTGGTCAAGCAATTGTCCCCGCATATCGGCATGCAACAATTTGCTCAATGGCATGCCTGTTGAGAACGCTTGCTGAGTGTCCAATTGCTTTAGCATTTCGCTTATCCAGACAATTTGTCCTTGTGCATTTACTCGAACACACAACGATGAGCTCTCCATAGCGAGCATCAATTGTTCGAGTAACTTACAGTCTCTCACCTTGGCGTTTCCTCAGACTACTTTTATTAACTAATATTTAAAGACCATAGCATTGTTATGGCTAGCTGTTAATCTGCAAATCATCAGAAGTCATCACTGATCATGTTTTTTCATGCAACACATGCGACAACCTGACAACGCCCTTGCTTTTTAGCATTCAACAATGCCCTATCCGCTCTACCGATAGCCGACATGGCTTGTTCTTTCGGTTGGCAATACACCACACCAAAACTACAGGAAACCGAATCACTCAAACCATCAATTCGGAGCCGTTCAATACCTGCGCACAGACGCTTAGCGATAGCTTGCGCGTCCGAAAAATCGGTATCGGGTAACATAATCATGAACTCGTCACCACCAAAGCGCCCCATCATATCATTTTCCCGTAGCTGTTGGTTGATGTAATTGGTGACACTAACCAAAACATGATCACCAATAATATGGCCATACACATCGTTAATCTGTTTAAAGTGGTCAAAGTCGAAAATAATCAAGCAACACGGAGAGTTTGCTTCGTTCGAACGCAACCGCTTTTCCAACCGTTGTAAAAAGTAACCGCGTGAAGCCGCATGAGTCAATCCATCACGTGCTACACGTGCCGCTAAGTTTGCATTTTGCGCGATTAACGTCGGTATCGATAGCGCAAACCAGACGCAGGCAGCAGTTATTGTCATAGCAAACTGATACACCAGTGCAAAGTCTTGCAGCTGCAACTGCGCCACCAGCAGCGCCATCACGCCGCTAAATAACGCCAGAATAAAAACACTGGTGAGCGGACTTGCCGTAGTAGCGATCCAAAGAAACGGTAAGACAATAAAAAATACTGTAAATGAAGCTTCTAGACGTTGTGTTTGGTAGACCAAGAACACTGATAAGCCCAGCAACACAACAACCAAGCACAGCCGCCCAAAAAACACCCGCCATTTAACCGATTTTAGGCTAAAGTTGAGCTCACCCAAATGCTCATTAATGCTCGGGTAGCGCCATGATAAAACGGCGATAAATACGGGGGCTAATACCATCACCCCGGCCATATCACCTATCCACCACGGTAGCCAGGATAACCACTGTTCCGGCTCGGACATCAGCCCGCCTTCAGTCAACGCTATAATACCCAAGAGCGAGGTAAGCAGAGAACTTATCGCTGATACAACGAGGAAAGTCAGTACAGTGCGAGGAAAACCAATCACACCGTTATTAATGTGCGCGCATTTTACAAAATAGGCACCGACACCCAGTGGCAAGGTGTGTGCGCCTACAAATAGCACACTGCTGGTGAGCCAGGTCATCCACGTCAGTGGTTCACTATAAATGTCGGTAATCCATGCGGTGCTGACAAAGCCAGCAACCGCGATAGGGCCGACCGCCCGCCACCCCAATACAAGCAATGCGGCAAACGATAAACCCGCGGGTGGAAACCAAATACTTGCATGAGGAGCGAACTCCAGTACCACAGCAACTCGCCACAATACGAGCCAAGACACTGTGAGGCCGATGTAACGCATTACTCGATACATACGCCACCATTATTTTTATTATCTGATGCCTTAGATTAATTAATATTTATGCATTATCAAACTGTTTTAGAATGAAAGTGTACAAATAAAGGTGTCATCGCCTTGACTGAACTGAACCGTTATACCGAGTTGCTTGGCAATATTTTCTACGATGGATAAGCCCAACCCTGTTCCATCAATATCAAGGTGACCTCCGCGATAAAAACGTTCCCCAACACGCTCAATATCCACATGAGCCAAATCGCTCATCGTATTCGTGATGACCAGCTCATGTTCACTCTGTTTCAAGGTGATCAGGCTATCGACAGCCCCGTATTTAATTGCGTTATCAATTAGATTAGAGAGCAAAACCTGCAACAAATCTGGGTCACTGTTGATGGTCGCCCGCTCATCAAGAACCAGATCAAACGTTTGTCCTCTTTGCTCCGCTTTTTCATACCACGATGCGACCACTTCGCGCACATGACGGGCAAGTTTTAATGAGATTTTTCTATTAAGCGGCCGTTCGGTTCGAGATAACAGCAACAAGTTATCAATCAATCGTGTCAGTTGATTGACCGATACCATAAGCGAGTCGAGTGTAAGTTTTTGCGCCTCGTCAGAGGTGTCAATCAGGTTTTGAATACGTAACTTTAGGTTGGCAACGGGGGTTCGCAATTCATGGGCCGCATCCGAAGAAAATCGCTTTTCACGCGAGAATAATTGCTCGACGCGAGATAAATAATGGTTTAACGATTGGCTGATTACAGCCACCTCTTCAGTATCATCAAAGCCCACTAACTGTTCATAATTATCACTGGGCTTTTCGCGTATGGTGGTTGCTAACTGACGGAAGTTGGCAAAGTTGAAGTTAATACTCCACCATCCAAACCAGATAATGACTGGAAGCATCAACAGAATCGGAATCAAGGTATCGATGGTTAGGTCGCTACGTAATTCAGCTCTAAAGTCATCCTCCTGCAACACCAGCATCCGTAATCCACTTTTTGCGTTAGTTGCGCCAAACACGTACCAGTAGGAGTCACCTTGTCGCAATTCAGAGATCCCTTCGCGGTACTGTATCGACTCCGATCGAAGCCAATCACGACTGGCATAAATAACTTCACCATCAGCGGTTTCCAAGCGAATGGCGAGCTTGCGCTCATAATCTTGCAGCCATGCTGGAGTTTGATAAATAAGCGACGCTCTTGATTCGGCGCTATCAAGTCGTTGATTAACCGTGCCAAGCTCAAACTGGCTAATCAGCGCGTTCATGGTATGTGCTTGTTGAATCAGCTCGGCATCAAAAAGCTCATCGACCTCATGGCTGACCTCAAAATAAATCCACAACGCCGATACACTACTACCGAACAAATAAACCACTGAAACCGTTAAAAGGATTCTTCGGCGTATTGATTTTAACTTACTAAAAAAGCCCGTTAGTCTTTGCATTTTAATCGGTAACCCACGCCTCTGATGGTCTCAATGAGTTCTCGTTGGCCTAACTTTTTGCGCAGATTATGCACATGGACTTCGAGCGCATTACTCTCAACGAGATGGCTATCGGAACTTAACAACGCTTCGAGCTTATCGCGCGGATGGACTTTCATTGGCTGCATGACAAACATTTGTAGCAGTTCGTACTCTTTGCGCGACAGCATCATTTCTCGCCCGTTGATGAATGCTTCGCGGCTGGATGTATCCATAACAATAGGACCACAGGCTATCTTAGCTGAGGTATACCCGCTTCGACGGCGCAACAAAGCGCGTAAGCGCGCCGCCAATTCATTAACATCAAAAGGTTTAGTCATGAAGTCGTCAGCACCTGCATCAAGCAAGTTGATGACATCACGGGTTTGGTCACGAGCCGTCAACACCAAGATAGGGATATCAATTCCCTTTCTCCGAATGCTCTGCAGCACTCTTTCACCCTCGATGTCGGGCAAGCCTAAATCTAAAATGGCTATATCAAACTCATGCCGGTTTAAATTCGAAATAGCCGCTGCACCGGTACGTACCCATGACACCATAAACTGCCGTTGAGACAATCCTATCTCAACGGCTTGGCCTAAGGTTTGATTATCCTCAACCAACAACAATTGCATGCTAATCCCTTATCGCTTACTTAGCCGTTTATTGACCTTCTTGATCAGTGCGTGAATTTCTTCTCTGCGCTCAGCATCCGCTAACGGACGTTCCGGACGTGCCGGCGCCGCTAATGCGTGCTGGGCAAAACTCAATGCCTGTTTGTAATTGCCTTGCTCATACAGAAAGTCGGCGTAGAAATAGTTACTATCAATGCCATTTGGATTTATTTCCAGTGCTTTTTTAAGGAGCTTTTCAGCTTCATCGTCGTCACCAAACCCAAACGGCCAACCCGGGACTTTATAATAGAGTGTTCCTAAGCTGGCGTAAGCAGAGCCAGATAACGCATCTGGTTCAATTTCCAGCGCTTTTTCGAGGCTCGCTTTAGCCTCTTTGGCAAGACCCAATGCGCCCAGTCCACCTACTGCACCCGCCTCAGTACTTTTAATGATACCCAGCCAAATATGCGCAGCGGCATTATTCGGCTCGCTGTTAACCCAGGCTTGCGCCTCCTCGGCTAATGACTGAAATCCTTTGCTTTGCGCATCATCTTGCAAGGTGTAATTAACTTCGGCCCAACGCTGCTGAATATCTGCCAATTTACTTTGTGCGACGGCTTGCGCACTGCTGAGTAATAATACACTGCTCATCGCCACTGAGATTATTGATTTCATGATAATCACTCCTTAATTAGTGATTGAAACGTACGGTTAACTTTGAATAAAGCGCCATCAAGCCATTGCGGTCTAATCATGTTCAGAACCGCAAAAAGTCGTTCGGGAAAACCAATCGTTTGACTCAACTGGCCGGTCTCAATTTGTCGAACGATGCACTGTGCCACCACATGAGGGTCATCTTCAGTGGTGTTGGTGCGTTCGTTGAGTGCGCGCATGAGCGGTCCGTTGAAACTGGTTTTTATTGCTCGCGGCGCGGTATACATGACACGGACAGACGTATCGGATAACTCACGGCGCAACGACTCGGTAAAGCCTTTTAAACCCGACTTGGTCGCGCAATAGAGGGTTTGCCCTGGAAACCCGATACTGCCAAACACCGAACCGACATTAAGAATAAAGCTACTGCGACGCTTGAACTCCGGTAGCACTGCGTTGATCAACAAAATCGGGGCTAATAAATTGGTGTTTAACATCGCTTCGGCTTGGCTACACTGGTGCTCGAATGTGCCCTCTGCAGCCATGCCCGCGTTGTTAATTAACCCCGTCACAGTCGCTATGCCCGAGTCAACGTTGAGATGCTGTAACAAGCGTTCGCGATCAGCTGCATCAGTAATATCAGCGACCACATAATCCTGTTGCAATGCATCAGCTAAGTTTGCCAGCGCCGTCTGATTGCGCCCGACCAAGGTAAGGCTCGCACCACGCGCAGTGAGCGCTTTTGCCAACGCACTCCCCAACCCACCGGTCGCGCCCGTCAACACAATGTGTTGTTGCGTCCAATTGATAGACATCGTTTATTCTCCTGCCAATGAGGGTATCGCGCGGAACATTTCGCCATACAGGTGATAGACGCTCCGAGCCGTTCTAATAATCGCGCGCTGGGCATCCTCGTCGGTCAACTGATTCATCAAGTCTTCAAAGAACTTAACGTGATCTTGGTCGAGGTCACCGTGTGAAAGTAAGTAACTGAATGCACTATTCGGAAGTTCAAGTTGCGCCTTAACCCGATGCGCAGCTTGTGTGGCTAACTTTACGCTGGTCCCTTCTAGTACATGAGCCATACCAAAAAACGCAGCGGGGTGATAGCGTTGCATGTGGTCATAGACAACAGACACCATGGCATCGGTTGTCCAATGGGGTTCACTGTTCTTCACCTGCTCCGGATCAACACCCGTTGCTTTTAAATCGTTCAAAATCCAACGTTCGTGACCATACTCCTCGTCGATATACTCAACGACAGCTTTACGCAGCCACTCTAACGATCCGGGTAACAAGCTACCGGCTCGCATCAACAAGGGGACCGTATGTTTAACATGATGGTAAGCTTGGCCCAGAAACGCTTGGTATCGGGCGCGAGTGATCGCTCCAGCAAACGTATCTTTGATAACCGGCGCATTAAATAAGAAGTTCTGCTCAGTTTGTGTTTGCTCACATAGTGTGGTGAAAAATGTCATGATTCGTACTCCATTGATGACATGCTGAGTGGATACTGTTGTAAGATAGCTTGACGTCTAAGCCGCCCTGTCCCGGTAAGAAGCTGGTTTGCCAAGGTAAAAGGAGAGGTCATCACCTCAATCGTCTGTATTCGCGCATAATCGGGTAATGCGGCGTTTACCTGTTTAACCGCCCGTTCAATCTCTGCTTGCGCAACGTCACTGACAATCAGCGCACGCAGCGGATGCGATTCGCTCCCACTCACGCAGACTTGCTTCACGGTTGGAATAGTTAACAGCGCGGCTTCGACCCATTCTGGGTCGACATTACGCGCGTAGGACGTCACGATAATGTGTTTCTTGCGACCATCGATATACACGTCGCCCGACTCATCAAAGTGCGCTAAGTCGCCCGTAGCAAACCACGCTGGAGCTGCCGAGTTATCGCCTAAATAACCCAACATCAGCGGTTCACGTATAAATAGCTCACCGGCTCGAATCTGCGCTGTTATATGTGGAAGCAACTGACCTACTGATCCTATGGGGCTGGCTTTTCGCACGTCATTTAAAGCAACCACCGACGCACACTCTGATAGTCCGTAACCTACGACCACAGGCAGGTTTAACTCCATCGCACGCTGTTCTTGTGCCTCAGCGAGTTTGGCACCACCGACGGCAATGAACTCGAACTGGGTTGCGGGTACACCGAAATTGGCGACGCTCGCACACACGGCATCAAGCAATGCAGGCGGGATAACTAAAGTAGAAATTCGATAATCAATTAAGCATTGAATAAAGCGCGCAGCATTCAGCCCCGCGGTACCTGCCAATCCAAGTTCCGCGCCAGTGAGCAACACGACTTCAGCTCCCAGAGCAAGCGTGACATAGATACCTGCAATATTCTCTAGCAGTACCGCCAACGGCATCACCACCAAGTGCGTCGAGTTAAGCTGACTAGGTAAGCGTTCAATTAAGCTCGTCACGACAGTGCCAATTCCCTCAGCAGACAAGCACACGCCTTTCGGCTGTCCCGTGCTGCCCGAGGTGTACGTAATTTTTTGAGTGGTAGGCGGTAATGGTGCGAGTTCACCAGTGGTGTTAAGCACACAGATCGGCACAAATCCCGTTGGCGCTGATACGCAAGCAATCACGTGCTGAGCGTGCACGCGCTTATCAAGAAAATCCCCCACCAACAGTTGAGCACCGCTATCTTTTAATACATTGCGCTGCTGTTCCGCACTAAAAAACGGCGGTATAGGAATGAGTACTTTTGCCAAACGTAAACACGCAAGATCCCAAATAACCCAATCAAACACGTTATCTAAGGCAAGCGCCAACCGCGTTTCTGATCGTTTGCTAAGCCATTGCACTGTCGCATCGACGCGATTCCACATGTGCCGATAGCTTAGTGTGCTATGGGGTGAGCGTAAGGCAATTGCATCGCTTTTAGCGTGTTGTTGAAGTCGCGTAAGTAAGTTATGCATGTGCTTGCTCCCAAAAAGCGGTATGGCTAAGGTGAGCTAATTCACCTGTCGAGCGACTATAACTATCTGTCCAACCTGCAAAAACACTGGGTTGATGCGCATAGTAAGAGCCCCAATCCGCACGATTGTCTGATTTCAGCTTTTCGCGCGCGGCTGTGGCGAGTTTTTCCAGTTCAATACCGCGACGTTCTAAAAAGTGTGCCAAGCCGCGCGTCGCGGTGAATAAAACTAATGCACGGTGGATATCTCGGAGCGCGAGTACAATCGCGTCGACGAGAAAAGGCAAGTATCGCCGACCCAATGTAGCCATAGAGCCCACCTCAGCGATTTGCTCGCGTGCAGGTGCTAATTGACCAAGCACACGGCAAGTCCCAAGTGACTGACTCATGTACTGCTCAGAGAATAAGGCACGTGTCTCGGCAAGCTGTATGCCACACGCAGCGACCATGCGGTCATTTTGGTAGACCGCAAGAATATGTTCGGGAAGCTGAGTGATACAGGCGTTGAAGCTGAGCCAATAACGCTCGCAAATAAAGTGTTCAGCCGCGAGCCGATTGACATCCGATGGTTTAACCCAGCATGCAGTAACCGGTGCGTGCTCATCCGTCTTGATGATAAAAGTGCGATTCGATGGCATGTCGCTATCTCCAACGTATTTGGCAGAACGGCCGAATTTAGAGATAACTCTAGAACTGTTTTCTTAAATATTTCTTAAAATAAATTTTAAGGGGATGATTTCTTTGTTTGGTGAGAGTTCACAAAAACTTTAAGAAGCAGTCGCAAGCCTGAGTGGCTTGCGACCTAAAAGCATGTGATGCTGCCAGCCAATCCTGTCTCAAGCAACGGGTGCTTGAGTGCAGCAAACACAGGGTTAAGCCAAACTAACGAAGATAGTTCAGTGCGCCGACCACTGCAGCAACTTGCGCATCAATGCACTGCTCCGGCGTTGCGTTTTCACTGTCGGGGTACACTTCTGTTGTCGTGGCATACATTGCTTGACTCAATCCAATGCACAGCCCTAAGTCATGCGTTGGGTAGCTAATGACACCGGGAATATCAATATCAGTGCCAATCAGTCGGTTATCTTCGTCTGCTGGCGCGATATGAGTAACTTTTGCGACCTCAGCAAGCACCGCCTGTTGAAATTCGAGCTGTTTATTTTCCGAGTTGGTGACCAAGTAAAACCCATCAGGGATGTTCCAATTGGTATTCACTTCACCGTCGCGCGCCGCTTTTGCAGGACGAAACTCCGAGTTATCAGTATCGGTTGTCTCGTGTAAATCAATATGAGCGAGTAAATCAACGCCCAAGTCGTCAATCAACCGCAGTACGCAACCCGACTCTTTTGCAGGACTGGATTGATAAAATGACCGGTTTGGATCAACTGCATCGGGATTCCAGCGATTAATCGTTTCATAACCCCATGGGCTGATGCACGGTGTCACAATAAAGTTAAACACATCTTGGTAAGCTTGCATCTGTTCATCAATAAACTTTAAAGCACCGTGCACACCGCTCGTCTCATAGCCATGAACTCCGCCCGTCACCAGCACCGTTGGTTTTTCATCATCCCACTCTGGCGAAAGAACGACATACAATGGGTAGTGCTTATCGGCATAGTCTAGCTGACCGTATTCCCGGACATCAAAGCGCGCTTTAAACCGCTCAATGTGAGTAACCACGTCATCGTTATAAGAACGCTGAATACGCTGCTTTTGCAGCCACTCTTTTTTCTCTGGCTCGCCCCAAGGCTTACCGGGCGTACCAATTGGATATTGCTGTTGTTGCAAAGTCTTGACTCCCAACGGTTATTGTTGAAACGCTTATGCTAACACATCGCCCTAACTCAGTTCGATTATTACGCCATAACAATAGCAACCTACGATGAAAAGC
Source organism: Idiomarina fontislapidosi (assembly GCF_003226255.1). GTDB lineage: Bacteria > Pseudomonadota > Gammaproteobacteria > Enterobacterales > Alteromonadaceae > Idiomarina > Idiomarina fontislapidosi. The sequence continues at coordinate 380,628 of NZ_QJST01000002.1, forward strand.
TTTACCATAGGCGGCAATTTTTTCTCGCTGTATAAATTCCATGAGTTATTCACGACTGCAAATAGCGCTCGCCATATTCGCTATGGCGATCGGTACGTTTTCGATCGGTATTGGCGAATTTGTCATGATGGGCTTATTGCCTAATGTGGGTGCCGACTTTGATACCACCGCACAACAAACCGGTCATCTGATTAGTTTATATGCACTTGGTGTCGTCATTGGTGCGCCACTGATTACCCTCCTTGGTGCGCACATTCCCCGTAAACCACTGATCATCGTCCTTATGCTGGTTTATGCTGCTAGTAATTTACTCAGTGCCCAAGCAGATAGTTTCCTAGAACTGCAGCTCTTTCGGTTTATCAGCGGCCTGCCGCACGGTGCCTATGGCGGTATTGTCTGCTTAATGGCCGCGGGCTTGGTTGATAAATCGCAACGAGGTATGGCAGTTACCATGGTCATGATGGGCCTCACCGTAGCGATCTTAGTCGGTAACCCTTTAGCGACTTGGTTTGGTCAACTGCTTGATTGGCGTACAGTTTATGTCGGCGTGGGTATGGTCGCATTGAGCGCCGCCATGTTAGTGGTGGCTTGTGTCCCACAACCTAAACAAACCACAACGACCCGTGTGCGCACCGAGCTACGTGCGCTAAAGAATAGCCAAGTGTTGCTCACCTTAGCGATAGGTAGTGTAGGCTTTGGCGGTATGTTCGCGGTACTTAGCTACCTGTCACCGACACTGCTCGAAGCCACCCAAGTACACGAATATTGGATTCCCATCGCCTTGTTAATTTATGGTTTAGGTTCGTTTACTGGCAGTATTGTCGGCGGCAAGCTCACCGATTTAAACATGAAATGGGCAATCGCTGGCGCGCTAATGTGGGCGATTCTGGTGTTAGCCGTATTCCCGCTGAGTATTTATTCTCTGTATACCATTTTACCGATGGCGTTCTGTTTAGGCACCACGGCGATGTTGGTACCTGCACTGCAAGTCCGTTTGATGGATGTCGCTGGCGAATCGCAAACATTGGCAGCTTCATTAAATCACGCGGCGTTTAATATCGCAAACGGCCTAGGTGCTTTTTTAGGTGGATTATCGCTCAATACCGCGCTGAGTTGGCAGGCAACCGGCTGGGTCGGCTGTTTACTAGCGCTGGCAGGTCTAATGGTATTTACCATTACCAAGCACCATAGTCGCAAGAGCGCAGTGCATTTGAGCTTGTAATTGATATGAATATTTTATCGTTGTTTTTAATTGGTATCGCGATGTCGACGGACGCCTTTGCAGCGGCAATAGGCAAAGGCATCGCTATGCGCAAACCAACACTCAAGCAAGCTTTAAAAATCGGCGTGCTATTTGGCGTTGTTGAAGCCATAACACCCATGCTAGGTTGGCTTTTAGGTAAAGCCGCTGCCCAAATCATCTCTGAATACGACCATTGGATTGCGCTCATCTTGCTCAGCCTATTAGGTATTCATATGATAAAAGAGGGCTTGTCATCAAACGACGATGAAGATGACGAAGTGGACCCGACTCAGCAACCCTTTATAAAGCTATTTCTGACCAGTATCGCGACATCTATCGATGCGATGGCGGTAGGCGTTGGCATGGCATTTCTCGACGTCAATATTTATGTTGTGGCCATGATTATTGGCTGTTCTACTTTTGTCGCTGTGACGGTTGGTGTCATGATAGGTCGTTATGCGGGTCACATCATTGGTCGTTACGCCGAGATCGTCGGCGGTTTTGTACTTATCGGTGTGGGAATGGGTATCGCAGCGGAGCACGTCGGGTTACTTGGATAACCCGACGGTCAATTACGCGTTTTTAGTTTTTACATAAAAATAAATCGCATAAAAAACACACAAGCCAATCACGATAGCCAGCCCTGTAAATGAAAAGAATATGACGGGGTCTTTAAAAAACTGCTGCCAAATACTCATAGTCGTCTCCTAGTAAACTTTCTACCGATGAGTTTAATAACTCCGCACAAGTAACCTCTTGACTTAGGTCATTAAAACTTTAACTTGCAAGACAGACTTAATGCGTTAACTATGATGCGATGATTCGGCAACGGAGACGATGTCATGCACAAACTGTTGTGGGTGCTTATCTACACTGGCTGCTTAATTTGGTCCGCCTATCACCCAAAGGATCAGCTGACTTGGTGGCTGGAAGTTTTACCCGCCCTACTTGGCGCAATTTTACTTGCAGTCACTTATCGCCACTTTACCTTTACGCGGCTTGTTTACGGTTTAGCCCTAGTGCACTGCGTGATTCTCATGGTGGGTGGGCATTACACGTATGCCGAAGTACCACTGTTTGATACATTGGGCGATTACTTCGGCTGGGAACGCAACAATTACGATAAACTCGGTCACTTTGCGCAAGGGTTTGTGCCCGCCATGGTAGTCCGCGAGATCGTTGTGAGAAACCATCTCATTTTTGGTGGTTTATGGCAGTTTGTCTTTATTACCTCATTTTGTCTCGCGTTTAGCGCCTTTTACGAACTCATTGAATGGTGGGTCGCGGTTGCAACAGGCGCGAGTGCGGACGCCTTTTTAGGCACTCAAGGTTACGCGTGGGACACTCAATCGGACATGGCATTTGCGCTAATTGGCGCGATGTCAGCATTATTGCTACTCTCAGGTATACACAACCAACAAATAGAACAAAAGCGCTCGCTTTATGGCAGAACACAATAAAAAAGACAACGAACAGAGTTTAGGCGTCACTGTAGCTATTGGTGTGGCAATCGGTAGCGCCATGGGCGTTGCGATGGACCAACTCGCACTGGGGGTTGCATTAGGCGCCGCGTTTGGCGCCGCATACGGTTATGCTACACAGAAAAAATCCAACTCAAAGGACGAGCACGACTAACGCTTCAGCACCGAGTCCCCAATAAAGTCTTGCTCGGCAAAAAGCTCAACCAATATCGCTTGCTCCGTTTGGTTTCTATCATGCTCCTTGGTGGGCAGGCGAACGATGAGGTGAAGCTCTTCGGCGCAGTGCAATTGTATGGTAACGCGAGGATCGACAACAGGCTGCTCGAGGCCCGTTCTGTAGCTTAGCCGCGCAAAATGGCGTTTGGCTTGATCCAAGTAGGGCTCGCTGTATTTCTGGGCAAGTTGTAATAGCTTCTGTTGCGCTACACGCCAATCATGCTCGCGCAAAAATGGCACACTAAAGGTGTGTAACACAAACTCTTGTGAGTAGCTCTCATTAATCACCGCTTCACTAGCAAATAACGAGTTCGGCAAAACGATCAAACGGCCACTGCGTTGTTGCATAGACTTACCAGGGCCGACTTCTAGAATGGTCGTCGTGAGTAAGTTCTGATCAATCACATCACCACGAAATTCTTTAACCTGAATTCTATCGCCAATATTAAATGATCGTGCGCCACCCTTAATCAGCGCCCCCGACACGCACAAAATAAGTTCTTTTGTCGCAATCACCAAGGCGACCGCGATGGCGACCATCGAGAGAGCAAAGGTTCTCAGCTCATGCCCCCATATCACCACTAGGCCAAGCACTAATACAATTAGTAAAATATTGCGCAGTTGAATAAGCCAACGCCGACGCATTTCACTCGACTGAATATTCCGACGAATAAACCTGCGCAGCACAAATCGACTAGTCGCGATGACTAAAATCAGGAGTAATGTGCTTATCATCAAGCGAATCAACGACTCAGAGTTTTGTAACTCTTCTAATAGCGCGTTAAACGCTGATTGCAGGACGTCTGGCATTGCCTCACCTCAAAAAATAGAAAATAACGTTCAACTATTATGATCGTTTATTGCAAAACTCGTGTAAATACACTGTGACAGCTATAGTTTTCTACTATATTAGAAATCGTTCTAATTAAACAGGAGGTGTTTCATGGCATCAGTAAAAACTTTATCACTCGTAAGTTTGATGGCATTAGCAAGCTTAAGTCTCGCTGCGTGTTCGCAAGATTCAGCAGAAGACAAAACTGAGCAAGCAATGGAGTCTGCAAAAGATACAGCAGATAAAATGGGCGACGCTGCAGAACAAAAAATGGAAGAGGCAGGTGAATACCTCTCTGATTCGGCTATCACCGCAAAGGTTAAAACCGCACTGTTCGATAATGGTGGTCTAGACAGCTCGAAGATCACTGTTGAAACGCGCAATAAAACCGTTTATTTGAGCGGTACCGTTGCAACCGAGAACGATGCTGAAACTGCGGGTCAACTCGCTGAAGGCGTTGAAGGTGTTGAAGACGTTGAAAACGATATCGTAGTTGGCAACTAAGTGCTTATTACGTGAGTTACAAGCCCGCTTAAACGCGGGCTCGTGCTTTTAATAACGTATTACGTGGCGTCAACTTAGCGTCGCAAAATGCCATTAAAGATACTTCGTAACCCTGCTCCTGCATAAATACCGCTCTATCCAATAACAACCAACGCTCAATATATGGCTGAAACTTCAGTCTCACCTGTTCGATCGCTTCAGTCACTGAGAATCGATGGCGGCCTTGCGCCAACCAATAGTCGGCATCAAAGTGTGTGCCCAAATCAACCCCGTGTTGTGTTGCAGCCCAGCGACAAAAATCTTCGAACTGACCAGTAAAGATTGCCTTGGATACCGAATTAAGCGGTCGATAGTGCGGGTCGTTCAGCTGAACTTGGCGCCAGCATTCATATCCCAACCGCCACACGAGTTCGGTTTCACGCAGCTCACGCTCTCGCTTGCCGGCTGTAACAAGCCCTTGAGCGGCGAGTCGCAGCGCATTTTTATTAAGTTTTAGAGAAGACTGCTGTGCGGTCTGTGACAAAGGTTGATAGAACGCTTGCTGGGTCAGGTGATAACAACAAGGCGCCACATAAACATCCCGTATACCGGCCTCAGTTGCTGTCGTTAATAAACGGGTATGTAAGTCACCGCAGGCATGCAGCGCCACTGCAGTCTGACTGGTACGTAGCGTGTGATGAACTCTTTCATCACCGCTGGTCGCTAAGACATCTTGTTGAATAAACACCTGCGGTAACTGGTGCTGTTGAGCAAGTCGTTGCCCCGCTTCACACAATACTGATTGCCACTCGATACTGACCACGGAACAATTCTGGGTAAAGCTCAAGAGTCGACCCAAATGCCCCTTGCCAGCGCACCACTCCACGGTTGTACCAGCCTGCTTCGGTATGTGCTCGATAAATGCCTGCACTTGCGCTAATTTGCGCCCTTTAATCCCTTGCGTTAGCCAAAAAGGCAAGTCACCCTCTAAAGGGTGAGTCGGTTGATATCGTGACACTGGATCGGATAATGAGCGCAACTCTGCAAGTGCCTGAGAGAGGCTTTGTTCGTCCGTCCAAGGCAAAGTCGCATGCTCAAACGCAACAAGATCCCAAAAGGCCCGACTATTTGAGAGCGCCTTACTGTATTGCCCGAGCAGTTCTTCTAAATTCACAGCATCAACCTAATCAAAAACTCGTGGCTAGTTTACCTTACTTGATAGCCATTCTTCCATACAGCCGTAGGGTTCAATAAGACCTCCATACCTCGCTCAGGTGATGAGTCGATCAGCACCATATCAGCGCGTTGCCCGACCAACAAAAGTCCGCGATTTTCGATTCGCCAGCGTTTAGCTGGAAGTGCAGTGGCTGAATTAATCGCGGACTGCCAATTAATACCTTGCGCTTCGAGCCACATCAATTCTGCGATCAGACTAATGCCGTGCGCGGTACCTGGATTGGGCGCATCACTTCCCACTAATACATCAACATCACTTTCAGCGAGTAAGCGAGTGTTCGTTTTCAAATTATTATAAAATGTTGTTGATACCATACTCGCACCACCACCGCTCAAATTATTTGCATTCGTCTTATTAAAACAGTCTCCGCAGGCGGGCAACACAACCTGTTTATTAAATTCACCGTGCACTAGGTGCTCGTAAATAATGTTGGTTGGTACGATAAATACCTTTAATTGCTCCATTGTATCAATCAGTTCTTCGCTCATGGGTTTGTCAAAAAAGCCATGCACCAAACCATCAGCTCCAGCAGCAACCGCATGCTCTGCGGAAAGGTGATCGGCGACATGAACGACTGCTAACATCTGTTGGGCATGCGCGACGTGAATAACATGTTGCAGTTGCTGATAACTTATCGATGGTCGATGAGGGTAATCAGCGCCCTCGGCGGTATACACAATCTTAATAAAGTCGGAACCTTCAGCAATTCGTTCCGATACAGCATCTTCGACACTACCATCGCTAGCAAGTGGATGGGGACTAAACCCAAACTGCGTCCCATGTCCTTTGGGTGCTGTAACCAATCGACCAGCGCCCCACATATCGGCTTCCTGTTGAAAACTAACTGACCTGCGCTGATGTCGGGCTTTACCTAACTGGCTTGGGTGCCCAAATAGATCAATCACCGTTGTCACACCAAAATCAAGCGCATGTCCTCGCGCCTTCCCCCACGCATGAACATGGCTATCAATCAGCCCGGGAATAAGCCACTGATCTAGCTTGGTGGAATAAACTCGCTGATGCGCTCTCGGTGGCTGCGAATCAATGTGCGTAATAATCCCCTCCTCGACCGAGACATATTGCGCCATCAACACGTTCTCGCCATTGAATATATTAACTGGGCCAAGGGTAAAACTATTATCATCAGTAGTCGTGGGCTCTGGTAACAACCACAGCAGTAACGCAACAACCCCACTACCTATAATCCAGATACGCTTTTTCATGGGTTGCTCCCGCTAAAACGTCCAGATAAGCCCCTCAGTATTAACATCATGCCCACGCTGAATAGGCACAAATAAGTGATGTGCCAATACCAGCTGACCTCATCGCCTTGTCCAATAACCCCATAGCCCAATTGCACTAAGTGATAACTTGGCAGCCCATAAGCCACCCATTGCACCCAGTCAGGCATCAAAAATAACGGGAACCACAAGCCCGAGAGTAACGCCATGGGCAGGTAGATCAGATTAACCACACCGGCAGCCGCGCGATCCGGTGCCAAAGCCCCAATGAGCATACCTAATGCGGCAAAAGGCAACGTACCTAGGGTAAAAATGAGTGTTAACAACCCCCACTGCCAAAACCATAACCGAACGTCCGCTAACCACGCGGCTTCAATATAAAGCAGTAACAAAATCACCACAGAAAACAGCGCACTGTTGAATAATTTTGCCGCAATAAAACTATTGAACTGCATCGGCGACAGTAGCTTTAAGGTTAACCAGCCTTGGGTTCGCTCACTTGCGAGACTGACCGCAAGGTGAAAAAACGGCGGCCCCATAATGCCAAAGCAGGCGTATGAGATAAGTAGGTAATCACTATGGCCATTAGAAAAGTCCAACATAATCCCAAAAAAGAAATAAAACACCACGGGAAATGCAAATGCCGGTAAGTAAAAACTAGGCGAGCGAAGCAAGGCTCGCATATCCATTTGAGCTTCGACTATCCATTGACTCATGACACGTGCGCTCCTGTTAGCGTAGACATCAATTGTTCTAGTGACATGGTTTTTATCGGTAACTGTTCCGCCGGCGCCTGTTTGCGCAAAAGCACCACTGAGTCAGCTAGTTGATAGGCCTCCTCGATATAATGGGTGGTTAAAATTATCGCTACACCCTGAGTTTTGAGCGACTCAATGCATTGCCACATGTGTTGCCGCGTATTCAGATCCATGCCCACGCTAGGTTCATCCAGAAACAGTAGTTGCGGTTGCCCGATGAGCGCCAAAGCAAACAGCACTCGCTGCTGCTCACCGCCTGAAAGCACCGCAAAACGTTTGTGTAACAATGGCTCGATAGGCACTTGTTGCGTTAATGCGTCGACACTGACTGGATGGGTATAGTAGCTTTGATGAAGCTGAATCTGCTCATGCACAGTCAATTGTCCATTCACAGCCCCCACTTGCATCACCACACCCCAACGCTCTTTTAGCGCGGCGCTTCGATATCGGTTTGTCTGTTGCTCACCAAACAGCTTAATTGCACCACCATCAGCCGCAGTGAGTCCAAGGATGCAGCGCATAAGCGTTGTTTTACCTACGCCATTTTCGCCCAGTACGGCAACCACTTCGCCGGCTTTAACATGTAAAGAAAAGTCATTAAACACCGCAGTGTTTGCATAGGATTTTGATAGGTTGGTTATTGATAGTATGGTCATTACTCACCTCCTTTTTTAATCAGGTTAGTGAGTCTTCGGGCGAAACATCAGTCACCTTTGTCACATGATAAGGATGACAATTGTCACTGGCGTGTGTAGCGGGTTCGTTCCATAATGCAATTATGAAATTAGCGCACCCTTCACTGTCACTCGAACGTAAATATGCGTGGGTTTATTTAATGAACCTGGGCTTCTTTATTGTGCCCATGTTTCTATACCCGTTCACGGTATTAGAACACCTTGCCATGCTGCTGGCACTATCGGGCTTTATCGCGAGTTATTACTGGGCTTTTAGCGTCGCATCGACGCACATGAAACGCCCCATTCTAACCATGTATTTAATTGCCTGTGCAATTACAACGACGAATCCCGCTTCGATTACCATGTTTGGATTTGTTGCCTTTTTCCTAGGTTTCGCATACCGAATGAGAATTGCTCTGCTAGGTCTAGTGGGCATCCTCTCGACGCTGGCGTTACTGCATTATTTCGTCGTCAATACCTGGACTTGGTTCGCTTACTATGGCGCTGCACTCAGCTTAGCTATCTTTGTCATTGGTCGTGTTGAGCGTGCTCGCCAACAACACCTGCTCAGCCAACAGCGCACTGATTTAGAAATCGAGCAGTTAGCCACAACACTGGAACGCGAGCGCATCGCGCGTGATTTGCACGACACCTTAGGCCATACACTGACCAGTGTATTGTTGAAAGCAGAGTTGGCACAACGTTATATCCATGCAAATCAAAACGACGCCGCGCACCAGCACCTAACAGAACTTACGGATATCGCGCGCACCTGTTTGAAGCAAGTGCGTGAGAGTGTCACCGGTTATAAACATGGCGGTTTCGATTTCGTCATGCAACAACTTGCATTACGGCTCAAAGAAGCCGGCTTTAAAGTGAATGTTCAGGGCCATCTGACACAAGTTAACCGTGCTTACGAAACCCCTCTGGTGTTAGCACTCACAGAACTAGTGACTAATATCATTCGTCACAGTCAAGGTGATGATGTTGACATTACCTTCTCTGAGAACGCGCAAAACATATTTGTTGAAGTTCATGATAACGGTCAGGTGACGAAGCTTGAGTGGGGTAACGGTTTACTGGGCGTTCATGAGCGCATCGAACGGCTAGGTGGACGCATCGAAGTCGAAACACAACACGGCTGTAGTGTCCGCCTCTTTATACCTGCAGCCAATTTGGAGCCGTCGCAATGAAATTACTCCTCGCCGAAGACCAAACCATGGTGCGTACAGCACTCGCAACGCTGTTGCGTTTAGACGGAGCCTACGAGGTTGACGAGGCCGCTGACGGTAATGAGGCGCAGCAGTTGCTTCAACAGTCCTCATACGACATGCTGCTGACTGATATTGAAATGCCGCATATGACGGGTATTGAGTTGATTGAATGGGTGAAAATCAATGCTCCAGCTACCCAAACAGTCATAGTGACCACCTTTAATCGGTGCGGCTACGTTAGTCGAGCCGTGCAACAGGGTGTCGATGGTTTTCTGCTCAAAGATACACCTGTTGAGCAACTGATAGATTCACTTAAAGCCATACGTGCAGGAAAACGTGTCATTGATTCTGAATTGCTACTCAGTAGCCTAAATCAGCTAGATCCGCTCTCCGAGAAAGAGCGCAAGGCGCTGCGGCTAGCCGCTGATGGACTCTCAACTGCGGCGATAGCCAAGCAGTTATTTATTGCAGAAGGTACGGCGCGTAATTATCTATCTGAGGCGATTGCGAAAGTCGGCGCTAAGAATCGCGTCGAGGCGGCGCGTATAGCTCAATTAAAGGGGTGGTTGTAACTGTTTAGCTGGGTACCGTTAACCATAAACTCCCCATCAGCAATAAGGTGAGTGTAATGATCGGTACAAATAATGCGGTAGAATGCTTCTTCATAACGCCCCCAACGTGTTGTTATTTTTGTTAACGTATTGTTATAGAAAAAGATTTCTCTCATGTCAATGCTTTGCGCGTCGTGCTAGGATTTACAACGCAATCCACTAGACCCTACTATTCAGAAGAAGTTCAATTTTTATGTATGATCCAGTGTCTGAAATAGCCAGCGCGACCCAACTTTTGCGTGACAATGCCCCTTTTACTGTGCTGTCCGGTGCGGGTATCAGTACCGACTCAGGTATACCTGCTTATCGTAATGCGCAAGGACAATGGGTACACGCGCCGCCCATGCAGCATCATGACTTCATGGCGGATGACTCAGCACGTAAACGTTATTGGGCGCGCAGTCTAGCAGGTTGGCTTAATCTGTATCATGCGCAACCCAACCATGCGCACCACATTATCACACAACTTCAACAGCGCGGTTACGTAGATACTGTCATTACCCAAAACGTTGACGGACTGCATCAAAAGGCAGGCAGCACAGCAGTCATCAACCTGCATGGTTATGCTAATGATATCATATGCATGGCATGCGGCGGCAAATCGGCGCGTTTTGATTTGCATCACCGCTATGCGCAACTCAATCCGCAGTTCAACCAACCATCAAACACGCTTAAGCCCGATGGGGACGCCGTGCTCACAGCGCCTACCGATGATTTTAAACTGATTGATTGTGATCACTGCGGTGGCATTCTAAAACCGGATGTCGTTTATTTTGGTGACAACGTACCCAAAGCCCGTGTCGAAGCCTGTTATAAGGCCATCGATGACAGCCAAGGGTTGCTGGTAGTGGGATCTTCGTTAAAGGTATTCTCCGGCTTTCGATTTGCGCGCTACGCTCATCAACAAAATAAGCCTGTTATCATTCTGACTCAGGGCATTACCCGTGCAGATGACTTGGCGACGGTGAAGTTAGACGCAACGATCGCCGACACGTTGGGGCAAATAAATGAATTACTGAACGACTAATCGTCGTCCAGTTTATCCATCGCCTTAACAATGCGTTCACTTAACTCAGACAACGACATGGTGTTATCGTGCAACCCATCCGCTTGATCGGATGCATCGTCACATAACTCGCTGAGGGTCTGAATGTTAGCACTGATTGAATCAGTCGCTCGGTTCTGTTCCTGAGTCGCATCACGTACAGCGGCGATTTCATTGCTAATCGAACCGATCATTTGCAACATGGTTTGCGCTTGGCTAATACTTGTATCAGCGATGCTCTCAGCATGTTTAGAGGATGTCAGCGCTTCATCAGAGGTTTTTGCGGACTCAGCAATCAGCGCGCGTAACTCCTCCGTCATCGCAGTAATATCTTTCGTCGACTGCTGGGTCTTATGCGCTAGTGCTCTTACCTCATCGGCAACCACAGCAAAACCACGTCCTTGCTCACCCGCTCGCGCCGCCTCAATCGCGGCATTTAACGCCAGCAAATTAGTTTGTTCAGCAATGTTCTCGATGATGACCACAAAATCATGAATCTTGCTCGCACTTTTTTCGACTCGATCAAAACTAACATCGAATCGTGAAACAGCCGCAGTGAGCGCTTTTAAACGGTCGAGCAAAGCCTGAAACTGGTCATTCGAACTCTGACTGAGTTCACCGACCTGCTCTGCACTGTCGTTCACCCTTTCAATAGATTGGGCTACCTCAGACATGCTCATCGACATTTCCTCGGTACTGGTGGCTAATTGACTTGATTGTTCACTAAGTTTATCCGAGGTCAAGCGTGAACGATCTGAGCTCTTGGACGTTTCTTCGGCGAGTTTATTAAGTTGCTCCGCCGAGACATCGACCTCGCGCAGAATACGTTGAAAGCGTTTAAGCGCCCTGCTCAAGTTACGAGCGATGCGGCCAAATTCATTATCTTTATCAAGCGACACGCGCGCATCTAAATTACCATCACCAATCGCCTCTGCCATTTTATCAAGCTGAGTCAGTCCGTAGCCGAGGCTTTTGTGGGTTAATACCACCACCAACAACGCCATGAAAAGCAAAATAAAAATAGCAACATCAAAAAATAGTGAAGAACTCACGAATTGGCTTGTAACAAAACTAATGGTTACTAACACGATTAAAAGAAGGTTTAATGCGTTGAGGGATTTTACAGGCAACTTTCTGAACTTCATCGATACGGCTCATTGAAATTTAATTAACAGCTATCATGACTCATTAATGAGCGACTACTATATGCCTTTTATTATAAAAGGCATCATCATTCTATATTTTAAATGAATAATCACTAAAAAAGGTCTTGAAGCATTAAAATAATTGAAAAGTTGCCAGAATACTACCCAAAATGTAGCTCTGAATGCCAAGTGATGGTTAATTAATCACATAGGTTGTTTAACAGTCAAGAAAGCAGGCTTCATGCGCCTGCTTTAACTTGTATAAAAGCCATAACAGCTTATGGGTTATAGTAAGCATCCAGTGTTACACCGCTAAAACTCTGGTAGGCACGAATACCAATATGCCAAGTGCCCGACTGCGGATTCGAGAAACTACAGCTTTCAGTGTTACCGCTAAGGTAAGGACGGCAATCGTAGCTATTCGTACCCGGTTGGCTACCGTATTGGACATATAAGTCGGCATCACCTGAGCCACCTGAGATATCAATATCTAAGCTGCTCATACCCGCAGGCACTTCAATCGTATAACGTACCCAGTTGCCCGTTGAGGCAGACAAGTCGCTGACGCTGCCGCCGCCACCTGTTGCACCACCGTCACCCGGATCACCAGAGCCACCGCCTGATGCACTGGTTACTGCGCCACTGGCATCAACAATACCCGTGCCACAGCCGCTACAGCTGCCAGGGAAGCTCCGCGCCGTTTGCTTTAAGATATTCTCAACATCATCAGGGCTTGCGCTTGGGTTGGCTTCTTTGATCAATGCGGCAACACCGGCGACATGCGGGGTCGCCATTGAGGTACCTTGGCTGTAGCCATAGCTGTCGCTTCCAGGCGTGCTGCTTCCCGAGTTATAAGTCGACAACACACCATTTGGATCGTTAGCGTAAGACATGGCACCACCTGGTGCAGCTACGTCGACATTAGACCCATAGTTTGAGTAGTATGAGCGACTGCCATTGCGGTTAGTTGCTGCTACGTTGACCACACCACTACAGTTACCAGGGTTATAGTTGGCCGAGTTGTCGTTACTATTGCCTGATGCTACAACAATGGTAGAGCCATTATTGCGGGCAATATTAATCGCCTGCTGTGTTGTGCTCGAGCATGAGCCCTGGCCACCCAAGCTCATATTAATTACGTCGGCCGGGTTGGCGTTGCTTGGCACACCAGAAACAGAACCGCCCGATGCCCAAATAATACCATCCGCGATATCAGCCGTTGTACCACCGCAACGACCTAACACACGCACAGGCACGACTTTCGCACCGTAAGCTACGCCTGCAACGCCCTGACCATTATTTGTCACAGCAGCAATGGTGCCAGCAACGTGCGTTCCATGCCAGCTTGAGTCTTGATCTTGCGCTGGATAGCCATTACCACACGCACCCGCGCTGACCCAATCTCCCGGATCGCGGGCATCGGAGTCACGACCATTACCGTCATTACCAATGAAACTGTTCGAGATCATATCGTAACCAGGTAAGATATTACCGACCAGATCACCATGCGGACGATAACCGGTATCCAATACCGCAACAACAGTGCCTACACCTGTGACACTATTCCAAGCATTTTCTACATTTAATCCGCCAGTCGACTCATAGTAGTGCCACTGATCGTTATAATCGGGATCATTTGGTGTGGCAAAGTGGCGCAATAATTTGTTTTCTTCGACAGTTGCCACTTCTGGATGTTTAGCAATTTGCGCCATCATTTTCTTGGCTTGTCCAGGCGGAATTTTCTTGTCCAGATCAAACACAAAGTGGTTTGCAAGACCCATCTCACGCTCAAACTTAATCGAACCACCGGTTTGTGCAGAAAAGTCTCGTGCGACTCGGCTCGCCGCATTGGCTACTGCCGCAGCACGACTCAGACCACGTTGGGCCGCTTGGTTAGCGACTTCATTCAGGACTTGAGAACGTTCCTTGAAGGTAACAATAAAACCGGTCGTCAGTGCTTGTTGCGGTTGAACCGTCTGGTTAGGAAGCCCGACCGACGCTTTTGGAGGTTGAAATGATTGGTTAACCGCGACAGCTGAGGGGACCACTGCGGTCGATAATGCAGCACTCACCCACACGGCAAGTCTTTGATTTTTCTTTGAATTTATTTGTTTATACATGGTTAACCTATTCTTGTTATTTGAAGATACCTGGCAAAAGCCAGACACATATCATTAACACATGTATATTTTATGTAAACAAAGTTGACGTCAATTTTACATTACATTTACACATAATGACATCACAAAAATGCATAAGCAAGGTCTGTATTTGTCTTAAAGCCGATGTCACAATGGCTTAACATCAATCTATTTTGAGGAATAAAAATGCCACTACTTCAACCACCTATGCCCACCATACTGATTATCTTAGCGATCATCATTTTGCTGATACTCTCGGTGCGTATTGTCCCGCAGCAGCAAGTCTATGTTATAGAGCTGTTTGGCAAGTATCGCCGCATGCTAACACCGGGTTTAAATTTTATTATTCCTATTATTGAAAGGGTCGCTCACAAACAGTCGATGCGAACGCGAGAGTTGCAAGTCAGCGTCGAAACCAAGACACAAGACAATGTCTTTGTCACTATTCGAGTCAGTGTTCAGTACCGAGTCGAAAATAAAGATGCGGTTTATAATGCCTTCTACCAACTCGAAGATCCTGAACGCCAAATGGAAAGTTACATTTTCAACTCAGTGCGTGCGCAGATTCCAAAGCAACCGCTCGATGAAGTCTTTGACAACAAAGATGCCATTAGTGATGCGGTGCAAGCAGAGCTGGAAAGCGTTATTGAAGGCTACGGCTTTAACATCATTGCTTCGTTGGTCACAGATATTGATCCGGATGAAGAAGTTAAACAGTCAATGAACAAGATCAATGCAGCTGAACGTGAACGCCGTGCAGCGGAGCACCAAGCAGAAGCTGAGAAAATCCTCGCAGTCAAAAAAGCTGAAGCGGATAAAGAGTCAAAAATCTTACAAGGTGAAGGTATTGCAGGGCAACGTAAGGCAATTGCAGAAGGTCTCAGTGAAAGTATTGCGCTCGTACGTAAAGAAGATAGTGACATCAGCGCCCACGATGTGATTGATCTCCTCAAGTTCACTAACTATGTCGACACACTAGCGGCATTGGATACGGCGAACAGTAAGGTCATCATGGTGCCCATGCCAACAACTCAGTTTGAACAGTTTAATCAAGCGGTCATTCGTGGCAATGAGGCTAGCGCTAAAGACTAGCCTCTTGTGGGATTTATTGCTGATTAGGAATAATACGTAATTCGACGCGGCGGTTTTGTTGGCGCCCTTGTTCAGTATCATTACTGGCAACGGGCATACTCTCACCAAAGCCCTGCGTCGTGACGCGGCGTGAATCAACGCCGTAACCGACTAAGTAATTACGCACCGCGTTAGCACGATTTAGCGAAAGCTGTTGGTTGTGATCGGCTGACCCTGTGCTGTCGGTATGGCCTTCTATCATCATCGTGGTCTTGTTGTATTTATTAAGCACCGCGGCTACATCCTCTAGCACAGGATAAAAGTTCTGTGAGATATTCGCACTGTCAGATGCAAAGGTAATGTTGCCAGGCAGCTGCAAGCGAATATTATCGCCGTCTCGAATCACCTGTACACCAGAACCCGAGAGCTCTTCACGAAACGCCTCTTCTTGCTTATCCATGTAATTGCCAATAGCACTGCCTGCCAGAGCACCGACAGCAGCCCCCCATAAATAACGGCTCTTATCGTGATCGCCGGTACCTTTACCAATCACCGCGCCTGCCACTGCACCAATCGCAGCCCCCTTTTGTGTGTTGTTCATGGTATTCGAGCAACCGCTCAATGCTAACGCACCTGCGACACCTAAAATGACGAGTCGTTTATTCATACCTATTCCTCGATGAATGATTATTTTCAGTTAAAACTAGCATGTCTTTACAAAAAATCATTAGCGCTTTTCATTATCTTTACGCGTTATTTGAAACAAAGCGATCAATCCAAAATAGCTGTGGCACGTAGAACATGTCACACCTATTGAGTAAATCGGAGTAAAAGATGTCAGAAGTAGCAAACAAAGTGGTTATCATCACCGGTGCAAGTAGCGGTTTAGGCGAAGAAACTGCTAAAATGCTCGCCCACAAAGGCGCAAAACTGGTACTCGGCGCACGTCGCGAAGATAGACTAAAAGCGCTCACGGATACCATTAATAGCGAAGGCGGCGAAGCCATCTATAAAACCGTCGATGTAACCGATAAAGCGCAAGTGCAAGCGCTTTCTGATGCAGCGCTAGAACGCTTTGGTCGCATTGATGTGTTAGTTAATAATGCCGGCTTAATGCCATTGGCTCCACTTGATGAGTTGAAAATCGACGAGTGGGACCAAATGATAGACGTTAACATCAAAGGTGTAATGTACGGTGTTGCAGCGGTGTTACCGACCATGCGCAAACAAAAAACCGGTCACGTCATCAACCTCTCATCAGTGGCAGGTCACGTGGTATTCCCGGGGGCAGCGGTGTACTGCGCAACGAAGTTTGCCGTTAAAGCAATCAGCGAAGGCATTCGCCAAGAATCAAACGGTGAAATACGAGCGACTAACATTTCACCGGGCGCCGTAAGTACTGAATTGACTGACCATATCAGTCACAAGGATTCTAAAGAGATGGCGGAAGGTTTATACCAAGACGCGATTAGCTCTGACTCTATTGCACGTGCTATCACCTTTGCAATCGAGCAACCGGGCGACGTTGACGTCAATGAAATGATTATCCGTCCTACAAAGCAGGAGTTGTAGTTTGCCGCAAGTGAGTATCTTGGATTTAGCGCCCGTGCCAGAAAATGGCACGGTTGCTGATTCCCTGCAAAGCGCTGTTCGTATCGCGCAACACGCCGAAAAATGGGGCTATCACCGTTACTGGATGGCCGAACACCACAATATGACGGGCATCGCCAGTGCCGCCACGGCGGTTGTGTTGGGACATATTGCGAGCCAAACACGTACCATACGCGTTGGGTCTGCAGGTATTATGTTACCCAATCACCCACCCTATATCGTCGCCGAGCAGTTCGGTACCCTTGATGCGTTGTATCCCAACCGTATTGATTTAGGTTTAGGCCGTGCTCCTGGCACTGATGGAAAAACCTTACGTGCTTTAAGACGCTCACCCAATGACGCAGAGCAATTTCCTAATGATGTGCAAGAGTTGCTCGGATACCTTGCCGAAGCAGACGACGCCGACGCCATAAAAGCCGTACCGGGCTTTCAGCAAAACATTCCTGTTTGGCTGTTAGGCTCGAGCACCTTCGGCGCGCAATTAGCGGCTCGATTAGGCTTGCCCTACGCGTTTGCCTCTCATTTTGCGCCCGATCATTTAAGTCATGCATTAACGCTCTATCGAAAGCAGTTTAAACCGTCGAGGTACCTTGATAAGCCTTACGCCGCCGCAGCACTCAATCTGTTTGCCGCAGACAGCGATACACATGCGCGTCGTATGATGACTTCTATGCAACAGCAATTTATTAGTCTACGTCGCGGTATGCCTGGGCGTATGCAACCGCCTGTCGACGATATTCAGGCGATCGCCGATCCCTATGAGCTCGCCGCTGCAAATCACGCACTTAATTTTACCGCGGTAGGTACTAAAGACACCGTGGCTCGCCACCTCAATCAGTTTATCGAGCAAACACAAGTCGACGAAGTGATATTAACGTGCAACGCGTATGACACTGATGACCGTTTACGTTCTTTTGAGATTGGCGCCGATATACTATTTAATTAGATACTCAATCTATTTGTGTTCACTCCGCGTATTAAGCTCGAACTTTACGAGGAGTGAACCATGCAAACAAAAACAATTTTTATCGCTCTACTGTCGCTGGCAGCACCCACTGCGGTCGCGCAACAAGCCATAACGCAAGCCCCTACTTCGGCAACAGCCAATGACTTTATCGAAGTGTTTCAGCAACTCAGTGGTGAGCATCCTGGCATCCGCAAAGGACATGCCAAAGGAGTCTGCGCTGCCGGTACGTTCCAACCATCTGCTACTGCTCAGGCGCGTTTTGACACGCCTCTATTTAGTGAAGATACAGCGATTACAGTGCGCTTCTCGATGGGGGGCGGCAACCCCAATGCCAATGAGGCGGCAAATGCCCCTCGGGGAATGGCAGTGCTATTTGACCTGCCTAATAGCAATCAACACAAAATTGCTGGGCTCACAACGCCGATGTTTGCCGGTAAAAACCCAGAGCAGTTTCTAGGTTTGTTGCGCATCAACTATGCAATTGCTCAAGGTGAGGCCACAGCCGCTGATAGAGAAACCTACTTTAAAAACAATCCCGAAGCAGCCCACCAAGGTGAATGGTTGCAGAACCATCAACCAGCCGCTGAATACACATCGGCTAACTACTTTGGTATTCACACATTTTATACCACATTAACCAACGGTGAACTGCAAGCGTTTCGCTGGACATTGGTGCCTCAAGCAGGCGAAGTGTTACTCACTGAGCAAGAGCAGCAAAAATTGCCTCATTCGTTTCTTGCCAAACGTTTGTCGGATCGCATTTCGCAGGGTGCAGTGACTTATGAGTGGCACTGGCATCTCGCCGAATCAGGCGACCCGCTAAATGATCCGTCACAGGTATGGCCAAAAGACCGCGAAACCGTCAATGTCGGCACCCTGACGCTAGCAGAAGCAGGTGGCGAAGCGTGTACACCGATCAACTTCGATCCTAACCAGGTTACGGACGGCATTTCAGCCAGTCAGGACCCCGTACTGCAAATACGTTCGCCCGCTTATGCCATCTCATTCGGCAAACGTTTGCAGAAGCAGTAAACTTTTTAGAGGTTAAACGTTCTAAATATTGAGTGTTTAATCTCTTAACTTTTTAACAAAGTAATCGATAATACATCATAGGCACGTTTGCCTCATGGAGGAGTTATGTTTACTTTGTTTAACGGTGATGCTAGCGATGTAGTGGAAGCGATTCACCAATCACAAGCGGTTATTCAATTTGACTTGGACGGTACTATTCAAACCGCCAACAAAAATTTTCTTGTACTCATGGGTTACGAGCTTAATGAGGTGCAAGGCAGACATCATCGGATCTTCGTTGATAAGAGCGAAGCAAACAGTGAACAGTATCAAAGTTTTTGGCAACAGCTACGCAACGGTCAAGCACAGACACGCGAGTTTCGCCGTATCACTAAATCCGGTGAAGAAGTCTGGATTCACGCCTCTTACACACCGGTTAAAAAGCAGGGCAAAGTCAGAAAGATCATTAAGTTTGCGTCTGATATTACTGAAAAAGTTAGACAACGCTCAGAGTACCAAGCGCAAATTGATGCCATAAACAAAGCTCAGGCAGTCATTGAATTTTCACTCGATGGCACGATCCTGACGGCTAACGAAAACTTTCTCTCATTGATGGGCTACAAAGCCAGTGAAATCATCGGTAAGCATCATCGCATATTTGTTCCCAGCGAAGAGGCTCAATCATCGGATTACCAGGCTTTCTGGAAAAAACTACGACAAGGCAACTACCAAACCGCGGATTATCAACGTGTCACGCGCAATGGCCACCGCGTCTGGATTCACGCGACCTACAACCCGATTAAAAACCAGCGGGGCGAGGTTTATAAAGTCATTAAGTTCGCCACCGACATTACCGATGACATACGCAAGAAAGACGAAATCAAAATGCTCTCCATGGTGGCGAATGAAACCGATAATGCGGTCATTATTACCGACACACAGCGCAAAGTGTCCTACGTTAATGCCGGCTTTGAACGCATGATAGGCTACTCACTCCAGGAGGCACAAGGTCATGCGCTCAGGGAGCTTATTATTGGCGAACGTACCGATGAAGAAACTCGCAAACGTATCGTCAGAGAGTTCGAAGCGCCCAACGCATTTTATGACGAAATCGAAGTCCACCGCCAAGACGGTTCATCACTCTGGGTCTCAGTCACAAGTAACCCTGTTTTTGATAACCGAGGTCAGCATACGCATTTCATTATTATTCTTGCCGATATTACGGCCGTTAAATCAAAAGCGATGGAGTACGAGGCTCGGTTCAAGGCAATCAGTCAATCAACGCTTATGGTCGAGTGGCTTGAAAATGGTGAACTCAGTAGTGTGAACGAATTTGCCACCAAACATTATAAAGTAGACGCTAAGCAATTCGGGCAAGCGTTAGGCCATTGGAAAACAATGCTGAGCTCAACCCAATATGAAACGCTCAAACAGGGTACCAGTGTACAGAAAGAAGTCGTTATTCCGCTAAAACAAAAGGAAATTGGCATCGCTGCGACATTTGCGGGTATTTTCGACGTAACGGGCAAACTCACCAAAATAGTGCTGTTTGGTGCTGACATTTCTGAGCGCTTGCTTGTCGTTAGAACCAGCGAGAAAGTCATGAAGCAGTTACAACAGTCTGGCGAAAATATCAACGCGATGGTATCGAGCATCAATCAAATTGCTGATCAAACCAACCTACTTGCACTGAATGCAGCCATTGAAGCCGCACGTGCTGGCGAAGCGGGTCGAGGATTTTCAGTCGTTGCGGATGAAGTTCGTGGACTTGCTGGCAAGGCCAGTCAGTCCGCAAACGAGATTGACAGCGTTGTCTCAAACAATCACCACCTGCTTGTTGAGCTGTCTAGCACATTAGAAAAACTTAATCGACGTGAGGGTTAATCGCGGATTTCAACCCAATTTTGGCCTTTAAGTTTTAATACCTGTTTGTCCTGCCACAACATGAAGCGGATGTCTTTGTTCTCACTGACCCACTCGGTCGCGGGAATCGCGTCCGCTAGTGCTTGTGGCTGATAACGGCCGCCCGAAAAAGGCTGTTGTGCCAAAGTATTGATAATCAGCGAGGAAATCGCATTTTGATTCGTTTGTTTTGTCACACGGATAGGCTTTGAGTTTGCGCTATCCGCACCAATCAATTTGAATAGCACGGGCACATGTGTCAATGAATAGGTGGGGACCTCGCGTAACCCTGCTAACTGAACGCCGTCGCCCGTCAGCCCTGCACCGTGTTCTGGCACGACGATAAGCAACAATTTACGGTTTTGCTGTTCCGCTTGGTCAATGATACTTATCAACTGTTCAAACATCAGTACGGCACGTTCTTTGTAGCTCTGTAAGCTATTTTGTGTCGAGTTTAAACGGCGGTTGCCATCGTGCAAGGTGAGTGAATTATAGAAGCCAAATCGCGCTTGTCCTGCCTCATTCTCGCTCATCCACCCCTCAATGACTTGTTTATCGTCAAAAACAGCTGCGCCATCAAAAGCAACCATTGTCGGTAAAAGCTGTTGTTGAATATTTCTGAAGGTGTTTAGCCCACCGCTACTCATTAACGATGACTTAAAGTTATCAAACTCACCATCATGATTCATAAATAGTTCTGCACTAAATCCCAGCGCTGCAAGGTTTTCAGCGAGTAGGCACTGTCGATTCGGTTGATAAATTTGTTGGTGTGGCTTTTGACCACAACTCGCCTGAAGGATACGCAGCGCCGAGGGGCCAGAATAAGAAGAAACAGAATTATAATTATCCAGAATAATATCAAACTCAGAAAACAATCTGTGATTCTCGAGTCCAACTGCCTTTATATCTGCCCACGAGATTGAGCACATATTAACCAATAAGATGTCAAACGGGTTAGTATCAGTCAAACTGAGAGCAGGTAGCTCCTTATACCATTGGTTTTGCGCTTGATAAAACTCATCAATAAAGCTCGCAGGCGTTTCTGCACTCACATCACCTACTTGCTCCGTAACAACGGGTTGTATATCAACCAGCGGACCTTGATCGTCTGTAGTTTGAAAATAAATGCCCGTTACCACAATAGCCAAGAATGCTACGCTACCCATTCTAAATATATTCTGAAAATACAGGAATACGATCCAAGCCACCACTAACCAAGCAATCATCGCCATCGAAATATAGCGTTCGGCAAGCTCTAACCAGTAACCGAAACTAAACTGCGCGAGCTGAGTCAGGTTATTAAGCAATGAGTCGACGGGCGGTAAATAGCTATCGTAATAAAACAAGGCAATCATCAGTGGCCAAATCAAAATATCTCTAATACGAGAAACCCACTGGCGGTTGATTGGAACAATAATTAAAGCAAACACAGCCAAATTATATACGGTCGAAAAAGACATCAACGACAGCCAACACAGTACCGCTTTTAATAAAAATACAAACGACCACTTACCAGGGCTCCGCAAGCTAAACAGCGCACTGCTTAGCCACTGTTCACGGAATAACTGATATTGACGATTATCCATGTTTTTCGGATCCCTTTAATGGCTTATTTCGCCGCGGCTTACTAATGATACGAACAAAGCCAAACCTAACCGTTAAGCTCGCAAGACGGCTAGCGATCCAGCGCCAACTTGCGAGTGTCAACCAGCCCGCCAGCACGCCCAGTATAAAACTGAGGATAATATAAAGTTCTGCAACATGCTCAGGCATCGTCCGGGTCCCCTCTCATACGATTAACGCGGGCGGGTAACGGGTGGAAGTACTCGAATTGATTATCACTGACGTTTTTATCAATCACAGGAGTAATAAGTTCAGGCTCTATCCAGCCTTGAATATCAGCCAGCACGCTTAATTCATCGAGCGCCTCTTTTACGGCAAAAGTTGACTCAAACCGGGCTTCGCGGCTAAACAGGTTACGAGAGGAAAAACCGAGTAATTGCAACAAGGTACGATCCACTTCCGCCTTTTCGCAGGCAAACAAAAATATATAAACCGTATTACCAACAGCGGTGCAAACGTCACCTTGGCGTCTAACGGCAAAACGCGACAATATCGCCTCAGGTTTTATGCCGGTCGCCACCACACCCACGATGAGCTGAATATCTACTTTCTGATAATTTGCCAACTCCGTCATTTGTCGCACTTGCTGGTTAAAAACGGGAGGCGCCAAATAACCTTCGACCTCAGAAGGTACAAATAACTGTTGTAAGGTGGCAAGTTCCGGAAGACTTCCCTCAAATTGCCATTGCGATAAACAGTCGATAATACTATCGATATCATCAAGCGACAGTGACTTTGGCGCAACGTAGGTGGCACCCGCATTAATTAAAATGCGTTCGTCATGGTGACGAATCCTGAAGTCAACTTCACGGATAATAATTTTAAGAAAAGGACCTACAACACTTCGTATACGGTAGACTTGCTCAATAAGTTGTTTACGCGTCGCAGTAAACGAATCATTGATAATTAATACATCGTTACTACCCTGTTTAAAAAACACCTCTAAACGTCCCTTCTGAGGGACAGTCTGCCAATGATTTGGGGCGATTTCAGTCGGCTTTACGGCCTCTTTTACCGTATATACCATTGAGCCTGCCAAACGCTTAAACGTCGTTGAACCTTCTTTATCAAACGGCGTTACTTTTAAGTAACCTCCCCCTTGTTGATCGGATAGACGCTGAAGCGTAATTTCCTCTTGCAACAAATCATCGCCGACAAACCAATGCATAATAGTCCAGACGGAGAATGGGCGTCCCTCCTCCATTAAATGCATTGATGTAAAACTCATTCGGTGCGCTCTCAGCCAACTACGTCCTAACGGCGTCGCTTCGTCGCCCAAGTATGCGACCCAAACCAGCTTATTTCGGTTAAGCGCCCAGCGCGCCAATAGCAGCAGCGTTTCGCGGTCATTTAAAAGGTGAGCGATTAAGGGATCAGAGAACTGTGAAATGAAGACAATGCAATCTGCATGCTCGCCAAGTTTATCGAGGAGGTTAAATAAATCGGACTGACGCATTTTTGAGCGATACTTCCACTCCGCCACACCTGCATAAGATGTTAACGGTGCATTAACATCAACCTGTTTAAGTAATCGATGGGTGTCGCGAGATAACAATACTTGAGTCGCATTATCGTTACTTAATTCTTTAACCAAACTCAATAACCAGTTTCGACTATCACTCAAACAGGCGTGTACTTCCCCTTGCTGTAGGGCTGGCAAAAGATGTTTATCGCCAATCAATCGACCCAGTTCAGTACTCACGAGTCATAACGTCCTTAAAAAAATTGTTTAGTTAATGCGCACCTATAATGATGTTGTATGAATACTAATTTTATATCATAATTATTACAATATAAATTGCGTTAAAATTTTTTTAACTAAACATTATGATAAATAAACTTTGGCGTAACAGCTTGTCTCAAGTCACTCAAGAAGCTGAGAATTTTCAGAAACATGTGTCAGGGTGGCAGCAAGATCAGTTTCTAGAAATTAACACTCCAGTAAGGGTCCAACGCTCGCGAGCCTATTGGCGTTTATTTGCAACCGATTTAAAGGCGCTTTGCCAAGAAGATAATAACAACGCTGCACGGGGTACCGAATAAATTGGCTATCATCACGGTACAAAGCTTATTTTCAGGAGCGGGGGCAACGGCCATCGTCGCCAACGTGAGCAATGCCATGCTAAGACAAGGCACCAAGGTGAGATCGATCGATGTCTGTAGCCACAACGACTTGCGTCTGTGGTACGGCATGCCTTTGCAACAAACAGGAGGCTGGGCGCAAGGCTTCATGGACAATGCCCAAGACAGTCTAGATTTTGCTTTTCAAAGCGACTTTGGCGCCACATTTCTGCCTTTAGGTGAGGTCAATGAGGGCTATCAAGCCTTGCTCAATCGTATTGAAAGCGACCCTGTTGCCTGGCTTGAGTGGTTAAAGCATGAGCCAGAGGGCATGCTAATTATTAATCTCCCCAGCCATTGTGAACGTCTATATAAGGCGTTAATACAGCACGTTGACTTACACTTATGTGTTTGGCAGGCGGAGCCCCGTGTCTACCCACGCTTACAGCAGTTTATAAAACGCCAGCAACTCAATGACGGCGTTCCTGAAGCGTTCTTGTTTATCGAAAACGGTGTAGCACCACAGTTAGAACTCAACCGCGATATTAGCAACATTATTCATCACGAATTAGCCGACGACGTCACCACGGACATCAGCATTATGCGCGACCAACACATTGCTGAGGCCCTTGCGACCCAGCAAAGTTGTTACGAGTACAGTATCGCAGCAAGCGCCAATGCCGATTTTACCGAGTTGGCAAGCTGGATTATGAAACGATGTTCAAACGCTTAGTCGAGCAATGGCGCGAAGCCCGTCAGTCGCGGAGTCGATTGGCGAGCATTCGGCTGTTCGGCGCCTTAATTTTAGATTTAGTCTTTATTAATCGCCCACACACACTGCATCTAAACGATCAGGGCGCAGCCTATTGGTTACCACAACTCGAACAACGTCAAATGCGCCCACTTGACCCGGTTCGTTGGCTGATCCAAATAGTATGGCTTGCCTTCATTTATCAACCCCCTCGTTCGTCGGTTACCTCCTCAACATCGACCACTCCCAAACGTATCGACTGGCTGCGCTCGATTACAGGCTTCATTAGCCGCATGCTCACGCTAGCAACAACGCCTCTCAGACCTTTTGTGCGTAGTGAACGACGTGCCAATCTAAGCTTGTTAGCACTGGGGCTGGCGACCCTGGCCTTTGTCCTGACTCTACCGATGGATGCCGCGCAACAAGGACTACTTTTGTTGATATTCTGGGGGATCGCTCTGTGGGTGCGTAAACAAGCGGGGCAGTTTCCAATGATCGTGATGATGCTACTCTCTTTTTTCGTCAGTACGCGCTACATCTACTGGCGCATCACCGAAACGATTAACTGGAGTCACCCGCTCGACGGTACACTCGGATTTATTCTATTGAGCGCTGAAATATACGCGTGGATTATCCTGTTGTTCGGCTACATGCAAACGGTTTGGCCGCTCAAACGGAAGATCGCGCAACTGCCTTCGGATCTCGATAAATGGCCGAGCGTCGATATATATATACCGACCTACAACGAGCCCCTTGCTGTGGTAAAACCAACCATCATGGCAGCACAGGCGATAGAATGGCCCGCGGAAAAGCTAAACGTTTATTTGCTTGATGATGGCAAACGCAATGATTACAAACAGTTTTGTGAACAGTTAGGCATAGGTTACATCGTTCGTCCTAATAGCGTTCATGCTAAGGCGGGCAACCTGAATCATGCGTTAACCCAAACCAACGGCGAATACATCGCAATTTTTGACTGTGACCATGTGCCCACTCGGGGCTTTTTACAAATGACCATGGGTTGGTTTTTTAAAGATGATAAATTGGCGTTGGTACAAACACCGCATCACTTTTTTTCGCCCGACCCCTTTGAGCGTAACCTATCCATCTTCCGTAACCGGCCGAACGAAGGCGAGCTGTTTTACGGACTCATCCAAGATGGCAATGATATGTGGAATGCCTCATTCTTCTGTGGATCATGCGCTGTACTAAAACGCGTGCCACTCGAAGAAGTCGGCGGCATCGCGGTTGAAACCGTAACAGAAGACGCTCACACCGCCCTAAAACTGCACCGCCAAGGCTATCAAACCGCATACCTCAATATTCCATTGGCCGCAGGTCTGGCAACCGAGAGTTTAGCCGATCATATCGGGCAGCGGATGCGCTGGGCACGCGGAATGGCGCAGATTTTTAGACTCGATAATCCATTACTAGGAAAGGGTTTAAATTGGGCTCAGAGGCTCTGCTACAGCAACGCGATGCTCTATTTTTTAAATGGCGGACCACGACTTATCTTTTTAACCGCGCCACTGGCTTTCCTGCTACTCGGAAGCTATATCGTTTATGCGCCAGCCGTAATGATAGCCGTGTATGCACTCCCCCATATCATTCATGCCAATTTAACTAACTCACGTAAACAAGGTAAGTATCGCCATTCGTTTTGGGCGGAAATGTACGAAACGGTTCTTGCTTGGTACATTCTTAAGCCGACTACAGTCGCTCTTTTTGCACCGCATAAAGGCAAATTCAATGTCACATCCAAAGGGCAACGTGTCGATAAGAATTATTTTAACTGGCAGATCTCAACGCCCTACATCGTGTTGGTTTTGGTGTCTCTACTGGGTTTTATTTTTGGCGTCTACAAGTTCTTCACCATCGAGGACGACCAACAATTGACCGTGATTATTAACATGGTTTGGCTGACCTATAATCTCATCATTCTGGGGGGCGCTGTAGCCGTCGCTGAAGAAGCGAGACAGCAACGTACAGCTCACCGTGTTGCCGTTGATATCCCAATACATATCGTGACCAACAGTGAACATAGTTTTAGTGCACGAATGGTCGACTTTTCAGCACAAGGCGTCGGCCTTCTTCTGCCGAGTAATCAACTGCTACACCCCGGGCAGTCGATTCACATCAATATTCGACAAGCGACGTCTCGACGCGCCTTGCGTGCCGAAGTGATTTCATGCCGCGAACAAGTAGCCGGGGTCGAACTAAAATTTGCCAATGCAGAAGAAGAACAAGCCTTTGTTATGGCAACGTTCGGCAGACTTGATGCTTGGCTCGGGTGGCGACCACATCAAGAAGAGCAACCGCTCGCGAGTTTGCGTGAAGTGATTGGTTACGGTCTGACCGGTTATCAACGAATTGCAGCGCAAATAGCGCCGTACTTACTCCCTTTTTTCAAACATTTAAATTGGATCTGGCAAAGACTAGCAACGTTTTTGCCTATTTACCCAGGAAAGGCGAAAAAATCATGAATATGCGTCAGTTAGTGTTGTCCACGGTTGCCGGTGTCATCGTAAGCGCGCTTTTATTGACGCCTGTTAAGGCACAAGAAGCGTTATTAACCGAAGAACCAACCAGTGAATCTACGGGGTTGACCCACCGTTCACAGTATCCTGTCAATTCACTGACCTCGCTGCAACAACTGCGCCTAGACGGTTTTAACCCCTTTCTTGAGCTTGGTTTAGGCAGCCGTGCCGATCGCTTAGTTGATAGTGCCACCTTGACCCTCAATTACCGTTTTTCACCCGCCATTCTGGGAGACGTCAGCCAAGTCAACATACTACTGAACTCCGAAACGGTAAAAACGATCACTTTAGAAAATCGCAACGCAGACTCGGTACAAAGCGCAGAAATCGACTTACCGGCGCCTTTATTTACCGATTACAACAGAATTACATTTGAACTCATCGCACAAAGTACCAGTGAACAATGCCGCGCGCCAAGCGGCAGCACGTGGTTCGAAATTTTATCCGGTAGCCAAATTAACGTGAGTTATCTCCAGCTTCCAGTCACGAGCGAGCTCGCCTATTTCCCAGAACCCTTTTTCTATCAGTCAGATTTTTCTAATATTGACATCCCCTTTTTTCTGCCCGAACAACAGAGCACAGAGTTACTAACCAGTGCGGGGATCTTAGCCAGTTATTTTGCGAGTGAAACACAGTGGCGAGTGCTCGACATCACACCAAAGCGTTATCAACAAAAACGTTCGGCCAGCGAGCGGCTGCTCACGCCTTGGGGTAAACAACATGCCGTAGTCTTTATGACTAATGACCAACGTCCAGCGGCGTTTACACAACTGCCCACCATCACACAGCCACGAGTAGAAATGCTCGAGCACCCAGTTTACTCAGAGCTTAAAGTACTGGCTATTATGGCGCCCGATGACGCCGGTCTAGTTGATGCAGCACAAGCGTTAGCGGCTGCGGCGGGTTCACTGAGCGGATCCTACGCAACGTTTAATCAGTTTGATGCCAAACCACGCGAACCGTACCTTGCCCCCAACTGGGTCTCTACGCAGCGTGAGGTGAAATTCTCAGAGCTAGTCAATGATGCCAGCGAGTTACAACGAAAAGGCTTTAAATCAGCACCGATTTCACTTGCTCTTAGATTACCACCTGATTTATTTATTTGGCAAAAATCGGGGGTCCCTTTAGATTTAGAATATCGCTATACTCCGCCAATAATGACCGATGACAGTCGACTGCTTGTTTCAATAAACAATGAGTTTGTAAAATCATTTAAGCTTGATAAATCAGGTGCGGCTAGTGGTGATGGTGAGCTTCGTGTCCCCATAATTGATACCCCATTATTGCGGGGTAATAACCTAGAACTGCCCGCTTTCAAGCTGGGAGTTATTAACCAGATCCAATTCGACTTTGAGTTTAGTCAGGTGGGTTCTGCTTGTAACCTGCAGCCTGCCAACTCATCTGTTGGTGCGATCGATGGCTCAAGTAGCATCGATCTTGTAGGTTTTGACCATTATGCACAACTTCCGGATTTGCAACTGTTCGCAAAAGCCGGCTACCCATTCTCGCGCTACGATGACCTATCAAATACTTTAGTCGTGTTAGATGAACAGCCCAGTCACGAGCTGCTCTCGCTCTTTTTAGCTAATATGGTGAAAATGAGCGCTTCGACAGGATTCCCTGTTTTCAATCTCAACGTTACCCACGTAAGTGACATCGAAACCACTGCCAGCCAAGACATCTTAGTTCTTGGGCAAAGTGCTACGCAACAGTTTCTTAAACGGTTTGGCGACAAAAATCTAACCGCGCAATTACTGGGTCACAAACTTGCGAGACAAGCACAGCTATTTTCCAACCCTAACGCGGTATTGAATAATAGCGGTCCGCTGGCAGCGCTCGTTGCATTTCAATCGCCATTGAATTCTTCGGCATCGGTAATTATGCAAACAGCCACCTCCGATGAACACCTTAAAATGTTACGAGAGCGCCTGCTTTCTCCCAGCGATAGCAATCAATTTCATGGTTTCTTGAGTCTGGTCTCGGTCGCCGGGATTGCGCACTACGCGGCGACACAACAGTATTTTATAGGCGATTTAAGCTTCTGGAACCAAGTCAAATATCATACCGCGCAGCACCCGATTATATTGGTGCTAGTCGTGTTATTCGCTATCTTAGTGGTTGCACTTGGTTTGTACCGTTGGTTGCGCAGCAACGCTAAACGCAAGCAAGGGGAGTAAGTAATGCGCGTAGGCCGGTTAGTGTCGATAAGCCTGATAATTGTTGCAACCCTGACAGGGTGCGACAGACCCGATCGCGCGGCACCCGAACAATGGCAGCCGACAGATCAACAGTTACAATATGGATATCATTGGCAACGCTTTAATCAACATCTAGTTGATGATCAGTTTCGTGTAATTGATCGCAGCACGGATGCCCTGATAACCACGTCGGAGGGTCAAGTCTACGGCATGTTGTTTAGTCTTTTCGCTAACCAGCCCGAGCACTTTTCTAAGCTTTTGACTTGGTTAGAGAACAATCTTGCCGACGGTGATCTCACTAAACAATTGCCTGCCTGGCAATGGGGGTATAATTCAACCACAGAGAGCTGGACCGTATTAGATAGCAACTCGGCGAGTGATGTGGATATACTGCTTATTTACGCGCTTTATCACGCCGCCGAGGTGTGGCAAGAACCCGATTACCAGGTCCTAGCGAGCGCTTTATCGCAACAACTGATGCAACAGGTCGTGACCTATCAAAATGGCGAACTACTATTGCTTCCTGCACCGATTGGCTTTGCTAAGCAAGATCGCGTCACAATTAATCCCAGTTACGCGCCGTTATTTGTCCTCGACGGTTTGTACCAGCTAAGCGGTGATGCACGATGGCTTGCACTTGGTCAATCGCAGCAGCGCTTGATGCTTAAGCATAACCCAAGCGGTGTCGTTGCCGATTGGCTGACCTTGTCCTTAAGCGGTGAGGTGCTTAACGCGCAAGCAGCTCAAGGGAGTTATGATGCCATCCGCAGTTATTATTGGTTCGCACTGGATCCTAGCCAGCGTTTATTAGAACACTATCTAACGATGGCGCATGAAAGCCAATCAAGCTCGTACCCACCTGAAACGTTAGACTGGTTTACGGGCACGCCAACGGGAGAAGCCAATATCGGGTTTTCCGCGGCGCTGATACCCTACTTTAAAAAAACCGCACCGGTTGCCTACAGTCGAGCATTACAGCGGATCAAAGAAACCCCCGCGTCAGATTACCAGGAAAACTACTACGATCAGGTACTCATTTTATTCGGCTTAGCCCACCAACAATGTTTTGCGGTCAACGCCGATGGCACTTTGAATCTCTTCTGGGTTTCGGGGCAAGATAATAAGGCATGCTATGCGAACTAATGTATTATTTAACCTTCTGCTAATAACCAGTTGTCAGTCGTTCGCAATGCCCTTATCAGCGCAACCGTCCGACGCTATTGACGTACTCATAAAACGGATAGAGCAAGCCGAAGCAGCAGGTCGAATATATCACAGGGATAGGCTGATCGAGCAGCTACAACGCACTGCTCCCAATCATCCTCGCGCCATTGAGTTCGAATTGGTAGAAGCACTAGCGAATAATAACATGACACTGGCAAAAACGCTGTTTGAAGCCCTTCAAACCTCGGTGCCAAACAGTATCATTACTGCACGCAATAAAGAACGTATGCAAATCAGTCAACCGCCTTACCAATCGCTCATCGCACAAGCTCGATTAGCAATGTTGACGGGAAAGACCGAGCGCGCACGTGAGCTCTATAAACAAGTATACGATGCGGAACCACTGCTTGAGCCTTATCGAACTGACTGGCTAAAACTAACGTCTCTCTCGCAACAAGCGTCTGCTGCCACCGACAGTATCTATCCATCAAATCGCTCACCCGAAGTAACAGCTAAAGAGCCGCCAACAATTCCCAAAGCGCGCCTTACGCGTACGGTGACATACAGCCCCATCATTAACGGTGACTCCGCGAGTGCAAAAAGTGCAGTGACGCCTACTTCGACGCCGAGCAACGTAGACACAAGCGCCACACCATCGTCGCTGGAAAACCAAGGTCCCTACTTAACTATCGGCTTCTTGCGCAATGATAGAGACTCGGTAGCCGGCAATACCTCCTTCGCTAGCGATACCTTGTTACTTGAATACCGAAACCCAACGGAATACGGAATTTGGACAGTTAAACTCGATGGTTTCACGACTGAGGCTGGCGAGTTTGATTTAAGCAATACCTTTCAGAAAGACCGATTTGGCACCGGGTTGCTGTGCCAGACGGACGCTTGTAACCAAGGTCTTTTAGACAACTTAACTGAGGGTGGCGCCTCGTTGGGCGTTGCCTTTGATAACGATATTTGGCACGTTGATTTGGGCGTAAGTCCTATCGGTTTTGATAAAAAGGAGTTACTCGGCGGTCTCGAGTACAGTGGTGATTTGGGTGAGTTTGGCTGGGGATTGGGCATCGAGCGGCGCATCGAAACCACCTCGATATTAACTTTCTCCGGTCAGAAAGACCCATTTTCATCACGCCGTTGGGGACCGGTCGTGCGACAAGGCATCGGCGGTAGTCTCAACTGGGACCAAGGCGGGCTGATGGGCTGGTGGTCTAATTTTGGAGTGAACCACTACTCGGGTCGGAATGTTGATGATAATAAACAATGGTATGCCTATACCGGCGTCTACTTTCGCATCATTGATACTGAAGCTTTTGCGTTTACCTCAGGGCTCACCGCATTAAGCTGGGGGTTCGATAAAAACCGGGGCGAAACGACCTTTGGTCATGGTGGCTATTACAGTCCTGCGCACTATGCTTCGTTGAGTCTACCCTTAGAATTTTTTGGTCGCATCGATCGCTTTTCGTATATTCTGAGAGCATCATTTGGCGAATCGACAAGTCGTTTGGATGATGCAGCGTTCTATCCAACCTCCGCTGAATTACAGCAGCTGGCAGGCAACCCAATACATATAGGTAACCCCGATGGGGGTGGATTTGGGCGTAGCTTTCGCGCGGCATTTGAGTATCGTATCAGCCCCCACTGGAGCATCGGTTTAAACACCCAGATTGAACGTTCTGAGTTCTATACCCCCAATAACTATCAACTGTATTTTCGCTATCACTTCGACGGGGATGGCAATGCATTCCGCCCACCGAATCCGCCCTCGCGTTATGTCGACTTTTAGTCACAGTTAAATGATGTGGGCTGCAAGCGCAGCGATACAATAAGCCAGTACCCCGTAGCCCACATACAACCCCCACGCGATACGACTTTTGCCGGTTTCCGCTCGCAGCATGGCAACGGTGGCAACACATTGTAAAGCAACCACGTAAAACAGGAGCAAACCGATACCTGCCCCCAAGCTAAGACCATCTGCCTGAATTTGCGCAGCAAGACCAGCAATGTTCTCCTCGGCACCCGACATTCCAAACATGGTGCCTAAGGCGCCGACAAACACCTCGCGCGCCAAAAAAGACATCATAATCGCAACACCATAACGCCAATCGAGCCCCAAGGGTTCAAATATCGGCTCAATAAAGTGACCGATCTTGCCCAGAAGCGAGTGCTCTAAGCCGGCACCTTGTGGGAAGTAACCTAACGTCCACAAACATAATGACACGATGAAGATCACTGGCGCAGCGCGTTTAATAAACTGAACACCGCTGTTCAACACCCGTTGCAACAACGGTTTCCAATGCGGCAAACGGTATGATGGAAGTTCAAGTATGAACGGCATATCGTTAAGCTCGTGGCGCTTTCGCGTAAACAGATTCATTAACGTACTCACCACCAGTGCCATCACAATACCAAAGAAATAAAGCCCAAAAAACGCCGCCCCTTGCAGATCGAATACGCCCAAAAACGTCGCATCGCTGGGAATCAATACCGCAACCAATAACGCGTAAACAGGTAATCGTGCTGAGCAAGACATCAATGGAATGGTCAACATGGTGATCAAGCGTTTGCGCGGTGACTCGATAGTGCGGGCTGCCATAATTGCGGGTATAGCACAGGCGTGACCGGATAAATAAGGAATAAAACTGCGCCCCGACAAGCCGAATAAGCTCAATGGCTTATGACAAATCAGAGCGGCTCTTGCCAAGTAACCACTGTCTTCTAAAATACCAATAATCAACGTGAGTACCATGATCTGAGGCACGAACACCAAAAATGCGCCGACCCCACCAAAAATCGCATCATTAAGAAAATCCGCTGCCATACCGGCGCCTAGCCAACCAGTAACGGTACTGGCGATCCATCCTATCGCAGCTTCGGTGCCATCCATCAGTGGCTGTGCCCAAGTAAATATGCTCTGAAATAGAAAAAACATGATCCCCAAAAAGGCGACACCGCCGAGCACATTGTTGAGCAAAAAGCGGTCAATACGATTCTGATTTTTTAGCACCACATCGGAGCGAATTCCGTACGCAGCATTCAGTTGTCGCGCACGCTCAATAAATTTTGTTTGTTCACCCAGTTGGATAGTTAATGCATCGGGAACCGTCGTTTGCGCCACTAACTCAGGCAATGCGTTTTTAA
This sequence comes from Idiomarina fontislapidosi, assembly GCF_003226255.1. Taxonomy (GTDB): domain Bacteria; phylum Pseudomonadota; class Gammaproteobacteria; order Enterobacterales; family Alteromonadaceae; genus Idiomarina; species Idiomarina fontislapidosi. The sequence continues at coordinate 414,998 of NZ_QJST01000002.1, forward strand.
ACTCGGATACGCCCTGTAAGGTTTTAGCCGAGAGCGCGTACACAGGCGCGCCAAGTTCCGCCTGCAGTGCATCGGCATCAATTTGCAAACCGTAGCGCTCAACCTCGTCGATCATATTGAGCACAAACACCACGGCTTTATTATTTCTCCGCGCCAGCGCCTGAACCTGGAGTGCGAATACTAAACTACGCTCCAACCGTGCCGCATCAAGTACGCAGACAACAAGTTTAGTTTCATGATCATCAACCGCTAAGTTGAGCTTTTCGACAGCAATTTCTTCATCTTTGGAAAGACTATGGAGCGAGTACGTCCCCGGGAAATCAACAACTTCAAACTGGTTAAATTGGCCCGTTTTAAGTTCAACGGTGACGCCAGGAAAATTAGCGACTTTTTGTCGTAACCCAGTTAATTGATTGAACAACAAGCTCTTACCACAGTTGGGTTTCCCCACTAAGACAATGCGTTCCATATACAACCCAAATTGTTAAAAGAAAAGGCTTAAGACGCGAGGGCGAGGTTAATTTTATCGGCAACCGACTGTTCTAATGAGTACACGCAGTCGCCTATCTGCACGACAAGCGGACCTTTAAAGGGTGAACGGCGAATACAAAGGACGCACTGCCCCTCACTAAATCCCATTTCTTCTAAACGGCTAATAACCGAAGTCGTCAGTTGTGTATCGATGGTATCCACCACTGCGGACTGATTCGCTGCTAAATCCCAAAGTGTTTTCATGCGTCCTCCCGAATGAGAACTATTATCATAAATATTAAGATTATCTTCAATAGATTGCTTGATCCAAAGCAAGTTCCTGCCTAATGTGGGCAAACTCAGTCTACGTAGGGCTTATAAGCTCAGTCGTAAAGCCAAACGTACAACTTAGCACGCTAACTAATTGGAGTGTCACATGAAAGGTGTAGTGCTTGATGCAGCCAGTCTGGGCCAAGATGTGGATTGGCAACCTATTGCAGAACAACTCAGCGACTGGCAGGTGTTTAACGAAACATCGCCGGAACAATGTGCTGAACGAATAAAAGATGTCGATATTGTCTTTAGTAATAAAGTTGTACTCGATAGCAAAGCGCTACAATCAGCTACACGGCTCAAGTGGATAGGCATTTTAGCGACAGGTACGAATAACGTTGACCATGTTGCAGCGCAGTCGCACAACATTAAAGTCGCCAATGTCGAGGCCTATGGCACAGCCAGCGTTGCACAACACACACTCTCCCTGATGTTAAATCTTGCAACTCAAGCAGTTCGTTACCAGCAGCGTGTAGCAAGTGGTGCATGGCAAACCGCCGCTCGATTTTGTTTAGACGACTTCCCTGTCGTGCAACTCGCAGGTAAACATTTAGTGATTGTTGGTCACGGTGAACTCGGGCAAGCCGTCGAATCGCTCGCTAAGGCTTTCGGTATGCGAGTGACCATCGCCGCTCGTCCCGGTAAAGCGGATGACCCACGACCGAGTCTCAACGCCTTACTGCCTAGCGCCGACGTTATTTCATTCCACTGTCCATTGACTGAGGACACACGCGACTTACTCAGTGTTGATAACCTGAAATACTGCAAACCCAGTGCGTTAATCGTGAACGCGGCGCGTGGCGGTATCGTTAATGAAAGTGACGCTGTTGCAGCGTTGCGACGTGGCGATATTGGAGGACTCGCTGTCGATGTGTTATCCGAGGAACCACCGCGCAATGGCAACCCGATACTGGATGCCATCGACGAGCCACTCAATTTAGTCGTTACTCCACATAGTGCGTGGTTAGCACCCGAGGCAAGACAAGCCATCATTGATATCAGCGCAACCAACCTGCGCACATTTATTCACGACGTGGGACAGTAACAGCCTCGAGCAACCGTATTGACCCAGCCGGCATCCATGTCGCTGACGCGTGTACTGACGTGATCAATGAGCGGTTCAATGAAGCTGCTCTCAGTATTGCAAAAGGCACCGTCAGCGTAGGGCCCCAGATATATGAGCTCACCATCAGCATCAAATAGAATAACTGCCGGTGTTGCCGGCAGCCAATCTTTTAAGCCGGGTAACTCGGCGAGCGAAAGCGTTACATTGGCACCCTCGTTGGCTGTTACTCTGCGCATCACGACCTGCTTGTGCGCCTGAGTACGCCAGTTACATGCACACGTTGCATCCATCACATGAAAAACGCGCGATTCAGTTGGGTAGCCTTGCTTATTTAACCATTGCCCTAAGCGTTTGCCTACCTGCCCTTCTGTCAGCTGTGCTTGCAACGCGCCTGATTTATCAAACCAAGTCAGTGGCTGGTAAAGTAAATACGTACTCAGCGCGACCACAACGAGAAGCGCACATAGGGCGATAGCAACAAGTTTCCGGAGTCGTTTATCCACACTCATGTGCCTACACGTAAAATGAGTGCATAGTTTGGCATAACTTGGACTTATCGCGAAGCGCTTACATGTATTATAGTTGTAGTGCTTATCACAAAAATTTAACAAGGAACTCAGTTATGAACGCACTCAAGTGGGGTATCATTTTTAGTATTGCAATGCTGCTATGGCTCACTGTTGAGCGTATTGCAGGCCTGCATCACCAAAATATCGAGTATCATTTTTTTCTGACTAATATTTTTGCCATTATCGCCATTGCAATTTATGTGTTAGCGCTACGCGATAAGAAACGCAACTTACCCGATCAACAAATGAGCTGGCTCACGGGCTTTATTAGCGGCGTTAAACTCACCCTTGTGATTGCCATACTGGCACCCTTAGTGCAGTTAATCTTTCATACCACGATATCACCCGAGTTTTTTGACAACATGCGTCATCACGCAGTCGCCTCAGGCATGATGAGTGATATGAGAGCTGAGGAGTATTTTACGCTGACCGCTTACATCTTTCAGTCGATTGTAGGGGCTATCGGATTAGGTCTGATTACCAGTGCGGTCGTAGCGTTCTTTCTACGCTCAAAAACGACTCAAAGCTAGAAACTAAATCGTCAAAAAAGCGTCTTATCTCTGACAAATAAATCTGCCATCGTTACGGGTCTGTTGATCCTTTAGGGCTCAGGCGCGTAACCATAGCTCAGTTGTAATGCAGTAGAGGTTAAGATGTCATCTATTAAATCATCATTTGTCGCTAAAGACTTTGCACGGCGTGTGAAGCAACGTCGGAAAACACTGATGCTTCCGATGACTCAACTCGCAAAAAAACTCGGCGTCAGTGAGCCAGAATACAACCAAATTGAGTCGGGTGATCGACCGCCTTCGCGCAAACTACTCACACAAATTTCGATAGAGCTTCGCACCTCCGAAAAATGGCTGATTGAAGGTGGTTATTGAGCACGCTAGCAAGCGGCTCTAGCCAACTAATAATAAAAATAACAGCACCGGATTAATCGATATTATGTAATATCTTTTAGTTCGCTTTACCCGTAAAATCATTCATATTATTTTTCATTTCCAAAATTCGCTTAATGCTTACTGGTTACCTGTCGCTGTTTTTTTCTTCGCTCATTGCCTCAACGTTATTTCCCATGGGTTCCGAATTGGTGCTTATTGGTTTAATAAAAAATGGTTGGCCTATTGTTGAAACAGTTGCTGTTGCGTCGGTGGGCAATGTGCTTGGTTCAGTTATTAATTTCGGAATCGGTTACTTACTTCATAAAGGCTTTATGAAGAGTCGCTTAAATCACTATAAAGCAAATTTAATAAGGGCTGAGGAGCTATTTAATAAATTTGGTCGTTGGACGCTACTTTTTGCATGGCTACCGATTATTGGTGATCCATTAACACTGTTTGCTGGTTTATCTAGGGTTAATTTTGGTTTATTTTTGCTTTTAGTATCGATTGGAAAAGTGGCTCGTTATGCAGTGATAGCCACCAGTGTTTAAGGATAATAATGATAGGCATCATTCAGCAAGTATTATTGGAGTTACTCGATCAACACGGCGGCAATGAACTTAAACAGCGTGTTCTCAAAGCAGCCAATGTAGATCCTTCGATCAACTATCGTATTGATAAAAACTACAGTGATGACGAGTGTCTTCGATTAATTAATGCTGCGGTAATAGAAACAGGCTTATCCGAAACAACTGTTTACCAACATTATGCCACCGCGTTTTTAAAAAAGGCGCAGGCACTTTTCCCCCGATTTTTCGAAATCGCAGATGATTCCGAAGGGTTTCTTCTGCGCCAAGCACGCATTCACGCTGTTATGGCATCAGGACTAAAAAGGCAGGATGAGCGCCAGCACGTAAACGACAAGTTCACAGCAACATCGATTGAGCCTGGCAAGGTGCGCGTTATTTATCGTTCAGCCAATGGACTTTGCCGACTCTATCAAGCACTCGCGTTTGAAGTCGCCGCATTGTATGACGATGAAATTGAATTCGAGGAGCCCTGTTGCATGCATCAAGGTGCGGTGCATTGTGAGTTCCTCATCTCTTGGCCCAATAAACGTCAGGAGGTCGCCTGTGACTGACAACCAAAACCTATCACTACGTTCAGTGATTACCCAAATTGCCGATCAGTTGTGCGATACCATCGATAATAATTTTGATATTCATGTGGCTGTTGATACACCAGATACCGAAGGTCAAAAACTTGCGCTGTTGGTTAATTTTCTACTAGAGAACGTGCGCCGTTCGCTCGACGATATGCAGTCACTGAATATGCAGCTCGAGGACAAAGTTAAAGAGCGTACATCGTTACTCGACCTCATTTTAGCAGGCTCTAATGATGGCGTTTGGATCTGGGATATTGCCAATGATGAGCTGACATTATCAGGACGTTGGTATTCGATGCTTGAACTTCCCCACGATGCGAATACCCAATCGCCCGAGTTTTGGCTTCAGCAAATTCACCCAGCTGATCGGGGTCGTTTTCGCGATGCCATTAAACGCTTACGTAAGGGCGAATCTGAACACTTAAACGTAGAGTATCGTGTAAAAACCGCTCATCAAGGCTACCGATGGATGCTTTGTCGCGGTGTATGTCAAAAAGACAACAACCAGCAATGCTCAATTGTCGCAGGAACGCAGACCGATATTTCTGCCATGCGAATCTTTGACCAAGAGTCAGGGATGACTAATGAGCGCTACTTACGAGAACGTGTCGAGGATGCCATCACCGAGGAGCAATCTCTGTTTCTGGTCTATGTCACGGTTGAAAATATAGACGCGATATTAACGTCCTCTGAACACCCGAGTAACGCGATGCTTTATCCGATTATTCAAGAACGCTTGAGTAAAGTCAGTAACTTACATCTTGTCGCGAGTAAACTCAGTGCTATCACCTTTGCCGTGATGGGGTTTGAATCTGAACTCGCTGCGACCAACCTCACTATCGAAGATGTCTGTCAGCAACTTCGGGATAACTGCGCTAATACACAGCGTACATTTGATGATGAAATCCGTTTTGAAGTGGCGGTCGGCGCAGTGGTGTCATCGATGCTGCGCATTGAGCAATCACAACAGCTGATAAACTACGCGTGGTCAGCTTTGCGACGCGCACGCCAACTAGGTCAAACATGTATATTTACCGAGGCACATATCAGCCAAGATAGTCGCCGCATGCGCGTTGAGAAGGAGTTACGGCGCAGCTTGATGAAGAATGCCCTCGCGCCCGATTATCAAGCGATATATCAGGGTAAGACGAAAACACTCGAAGGGTTTGAGGCACTCGCCCGCTTCCGCCATGCGGAACTTGGTACCGTGTCCCCAGGAGAATTTATTCCCATCGCCGAAGATGCTGGATTAATGCGTGAACTTGGGTACTCAATACTCGACAGCACGATCGCGACCATTAAACAGTGGCAGTCCGGTGTTTTACGTGACCACCCGTTTTATATTGCGGTTAATGTTTCAGCGATTCAACTGCAAGACCCCTACTTTGCCGATAATGTATTAGCTAAACTCGAGGGAGCCAATGTATCGCCTTCGCGACTCAAACTCGAGGTCACTGAATCAACCCTCGTCGAGAGTTTTAAACACGCCGCTGAACAGATTGATAAGCTGCGCCAGCAAGGTGTTCGAATTGCGCTAGACGATTTTGGGACCGGTTACTCATCGCTCAGCTATTTGCGAAGCTTAGCAATCGACACCTTGAAAATAGATCGCAGCTTTGTTGCTAACTTGCACGAAAATAAACAAAAATCAGCCATTATTAAAACTGTTTATGAGTTGGCTACCGAGCTGGACTTGTCTGTCGTTGCGGAAGGTGTTGAGGAAGCCGAAGAGCTCGACTTCCTCAATAGTATCGGGGACATGGCGATTCAAGGGTTTTTACTAGCGCGCCCACTGCCCGCCGATGAAGCCATCGATCAACTACCTCGCGGTACTTATTAATCGATAATTGTCTGCAGTGGGACTAACTTCAAATTTTGTCCCGCTTCAGGCATACGGTTACGACCGTCTTGCACAACCAATGCGCCCTGCTTAAAGCCTTCTCCGAGCGATCGAGTAGTTACTTCAATACCGTCGGTTTCAGAAGCACCGTCGATACCTTTATCGATGTTCGTACGAATACGGAAGTGCTTACGCAGCGCGTAAGGGGCGGCAGCATCAAATACGACATAACTATCACTGCCTTGGCTCGAAACAAACAGCAGCGTCTCGTTATCGTATTGCGCTAAAGCTAAACCTTCAATATCCGGAACGATTTCCGCGACGTCATCCGCTGTGATAATTTGCTCACCTTGCTCAGATCCATTGACAGCAGCATCAAATAACCAGATACCTGCGTCTTCCTCGCCCACAAACAAACGTTGTGTTTTGTCATCGACAACACATCCCTCTGGCTGTGATGGAACCGACATCTCGCGAACCAACTCAACATCCTCCGCAGACTTCACCCAGAAGTGCAAGATACGCCCGGATTTACCATTCACGTAAACCGACAAGCGGTCACTGTTGGCTTCATAGCCCATACAAAGCCCATATATTTCGTCCAGATCGGTACTGACCTGCTGAGCAATACTCAGCTCACCCGACTGACGAATATCAAAAAACTGGAGACTATTATTGTCACGTAGCGAGGCAACCGCCAAGTTATCACGTACGTCGACGTTATTCAGACGACCCACATTCAGGTGCTGTTGAATGTCACCGTTCATTGAATATACATAGAGACCCGTGCGCTTGTCCGTTCCTAAGATCAAGCTATCCTCGGGCGCGGTCGGTGATACCCAAATTGCAGGATCATCTATCGCATCGCCACGACGAGGTGAAGGATCGGTTTCAAGCGTTGCTGCGACTTGCGCAATCGGTTTAACCGGGGCATGCCGCTCCGCTTCACCTTGCGTTACCTCAACTTCGATCGCGTTGCTGCCTGATTCACGAGTGACCAACACTCGGTCATCTGACAACACCGAAATATCATGGTACTCGTGTGTCGTAGAAACGAGCTGAGCCTCAGTTTCACCCACGGTATCATCGTGTGTCGATATCTTGAGTAAGCGCGCAGGCATTTCTTCCAAAGCTAATAGTCGCCCATCATTAAGCAGTGATAATGCTTTGATTTCGCCTTTGATGTGTCCAAAGGGTGCACGCACCGATTTCAAAAAACGCTTTTCCTCGGCTTCTGGCTCTGCGTTATAAGCCCAAATCGCTTGATCAGACTCGGCGACATAAAGCGCACCTTGATGCTGATCAACTGCACACGCCGTCGCGTCGTATGGCACATTTAAATCACGAATCGTGATAGGCTCTTGCAACCAAGTTTCATCTTGTCTGAGCAAGCGTTGTTCTGCGCCTCCGCGACCACCTATCAAAAATAACGACAGCTGGCTGTTTTCTGCACTGTCATAAAAGCACAGATCTTCGACTACGCGCGTTTCGATCTCACCTTTATACAAAGGCAATAAACGACCTTGGTGATATCGCCAAACGAACAACTCTTGAGTATCGCCTTCCATCGCTGCAAGAATCGATTCACGTTCGCCGAGCGCATATTGTTTAAGATGATAGAAATCACCTGCAACCAACTGTTGCTCACCGCGAGTAATGCCCTCACTCGATACCGAGATAACCGACGCGTCTGGGAGTACTTCCCGGTGGCGTTCATTTGCATGGCTATTATCAGTGTGCAATGCCATTAATAATGACGCGCTCAATACAGTTACTTTAAATAAACTCATTGTAATCTCTCTAATCTCGCTTTACTTACCAATTGACCCACTGAATGCCCAAGCTATAGCTGCGCCCATAGGCTTCATACTGAGCGTTGTAGCGTTTATCACCGGTGTACACAAAATACTCTTCATCAGTGATATTGTTGACGGCAAAGTTAACGCTCAATTGCTCACTGAGCAGCCATTTAGTGGAGAAATCTAAGGTGAGGTTGTCGTCTTCGTAGATGTCATAGCGGCTGTCCTCTACGTCGCCCAATTCAGCAAGGTACTTAGACTTATAATTAGCGGCCAAGCGCATACTTAAATCTTGCGTTTCGTAGCCAAGCGCAATGTTCGCCGTTGTATCAGACTGACTCGGAAGTGGGATATCACGCTCCATACGTGTACCGTCATCCAGCCAATCAACCGTTGCTTCAGAATCGGTGAATGTCAGGTTGGTATTAATCAGAAAGTTATCTAACCAGCTATTAAATCCACTAAGCTGATGCACCAAGTTAAACTCTAAACCAGCAACATAGGCGTCATCGCCATTGATATAAGTGACCGCTTCGTCAAATGACTCATAGCCTGGACGTCCAGCAATATCCGCTTCATAAACAAAGTTTTTAATCGATTTATAAAACGCCGTGGCAGACATAACCCCTAAGGTTTCATCATAGTGCTCAATGCCTAGATCAAGATTGCGTGAGGTCAACGGCTCTAATGCTGGGTTGCCAAATTCAGCTTTAATATCACCGTCGTCATTTTCAACAAAATAGCTCGGACGGATTTGTTCAAAGCTAGGACGCACCAAACCCGTGCTATAAGCCATGCGCACAATTGTCGAGTTGCTCAGCTCATAACGGCCAATTAAACTCGGTAGCCACTGAGCATCGCTGAATTCGGCATACTCTGGCGAGAACTCATTCAACTCATCATTATAACGAGTTCCGCGCGCATCGCGTTGTTCATGCTCGTAGCGTGCGCCGGCGATCACCTGCCAAGCCCCTGAGTTGAGGTCAGCCATAAAATATCCAGCATTGATGTCTTCATCGATCTGATACTGTGCAATGCTCGATTCAACATCATCACGGAAGTCTGCCAGTGTGAGCGTGTCCAACACACCCCATAATGCATCCGCTGAAATACCCGGCCCAAATCGATCAAAGCCATACTCAACGTCGCCGGTTGCATAGTCAGCAAGCGTAAGTGCTGAAACGCCTAAATCAGCAAAGTCTTCAACGATAAAGATATCTTCTCGTGCGGTCTTCTCGCGCTGACTGATACGAATACCGCCTTTAAAGGTCACTTGGTAACTCGGTTGCAACCAATCGTACGCTAAATCGACTTTTAGGCTGTCTGCGTTTTCCTCGGTATAAGCATCACTGACTTCAACTTCGTCAATGCTATACCCCTCGCCTTGATAAGCACTATCAGGCGCGATGAGCTGTAATTGCTCAACGCCTTGATAACCCAGTCCGTCATCAAATGATTGCACAAACTGTGCACCGCCAATGGCAAACGGTTGCGATTCACTCGCTTCACTGGTGCCCAACTCAAGTGTGAGTTGCCAATCTTGCCAAGTTTGTTCGGTACCTATCATGTACGCTTGAATTTTTTGTGTCTCTTTACGATCTTTGAGTTCACGCGTAATTTCACCGGCGCTTGCGGTATTTTCGGCAATCGGGTCTTCAAATTCAGTGATAATGCCTTGACGAATCTCAGTATCCGCAAACTCACTGTACAGTGAGCGTAAGTAATATTGAGAGGTCTCACTCGGACGATAATCCAAGTTCAGTGCAAGGCCTGTACGCTCACGGGTCACTTGGTAAGCACGCTGCTCAAATTCCTCTAAACCCGGCTCATCAAAGTCCCAGTTGCCACCGGTTTCAACGTTGTCGGTTGTAAACGAGCGATCCTGATGACTACCCGCGACCGCTACGCCAAAACTGTCTTTGTTATCGCCAATATCAAACGTGTTGCTGGCGACCGCCGAGAACTTCGGATTGGTCTCGCTCGCCTGTGCGTTATATCCAAGCTCCGACGACAGCGAATAGAATGCGCCATCGCGGTCAAATGCCGTCATACTCTTTAGCTCGATATTGCCACCTAAGCTACCCGCAGGAATATCGGGGGTAAGCGTTTTGCTCACAACCACCGATTCAAGTAAGTCCGATGGGATCACATCAAGCGCGACTGCGCGGCGACCCGCTTCTGGCGCCGCTAACGAAGTGCCATTGTATGACACTGAGTTCAAGTCGGGCGCCAAACCACGAATGCGGATAAACCGCCCCTCGCCTTGGTCACGCTCAACCGATAGCCCCGGCATACGCTGCAACGCATCACTGATGCTGTCGTCTTGAAGCTTACCCATGTCATCTTTTTTAAGAACGTTAATAATGCCGCCGGCGTCGCGTTGTTGCTGAACGGCCTTTTGAACAGACTCGCGGTAGCCAATGGTCAAGACCTCTTCGATAGGTGCCTGTTCTGCCGAGGGTTTTGTTTCCGTTGACTGTGTTGGTTCGCTTTGAGCAACCGCATGCGCGCTACTTAAGGCGGCTGCAACACAATAAACGAGGTAAGTTTTTTTCATCATGTTAGTGCCCTGGTGGTGAATGTCAGGCACATACTCTATGTGGCTAAAATGTCATTTTATGTAGTGCGAAGAGGTTCTCATGAGCTGTTCGGATTGCACTCCGAACAGCTCAATCAGGCTGAGTTTCTGTCATGTAAATGTCATGCCGCTCCTGTACCGTGAGCGCTTGTATGAGCACTGCATGGAGCCTGGGTATGTCGCGCAATACGTTTTTATCTCGCATAATTTACGACTGGCGCCTGCCGTTTATGATGTGCATACTCGCGGTGTCATTGCTACTCGCGAGCCAAGTCGGCTCCCTTAAACCGCGCTCCGCTATCGACCCACTCGACATTATCGGTGAATTATCAACCTTATTGATTGTCTTGGTCGGTCTGTTTTTGATTGTAACCCAACGACTCGATGGCGCGGTGACCCGACTCTTTTTCTGGAGCAGTTGTTTGCTCACCTTTTCATTAGCGCTCGACCTGCTGGACGAATTTTTCAGCTATCCAGAGGCTGTCCGTCTGATGAGTTGGCTCGAATCCCTACCGCAACCTTTTGGTTTAATTATTCTAGGGTTCGGTGCCGCTGAATGGATAAAGGAACAGCATCAAATACGCCGCCAACTCGGTGTTCGAGAAAAACACTTACGTGCCCATGAATGGGTCGACCCGCTTACGACACTGTACACGCTCCCATATTTTGAAAAAGTGCTCGAGCGTGAGCTTGCGCTGCATAAACACAATCGCCAACACGTGGTGATGGCGAGCATCAATTTACAGGCATTTGCTCGTTACAACGATGAAAAGGGAATGCACGAGGGTGATCTGTTGCTAAATAAAGTTAGCGAGCTGACCGCCTTATATTTGCGCCCGGGCGATTGCTTATGTCGCTACCACAGCGATCAATTTCTCATTCTGTTGCCCGCAACCGACTTCCCAGAAGCGCTGAGTCTCATCCGTCTTTTGGCAGAAATGCTACGCGAACAACTTGCGCTACCCAATTATATGGCAATAAAAACACGCGTGAGGCGCGTCAATGAGGCTTCGCCTAAACAAGCGATGAGACAATTACTGCAGCAACCAGAAGCGATTATCCCTGATGCGTCGCGAGTCCATCATTAAATCACGCGAGCTTATTGCTCGACCGCTGCTTAAAGCACTTCTGCCTATCGCCGAGCGGCGCGGTGTGAGTCCTCATCAACTGCTTAAAGGCACGCACGTGTTTGATGATGAACTCAAGCCTTCAGCAGGACGCAGTAGTGAGCAGGATCTCGCGCGTATTATTGCTGCGGCAGAGCAGTTAGTCGGCGATGCTCAACTCTGGCCGTTAGTGATTCAATCGCTACACCAGCAAAGACTGTGTCCCGCACTCGACTGCATTCGCTATGCCAGCACATTTAACGCTGCACTGCTATCGTCACTGCGCTACCAAGCGTTATTACACCCGTTTATACTGATACGCCCCAAGCGTTTACAACAACGTCTTCACATTGACTGGCTGCCCGTCTCGGGCTTGCCCGATAAACACAATAAGGCGTTCCGCGAGGCATGCGACAAATTGATGTTAGCGTTGGTAGTACACGCAGCCCGGGTTTGCCAAGTCAATTTATCCGATTGGCGAATCGGCGTGCACGACCCCGATAGCCTTCCCGTCAGTTGGCAAACGTGGATAGGCACTATCGACTCGCGCCCCATTCCATGTCTTTCGTTTCCCATGCATCATCTACCGACAAACAATCCAACAGCCTCTGCCAATGACTTTCAACAGGCGCGATCATTTGCCGAACTGCAACATGAAACCCTAAACCCACAAGCCCCCCTCACTGAAGCACTCTCCTGGATGTTAAAGAAAGCAAAGCAAGGGGAGGAAACATCGCTGGCAGAACTGTCCAACGCGCTTAACATGAGCGCTTCAACGTGCAAGCGATTGCTCGCCTCGCAGGGCATAAATTTTAAACTACTGGCAGACTATGCGCGGCTAAAATACTTTCTCTACCATTCAGAAGCTAAACCACACACTCAAGCCGAACTGGCTGCTAAACTCGGTTACAGCCACCCAAACAACCTCAGGCGAGCCCGCCGACGCTGGCTCGCCAGTTTTTAATTGGCAGTTCGCTTAGGGGTTAACGGGGTTAACGTCATAACCCTTTTGCTCAAGCAAGGTTAGTACGCCCTCATCACCCACCAAGTGGCCGGCACCGACGGCGATAAATGCGATATCGCTTTGGTTATCCGTGGCGAGTTTAGCGATCCATTCGCGGTTACGTTTATAGAGCAGTTCTTCAGCCATTTGATCAGGCATGGAGTCATTAAGGTATTTACCTAATACGGCTAAGTCACCTTGCTGCCAGCTGGCGATGATCTCATCAAGGACCTCATTTACTTTATCGATTTCGGTCAATGTTTGCTCAATAATTTCCTGCTCACCCACATCACTTTGCGCCTGTACTAATGCATCAATCTGACGTTCAACCGTTTCTAACCCTTTAATGGGTAGGTTATTAGCTTCTGCAAACTGCTCAATTTTGCTTTCGACGCCCGCTTCCTGCACATATCCGGCTTGATTAATCGCCGTGGCAACCAACACAATTTGTGCAAACCAAGCGTTCAGCGGATTTAAGTTTTGCTCGGGAATACCATATTGCTGCGCGACCTGAGTGAACGCTTGCCACGTCTCACGATCAACATTTTCTTCTAACGTACCCTCTGAGCGCATCGCATGAGCCATAAACGCCGCTTGCGCATTCTTTAATTTCTCCGGCGCGACTTCCATCCAGATCACGTCACTTTGAGCGAGCGCATCTTGCGCATGCTCAGATAATGCAAAGCCATCTCCTTTAGCGGCATGCACGGTACCCATGATCCAAAGTGTTTTATCACCCTGAACGGCCTTATAAAACACCTCTGCTGAACTCAGACTGCTCCACAACAGTGCCAGCACTGTAACGATGACGAGTTTAAGTTTCATAACAAATACCCTTCTTTATAATCTGATTCTTTTGTTTTAGCGCTGAGTGATAAACAACGTCAGCGCCACACCGATAAACATGCCAACAATAAGTGTGACCAATAAAGGTAACGCATCAAGCCATGTTGGCCGTTGTGTGCGTTCACGCTGCACAGTGACTTGTGGCGCTGTATTATGGTCGTTCTCATCTTGGACTAATTCTTCACGTGCTAACTGGCATACCGCGCAAAGTGCCTGCACCGTATCTTTAGAGCCAATACCATCACGTTCCACTCGCTGAATCGTGCGTAGACTCACGCCGCAGGCATCGGCAAGCTGTTGTTGTGTCCAATCCCACTGGGTGCGGCAAGCGACTACTTTGTCTTGATTGATACGCATAGCTTACCCCAGCAACCAAAGCGCGAATTTTGCACTAAGAAATCCAGCCACCAGACCAATGACAAAAAATGACAGAATCATTTTCCAAGAGCCCTTTTGCCCTTTTAGTGAGGATAATGACTCACTTCGGACGACGTCATCACCTAACAACAAATCACAGCGAATGTTGGATAACAAAAAGCCCCCTACATCAAAGTGAACTTTAAATACTTCACCTTCAATGAGGAACTCGTGAGTGCTTGATAAACCGAAACTGCGTTTACTACTCACGCACTCACCGTCAACAAATACTTCTTCCTTCGCTGAAATCCCACTTGCACGCGCTTCTATTACATGCCCTTCGTACTCAAACTTAAATTCAAAATTTAAGTGCAGTTTTTTTAGTAATGAACCTTTCATGTGAAATTTCCTTCAATCGCCTAATTGCAAGAAGCACATTAGCAGTCGAATGCGTAAGCACCTACGCCAGGCGCGTGGCAGTCATATGTCAGGCATACGACAGCGCACTGTCACCTTGCTGACACATGCTCATCAAGCACCACCAGCTTGCCTTTCAGAGGCATTACTTCCAGCATATTTAAAAAGCGCGTTAGAGCCGAGTGTGATGAATGATCGCCCATTCCCCAGCTTGCATTACCGTAACCCCATGGGATCAGCACACGGCATTCCAGTTCATTGGCGGCGGTAATCGCATCTTCAGGTGTCATGTGTACATATCGATACCAGTCAGGACTGTTCGCTGAGTAATAGGAGGCAATAGGTAAGAGACACACATCGATCGCACCATAGCGTTCGTGAATATCACGAAAGTGCTTTGAATAGCCGGTATCGCCCGCGTAAAGCAAAGTCTTGCCCTGACTCTCAAGCAACCAGCCATTCCAAGAGACACGTTCATTATCTTCATAAATAAATGGGACATAGGTACGGCTACTAAAATGGTGTGCTGGTAACGCGGTAATTTCGGTGGTACCACGCCCATCCGCCAACGTATCACTGGAGAACCAGCCCATCTCAGTAATCCGAGCGCCTACTGCGGGAAATTTTTCCCCCATACGAAGCGGCACACGATAGTGCGGTTGCTCACCGAGCGCTTCAATGTCGGATTTATTAAAGTGGTCATAATGCAGGTGTGAATAAAGGATTGCATCGGCTTGGCTCACCTGCTCAATCGATAGCGCCGGAATATGAGAACGATATTCGCCATTAAACCATGCGTGTAGCCAATTAATGGGCCAATCAAATTCATCGAATACCGGGTCAGTGATGATCACGTCTTCGGTCGGCGTTTTAATTTTAAACAAGGCGTGACCATACCATGTCACATTAAACGCCTGTTGGTAGTGCGATTGTAAGTATGGTCCTGTATAACGGCATGCATCTTCGGTGCATTGAATATCCGCGCGCTTACGGTAACAGTCGGTTTCACAGGTGGCTGGATACTGTTTTTGCCCAGGGTACCGATTTTCAAAGCGCTGATCATCGGTGTGTTCAGTTTGCTGCTCTGTATTGATCACCTGAATCGTATTAGTGGAACAACCCGAAACCAATAAAATTAAAAACGAAAACGTAAACGCGGTACGAATCATGGCTGACTATCTTTGTGTTATTTTACCTCTATCATCGCATAACTGTTAATGTTGAGTCATTGTTAAAATGTAACTAAATACGATGATTACGCTCAGACAAAAATGCCACAATACAACCAATCAACAAGCCCCAGAACGCACTGCTGACTCCTAAAAATGCGATATCTGCAACCGTCACTACAAACGCGATAGCCGCTGAATAAGCGCCCTCCTTGTTCACGAACGCCCGTTGCAAATTCTGAGTAATAACAGGCAGCAACGCCAAACCCGCTAACGTTGCAGTAGCGGCTTGTGGCATCATCATAAATAGGCTCACGATCATCGAGCCCGCCAGCCCCATCAAAATATAGAAACCGCCAGCCGCCACCGCCGCTTTATAGCGCTGCGCCGGATCGGGGTCTGCATCCTCTGTTTGGCAAATCGCCGCGGTAATTGCCGCGAGGTTTATCGCAAAAGCGCCCAGCGGCGCCAGTAGCAACCCCGCTAAACCGGTGGTTGTGATAAGTGGCGATGTCGGCGGTGCGTAACCATTTGCTCGTAACATCATCATACCGGGCACATTTTGTGACACCATGGTCACCACAAATAAGGGAATCCCTACGCCTATCAATGCGGTCCAGTTAAACTCAGGCCAAATCCAAACCCAATGGGGTGCTGCAACGCTCAGTGTCTGGTTATTAAGTTGTCCGGTTAACAGCGGTAACCCAATCGCCGCTAATAACAACCACATAAATACCCAACGAGGCGTGAACGCACGAGCGATAAAATAAGTCGCAATGAGCCCTCCGGCGATAACAGGGAAAGTATTCAGTGCGGGTAAAATAGCGCTTACAAACTTAAGTAAAATACCTGCGAGAATAGCCGCTGCCACATGACCCGGTACCCATTTCATCATGCGGTCGGCAAGACCACTCACACCAAACAGCACAATCAAGCCTGACGAAAATACAAACACCCCCACCGCCTCGGCAGCCGTGAGTCCCGCCAACGAACTAATTAACAGCGCAACACCTGGGGTTGACCACGCAGTGAGTATGGGCGCTTTGTAGTAGAGTGAGAGAGCGATCGTACTCACCCCCATCGCTAACCCGACCGCTAGCAACCAAGCACTTTGCAGCTCGGGCGAAGAATCCACCTGTGCGGCGGCCTCTAAAATCAGCACCACAGCGCTGCTATAGCCGACAAATACAGCCGTTGCCCCAGCCGATACTTGGCTCAATAAACGGATCATTAGGTTTCTTAATGCCTCTTAGTGCGTTATAACGTACGTAGATTTTATCAAGATAACACCGTGCGTTATAACGCACAAATTAATTCAGCCTGAACCGTAAATCGACTATGCAAAATAATCATCACACTGTGGCGCGCCGATTAAAGCAACTGCGCAAAGATAAGGGTTGGAGTTTAACAGCCTGCGCCGAACACACCGGTGTCAGCAAAGCCATGCTCGGACAAATCGAGCGGCAAGAATCCTCTCCCACACTCGCGACACTTTGGAAGTTAGCCACCGGCTTAAATGTATCGCTGTCATGGTTACTCAACGATGAGCAACAGCCCATGACATTTGATTTTGCGCATGAGCGTATTCAAGTCGAGCGTCTGCTGGCATTTGATCCTCAGACCCAACAAGAGGTGTACAAATTGTGTATGGCTGAGGGGGCAAAGAGCCATTCCGACGCTCACCGCCATGGTACCTTCGAAATGTTGTATGTGCAGTCAGGCAGACTCGATATTGTGGTAGGCGAAACACAGGTCACCATCAAAGCAGGTGACGCGTATCGCTTTGACGCCGCCCAACCACATAGTTACATCAATCGTTATTCAGGTAAAACTGAGTTTGTAGCGGTCATAAATTATAGATAGTCGGCTTGCCTCAACCCTGGCATGCCGTATGATAACCAGAGAAAGAACAAGGAGTGATTTATGCCCAAGGCACCGGATGATGCATCGTTAAAATTAGATAACCAATTGTGCTTTGCGCTTTACTCCACGTCCCTAGCCATGAATAAGCTGTATAAGCCGCTGCTCGATAAAGTCGATCTGACGTACGTCCAGTATCTCATTATGCTGCTGTTGTGGGAGCAAGATGGCATCACCGTGACCCAAGTGAGCCACAAGCTGTTTCAAGAAAAAGGTGCTCTGAGTCCAGTCGTCAAACGCCTTGAACAGCGTGGGTTATTAACTCGACAAGCGAGTGACTCCGATGAACGTCAAAAACACCTCTACCTCACGACAGAGGGTAAACAACTGAAAGATAAAGTTCAGGGGATTCCTGAACAAGTTTTTTGCGCATCGCGTTTAGATGCTGATGACGCCCTAACACTCAAACAAACCCTCGAATCATTGCGCAAGCAACTTCATAAGCTTACTTAGTCATGCAATCGATAAGTTAGATTACTACGTTCTAATTATTATGTTATCGCAATAACTATTACTGCGATAACATAATCATGCAGTCACAGTTAAGCCAACAATAAGAGGGTTTCATTATGGATATTCTTTACACAGCACGTGCTTCATCGACAGGTGGCCGCGACGGCCAATCAAAATCAGATGATGGACGCTTAGCCGTTAAGCTTTCTACACCTAGAGCGCTAGGCGGCGCAGGTGGCGAAGGCACTAATCCAGAGCAACTGTTTGCAGCAGGTTACTCTGCTTGCTTTATCGGTGCATTAAAATTTGTGAGTGGCCAAGAAAAGGTCAAACTCCCCGAGGACACACAAGTGGATGCCGAAGTCGGTATTGGTCAAATCGAGGGGGGGTTTGGTATCGCGGTGACCCTTAATGTCAACTTACCGGGACTTGAGCTCGCGCAAGCTGAGCGCATCGTAGAAAAAGCGCATCAAGTCTGTCCGTACTCTAATGCAACACGCGGCAATATCAGCGTTGATTTAAATGTAACAGTCTAAAATACACAGCTCAGGTCATACTCAATGACCTGAGCTGTTTAAACTTTCCCGCCAAAAACACGTAAGGTAGAGTACAAGACTCTTTTCTGCGTGCGAGCATCATGAAAACTCAACTATTTAGTGGTTATCTGCGCTGTATCATCGGACTACTCTTAATCACGCTATCTATGAGTAGCAAGGCTATCTCATCAACCTTTGACCATAGCCACGCGCTACTCAATCAAGTGTTAAATCGCCACGTTGTCGTATTCGATAATCAACGTAAATCGGCGGTTGATTACCAAGCCATTGCTAAACAACCGAAACGCCTTAATGACTATTTAACCCAGTTATCGGCGGTCACGCCAACGCAGTACGCATCTTGGAGTTCCGACCAACAATTGGCGTTTTTAATTAATGCCTACAACGCCTTTACCATTAAATTAATTATCGACAATATGCAGGCGTTTAATCGGGGTGATGCACAATCGATTCGTGACTTGGGTCACTTTTTTTCGAGTCCGTGGGAGCAGCCGTTTTTTCAATTACTCGGCGAACAGCGCACCTTGGATTGGCTCGAACATGAAAAGATCCGCGTCGACTTTCAAGAACCACGGATTCATTTTGCGCTTGTCTGCGCAGCAGTGAGTTGTCCGAAATTGCGCAGTGAGGCTTATAAAGCGGAGCGACTAACCGCTCAGCTTGAGGACCAAACACACACCTTCTTGAGCGATCGTGATAGAAATGGTGTCGATGAACAAGGCATTTATATATCGAAAATATTTAAATGGTACGGTGACGATTTCAACGAGCTTCATCGCTTTTTAGGCGATTACGCGGACGCACTGACAGACTCAAGCTCGCACCTTGAAGCGATGCGGACGTCCAAGCTGCCGATTCGATACACGGACTACAACTGGGATCTGAACATTGCCGATGTCAACTGACGTCACAAACGTGGTATACCATTCTAATCTATGATAAAACATACAGTTATAGAATGGTCACTATGGTTTATGCGGGTACTATGTATTTTATTTTTTCAGATTCGGACTCCGACCGGTTTGAGCGTCTTTGCAACCAAGCCTTAAATCTCGCCGTCAAACCACTCCAACTAGACTCCGTAGAGAGTCAGCCCAACGCATGTATTGTTCTTGAACTAAAAAGCTGCATGACTCTGTTACTCGATATCTGCGAGCATCTTAAAGCACAGAAATTTCAGGGGCTCGTCTATGTACTGTCAGAGGCGTTCGACAAACGTCAGGATACGCTAATACACAAAGTGCTGACTTCGTACGGTCTTGACGCTTACATCGTTAACGGACGCGAAAGTACCGCACAAGCGCTTAACTGGGTGTGCCGGCATAGCACCGACTCGCGCCAGCGATCGGCTAAGCCAGACACCTGTTATGATAAGGAGTTGATAGAAGAGCTCGTAACTTCAGGCAAAATGACCGTTTATTATCAAGCCCAGTTTCAAAGCGATTCGCTTGAACTGGTCGCCTTTGAAGCACTAGCGCGATTAATGCATAACGGAAAGCTCATCCCACTGAACGAAGTGTTTGATGTTATCCATGAGCGTGGGCTCTGGGCAGAACTCACCCAATCGACGCTCAATAACGCGCTAAAAACTCACCATCAGCTGTTTGAGCGCTACCCTGAAGCCAATCTTGCGATCAACTTATCGGCTAAGGAACTCAGCGAAGACAGCTTTTCACGACGCTTCAAAGACTTCATGAGTGAGGCGCCCATCGCCTATCCCCGTCTGATGTTTGAGCTTACTGAAAATGAACTTTATTCAACGCGTTCGAGCGTTGCTCGCAACTTACTCTTGATCAAGGGAAAAGGTGCGCGACTGTCTATTGATGACTACGGTACTGGGCTGTCGAATGCCGCACGCCTAACGACTGCGCCGTTTGACGAGGTAAAACTCGATAAGTCGTTCATTCAGAATATTCACGATATCAGCGAGCATTCATTTGCCAAGTCGACCGCTGAAATAGCCCGTACTTTGCACATGAAAACGGTTGCTGAAGGTGTTGAAGATCAACGTACACTCGACTGCATTCGTGAGTTAGGTATCGATCAAGTTCAAGGCTTCTTGCTTCATAAACCACAGAGCTTTGAACAACTGATGGAAACCGATATTCGGCTCACTTAACGCATTAAGCAACGAGACCCAACCGCCACCATCTGATAAGGTTACTGTTTATTTGTATGTTGTTAGCGGTATTTACTTATGCAGACCATCTTAGGCGCCAGCGGTCAAATCGGTATCGAATTGGCACGGGCACTTCACCGTGATTACACGACCGACATTCGTGTAGTCAGTCGTAATCCAGCAAAAATTAACTCAACAGATAGCACTTTTAGCGCCGACCTGTTAGATGCAGAGCAAGCTTCTCGTGCCATTGAGGGCTCAGATATTGTCTATCTCACAGCCGGTTTGCCAATGGACACCGAGCGTTGGGAGCAGCAGTGGCCGGTGATCATGCGCAACGTCATCGATGCCTGTAGAGTGCACCAAGCGAAGTTGGTATTTTTTGATAATACCTACATGTATCCGCAAACTGCCGAACCACAAACAGAAGATATCTTGTTTGAGCCGCACGGCAGAAAAGGTCAAGTCCGTGCCGATATTGCACAGGATTTAATCTGCGCGCAAACCGAGGGCGACATTGTTGCGTTGATCGCCCGCGCACCCGAATTCTACGGTCCAGAGAAAACCCAAAGTATTACCCAATCGACGATTATCGAGCCAATTAAACGCGGCAAAAAAGCACGGGTATTTTTGCGTGATGATACGTTACGCACCCTCATCTATACGCCAGATGCAAGCCGCGCCTTGGCACTGCTGGGTAATACCCCCGATGCGTTTGACCAAACGTGGCATCTACCTTGTGATGATAACCGACTGACCTTTCGCGACATGATCGAAACGATTGAAACCATAACGCAACAAACCTGTCGCTACTCAATTGTTAAGCCTTGGCAATTAAAACTAGGCGGTGTTTTTAATAAAACCCTGCGTGATGCACGCGAGTTATTGCCACGCTATCAAGTCGATAACGTATTTGTATCAGACAAATTTAAGACACGATTTCCCGAGTTTGCAGTCACATCGTATCGGGATGGCCTTAACGCGTGCCTAGCCTAGGGCGGGTCATTTATTGAAAAGTTCCCCAGCGCGAAGCTGGGGAAAACATCAGCCAGGGAGAGAGTTTAGGCTAATGTCGATACACTAATGCAAATGATTGTTATTTGCAAATTTAATTTAGGCACAAAAAAAGGAGCTCGAAAGCTCCCTTTTGGATAATAGGTACTACTCAGCAGTCGTTACAGTGCAACGATGTTTTCTGCTTGAGGACCTTTAGGGCCTTGAGTGATCGCGAACGATACACGTTGACCTTCGTTAAGCGTTTTGAAGCCATCGCCAGTGATTGCACTGAAATGAGCAAATACGTCAGCGCCGCCTTGCTGCTCGATGAAACCAAAACCTTTTGCTTCGTTAAACCATTTAACTGTGCCGTTTACTGTATTAGACATAATCGTAATCCTGATAAAAATAATATATTAAGCCGCCACGACCAATGCCATGAGCGGATGGTGCGGGTAAAAACGGAAATTTAAAACTACAGGACGAAGATTGACTACAAGTAATGCGACGTAGAGGAGGTTTAACTAACTTTCTTATCCAACGCCGCCCACAATACGCGAGTTTAAATATTAGTCAACGATTATTTTCAATTTATTGTAGATACCCACGCATACTTAAAACAAGGAGTCTAAAACGCTAATAAAATCTAAACCCCCTACTACAAATTGATGTTGAAACTTCATTCAACTTTTCGAATTATGTGTTACTTTCTCTCTAAGCACTTCGTTCTTTAGGGGGAACACCATGCTAGGATTCAACAACAAGCTAGAGCACTTGAATCAACAACAAGCCAATGAAATCAGTGCATATAAAGCGATGCGGCAAACAATGAAGGATGCCATGGTCTATTTTGCGCTCGATGCTCAAGGTCGCATTGTAGAGACTGATGAGTCATTCAAAGCATGTTTAGGGCTCGATAGTTCTAAATTATTGAATCAACCGTTATCAGCTTTTATTGCACCAACGGCGAAAAATAAGCCCCACATTCAGCAAATGACGCGTGCCATTAAAACGCAGTCACATTGGCACGGTGCTATTCAGTTTATTCATGATCAAGGCCACGAGATCTGGATACGCGTGATTCTAGAACCCGAAAAACTAGGAAACGACTCGCAAATAGCATTTGCGGCTTACGGTTGTGAGCTCACGCATACTATTACTAAGTCGCGCGAGACAGAGGATTTACTCAAAGCCCTCAACCGCTCATCGGCTGTCATCGAGTTTACGCTTGATGGTCACGTCATCACCGCAAATGAAAACTTTCTCGATGCTTTGAATTATCGGCTAGACGATATCGTTGATCAGCACCACCGTGTCTTTTGCAGTAAAGAAGAAGTTCAATCTAAGGGTTACAGTCGCTTCTGGCAAAAGCTAGCCGCTGGTGAGTTTTTCTCTGGACGCTTCCAGCGTATTGATAGCTTTGGCAACCCCGTTTGGTTAGAGGCAACCTACAACCCTGTTCATAATGAAGCAGGTCAACTCTACAAGGTGGTTAAGTTCGCGTCGGTGATCACCGATCAAGTTAAACGAGAACAAGCCATCGTCGAGACATCCGATATTGCGCATAACGTTTCGACTCAAACAGATGAGCATGCCAAACAAGGCATGGCTGTGATTCGAGAAACCATTGATGCTATGCGCGTGTTAGCACAAAAAATTGAGCAAACCAGTCACCACATCGCTGAACTTAACACTCAATCAACGAAAGTCACTGAGTTAGTCGACAGTATCCAAGGCATTGCCGCCCAAACCAACCTCTTAGCACTCAACGCAGCGATTGAAGCAGCACGCGCCGGAGAGCAAGGACGCGGTTTCGCTGTAGTAGCCGACGAAGTACGTTCATTGGCATCACGCACTAGCACCACCAGTGAAAAAATTATTGATGTGGTGGGTAAAAATAAAAACCTAACTGAAACGGCCGTCCAGCAAATACAACACAGTCTGGATGAAGTTGAAAACTCGCTGAATCTATCGACTCAAGCGAGTAAAGTGATGGAAGATATTCAATCAGGTGCCAAACACGTACTCGATGCCGTCAGTCAATTTAAGAGCAAAGTCACTTAGCACGAGGTTGATGAACACGAAGCGGTGCTCGCGGCGGTGATGGCTGGCATAATAGCAGCCACCATGACCGCAGCCTCAATAGCGGCCACCGCTTGTTTTGCCGCGGTCGACACCATTTCACCCTTTTCTAGCTGCTCAATGCGCTTTTTGCGCTGTTTCAGTTCTTGCTTAGTGAACACTTGCGGCAACAGCTTAGCGCTATTGGCTAAAGCGACTAAAATCGCCACACGCGGTTCAATCGCATCATCATCACTCATCACAGCACTGCGCATGCCTTCACGTATTTGCTGTTCGGGTTCTGGATTAAGCTCGGGATAAACGCGTCGCTCAAACAGCCATAAAACCTTTTCCTTTTCTGCTGCAACGATATGAGCGTCCGCCAAACTCTGGGCAACTTTGTGTTTTAAATCTTTAAGTTGGCCTAGCTTTTGTACCCAATCCTGTAGCTTGCGTTGTCGCTTAGCTGCTTTAATTTGGTCCAGCGCTTCATCTAATAGCGCATCATCGGTACTGGAATCATCCATAACCAATACTTTATTTTTATTATCCGTTTCAATCGCAATACGCTCGTGCATCAAAAGCTCTGACAAAAGTGCGGCTGCGGTTGCATATTCGACATAAGCACCGTTCATGGTGCCGCGCTCTTCACTTAACGCGAGTAACATAACGGCTTGGTACAGACGAATTGTGTTTGGCATATGTGACCTTAATGATTTTTAATATTGATAATAGCCACACTAATTAAAAATAATCAAATATCACTCGCGGAGATTAAAATATGACTGTTCGATAAGTGTGTTATAAACGCCCTCAATATTTTGGACTCGCCAGTCATCAAACATAGCTAAGTGCGCGTACTCATTCAGCGTTAAACTCGCCTGAATAGCTTCTAACGACTGGCCTGCGAGCATGCCATCACGCACACCGTTATAAAGCGCTTTAAGGTAATTTAGGTAATTAACGACATTCTCGCGAACACCCGTTTCTGCATGCGCGCCCACTAATACGTCAAAGGCAGGTTCATTGAGTACCGCCTCAGTTGAACGGATCATACCGTGGATATCATAGCCAGGTAATGACTTATAAGGCATCCGCCCTAGCACAATCCAGTCGGCTACAAATAAGACATTGGCTGGCATGAAGCGCATACTTATTGAGCCACGACCATTATTAGGTCCGTAGTAACGCAGTTGCACGTGACTGTCACCGAGATTGACGCGTAGAGTGTCGTTAAAGGTTAACGTTGGTAGCGCCGTGGGAGCTTGGGTCCAAGATAAATCTTCATATGCGTACTGATGCGAGATAACTTCGACCTGCTCATTGGCAAGCACATCGCCTCCGCGCGTATGATCAATATGGTTATGGCTATAAATTAGGTATTTAATCGGTTGCTCATAACGTTGCGTCAATGTGTCTTTTAAATACTGAGCGGCCTCAGGGTTAATTGGATCAGTAACAACAATAGCATCGTCCGTGACCATAAATACTGAATGGTAGTGACCGACTGAGAATCGGTACACGTTATCTTTGATTGGTTCAATCGAATAGGATTGCTGGGCCATACTCGCCCCGCTAAAAAGCATAAGAAATAAGGGGATTAGACGTTTCATGTTAGCTCCAGCGCTTTACGGACTCATAACTAAGTAAGCCCCTTCGCGCTCATGCGGATCACTTTGTCCTCTTATTTTGCCTAAAACTCTTTCTTGCGCAGCGCCTTTTTTTGCCCTTGTTGTTTTTTACTTTTCAGCCGTTTTTCTTTTGCTGAGCGACTCGGTTTAGTCGCAATACGCTTTTTCGGCACATAAGACACACTGCGGATTAGTCCGATCAATTGCTCAAGCGCCAGCTCACGATTACGCGCTTGGCTACGCGTCTCTTGTGCTTTGATAATCACTTTGCCGCTTTGCGTAATCCGATGATCGGACAACTTAAGTAATCGATGCTTATAAAATTCAGGCAGCGAAGACGCCTGAATATCAAAAATCAGCTGCGCCGCCGTTGCGACTTTATTGACGTTTTGTCCACCCGCCCCACTTGAGCGAATAAATTGCCACTCGATTTCGTGCTCAGGGATTTCAACCCGTTGGGAGATCGTGATCATTGACTTCTTCTATCTATTGGCATGGTTACAAGGTTAAGTGTCTTGCGCACCAAGCGCAAGCTAGCCGATAACAACGCAGTTTTTACCTGAATTTTTTGCTGCATATAATTGTTTATCAGCGCGACGGATCGCACTCGGAATATCATCATCACGATGAACCTCGGCGGCCCCCATGCTTATCGTTAAGCACGACCATTCGAGCTCGGTATAATCATGCGGTATATTTAGCGCCATAATTTTCCCTCGCAGTTCATTCAGCTTTACCTCCACA
Source organism: Idiomarina fontislapidosi (assembly GCF_003226255.1). Classification (GTDB taxonomy): domain Bacteria; phylum Pseudomonadota; class Gammaproteobacteria; order Enterobacterales; family Alteromonadaceae; genus Idiomarina; species Idiomarina fontislapidosi. The sequence goes on from NZ_QJST01000002.1 coordinate 441,082, forward strand.
TCGTAGGTGGATGGCATAATCATCGCGAGCTCTTCACCGCCATAGCGATAGACTTTAAAAGGCGTTTTACTGCGTAAACACTCTGAGATGGCGTTGATTGCGCTGTCCCCGGCTTCGTGCCCATAGTTGTCGTTGTACGCCTTGAACTCATCAATATCTGCAATAACTAAATGATAAGGTTTACCCGAGTCAATCGCCTCTTGTAAATCACGATCAAAAGCACGGCGATTAAATAAGCCCGTTAAGCTATCCATATGCGCCAACGCTTCTAGCTTCTTATTGGCATCTGCCAGCTCTGAGGTACGCAACGCCACCTCACGTTCGAGTTCGTCTTGCGCCTTAATAAACCGCGACGCCATGGTCTGAAATGCCTTTAGTGCCTGCCTGACCTCTCCGCGCGCTTTTATCTTGGCCGAACTGTAGGATCTCGCCTCATGATAATTGCGTTGCCCCATGAGTGAGGCAACTCTTGCCACCTCTTGTAACGGCTGACTCACCTCGCGCTGAATTAACCAATACCCGATAAGTAAAATCAAAATGACCAACGAGACACCCGCTCCGACCAACTGCAGTGGTAATACAATCGCTTGATTTCGTACTTCCGCAAGGGGATACGCGGTGATGTGCCACCATCCAGGTCCGGGTAATTGGTTAATGAAAAGTAGCTGACCGTCCACCTTATTCTGCAAGATGGTCGGTGTTTCGGCGAATTTATAATCCAACACCAGTTGGCTGAGCTGCTGATAAAGCGGTTCATTATAGGTTTCTGAGGTGAGCGTCGAACGTTTAATAATCGCCTCTTGTTCAACGTTCGATGCGGCAATCAAATCCCCCTCACTATTCAACACAACGTGCTCAGCATTAGCGCGCTTCTTCTTCGTTAAGTCACTCACTAAACGGCTCAGCACAACATCAAAGCTGGCGTTAGCAAGGTGTTTACCATCAAGATCGATAGGCCGTTGGTAAGTGATGGTCAATACGCCCGCCGAAATATCAAAATAAAGCCCTGTCCAATTGGGCGTGCGTTCCGGATTATGAGATTGCAGCGTCGATCGCACCACCGAATAGTCGGTCATCACGAGATCTTTATCGGCCAGTAAACCCCAAGGTGATTCTGTTGAATACATTAACAGGCTATTTTCTGGCATCGAAAAGTGTGAATTCGATACCTCGTGCTGCCAAGCGGGTCCTAACTCATTCAGCGTATATTGAGCCGCCATTACTCGTGATTTGAACTCATCAGTGAGCGGCGTTTCGCGTTTACCCAAAAACGCGCTGAGGTGCTTAAAATATTCATCATCTGTTGTGATGCCGCGATCAAATGCGGGCTTTAGTCGCATTACGCCGGGTGAGGTTTGCTCGTACCAGCGGTCGAACTGGTCAATGTAACGTGGGTTGTTGCGCATGATTTTATAATGCGCCAAAAACTGTTCCGCGAGAATATCGCCGTTTTGCTCGACACGCTCAAAAAAAGCTTCGTTGCGTTCAAGCGCGGGTGCCAGATCCTGTTCTAGCAAACCAATAACGCGCTGCCGCGCGTCATCATAGGTCACGATAAAAGTAGCCGTCGAGGCAAGCACTACAATGGATATTGCCCAAATACTGATTTTAAGCAGCAAGGCAGTGGTTAGTTTTTCACGTTTTTGCATGCGGCGGTGTTGAGTTCTGCGTTCCATTATCATGATTTTTTATTGTAATTTAGCAAGCACCTAGTCAATTGACCATCTTTTTAAAAAGACAGTTTATCACTCTAGCGCACCCCCTCTTATTTGTTCATCCGTTCACCATTCAACCATCAAATACGATGCGTTGTTGGTCTCAGTGATGTAGAATGCCCTTTCTTATCACCTATTTTGGTTGCCAATTTATACATGACTTTTTCTGATCTCGGACTTTGCCCTGAAATTCTTAACGCCCTTACACGCCAAGGTTATACTGAACCCACTCCTATACAAGCACAAGCAATCCCAGCCGTCATGGCCGGTAATGATGTGATGGCAGCGGCTCAAACGGGCACCGGCAAAACTGCAGGGTTTACCTTACCGATTTTAGAAATGCTCAAAGGCAATGAGCGTGCAAAAGCCAACACCGCGCGCGTGTTGATCCTAACGCCCACCCGCGAATTAGCCGCGCAAGTGGGTGAAAGCGTTGCCAACTACGGTAAAGACTTACCGTTAAGTTACGCCGTTGTCTTTGGGGGGGTAAAAATCAACCCGCAAATGATGAAGCTACGTAAAGGTGTGGATATTCTCGTCGCAACGCCTGGGCGTTTGCTCGACCTTTACCAGCAAAATGCGATCCGCTTTCCTAATCTCGAGACATTAGTGCTTGATGAAGCCGATCGCATGCTCGATATGGGTTTTATTCATGACATCAAGAAAATCATCAAGTTGCTACCCGCGAAGCGCCAAAACTTGATGTTCTCTGCAACGTTTTCGGATGATATTCGCAAACTCGCCAAAAGCTTAGTGAACAACCCAGTGGAAATTTCGGTCGCAGCGCCGAATGCCACCGCTGAACGGATTGAACAAACCTTATATGCTGCCGAAAAAACGCATAAACCGCGTATGCTGATGCAGATCTTACGCAATCTCAACTTGCCACAAGTGATTGTATTCTCGCGCACTAAACATGGTGCGAACCGGCTGGTTAAACAACTCGATAAAGACGGCTTTTTAGCTGCCGCGATACACGGCAACAAGAGCCAAGGCGCGCGTACCAAGGCATTAAGCGATTTTAAATCAGGTGCGGTGCAAATATTGGTGGCAACCGATATCGCCGCGCGTGGTTTAGATATCGAAAAGCTACCCTATGTCATTAACTACGACTTGCCTCAAGTTGCAGAGGATTACGTTCATCGTATCGGTCGAACAGGCCGCGCGGGACAAGTCGGTCACGCCATTTCCTTGGTGATGGACGAAGAATTTAGAACACTCAAAGCCATTGAAAAGCTGATCGGTCAGCCCATTGAACGTCGCACGCTTGAGGGCTTTGATGAAGTCGAACTGACCGGCAGAACACCACCGCCGAAACGCGAACAGCGCCCACCACGTAAATCACGCGGTGCGCCAAGCGACAAACCAAAAAGCCCTGGCCGTGCTAAGCACCGACGCCAGGGCCCAAGTAAGTCGGGTCAACGTTAATTAGAACGCATAACTGACCGATGCAGAGTAGTTAGCCGGCGCGCCGTAAAAACCTTGCGCCCAGTACAAGCTGTTTAAATACTTCTCGTCGGTCACGTTATAACCGTTAACACGTACAGACAGGTTATCCGTCACCTGCCAGCTCGCCATCAACCCAAGTAAGCCATAAGACGGCTGGTGCGTCACGATAGTCTCACCTGCATTGTCATAGGCAGGACCGACAGTGCCTTGCACACGTGAGGTCGCATCTTTCCACTGATAAGTCGCGCCAACACGTACGTCTGGCAAGCTTTGGAACTGATAGGTCAGCGACGTTCTGAACATCTTTTCAGCCGTGTAATCCTCAACCAATTGATCGCCATCAACATCAAATACGGTTGCCGACACTTGACCTTGCAGACCCGTAAATAGTTCGCCGGCGAGCTCAAGTTCCACACCCTCGCTGGTAATCCCCTCAGCTGCACGATAGACCGGCTCAAGCACGCCCGTTGAAGGGTTTTCAGCATCACCATCACCCACCGCTAGATTTTCCTGTTTTATATGGAAGTAAGCGGCACTCAGCAGTGCTTTATCACCAAACAGGTCGGCTTTAATACCAATTTCTGAGTTTTTACCGGTCAGTGGTTCCAAACGCTCGAAGTTACGATTCACTTCAGACTGTGCGAGGAACGTTTCGGTGTAAGAGGCATAGGTTGTAATGTCGTCATTTACTGCATACGTCACACCGACATACGGAATAAACTGCGCGTCATCACGTGACTGATCAACGCCGTAGCCAACACCATCGGTCTGAAAGTCGTTGTAACGACCACCGAGCAATAGTTTAAAGTCGCTCGTCAACGCCAATCGTGCTTGCGCGTAAACGGCTTTTTGTGTGTTATCGATAACACTGCCATCGCGTCCATCAGTAAACTCTGGGAACGGCGTATTACCATCCCAATCGGCGAGCGAAGGCATCGCAGGGAAGCCATTACCGGTGTGGAAGTCGTACAAAGAAACATCAACATAATCTAAGCGCGAGTAGTTAGCGCCAACAACGACCTCATGCAATTGGCCCCAAGCCTCAAAAGTACCATTAGCGTAAACATCAAAGGTATCTTGCTTGTCGTCTAAGTCATACTCACTGCCATAACCGACGAGACCAAGCCCCGTTTCAGGATCCAACCCGAGCTCAGCATCGCCGAGATAGGTGTAAAATAAAAGGCTATCTTCATCGGTACGAACGCGGTTATAAACCGCACGCAAGTTCCAGTTATCGGATAATGCCGTTTCAACATCAATAAAGCTGCGGCTCTCGCTCACTTCCCACTGCGACCAATCCGCCGCAACGTTAGTAGATTCATCATAATTCGTCGGCGTGCCATCACCATAGTAAAGCGTCAATGCGCCCCACATGTTGCCATCGGTATGGCTCTTATGCTCGCTGTGGCCCACGGTCAACATGGTGTCGTCGGTTAAGGCAAAGTCAAAAACACCGTAAAACACTTTGGTATCATTTTCGTAACGGTCAAGATACGACTCGCCATTGTCCGCCGCCGCAACCACACGACCACGCACACGATCCGACAACTTGCCAGACGCGTCGATTTCTAAACGTTTGTTACTCCAAGAACCCAGGCTACCCTCGACACTGATTTGTGTTTCCGAGGTTGGGCGCTTGCGCACCATGTTGACGGTGGCTGCGGGGCTACCGACACCGGTCATAATCCCGTTCGCGCCATGGATCACTTCAACGCGCTCGTACAAAGCGGTATCAATTCGTCCATGAGTGTTACTGTTGACAAGCGGCAAGCCGAGGCCATCAATCTGAAAGTTATTCAGTTCAAAACCACGCGAGGTGTAGTAAATACGATCAGTTTCAACATTCTCAACGTTAACCGCTGAGGCACTGTTCAATACGGAGTTGATGTCATTCAGACCAAAATCTTTGATTTGCTGTTGGTTGATAACCGTAATCGTCTGAGGTGTTTCTTTAATCGTCAAGCCGAGCTTCGTCGCACCTTCAGCTGAAGAAGACTTATAGCCCTCCTGCTTTTCACCGGTGATTTTAAGCCGTTCAATAACCTGTTCAGTCTGTTGCGGTTCTTCGGCTAAAGCATAGGTGCTTGTTAATGCACTCATCACGCACACAGCTAACAAAGATTTTTGCATTTTCATGGAGTTCCTCAAAATCAGTCTCGTTTAAGTGTGACGCATGATAAATGAAAACGATTCGCGTTTAAAGTTTTAATTTACGTTTTATGCTGTAACGCTTCGAATAGCCAGATTCCGCCTCAAAATGCTATCGTTAAACCAAACTCATACCTGAATGACGCCTGCTCTATGACAATCGATGACTTGCCTTACTCACAAGCATGTGAAAACAACAAACAGCCTATTCTCGAGATATTAACCAGTGCTTTAGCCAACAGCCAGCGCGTTCTTGAAGTCGGCAGCGGCACGGGTCAACACGCGGTGTATTTTGCCGAGCACCTGCCTCATTGCACTTGGCAGCCAACGGATCAGGCGCATTATTTAGAAGGATTGAATCAACGGCTCGATAAACAGGCCCCTTCTAATATTTTGCCTGCGCAAGTGTTTAACGTATTCGAGGATCTGCCAACCGGTGAGTTTGACGCCCTGTTTACTGCCAACACCTGCCATATCATGCCTGCCCAGGGCGTAGAGCGCTTATTTGCGTTGCTTCGAGCTGAGTTAAGCAGTATTCAAACCGTCTGTATTTACGGCCCATTCAACGAAGGTAGCGAGTTTACTTCACAGAGCAATCGCGCATTTGATGAAAAGCTAAGGACGCGCGACCCCGAGATGGGCATCCGTGACAAAGAATGGATTCAAGACCTAGCGAGGCAGGCGGGCTTTACCCATGCGCAAAGCCACACCCTGCCTGCTAATAATCAACTTTTGGAATTTCACAGAGGTAACCTAAGCTGATTAACCATTAAATATTTCACTTTGCCTATTGAAAATAAGAATGATTATCAACTAAAATGAAAAACATAATCATTCTTATTTACTGCTTATTTAACGAGTAGGGCAAAATATCTAATGAACATGTTTACTAAAAGCAGCATCGCATTAGCCGTTGCGAGCATCACACTCTCCTCTACCGCGTTCGCGCAACAAGACACTGAAACCCAACAATCAGATTCATCAAACGATGTGTCTGAGCGCATTGAAATCACGGGCAGCCCGCTTGATCGCGCAACCACTGCAACCGGTTTACCACTCACATTGCGACAAACGCCTCAGTCAATCTCAATTATCGATCGCACCTTTATCGACGGTTTTGCGTTAGACACCGTAGCCGATGTCATGCAATTTGCACCGGGCATACAAGCACAACAGGCCGAGACTGACCGCTTTTTCTTTCGCTCGCGTGGCCGTGATGTGACTAACTTCCAGTTTGATGGTGTACCTATCGCCTATAACAGTTTCTTTAGTGAAGCGCTCGCGGACTCGGTTATTTTCGAACGCGTTGAAATCGTTCGTGGAGCAACCGGTCTACTGACCGGTGCAGGCGAACCCTCCGCGGCCATCAACCTGATTCGTAAGCGTCCAAAAGCCGAAGATGGCGGCTACGCCAGCTTAGGTATTGGTTCATGGAGCAATTACCGCTTTGAAGCCGATCACTCGCAGACCTTGTCAGAGACGGGTAATGTCAAAGCACGTGTCGCAATGGCTTACGAGGAAGGCGACAGCTATGTTGACCTATCAGAAAAAGAAAACGCACAAATTTATGCAGTAGTAACCGCTGATCTAACCACTCAGACACGCTTAACCGCCGGTGCAGATTACAGTGAACGCAACCCGAAAGGCAGCATGTGGGGCGCACTACCTTTATTTTATTCGGATGGCACCCAAGCAGACGATCTGCCAGTAAGCACCACCACAGCATCTCCTTGGAACCGTTGGGATCGTGAAAGCACAAACGCGTTCGTACAAGTCGAACACGCCTTTGATAACGGCTGGGATGTTCAGTTTGATGTTGAGCGTCGAGAAGGCAAAATGGATGGCTACCTGCTCTACTTCTCGGGTTTTCCTGACAAAGAAACCGGCACAGGCCTTGGCACCTCGCCTAACCACTATGTCGCCGACCGTGAACAAACATCCGTGCGATTCTTAGCATCGGGGCCATTTGAGCTGTTTGGACGTGAGCACCAACTGACCGCAGGTGCCCTGCATTCAAAGCAAACCGTCGATTCGGTATCGTACGGCACGAATGATCCTATTGTGGTTCCGAGCATCTTTGACTGGGGCAACGGTGTTGAATCCGTCGATTTTAACCAAACACCGAATTACAGCACCTTCGAGTCATATAAGCAGCAAGGTGTCTACGCGGCTGCACAGCTCAGCCTGACTGACGAACTCACCACCATCATTGGTAATCGCTTAACAACTTACGAAACAACCGTGGAGTCCCCCTTCTCACCAAGCGACTTCAAGAACTCGGGTGTGAACACCCCGTACTTCGGCATTGTTTACGATATATCGGATATTATCTCGACTTACGCGAGTTACACAGAGATCTTCAAACCTCAAAGCGCGATTGATGCAAACTTTGAGTTGGTCGGTCCCGTCGAGGGCTCCAACAGCGAAATCGGTATAAAAGGCGACTTCTTTAACGAAGCACTCACCGCTAGTTTTGCCGTTTACAAAGTTAAAGAGGATAACTTAGCCATTACTGACCCTGATGCCGCAGAGCCATTGCCGGGCACCAACATTTATCCGTCAATAGGTGTCGCCGGAGCGGAAAGTGAAGGTTATGAGCTTGAACTAAACGGTAAACCCAACGACGCGCTAAACATCTTTGTAAGCTATACGCACAATGAGTCAACTGATCGTGACGGCTCGGATTATGCACCGTTCTTGCCCGAAAACATGGTCAAAACGAGCGTACTATTCCAAGCGTCTGATGCATTAAAAGTGGGTGTTAACGCGAATTGGCAAAGTGATATCTCAAACCCCGGCATTGGTCCTAATGGGGAGACATTTACTCAGGACAGCTATACCGTGGTTAATGCAATGGCAAGCTACCAACTGACACCTCAGTGGGACTTAAGCCTCAACGTCAATAACCTCTTTGACGAAAAATATTACTCAAGCATCGATTTTTATAATCAAGGCTTCTTCGGTGCGGAACGTAATTTTGAGCTGTCGGTGAAGTACGCTTGGTAAGTTATCGTTTTAGTTAAAACCGTGCAGTGCGAATTCACACTGCACGGCTTTCAACGAGTGAGTAAACAATTAAAACGCTAAACAAATCTTGCCAAAGTGCTTGCCCGACTCTTCGTAACGGAATGCGTCAGCCAGTTCTTCAAGACCAAAAGTTTTGTCGATAACAGGTTTCACGCCATTGGCTTCGAGCGCGCGCACAAAGTCTTTTTGATCATCGCAACTGCCCACGATAAGTCCTTGTAAACGCGCTTGCTTTGCCATCAACTTAGCCGTTGGTACTTCACCCGCACTGCCGGTTAACACGCCAATCAACGCGATATGGCCGGCGATCGCGACAGCATTGATAGACTGCGGTAACGTACCGGGGCCGCCCACCTCAATAACGTGGTCAACACCGCGTCCATCCGTCAGCTTGCGAACGGTTTTACCCCACTCCGGGTCTTCTTTGTAGTTAATCGTATGATCCGCACCAAGCGCTTTGTACTTCTCGAGCTTATCATTCGACGATGACATAGCGAACACTGTCGCACCCAGGCTCTTCGCGAGCTGGCACGCAAATACCGAAACACCGCCACTACCCAGTACCAACACCGAGTTGCCGGGTTTGATGCCGCCGTCGACGACCAATGCGCGCCAAGCCGTGAGACCCGCCGTTGTCAGTGTTGCCGATTCAGCATGGCTATAGCCTTTAGGTTGGTGAGTAAAGAAGTGCGCAGGGCGCACGACCACTTCACGGGCATACCCATCAATGCCATCCCCGGGCGTCTGCTTAAAGTCACCCACGGGCGCTGGACCACTTTGCCAGTAGGGAAAGAACGTTGAAACCACAGGGTCGCCCACAGCAAACTCTTCAACACCCTCGCCCACGGCCTCGACAACGCCCGCACCGTCTGACATCGGAATGCGCCCATCTTCGGTTGGAATAAAACCAGCGGCAACACCATAGTCATGAAAATTCAACGAACTGGCTTTAACCCGCACGCGGATTTCTCCCGCCGCGGGCTGACCTGGGTCGTCCAATTCAGTAACCTCGATGTTATCTAAACCAAAAGGGTCTTTGAGTTTTAGCGCCTTAATCTTGTCTGTCATGTTCGTGATCCTTTAATAAAGGTGAGTACTGAATTGTAGTTTTGATAGCGAAGAATGGATCAGCCTGTGCGCTCTTTAGCTCAATCCTGATATCAATCAATTTAATCTGCTTATTTATTAATTGTTTATGATGTATGTATTGACTAATTTTTAACCGCCCACCATATTCAAATAATACTCCTGAATACAACAGGGACGCTTAATGAGCAAAGTTATTGTCGTTGGTGCCGGATTGGGCGGCGTTTCAGTCGCTTTTGAGCTACGCGAGAAGCTATCAGCAACCGTTGATATCGAAGTGATCCATGAGGGCAATGAGTTCAACTTCGTGCCGTCGAACCCATGGGTCGCGTTAGGTTCCAGAACACGCGAGCAAGTCGTCCTCCCCATTACGCCGATATTCGATAAACATCACATCGGATTTAACAGCTCGGGCGTGAAACGAATAGATACGGTTCACAAGCAACTCACCCTCGGTGATGGCAGCCAAAAAGACTATGATTTTTTAGTTATTTGTTCGGGACCCAAGCTCGCCTTTGAACAAGTCCCAGGTGCCGGTCCAGAGCACGGCTATACGCAATCGATTTGTACCGTTGACCATGCAGTAAAAGCTCATCAAGCCTTTCAACGACTCATAGAAGATCCAGGTCCCGTATTGGTCGGGGCACTACCCGGCGCGAGCTGCTTTGGTCCCGCCTATGAGTACGTGCTTTCATTAGAGTATGAGCTACGTAAACGTAAAATCCGTGACCGGGTGCCCATTACCTTTGTTACCCCAGAGCCGTATATCGGTCACATGGGGCTGGGTGGTGTTGGCGACTCAAAAGGTCTGATGGAACATCAGTTTCGAGAGCACGGAATAAAATGGATCTGTAACGCGAAAGTGACAGAGTTCACGCAAGACAAAGCATCCTTTGAGGTCATCAACGACGACGGCAGCATCAAGTCCCAGCAACAGCTACCGTATCACTTAGCGATGTTTTTACCCGCCTTTAAAGGTTCACCAGCCATCGCCGAGGTCCCCGATTTGTGTAATCCCAAAGGCTTCGTTAAAATCGACAAATATCAACGCGCCCTCGCCTATCCTGAAATTTATGCCGCCGGTGTTTGTGTCGCCATCGCGCCTATTGAAGAAACCCCGGTGCCGGTCGGTGCTCCCAAAACCGGACTCATGATCGAATCTATGACCTCCGCTATCGTGGCGAATATCCAATCGACCTTAGCAGAGCAACCTGCAACCACAGAGCCCACGCTCAGTGCATTATGCCTGGCGGATATGGGTAATACGGGTATGGCATTTTTAGCGGTACCACAGAACCCACCACGCAACCAAAACTGGACAGGTTCCGGGCGTTGGGTGCACTGGGCAAAAATAGGCTTTGAAAAATACTTCTTCCACAAAGTGAAACATGGCACCAGCGAGCCAGTATACGAACGCGTTGGCATGCGCATGCTCGGCGTTAGCCGGTTAAAGCCAAAAGGTTAGTTTAGGCGTGGCTAAAAGCTCGAACCCGGCTGCTGAAGAAATGCCAACTCCTCAGCAGTTGAAGAACGTCCGAGCACCTCATTTAATGGGCAAATACACGTCGGTGATCATTTCACTCTCTGGGACGTCAGGGAAAAAGCTTATCCGTTCAAAGTAAATCGGAAAGTCTCTGATGTCATAACCTGAATCCGCTAGCCATTGCGTGTACAAAAAATTCACCACAATACCTATCGCGTCATCGCTACCCGTATGTCTCACTCGCGCACATTTGCCTGCAGGAATAGCACTATCGACAACACCATAGTCATTGGGTTCAGCGGACTGCTCTGTGGAGCAACACAGATCAAAGCGGTAGTCTTCCGGCGCCGTCGTATTAGGGTCATCATACACCAAGTTGAACGTTCGACTTTTACTCGGTGGAAGTCGATTCAGCTTACGCCACTCAATAAACTTTTGAATCGTTTGCCCCAACCGATTTGGGGCGCCACGATGTGGCATCACAGCAATTGCAATTTCATCAACGTCAACCACCTCGACATTAAAGTTATCGGTGTTACTCATTATGTTGTTCCTTAGCGTTAATATGGGGTCGTATTGAGCGTGCCAAGGAGCCCAGTTCGGTGTGTCCCGAAAATCGGATGGGCTTTTGTCAAAATACTTTTTAAACGCCCGCGAAAATGCCTCGTGACTCTCGTAGCCGTTCGCCAGTGCGATATCCAAAATACTGCCATTTTCTCTATAAGCGAGCTGATAAGCCGCCCGTTTAAGTCGCAGTAGCCGCACGAGCTTAATCACAGACATCCCAAAGAATGCCGAGCACTGGCGATGAAAATGGTATTTAGACAAATAAGCGTGCTGACATAACGCATTAACGTCAAGATCGGTATCAAGGTGTGTTTCTATGTAGTTGATCACTTCCAAAAACCGACGTTGATAGTTCGTCATACCGCACATTCCCCCTCAGCAGGTCATCATTAAAACCCAACTGAGGTTGTCAGGCTTGATTAAAATTGCTCAATTCACAACGTTCGGTTAACACGCTGTTGCCATAGCAGGTTGCCATCTAAATCGTGCAGCGTGACACGGTATTCGCCTTCATCAAGGAACAGTGGCCGTTTTTCGTTGGCTTCCGATAAGACTCGATCAGCCACTACATCAGTACCCGCATAATAGGCTTGTAAAATGACGGCCGTACTCGGCGGCCAGCTATCCGTATTTGGGAGAAATGCCTCGCCTAGCAATCGCCGAAAGTAACTCGGGTTATCAGCGGGTGCCATGGGCACGCGGATTTGGCTATCGACCGGTTGCACGCTACCAACATTCAGTACGTTACCATCATTTGAATACGCGTAGGTTGTGGTTGGGCTTTCATCAACCGGCTCAAAAGCACAAGCGGTGGTATCAATGCTAAAGGTTTCATAACCATAGGTGTTATTCAAAAAATCGCCCAGCACACGATAAGTTAACGAGTTTGGTCCGCGCAGCGGCGCTTCCCCGACATGCCCCCAGCCAGCAAACAGCACAAACTTAGCATCCTTGGGCGCTTTCTTAATTTCAGCGACAACATGCTTGGCTTGTTGCTTATCCCTAAACTCAAAGCGCTCTACAAAGCCGGCATCTTCAGGCGCTAACTTCTCTGCCTCATAACCAAACACCTCAAAACCCAATTCCTCGGCAGTTTTAATCAAGTTAGACATCATCGGCTCTTGAGAATAAAAGCCGTCTTTACTCCTCTCGTTAGGCTCTAACGCCTCAAAACCAATATGAGTGAAACCTTGTGCTTTGAGCCACGGTAACCATGTCATCGTAAGCGTTCGTGATGCTGGATTAAAGTGGTTCTCGTTGATCATAAAAATCGATTCGTCAGCGAGCATCGACTTTACCCTCGCTTCGCCGGAGATTTTTTCATAACCGCCAACGTCATTACAAAATGGCGCGTTAGACAAACGCTGTATCAAGTCATAGGCTTTATCAGCACGTCCCATAATCGAGTAGACCTGCGCCAACATTTGCGGTTGCTCAGAAAACTGAGACAAGATGTTGTTCACCTCCCCCTTTCTTAACTGCTCAGGAAATTGGTCGAGCGACACATCTTTGGCGTTTATTGATGCCGTCAATAAAAAAGGTATGAGAGCCAGAAGTAGCGCTAATTTATTCATGGTAAAGCCTAGTTTTTTGTTCTAATCACTATAAACGTATCACGTATCAACTAAACCCAAACATCATTCGCCGCCGTTTTACTATCCTCTTCGTCGCCAGTATTTACCACACCACGAGGTTCAATTAATAACACTTGGGCTTCATGCTCAGCATAGGGTTTGTGCTCGACGCCTTTGGGTACGACGTACATTTCACCCTCGGATAACTCAACATGACCATCTCTAAAGTCAATACGCAGCTTACCCGCGAGTACAATAAAAGTCTCATCAGTATCTTTATGAACATGCCAAACAAAGTCGCCCTGCAGCTTGACCACTTTAAATTGATAGTCGTTCATCTCTGCAATGACCTTAGGCGACCACTGCTCATTAAACAGACCTAGTTTTTCTTTAAAGTTGATAGCGTTGTGTGGCATTTGATTTCCTTATTAGTGTGCTTCATTGGCTATGCCAGCCGAGTCCCATTGGGTACATCCCTATCCACGGTCGACAGAACGACAGAGCCATCAGCTCGATGCAGTCCAGTCACTAAGCACTCCGACATAAACGGACCGATTTGCTTTGGTGGAAAGTTGACGACCACTAACACCTGCTTACCGAGTAGCTCATCCGGTGTGTATAAATCAGTGATCTGTGCGCTCGACTTTTTAATACCAATTTTGTCACCGAGGTCGACCTGTAACTTATAAGCAGGTCTACGCGCCTCCGGAAAAGCTTGAACATCGACAATCGTGCCGACACGAATATCGACTTTTTCAAAATCAGCCCAATTAATAGATTCCATAACTCGCCCTCAGTGATTTTTCCAAAACGCATTAATGTGTATGGCTAATTACGCCTCATTGTCTGCATTTACCAAATGTAGCTTTAAACCACCTGTAGTGGCAGACTAAACCCGAACACTCTTTTAAGTGGTAGTATTACCCTTAACGAAGAGGTGTTCAATGGCAAGAAGACAACGTCGATCATTCAGTCCTGAGTTCAGGTATGAGGCCGCTAATTTAGTAGCAGAACAAGGCTACAGCTATGCGGAAGCAAGCCGGGCTGTTGATGTACATGAAAATACGATTAGAAATTGGGTTCAACAGCTAGAAAGTGAACAAAGCGGTCAAACGCCTAAGTCCAGGGCGATGACTGCGGAGCAGCAACGAATACAGGAGCTTGAAGCTCGCGTGAATCGGTTAGAGCGGGAAAAATCGATTCTAAAAAAGGCTACTGTAGATTCAAGTGGTCAATGCAACAGTTTTACTATACTACTGATTTGCATGAGTACTTCTGATGAAACGAGCAAAACGTACATTCACACAAGA
>NZ_QJST01000003.1:0-85666 GCF_003226255.1 Idiomarina fontislapidosi
TCCATTCCGAACCCAGAAGTGAAACATACCAGCGCCGATGGTAGTGTGGGGTCTCCCCATGTGAGAGTAGGACACCGCCAGACTTCAAATAGAATGACCCCAGCCGATTGGCTGGGGTTTTTTTATGCCTGCTCGCCGGACGTCCGTCGCGCCCGTACGGCGTAGGTCGCGCATTTTGCGCGACAATCCACACCGCCCCGTGCGCACAATGCGCACGCTACGACGGTGATAACGACCGTGCCACGTACGTCGCGCATTCTGCGCGACAATCCACACCCAACCGTGCGCCAAAGGCGCACGCTACGATGGGGATAACGACCGTGCCACGTAGGTCGCGCATTCTGCGCGACAATCCACACCGCCCCGTGCGCACAATGCGCACGCTACGATGGGGGTAACGACCGTGCCACGTACGTCGCGCATTCTGCGCGACAATCCACACCGCCCCGTGCGCACAATGCGCACGCTACGATGGGGGTAACGACCGTGCCACGTAGGTCGCGCATCTTGCGCGACAATCCACACCGGCCCGTGCGCCAAAGGCGCACGCTACGACGGTGATAACGACCGTGCCACGTACGTCGCGCATTCTGCGCGACAATCCACACCGCCCGTGCGCCAAAGGCGCACGCTACGACGGTGATAACGACCGAGCCACGTACGTCGCGCATTCTGCGCGACAATCCACATCGCCCCGTGCGCCAAAGGGGCTCGCTACGATGGTGGTAACGACCGTGCGACGTAGGTCGCGCATCCTGCGCGACAATCCACACCGCCCGTGCGCCAAAGGCGCACGCTACCTATAATTTTTGTTTATATATAATCGTAAACTGCATTATCTGCGTACTCTTAACTACTGGTATATTGACCGGCACAATTCCTTTGTGTTGAAGGTCCATGGAGAGCAGTCAATGAGAAAATATAATGCAATCGCGATGGCCGTGATTACGGCAACGTCGCTCAGTTCTTTGCCTACGTTGGCTCAGCAGCAAGATCAAGCAGAAGCCGATGTAGAGGAAGTCATTCAGGTAGTGGGTTCACGTTTATCGTATCGGACTGCAACCGACGGCGCAGCACCTGTGGATATCATTTCAGCAGAAGATTTGGCTGCTACGGGTATCACAGAGACTGCTAAAGCATTGCAATATGCAGTGCCGAGTTTTAATTTCCCATCTTCATCTGTCACGGACGGTACCGATGCGGTTCGCCCTGCATCGTTGCGTGGGCTTTCACCTGATCACACGTTAGTATTAGTCAACGGTAAGCGCCGACACAAATCTGCGCTCGTTCACTTAAGCGGCACAACAGGTCGCGGTAGTTCAAATGTCGACTTAAACGCAATTCCTATCTCTGCTATTAAACGCATCGAGGTGTTACGTGACGGTGCGGCTGCACTGTATGGCTCAGATGCTATTGCAGGTGTCATAAATATCGTCCTGAAGGATAATGATTCAGGCGGTACTGCCAACGCACAAATCGGTCAGACCTACGATGGTGATGGCGAGCAATACAAACTGTCAGCGAGCAGTGGCTTTAAAGTTGGCGATACAGGGTCATTGACCGTATCGGGTGAGTTTCACCATAAAAACCGGACTAATCGTGCCGGCCCTGATCCGCGTCAACAGTATCCAGAATTGCCAAATGGTGATCCGGATCCTCGCGAAGAAACCTTTGATCGATATAGTTTCCATGTCGGTGATGCCGATTATGAAAACGCAGCCTTGTTTGCGAATTATGAACAAGAAGTGGCAGCAGGTGGCACAGTTTACGCATTTGCTGGCGTCAGTGACCGCTCTTCAGAGTCGGGTGCATTTTATCGCCGTGCATTGCAATCTAACACGCTGACAGAAATTTACCCTGATGGCTTCTTGCCTATCCTTGCACCGGATGTAAAAGATTACTCTGCCTATGCTGGATACGAGTGGTTGCAAGGTGAATGGACCATTGATGTCAGTGCGGGACACGGCGTCAGTGAGTTCCAGTACAACGTAAAAAATTCACTTAATGCATCGTTAGGTCCAACTGCGACACCGACCTCATTTGAAGCCGGTACACTGGAAAACAAAGAAACCAGCGTCACGATTGATGCGCAACGCTTTATTCCTTTCGTGAATAATTCTGACTTATCGGTAGCGACAGGCATCAGCTATCGGGAAAACAGTTATCAAATTAAAGCGGGTGAAGAAGCGTCGTACATTGATGGCGGGTATCAAGATCGCCCGTCGGGTAGCCAAGGATTTAGTGGCTTTACACCTGAGTCCGAAATTGATCAAAGTCGCGATAATATCGGCGTGTATTTAGAGGCAGAGAACCAACTCACCACAGATTTCTTGTGGAGCGCCGCAGTACGCTATGAGGATTACTCAGACTTCGGTGACAATACAAGCTGGAAAGTGTCAGGTCGTTACGACATCACTGACCGATTCGCTATTCGTGGTGCAGTGAATACAGGTTTCCGTGCGCCAAGCGTTCAGCAACTGTACTTCACCAACGTATCGACACTATTCGTTGATCGTGGTGATGGTTTGGTACCAGAGCAATCAGGTACGTTCAACAACCTGAGCGATGTCGCAACCGCGCTTGATATCGGTCGGTTAGAGCCCGAGGAATCTCAGAGCTATAGCTTAGGCGTGGTGTGGAATGGTTATGACGGCTTGGCGGTCACGTTAGATGCCTATCAAATTGCCATTGATGACCGCATCATCCTATCAGGTGATGTGTCACCAGCTGATTCACCTGCTGTTGCTGAAGCTTTATCGCAGACCAACGCAGATAATGCACGCTTCTTTGTGAATGCAGTGGATACAACGACTCAGGGTATCGACCTGGTGGTCAGCAAAGACTATGACTTGAGCAGCTATGGTTCATTAAAAGCGCAACTTGCCTATGGCTACAATGATACCGAAATTGATTCGGTGAACTTACCGTCGTTGCTTGATGGACTCGAGCAAGTGCTCTTTGATGAAGACGAGCGCGTAAGAATGACTGAATCAGTGCCTTCAAGTAGCGCTTCACTAGGGCTAACCCATGAAATGGGTCGCTGGACGAGTAATGTTCAATTTAGTTACTTTGGCACGTACAGTATTAACTATTCCAGTGGTAAAGAAACTTATGGTCCTAACTGGATTACTGATATCACGTTAAGCTACGCGTTAAGTGACCAGTTTGATGTGACCGTTGGTGCGCAGAACTTATTCAACGAGTATCCTGATGAGCGCGGCGAAGGTAACCAGTTTAATGGTATCTTTAAGTACCCGCTTACCAACTCGCCTATTGGGTTCAACGGCGGCTATGTTTATACCGAAGTTGAATACCGTTTCTAACAGAATCGAGTTGGTCAAAACCGCCACTAAGTGGCGGTTTTTTTATTTCTAAGACTGCATAATACCAACACATCGCCATGGCTATTTAAAAAAATGTATATAAAACATAGGGTTAACTTTTGGCACGGAGATTGAATTAAACAGAATGGAGTGAATACATCAGGAGGGCGATATGTCCACATATAAACGTAGTTCTGGTAAAGGTTGGTTAATCGCGTTACTTGTTGTCGGTGCGCTATTTTTTGCCCCAGAAATATTATCGGGTTTGGGCTTTGCCGTTGGTTCGGTGCTCGAGTTCAGTATTAGTCTGCTAATTGGGTTTGCGGTTGTCGGTCTGGTTTTCTTTGTTGTAATGACTGTATTTGGTAGCGTATTACTGGGTCTCGCGGCAGGCTTTATTGCACTGATATTTACCGGTATTGGCATGTTTTGGCCTCTTATCGTTTGTTTACTTATCTTGTACTTTGTATTTCGAGATCGACGAAAAACCGTGTAACATCATCTCAATGATCATTAATTGAGGTGAGAATAATGTTAAAACTACTGGCAGGTCTTGCGCTTATGGTGTCGACAAGCGCCATGGCGCAAGATGCTTTGAATATCTCCGATGCACGTGCGAAAGAATCTATTCCTGGCTCACAAAACGGCGTTGCGTTCGCGACTATCGAAAACACGTCATCCTCACCGATTATTATTACCGGTGTCAGCTCAAGTGTTAGCAAAATGACTCAAATCCATACACATGTGATGAAAGACGGTATGATGTCAATGAAGCATGTACCTGAGCTTTCCATTCAGCCAGGGGAGCAAGTCGTCTTTCAAAGTGGTGGTTATCACTTCATGCTGATGGGTCTCAAAGAACCTTTGGTTAAAGGGGAAACTTTTAATCTCACCATCTCGTACGATACTAATCAGACACAATTAATTTCAGTCCAGGTTGAGGGTCGATAACATACTATGCGCATTGGTAAATTTAATTTGAGTAGTAAGTGGTTACTCATATCGCTCGTGTTTTTGCTACTGATTCTTTGGCTGACCGCTTGGTGGTTTTCCGAGGAGCCGGACACCTTTAGTGTTAAGCAGCGTGTTCAAACTCAAGCCGAGCAGCTCAATCTAGAGCCTGTTAACGGTTTTGCTACCGCAACAGCGGCTATTGAGGTGTTAGATACCCTGCTGAACAAGCGAGGGGGTTATATGAGCAACGATATCCTACCTCCATTTGCATGGGTCGATGATATTCCTGCTTGGGAGTATGGTGTCGTGCAAATGAGCCGAGACTTGATGTTAGTCATGCGTAATGAGTACAGCCGTTCACAGTCTCAGTCAGCAGAGAATAGTTTTCTTGTTGTTGCACAACCTGCGATGAACATTGATCACACGAGTTGGTTCGCTCCCTCTCCAGAGAGCGAGTTTAGTGAAGTCATTAAGCAGTTAAAGCAGTATCGACTTGCGTTGGCTGATCCTAATGATCATTCGGCACAGTTTTATTCACGCTCTGATAATTTACGTGTATGGGTTGCTGAAGTTGAAAAGCGTCTAGGCTCGTTATCACGCCGTTTGAGTGCCAGCGTCGCACGAGTCGAACCTGATGTGACGTTAGCGGGTGATGCAAAGGCGCGGCAGTCCACGCCCACGCCTCAGATTGTACGCGAACAGACAAGTTGGTGGGAAATTGACGATGTTTTTTATGAGGCGCGCGGCGCATCTTGGGCGCTGTTACATTTTTTAAAAGCCGTTGAAATTGATTTTAACGACATTCTAGAAGATAAAAATGCGTTAATTAGCTTGCAACAGATTATCAGTGAATTAGAGTCTACGCAGAAGACGCTCTGGAGCCCTATGGTACTGAATGGCTCTGGCTTTGGTCTGATGGCGAACCATTCATTGGTAATGGCTAATTATATTTCTCGTGCCAACGCTGCACTTATCGAACTACGTAGCTTGTTAGCACAGGGTTAAAGAACTTAAAAAGGTTAGACTATGAAACAATTTGTGAAGATATTGCCTGTTGCGGCTTTGGCGGTTGCACCAATGGCAGCGAATGCCGATACAATTTTTGGTGTGTTTGCGGGAGGTCAATACTGGGATGGTAATGTGGATGGCTCTATTTCAGCGTTTGATCCTCAGGTACGTTTAGGCAATTACGATGATCAAAGCGAGGCGTTTTCAAGTTATTACGTTGCGGTCGAACATCCAATCCCCTTGATTCCAAACTTTAAAGCGCGTTGGAACGATATGACCGTCGATGGTGAGGGAATTAACCCAGAGAGCGACTTCAGTCACGTTGATTACATCCTTTACTACGAAATATTTGATAATGACATCATATCGATTGACTTAGGTGTCAATGCTAAGCGTTTTGATGGTAATAGTAGTTATATCGTTGCTGATGCGGCAGTAACGCCGGTTGAGTTCTCGGGTACAGTGCCTATGGCTTATGCTGCGACTAAAATAGGCTTACCTTTCACCTCGTGGTGGATTAACGCGGAAGCGAGTGCGGTGAGCTTTGATGATAGTGATATCCGCGACATCAGTGCATCAGTTGAGTACCAATTTCTTGATAATGCAGCCATTGATGCAAGTGTTAGTTTAGGATACCGAGACATGGAAGTTAAGCTCGACGATATTGATGACACTTACAGTGATATTCGCTTTTCGGGACCTTACCTGTCAGTTGACGTCCATTTCTGACGAACCGCTGATAAATACTTGCAGTTGAAGGTCGATATGGCTAGATTGTTATATCGAGTTTAACAAATCGCAGGCAAGAATGAGCAGTAATAATGAAGAACCTCTGTTTCTTATCGATGACGATGATGAAGCACAGGCGATCACCGCGTTAGAAAGTTGGAAAATTTTGATCGTCGATGATGATCAAGAGATTCATGCCGTAACCAAAATGGCACTTTCTGACGTGATTATTGCTGATAAATCGCTCGAGTTTATTCACGCCTATAGTGGTGAGCAAGCCATGGATGTGCTTGCTCATCAAGACAATATTGCCATGGTCTTGTTAGATGTGGTCATGGAATCTGATGATGCCGGCTTAAAGGTCGCTCGTGCAATACGAAGCGAACTCCGAAATGACGAAATTCGTATCGTTTTGCGAACTGGTCAGCCAGGCTACGCTCCTGAAGAGAGCGTCATCAAAGACTACGATATCAATGATTACAAAACTAAAACTGAACTAACACGTAGCCGATTATTAACAACTGTCTATGCGGCTATTCGTTCCTATCAGCAGCTCCGCACGATCAACGAAAACCGTCGTGGTTTGCGTAAAATCATACACTCCGCTTCAAATCTGATGGAGAAGCACTCCATTGTAAACTTCTCAGAGGGCGTGGTTACGCAGTTGGCTTCGCTATTGGGGTTAAGTGCTGAGGGTATTGTTGGGGCGCGAGCGCCGCATCAAGATAACGAAATTTTGGTGTTAGGTGCAGCAGGACAGTTTGCTGGGAGTATTAACCGTTCACTCTCAAGTCTAAATTCAAAGTTTATTGAGGATGCAGTTAAGCAGTGCTTACGTGAGAAACGACACCTGCAGCTCGAAGGTGCCTCGGTATTTTTTATTGATGGACAGGTTCACCAAGCCGCAGCGTACATAGAGACTGCTGAGCTTCTCGAGAACTATGATCAAGAGCTCCTCGAGGTGTTCCTCGCCAATATCGCTGTTGGCTTCGAAAATGCCAACTTGTTTGAGGAATTGCGCGCAGCCGCTTACCGCGACCCGCTTACAGGTGTTGCGAACCGCGGCGAATTCTCACGCCGTTTAACTTCGCTGGCGAAGCATAAAGACGAGAAAACGGTCGTCGCAATTATTGATATTGACCATTTTTCGGATGTAAACGACGGTTTAGGTCAAGACGTCGGTAACCTATTGTTGCGTTCTGTTGCTTTGCGGTTGAGTGAACAATTGGGGCAAGAGGTTTTTGTATCGCGCATTGCGGCGGATGTCTTTGGGCTCATTGGGCCTGAGGAAATCATTTCGCCTCGCAATTTAAATGAGCTCTTCAGACTTCCGTACCGTGCCGGTGAGCATCATATTCCACTTAGCATTACGTGTGGTTTCACCGCAGCCTCTAACAGTGAGCATGAAAGCGGAAAGAGCTTACTTAAGCAGGCTTATATCGCGCTAAAAAACGCGAAAAAGAACTCGTTTGAGCGCCATAATTATTACTTGCCGTATATGGAGCAAGAGACACAACGTCGCTTGCATATCGTACGCATGCTCAGAGCTGACTTCGCAGACCGTCGTTTGCAGGTGTGGTACCAGCCGCAGATATGCTTGACGACTCAACGGATTATTGGGGTTGAGAGCTTGTTACGGTGGCCTCAGCGTGACGGTAGCTATATATCCCCCGGTGAATTTATTCCACTCGCCGAGTACTCAGGGCTAATTGTTGACATAGGTGCTTGGGTTATCGAGGAAGCCTGCCAACAAATTCGTCAATTTGATGAGCTGGGTCTACCCGAACTGCGGGTCGCGGTTAATGTTTCAGTACCTCAATTTAGAATGCGTGACTTTCCAGAGTTGGTTGAGCAACAGCTGCAAAACCATAATGTAAGTCCGGATCGACTCGAGTTAGAAATAACCGAAAGTATCGTGATGGAAGATCCCGACTTGGTAGCCGATATTCTTTATCGGTTAAAACGCCAAGGCATTCATGTCGCGATTGATGATTTTGGGGTCGGGTTCTCATCATTGAGCTATCTTCAGAAACTGCCGCTAGACCGAATTAAAATCGACAAAACCTTTGTCCATAACTCGAACGAAGACAGTGGCCGGATTATCATCGAAACCATTGTTAATATGGCGCACCGGCTTGGATTGAGTGTGTTGGCCGAGGGGGTTGAGTTAGAGGAGCAAGTGAGTTATTTCAAAAATCTCGAAGTGGCAGAGGCGCAAGGTTTTCATTTCGCCAAACCCATGCCAGCGGCAAAGTTGGCGGAGTTACTAGCTAAGCAATCCGCCAACGTCAACTAAGGCGCTTATTGGTAGACGGTTACACTTTCTGCTTTCATTGAATAACCGGTTACCGCTAAATCACTGTCCGTGCGTTGGGTTGATATCGTTCCTTCAACCCAAACTGCGTCATAGGTGTTTTCGTAAGGAACACCCTCGGCGAACTTAACATGAATGATTTGGTTAGGTGGTGGCGGGGGTACATGAATACAGGCGCCAAAATACGGTACTAACAGAAACTCGGTAACAGCGTCCGCGTTGCCTTCGAGCTGCACCACGTAGCCTGGGATCATTACTTTCTTACCATCCAATGCCTCTACAACAGGCGCATCAAGAAACTTCTGTTCCGCTTCCTCAGGGTTTTGGTCGTAATATGACTGTGGCTTTACTGGCGGCGGTGTAAAACCTTCAGGCACGAGATCCTTCCAACCGATTTTTTCGCTCGCAAGCGCTAGATTCTGACTGGCGAGAAACAGCAGCGCAGTGCTGAGAAATAACTTTATATACTTCATACTTTCACCGTTAAACCGTCTGCAAGTGATTGGCGATATGCTCGCCAAGCAGGTACAAGACTCATTAAAAAGCCTGCAATAACCACAAACAGCATTCTCCACCAATCTGCCACTGTCGGCCACTGTAAAGCGAACAACAGTCCAGTTTGTTGTTGAATAATACCGGAAAGGGAGATTTGCAGGATGTACAATAGCGTGAGACCTGAAGCCGTAGCCACGATCGTCAGTAACACGGCTTCTGTGACCAATAAGGTAAATAGTGTACCCGGGCCAGCGCCTACGGCTCTTAATACAGCCATCTCGCGGCTGCGTTCACGTAAGCTAGCAAGCAGTATCGTTAGCATGCCGAGTAGACCAATCACAACGACGATCGCTGAGATACCATTCAATGCTTGCTCAAACACACGCAGCGTTTTCCAAAGTTGTTGTAACGTTTGACCTGGCATCAGTGCGGTCAGCGGCTCGCCAGCCGCTGTATTGATATCACGCTGCATGAACAGCGCCATTTGACGAGATTTTAGACCCACCAATGCAGCACTAATCGCATCGGTTGGGTGATGATGATCGGCATGCTCATCATGATGCTCATCGTGTGCCTCATGTTCAGACTCACCACCATGAATCCCTTCGAGTGTCTCTAAATCGACGTAAACCGATTGGTCAACGGGTGTTCCTGTACGCTTCAAAATACCCACGATATCAATGGGGTGACCACTGTGCTCACTGAAACTAATGCCGCCTGTGCCGTGCGCAATAATTAACTGATCGCCTACAGCATATCCAAGCTTCTCGGCCGCATCGGCACCCAATACCGCTTGTTCAGTGCGCTTGAACCAATCGCCTTCAAGTAGTTGAAGTGATTGCTGGTTGGCATATTTGAAGTGTTGAAAATAACCCACCGTGGTGGCAACGACCGGCATGCCGCTTACGCTGTCGCCTAACGATATAGGCACAGACCATTTCACTTGGCGATTTTGACTGAGTTCTTCATAACTCCGCCAACTCATACTGTTATTTAATGCGCCGATATGAAATACCGATGCGAGTAACAACTGTACGTCGCCACTTCTTGGACCGACGATGAGGTCAGTCCCGGATACTGTGTTGGCAAAGTTCGCTTGAACTTGCTCTTTCACCCGCTCAACGGCAAGTAACAGCGCGACACTGACGGCAATCGCGATAACCGTAAGTAGGGCACTGGTTTTGCGGTTGGCTAGACTTTTTATCGCGAGTTTAAGCATGGGCTAAACCTCCCGACGCTCGGTTGATATCACTTAATTCAACATGGCGATTAAAGTACTGTCCGAGACTAGCGTCGTGTGTGACGAATAACACCGTTGTATTATTCTGCTCGCTGAGTTCGAGTAAAAGTTTGATAAAATCGTCTCGCCGATCACTGTCGAGGGCGGAAGTTGGCTCATCGGCAATCAGCAATTCAGGCGCGCCGAGTAACGCTCTCGCAGCTGCCACTCGCTGCTGTTGCCCAACGCTTAAATGAACTGCGGTTTGATGAAGCTGTGTTGACGTTAAACCGAGACGTTGAAGGTATTCAACGGCCAGGTGTTCTGCGGAATGTCCGCTAGCAGCGACTCGTTGGCGTCGTTTAGGCGAAAATTGAGTGGCCAAAAGAACGTTGTCGAGTGCGCTTAAATAGGGCAGCAAGTTAAATTGCTGAAAAATATAACCGATATGGTCAGCTCGAAATTTATCACGTTTACGACCGGATAAATCCGAGAGCGACTGGTCGAGTAGTTGTACGGTCCCCTGTTGGGCTACGTTAATACCCGCCAACAGAGATAATAATGTCGATTTGCCACTGCCACTAGGTCCCCGTAGTAAAACGGTTTCGCCCGCTTCTACGGTCCACTGAGGGATATCTAATGTGAGCTGATCGCCTTGCCAAGCAAAGGCAAGACGATCTATTTCAATGGCAGAGGCCATGATTACTTCTGAGCGCGCTTATAAGAGGATTCGAGCTCCTCTTTTGCAGCCGCTGCGTCGCCCCAGCCTTCAACTTTAACCCATTTACCTTTCTCGAGCTCTTTATAGCGCTCAAAGAAGTGAGTGATTTGAGCACGCAACAATTCAGGAAGGTCATCAATATCCTGCACATGGTCATACTCTTTTGTGAGTTTGCTCACAGGTACGGCGATAACTTTTGCATCTTCACCTGATTCGTCACTCATTTTAAGTACGCCAACAGGACGGCACTTGATGACTGAACCTGCTTGTAGTGGATAAGGCGTAGGAACAAGTACGTCGACCGGGTCACCGTCAAGCGACAAGGTGTGGTTTACGAATCCGTAGTTGCACGGGTAAAACATAGGTGTCGCCATAAAGCGGTCAACCCATAGGGTACCTGTGTCTTTATCGACTTCATATTTGATTGGATCCGCATTCGCTGGGATCTCGATGATTACATTGACTTCATCTGGAAGATTGTTACCCGCAGGCACGTTACCTAAGCTCATAATGATTCCTACATCAGTAAAGTTGTTAACTAGTGAATTATATCGTTTGTCGCTGTCGGAGCAAGGGCTTAAGCCAACGCTTTACCCGTGCTTCTCGTGATACTCAACGCATTTTTGCACTTCATTAGCAGAACCCATAATAACGGCAACCCGTTGATGAATGTGTTCTGGCTCAATGTCTAAGATCGGCATATAACCGTTGCTCGCGGCGCCGCCTGCTTGTTCGACAATCATTGCCATAGGTGCAGCCTCGTACATCAAGCGTAGCTTAAATGGCTTCTCGGGGTTACGCGCATCCCATGGGTACGTAAACAAACCGCCGCGGGTGACTAAGCGGTGGACATCAGAAACCATGGCGGCGTTCCAACGCATGTTAAAATTCTTTTGGCGTGGACCTTCTTCGCCCAACAGAAGGTGCTCAACGTATTCTCTTACCGCGTTACTCCAGTGACGCTGGTTAGACATATTGATTGCAAACTCTTGAGTATCGGCGGGGATTGCCGCGGTGTCTTTAGTGAGCAAGAACTCGCCGACTGTTTGGTCTAAGGTGTAAGTCCGCACACCGTTGCCTGTGGTCATGACAAGCATAGTCGAAGGTCCGTAAAGAACATACCCCGCTGCCACTTGATGGCGACCTTTTTGTAAAAACATCGATTCATCGTTAGATGGCGTTTCGGGTTTGGGTAGGATCGAGAAAATAGTACCCACAGTGCCGTTGATATCGATGTTTGAGCTACCATCCAGCGGGTCGAACGCCACCAAATACTCGCCCGAGTTGGGGCTGAGCACAATGCTGTCCTCTTCTTCAGAAGCTATTGCATGTACGCGAGGTGATTCGAGTAACAAGGTTTTAAGCAGTTGGTTGGCTACTACGTCCAGTTTTTTCTGCGTTTCACCTTGAATGTTTTCATCCAATGTTG
The DNA here is from genome assembly GCF_003226255.1 of Idiomarina fontislapidosi. GTDB lineage: Bacteria > Pseudomonadota > Gammaproteobacteria > Enterobacterales > Alteromonadaceae > Idiomarina > Idiomarina fontislapidosi. The sequence continues at coordinate 12,193 of NZ_QJST01000003.1, forward strand.
AGCCCAATACCCCGGCGAGAGCGCCTTGGTGCAGCCGAAAGGAAATCTCTTTAGCGGCAATTTGTAGGGTATTAAGAACTGAAATCAGTCCTTCAGGTGCGTTATCAGCACGGAGCGTTGGAAGCAGGCGTTTCATGTCGTTCCATTCCCTTTTTTTCGTGACAGGTGTATGGACGCGTATCGTACATTAATTCTGCGCAAAAATCCTGTTGATTGTTCGCGTGAGTGATACACTGAGTGTTTTATTTTAGCCCGATAAAATTAATTATGCATATTCATATAATTGGTGTTTGTGGAACATTCATGGGCGGTATCGCTCGTTTAGCGACGGAGCTTGGCCATCAGGTGACAGGCTCCGATCAGCAAGTGTACCCGCCGATGAGTGATCAATTGCGCGCGCTTGGTATTGAGCTCAAAGAAGGGTATCGCGACGATAACATCGATCAATCAGTTGATTTAGTTATCATTGGTAATGCCTTGAGCCGAGGAAATCCCGAGGTCGAGGCGGTATTGAATCAAAAGCTACGGTATTGTTCTGGTGCTCAATGGCTGCATGACAATGTGCTCGAAAAACGCTGGGTGCTAGCCGTTTCGGGGACTCATGGAAAAACCACCACCGCGAGTATGTTGACCTGGATTTTGCAGGCGAATGGCTATCAACCGGGTTTCTTGATAGGGGGTGTTCCCGGTAACTTCAGTGTGAGTGCATCCTTGGGGCACAGCGACTTTTTCGTGATTGAGGCGGATGAATACGACACCGCTTTTTTTGATAAACGTTCAAAGTTTGTCCATTACGCGCCCAACACTTTGGTGATCAACAACCTTGAATTTGACCATGCGGACATTTTTGACACCCTCGCTGATATTCAAAAGCAGTTTGCTCATTTGCTACGTATCGTGCCCGGCAACGGACAAGTCATTATCCCTAATCAGATCGATGCGATTGAAGAAGTCATTCAACGAGGCTGTTGGAGCGATGTCGTGCGAGTCGGAAAGGACTGGCGCTATCAAGCCAACGCCGTTGATGCATCGCGGTTTTCTTTACGCCGTGACGATCGCGAAGTGCATGTGAAGTTGCCACTTGTAGGCACGCATAATATGCAAAATGCTGTCATGGCGATGATCGCCGCGTTTCATGTAGGCGTATTACCCGAGCAAGCTGCCGACGCACTAGCGACATTTAAGGCACCCAAACGCCGCTTGGAGTTGTTGGTAGAGCACCGCGGTATTCGTGTGTTCGACGATTTCGCGCATCATCCAACGGCCATCAAAACCACGGTCGATGCGTTAAAGAACAGTGAAGCGGGTCGCCTTATCGTACTACTTGAACCGCGCTCGAATACGATGAAAAGTGGCGTGCACAAAGATGCATTAGCCAGTGCGCTTGCTGACGCGGATAGTGTTAATATATTCGCGCCAGAATCAATTCCTTGGGACATCGCCAGTGCAGTACCTGCGGCAACGGTGTTTAGTACAACTGAGGCAATGTTACAGCATACGATGGATGGCCTGGAGCCGGGTGATACCGTCGTCATCATGAGTAATGGTGGTTTTGAGGGAATGCAGGGACGTTTAGTGACAGCGTTACAAGCCACTTAATCATAGGTTAGATGAATGACATGAAATCTGAAGATAACCGCATTACGGTCGCAATTACGGGGGCATCGGGTGCCCCTTATGCTATTCGTTTGGTAGAATGTCTTATACAACAGCAGCAACAGGTCTATCTTCTCGTATCAAGTGCGGCACGTGTTGTAATGGCGACTGAACACCAGGTCAGTTTATCTGCTGCGCCAGAAAAGATGCAGCAACAGTGGGTTGCACTTCTGAATAAACGTGGAGTGGAGGTCGCGCCTCAACAGTTGCAAGTGTTCGGCAAAGAGGAGTGGTTTTCGCCCGTCGCATCGGGATCTGCGGCACCTAAGCGAATGATTATTTGCCCGTGTTCAACAAGCACCTTGTCATCGGTTGCTTTGGGCAGCAGCAATACCTTGATAGAGCGAGCCGCCGATGTGGTTTTAAAAGAACGCGGTCAATTGATTGTGGTACCGCGTGAAACTCCGCTTTCAGCGATTCATTTGCGTCATATGTTGCAGTTAAGTGAACTGGGCGTCACCGTGATGCCTGCTGCGCCAGGCTTTTATCACCAACCCGAAACGATCGATGACCTAATCGATTTTATGGTCGCGCGCATGCTCGATCACTTGGGTCTAGAGCAGTCGCTGATGCAACGCTGGGGCTATGGAAAGGAGTAAATTTTAGTAATGACTAATGCATTAGAAATTAAGGGCTTAAGAAAAGTTTATAAAGGCGGCTTTGAGGCGCTAAAAGGCATCGACTTGACCGTTAAAGAGGGCGATTTCTATGCCCTGCTCGGGCCTAATGGTGCCGGTAAATCAACGACTATCGGTGTGATCTCAAGTTTGGTGAATAAAACCGAAGGTCAGGTTTCTGTCTTCGGTTACGATCTCGATACGCAGTTAGCTGATTTAAAAAGACAGATCGGTTTAGTGCCGCAAGAATTTAACTTTAACCAGTTTGAAACAGTACGCCAGATTGTTGTTAATCAAGCGGGTTATTATGGTGTGCCACGTAAGCTGGCGCACCAACGCTCCGAGAAGTACCTCAAGCAATTGGGTCTGTGGGATAAGCGTGATCAGCCTGCCCGCGCGCTATCGGGTGGCATGAAACGCCGCTTGATGATTGCACGTGCGTTACTACACGAACCAAAACTGTTGATCTTGGATGAGCCCACTGCGGGCGTTGATATTGAGCTGCGTCGTTCTATGTGGGATTACCTTACGCAAATCAACAAAGAAGGTATCACCATTATTCTGACCACTCATTATCTAGAAGAGGCAGAGACGCTGTGCCGTAACATCGGCATCATCGATGCAGGGCGCATTGTCGAAAACACATCGATCAAAAAGCTACTGACTCAGTTGAGTCGTGAAACCTTTATTTTGGATTTACAAGAAGGTCATCAAAATATTGCTATCGATGGTTTCGAAAACCGTTGGACAGACGAGAACACCCTTGAGGTCGACGTCGAGAAAGACGTTGGTTTGAATAAGGTGTTTGAGCAGCTGAGTGAGCAAGGGGCTAAAGTGCTATCCATGCGCAATAAAGCGAATCGCCTAGAGGAATTATTTGTGCATATGGTTGAGAACGGCCGAAAACAAGAGGAGAGCAATCAATGAGTAATGCATCGGCCAATCTAATCGCGCTAAAAACGATTTGGATAAAAGAGTGTACGCGGTTTCTTCGTATCTGGGTCCAGACCTTAGTGCCACCTGCGATTACGATGACACTTTATTTTGTTATTTTTGGTAGCATCGTCGGTGAGCGCATCGGCACCATGAGCGGCGTGAGCTATATGGAGTTTATTGTACCCGGTTTGATCATGATGTCGGTCATTACCAACTCTTACTCCAATGTCGCGTCGTCTTTTTTTAGTGCAAAGTTTCAGCGTAATATCGAAGAGATGCTGGTTTCACCTGTGCCGACGTGGGCAATCATACTCGGTTATGTCGGGGGCGGCATGGCTCGCTCGATGATTGTCGCTGTGATTGTGACATGCGTGTCGTTTTTGTTTGTCGATATCAGCATTGCACACATTGGTTATGTGATCTTGACGGTGGTACTGACGTCTACGCTGTTCGCACTGGGTGGATTATTAAATGGTGTGTTTGGTAAGACATTTGATGATATCTCAATCGTACCGACGTTTGTATTGACGCCACTGACATACTTAGGTGGCGTATTTTATTCGGTCTCGCTTTTACCCGAATTTTGGCAAAACGTATCAATGGCTAATCCTATTTTGTACATGGTTAATGGTTTCCGATATGGCTTCCTTGGCCAATCGGATGTCGGGATAGCTACAGCGATGTGGGTGTTAATTGCGTTTAATGTGGTGTTCTTCTCAGGCGCCTATTATTTGCTAGAAAAAGGTAAGGGAATTCGTTCGTGAGTCATGAAGCACGTCCGGTTCATTCGAACCAAACCGGTCCTCACGAAGATACGCTCGGTGTCGCTCTGCGACACTGGCAGTCGACCTTTTTAAAGCCGATACAAGCACACAACCAAGCCGCATTTGATGCAGTCAACGAGCGTGTGCAAGCGTGGCAGGGACCGGTTATCCTCGACTCATGCTGTGGCGTAGGTGAGAGTACTGCAAAACTCGCCGAACAACACCCTGAGGCATTAGTAATAGGGGTCGATAAGTCGAGTCATCGTTTAGATAAGCATGACTTTTATGAGGCCTCGTCGCGAGGACAACGTTATTACCTTGTAAGAGCTGACTTGCTCGATTTCTGGCGTTTGGTCGCTGATGCGAAGTGGCGGGTTGAGTTGCACACGATTCTTTATCCAAACCCATGGCCTAAACAGGCGCATTTGGCGCGTCGTTGGCACGGTTCGCCCGTGTGGCCTGCTGTTGTGCAAATAGGTGGGCAGCTACAAATGCGTTCGAATTGGAGTACTTACTTGCTTGAAGTCTCACAAGCGCTGAGCTTGAATCAGGTGGATGCACAGGTGAGCTACTTAGGAATTGATTCCGCTCAGGCGATGACGCCTTTTGAGCGGAAGTATTTAGCCAGTGGACAGGCACTATGGCGGTTAACCGCTGATTTAACGACGGCAGTGACTGCAGTCGAGAATGTGAACAGGTAACTATATGAGTGACGCTGACGATAAGTCATACGCAGAAGTGAACCAAGAGGCCTTGTATCGTATTTTTACGTTACCTGAGGCACCCGATTCAACGTTGAGTCGAATCGAGAAGGACTTGTCCGAAAACCTTTTAGGGTTTTTGGGTGATCACATTGTGGCAAAGGAAAAGCCGCTGCAGGATATCGAACGTGACTTCGAAAAAGCGTCTATCCCAGAAGACCCCCAGTTTGTTTCAGATCATACGGAGTTTCTGCTTGAGAAGTTGGTGGCGCATTCGGTACATACAGCGTCACCGAAGTTCATTGGGCATATGACTTCGGCGTTGCCTTACTTCCTGATGCCATTGGCTAAGCTGATGGTGGGTCTTAATCAGAACTTAGTCAAAATTGAAACCTCAAAAGCATTCACGCCGCTCGAACGTAATGTCATCGGCATGTTGCACCATCTGGTCTATCAACGCGAATCTTCGTTTTACAACCGCTGGATGCACAGCGCACAACATTCGCTCGGTGCATTTTGCTCTGGCGGAACAATTGCCAATATGACGGCCTTGTGGGTAGCGCGTAACCGATTGCTTAAACCCGATGGTGACTTTGCTGGAATTGCAGCAGAGGGCTTAGCGGCTGGGCTGGCGCATTATAACTATAAGCGTTTGGTCATATTGGTCTCGGAGCGTGGGCACTATTCTCTAAGTAAAGCGGCTGATGTCTTGGGGATAGGGCGGAAAAACCTGGTAGCGGTCGCAACCGATGCCAACAACCGAATCAAAGTGGACGCACTGAAACAAGCATGCCAAAACGTGCGTGAACAAGGCGGAGAAGTACTCTCGATAGTCGGTGTTGCCGGTACCACCGAGACCGGACATATTGACCCCTTAGCTGACATGGCCGACATTGCCGAACAATTGGGTATACACTTCCATGTCGATGCGGCGTGGGGTGGTGCCACCTTGCTGTCTAACGATTATCGACACTTGCTCAATGGTATCGAGCGTGCAGATAGCGTGACGATTGATGCACATAAACAAATGTATGTGCCAATGGGTGCGGGATTAGTGTTATTTAAAGATCCAGCCATGGTTAAGGCGATCGAACATCACGCGGAATATATTATTCGCCAAGGTTCAAAAGATTTGGGCTCACACACAATGGAAGGCTCTCGTCCCGGTATGGCGATGATGGTGTTTTCTGCCATGCATGTGATTGGGCGTCGTGGTTATGAGCTGCTTATCAATAACAGCCTAGAGAAAGCGCGTTACTTTTCTCACTTAATAGCCGAGCAAGATGATTTTGAGGTGATTACCGAACCCGAGCTTTGCTTACTGACCTATCGCTTTGTGCCAAGACGAGTGAAACAAGCGCTTGCGGAGGCTAATGCTGAGCAAGTGGAGCGCCTAACACCGCACTTAAATGCACTGACTCGTTATATCCAAAAGCGTCAGCGTGAGAGTGGTCGTTCATTCGTATCGCGTACCAAGTTAACACCTGAGCATTATCATCGTGTACCTACGGTGGTATTCAGGGTCGTGTTGGCTAATCCGTTGACGACCCATGACATGTTACGCGAGATTATTGAAGAGCAACGTGAAATCGCTGAAAAGGCAACCAGCTTACGAGGCGCTCTGCATACTGAAATGCGCGAGTTAGGCTTGATTCGGGACGCGTAGATTATCAATAAGGCGTGTGTTACCGAGTTTTGCCGCCGCTAGAATGACCCACTCCGATGCGTCACTCGACGCCGGTGTGAGGTCATGCGCATTGCGCACTTCAAAGTAATCGACGTTAAAACCCTGCTGCTCCAGCTGTTGGCTTGCTTGCTGACACAGCGAGCTGACCTGGGTGGCATCACGTAACTGCTGCTTCACCCAGCACAGTTGCTGATAAATATGACTCGCCTGGTGTCGCTGTGCATCGGATAAATAGCCATTTCGAGAACTCATGGCAAGACCGGAGGGCTCCCTTTGAATGGCGGCTCCGACGACTTTCACCGGTAGCGAGAGATCGCTCGCCATTAAGCGAATCACCTGCAGTTGCTGAAAGTCCTTCTCACCGAATACCGCGATGTTGGGTTGCGCCATATTAAATAGCTTACACACGATTGTTGCTACGCCGGTAAAATGACCAGGTCGGCTGGCGCCACACAGAATATCACTGATGTCGGGCACTTCGACGCGGGTTTGCTGTTCGAGTCCGCGCGGGTAAACTTCTTGGACGGTTGGGGTGAAAACCGCGTGAGCACCGACTTCACTCAACAGGCGACAGTCTTGCTCTAAGGTACGCGGGTAGTTATCAAGATCTTCGCCAGCGCCAAACTGCATCGGGTTAACGAAGATACTGACAACCACTTTTTCAGCGAGCGTTTGCGCTTTTCTAACCAAGCTCAAATGACCCTCGTGCAGATTACCCATGGTGGGCACTAACGCAACTGACGATGTCTGCTCAGAGCGCCACTGGCGCATACTTTTAAGATTTTTAAGTACTAACACAACTAGCCCTCGTAGCTATGCTTCAATGCTGGAAACGCACCCGATTTTACCTCGTCGGTAAACCGTCGAAAAGCGGCGTCAATGCCATCTGAACCAGCCAAAAAGTTCTTTGCAAATTTGGGCAGATAGTCACTGTTCATACCGAGCATATCGTGCATAACTAAAATTTGACCATCAGTGTCCGGTCCCGCGCCAATACCAATGGTCGGGATGCTGAGAGCTTGTGTGACACGCTTGCCGAGCGAGTTTGGAATGCATTCAAGCACAAGTAGCTGAGCACCTGCCGCCTCGAGTTGTTGGGCTTGCTCGATTAAATGCAGCGCTTGCGCCTCTTCTTTGCCTTGCACCCGATAACCACCTAAGACGTTTACCGACTGCGGTAATAATCCCAGGTGTGCACATACAGGAATGCCGCGCTCGGTTAAGGCTTTGACCGAATCGATGAGCCAATCACCGCCTTCGAGTTTGACCATGTTAGCGCCGGCTTGCATAAGTTGAGTCGCATTCTTGAGTGTGTCGTCCAAGGTGCCGTAACTCATGAAAGGCATATCGCTCATGACAAATGCGTCGGGGGCGCCACGACGCACACAAGCGGTGTGGTAAACCATATCGGTGATGGTGACGGGCACCGTTGATGACCGACCTTGTACTACATTGCCCAAAGAGTCACCTACTAAGATGCAGTCGACGCCTTGCTCTGCCATAAGTTTGGCAAAACTCGCATCGTAAGCTGTCAGCGAAGCAATTTTCTCGCCTTGTTGTTTCTTTTTTTGTAGTTTGGCAATGGTCATCGCAGCCATAGGGTTATCCTTAACTGAGCAAAGTCATAAGTTCAGAACGTGAGCATAACACGGCAAGAGGCTCATCGGTAAGCGTCGCAAGTTGCTGCGATACGGTATGGTTATTTGGCAATTCGAGTTGCGGCGCGAATTCCGCTAAGGGTTGCAATACAAAGCGCCGCTCATAAATACCCGGGTGCGGTAATTTAAGCGCCTCGTCATCAGAGCGGATATCATCGAACAGAAGTAGATCTAAGTCGAGTGTGCGCTCTCCCCAATGACGAATGCGTTGGCGTCCAAACTCATCCTCAACTTGATGTAGCAAAGCTAAAAGTTGTGCCGCCGAGCGTGTATTACAGGCTACTTGGCATACTGCGTTGACATAATCGGGTTGGTCTTGCGGACCCATTGGGCGAGAATGGTAGAGAGAGGACAGGTCAAGCAACCGCAATTCATCGGTGTGCGAGAGGCGGGCAAGCGCCTGCTTTAGTTGCTGCGCTGGGTCGCCTAAATTGGCTCCCAGCGCAATGTATGCATTACTCATTACTCTCAGAGCCTTTAGGCTTTTTGCGCGAGCGTGGACGACGTCGGCGCTTTGGTCCTGTGCGCCCTGGCTTTTTACCAATGACTTTTGCCGGTGCTTTTTGTGCTTTAGTCCAAAACTGACTGAGTTCAATCAGTTCATCCGAACCTTCAATCTCTGCCCGTAACATCAAAAAGTCGTAAGCGGCTCTGAACTTTTTATGCTCAAGCACCTTCATCGCCTTGCCGCCGCGTGTGCTTTGTAGGCGTAGCTGTAATTGCCAAATATCTCTTACCGGTAGTGAGAACCGCTTAGGTAGCGCGACGGTTTGGCTTTGACGATCAACCACATCGGCTGAAGCAATGTTAAGCGCATCCATCGGTGGTAGCCCAGACTCAGCCTCTAATTGCGAGCGACGTGCCTCCATCGGATACCACAGCATCACTGCAAGGAGATACGCAGGCGTGACACGCTGATCGTTATTAACACGCTTATCTGTGTCAGATAAGGCGCGCTCTATGAGCGCAATGGCAGGCGACTGCTCGTCTTTCAGGTACGTTTTAAGCACCGGGAACATTTGTTGAAACAGGTTATGTTTGACCATCATCTCGAAGTTTGCGCTGGCCTTACCCGCCATAAACATCTTCAAGAACTCATCGAACAGACGAGCGGGTGGAATATTTCTAAGCAACGCTGACATTTCGATGATGGGGTCCTGCACATGCTTATCCATTTGCATGTTGAGCTTTGTCGCAAAGCGTATTGCACGTAGCATGCGTACAGGATCCTCGCGGTAGCGCTGCTCGGGATCGCCTATCAGGCGTAAAACGCCCGCATCAAGATCCTTCTTACCACCGGCAAAGTCGTAAATGCAGAAGTCAGCAATGTTGTAATACATTGCATTTACGGTGAAATCACGACGCTCGGCGTCTTCCTCTATTGAGCCATACACGTTATCGCGAACTAAGAAACCTTGCTCGTCGGTTTTTGCAACCGGCTGCTTGCGTGTTTGCGATGGTGCTTCTTCATCACCTTCTTCTTTGTGATGACCACGGAAGGTGGCGACCTCAATAATGTCGCGCCCAAATACGATGTGGGCTAAGCGAAATCGTCTACCGATTAAGCGACAGTTGCGAAAGAGTCTTTTCACTTGTTCAGGCGTCGCATTAGTCGTGACGTCGAAATCTTTCGGTTGAATACCGAGTAATAGGTCGCGCACGCAGCCGCCCACTAAATAGGCGTCAAAGCCTGCATTGTGGAGGCGATACAAAACTTTAAGGGCGTTATCGCTTATGTCTTTGCGAGATATTGGATGCTGATCGCGCGTCAGCTTAGTTAGCTGTGGTAAACGGCTATTAGTGGGCTTTTTAAAGCTCGACATTGCTCGCTCAGCTAGCTTTTTGAATTGCTTGATAATGACTGTTCTCCGCTTTACGTCTGCACGCTCATGTTATTAGCGCGCGTATTGTACCTTTATTATACGATCATTTGCCACTGTGATTGCCATTGTTGAACAGCGGCTTCTAAAAGTGAGTCAACACTATCGTAGTCTTTTGCTGACCCGATGTGGAGCGATAGAACCTCAGCTGCAGCGGCGAGGTTTGCTATTGCCTGTGTTGAGTCGATGGCTGGTGCGTGGTTTTGTTTACTTAATTTACGTCCGTCTACGCCGGTAACCAATGGCAAATGTAGCCAGCGGGGTGTGCATCCCCCCAAGGTTTGCCACAATGTTGCCTGCCAAAAACTCGGGATCAATAAATCCGAACCTCGCACAATATCGGTGATGCCTTGTTCAAGATCGTCGACAACGACCGCTAACTGATAAGCAAACAACCCATCGCGCCGACGCAGAATAAAGTCTTCTTGGGCAAATTCGATTTCTGCTTCGACACGCTGATGGCGACGATCAAACAGGTGAGTGTGTGGATTGTCGTTTTTAAAACGTATCGCATAAGGTGCTGGGCGAGGTTGGCGCGTTCGGCAGTGGCCATTATAGTAATGTCCATGAGCGCGTATCTGCTTGCGACTGCAGTCGCACGCATAAGTGTGTTCTAGGATACTGTCGAGTACATCGGCATACGTCGTATCCCGTTGACTTTGATAAATAACAGGTTCATCCCACACCAAACCGTGCGCCTCAAGTTGATCAAGGATTTGTCGGTCAGCTTCGGCGACCGCGCGCGTTTTATCAACATCTTCGATGCGTACGAGCCATTTGCCGAGGTGAGCACGCGCATCTAAGAAACTGCCCAGTGCTGCAACAAGTGAACCAAAGTGTAACGGACCTGAGGGGGTCGGTGCGAACCGACCCCGATAATGCGGTGATGACTGTGGTTGAATCGGCTTAAGCACCGGTCATCTGTTTTTCTTTAATCTCTGCAAGAGTTTTACAATCGACGCATAAGTCGGCTGTTGGACGTGCTTCTAAGCGGCGAATACCAATCTCGATGCCGCATGAGCCACAGAATCCGAAATCATCTTCTTCAATTTTTTGCAGAGTTTTCTCAATCTTTTTGATGAGCTTGCGTTCACGGTCGCGTGTGCGCAACTCGATACTGAATTCTTCCTCTTGCGCGGCTCTATCGACCGGATCAGGGAAGTTTGCAGCTTCATCTTTCATATGGTGAACCGTACGGTCCACTTCCTGACGTAATTGGCGGCGCCATTCTTCTAGAATCTTGCGAAAGTGAGCTAGCTGCTCATCATTCATGTATTCTTCGCCCGGCTTCTCTTGATACGGCTCTAGCCCGGCAAGCGCCAGGATGCCATGCGTTTTCTTCTTGCCCTCTGGCATCATGGTTCTCCTACAGTTAATTCGCTGCTCTTAAATTAAACAAGCTGAAAAAAAGGACGCTACATATAGCAGAAAGACCCACTTATGGCAACGCCTTTTCGAACTTTTTGAGTAGTCATACAGCCTGTATTATTCGTCACCCAGCACTATCGGGAGCACGCCGTTGGCTCGTATACCCTGCTCACTAATTTCGGTGTTGAGCGCATAAAATTCGACACCATTTTTCGCTGCTTTAATACAGGCGTTTGCGTATTTTGGATCGATGTGAGCCGCAGGTTTTATCTGATCAGCTCCAGAGTGCATACAGACATATAGCATCACGGCACGATGCCCTTGAGCGCGCATATATTCTAACTCCTGCACATGTTTAATAGCGCGCGCACTGACGGTGTCGGGAAAGTAGCCGCATTGCTGCTCTACTAACGTGACACTTTTAACCTCAACATAGCACTGGCGACCTTCGGTAGATTGACCTAACCAGTCAATCCGGCTGTTTTGTTCGCCATAGCGTTGCTCTGCTTGCCATACTGTAAAGTCATTGAGTTCTGGTATTACGCCGTGCGCTAACGCCTCGCCTGCAACTTGGTTGGCACGTTGGGTGTTGATCACTATCCATTCATCAGCAAAGTTTTGCGCTAACTCCCAAGTCTTTGCATATTTGCGCTTGGGATTATCTGATACACTACACCATACTTTGTAGCCTGGTTCCGCGCAGCCTGTCATGGCGCCGGTATTTGGGCAGTGGACAGTTTCGATACTTTGGGGTTGGTTAGCAAATTCGATATCTGCTAAGAACCGTTTATATCGTTGGCGTAAAGTGCCCACCTCGAGTGGCTTGTTAAATTGCATGACCGTCCTCATAACCCTAAAGTAAACGCATCGACAAATTAATGGGAGATGATTCTGATGTCTAGCTCAGTAAGTGTTTTTCTAACTTTGGATAAGCCTGCGGCGTTTTTAAAACAGTCGGTTTTAGTGAGTCACTCCGACCAAGGTGTCAATGTGCACATTGGCTCCGATAGTGTTGAAAATCTACGGAAAATTCAAAAAGCCGGGCGACACCTCGATGGTCAAGGCTATGCTTCAGTGCAACTCACCGGAGCTGGATGGGATCTTGAGAGTCAGTGGGCCTTTTACCAAGGCTTCAACTCAACCATGTCAGATAACCAAGTCATTTGGAATGATACTGACCAAGGCGTCGTTGCGCAGCTTGATGATATGCGCGCTGCTAACCAATTTACTCGAGAGTTGGTGAACTTATCTGCCGAAGAAATCTATCCATTAAGCTTGGCTGAACGCGTGAGCGAACACCTTAAGAGTGTGGCGCCTGAACATGTGAGTGCGCGTTTTATCGTGGGCGACGAATTGAAGAACGAAGGCTGGATGGGTATTTATACCGTGGGCCGCGCTAGCCAACATGCGCCTGTATTGGCGGTGATTGACTACAATCCAACGGGTGATGAAAATGCACCGGTCGACTACGCCTTGGTAGGTAAAGGCATTACTTACGATTCAGGTGGCTACAGCATTAAGCCAAGTGAAGGCATGTTGAGCATGAAGTGCGATATGGGCGGTGCGGCGACGCTCGCAGGCGCGCTGTCAACCGCTATTCGCCGAGGGCTTAACAAGCGCGTGAAGCTATTCTTGTGTTGCGCCGAGAACATGATCAGCGGCAAAGCCTACAAATTAGGTGACATCATTACCTATAAAAATGGTCTGCGCGTTGAAGTGGTCAATACTGACGCTGAAGGGCGTTTAGTGCTTGCCGACGGCCTAATGGCTGCGGGTGAAGCGGGTGCTAAGCAAGTCATTGATGCAGCCACGCTAACCGGAGCCGCGCAAATGGCGGTAGGCAACGAGTTTAATGCGGTGTTCAGTATTGATGAGCAGGCGGCTGCACGTGCACTAAACTGTGCGGCGCAAGAAAAGGAACTGTTATGGCGCTTGCCTCTAGCAACATGGCATATGGAAAACACGCCATCACCGTTTGCTGATTGCGCAAACAGTCGTCCTCAAAAAGGTGGCGGTGCCGGTGGCGCAAGCAATGCGGCGGGTTTCCTATTGCGTTTTGCGCCGAACGAGGGACAGGGCTGGTTACACTTTGACTTAGCTGGTGCTTATCAGAAATCGTCAACCTCCATGTGGGCCGCAGGTGCGACTGCAATGGGTGCTCGCACGATTGCTGCTACGCTATTAGCTGATTAATAAATGGTGAATAGGTCGTCGTGTTAAACCTACCTATTGATGCGATTAAGCAACCTTTACTCGAGCGCTGTCCAGGCGCTCGAGTTGTAATAGAAGCGCCGCCAGGCGCTGGTAAATCAACGGCATTGCCGTTACATTTATTGGCATCACCCGCACTGTATAGTGAGCAAGCTGGGTTAATTGTGTTATTGCAGCCACGTCGCGTTGCGGCCTTATCAATTGCACACTTTTTAGCTGAACAGTTAAATGAGCCTGTTGGTAAATCCGTTGGCTATAGTATTCGCGGTGATTCAAAGCGCAGTTCGGCGACCCGTTTGATGGTGATCACTGAAGGCGTTTTTACGCGCTGGCTGCAACAAGACCCAGAACTTAATGACGTCGCCACCGTCATTTTCGACGAATTCCACGAACGCAATATACAAAGTGATTTAAGCCTCGCTTTGGTGCTGGACCTATTGCCACTTCGTCCCGATATCAACCTGTTAATCATGTCAGCAACGCTGCCCGGGGAAGCGCTGACAAAGTGGCTCACGGAAACCACTGAACAACGTTTTGAGTTGCTATCGGTTCATGTAAAGCGTTTTGAACTGGATATTCACTACCGCCCACCCTCGCGTTTGGATCGTTGGTTAGACGAGTGTATCCCCGTTGTTCAGGAAGCTTTCGAGCACGCACGTAAAGGAGTGTTAGTGTTCTTGCCCGGCATGCGCGAGATCAAGTATGTTGAACAACGTTTACATGAAATACAGATAGGTGGGGATGTGGCTATATTGCATAGCAGTTTAACCGCTGATACACAACAGCGCGTTATCCGAGCAGGTGCGGCTAAACGCATCATCCTTGCCACGAATATTGCTGAGACTTCACTGACCATTGATGGTATCGACGCGGTCGTGGATACGGGACGACAACGACAATCAGTCTACCAACCGCAGTACCGTGAAAGCTTACTCACGACTGCAATGATTGCCAAATCGAGTAGTGAGCAACGAGCAGGGCGTGCAGCACGGCAGCAGCCTGGTCGTGCTTATCGGCTTTGGAGTCAGGAGACACAACAACGATTGGCTGCGTTCAATCCACCTGATGTTGCTACTCAAGAGCTCACCGACCTCGTCGCACAAGTGAAAGTATGGGGTAGCGACGTGGAGCAATTGAATTGGTTTACTGCCCCGAATGCCACATTGGTTGATGCGGCTTGCCAGTCACTGACTGACCTAAACGTCATGCGTGAAGGGCGCTTGACCGCCGACGGTCAACAGATCGTTAATTTCGGTACTGATATCAGACTCGCTTGTATTGCCTTACACGCGCGGGAGCATAGTGATGAGGCTCTATTACGTGCGTTGGCTCAGTGGCTAGCGACTTACGAACAGCCGGATCGACACTGCACTGCTGCAGACAGCATTTTATCGGCACAACAACACGCGCAGCATCTATCGCTTTCGTCATTGTGGGGCAAGCGCTTTGCCTATTGGTGTCAGGTGTTTGCGATTGCACCGTCGGGGACGACTCACTTTGATGGCGTCGAAGACGCCGTACTGTTCGGGTTTGCTGACCGTGTTGCTGTTCAAGATAGCGACGATGAGGCGCTATTGGTCAGTGGGGCGCGTATTTATGACGTGCAAAATACTGTTGGTCATCGACAGCGCGAAAGCTATTTTATTGTGACTCAGCTGCGGTTAAGCGAGCAACAACGCCATAACCGACTGCTGGGCTATCTTCCTATTACCAAGCAACGTTTGTTAAACCATCCAGCGATGAACGCTGTTGAGCGGACTACGTATAGCTGGTCTAAGGATGGCGAACGTCTGCTTAAAACGGTGGAGCGAGTCAGCGGTGCCGTTGTCTTTGATGCACACCAAACACCCACTGAGCTGAGTTCTGAGGCGCTTGCTGAAGCGCTGATACAGTGGGTTCAGCACCATGGGTTAGCAACGTTTAACTGGAGTGGCGCGGCTGAAGGGCTATTGGCAAGGCTACAATTTTTGCATCGCGTGCGCCCTGAACTTTTTAATGTGGCGCCTTATGATAGCGATTTGCTGGCGCATCTGTCTGATTGGGCGGTGCCTTATTGGCTTGATATCAAGAGCGTGAAGCAGTTACGGCAGTGGCAGCCTCAACAAGCGTTGCTCAATACGCTGAGCTACGAAGGACAGCTCATTTTTGACACATGGTGTCCGACGCACTGGCACGCTCCGAGTGGTCGACGCGTGTTAATTGATTATCCAGTTGGCACGGACACGACACGTTTGCCAACAGTTGCGATTAAGCTGCAAGAAGCATTCGGCGAAGTGGCATCGCCGAGTGTGTTGAATGGCCACGTCGCCATTGCGCTCGATTTGCTGTCGCCGGCAGGGCGCTTATTGCAAAGAACTCATGACCTCGCTTCATTTTGGCGCTCTGGTTACCAGGACGTAAAAAAGGAAATGCGCGGACGCTATCCGAAACACCCGTGGCCTGATGATCCAACGCAAGCGATTGCCACGGTAAAAACTAAGCGACAACTGAATGACAAGTAAACCCTGGTTAAATTACATCATCAAAACAGCCTTAAAAATCGGTCTGTTAGTGGTCGTGGTCTCGGCATTTTATCTAATCTATTTAGATGCCACGTTGACCCGTGTTTTTGCCAACCAACGGTATCAAGCCCCAGCACTTGTTTATGCTGCGGAGAAAACTTTGCGCACTGGTGATGTGATTGAGAAAGCGCAAGTGATCGATGTGCTAGAGCGGTTAAGTTACCAACGCAGTGGCTCAACCGAGGCAACGGGCTACTTTTCGGTCTCGGGCGAGCGTTTAATGGTGCATCGTCGTCCATTCGACTTCGCCGATGGTCCTAAAATGTCGCAGCGTGTTGAGCTTAATTTTCAACGCGGAAAAATAGCGAGTATCGTAAGTTGGCCGGATGGGCGCCAACTGGATGCGATCCAACTCGAGCCTCAGTTAATCGGCCGAATCAATTCACTCAGTAATGAAGATCGTTTGTTAGTGGGCCTTGAAGTGATTCCTAACTTGATGACTGAAACATTGCTGCTCGTAGAGGATAAGAACTTTTATCATCACTCGGGTGTTTCGCCCTTATCAGTTTTGCGCGCGTTGGCTGCAAACATTAAAGCAGGTCGCACAGTGCAGGGCGGTAGTACATTGACGCAACAGCGGGTTAAGAACCTTTACCTTACTCGTGAACAAACGCTATGGCGTAAGTTTCACGAGGCGATGATGTCGTTGGTTATTGATTACCGATTTGATAAAAACACGATTTTAGAAACCTATTTTAACGAAGTCTATTTTGGTCAGGACGGGCGTCATGCGATTCATGGTGTCGGACTGGCTAGCCAATATTATTTTGGCCGCCAAGTTCAGGAGCTGACAGCCGACCAGGTTGCACTGTTAATAGCGATGGTCAAAGGCCCTTCCTATTATGATCCTCGACGTTACCCCGAGCGTGTGCGTGAGCGTCGAGACCTTGTGCTTAGATTGATGTATGAAAATGATTTACTCAGTAAGTCTGATTTTATTGCTGCTATTGAAACAGAAATAAAAGTGCGTGCTTCGCGGCGTTTAGTTGAGGACAGCTTTCCGCATTACCTGGAGCGTGTAAAAGAAGAGCTGAATCGAATCAAGCTGCCCCCAAACTGGCAGGAAGACGGCCTTAAGATTTTCACGGCTTTAGATATTGAGGCTCAACATCGAGCTGAACGGGTGATGGCAGACGGTGTGCCTGGGCGTGAGATCGCTGACCTTGAAGGCGCGTTGGTTGTGAGTGACTACCGTAGCGGCACATTAGTCGCGCTGGTTGGTGGGCGTAATGCCAACCAAGTTGGTTTCAACCGAGCGATTAAAGCCTTAAGGCCGATTGGTTCATTGATAAAGCCAATTATCTATACGACGGCAATGAGTGAATCTGAATCAATGGAACTGAATAGCCATGTGGTCGATGAGCCCGTTACACTAACCGACGAACAAGGCAAGCCTTGGCAGCCGCAAAACTACGATAGCGAGTTCTGGGGTGACATGACGATTTACGATGCACTGGTCTACTCACGCAATTTGCCAGCTGTGCGGATTGGTTTGCAGGTGGGTATCGAGACCCTCATTACACAGCTCAGAAAAATGGGCGTTGTGACGCCCATTCGTGACTATCCATCACTCACCTTGGGGGCAGTAGAAATGTCGCCATTGGCTGTTTCTCGCGTGTTTTCAACAATAGCCAATGATGGCGTTTTTCAGCCGTTAAAGACGATAAATGCGATCACGACTCATGATGGCTTACCCGTCTATGAGAACCCTCGCGAAGTGAGAAAACACGTGTTGAGTCCTAAGGTAGCGTATTTAACGCGTTACGCGATGGCTGGCGTGGTTAGCAAAGGAACAGCAAACGCCTTGGGTCAGGCATTTCCTGGTACACCGATGGCAGGTAAAACCGGCACCACTAATGACTACAAAGACAGTTGGTTCGTCTCGATTGATGGGCGCTATGTGGTTACGGCATGGTTAGGGACTGACGATAACCAGACTACGTGGTTAAGTGGTAGCTCGGGTGCCTTACCGATGGTGTCGCGCTTCTATCAGAAAGTACAACCAGCACCTTTGTCATTGATTCCCGTTGATGGACTGACATTTCAGAGCTTTCATAAAAAGCTGGGGACACGCATTCCTGATAGTTGCCAGCAAGCGGTAATTTTACCGGCACCGCCGACACCGCTCGCTGAAGATATGAATTGCGACGCTCAAGTCGAGGAGAAAAGCTGGCTTGAGCGTCTATTTGGCGGTTAGGCTGTTAGTTTGCTGAACGCAACTTTAGCCGCTGCCAAGGTGTCTTCGATGTCTTGCTCGGTGTGTGCCGCTGACATGAAGCCACCTTCGTAAGCCGAAGGCGCTAGGTAAACGCCCTGTTTGAGCATGCTGTGATAGAACGTTTTGAAATGTTCCATATTGCACTCAGTGGCTTGTTTGTATGAGGTGACGTGCTTCTCATTGGTAAAGAAGAAGCCAAACATCGAACCAGCGCGGTTAGTGGTAAACGGAATACCCGCTTCGTCGGCGAGTTTTTGCATACCATCAAGTAATTGATCAACACGCGCGTACAATTGCTCGTATAAACCTTCCTGACTCAATTGTGAGAGCGCGGCAAGGCCAGCCGACATGGCAACGGGGTTGCCGGACAACGTGCCAGCTTGGTACACCGGACCTGTTGGCGCGATATGGTCCATGACTTCTTTTTTGCCACCGAAGGCACCGACGGGCATGCCGCCGCCAATCACTTTACCTAGGGTCGTTAAGTCTGGAATCACGTTGTAACGCTCTTGTGCGCCACCAGGCGCCGCGCGGAAGCCACTCATGACTTCGTCGAAAATCAGTACTGAACTGTACTCATCACAAATGTCGCGCAAACCTTCCAAGAAGCCTGGAACAGGAGGAATACAGTTCATGTTACCCGCTACCGGCTCAACGATAATACACGCGATTTGGTCGCCATATTCTGAAAAGATGTCTTTAACTGAGTCGATGTTGTTATATTCGACGGTCAACGTATGTTTCGCAAAATCTTCCGGAATACCGGGCGAGTTAGGAACACCCAAGGTCAATGCACCTGAACCTGCTTTCACTAGCAACGCATCGGCGTGGCCGTGATAGTTACCTTCAAACTTAAGGATCTTGTCGCGTCCGGTATAACCACGTGCGAGTCGAATCGCAGTCATGGTCGCTTCAGTGCCCGAGTTTACCATCCGAACTTTCTCGATAGAGGGAACTAACTCGCGAATTTTTTCGGCCATGGTAATTTCGACTTCGGTGGGCGTTCCAAAGCTTAAGCCACGCTGCGCAGCAGTAATGGTCGCATCTAGCACGACTTGGTTGTTGTGACCTAAAATCATCGGGCCCCACGAGCCTACATAATCGATGTAGCGCTGACCGTCTGCGTCAAACATGTAAGCGCCATCAGCACGCTCGATAAAAATAGGGCTTCCGCCCACGCCATTAAAAGCACGTACCGGTGAGTTAACACCACCCGGAATACTTAATTGTGCTTGAGTAAATAATTGTTCTGAACGACTCATGAACAGTTCCTTAAACTTGTTTGACAGATTTAACGCTTATCGCTGTACCAATTAACAGGGCACTCGTACTGCTCGACCTGATCAACCACACCCAATGTCAGTGCAAACAATGCCATCCGAATTAAGACACCATTATCGGCCTGTCTAAATATCGCTAAATTTGGATTTTGGTTCAGATCATTATCCAATTCGTTCGCTTCTGAACGCGAATCACGCGGTAATGGATGCATGATGACGGTATTAGGCTTGTAGTGCTTGGTATAGATAGCTTGGTTTAATCGAAAGCGTCCGCGATATTGATCCGCATCTTGGGGCGACGCAAATCGCTCCTGCTGAATACGGGTTTGATAAACGATGTCCGCGTCGACAATGCCTTCCATTGTCTCGGTGATATGGAACGCGTGGCCCGCATTATCAAGTGCATCGAGCACTGACGTTGGCATCGATAGTTCGCGCGGCGATATCAAGGTAAAGCGCACGTTTTTGTACATGGTAAGTAGCTTCGATAATGAGTGTACCGTACGTCCATACTTCAGGTCGCCGATCATGCATATGTGCATGTTATCGATGCTTTGCCCATGATACGCCAGCTCTTTTTCGATGGTGTATAAATCGAGTAGGGCTTGAGTGGGGTGCTCATTGGCACCATCACCGCCGTTGATGACCGGCACCCGACTGCCCTCCGAAAACTCAGCTACGGAACCTGATTTAGGGTGTCGCATGGCGATAACATCGCTGTAGCTGCTTAATACGCGCGCGGTGTCATAGAGTGATTCGCCCTTGGCGATTGCCGAACTCTCCATCCCTGTTGTCTCGCGTACTTCGCCACCGAGCAGGTTAAACGCGGTACCAAAGCTCACTCGGGTCCGTGTTGAAGGCTCAAAAAACAAGTTACCAAGAATGGCGCCTTCAAGCACTTTAGTGCGCTTTTGGCGTCGTGCGTATGGTTGCATTTTGTCCGCAACGGAAAAAATGTATTCGACACTGTCTCGATCAAACTGATTGACCGAGAGGATGTTGGAGCCGGTGAAATTCATATCGTATTAAGCCCTTTGCCAGCGGATGTCACTGGACGCTCAGTATACCAGATATTGTCTGCAAAAAAATCAGAACGGCTTGACGATCGCCAAAATGACAACCGCAAACAACAGCAGCACCGGGAATTCATTGAACACACGGTAAAAGCGATGGCTTCGCGTATTACGGTTATTCTTGAAATCACTTAATAACTTAAAGCAGTAGCCATGGTAGCCATACAATAGCGCCACTAGGACGAGCTTGACGTGAAGCCAACCTGACGCGGCGACCCAAGCACTGCCATACATGACCATTAATGTGACACCAAAAATGAGCGTTAAAATAGCAAATGGCGTGACAAAGTAGAGTAACTTGCGCTCCATGACTTTTAACTGGTCATCCACGGCGGGTTGATTAGTCATCGCATGGTAAACGAACAAGCGCGGTAAATAGAAAATGCCCGCAAACCACGCCACCATGAAAATGACGTGCAGGGCTTTAATCCAAAGCAGTGTGGACATAATGAATACAACTCCTCTTAAGCAAGCTCTCGTTGCAGAGCGCGACGAACGATTTCCCAAGTGACAATGCCACAGGGTTCGCCATTGTCCTGGTCGAAAATGTAGACTGCTCCGCGGCGCTGACCGCTTAGCTCATCCCAGACTTCTGATAATGTTGATGTCACTTTGAGTCCGATAATCGGCATGTAATTAAGCGAGGGACTGTCGCCTGCGCCGATATCGTATGTGACGATACGGTATTGTGGCAGATTATCCTCATCGACATTCATGACAATAACGGTTTGGTTACTGGCCTTTTCTAATACGTCCAAAAGCTCATTTTGAGTAGGCTCGAGTAGCAATTTAAATTGTGTCTCCATGACATGCTCAACACCTGTCTTCTGCAGTGCTACGGCGACCGGTGGAATCTGATAAGGCAATCCTTGTAATTCGAGCTGCGCTATAAATACCGACTTCGAATTAAACAGTTGTGATGAGATCAGATAGGCAGGAACGATCACCAGCATTGCCGGCACGATAATCTCGACGCTACCTGACAGCTCGACAATCGCAAGTAGAGCAGCCATCGGTGCGTGAATACACGCGGCAAGAATACCCGCCATCCCCAACAGTATGTAGGAATCTAAATGCTCGGCGCCAATTAACTGATATTGCACAAGGATGTTGACGAACAGAGCCGCCACAGCAGCACCGACACCAAACGCCGCACCGATTAAACCACCCGGTGTACCCATGCCTAAGGCAATTGCACTAGCCACCAGTTTGGCTAGCAGCAATGTGAGCAAGACAGCCTGTTGATCTTGAAACTGGACAACTTGTTGAATCGTTGAAAGGCCGGGCCCTAAACTCGTGGGAATAATGACTGCGAGGAAAGCAGTTATCAAGCCCGCAAACAATAAGCGGGTGAGCATCGCTGTATCTTTTACGGTTTCCATGACATCGAGCATGAGCTTTTTAAACAATACGCCCACGATACCAACCGCAACCCCTAATAAGATCACAAAGCCAAACTGGCTTTCGGGGAGTTCTTGTCCTTTTAACAGCATTAGCTCGGTTGCAGGGCCAAATATTTGGTCGGTGATTATTGAGCCGGCTACAGCGGCAAGCATGACTGGAATAAAGATATGGACCTTATACTCGCGTAGCACGACTTCCATTACCAACACCATGGCAGCGAGCGGAGTATTAAATGACGCCGCAATAGCCGCAGCAATACCACAGGCTGCAAGTGTGCGGACCGCATTTTTTGGAGTATCGATATGATAACCAAGCCAAGTGCTCGCAGCGGCACCTAAATGCACCGCGGGTCCCTCTCGACCAACACTGAAACCCGCTACGAGCGCAATGATACCGCCAAAGAATTGATTCACCGTGCTGCGCCAAGGCAACATACCGTACTGCTGTTTCATGCGGTGGATTACATAAGGGATACCGAGGCGGATACGTTTGGCTCGAGAGAGTTTAAATAACACAAATAGCGCGAGTGCGGCGCCGACTGGGAGTGCAAACCGAGAAAAAGTCGGTAAAGGCTGTTGCCAGTGAGTCACATTACCGACAAGATAGGCACTTTGATCGATAGCGAAGCGAAAAACGACGATAAACAAGGCAGCTACAATACCGCCGAGTAACCCTAGGATACAGATTGCGACAGTGGTTGTCGGGGCAGCGAGTTGCTTGCGCGCTTTTTTGATGATCGCTTGCCGAGAAAATTGCATGTTCTATGGTCCTACACGCAGCTAACAGGTTGGTTTGTCAGTGATATTATCTAACATACCACGATTGCTGAGAATAAACAGAAGTTAACAAATATGAAGCTCGGAAATATGCTCAAACGACTGAAACAGCGAATTGGTGCTTTAGGATTCTATCTAGGCAGCCTAGTACTCGCTGGTGTGAGCATTTACTTTGCCTATTGGCTAGGTGGGCAGGCTGCCGAAGTTAAGGAGCAGACTGTTGCCCAGCAAGACCAACGGCTCGACCAGCTTTATCGGCAAATTGAGGGGTTGGAATATCAAACCAATGTGCTGAGTGTTGAGTTGGATATCGAGCGTTCCGCAAATGAAGAGTTGCAGTCTGAGCTATCGGAACTACAGAATGAGAATTATGCGTTACGCCGAGATGTCGCGTTTTATCAAAAGATTATGGCGCCGGAGCTTGAGCAAGGCGGTGTTGTCATTGAGTCGTTTGCGCTAACCCCCAACATCAGTAAACGACACTTCCACTTTTCACTCGCTTTGTTGCAGATAGAACAACGCCGACAGTTCGTTGAGGGTAAAATCACCATCGAGTTACAGGCGCGAACTGGGGAAAAAACCGTTAAACGCTATAATTTACTCGAACTGGCTAATATCGAGCCTCACCCCCACTTTTTCTCAATGCGTTACTTTAGTTTACTCGAGGGTGACTTTATTTTGCCTGAAGGCGTACTTCCCGAGCATGTAGATGTTAGGGTAACCCTGACCGAGGGCGGGCGAGGTGAGCTAGAACGTCGATTTTATTGGACACAAAGTCTGCGTCAAAACCGCTCACTCGAGTTAGAAAAGAGTGAGGATTCTTGACCTAACCGCCCTATATAAGCGAAAATTGCGTATTGAATACGCTCACTAAGGTGATGTTATGGCAGTAGAGCAAGCAATGCCGATCGAGTTCTCTGAACATGCGGCGGCTCAAGTTAAAAAGTTAATTTCTGAAGAAGAAAACCCGAACCTAAAGCTTCGTGTTTATGTCACAGGTGGTGGTTGCTCGGGGTTTCAGTATGGCTTTACCTTTGAAGAGCAGATTAATGCAGGCGATATGCAAATCGACAAGGACGGCGTGACGTTGGTCGTTGATCCAATGAGCTTGCAGTATTTGGTCGGTGGTGTGGTCGACTATGAAGAAGGCCTACAAGGATCGCGCTTTTTCGTGAATAACCCCAATGCAACGACGACTTGTGGTTGCGGCTCAAGCTTCTCAATATAACGAATAGGCTGAATTCATTTCAGCCTTTAGGTAGAATGCTCCCATCCATTCCGATTTGAGGGAGTATTATGAGTTTATACGCGAAGCATTTAGAAACGGTAACGCAGCGCTTTGATAAAGCGTTAGAAGACAACCAGTTTGAGTCTGTTTTAGTTTATGCAGGCCAGCCGCGCGTTGCCTTTTTAGATGACAACCCTGCCCCTTATAAAGTTAATCCCCTATTCAAGTATTGGGTGCCTGTGCTTGAAAGCCCGAAAAGCGCCGTGTTCTATAAAAAAGGCGCGGGCAAACCAACGGTTTACTTATTTCAAGCGCGTGACTTTTGGCATTCTCAAGCCAAAATTCCCGAGGAAGATTGGCAACAGCACGTTGATTTAAAAATCATTGATAGTCTTGACGCATTGGTGGCTGATTTAGGTGATGCGTTGGAACGCACCGCCTTTATCGGCGAGGACTTTGCTGAACCGGTGAGCAGTTGGACGGTGAAGGCACGTAATCCTCAAGGACTTATCGATCACTTGCACTTCCATCGTGCGGTAAAAACCGATTGGGAAGTTCACAACCTGCGTGAGGCGAACAAGCTAGCTGCTAAAGCACACATCGCAGCTAAAGAAGCTTTTTATGCGGGCAAAAGTGAACTGGAGATTCATGCTGACTATTTAGCAGCGATGAACTTCCGTGAGTCGCAGGTGCCGTATAACAGCATCGTCGCATTAAATGAGCATCCTGCTATCCTGCATTATGATGTCTACGATACAGAAGCACCTGCAGTGAGCCGCTCGTTCCTGATCGATGCGGGTTCTTTGTACAAGGGTTATTGTGCGGATATCACGCGCACATACGCTAAAGAAGAGGGCTTTTATGCAGACCTCATTAAGGCCGTTGATGTAGCGCAACAAGAACTGCTGAGCGAAATCAAACCGGGTGTAAGTTACTACGATTTGCATGTGTCGATGCACCATAAAATCGCCGCTATTTTGGAACAGTTCGAGTTTATCACTATCGATGCGGCGGCGGCTTATGAGAAAGGCATCACCAGCGCCTTTATGCCACATGGCTTGGGTCACTTTATCGGTTTGCAAGTGCATGATGTCGGTGGCTTTTTGAAGAACGACAAAGGCGACAGCTATCCACGCAATGAGCGTCATCCGTTCTTGCGTTTACTGCGTGATGTTGAAGTCGGTCAGGTGTTTACTATCGAACCCGGCTTGTACGTTGTTGACCAACTGCTAGAAGAATTTGAAGGCAGCTCGGACATTAACTGGCAACGTGTTGATGAACTGCGCCCATATGGCGGAGTGCGTATCGAAGACAGCATCGTAGTCGGCGAAACCGAAAACGAAAACCTAACACGTGATGCGTTTAAAGCGCTTGGCGCTGAGTAGAATTAAGCGCTAACGCGCTTACCTAAAATAGCCAGTTGACTTGCACCGGTAACGGAGGGCAGGTTAGCTGGCTTTTTATTATCAAAACACCAACCTAGCCAAGCAAAAGCCATAGCCTCGACGTGTTGTGGGTCGACACCAAACTTTGAACTATCTACCACCGGAATAGGGTCGGATAGGCAGTGCTGAATGCGCTCGAGCAAAAACCTATTAAATGCTCCACCGCCACACACCACCAACTTAGTGGGTGTCTCGGGTAACTCGTTTAGGCTCTGCGCAACGCTTTTAGCGGTTAATTCTACCAAAGTGCGTTGAACATCGACTGGGCGATAACGTTCGCCGATAAACTGCTCCAGCCAGGTTAAATTAAAATACTCTCGGCCACTGCTTTTAGGCGGTGGATGGCTAAAGTAGGGATCGTTCAATAGTGCATTCAACAGCGCCGTATCTAATGCACCTTGCTGTGCCCATACGCCGTTGTGGTCAAATCGTTCTGACTTATGACGCGCTATCCATTGATCGAGCAGAGTATTAGCAGGGCCTGTATCGAAACCAATCGCTTGTTTTGCAGATGAACCGAGAAAGCTAATATTAGCGATTCCACCCAAGTTCAATACGGCAATGGGGTCAGTACTGGCATTGCCAAAAATAAATTGGTGAAACGCAGGTACTAAGGGGGCACCTTGTCCACCTAATGCAAGGTCACGTGCACGAAAGTCGAAAATAACTGGCAGCTCAGTTTTAACCGCAAGCCAATCGGCATCGTTGAGCTGAATACTGAAGCCTGTCTCGCCCTTGTTCTTTGGGGGGGCATGCCAGAGTGTTTGTCCATGGCTCGCAACGGCCTCTACCTGGCTGACTGGTATGCGGGTTTGCTTGAGCAGTTGGTGTATTGCTTGCGCGCATAACTCAGCATATTCGCGTCCGAGCTGGTGATAGTGAGTCACCGATAAATCAGGTGTACAAGCGCGCTCGAGTTTATCTTTTAACAGCGCGGGTATAGCCACTGAATGGGCACCCATGAAGTCAATTCGATTAGGCTCAATGTCACATAGCACCGCATCAATTGCGTCCATGCTGGTGCCAGACATCAAGCCTACATATAGACTCATTAGCGCATAGCCAAGTAGATTCGCTTGTTGTCGTTGAGTACCGCAACCAGCTGTTGAGCGTGCGTTCTAAATGCGGGTAGCTCTGACTCTGATAGCGATTTCGCCTTGGGTAACTCAACCGTACGCGGGTTGCGGTGCGTGCCATTGACTAAAAACTCATAGTGAAGGTGAGCACCGGTTACACGCCCCGTTGAACCTACGCGACCAATAATTTGTCCTTGTGAGACGCGGTCACCGGTTTTGACATGTTTACGGCTAAGGTGAAGGTATTTAGTCACATAACGTTCGCCATGTTGAATAAATACATAGTTGCCATTGAGCGAGTTGTAGCTTGCTTTGATGACCTTACCATCACCTGCAGACATGACGGGGGTACCCACAGCAGCAACGTAATCGGTGCCGTTATGCGGGCGAACACGACCTGTGACAGGGTGTAGTCGACGCGGATTGAAATTTGAACTTACGTAGGTGAAATTGACAGGCGAACGTAAAAACGTTTTACGCATGGCGCGGCCTTCAGGTGTGTAATAACGACCGTTCTCGGTATTTAAAACCGCTTGAAACACCTCACCTTCGTTGACAAACTCGGCGGCTAAAATTTTACCGTAGCCGACAAACTCACCATCAACAAACTCACGTTCAAACAGCACGCTGAATTCGTCGCCTTTACGCAGATCGAGCGCAAAGTCGATATCCCAACCAAAGATATTGGCGACACTCATGATTTGGTTATCTGTCATGCCAGCACTCATGGCTGCATTCCAGAAGCTACTGTCGATAACCGCGTGGGCAAACTCGGTACGGGTCTCTACTTCGCGGGTTTCAATTTCTGAGACAAAGTCGTCGTTCTGGCGCGTAATCATGAGTGTTTGAAGTCCGCTGATATGATGTACCAGTTGCACAAGCTCATCATTGTCATCGGTTGCAATCCGTAACTCATCTCCAGGGTGCATATTGCGCAATTGCTTTGCTTCATCGCCTGAATTGGTCACGCGATAGAGTTGCTGGGCAGAGAACCCTAACGTATCGAATATTTTAGCTAAGCTGTCACCACTCTTAACAACATAGGTCTGCCAGTATAACTCAGGTTGTTGATTGTCGACCTGCTGCTCAGGCTCAAATACCAGATCGAGCTGGTAACGCTGCCCTGGCAACAGCTCTTCAGGTTTGCTGGTGTTCTTAGATGCGGTTGCCTGTTCTGTTGGCACAAAAAGCAATAGGAATAATAAAGCGCACACAGAGCTGATGAGGACTCTATGAGAACGCGGTAAATCAACAATGAATTGTTTGATTTTGTGTACTACTTGGACATTCATTTGGATGCGCACTTCGTTAATTGGTTAAACATCGCTCACAGCGATTTTCTTGAGGATAATATGAAAAATTCAAGAATACCAGTATTAAAGAGGTTAAAACAGGGCTATAAATGGCGTAAACTAGCTCTTTTACACTTTATTCACGACGTAGGAGATTGGCTCAATGACCCCTCAGGTGGCCGAAGCATTAGCAGAAATTACACGCGGTGCCGATGAAGTCCTTATCGAGAGTGAACTTGCTGAGAAACTAGAGCAGGGTAAACCTCTAATTATCAAGGCAGGTTTTGATCCGACCGCACCGGATCTACATTTAGGCCATACGGTCTTAATTAACAAACTGCGCGTATTTCAGGATTATGGTCATAAAGTAATCTTTCTTATCGGCGACTTTACGGGCATGATCGGTGATCCTACGGGTAAAAATGTAACGCGCAAACCGTTGACGCGAGAGGATGTGCTTGCCAATGCTGAAACATATAAAGAGCAAGTGTTTAAGATCCTCGACCCTAAGAAGACCGAGATCCGTTTTAATTCAGAGTGGATGAATCACCTAGGCGCGGACGGCATGATCAAGCTTGCCGCACGTCAAACCGTAGCGCGCATGTTAGAGCGTGATGACTTTAAAAAGCGCTATCAAGCAAACCAGTCGATCGCTATTCATGAATTCCTTTACCCTCTAGTACAGGGGTGGGATTCTGTTGAACTTAAAGCGGACGTTGAAATGGGCGGTACTGACCAGCGCTTCAACTTATTGATGGGCCGAGAGCTTCAGAAAGAAGAAGGGCAGCGCCCGCAAACCGTTATCATGATGCCACTGCTCGAAGGCCTTGATGGCGTCCAGAAAATGTCAAAATCTTTGAATAACTATATCGGCATTACCGAGCCTGCTAACGAAATGTTTGGCAAGGTGATGTCTGTATCAGACGAACTCATGTGGCGTTATTTTGAGTTATTGAGCTTCCGTCCGTTAGAAGAAATTGAAGACTTTAAGCAACAAGTAGCAAATGGTGAAAACCCTCGAAATATTAAGGTATTGCTGGCTAAAGAAATTATCGCTCGTTTCCACGATGAAGACGCAGCAGAAAAAGCCGAGCAAGACTTTATCCAGCGGTTTCAGAAGAATGCGATCCCCGATGATATTGATGAAGTCGAGGTGACTGCCGGAGATGAGGGAATAGCTATTGGAAATGCGCTAAAAGCGGCAGGTTTAGTTTCTTCTACATCCGATGCGATGCGCATGATTAAACAATCTGCGGTAAAACGCGATGGCGAGAAAATCACTGATACAAAAATGATCTGCACCCAAGCAGACTCAGGTGTATATCAGGTGGGTAAGCGTAAGTTCGCAAAGATTAACTTCGTTTAACTGAGTGATACCCATAAAAAAAGGCTTGCCAATCGGCAAGCCTTTTTTGTTTGCGACACGAATTATACCGTGAAACTCTTAATTGAGTCTTGTAGTTCATCAGCCAGCTTAGCGACTTCGTTTGAGGCCTGCGCTGTTTGCTTCGAGCCTGAAGCCGTTTGCTCTGCAATCGAGACAATTGCCTCAAGACGTTCACTGATATCATTGGCGGTGCGACTTTGCTCTTGTGCTGCACTCGCAATATGATTACTACTATCGGCGGCTTGATGCACTGATTCGGTTATCGCATTCAGTGCTGATGCCGCGTCATCGGTTTGCTGGACGCTTTGTTCGGCTTGTGCACGGCCTCGCTCCATAACCTCAACCGCACGTTGTGAGTCTGTTTGGAGTGACTCAATCATGCTTTGAATCTCTTCGGTTGATTCTTGAGTACGACTCGCGAGGGTACGTACTTCATCTGCAACAACGGCAAAGCCACGACCTTGCTCGCCCGCTCGTGCTGCCTCGATGGCAGCGTTAAGCGCCAATAAATTGGTTTGGTCAGCAATGCCACGAATGACGTCTAAGATTCCACCGATGTTCCTGCTATTCTCAGACAATTGATTGATAACCGATGACGCACCCTCGATTTCTTTGGCCAACTGCTCAATGGTGGCACGGTTCTGCTCTGAAATGCCGCGCACGCGCTTCGCTTCTTGGTCAGAATGCTGGATTTCGGCTAATGCTTGATCGGCACCGCTGGCCATTTCGCTCGCGGTATTATTCATTTCTTGTGTTGCCGTGGCGACTTGTTCAATTTGACTGCGTTGCTGCTCAATAGCGCGTGTTGTTTGATCCGATACGCTTGAGGATTCTTCAGCCGCGGTGGCAAGTTGGGTTGCGCGATTGGCAATACCTTCAATTAACTTACGGAGGTTGTCAGTCAGTTTATTGGTATTGTCGGCTAAGGTACCAAACTCATCCTGCGACGAATAAGAAACACGTTCGGTCAAATTACCGTCAGCCATGATATTAAGCATGTGATTAACTTTGCGCAGTGGGTTACTGATACTGCGGACAGTTATCCACGAAATGACGATAGCCAAAACGATCGAAATTAAGGTTAAAACGCTATTAATCCAACTGGATGTTGATATTGATGACTCAACGTGGCTGCGCGTTTCATCAGCTATATTGCGAACCCCAGACTGTAGTTCGTTGGCAAGCCCGATTAGGCCATCTAGTTTCTGTTTTGACTCTGCCAATGTGCGCTCTTCATCAGCACGTGTTTCAAGACGGCTAACAATATTGTCCGGATATGAATTAGCGCCTTGTAATTTGTCGAGCGCGTTGCGGATAAGCGTAAGCCCATCATTGACCAACTGCTCGGTGTCACTGGTCACTGCAGACTCTAAACTTTCCAAGCGAGGGCGCAGCGAATCAATACTAATGTTAATTTCACTCTGAATAACTTTAGCGCGGTCAATAGTCACCGCGTTACTCAGGTCATACATAAGTGTTACTAGTGACGACAGGGAAGATTCAATGGACCGCGCTAGCTGTTTAACGTCAGCAACCTCAGACATATCAGAGGTATCGAGCATCATGATCGAAGCATCGTCTATGTTAAATGCGATCTCATCTAATTGGTCACGGGTTGTTTGCCCGAGCTCAAGGTATTTTCGCTGCTGGGCAAAAAGAGTGTCAATCGAGTCAACATATTGACCAGCATCGGTTTCTAGTTTTTGGACAAGCTTCGAATAGCCTTCCCCACGGATCAGAGTCATTGTCTTATCGAGTGAATCGGAAAACTGCTGACGTGTATTATCAAAGCCTTTTTGATGTTTGTTTAACTGGTCGAGCGTCTCGTCGTAGTAGGTCTCACTTTGCAATGCGCCCAACTGTAATACGTCGACTTTAAGCCCTGCTACACTCTCGAGTGCGGGCACCGCTTTATCGTTCAAGCGCTCGACAGATGTACCAATGCTGTTGATATTAAATAACGAGCTTAAGCTGATAATCAGTAAAAGCAGGGTTATAAGCGCGAAGCCACCAATAACTCGCATTGCAACAGTAATTTTCATATGACAATCCTCAGCATCGCTATAACTACGATTGAGATTGGGACGGTTGTGTAAAGTATCGTTGTTTTTCTAAATGAAACAGAGTCATGTACTGACCCCAAACGCAACCGGTATCCAACCCAACATATATCGGGTTTTGAGTTTCTCCCATCAGCGCGGCCCAATGCCCGAAGACAATTCGCTCACTACTTTGAGATAATTCAAACCATGGTTTCCACTGGGCATCCGTGTCTTGATGTGGATGGTTCTTACGGCGAAATTCCAGTTCACCGGTGGCGCTACAATAGCGCATACGCGTAAACGCATTGATTATAAATCGGTATCGGTCAATTCCACTAAGACTTGAGCACCAATTGTTGGGCTGATTAGAAAACATCTGCTTCACTAATTGGGGCATCTCACTACTGCGTAGGGCTTGCTCAACCTCTGTAGCCAATACGCGAGCTTGCTGACTTGACCAAAACGGATAAATCCCCGCATGGCTCAGTAGCGTATTGTGTTGTTCGAAATGATGCAGTAATGGTTGCTGTCGAATCCAGTCGATATAGTCTAAGCGACGATTAGATGAGACGACTGCATCAAGTTTATCTTTTGGGTTCACGTCGCGCGAGCCCATCAATACAGCTAGCAAATTTAAGTCATGGTTACCTAAGACCGTATTCACTGCGTCGCCACTATCAATAAAAAAGTCTAAAGCAGCCTTTGAGTCTGGACCTCGTGCGACAATGTCACCGACACACCACAGCGAATCCGTTTTGCTTGAGAAGCCAACTTGACTGAGTAGCTCCATAAGCTCGGCGTAGCAGCCTTGGATGTCCCCAACTAAGTACGTCGCCATATTGCTAATGAATAATATTCGGAATCGCTAGACGAAAAGAGGGTATCGCCACTTTAAACGGTTCGCCTTGATTCGAGTGCATTAAATAGTGACCTTCCATCATGCCTACGGGCGTAGCGATTACGGTACCACTGGTATAGGTGAACGACTCACCGGGAGCGATACAGGGTTGTTGGCCAATCACGCCTTCACCTGCGACGCGCGTTACTTTGCCCTCTGCGTCGGTAATACGCCACTCACGGCTTTTGAGCGTCACGTTGTGGGGTGCGTGATTGCTGATCGTGATGGTGTATGAAAACACGTACTGACCCTGGCGCGGGTTAGACTGTGCCGCGATATATTGGGTTGTCACGTCTATTTTAATTTGTGTTTTTACCGTCATAGGGACTTCTGGTTATCCGTTAGCCAATCGGCGATTCGGCAATAATCCGCCACCGAGAGTGTCTCAGGGCGAGCACTCGGGTTAATACCCAAGGCCTCTAATTGCGTATCATCAATTAACTGTTTAAGGTTATTTTTAATTGTTTTACGTCTTTGGTTAAAAGCTGTCAAACATAACGACTGTAATTGCTGAACATCTTTTACAGGTGTAGGACTAACGGCATAGGGACGAAGACGAACAACCGCTGACTCGACCTTGGGTGGTGGTGTAAACGCTTCAGGTGGTACCTCTAGTACCTTCTGAACTTCACAGCGTTGTTGCACACTGACGCTGATGCGACCATAGGTTTTACTGCCTGGCTCTGCTGTTAATCTATCAACAACTTCTTTTTGAAGCATAAAGTGCATGTCTTCAACATGGTCACTGAACTTCAGCAAATGAAAGATCAGCGGCGTCGAGATATT
Organism: Idiomarina fontislapidosi; assembly: GCF_003226255.1. Classification (GTDB taxonomy): domain Bacteria; phylum Pseudomonadota; class Gammaproteobacteria; order Enterobacterales; family Alteromonadaceae; genus Idiomarina; species Idiomarina fontislapidosi. Next base: position 45,137 of record NZ_QJST01000003.1, read on the forward strand.
GTAAGGTAAGTTGCCAAACACGCGGAGCTTGTGCTCAGGTGATGCAAAGGTTTTAAAGTCGACCTTCATCGCATCTGCGCGAATCACTTCTAATTGCTTGCTCAAGAACGGATGAGACTCTAAACGATCGGCAAGATCACGATCCAGTTCTACAACGCGAAGGTGTTCACAACGATCGGCAACAGGTTCGGTCAGTGCTGCAAGCCCCGGTCCTATTTCAACTAAGTTTTCGCCTTTCTGAGGGTGGATCGCATCAACAATGGATTCAATGACGTTTTCATCATTTAAGAAATTCTGCCCAAACCGCTTTCGTGCTCGGTGCCCTAAGTGAGTTTTGCTCATAGTCTTGAGTTGTTTACCATATCAATGGCTGTCTGAATGGCGAGTTGACAGCTTCCTGGATTAATTTCTGGGCTACCCGCCATGTCCAAGGCGGTGCCGTGGTCTACCGATGTACGGATATAAGGCAACCCTAAAGTGATATTTACTGCTTTGCCAAAGCCTTTATATTTTAACACAGGCAACCCTTGATCGTGATACATCGCCACGACTGCAGAGGCCGACGCCAAATACTTTGGTTGGAATAGCGTGTCCGCTGGATAGGGTCCCGAAACGTGCATGCCGCCTCGTTGCAGCTTTCGTATGACAGGCGAAATAATCGCCTCATCTTCGTGCCCGAGGTGACCCCCTTCGCCTGCGTGGGGGTTTAGCCCACAGACGAGAATATTCGGTTCATCCTCACCAAACTTTTGTTTTAAATCATCATGCAAAATAGTGATGATTTTTTCTACGCGCTCGGCAGTAATAGCTTTTGCAACGTAGGCAAGCGGAATGTGAGTGGTTACTAACGCAACGCGTAAGCCCTCTGTTGCGAGCATCATTACAACATCAGACCGATCCGCTTTGTTAGCAAAAAATTCGGTATGACCAGAAAATGCGACGCCAGCTTCGTTGATAATACCTTTATGAACGGGTCCTGTGACAATGGCATCAAATTCACCCGTTAAATTACCATCCGATGCAACAGACAAGGTTTCCACAACGTATTGGCCATTAGCGACATTCAGCTCACCCGCTACAGCCGGCGCTGAAAGGGGAATATGCTTTATAAAAAGTTGTCCCGGAAGCATCGGGTTTTTCGGACGGGTGCCATCGTAAGGAATTAAGGTCAGTGGTAAACCCAGTTCCATAGCGCGTTGTGTTAATAACTCACTGTCAGCTATGGCTACGATGTCTGCATTCCAATCCTGTTGTGCCATCATGACGGCGAGGTCAGGACCGACCCCGGCGGGTTCGCCGGGGGTAAACGCGAGCAGTGGACGCATACTACTTAGCTACAACGCGAACATAAGCACGGTCGCGCATTTCTTGGCGCCATGTGTCTACCTCTTCGCGGTACTTACGAGAGAATAGCATTTGATAAGCTCTATCACGCTTACTCTCTTGTGTCGCATCAAGAGTACGACGGTCGAGTACTTCAACAATATGCCAACCAAATTGGGTACGGAACGGCTCGCTGATGACGCCCGTTTCGAGTGTGCTCACTTGTTGTTTGAACTCCTCTGCGTAACGGTCAGGGCGAGACCAGCCGAGTTCACCACCGCGTGATGCAGAACCTGGGTCAGCTGAGTGCTCTCGCGCTAATTCGGCAAATGTTTTATCGCCGTCGATAATTTGTTGGCGGAACTCACTGAGCATTTCCTCAGCTTTGTTATCCGATAAAATCACCGATGGCTTGATCAATATGTGACGCGCTTCAACTTCTTGTACTTCGACAACTTGCTCACCGCGTTTATCTGCGACACGTAAAATGTGAAAGCCGACACCACTGCGGATAGGACCGATAATTTCACCTTTGCCTTTGCCTTTTACAACTTCAGCAAACAATGTTGGCATGGTGTTTTCTGTCATCCAACCTAAGTCACCACCATCTAGGGCGTTCGAACCAGACGAAGAGCGAATAGCCAGCTGAGAGAAGTCTTCGCCCTCATTGAGTCGGTCAATAACGGCCTCAGCGCGGCGTTTTGCCGTTTCCTGCTTTTCACTGGAAGCTTCCGAATCGACACCAATAAGGATCTGCTGCAACCGGTACTCGGTCGGCGACTCGTTGTTTTGTTCAATCAGATTAACTAAGTTTTCAACTTCTTGTGGCGTTACTGAGACGCGACGTTGTACCGACGCACGTTCAACTTGGCTGGTGATAATTTCAGTCTTAATTTGCTCACGAAACGCCGCCCAGCTTTGACCTGAAGCAACCGTTGCTTCACGCAATTCATCGACACTCATACCGCGCTCTTGCGCAACACGAGCAAGAGCTTGATCAAGCTGCGCTTCAGATACTTCAATACCCATTCGCTCAGACATCTGCAATTGCAGTTGTTGCTGGATCAAGCGTTCAGTGGCTTGGGTACGCAACACTTCGTCGGAGGGTGCATTAGCCGGCGAGAAGTTTTCTGATTGTTTTACTTGTTTTACTAACTGCTCAATTTGGCTCTCTAAAATGACACCATCATCTACGATAACGGCTACGCGGTCTAACACTTGCTGTGCCTGAGCCGCCGTCGCTGTTACGCACATCATCAAAGCGATGCTGATTGAAGTGCTAAATTTAACTAACTGTTTCATTATTTGTACCACTAGTTACTTAAGTAAAAAGGTCGTCTGTAGCCGTAAATACTCTTTTCGAGCATTTCGATCAGACTGCTTCCGTCGCTTGAAAGACCGCTGATAATAAACTGTAAGCTAACACCATTGTCAAACTCCGGTGCCGCAAACGTGTTTTGCAGCATGCCAACGTCAGCCGTGCCTGCCATCGCTGGCTCTAAGTTAAGGCTGATGCGTCGATACGCACTGACCCGTAATGCCCAACAGCAGCTGCTATATTGAACGCCTAAAATAGCGTCGTTGGTGCGGCTATTGACTAAATCGTAATAAACGTTCGCCGCAACCTGCCATTGGTTATTAATTTCCCACACCGCTTGCGCCCCAACTTGTTCAATATCGCTGTTTAAGATATTTGTTGCTTTGCGATGATTGACTTGGATGAGGTTTTTGTTATCAAAACGATACTCTACAGCGGTCTGACTCTTTCTCGTTTGATTTAGTTCCGTATCGTACTGTATTGCACTTTTTAGACTCCAGTTTGGCGTGATCGCCCACGTCATATCTGCAACCCATTCAGTGTTGCTGGATGTACGTTCAGTATTTTGCTGCAGTAATTCAGTGCGGCTTTCATCAAAATAGTATATTTGACCAAATGCAAAACGCAGTAGTTCACGCTCACGCTCATCAAAGATACTTGTGGTGGCACCATAGGTGATCTGATTCGCTTCTGCAATGCGATCGAGACCTGAGTATCGTTGAGCGCGAAACAGACCGTAGTAATCATCTTGCATGAGCGTGGTATCGTAAATGCCGATACTCGATTGTTCTTCATAAGGCACATACAGATATTGAATTTGAGGTACCAGCGTTTGACGACGGCTACCTTCGGCGCCATCAAAATAGCGCTCCAGGTGTAAACGACCTCGCAGTCGTGCTCGGGGTATTGAGCGTGTAACTGAGTCGGCTAGTTCGGCATTCGGGCTCTCTTGACGATAATGCGTGTATAGATAGGAGAATTCCGCTTCGCCATCGTATGCGGGCGCCTCAACGGCGTAACTCAAACTCGGTTCTAAATGAGCGCGCGTCGCGTATTGATTGGCATCATCTTGATTTTGGAAGTAGGTTAGCTCGCTTTCAACAGCCCAATTAAGCCCCGTATAGTTGCCTTGATCGTAACGCATCGAGATTTGTGGGAGTGTTCTAAATGGACTTTGATACTGGCCCAGTAGCTCGTAATCCTCGGCGCGTACCCGTGCAAAAAAGTTATCGTTCAAATAATCGACTTGTGCGACACGGTATAAATGCGTGTCGGCTCGACCTGCGAAGTCACTACCGAAATCGTTCAGGTAATTATCATCTGAGATTTGTGTCGCATCGACATAAGCACGCCAGTGTTCACCTAATTGCGCTTGTTGGTCAATATGCCATAGATAGCGATCGGCATTATCTAAACGCAAAGAGTCATTTTGTAAGTATTCGAGGTTTAACTGCCCGCCGTAGTTTTCAGTAAGAAAGCGATATTCTGATTTAAGCATGGTACCGCGCTCACTAATATAAACTGGCGCTAGAGTCGCATCCATATTGGGCGCGATATTAAAATAGTACGGTACCTCAACCTCTAGACCGTTAATCGACGAAGTGTCGATGGTTGGATATAAAAAACCAGTTTTACGTTTATCGTTCACTGGGAACGTAAAGTACGGTAAGTAAATAACGGGGATGTCGAACAGCTCTACCTTTGCCCCCCATGCTTCACCGAAGTCTTCGTCTTCGCTGATTTCAATCCGATCGGCTGTGAGTTTCCAAGCAGGATCCTCGGTTGGGCAGGTGGTGAAACTGGAGGCAAATAAGTTGACGTGTTGCTCTGATAAGCGCAGTAGCTGGGCTTGCCCACGCGCTTGAGTGCTCTTCATGCGGTATTCAGTTTCACGTAGCTCCGCGATAGACGATATACCGTTGTAATTAAAAGAGTCGCCTTTAACTTGGATATAACCATCAGAAAATAGAACACCTTGATTCGCGTCAATGGTTTGTTTTTCTTGATTAATCCGTGCAGACTCCGTCATAAGCCATTGACCATCTTGTCGAATACTGACGTTACCAGAGAACAAGGCTTCGCCGTTATTGCTCACATTCGAGTTGTCGGAATGAACCAAGATGCTACCCGGCAGCTGCTCGGACACATCAAAGCTGGGTTCTTCGAAGCTCCATTCACTGTAGCGAGCTGAGCACACACCTGTGAGCTTCTGCTGAGCAGAAACCGATGCGCTGATGAGGGTGAGTAACACAGCGGATGCTTTGGCAACTTTGTAACGCAATGGCAAGATACTAATCCGTTTGTAGTCGTTAATTAATGATTAATTACAAGCTTGGTATAATAAAGCAAATCTGAGTATTCTGCTATTTTAGTGAGATCAATTTGGTACTTATTTCGCCAAATATTGGCATAGAGAGGAGGCACTTTGGAAGATTCTCGTGAGATTGGACTGGCAGCATGGTGTGAAGCCCAAACTGGGCATCCTCAAGCGCAGCTCGAAGTCGTTTCTGGAGACGCAAGTTTTCGGCGGTATTTTCGGGCTTCCGATGGTCAACGCAGCTTAATTGCTGTGGATTGCCCTCCCGATAAAGAGGATATGCGTCCTTTTCTATTGGTTGCAGACGCCTATCAAGCAGTCGATATTCCCGTGCCTATGGTTCTCAATGTTGATCTCAAACAAGGTTACATGCTGCAAACCGATTTTGGCCACACGGTGCTGCTGTCAAAATTGCAGGAGCGAAATGTGCGTCAATATTATCAGCAAGCGTTATCGATACTCCCTCGAGTGATGCAGGTGACCGAGACCGCAGAGGGCGCGTTGCCACCGTTTGACCGTGCCTTGCTTGACCGGGAGCTGGCGCTGTTTAAGGACTGGCTGCTGATGCAGCATATCGATATCGACTGGACAGATGAAGACGATGACATCTGGCAACACTTCTGTGAGCTGATGGTTAGTAACGCGTTTGAGCAGCCCCAAGTCGGTGTGCATCGCGATTATCACTCGCGTAATTTGATGGTAACTCCGCAAGGTTTAGGGGTGATTGACTTTCAGGATGCGGTGATTGGACCTATGACGTACGATGCGGTGTCTTTGCTTCGTGATTGTTATATCGAATGGTCGGACGAATTAGTGACTGAATTGGCTCAACAACTGCGAGCGGACCTCCAAGCGACAGGTCAATTGGCATCGGCAGTAACAGCAGAACAGTGGCAGCACTGGTTTGACTGGATGGGTCTGCAGCGGCATACGAAAGCGGCAGGTATCTTTGCTCGGCTCGCTCATCGTGATGATAAAACAGGGTACTTAAAAGATGTACCGCGCACTTTAGGCTATCTTAGTAACGTCAGTGCGAAGTATCCGCAGCTCAGCGATTATCACCACTGGCTGACTCAGCGTGTCATTCCTGCTTGGGAGCGCGCATGAGGGCCATGATACTCGCAGCTGGACGCGGCAAGCGCATGCAGCCATTAACTAACTTGACACCGAAACCATTGTTAAAAGTCGCTGGCAAGCCGCTGATTGAGCATATTATTGAGAAGCTCGTCGGTGCTGGGGTAACGGATATTGTCATTAACCATGCGTGGTTAGGTGATCAAATTGAAGCGTACTTGGGTGATGGTTCACGTTGGGGCGTTCGGTTACACTATTCACCCGAGCCGGAGGGCGGTTTAGAAACAGCGGGCGGTATTATCAAAGCGCTCCCTTTACTCGGTGATAACCCCTTTTGGGTTGTGAATGGTGATATTTTTATTGAATCTGACTTAGCTGAATTGCCCACTGAACTCGAATCTGATGATTGGGCGCACCTTTTGTTCGTTCAGAACCCAGCGCACAATCCACTGGGAGACTTTGTTCTTGAAAACGGGCGGGTGAATGCTAGAGCTTCGGAAAAAGCGGGTTACACGTTTGCCGGGATTGGGCTTTACACACCTGAGCTATTTGCCAGTTATGCAGCGGGTTTTCGACCATTAAAACCTTTATTGCTCGATGCAATCGCGAGCAACAAAGTGGCGGGCAGCCTATTAAAAGGACATTGGACGGATGTCGGCACGCCGGCTCGCTTGAGCCAGTTAAACCAACAGGTAGAGGACACACAATGATTTGGGGAAAGGTAATTGGTGCGCTGGCTGGCTACTTGTTTTTACGATTACCCGGGGCGATTATCGGCGTGCTGATTGGTCATTGGTTCGACCGTGGCATGGCGCAAGATTTCGCGAATCGCGGTGGCTTTGGGCAGTTTATGTATGGCAAACAGGACGCAGGTAAAGACGCGCTGTTTTTGTATACGCTATTCGCCGTGATGGGTCACCTAGCAAAAGCTAAAGGGCGCGTGACGGAGCGCGATATCTTACAAGCGTCGCAGTTGATGAAGCAATTTCGACTGGACGCTGAAGCCAAAAAAGAGGCACAAGCAGCGTTTCGAGAGGGTAAACAATCAACGTTTCCGCTTAATGATACGATGAAGCGGTTTCGCGAGTCGTTTTATGGCAACCGAGAAGTTTCTCAAGTATTCATGGAGCAACTGATGGCGTTGGCGCTTAACGACGGAGTGCTGGATCGCGCTGAGCATGAAGTGCTCATCAATGTTGGCAAGACACTTGGTTTTAGGCGTTTTCAGATTGACCAGTGGTTGGCAATGCAAAAGGCGGCTTTCCGCTTTCATCAGCACAAACGACAAGGGCAGAGTGGCGGTCAAAAGTCCAAGCCGTCGCAAACTGAATTGCAAGATGCCTATGAAGTACTCGGGGTTAAATCCGATCAGCCTGATGCCGAAATCAAGAAGGCGTATCGCAAGTTAATGGCGCGTCACCACCCGGATAAACTGGCTTCTAAGGGCTTGCCCGAGCACGTCATGAAAGAAGCACAAAAACGTGCTCAAGATATTCAGTCGGCCTACGAAGTGATAAAAAAACATCGTGATATGCGTTAGCTGTTAAAAACCCTGAAATTTAAGCCAGCCTTTTATGACACTGTGAAGCTCGTCGGCGACTTCGGGCGGTTGAGTCAGCAAAACACGTGGGCGATAACTTAACTGTTGGTATTTATCACTCATGGTTTTATGCATCGGCCATTGCGTTGTAACCCAACGATTCGCCGATGCCGACTTTATATCTAAAACCGGAAACGGTAGCTTTGCAATTTGCGTGCTTAATAGTTCATTAAGTCGTAATTGTGGTAAGAATACGTCGATCAAGACAACAGCATCGGGCGCTACCTCGGGGTTTTCTTTTACCCAATCCAGCCAGAGTGCGCCACTGATTCCCTCAATCACCCAGACGGTGAATCCTGGTCGTGGGTTAATCTTCTCATAGATAGCGTCAAGGCGCTTAAATAATGATGAACGATAGGGATCTAAGGCGCTTGCATCGGGCTGATAATAACCTACGTCAGTATTGTAGTTGGCTAGTGAAGAGGGTTCTATCAGTGTGTCTGGTGGCGTTATCGCCCAGCTACGCCATCCCAGTTCAGCCGCTTGCTGATAGCTCGATTTAATCAGTGGTGATTGTAGCGGATGTAAACCCCAAGTAGGTAGGGTTACAAATTGTCCCCGCTCAAAGTTTTTAAGTGGGTCGCGTTGCAGCGCGAGGTAAACCACTTCGGGAGATTCTGAATCGTTTAACCAAACAACCTCGTGCGGCGGTACAAAACGGGCACGGTCGTCCTGTCCATAGGCAGATATAGACCCAAGTAAAATGGCGATAAAGATGACAAGGTGATGCGTTTTCATACCTTTTTATCGTCCCCGCTGGGTAACTCTTTAGTTATTTAGGTAAACGGACAGGGACTTGTAAATACACAAGGTTGTTCGGTCAGTGGGCTGATGACTTTGAGTTCGAATGCATGAAGCAGTAAGCGGTCCGCCGCCTCGAAGGCAACAGGGTGTGCATAAAACTTATCACCTAATATGGGGCACTCTAAGGCCAGCATGTGAACACGCAGTTGATGTGACCGACCCGTATAGGGAAACAGTTTAACCGTGCTACTTTGAGGTCCGCTATCAATGACTTGGTAGCCGGTTTGGCTAGCTTTGCCGTTGAAAAAGTCGACATGCTGCTTGGGGCGATTAGGCCAGTCGCAACTGAGCGGCAGATCGATACAGCCGCTTGCTCCTGGGAGTCGACCCCAAACTTTGGCTAAATAAGTCTTTTTTGTGGTGCGCTGCTGAAATTGCCTGCTCAAATGGCTTTGTGCCGGCTTGCCGATTGCAAATATCATCACACCTGAGGTTGCCATGTCGAGGCGATGCACTACGCGAATATCTGGAAAAACTCGTGCTAATCGCGTATAGACCGAATCTCTGTGTTCAACGGCTTTACCCGGTACGCTGAGTAAGCCTGCTGGTTTATCAACCACAACCACGGCATCATCTCGATAGATTATCTTAAGATAGGGCCGGGTTGGTGGTTGATAATTAAGCAACGCCATTAGTGGTGGTTCACCAATATACGTACAGCAAACAAGGACAGCTGCGGCTGTTCAAGAGCTTCGAGTAACGTGCGTTGGCGTGCTTGGAGCGCTTCGATTTCTGACTCACGCACCGATGGATTGCGTTGCTTGAGTTTAGTCAAACGTTGTAGCTCTTTCCCTAAACTGTCTGTGAGCTGTTTGCGAACGCACGCGGCATGCTCCACCAACCACGCATCAGCAGATTCACGTGCTTTCTCCAGGTGCGACTTCGTGACATCACGTAACTGTTTTAGAATTTGGCGGGATGTCTTTTTATCCATGAAGTCAGCCTGCTTTGTGAGTGCATCGCGCGGCACTTTACTGGTGAGCTCGCGCCCTTGGCCATCGAGTAAGATGCGGTGGTTCTGTAGCGGGAAAAATTCTTGCGCAACGGCACTCGTTGGCGCGTTGATATGTGCACTAAAATCAACTTCCATAAACCACGCGCCTTCTGGGAGTGCTTTGTTATTGAGCTTAGTGACACATACGCTACCAAAATCTTGTTGCGTAACAATATCTAAGGCTTCTTGAACATGAGGGTGATCCCAACTAAGAAACTCAGCATCCTCGTAGTTCAGCGCTGTGGTGCGATCAAATGTCACTGTCATGCCGTCTTCATTTAAACCTGGGATCGCCTCAACCCGCATATGTTCACTTGGTTTGACAAAAGTTCGGGTTTCGTCGAGCTCTTCTGTGTCAACGCCAAAACGCCCCCAGAACGTGGTCATAAACTCATTTAGGTGCTCAGTATCACTGGTTTCTTCAATCGCCGAAATAACGGACTCGGCCTGTTGAGGACGGCAAGCATTCAATTCCTGAAGTTTATCGCGGCCTGCTTCTACTTCGCTCATTAATTGTTGATGCAATACGGCGCTCTGCTCGAGTAGGTCTTTAGGTAGCGGTTGGCAACTCAGTAAGGACTTTTTGATTGGTTGCGCGAACTCGTCATACATACGACGCCCGACCGGGTTACATTGTTCGAATGCATTCATGGTGTGATACCAAGGTAATAGAATGCCCTCGTCAGAATCTTCGGTGTAGGGCAGGTAGATTTGGATATCATGGGTTTGCCCAATGCGATCAAGACGCCCAATTCGTTGTTCCAATAAGTCCGGGTTTTCTGGCAAATCGAACAATACGAGCTGATGTACAAACTGGAAGTTGCGCCCCTCGCTGCCTATCTCAGAACATAATAAAATCGGGCTACCGTTGTCGTCATCGGCAAAAAACTCGGCAGCGCGGTCGCGCTCAAGTAATGACATGCCTTCGTGGAATACGGCAGCGTTAATCCCTTCGATTACACGCAATGCCTCGGCGAGCTCATTCACCATTTTCGCGCTATGGCAAATAAGCAATGTTTTATCATCACGGTTACTTTTGATATGGTCGGTCAGCCAAGTTAAACGGGGATCGCCGAGCCACCATGGTTCACGCATATCATCTTCAGGTTCTGGAAGTTTTACCGGGTGAAAATGACGTGCTGGGAACCCTCCTACATTTTGACGGCGGTTTCTAAACATAACCCGACCTGTGCCATGTTCATCAAGTAGCTCATCTAATGCTTCGCCGCTCAGATCATTCGCTTTATCAGCAAGTTCGCGATAATGGGTCTGCTCTTCCTCGAATGCGTTAAAATCGTTAAAGCGGTCTGGGTCAAGTAACTGCAAACGCTTAAAGTGTCCTTCGTTACCCTCCTGCTCAGGTGTTGCCGTCAATAATAGTAAGCCTGGAATCGCTTTCGCTAGTTGAGCAAAGTGTTCATAGCCCGGTGTGTTGTCATTAAGGTGATGCGCTTCGTCAACCACAAGCATATCGAACTCAGCGCCCATGAGTGCTTCATGCCACTGTTCGTCGTGTAGGATCTTGTTGTTGATAATTACTAATTGTTCAGTAGAAAATGGATTATCGCTATCAAGTTGTGCTTCTCGGATTCTTGCTTCATCAAATACACTGAAATCAAGCGCAAATCGGCGCTTCATCTCAACAAGCCATTGATGACGAAGACTATCAGGTACGGCAATTAATATGCGTTGGCTGCGCCCCGTGACATGCTGGCGCTTGATGATCATGCCCGCTTCGATGGTTTTCCCTAAGCCGACCTCGTCAGCTAACATAACTCGGGGATGGTAGCGGTTCGCCACCGTTGACGCCACGTAACACTGGTGGGGTAACAAGTTCACACGGGCGCCTAATAGGCCCGCGACGGGGCTTTGCTGCCAGCGTGCTAATTGCTTCAAACCTTGCATGCGCAGAAGGTAGAGATCGTGTCGGTCGGCTTGTCCTGCAATAAAGCGAGTCAACGCTGGGTTAGTATCTATTTGGTGAGCGAGCTGAGACTCAGGCACCATAACGTCTTCACCTGAGTCGATTCGTTCGCCAAAGTATATCGCCAGCCCCTGATGCTCTTTTGCCTCGGTGACGATAAAACGCCATTGGTCGGCGTGTGTGGCTTCTTGCCCTTCATTCAGCACAAATCGAGCGAGGGGTGCATCGGATTTAGCGTACATCCGTGTTTCACCAGTACTTGGAAACATCACTGAAACTTGTCGTCCATCGACGGCTGTGACCACGCCGAGACCTAAATCTGTTTCAGTTTCGCTTAACCAACGTTGCCCTAAACTAAACTCGCTCACTTCGTCCTTCCTATGCACTAACTTTAAAGGTCGGCAATAGTAATGGGGAGATTAGAAAAAAACAATGCGACTGTCATCCCTGTGTCACGAATTTTGGTCTAAGCTTTAATCAAACGATAACAAAAGGTGTACGCCATGACCGCAAATGTTAGTCAATCTACCCAAGCCACTAAGTACTTCGTTTTAGACACCAACATCCTGCTACATGATCCACTCGCATTTCTAAGCTTCGACGAGCATAACGTTGTTATTCCTATGGTTGTTTTAGAAGAGCTAGACAACATTAAAGACCGAAATAAAGACGTCAGCCGCGATGCGCGCGTTGCAATTCGGTCGCTTGAAGAGGTGTTACAAGATGCGACGCCGGAACAAATCGTTGAGGGCGTGCCGTTAACGCAGCTGAGTGGCGATCACCAAGCAAACGGTACCTTAGCTATTTTCCCAGACTATGAGCTAGAGCAAAGTGCATCTGCTTTAGCGCTTAACGAGAATGACCACCGCATCATTCAGGTCGCATTAGAGCTACAAATTAAATTTGTCGGCAGTACGGTGACTCTAGTGACGAAAGATATCAACATGCGCTTGAAAGCCAAGGGTGCTGGCGTAAAACATGTTGAGGATTACCGAACCGACCAATTAATCGACGATATCCGTCTGTTAACAAAAGGCTTTTATCAATTTGAAGGCGACTTTTGGCAACAAGTGGGCGATGTCAGTACGTTACAAGAAGGACGAGATGCTTACCATACAGTGTCGCGTGAGCACCTTCCGCAAATTTTCTACAATGAGTACTTTATTGACGAGACTGAGCACTTTGCGGCCCGAGTCGACGCCTTTGATGAGACATCTGTGACGTTAATGGACTTAGGTCATGAGCGTTTGATGGGCTATAGCGCTTGGGGTATTCATCCCAAAAATATCTATCAGGCAATGGCGATGCATGCGCTACTCGATACGGGTTTGGATATGGTCATTTTGACTGGACCCGCCGGCAGTGGTAAGACACTACTCGCGCTTGCCGCGGCACTGGAAATGGTGGTGGAGAAAGGAATATACGAAAAAATCATCGTGACTCGCAACACCCCTGAAATTGCCGAGTCGATTGGTTTTTTGCCAGGTACAGAAGAAGAGAAAATGGCGCCGTGGTTGTCTGCAATCACTGACTCCCTAGAAGTACTTCATAAAAACGATGAGAGCATGGACTCAAGCCTAAATTATATTATGACCAAGGCGAATATTCAGTTTAAGTCACTCAACTTTATGCGGGGCCGAAGTATTCAGAATGCGGTCGTGATTTTAGACGAAGCGCAGAACCTGACAGCCTCACAACTTAAAACAATTATTACGCGCTGTGGCGAGAATACCAAGCTGGTGGTGTCAGGTAACTTAGCGCAGATTGATAGCTACTATTTAACCGCTGTAACGTCAGGCCTTACTTTTATCGTGGAACGTTTCAAAGATTACCCGGGTAGCGCCACGATTAACTTAAATGGCGTGGTAAGAAGTAGTCTTGCTGAGTACGCGGAGGAACATCTTTAATTCAGTTACCTACGACAACTGTGTACTGTTGGGTGTTAATTAAAAACTGAACACTATCGGAGAGCTGTCCCGCAGGTGAGACTGCGGGACCGGCGACATCGACCAAAACGAACTCTGTGCCATCATGTGACAACGTCGCATCGTTGGGTTGTTTTGCCATTTGGATGCCAAAAATCGCGTGTTTAGGTAGGTATATGACGATCATGTCGGCCTGCGGGATGATCTTTTTCAGCAAAGCTAAGGTGAGACTCACTTTACTATCGCAGTCACCTCGATTACTAAGTAGTAGTTGATTAGGCGGTGAAAATCCATCGCCCCTACTGGACAGTCTGTCCTCTAAATCATCGTACGGGATTGTTTGCACAAATTGGGCAATATAATTTACGTAACTTCGCCGACTATTATCTTTAAGTTGGTTGCCAATTGCGACGATGAGCGGATCTAACAGTGATTTAGTCTCGTCTGCAATAGCCACAGTATTTGGAATGATACCGGTTTCACCTGGAGGTAAGGTAAGCGTGCGATAGTAATTGGTGGATAAATAATCTTGCCACTGCGCGGTAAAAAATTGACGGGTTTTGGCGAGTTGCTGTTGGTAGTTTTCTCGTTGCTTTGCGTCACGGGCTGTTCGCATCGAGAGTTCAAGTTTCTCCTGACGGGGAGAAAGTGAGGCTTTCACACCATACCAGCGTTGGCGTTGGATATAGTTGTTAACACGATAATTTAATTCGCGCAAAGCGCGACTGCGATTGTAGTTCCGAAACTTAGCCAGCGGCTGAGTAAAAGATTGACGTTCGACTTCAAAAGCAAGCGACGCTTCCTGACCATCAGCCATAAGCCATTGGTATGCAAATCTAATTTGGCCATCGCGGCTAGCCTTGTTAAAAGCGAGCTGTTGCGCGAATAATGGCTGCGCTGCGAGTAGAATCAGTATCGCCGAGAGAGCTAAGCACAAGCGTGAGGCAAGCTGAGGGACTCTCTCGTTGATACATCTGAACATTAGAACTTCATTTCGGTAATGGGGCTTTCTTCGAACTTTAGATCGATCTGATATTCGATACCACCTGCACGAATGAAGAAGTAGGTTTTATCTCGCTTGAATATCTCTTGCAACGAAATGACTCGTACGCCAGGTCGGCGTTCTGCATTCCATTCGCTCATCTCTACGCCAGAGCGTGATACAAGAATATTCTTGTAGCGGTCACCTGTGACTAACAACAATTTTTTGTTGTCGTTGCGCAATAAAATCGTATTGCCTGTAACTGAAAATGGTTCTTCGTTGCCTAGCACGACAGTCTCCCAAGCGTGACATTTTTAATAGTCACTATAACGAATTATAATGATTTGGCAATATGACTATTGCGAGCGTAAATAGTCTTCAACGATGAGCAACGCCGCAGCACTATCGACTTTGCCTTTTTCCAGACCACGATATCCCTCTCGTTCAAATAATGCTTCGCGTGCTGCTGTAGAGGTTAAACGTTCATCTTGAAAGTCGACGGGGACGTTGAACCGCCCATGAATGCGATTGCCAAATTTGCGGGCCCGTTGAGTGAGTGGTTGCTCAGTTCCATCCATATTCAAAGGTAAGCCCACAACAACCCGCTCAGGCTGCCATTCTTTTATCAGCCGTTCAACGGAGTCCCAATTAGGAATGCCATCTTGAGCTTTCAAGGCGCTTAAAATAGATGCTGTTCCTGTAATGGACTGACCGACTGCAACGCCGATACTTTTTGTTCCGAAATCAAAGCCAATAACCGTCATGCGTGACCTACGTCGGGTCCGAGCTGCCAAATATCAAAGCCTAATTGTTCGGTTGCCTTTTCCCAACGTTGATTAATAGGTGTATTAAACATGATTTCGGGATCAGCCGGTATGGCAAGCCACGCGTTCTCTGCAAGTTCTTGCTCAAGCTGTCCGGCTTCCCAGCCCGCGTAACCGAGCGTTAATATAAACTGCAGTGGTGCCGCCGACGAGCCTAACGCCTCTAGGATGTCCCGCGAGGTGGTTACCATAATCTCATCGCTCAATTTAAGGCTGCTGCGCCAGTTTTGTTGCGGCGGGTGAATGACAAAGCCACGTTCCTGACCGACTGGGCCACCTTGGTAAACAGGTCCCTTAAGACTATCGGCACTATCTGGATAAACAATTTCAAGCTTATCGAGTAGTGAGTTAACGGTAAGCTCTGCAGGCTGGTTAATGATTAAGCCCATTGCACCGTCTTCATTATGCTCACAAATGTAAGTCACACTGCGACGGAACAGCGGGTCATTCATACTCGGCGTGGCAATTAAAAAATGATTTTGTAAGCTTTCCATAAAGCACTCCTTACTCGCGATACAACTTATATCGGGGCTTATTCAGCAATTTCAACGACGCTGCTGTAGATCGTGCTCGATAGCTTCGAAGAGTTGCGCCGCGATATTGATGTCATAGGCATTTTCAATCTCTCGCATGCACGTTGGGCTTGTCACATTGATTTCTGTAATACGTTCGCCAATCACATCAAGACCAACCAGATATAACCCTTTCTGCTTGAGTGTTGGACCAATTGCGCGCGCAATTCGCTCGTCACTCTCGCTCAGTGGTTGCGGGCGTCCGCTTCCTCCCGCTGCTAAATTACCGCGTGTTTCACCTGCTGAGGGAATCCGTGCCAAAGCGTAGGGTACGGGCTCGCCATTAATAATTAGGATGCGTTTATCGCCATCCTTTATCTCGGGGAGATACTTTTGTGCCATGGCGTAGCGCTGACCCTTTTCAGTCAGCGTCTCAATAATGACACCTAAATTTGCACCATCCTCGTTGACCTTAAAGATCGACGCGCCGCCCATACCGTCAAGAGGTTTTAGAATGACGGTACCGTGCTTTTTATGAAACGCTTTGATCTGCTCAGCATTGGCAGACACCAAGGTATCAGTAATGAATTCTGGGAACCAGCTGGTGTAAAGTTTTTCGTTACAATCGCGCAAGCTTTGTGGGTTGTTGACAACAAGCGCACCCTCACTTTGTGCTAAATCAAAGATGTGAGTGGCATATAAAAATTGGCTGTCAAAAGGCGGATCCTTACGCATCATGATCACATCAAACTCACCTAACGGGAGCTTTTCGACGTCCGCAAGTTGATAAAAGTCAGACTTTTGGTCTTTTACCGTGACCTTGCGTGCCATCGCATATGGACGGCCTGAGTCGATAAGTAGGCCGCCCATCTCAATGTAGTAACTGTCGTAGCCGCGCGCTTGTGCTTCAAGTAAGAGCCTAAAACTGGTGTCTTTCTCAGTCTTCACCTGCGCAATCGGATCCATAATCATGGCTAACTTCATGGGTATATTCCTTATTCGTTACTGGCGTTCAGATCACCAAATTCATACTGGATGGCTGTCAGTGCCGTCATCGCGGCGGTTTCTGTTCGCAGAATACGTGGTCCTAAGCGGATCGGTTTAAATTGATGTTCACGGGCGCGGTCGACTTCAGTATCGGTGAACCCCCCTTCGGGACCGATAATCAGTTGGATACGTTGGGCCGCGTTGGCGCCGTGGATCTGATGCAAAGGTATATGAGCATAGGGGTCTAAAGTTAAGCGAAGACCGTCAAACGCCTGTTGCACAAAGTCATCAATCGAAACGGCTGGATGTACAGTAGGCACGCGGCTGCGGCCCGATTGTTCACACGCAGAAATGACAATTTTTTGCCATTGCTGTTGCTTCTTTTCAAGCCGATCGCCATTGAGCTTCACACCGCAGCGTTCGCTGAATAGGGGGGTAATCGCGTTGACGCCAAGCTCGACGGATTTTTGCAGTGCAAAATCCATACGGTCGCCACGGGACACGACTTGTCCAAGATGGACATACAAAGGCGACTCTGAGGTATTGGCCTGCGCGTCAATAATCTCAACTTGGGCATGTTTTTTGGCAACCGATGTCAGCGCTGCTGAGTAGTTAAAGTCATCGTTGCAGAACAACTCGAGCGCCTGACCTTCTTGCATGCGCAACACTTTAACGGTGTGCTGAAACGCGTCATCACTCAGGGTAATGGTGCTGTTAACCGAGAGTGGCTCGGGGTGAAAAATGCGTGGGACTCTCATACGACTCAATTGATTCCTTATTGACGAACAGACTTTTGGACGTCTAGATGTAGAAATTTATTTGTTGATCGGTTAAATTATGCCGTCAGTATAAGTTATTTTAATCAAAATAAAGGAATGGTAGGCATATGTCACGTCACCTGTTTACTTCTGAGTCGGTTTCAGAAGGCCATCCTGATAAAATTGCGGACCAGATTTCTGATGCCGTACTGGATGCAATTTTAGCAAAAGATATCCGCGCCCGTGTGGCGTGTGAAACCTATGTCAAAACTGGCATGGTATTAGTAGGCGGGGAAATATCCACCGAGGCATGGGTCGACATTGAAGACTTAACGCGTCAAGCGATCCGCGATGTGGGTTATACCCATTCAGATATGGGCTTTGACGCTAATTCCTGCGCCGTTTTGAACGCAATTGGTAAACAGAGTCCAGATATTAACCAGGGTGTTGACCGCGAGTCCCCAGAAGCTCAGGGCGCGGGAGACCAAGGTCTGATGTTTGGTTACGCATCCAACGAAACGTCAGTATTGATGCCAGCCCCGATTACATACGCGCACCGTATTGTTCAGCGCCAATCTGAGGTGCGTAAAAATGGTACGTTAGACTGGCTGCGTCCCGATGCCAAAAGTCAGCTTACGTTTGTTTACGAGAACGGTAAACCGGTGGCAATTGATACCGTAGTATTGTCGACTCAGCACCGCGAAGACATTGATCAAGCAACCCTACGTGAAGCGATGATGGAAGAAGTCATCAAGCCGGTACTACCTGAACAGTGGATCAGCCGCGAGACTAAGTTCCATATTAATCCGACTGGGCGATTCGTGATTGGCGGTCCAATGGGTGACTGTGGTCTTACTGGTCGTAAGATCATCGTTGACACATATGGCGGTATGGCGCGTCATGGTGGCGGTGCATTCTCGGGCAAAGACCCTTCGAAAGTCGATCGCAGCGCGGCGTATGCAGCCCGTTATGTCGCTAAAAACTTGGTTGCGGCTGGTCTTGCAGAGCGCTGTGAGATACAGGTTTCTTATGCCATTGGTGTTGCGGAACCGACGTCGATCAGCATTGATACCTTTGGTACATCACCGCACAGTGAAGAAAAATTGATTGCATTAGTACGCCGTCACTTTGATTTACGTCCATACGGTCTTATCCAAATGCTTGACTTAGAACGTCCTATTTACCGTGCTACGTCAACCTATGGACACTTTGGTCGTGATGAATTCCCATGGGAAAAAACAGATAAAGCCGAAGCATTAAAGCAGGATATCTAATTTACGGGTGCCGAATTTTTCGCCCATAAATTTGCTTGAAGCCCCCGAATTGTGGACAATACGCGCACCAACTATGGTTCATCTAATTGCGTGTCACCAATCGGGGGTTTTTCATGTCTGAACGTCGTCATCTCGCCAATGCTATCCGTGCTCTAAGTATGGATGCAGTCCAACAAGCTAACTCGGGTCACCCAGGGGCTCCAATGGGCATGGCGGATATCGCTGAAGTACTCTGGCGAGATTATTTAAAGCACAACCCAAATAACCCCAACTGGGCCGACCGTGACCGCTTTGTGCTGTCGAACGGCCATGGCTCAATGCTGATCTATTCACTGCTTCACTTGTCAGGCTACGACTTAAGCATTGACGACATCAAACAATTCCGTCAACTGCACTCTAAAACTCCGGGTCATCCAGAATACGGCTACACGCCAGGTGTTGAGACAACCACCGGTCCGCTAGGTCAGGGTATTGCTAATGCCGTAGGCATGGCACTGGCGGAGAAAACGCTCGCTGCCCAGTTTAACCGCGAAGAACATAATGTCGTTGACCACTACACCTATGCTTTCTTAGGTGATGGCTGCTTGATGGAAGGTATTTCTCACGAAGCGTGTTCGCTTGCTGGCACCCTGGGTCTAGGTAAGCTTGTTGCATTTTATGATGACAACGGTATCTCGATCGATGGCGAGGTCGAAGGTTGGTTTACAGACGATACAGCAAAACGTTTTGAATCATATAACTGGCAGGTTATTCGCGATGTCGACGGACATGATGCGGATGCCATCAAACAAGCCATCGAAAGCGCACGCAACGAAACTCAGCGTCCAACATTGATTGTTTGCAAAACGGTGATTGGTTTTGGTTCACCGAATAAGCAAGGTCAGGAAAGTTGCCATGGCGCGCCTTTAGGTGATGACGAAATTGCATTAGCTCGCAAACAATTGAACTGGTCATACGATCGCTTTGAAGTGCCGCAAGATGTTTATCAAGCGTGGGATGCGAAGGATAAAGGTGATGCGATCGAGGCTTCGTGGAACAAACACTGGACCGCTTATGAGCAAGCCTATCCTGAACTGGCTGCTGAACTGAAACGCCGTCTAGCGGGTGAGTTACCGGACGGCTTTGAACAAGCGTTTCAAGCTTACATTGAAGAGCTACAAGCCAACCCAGAGAACCCGGCAACACGTAAAGCATCGTTGAATGTATTAAATAAAATAGGTCCTCAGTTACCTGAATTACTGGGTGGTTCAGCTGACTTGGCAGGATCTAACCTAACCCTATGGCAGGGCGCTAAAGGAGTAACCGCCGAAGATGCGAGCGGTAACTACGTATTCTACGGTGTGCGCGAATTTGC
Source organism: Idiomarina fontislapidosi (assembly GCF_003226255.1). Taxonomy (GTDB): domain Bacteria; phylum Pseudomonadota; class Gammaproteobacteria; order Enterobacterales; family Alteromonadaceae; genus Idiomarina; species Idiomarina fontislapidosi. The sequence continues at coordinate 65,107 of NZ_QJST01000003.1, forward strand.
AATGTCAGCCATTATGAATGGTATTACTCTGCACGGTGGCTTTAAGCCTTACGGCGCTACTTTCCTGATGTTTATGGAATATGCGCGTAACGCTGTGCGGATGGCAGCGCTAATGAAGCAACCGTCAATTTTCGTCTATACGCACGATTCGATTGGTTTGGGCGAAGATGGTCCGACCCACCAGCCAGTTGAGCAGCTCGCGAACCTACGTTTAACGCCAAACCTACATTGCTGGCGCCCATGTGACGCCGTTGAGACTGCGGTTGCTTGGCAGAGCGCTGTGGAGTCTAGTGAGAAACCCACTGCATTAGTATTCAGCCGTCAAGGTATGCAACAACAAACCCGTGATGTTGAGCAATTGAATAACATCCGTCGTGGTGGTTATATTTTAAAAGACTGTGATGGCACGCCTGAATGTATTTTGATTGCTACGGGTTCAGAAGTTGATTTGGCCGTTGCAGCGCATGAACAATTGACCCAACAAGGTATGAACGTTCGTGTTGTCTCAATGCCATCAACAGATGTATTTGATGAGCAAGACGCCGACTACCGTGAGCATGTTTTGCCTGCTGAGGTACGTAAGCGTATCGCGGTTGAGGCGGGTATTGCGGATTACTGGCGTAAATATGTAGGTTTAGACGGTGCGGTGATTGGCATGAACTCGTTTGGCGAGTCAGCACCCGCTAAAGCTCTTTTTGAACACTTTGATATTACCGTAGATGCGATTGTTCGCGCGGCTAATTAATAGAGGTTTGAGTTGACGAAACGAATCGCAATAAATGGTTTCGGAAGAATTGGGCGTAGTTTTCTACGCTCATTCTATGAGCGCGGGTGGCAACAACGCTTTAGCATTGCTTTGGTGAATGAGCCGGCGCCATCCGAGGCTATGGCACATTTGCTGAAGTACGATTCTTCCCATGGCCGATTTCAGTTTCCCGTTGAACTATCGGGCGATAACCTGACCGTAGCTGGAGACTCGATTCGGCTGAGTCATGAAACCGAGATAGAGCAAGTTGATTGGCGCGCTCAAGGCATCGACATTGTGGTTGATTGTACCGGCGTATTTGGCAGTCATGCTGATGGCGAGCGCTATTTGGATGCTGGTGTGAGTCGCGTTTTGTTTTCGCAGCCAGGCACACCCGACATGGATGCGACCATTATTTTTGGCGTCAACCAAGAAGTTTTGCTGCCTGAACATCGTATTGTGTCGAATGGCTCATGCACGACAAACTGTATTGTGCCGGTGATTAAGCTTTTAGATGATGCGTTTGGCATTGAATCTGGGGCTGTCACGACCATTCATTCCGCAATGCACGACCAACAAGTCATTGACGCTTATCATCCTGACTTGCGCAGAACACGCGCGGCAGGGCGCTCAATTATCCCGGTAGACACTAAGTTGGCACGCGGTATTGAACGTATTTTGCCGCATCTACATGGGCGCTTTGAGGCAATTGCTGTGCGTGTGCCAACCACCAATGTGACAGCAATGGACCTCAGTGTCACGCTACAGGCTGATGTCACCGGTGAAGAGGTTAACCGTTTGATAAAACAAGCGGCATCGAATGAGCTTAAAGCGATACTCGACTATACTGAAGAACCATTGGTATCGATCGACTTCAACCATGATCCACACTCGTGCATCGTGGACGGGACGCAAACGCGTGTGAGCCATCGTCGATTGGTGAAGCTTCTGTGTTGGTGTGATAACGAGTGGGGGTTTGCGAACCGCTTGTTAGAGACCACTGAATTAATGACTCAGCAATAACTAGATAAAACTCAAATGAGTAAGGGGATTCAATGTCTGTCATAGCGATGACTGATTTGGACTTACAAAACAAACGCGTATTGATTCGGGAAGATTTAAACGTTCCGGTGAAAGAGGGGAAAATCACCTCGGATGCACGTTTAAGAGCTGCTTTGCCTACAATCAAGCTGGCGCTTGAAAAAGGGGCTAAAGTGATGGTGATGTCTCATCTAGGACGACCCACAGAAGGTGAGTACGAAGAGCAGTACTCAATGGCACCCGTTGCCGACTATCTGAGTGAAGCACTGGAGCAATCTGTCTCTCTAGCTAAAGATTACCTTGATGGGGTGGATGTTGAGCCCGGACAAGTGGTTGTGTTTGAGAACGTGCGCTTTAACAAAGGCGAGAAAAAGAACGACGATGTGTTAGCGAAACAACTTGCAGCATTGTGTGATGTGTTTGTAATGGATGCTTTTGGTACCGCGCATCGCGCGCAGGCATCGACTCACGGCGTAGCCAAATACGCCCCTGTTGCATGCGCGGGCCCATTGCTAGCCGCTGAACTCGATGCATTAGGTAAAGCGCTCGATAACCCCAAACGTCCGCTAGTCGCTATCGTAGGTGGTTCGAAAGTGTCCACCAAACTCACGGTGTTGGAGTCGCTGTCTAAAGTCGTCGATCAGTTGATTGTTGGCGGAGGTATTGCTAATACCTTTATTGCAGCGCAAGGTCACAATGTCGGAAAGTCGTTGTATGAACAAGACTTAGTGCCTGAAGCGCAGCGTTTAATGGCCGCAGCAAAAGCTAAAAATGCAGAAATTCCATTGCCGGTCGATGTTGTGACAGGACAGGAGTTCAGCGCAGATACACTGGCTGAAACGAAGTCAGTGAATGCGATTAACGATTCAGATATGGTATTTGATGTGGGCCCCGAAACTTCAGCCCTTCTTGCCGAGAAACTCAAAGCAGCAGGTACGATTGTTTGGAATGGCCCGGTTGGTGTATTCGAGTTGGAGGCGTTTAGTAAGGGCACTGCCTCGATGGCCGACGCCATTGCAAATAGTGATGCGTTCTCGATTGCTGGGGGCGGAGATACCTTGGCAGCGATTGATCAGTTCGGTATCGCTGATAAGATAAGTTATATATCTACTGGCGGCGGTGCATTCCTCGAATTTTTGGAAGGCAAAAAGTTACCCGCAGTCGAAATTTTAGAGCAGCGCGCAAAAGACGCATAAATGCACGCCGAAAACTAAGGAGAATTACATGGCCATTGTGTCACTGAGACAAGTACTCGATCATGCAGCAGAGAACGGATACGGTGTTCCTGCGTTTAACGTAAATAACTTGGAACAAATGCGTGCGATCATGCAGGCAGCTGACAAAACAAACAGCCCAGTTATTGTACAAGCATCAGCAGGTGCACGAAAGTATGCAGGTGCTCCATTTCTACGTCACTTAATTGAATCTGCAGTAGAAGAGTGGCCACATATTCCTGTGGTTGTACACCAAGACCACGGAACCTCACCCGCTGTGTGCCAACGTTCAATCCAGTTAGGCTTTAGCTCTGTGATGATGGATGGCTCATTGTTAGACGATGGTAAAACGCCTGCGGATTATGAGTACAACGTTCGCGTGACTAAACAAACCGTTGAAATGGCACATGCGTGTGGTGTTTCTGTTGAAGGTGAATTAGGTTGTTTAGGCTCGCTGGAGACGGGCGAAGCCGGTGAGGAAGATGGCGTCGGTGCAGAAGGTAAATTATCACACGACCAATTACTGACGGATCCAGAAGAGGCCGCTGCTTTTGTTGCTGCAACTGATGTGGATGCGCTAGCTATCGCATGTGGCACGTCACACGGCGCATATAAATTTACCCGTCCACCGACAGGTGACATCTTATCAATTGACCGTATCAAAGAGATCCACCGTCGTATTCCGAATACGCACTTGGTTATGCACGGTTCTTCATCGGTACCACAGGACTGGCTGCAGATCATCAACCAATTTGGCGGCGAAATTCCAGAGACTTATGGTGTTCCGGTTGAACAAATCCAAGAAGGTATTAAGAACGGTGTCCGTAAGGTCAACATTGATACCGATCTTCGTTTAGCGTCAACGGGCGCGGTGCGTCGTCACTTGGCTGAAAATCCAAGTAACTTCGACCCACGCAAATACTTGCAAGCGGCGACTGATGCCATGCAGAAAATCTGCGAAGATCGTTACTTAGCCTTTGGTTGTGAAGGCCAAGCTGACAAGATTAAGCCAATTACATTGGAAAGAATGTTCCAACTTTACGAAGCTGGAAGTTTGAAGGCTGTTGTAAAGTAACGTAAAGTAGAGTGATTACTCATGAACGGGCCGAGCGATCGGCTCGCTTTTTAAGCGGGGTTAATGTGCGTTTATCAGTTTTATTTGCAAGTTTGCTGTTACCAATGGGTGTGCATGCACAAACATTTATGTTTGATGATGCCGAAGACATGGACACTACGACCGAAGAAGCTTGGGAAGCCAGTGCTGAATTTGGTCTATTGTTTACCACGGGTAACACCGAAACTGAGAGTCTAAAAGCGAAACTTAATGTTGCGAAAGACATCAGGAACTGGCGCCACAAAGGTGTCTTGGATTACTACACAGCAGAACAAGAAAATCAAGATACTGGCGAAACTACAGAAACAGCGGATCGATTATTCTTGTCCGCGCAGTCGAACTACAAGTTTGACCCTGAGAGCAAATCGTCATTGTTCGTTTTCGGTTCGTACGAAGAAGACGTGTACAGTGGTTATGAATACCAAAGCACTGTGGCGGTCGGTTATGGTGCGCGTTATCGCTACAGCGAAGACTTGTACGCTGATTACGAAATCGGTCCTGATTATTCACGTGTAAAACCCGTGGATGAAAACCGTAACCCGCTAGAGGCAGAAGGTTCTGCAATTTTGCGTTTAGCCGGGAGCATGACCTGGGATATTTCAGATAACTCGCGTTTTAACGCGTTAGTTTCGTCGGAGATTGGTGAAGATAACACCAAGAGCCGAGCTGAGGTCTCTATTTCATCGAATATCAACTCATCGCTGGCGCTGAAAGTATCCGTATCAGGTACACACAATTCGGAAGTCGCAAGTGAGGATATTGAGAACTTAGATACTGAAACAGCAGTGACCATAGTCTACACGTTCTAAAAGCAGACTGATAAATGCAAAAAAGCCCCTTGCAGTGTTACTGTGAGGGGTTTTGTCATATTTGTGTCATATTTTTGTAGTATATTTTCCACATAACGATAAATCGTCTACTTTGGAGACTAGGCGGGTAGACAATGTCGTTACTCAGCATAGTCTAGCTGTTGAATGAGTACTATATTCAACGTCTATTTAAATCAAGGCTATATCGGTTGTTAGCGGTTTTATTTACGAGGCGATTTAGTTACTATTCGCGCCAGCTAACATCGGCTAAAATCCAAGGACCTGTTATGTCTGTAAATTCGTTTTTAGGTGTATTCGCAAAGTCACCTATTAAACCGATGATTGACCATATCGATGAAGTGCATCGTTGTGCTGAATCGTTGAAGGACTTCTTTCAAGCGGTTTATAAAGGCGACTGGGACGCTGCTGAAGAACAGCGCAAACGTATCGTATCGCTTGAGCAAGCAGCGGATAAGCTAAAGCGTGATATCCGTCTGAACCTCCCGGGAGGACTCTTCATGCCGGTTGAGCGCACTGACTTGTTAGAGTTGGTCTCTCAGCAAGACCGCATCGCCAATAAGGCAAAAGATATCTCTGGTCTTATTACGGGCCGTCAGTTACAAATCCCTTCCCACTTAGTTGATGCATTTGACAGCTACTTAAACCGCTGTATTGATGCTGTGGCAAAAGCACGTGACACCATCGGTGAGTTTGATGACCTGTTAGAAACGGGGTTCCGTGGTCGTGAACGTACTTTGGTTGATAACTTCATTAAAGAGCTCGATGAAATCGAAGCTGATACTGACGAGTTGCAAGTTAAACTGCGTCAGCAGTTCCGTGAAGTTGAAAACGACATGAATCCGCTCGATGCAATGTTCTTGTATCGTATTCTTGATTGGGTGGGTGACTTAGCCGACCTATCTGAACGTGTAGGCGCACGCTTCGAATTGATGTTAGCGCGAGTCTAAACGGGAGCTCTCAATGGATATTATCAGTTCTTACGGCTTAATTCTGATTGTCATGGCCGGTGTGTTCGGCTTTTTCATGGCATGGGGTGTAGGTGCTAACGACGTTGCAAACGCAATGGGGACCTCGGTGGGCTCAAAAGCCCTTACCATTAAACAGGCTATCCTTATTGCGATGGTGTTCGAGTTCGCCGGCGCTTACTTAGCGGGTGGTGAGGTTACCTCAACCATTCGTAAAGGCATTATCGATTCGGCTTACTTTGTCGACCAACCTGAACTCCTCGTATTCGGCATGATCTCGGCGCTACTAGCCGCTGGTGTATGGCTATTGATCGCGTCTTTCTTAGGCTGGCCGGTATCGACCACGCACTCAATTGTTGGTGCGATCGTTGGTTTTGCGGCCGTTGGTGTGAGTGTTGATGCGGTATCTTGGGGTAAAGTGGGCGGTATCGTCGGAAGCTGGGTAATTACACCTGCAATATCCGGCTTCATAGCTTACTTAATCTTCATGAGTGCACAGAAGCTGATCTTTGACCAGGAAAACCCATTAAAGCGTGCTAAACAATATGTACCGTTTTACATGGGCTTGGCCGGCTTCGTACTGTCGCTGGTGACGATCAAAAAAGGTCTTAAGCACGTTGGTTTAGGTATGGGCACGCTGGAAGGCTTTTTATGGGCCTTTGGTATTGCCGTCGTCGTCTTTCTCATTGGTAAAGTCGCGATTGGCCGTCTTCAGTTCAGTGAATCTGATGACAAAGACATGCATTACACCAACGTTGAAAAAGTATTTGCGGTGCTAATGGTTGTGACCGCGTGTGCGATGGCATTTGCTCATGGCTCAAACGACGTTGCAAACGCCATTGGGCCACTCGCTGCGGTTGTGAGTGTGGTGACCAGTGGTGGCGAAATTGCGAGCCAAGCACAACTGGCGTGGTGGATCCTACCTCTTGGTGCGTTCGGTATCGTAGCGGGTCTTGCGATGTTAGGTAAGCGTGTTATCGCTACTATCGGTCAAGGTATTACGCATTTAACGCCAAGCCGTGGCTTCGCAGCCGAGCTTGCTGCTGCATCAACGGTGGTACTTGCATCGGGTACAGGCTTGCCGATCTCGACGACACAAACTTTGGTTGGCGCTGTATTGGGTGTAGGTATGGCGCGCGGTATTGCAGCATTGAACTTGGGTGTTGTACGTAACATCGTGGTGTCGTGGGTGGTTACGCTTCCTGCGGGTGCGATTATGTCCATCATGTTCTTCTACATGTTAAAAGGCATGTTTGCCGCTTAATCCCACAGTACGCTGAAAAAAGCTCGCCCTACGGCGAGCTTTTTTTTTGCTTTCATTAAAACTTTTTTCCAGCCACTATCGACTGAGTTACTAAACAAAAGGTGATGGATATCCGAGTGTTTAAAAAAAGCGATAAAAAACTCGCCAGTCAAGCGCTCAAGGGGAGTCAAGCCGCGTGGGTTGAGTTAGTGAAACGATACGAAAAGCTCGTTTATCACTACGGCGTGCGCATGCTACCGAGTCACGATGACGCGCTCGACCTCTTGCAAGACACATTTAGTAGCGTGTTTCGCAGCCTAAAGGACTGGAATCAAGATGATAAATTCAAGCCCTGGCTAATGACGATCGCACATCGGCGTTGCGTCGAGTTTTATCGACGTCGACGAACTGAAACGGCTGACGAGGGCGCCGACGCAATGTTGCTGGATGAGTCCACATTTGGGCAGCCTGAGGTGAGACTGAGCGATACACAACAACAAAGCGCGCTGGTGACTGCTATTCGGCAGCTGCCGTTACCCCAACGTATGGTGGTCGAATTGAAATTCTTTCAACATCTTACCACTCGGGCTATCGCAGAGCAGTTGCATGAATCAGAAAATACAATCAAATCGCGGCTATACAGTGGTGTCGAGAAGTTAAAGCGTGATCTGGAGGTGGTTAATGGCTAATCACGAAACAAACTATGAATTGGCGTTCAGTCGTTGGCTCAATGGCGAGCTCTCGAATTCTGAAGAACAGGCATTGGCTGAACAATTGGCACAGCACGCCCCTGCGCTTTATGAACGGATGCAGTCTGTACGTTGGATGCAGGAACAGGCAGATAACTATCAGACGACCAATGTACCGAACTGGGATCGACAAAGCATCGGGCCTCAAGCTAACGCGGCGCGTTGGGCAAATCCTTGGAGCTTTGCTGCTTTTGCGTGCTCATGTGCAGCGCTTGCCGTGGTCTCAGTGTTCGTCATGAAACAGCAGTTAACGGCAGAGTTTGATGCACGGGTGGCGGCGGTCGTCGATCAACGCCTCAGTGTATTTGAGCAGCAACAGAACATCGCGCTGGCGAAGCAAGAAAAAGCGCTCCGTGCGAATTTTAGAGAGCAGTTATCGACATCAACGGCGCAATTAGCGACCTATATTATGGCGACGAACCGTGCTGAACGAAAAGATGACATGAGCCAAATCGTTGAATATGTCAATGAAACGCGCAGTGAGGATCTGAACTTCTACACTGCACAACTGCGCCAAGTTGCGCAGCAACCGATTCTATTAAAAGAGGAGAATCAATGATGAAACGTTGGTTACTATCACTCAGTATTGCAAGCGCACTTATGTTACCAACCGCATCTGCTGTTGCGGACGAGGCTGCACACCAAGGGTTAAAAAACCAAATAGAGATTTTTAAGGACATTCTGACAACCGCGGCTAAACAGCAAGCCGGAAAAGAACACGCTCGCTTAGAAGAGGTTGAGTTTACTTATTTAGAGGGCCAGGGGGTGGTGTTCTTCATTCGCTCTGCACGCATGCCCTGGCGCATTGTCTCGCCCGATGTCCCAGAGCCACCGATGCCACCAGAAATGCCAGAGATGAGCGGATTTGCCCAAGACCTAAAACTCGATAGAGTGGTTGAAGAGGGATTGCGGACTGCGCATCGAGTACTCAGCCAATTTAGTGGCGAATACTCAGACGAGTGGTTTGAACTGGTCGAACAAAAGCGCGAATTAGCATGGGAAGCACGCGATTTAAATCGTGAGATTCGGGATATTGAGTTCCAGCGAGACATGCAGGAGCAGGATGTTTCAGATAGCGCGTTGGATGAGCGCGAGAAAGAAACGGAAGCAAAGCTAGCCGAGCTGAAGGAAAAACAAGCGACACTGGATGCCAAGTTGGCCGAGATGAAACAAGCGTTACAAGCGAAGCAAGAGGAAGTACGCAAAGAACGTTTGCTAACTCAAGAGAAAAGTATTGAAGCGATCGAAAGCGTATTCTCAAGTGTGTTGTGTGATTACGGTATCACCTTAAAGTCGTTGCCAGACGATGAACAAGTGAGCTTAGTTATTCGCGATGCATCAATCAACCGAGATAAACGTTTAGATAATGTTTATGTGTTCGATAAGTCAGCTATCGGTCGCTGCGATAGTCAGCCTGCGGAATTATTGAAGCAAGCACAAAAATATAAGTTCTAATGCGGTTCTTATAGTCTTCTCCTAAGCGGCAGCCGTGACAGGCTGCCTCGTTTCGAGTAAAATTCGCGCACTAAAGAGAAACAGCGGATTTTATTCAACATGTCATACGCGTCAGACGGGTTAAAGGTCAGTGATTTTAGCTTTGACTTACCCGACGAACTCATTGCTCGATATCCTCAACAGCAGCGCACAGCGAGTCGTATGCTGCGGATTTTTGCTGAGCATAACCGTATTGAACACGGCCAATTTGTCGATATCGTTGAGCAGTTAGAGCCCGGCGACCTCCTGGTATTTAACGACACGCGAGTTATCCCTGCACGCCTGCTCGGAGAGAAAACCTCGGGTGGTAAGGTGGAAGTGCTCGTCGAGCGCATGCTAGATGATCACCGTGTTTTGGCGCACGTACGTGCCAATCGTGCGCCCAAGCCAGGGGCTGAGTTTTTGCTTGAAGGGGCGGTTAAGGCAACCATGCTGGAACGCCACGATGCGTTATTCGAACTCGAGTTTAATCATGATGAAACCGTGTTAGAGCTGCTTGAAGCCTATGGGCATATGCCATTACCGCCTTATATTGATCGTCCTGATGAAGATTCTGATAAAGAACGCTATCAAACGGTATACAACCGTGAGCCTGGCGCCGTTGCGGCTCCGACCGCAGGGTTACACTTTGATGATGCTATTTTACAGCAGCTCAAGGATAAAGGCGTTGAGTTTGGGTACGTCACGTTGCATGTCGGGGCAGGTACCTTTCAACCGGTGCGCGTAGACTCAATCGAAGAACACGTCATGCATAGCGAATATGCGAAAGTCGATGCTAAAGTGTGCGAGCAAATAAAGCAGGCAAAGCAAGCCGGCAAGCGTGTGATTGCCGTGGGCACCACTTCAGTGCGTTCGCTCGAATCAGCGGCACAAGCCACCGATGAGTTAATTGCCCCATTTTTTGATGACACGGATATTTTTATTTATCCAGGTTACGAATTTAAAGTGATTGATGGTTTAGTGACGAATTTTCACTTACCTGAATCGACTTTGATCATGCTGGTATCAGCATTTGCAGGTAAAGAATTGATTATGAACGCCTATCAACAAGCGATCGAGCAAAAGTATCGCTTTTTTAGTTATGGCGATTCGATGCTAATTTTACGATAAGAATTGAGACTGTAGTAATGATGAAATTTGAATTAGATAAAACGTATGGACGCGCTCGACGCGGTCGCATGGTATTTGAGCGCGGCACGGTTGAGACGCCTGCATTTATGCCTGTGGGTACATTAGGCACGATAAAGGGTATGACGCCCGAAGAAGTTGAGGCCACAGGTGCGCAAATTTGTCTGGGAAATACCTTTCATTTGATGTTGCGTCCAGGTACATCGGTTATTCAGCAGCATGGTGATCTGCATGACTTCATGAATTGGGATAAGCCTATCCTGACAGATTCAGGTGGCTTCCAAGTATTCAGCTTGGGCGAACTGCGTAAGATTGATGAGGAAGGTGTTACTTTCCGCTCACCCATCAATGGTGAAAAAATTCTATTAACGCCAGAGAAGTCGATGCAAGTTCAGCGTGAGCTGGGTTCTGATATCGTTATGATTTTTGATGAGTGTACGCCTTACCCAGCGACACAGGCGGAGGCACGTAAGTCGATGGAGTTGTCTCTACGTTGGGCACAGCGTTCGAAAGACGCGCACGAGGGCAACGATGCCGCGCTATTCGGTATCATTCAAGGTGGGATGTACGAGGAGTTACGCGACATCTCACTTAAAGGTCTGACCGATATTGGTTTTGATGGTTATGCTGTCGGTGGTCTTTCGGTGGGAGAGCCGAAAGAAGATATGATGCGCATTCTTGAGCACACTGCACCACAGATGCCTGAGCAAAAGCCACGCTACTTGATGGGTGTTGGTAAGCCAGAGGATTTGGTTGAAGCAGTACGTCGCGGCATAGATATGTTTGACTGTGTCATGCCTACACGGAACGCTCGTAATGGACATCTGTTTGTTTCAAACGGGGTCATCAAGATCCGTAACGCTGTGCATCGCAATGATACATCTCCGCTTGATGAGCAATGTGACTGTTATACCTGTAAGAACTATTCGCGTGCCTATTTGCATCATTTAGACCGCACTAACGAGATGTTGGGTGCACGCTTGAACACTATTCATAACCTGCACTTCTACCAACGAGTTATGCAAGATATGCGTGATGCGCTCGATGCGGGTACATTCGATGATTATGTCGCCTCGTTCTACGCGGCACGTGGTCAGTCAGTCCCTGAGTTAGATTGATCGTATAGCTGGTTTACAAAGGCCCGCACTTCTGATGAGTCGGGCCTCATTGCGAGAGCATTAGTCGCCGCTCGCAATGCCTCTTTTTCCCACAACTCGGTCTGAGCTGATTTCTCTTGATGTAACAGCGTCAGTTGATGGTATAGCTTTGCTAAGGCAAGGTGGTATTTAGCCGTACGTTCTTCTGGTGCCTCGCTCTCTAAATACGTGGTCGTTTCGAGCAATAACCCCATCATTTCTGTGCGACTCAACAACGGTTTGATAGCAACTAATAACTCGGTCATTTCGGCAGCGATAGACGTACTGTGCTGCTGTTCTTGAAACGAGCTTTTAAAGTAGTTAATCGCCGTAATGGCTTGCTGTTTAGCACGCTCTAATTGATTGTTCTTAATAAGTTCGCGAGCAAAGTGGCTGTGTGCAAGCGCTTCCTCAATTTTACTGACTACTTCGATTTCTACCTCTGCCTGAGATGATGCGTTATCGGCAAAGTGATAATGAATAATGCCAATTGCAATAGTGGTAACCAGCGCTGAGATAAGCAGTGTGATAGCCGCAGGCAGCAACCATGGGAAGCGGCGGAAGCGATAATCTGTTAGCTGTTGGACTAATAACTGAGCGCTACTCGTGCGGTCATTTGGATCGCGGTGTAAGCAGTTTAAAATAATTCGCCGCAACCGACGGGGGCAACGGTCCACATATTGTTTTAACTGGCGTTTAGGCTCATCCGAAGGGGCTTGACCAGTCACCAAGAAAAATAGCAGTGCCCCGAGGCCATAAATGTCGACGGCTTTCGAACGACCTTGCTCGATCTCATTACCTCGTTGCTCGGGCGCTGAAAATAACGGGCTCACGCCGAAGCCTTTATGGCGATTCGATGAGGCTCGGCCAGCGATACTCAGGTCAATCAGTGTTGGGATAGACTCGTCGCTCGAATTATACTTTACGATGACATTGGTCGGGTTAATGTCGTTGTGGATGAGTCCTTCGTTGTGCATATGACTCACACCTTCGGCCAACTGCAGCACAAGTTTTACTGCATCACTAATACTGAGCTGTCCGGCCAGCTCGGTCACTCGAGGTCCTTCAATGAGCTCCATCACCATATAAAGTGACGAGTGATCCTCTGAAGGCTCACCCACGTCGTAAACGCCACAAAGTGAAGGGTGGTTTAATTTTGCAAGCGCTCGCGCTTCTGCGACCAACCGTTGGCGAGAGATAAAGGTTGGGTTTTTGATGAACTTGATCGCTACCATGCGCTGGAGCAGCTCGTCCCAAGCTTTAAAAACGACACCACTTCCGCCGCTACCCAAAAAATCTCGGCAACGAAAACGCTCCGAAATAGGGTACGGAAATTGTAGTCCATTTTTGTTATTGGTCGAGGCTTCGTCCAAATCAAAAATCCTTAATCTATTTGGGGTTACCTATTTTGAGTGTACAGATAGAAATATAAGCCGAGCAATCAGAGACCGTTACTTGACGTGTGTTATACCTGATTGGCGTTAATTGACGTCATAAAAATTAAATAGATGTTTTGCTTAACAAATGCACACTTTTAGCTATGCTTGGCAAATAACAATAAAAACGAAAAAAAACATGTTAGATACAATAAGCCATCGAATTGTACCCAGTTTTAAGCAGACAGTTGAAATCACTGGCACGTTAGCCGGTGAGCCTTTCGCATTTTCAGTCACTTTACTTGGGCAGCAGTACCCACAGTACCTCATACTCGGCTTGGGTCATCAAGCGCGATGGGAACAGGTATTACCTGCTGTAAAAGAGAGCGAAAGTTTGCGGCTGAAAATGGTATCTGATGAGGGCGAAATGATCGCAGCCCGAGTTCGGTTGATTCACGCGAGCCACTTTCCGGAAAAGCTACTATTCGTAAGTTACCCAGAGCAGGGTGTTGTGAGACCGTTACGTCACTCTCCTCGTGTGTTAATCGATCACCCAGCTCAACTGCAAGTCGAACATATGTTCCCGTTTATTCTGGGGAAAATCGTTGACATGGGGCTCGGTGGGTTTGGCTTTGAAACGCATCAACAGGTACCAAGTATTACAGATGAGCTGCTTGAGCGCCAAGTAAAGCTGCACCTTAGGCAAGATGAAGATACCAAGTTTGAATTAGATGGAAGAGTGCGCATGTTTAAGGAGCAGCGACCCAATGTGTGGCACATTGGAATAAAGTGCGCGCTGAATTCACAAGAGTGTGAGGACATTGTTCATTACCTTACGGCACGACGAGATGTGATCGATCGCTTGATCAAAAATGATCATTCCTCTGAATCATATTCGAATAACACTTTACAAGCGTAGTTTGGCTCGGTACAATTCACCACCAATTAAACCCTTGCGGTTATTTTTTAAACAACGTAGATAATTTTTTCCGAGGTGATGTTTTAATGCCAGTCGTTAAAGTGAAAGAAAACGAGCCGTTTGACGTAGCACTGCGTCGCTTTAAGCGCTCTTGTGAAAAAGCAGGTGTTCTGTCTGAAGTTCGTCGTCGCGAACATTATGAAAAACCAACAGCAGAACGTAAGCGCAAAAAAGCTGCAGCAGTTAAGCGTCATGCCAAGAAATTGGCTCGCGAAAACGCGCGTCGCACTCGTTTGTACTAAGATACACGAGTAGCAGACAGCGATATTCACTTTTCGCAGCTTGCACTTAGACTTAATTCGTTAAGTTACGTGTTGAAAGCCGTGTCTCATGAGACGCGGCTTTCGTGTTTGTAGACGAAGATAAAAGATAAGTTGAGGGCATGGCAGGACTCATTCCTAAAAGTTTCATCCACGACCTACTTGAACGAGCTGATATCGTCGAAGTAGTGGATAGCCGTGTACCTTTGAAAAAAGCAGGTAAGAACCATCAGGCTTGCTGTCCTTTTCATAACGAGAAAACGCCTTCATTTACCGTCAGTGCCGATAAACAGTTTTATCACTGTTTTGGCTGTGGTGTGCACGGTAATGCGATTGACTTCATCATGGAGTTTGATGGTTTAAGTTTCCCAGATGCCATTGAAGAGCTCGCCGCAAGTCTCGGTGTGCAGGTGCCTCGAGAAGAGGGACATGACCCACAAAAACAACATCAGCAGCAAGCACAACTAAAAAACGATACTGATTTAATGGCGCAATGTACGCGTTTTTTTCAGCATCAGCTAAAACACCATGCCCACTCAGATAAAGTAATTAGTTACTTAAAACAACGCGGTTTATCTGGCGACATCGTCAAACGTTTCCAAATTGGTTACGCCCCCGATGCTTGGGATGGTTTGCTTAATGCGCTTGGACAGCAATCAAAAGCTAGACAACAACTGATCGATCTGAAATTGGTCAATGTGAATGATCAGGGAAGAAAGTTTGATTTCTTTCGCGATCGCGTGATGTTTCCTATCCACGATCGTCGCGGTCGCGTGGTGGGGTTTGGTGGACGCGTAATCGATAGCGACGGCCCTAAATACCTGAACTCACCCGAGACTCGCTTGTTTCATAAAGGCCAAGAGCTCTATGGCTTTTGGAATATGCAACAACGGCTGCGTCGCCCTGAGCAAATTTGTATTGTCGAAGGATACATGGACGTTGTCGCTTTGGCCCAAGCGGGGATCGACTATGCCGTTGCATCACTGGGAACCGCAACGACCACTGAACAATTGCAGCGTTTGTTCCGTACATCAAATAGGGTGGTGTGTTGTTACGACGGTGACCGCGCGGGTCGAGATGCCGCGTGGCGAGCCTTAGAAAACGCGCTACCGTTGCTTAAAGATGGCATCGATTTAAGTTTCTTGTTTTTACCAGAAGGTGAAGACCCTGATTCCGTGGTGCAGAGTAGTGGCAAGGAAGGGTTTGAGCGTTATTTGAAAGAAGCTAAGTCTTTCGTTGATTACTTTTTCGAGCACTTGGCTGAAGACGTCGATGTGAACACCGAATCGGGACGTTCGGCGTTATTAAGTGAGGCTAAGCCACGCATTGAGCGGATTGCCAGTGACTTTTATCGTGAGTCGTTGATGCAAAAATTGGCGCAGTTGTTAAGACGGGAAACCTCACAACTGGAACGCTATGTTGACACGCCAAAACAGCGCAAGGCAAAGCCCGAAGCGATTAAAATGACGCCGTTGCGTCGTGCCGTTGCGTTGATCGTTCAGTATCCGCAACTCGCGAAAGTGGTGCCGGTGAAAGCTGAGTTGGGTGAACTTAAGTTGCCTGGCATGGATTTATTTATGGCGCTGCATCAACAATGTAACGAGCGTGACATGACTACGGCTCAAGTGTTGGAGCATTGGCGCGATACATCGTATCAGAAGGCGTTAGAAAAGCTCGCCGTTTGGCAGCATGGTCTCGACGAACATAATATGGAACAGGAGTTCAAAGACATCTTTGTTTATTTGATTGATCAATATGTTGAACAAAGAGCCGATGAACTTCTCAAAAAGGGACAGCAAACGCCCTTGAATAAAGCGGAAAAGCAAGAATATTTGATGCTAGTAAAGCATTTAAGAACACGTAATTGACTTGGCTATAATCAGCGTTTTGGTAGCTTAAAATTAGCCATTATGCTATAGTTTAAGGTCATTTTGGGTACTCTCGTAGAAAGTGACAGGTGGAATCTCTGTATGCAGCAGAATCGGCAATCACAGTTAAAAGTTCTCATTGCAAAAGGCAAAGAGCAAGGTTTTCTTACGTTTGCGGAAGTGAACGACCACTTACCGCAGGAAATCGTTGATTCCGATCAAATAGAAGACATCATTCGCATGATTAATGACATGGGTATCCGTGTCTTTGAGAGTGCGCCTGATGCAGATGATTTGATGATGTCCGAAAGTGCGGCGGACGAGGACGCAGCGGAAGAAGCTGCACAAGCACTTGCTACTGTGGATGGCGAAATAGGCCGTACCACCGACCCTGTGCGCATGTACATGCGTGAGATGGGTACCGTTGAACTGTTAACGCGTGAGGGCGAGATCGATATCGCGAAGCGCATTGAGGAAGGCATCAACCAAGTTCAATGTTCTGTTGCTGAGTACCCCGAAGCAATTAACTTCTTGCTAGAGCAATGGGATTCATACGAAGCCGAAGAATTGCGCCTTACCGAGATCATTGTTGGATTCATCGATCCAGACGAAGTTGATGAAGCGCCTGTGAGTGCCACGCACGTAGGCTCTGAGCTCTCTGACGATGAGCTGGAGGACGAAGACGACGATGAAGATGATGACGAAGATGATGATGAGAACGATAGCGGTATCGATCCCGAGTTTGCTCGTCAGAAGTTCACTGAGCTACGCGAACAGTATGAATCGACTCGGCAGGCAATAACTAAATTTGGCCGCGAGCACCCGAGTGCGCGTGTTGAAATCGACAAACTCAGTGATTTATTTAAGCAGTTCCGTTTAGTACCTAAGCAGTTTGACCGTTTAGTACAGGACATGCGCGCGATGATGCAGCGTGTACGTGTACAAGAGCGTTTGGTAATGAAGGCCGCTGTTGAGCAAGCGGGTATGCCTAAACGTGCTTTTATGAAGGCATTCGCGGGTAACGAAAACAGTTTGGCATGGGTTGATGAGCAAATTTCTGCCGGCGTAGACTACGCAGCAACGCTGAAAGAGGCGCGGGTTGAAATCGAGCGCTGTGTAACCAAACTAAATGAAATCGAGAAGGAAACGGGTCTCACCATTGCTAAGGTGAAAGACATCAACCGTCGCATGTCGATCGGCGAGGCCAAAGCACGTCGTGCCAAAAAAGAAATGGTCGAAGCGAACTTACGTTTGGTTATCTCGATTGCGAAGAAATACACTAACCGCGGTTTACAATTCTTGGATTTGATTCAGGAAGGTAACATCGGTTTGATGAAAGCCGTCGATAAGTTTGAGTATCGTCGCGGTTATAAATTCTCGACCTATGCAACGTGGTGGATCCGTCAGGCGATTACGCGATCAATTGCTGACCAAGCACGCACCATTCGTATCCCAGTGCACATGATCGAGACGATTAACAAGCTTAACCGTATTTCACGTCAGATGTTGCAAGAGATGGGACGTGAGCCATTACCTGAAGAGCTGGCTGAGCGTATGGCGATGCCAGAGGATAAAATCCGTAAGGTACTTAAGATCGCGAAAGAGCCTATTTCAATGGAGACGCCGATTGGTGACGATGAAGATTCGCACTTAGGTGATTTCATTGAGGATAATACGCTTGATTTGCCGATTGACTCGGCGACGTCAGAAAGCTTACGTAACTCGGTACGCGAAGTTCTTGGTGGTTTGACCGCGCGTGAAGCGAAAGTATTACGTATGCGCTTCGGTATCGATATGAATACCGACCATACATTGGAAGAAGTGGGTAAGCAGTTTGATGTGACACGTGAGCGTATTCGTCAGATCGAAGCAAAGGCACTGCGTAAGTTGCGTCATCCAAGCCGTTCAGAGCAACTTAAATCGTTTTTGGATGAGTAACCGTATGTAATCACTCAGGCTCGATTTGAGTGACTCTGTTACTAAGAAAGGAGGCAGTATGGGAATTAATCGTGAACATTGGCCAAAACGGATGATTGACACGCATCTTCATATTTATGATGAGGCGTTTCCGTTAATTGAAAACCAAGGTCACATCCCAAAGCCTTTTTACATTGACGACTACAACCGTCTTGTTGCGGGTATGCCTATCGAAGGCGGTGTCATTGTTTCAGGTTCCTTTCAGGGATTCGAGCAACGCTATTTAAAAGCGGCGCTCGGAAACCTGGGTGATAATTTTGTTGGCATTACCCAGTTACCGGGGAGTGTCAGTGATGAGAAAATCCAGCAGCTAAACGAGCATCGGATACGCGGTGTCCGGGTGAATTTAAAACGCGGCGTTCATCGTGATATCGAGGGCATCGTAGAATTTGGTCGTCGTATTTGGGATTTAGCGGGATGGCATTTAGAGATATATGTCGATAGCCGTGAACTTGATGACATGGTGCCCACGTTGTTGAAGTTGCCTAAATTGAGCGTCGATCACTTGGGTATGGCAAAGTCTGGCCTATCGCAAATTCGCCGTTTGGCCGAAGGCGGCGTTAATATCAAAGCCAGTGGCTTTGGGCGCACAGAAGTCAATATTCCAGAAGCTATTAAAACGCTTTATAAGACTAACCCAGACTGTCTAATGTTCGGAACAGACTTGCCCGGTACGCGCAGTAACCGTAGCTTTGAACCGAGTGATATTGATAGTATCGTCGAAGCATTAGATGATTCTGAAGCGATTGATAAAGTATTCTACCAAAACGCCAAAGACTTCTATAAACTAGCCTAAGCTGTTTTAATATTTAGGTAAGGTGGCGCGTGTATTCGCTCTCCTCAATAAGTAACCAAAACCGATGGATGGCGATGATTATCATCGCCATCGCTATCTTCGGTATAGGTCTGACATTTTGGTATTCCCCAAAGCAACTGATCAGTCGGTCTACCGAGGGTCTAGCCGCGCGCTGTGAAATGGTCGTCACCGAGGTTGCTCAGCTGTACCCTTCTGGTACTGAACCGCATTATCAAGTTAATAATCCTGACCTCCTGCAACAGGTTATGTATCGCGAAACCGCGAAAATGCAAGGTGTTGAAGGTGGCTATTGGCATGTCGCTAATGAGTTTTTTGGTTATGCATTCCCGACTTATTTAGGTTCAAGCATAAAAACCGATGTGCCCCAATCAGAGATGGCTTTACTTAGCTCATTATCACGACAAGCAGTCGATGAATCAAACGTACTCACGTCTGTTAGGCAATCAGTAGATTCTGCGGTGATTACCGTCGCCTGCCCGATAAACACGCATCGTGGCTTATCAGCCTGGCTAATGAAACGTACCTCTCTGCTCCCAAACACCTTAGTTTGGTTGTTATTTGCTATTTTTGGCGTAAAGGCAGTGATAGGGACTCTGATTCTAGTCAGCAATCGCAACTTTGAAAAAAATTGGCTAACTGAGCGTGAGAAACTCACCGAAGAGTTAAACGACGAAACCGCACCCGTGCCAACGACGACAGCGATTAACGACGTTCAGCCATTTTTACTGTTACTGTATCAAGCACGACAAAAGCGTTATAACGCTGAGCGTGCCATCAACTCCTTAGAAGCCAAACTCGGGCAAATTAACGAACTCTCGGTAGTTGGAAGAGCCGCCCTAGCGTTTGCAGAAGAGCTTAGAGGACGCATTGAACAGTTACAGCGCGATGTCACAGCGATTGTCACCGACACATCAAGTCATCAGTTTGAGAAACTTCAACGTGAAATAGATGCTGCGGAGTACCTTTGCCAAGCATTGGCGCAAATTGATGTGCGACATAAAAATCAGGGTCCTGTTACCGAACTGAATATGAATCGTTGGACGCGCTCACTCGCGGATTTTCATCAGCAGCGTCATGCCAATGATAGACAAACAATCGCAGCTGTATGCGATGGTGAACTCTCGTTAGTGACCAATCCATTGTTGCTGCGCTTTACGCTGGATATTCTAATTCTTCACTCATTGAGATTTGGGCCGCAGGAAGGTGAGATTTTTATTCGGGCAGCCAAAAATGATGGCCACATGACGCTAGAGCTTGTTGATGAGAACCCAACTGTGAAACGCAGTGTAGAGCAGAACTTATTTAGATTTGACGACGTTAGACCTGAACAATACGGTGATGGCTTACGCTTGGTAAAAGATCTTGTTAGCAGCTTAAAAGGGTCGATTGAATTTCAATCAAACGGCGAAATCTCTCGATTTATCTTAAAGATACCCATGACAAGCTAGCAAAAAGTTCGTATAATTTGCGCCGCTTTCTAAGCACCTCACTTCTTAAATGGCCCCTTAGCTCAGTGGTTAGAGCACCCGACTCATAATCGGTTGGTCCCCAGTTCAAATCTGGGAGGGGCCACCATATTTAAAGGCTTTCAATGTTAACTACCACTAACCAAAATTGGTTGGTG
>NZ_QJST01000003.1:85763-220268 GCF_003226255.1 Idiomarina fontislapidosi
CCGACTCATAATCGGTTGGTCCCCAGTTCAAATCTGGGAGGGGCCACCATATTTAAAGGCTTTCAATGTTAACTACCACTAACCAAAATTGGTTGGTGCTACCTCTGTGCTACTCTATTAGCAGCTTCGCCTGTTAAACAAAAGCTGCTAGGCTTTCTTTTGCTCGACTATAAGTTACGCAAAAGAGTCTTCTTATACGATCGATACCGATCGCTTTGCCTTCTCACCATGGTTGCGCTGATTATTTACTGTATGTAGTGGCAAATTGGCCAAAACGAAAATAGTGGATACGATGTAAGAGACAATCAATTATCAAGGATGAAGTTATGGCGAAATATTCATGTGAAATTTGTGGTTGCCCGATTGAGAAAAGGCTAGATGTCAGATATGAGTTTGACACTATTCATTGTAAGCAATGTTATCAAACCGAAAAGTCGGCAGAATACATAGCGAAAAAGAAGTCAGACGAGATAAAGTCGACGCAAAATAAAAAAGCGAGTGTAGAAACCAGTGAGCCAGAACCATTCTTATCAGGTGTGTTATGGGTTTTAGCAATGTTATCGCTTATATGTGGAGTCATCGTGGCATTTGTGGCTTGGCCTGAAACGTCTAAATACGGAGGTGACGCTCCTTTCCCTGCAGCTTCTATTGGAGCAATCGTAAACGGTGTTGTGTGTGCCGTCGTGTTTTTTGCCTTAGGACAAATCCTATCGGTTGTGTCGAGAGTTGAAAGAAAAGTTGATAACCAAGACCGGTGAGTACCTAAAAGTGTTGCCGGTGTTAACCGGCCACCCTACAGTCGAATGACTCTTTTAGTCTTTGTTATTTATTGGCGCTCCAAGAAATCTTGCGCGCGCTTTAGAATTAGGAACTCATGCTTTTTACCGTTCTTTCTAAATACGATGCGGCTTGACCCCTCAGGAGCATAAACTTCAAAACCAAGCTCTTCTGCTTTAGCTAGAACCCTATCTCTGGCTGAAGTTTGCCCTGTCGCTCTCTCTTTGTCGTCTTTTTTCGGTTCTGAGGTTTTTTCTGAGTAGTTTGTTAGTTCCGAATGACAATGTGGACACTTTATTGCTTTATGGTTAACCAGTTCCCTGCAGTAGTCGCAAGTTTTTAAAGATTCGATGTTACCGCGTATTGGATTGGCTATAAGAGCAAACGGGATCGCTATTGGCGCGAAGAAAACTCCTACTAAAAACCAACCAAACCCGTCTCGCCCTTTTTGGGACGCGATGATTGCCGAAGCGAAGCCAGAGATTAAAGCGGGGAGTAATACAATAAATATAACGCTGTTATCCATAACAAGGTCCTTTTAGTCATTGATATTATTACCGCCAATAGTGAAGCATACCAGAATAACGCATGCTAAACGCGTAGACATTGTTGGGCACTTTAGATAAACAAAAGATAACCCCCATCAGTTATAGAGCTTGCAAATCTATATATAGTGAACAATGATTAACAAAATTTTGTTTAAGTTGGCTTACTATGATAATTGATTTAGCGTTTTCAAACTTCTATAGCTTTGCAGACGAGGTTTACCTCTCGTTTGAAATGGGTAAAAAGCCAGCCAGTTCAAATTATGATATTCCGCTTAAAGGTGGCGATCGCTTGAATAAGGCGTTAGCGGTTATTGGTCCTAATGGCTCAGGGAAAACGCAGTTTATAAAGCCATTGGCTTTTTTGAGTTGGTTTTTGTCCTCATCATTTCTGCACGCTGACCCAGATGTCAAACTACCTTATCGAGCGCATGCGCTTTATGAAGAGCAGCCAACCACCTTTGAGTTGCGTTTTGTTTTGGATGGTGAGCAGTATAAGTACTCGCTGACTCTCAAGGACAGACTCGTCGTTTCGGAGGCGCTTTATCATAAGACAAGCCATCTCTATAGCTATTTGTTCGTGCGTGAGTTTAAAGAAAACAAAGCTGGCAAGATTGACGTGAGCTATAAGCAACAAAACTTCTCATTTTCGCCTAAAAAAGCTAAAGAAATTCGCCGAAATGCGTCACTGCTGGCTGCAGCATACAGTTACGATGTGCCCGAAGCGGATATGTTTGTGCAGTTTGCACACGGTATTAGTCATAACCTAAATGTATTTGGGCGTCATAATTATGATGATGGTGCTTTGTTGCAAGCCGCGGAAGAATTAGCTGAAAATGATAAGCTTCGAGCTCAGTTAGCCGACTGTTTATCTGAATTAGATCTTGGATTACAGAGTGTTGAAGTGCGGCAAGAAACGGTCTTCGAAAGAGATTCCGGAGAAGAGAAGCAGATTGCAATTCCGTATGGCATCCATAAAAGCCAACGAGGCCAGTTTGAGCTTCGTTTTATGGAAGAGTCGAGCGGTACCAAGTCTGCATTTGCTTTGTTGGCCCGATTGCTTCCTGTACTTGCAAATGGTGGTATTGCCGTGATTGACGAAATTGATAACGACTTGCACCCGCATATGCTTCCGCACTTGCTGGATTTATTCAAGTATGAGGAAACGAATCCACATAGCGCGCAAATTGTATTTAGCTGTCACACTCCTGAAGTCTTAAACTTGCTGCAGAAACACCAGGTCTATTTGGTGGAAAAAGAAGAGCTAAAAAGTGACGCTTGGCGTTTGGATGATGTTGTTGGTTTGCGTGCTGATGACAACCTGTATGCAAAATATATGGCTGGCGCCCTCGAGGCGATTCCTAAACTAATTTGACGGTGATGACTGGACGACCTGATAAAACTGGTTATGACAGAGTAATCCGAAGAAGGTAAGCTTTGCATTTGTTGCTATTTATAGGCGTCCATGTGAACTATTGTATGTTTAAGTTGGTGCGGACTGTTAGCTAGCGTCTTAAGAGCGGCTTATATCGAATTGAGGAAATAGTGGTGATAGGAAAACTAAGCGAATTGCTTAAGCTTGAGAACGAAAATGAGGTGGTTGAGTTTAAAGAAGCGAAAATCAGCTATGACTTCAAAAAGTTAGGTAAGTACTTTTCTGCGCTAAGTAACGAAGCAAATTTGCAAGGCCTAGCACGTAGCTGGCTTATCTTTGGTGTTAACGATAGTAAAAAGGTAGTTGGCACTTCATTTCGAGACTCAGCAAGGAAGCTTTCCTCGTTAAAAAAAGAAGTTGCAGATAAAGCTACAAACCGGCATACATTTATCAATATTCACGAAGTTTCGCATCCGAATGGTCGGGTTTTATTATTTGAAATTCCTGCAGCCCCCGCTGGAGTTCCTATCGCCTGGGAAGGGCACTATTATGGTCGTGAGGGAGAATCTCTTGGGCCTTTGAGCCTTGACGAAATTGAACGAATACGTCGTCAAAACATGGCTGAGGATTGGAGTGCTGCAATTATTCAAGAGGCTAGTATAGATGACCTTGATGAGACTGCTTTAAAAGCTGCCAGAGATAAATAAATCCAGAAGAACATCAAATTTGCAGATGAAGCAGAAACCTGGGATACAAAGACGTTCTTAAATAAAGCAAAGCTTACAATAAATGGGAAAATAACAAGGGCGGCGCTTATATTGCTTGGTAAGCCAGAGTCAACACACTGGCTTAACCCTGCTACTCCGACTATTACGTGGATTCTTAAAGACAAAGACGGCATTGAAAAAGACTACGAGCATTTTACAAGTCCTCTATTAATCAATGTGGATAAGGTTTTCCACAAAATTCGTAATCTTAAGTATCGTTACCTAAATGAAGGTACTTTGTTTCCGGAAGAAGTAGACCAGTATGACCCTTACCTGATAAGGGAAGCGTTAAATAATGCGATTGCCCACCAAGATTATAATTTAGGCGGTAAAGTATCAGTTATTGAGTTCGAAGATGGTCGGCTGTGTTTTAGTAACGTTGGCCAGTTTATCCCAGATTCAGTGGAATCGGTTGTTAAAGCTGATGCACCTGAGAGCCGGTATCGTAATCGCTTTCTTGCGGATGCGATGGTTAATTTAAACATGATTGATACCATCGGCAGTGGTATTCGGAAAATGTTCATGATTCAGAGGAAGAAATTCTTTCCTCTACCTGAGTACGATTTAGCTAGAAATAGAGTTCAGGTGACTATCATAGGCCGAGTCGTTGATGCTGCCTACGCACGCAAGCTAGCACAGCTTCCAGGGTTAACCCTGGAAGATATTATGCTTCTTGATCGTATTCAGAAGAGTAAGCCGATAACAGATGAACAGGCAAAACACTTAAAACAACAGAAACTTATTGAAGGTCGAAAACCGAACTATCATATCTCAAAGAAAATAGCCCAGCATAGCGACGACAAGGCACAGTACATACGGAACCGCTCTCTGGGGGACACTCACTATAAAAGATTGATTACCGAGTACATTGAAAGGTTTGGTCAAGCTAAACGTTTAGACATTGACGAGTTGCTTTTAGATAAACTACCTGATGTTTTAACGGCTGATCAGAAGAGTAACAAGGTAAAAAATCTCCTTCAATCACTTAAAAATCAAGGGGTTATAGAAATAAAGGGCAAGATTTGGAAAATGTCTAAACGTTAGATTTTTAGACATTTTTAGACATTTTTAGACATTCAAACTTGCCTAAACAGCTAAATGAGTAGGTTTAAGAAAGCTAGTTTTAAGCGGTAGTTACAAGGGAAGTTAAGATCAAAACCGTTAAAACCGGCGTCGGATCAAAACATCGATGAAACACGTAAGAAACTGAAAAAACTAGTTTTTTCAACCGAAGCTGAATGTTAGAAAAACCACCAATACAGGACTCATAATCGGTTGGTCCCCAGTTCAAATCTGGGAGGGGCCACCATATTTAAAGGCTTTCAATGTTAACTACCACTAACCAAAATTGGTTGGTGCTACCTCTGTGCTACTTTTTAGAATAGCTCATGCAACCCTGCTTTTTACAACGTTAGCAATATTGTGCTGTGACAGCTATCCATTTGTTTGGGTTGATAAGGCTTGGTGTGTCGATGATCTCGACCTAAAAATAATTCATGTCGAAAAAATAAGAAAAAATCGACACGTTAAATTGATATGTCGATTGGAACGACATAAACTGAACTCATCGTTTCTTTATGTCGATTTAGACTGGAAATTTAAGCATGACTTGGCAAGCAGAGCAACCGTACAACCAATTACCGACATTACCACCCAACCTAGATGTCGTAGAAACTAGGGCTGTGCTGAAGGCCTGTATTTCTGCAC
Organism: Idiomarina fontislapidosi; assembly: GCF_003226255.1. GTDB lineage: Bacteria > Pseudomonadota > Gammaproteobacteria > Enterobacterales > Alteromonadaceae > Idiomarina > Idiomarina fontislapidosi. The sequence goes on from NZ_QJST01000003.1 coordinate 90,935, forward strand.
GTGCTGCTGTAGCGGAGTTAAAAAAGGCTGGAGAGCTCATTCCCAACCAAAGCATGTTAATTAACCTGCTGCCATTGCTTGAAGCAAAAGATAGTTCAGAAATTGAAAATATTGTTACCACGACCGATAAGCTTTTTCAGTATGCGCAAGGGGGTAAAGGTGCTGATCATGCAACCAAGGAAGCATTACGTTACCGAACCGCGTTATACCAAGGCTTTATACAACTTGAGAAAAAGCCGCTATGCACGGCGACGGCTATTGAGGTATGCAGTACTTTAAAGCACTCCGAAATGGATATTCGCAAAGTACCGGGGACTTATATAGGAAACCAAACGACAGGCGAAACTATCTATACGCCGCCAAACGGTGAAGATGTGATTCGCGACTTGTTAACCAACTGGGAGCGATTCCTTCATAATGACGACGATCTGGATCCACTGATAAAGATGGCGATTAGCCATTATCAATTTGAAGCTATACACCCTTTCTATGACGGGAATGGCAGAACAGGTCGTATTTTAAACGTTTTATACCTTATTGAATCGGGTCTTCTAACACTGCCTATTTTGTATTTGAGTCGCTTCATCGTTCATAATAAGCAAGACTATTATCGCCTCTTGAACCAAGTCACTAAAGATCAGAGCTGGGAAGAGTGGTTGTTATTTATGCTAAAAGGTGTCGAGCAAACCGCAACATGGACCTGTGAAAAAATCACAGCGATTAGAACGCTCATGGAAAACACCACCGATTATGTAAAGGCTCAGCTACCAAAAATATACAGCTACGAGCTTGTTCAGCTTATTTTTGAACAGCCTTATTGCCGTATTAGCAATCTGGTTGAGCGTGATATTGCAAAACGTCAGACCGCTTCAACCTATTTAAAGCAGTTAGCCGATATTGGCGTGCTGCAAGAGGTCGATTCAGGAAAGGAAAAATTATTTGTGCATCCGCGATTGATGACGCTAATGACAAAAGACAGTAATCGTATTAAACCTTTTTGAAGCAAACTAATCTCAAGCGGTAGTTACAGCGGAAGTTAAGATCAAAATCGTCAAAACCGGCGTCGGATCAAAAACATTCAGTTAATACATAACCATCTGAAAAACCGAATATTTTTAACCGAAGCTGAGTGTTAGAAAACCCACCAATGCAGGACTCATAATCGGTTGGTCCGCAGTTCAAATCTGCGAGGGGCCACCATTTTTAAAGCAGCCCCCTTTATTCAAAGTCAAAGCTTAGCGAAGTAGCATCCAAATGCCGGTAGGTGAAGTGTGTCGTTTTGCACAGTGCCATTACTGTGAATTATCCAGTCATTAAAGTCATGCTGGATTGCCTGGGGCAGCGGCATCGATGCAGGTTCGGCCGCCAAATTAAAGCAGCAAAGTAAAGTTTCACCGTCATGCTCTCGGTAAAAGGCGAGTACGGGTTCGCTGGTTTCGATAAAGCGAATGTCGCCAGCAATGAGTGCTGGGTGGGCTCGGCGCCATGCCATGAACTCACGAAAAGCGTTTAGCGTTGAGTCGGTGTCTTTTTGTTGCTTGGCAACGTTTTGTTGCCGGTGCGCAGGACTCACGGGAAGCCATGGTGCCACTTCGGTGAAGCCGCCGTGTTCGCTATCCTGCCAAGGCATTGGCGTGCGACATCCGTCACGACCTTTGAAGTTAGGCCAAAAGGTAATGCCGTAGGGGTCTTGTAGGCTCTCGTAGGGCACTTCTGCTTCACCAAGGGCAAGTTCTTCGCCTTGGTACATGCACACGCTGCCGCGCAATGAACCTAGCAGTGCAGTGAGCATTTTTACCTGCTCGTGATTCACTTCCCCATTGGTTGCCCACCGACTTGCAACACGCTCGACGTCATGATTACTGAATGCCCAGCACGGCCAGCCTTCGCGCATGTTGGCTTCGAGGGTCTCGACGGTGTGCCTAATGTAACGACTGCTGTAGTCGTCAGTCAGTAACTCAAAACTGTACCCCATGTGTAGCTTATCGCCACCGCTGGTGTACTCTGCCATGGTGGCGAGGGAGTCTTCTGAGGATATCTCACCGAGGCTCACGGTACCTGGGTACTGATTAAGTAAGGTACGGATTTCGCGCATAAACTCGAGGTTTTCGGGCTGCGTATTGTTGTAGTAGTGATACTGAAACGCATAAGGGTTATCTTCACTAAAGCCACGACCTTGACGCTTATGTTTAGGTTTTGCTGGATTGTCTCTTAGCTGGGCATCATGAAAGCAAAAGTTAATCGCGTCTAAGCGAAATCCATCGACACCCTTTTTAAGCCAAAACTCAACATTATCGAGTACTGCTTGACGCACCTCGGGGTTATGAAAGTTTAAATCCGGCTGCTCAGTTAAAAAGTTGTGTAAATAATACTGTTCGCGACGGGGTTCCCACTGCCACGCAGGACCACCAAAAATAGACAACCAATTGTTAGGCGGCGTGCCATCCTCTTTAGGATCAGCCCATACATACCAATCTGAGTGTTCGTTCGTGCGCGATTCTCGGCTTGCTAAGAACCATGGGTGATGATCTGAAGTGTGGCTCAGTACTTGGTCGATGATAATCTTGATGTTGCGTTGGTGTGCCTCTGCGATAAGTTCATCAAAGTCGTCGATATTACCGAAAATTGGGTCAATATCACGGTAATCACTGATGTCGTAACCGAAGTCCTTCATCGGCGACTTAAAGAAGGGGGAAACCCAAACGGCATCAACGCCAAGGCTTTTAATGTAATCAAGGCGACTAATAATACCGCGAATGTCGCCGATTCCATCGCCATTTGTATCTTGAAAGCTGCGGGGATAGATCTGATAGATCACAGCACCTTTCCACCAAAGTGGGTTCGCCATATATTGCTCCAGAGCATCGGTTATTTTTCTTGTCTGGAAGAGAATACGGCAAGGTATGAAGCTTTGTAAAAGTTCTGCATACGTATGCAAGGTTTACGTTTACGTAAAGTGATACCTTAAAAACCTGTATTTAGATTGATGAGCGAGTTACTAAAAACGAGTGACTCAGTGTTCTAATGATCTCTATTAGCGTGCAATTGGCGAGATATGAAATAGTCTCTGTTGCACTAATTTAAAGGGCTAGAGCACTATTTTGGTGCATGCGGTAATAATAAGACAAACAACCCAACGTGATCGCCCTAGCATTCTAGTATGACGCTTATGTGACACCCTTGAGAGATTACTCACTGAGTGAAAACAAATTTTCGCGCTAAAACTCAATTTTTTGTACTCAATTCTTCTTGCTCTTTATTCATTGAAGCCTTGTGTAATCTAAACGCGCGCTACTGCTTGGTTCTCAAGGCTTTCTCTAAACTAAGCACACAAAAATTGAACGTTTAAGCGACACTGAATACGTATGCATAAATTTGTTAATATTTTATTACGGGGGCTAGTATTTCGCCGACAACAACAAGAACCAAATTGGTGCAACGCTCATGTTCAGGAAGTGCAACGTTGTGATTAACCAAGATGGTTATAATAAAACGGTCAATTGGGATATAACGCTATGTTAACGTTCAAGCCAAGTATGCTAACACTCGCTCTACTCAGTACAGGACTTGTGAGCCAAGTTACTTATGCACAGCAGGTAGATGCACAACAAGACGAACAAGAACAATCTGCTGAGCAGAAAGAAGCGCAAAACGATGTCGAAGTTATTGAGGTATCGAGTAACTTTCGTCGAAGTGTCGTTGAGTCGATTAACACAAAACGGTTTTCGACCTCTGTTGTTGAATCGGTTTCAGCAGAAGATATCGGCAAGTTGCCAGATTCATCGATTGCTGAGTCCATCGCACGACTGCCTGGTTTGACAGCCCAACGCCTTGATGGACGAGCCTCACGTGTGAGTGTGCGTGGCTTTAGTGAGAATGAAAGTACAACCACCTTTAATGGACGGCAGCAAGTATCCATTAGCGATAACCGCGGTGTAGAGTTTGATATCTACCCATCAGAAATTATGAGTGGTGTGACGGTTTATAAAACGCCAAGTGCCTCACTCAGTGGCGAGGGCATTGCGGGTGTCATTGATTTACAAACTGCACGCCCGCTGTCTAAAGATGAACAGGTATTCCGAATCAACGCTCAGGTCGAACAAACAGGATTCGACAAGTTAAACCCCGATGGCGAGGATCAAGGCCTCCGCGGTACGGTGTCGTATATTGACCAATTCGCCGACGATACTTTTGGTGTCGCTTTCGCTTACACCACAATGAGTTCCCCCAACCAAGAAAAGCGCTGGAACTCGTGGGGCTATCCCGAATTTACTGCAGAATCCGGCGAAACACTGTCTATTTTAGGGGGCGCTAAGCCTTATGTTCGCTCATCAACGCTCGAGCGTGATTCAGCCATGCTGGTGCTTGAGTATGCACCGAGCAACTCGGTGAATATGACCTTTGATGCGCTCTATGTGGATTTTGCAGACGAAAAAATTCTACGCGGCATCGAGGTTCCTTTTGCTTGGGGCCAGGGCTCAATTGATCCAGCAACAGCGACCATTGACCCTGAGTCAGGGTTTGTCACCAGTGCCATCACCGAAGGGCAACGTGTTGTTTTACGTAACGACTTTGAAGAGCGTTCGGCTGAATTATCACAGTTTGGTTATAACCTTGAATACTTTTTAAATGACGACTGGACACTTGAGTTTGATGTCAGCCGTTCTGCTGTTGAACGACAAGTCTGGAGTATTGAGAGCTACGCGGGAACCGGGCGTGGTGACAACAATGGTATCGCCGATAACATCGGTTATACCTTCAAGCCAGGTAATACTGGAGCGCAGTTTACCCATCAATTGGATTACAGCGACTTTAACCTGATGCAACTCGGTGGACCTTTGTCTTGGGGCGCCAGTGCTGCGCTTAACAATGAATATGGTTTAGTCGGTACGCCGTACGAGAATACGGCTCAAGATGGCTTCATTAATGCACCATTGGTCGATGACGAGCTGAATACGTTTAAGGTTGATGCAACACGCGCGTTAAATAATGCGTACTTTAAGAGTGTCGAATTTGGCGTAACGTACCGTGAGCGTGAGAAAACAAAAGATTCAGAGGGTTACTATCTGACTCTCGCTGACTTTTCTTACCCAGATAATGTAGGACTTATGGCGGTGCCAGAGGAGTACCGCGTTGGAACGGCTGATCTCGGTTTTATCGGGATGGGTGAAATGATTGCGTATGACACTCGCGGTTTGGTCGCCGATGGTTATTATAATTTATTACGTGAGAGTCTCACCGATCCGAAGCATTTAACGCGGTCGTGGACGGTTCAAGAAGATGTCACAGCAGCATTTGTGCAAGGCAATATTGATGCTGAACTGGCTGGCATGCCTGTGACCGGTAATATTGGTTTACGTTATGTACATACCAAACAGTCCTCGCAAGGTAATGCATTTAACGTGGTAGACGGTTTGGTGGTCGCCGAACCGACAGATGTAAGTCATAGTTATGGACACGTTTTGCCAAGCTTAAACCTCATCTTAGCGATTGATGAAGAGCAGATGCTGCGTTTCGGTGCTGCAAAAACGATTTCTCGGGCGCGCCTAGATGAGATGAATGCATCTATTAACGCGACTTATAATGCTCAGCAGCCAGACGAAAACGGTAATTACTGGTCGGTTTATGGCGGCAACCCAAATTTGGAGCCTAAAGAAGCGACGGGCTTTGATCTGAGCTACGAAAACTACTACACCGCTGAAGGGTATTTCTCGGCTGCGTTATTTTATAAAGATCTGAATGAATGGATCTTTGATGGCAACTACGAAATCGATATGACGGGTGTCCCCGATCCGTCAACCGGTGAAATTCCGCCGAATAGCACAGCGACGGGCTCAGGAAAAATTAACGGTGGCGGTGGTCAGTTGTGGGGCTATGAGCTTGCACTGACACTTCCATTCAGCGAGTTCTCGGATGCATTAGAAGGCTTTGGTTTCCTTGCTAGCTATACGGGCGTTGAGCAGGATCTTGAAGATCCCAATGGTAATGACTACGAACTGCCGGGCCTATCTGACAGTATCCAAAGCCTGACACTTTACTACGAGCGTTACGGCTTTAGTGCACGCACCAGTATGCGTAAACGCAGTGACTTTAAAGGCGATATCTACGGTGTTGGCTTTGCCACACAACAAGTTGATATTCAGGGTGAGACGATCTGGGATGCGCAGTTTGGCTATGACTTTGCTGAGTCAGGTATTAAAGGCTTAGAGAAACTGCAGGTGACATTCCAAGTACAGAACATCACCGAAGAACCGTTTATCTCGTTACAAGGCGATAACGCTCTGCAAGTGCGTGATTATCAAGACTACGGTCGCGTGTTCCTACTTGGCTTTAGCTATGAACTGTAATTGCAGTTAGACCCGCGTGTTGAGAAGCCTCTGATTTTAGTCAGAGGCTTTCTTGCAACTCAATCACAAGCAAAAACAAAAAATAAAGTGGATTGATGAATAACGTTAACTTAAGTAAGACAGTGTGCGCGCTGTCTTTGACCGCACTGCTCATAGGTTGTGGCGACGAGCGTGAGCAATCGCAACCGCGCGTGAAGGATAAGACGACGGAGCAAGGCACTGAGATTACTCAAAAGCCGGTGGTTTATCAGGTGTTTACGCGCCTATTCGGTAATACAAAAACCACAAATAAGCCGTGGGGCACGCTCGAGGAAAATGGTGTTGGCAAGTTCGCCGATTTTGATAATAAGGCGCTCACTGGCATTAAAGAACTGGGTGTGAGCCACATATGGTATACCGGTGTGCTACACCATGCGACGGTTACCGATTACAGTGACTACGGTTTACCTGGCGACGACCCGGACGTGGTTAAAGGGCGCGCGGGTTCGCCTTACGCTGTTAAAGACTACTACAATGTTAACCCCGACTTAGCTGTTAACCCCGAGCAGCGCCTTGAAGAGTTTGAAGCGTTGATAGCGCGAACACATGATCACGGAATGAAGGTGATCATCGACATCGTGCCGAATCATGTAGCGCGTGACTATGACTCCGTTTCAAACCCCGAAGGTGTGCACGATTTTGGTGCTCACGATGACACCAACGTAACGTACCGTAGAGATAACAACTTTTACTATGTTGTTGGGCAAGACTTTCAAGTGCCACAAGATGACCACTATCAGGTACTAGGCGGTCTGCCGCATCCCAAAGCCGATGGTGAATTTGTTGAGCGTCCTGCGAAATGGACCGGTAATGGCGCGCGCGAGGCGCAACCTCACATTAATGATTGGTACGAAACCGTTAAGATTAACTACGGCGTGAAAACGGATGGAAGCTATGATTTTCCTCGTCTACCTGCAGGCTATGCCGAGAAAGACTACCGAGCGCACCATGCGTTCTGGGAGGGAAAGGAGTTGCCCGACAGTTGGTATAAGTTTCGAGACATTACTCACTATTGGTTGAGCAAAGGCGTTGATGGTTTTCGCTACGATATGGCGGAGATGGTTCCTGTAGAGTTTTGGAGTTTTCTGAACTCATCGATCAAGATGAAGAACCCGGATGCGTTTTTGCTCGCTGAGGTCTACAACCCCACCTTATATCGGTCGTATATCCAACAGGGCAAAATGGACTATTTGTACGACAAAGTTGGATTCTACGATACGCTCAAAGCGATTATTCAAGGTAAAGCCGATGCGGATGCGCTGATGGCGGAGCACCAAAAGGTGTTAGACATCGATACACATATGCTGCACTTTTTGGAGAATCATGACGAGCAACGTATCGCGAGTCCAGATTTTGCCGGTGATATGAACTGGGGTAAACCGGCGATGACGGTGTCTACGCTAGTCGGTCGTGGCCCTAGCATGATCTATTTTGGTCAAACTGTGGGTGAGGATGGCTCTGAGGAGCCCGGGTTTGGTGATCCCACACGTACCAGTATTTTTGATTACATTGGGGTCCCGGCTCACCAGCAGTGGATGAATAATGGTGCCTTTGATGGTGGTCAACTGAGCGATGAACAACAAGCGTTGCGTGACTTCTATGTTGAGCTGATGGCACTCAACAAACGCCCAGCGATTGCTGACGGTGACTTCGAATCCGTGGCAAACTCAAATGCCAAGCACGTGGTGAGCTTTATTCGCACCAACGGCGAGCAGCGTCTGCTTATTGTTGCTAACTTCGCTAAGCAACCACAATCAGTCAGCATCTCACTGAACGCGTCTAGTGGTGAGACATTGCTGGGAGCAACGCCGAAGTACACATCTGATGGACTCTCAATTACGTTGCCATATCAAGGTGTGAGTGTGGTAGAGCTAGGAAGTGAGCGCTAATGCATACTAATAGCCAAAACGAACGACCCACACTGAGTTTCTGGCAAATGTGGAATATGTGCCTTGGTTTTATGGGCATTCAGTTTGGCTTCGCGTTGCAAAACGCGAATGTCAGCCGTATTTTCCAAACGCTCGGCGCAAAAATCGATGATATACCGATTTTATGGGTGGCAGCGCCGCTGACAGGGCTGATCGTTCAACCGATTATCGGTTATATGAGTGATAAGACTTGGGGACGCTTGGGACGCCGCCGTCCGTACTTTTTTTACGGCGCCATCGTAACCACCGCGGCATTGTTGGTCATGCCTAACTCACCCACCTTATGGGTTGCGGCGGGTATGCTCTGGATTATGGATGCCTCGATTAATGTCACTATGGAGCCATTCCGAGCCCTTGTCGGCGATAACTTGCCAAACAAGCAGCGGGCGCTGGGTTATTCACTTCAGAGCTTTTTTATTGGTGTTGGTGCGGTCATCGCATCCAGTTTGCCTTGGGTGCTGACTAACTGGTTTGATGTCAGTAACACCGCCGCCGAAGGGGTTATTCCCACCTCAGTTCAGTACGCTTTCTATGTTGGTGGCGCGTTTCTGCTGATTTGTGTCATGTGGACAGTGTTCACAACGAAAGAATACAGCCCCAAACAGCTTGCAGCGTTTACAGATGATACAGAAGAACGTGCGCAAGGCACCGCTAAATCCTCCATCAACTTTGCAAAATCATTGGTCGTAAGCGGCTCGCTAGGCGTGCTGATAATGGTTGTGGTCAGTGTATTGGGACTAGAGAAAGAGTTGTATCTGTTAGGCGGGCTACTGGTCGTATTTGCTATGTTACAGGGACTAGCTGCTTGGCAGCAACGGCAAGGCTACATTGCTAATGGCTTCTTCACTGTTGTGCATGATGTTTTCACAATGCCAACCGCGATGCGACAGTTGGCTTGGGTTCAGTTCTTTAGTTGGTTCTCTTTATTTGCCATGTGGATCTACACCACCGCTGCAGTTACCAGTTACCACTACCACAGTGTCGATGTAACCTCTAAAGCATATAACGATGGTGCTGACTGGGTTGGCGTATTGTTTGCCGCTTACAACGGTTTCGCGGCGCTTGCTGCGCTAATTATTCCCATGATGGTAAAACGTTTAGGTATTCGAGCGGCCCACGGTTTTAATTTGTGCTTAGGGGCTTTGTCACTGATGAGCTTCCTCATTATCAGTGAGCCCGCTTGGTTAATGCTGCCGATGGTCGGTATTGGTTTTGCTTGGGCATCTATTTTATCCCTTCCGTATGCCATGCTCGCGAATGCACTGCCGAGTGCAAAAATGGGTGTGTACATGGGGATCTTCAATTTCTTTATCGTGATTCCGCAACTGCTTGCTGCCAGTGTTCTTGGCCTGATTTTAAAGCACGGCTTTGCGAACCAGCCGATTTTCGCCCTTGTCATTGGTGGGGTGTCCTTTGTGTTGGCCGCAGTGTCGGTGATGCGGGTAAAAATAAACAACTGATTTAAGGGTGATACAGTGAAACTACTTAATGCAATTGCCAGTGCACTGCTGGTTGCGGGATTAACAGGTTGCAATAGTGATGCGGCGACTGAGACCCATTCGGTGGCACCGGGGGCTCCCGGTGAGATGCCCTTCTGGGCTTATTCTGGAAAGACCGGTATCGGCACGTCATATGAAGCCTATCAGGACGGTCACTATGATGACGATAGTGCGACTGGAACCGTATCCAAGGTTTGGTTTTCGTTAGCCAAAGGCATGATTACAGAAACGATGTTTGGCTTAATTCATCAAGCGCAAATACGTGATATGCAGTTTATCGTTAGCGGCGAAGACTTTGTGGTGCGTGAAGCTGATGGACTCAAAAACACGGTCGAGTATCTGGACGTTGACGAGCAAGGACGTCCCTTATCGTTGGCGTACCGGGTGACGAGCGAAGACAAGCAAGGTCGTTTCCGTATTATAAAAGACATCTTTACTGACCCGGATGCGCAGTCGCTGATGGTACGTGTGCGTTTTGAGTCGGAGCAGCCAGGCTTAACCGCTCACGTGCAGGTTAATCCTTATATCAATAATGACGGTGTTGATGATCGTGCCAAAGTGACCGAGAACGGACTGCTTGCCTACTCAGGTGAACACTTCTTAACGCTGCAGAGTGCGCAGCCACTGCAACAGCGCTCAGTTGGTTTTATGGGCGAATCGGATCGTTATTCGCAACTAAAGGCAAGGGGCGAGGTAACTGCTTATCAAACGACGGGTGACTCAACAGGTAATGTCTCGATGAGTGCAACGCTTGGTGAAATCAACGAGAGCGCCGAGTTCGACTTAGTACTCAGCTACGGCAACACTGAACACGTAGCGATGGAGCAAAGTCAAAAGACGTTGCAGCGGGGATATGAGGCAGTACTAGCGCATTACAATGGCGCGGGTGATGCAGTCGGTTGGCGAGATTATTTACAAGGACTCGCACTCGAAGAAATGTACGCTGCGACTACTGATGGTGGCAAGCTGCTCAATACCAGTGCTCTAGTGCTTAAAGCACAAGAGGATAAAACCTACGCGGGCGCGTTGATTGCGTCACTGTCTAATCCGTGGGGCGACACAGTTTCTGCTGAGCAAGGAAAGACCGGTTATAAAGCGGTGTGGGTGCGTGACTTTTATCAAGTTGCGATGGCATTTCTTGCAATGGGCGATACACAAACTGCGAAAGCGGCATTCAACTACTTGCCTAAGGTGCAGGTGAGCGAGAACACACCGGGTAACCAAGGCGACACCGGCTGGTTTTTGCAAAAGACGCATGTGGATGGCGAACTAGAGTGGGTGGCTGTTCAGCTCGATCAAACCTCAATGCCGATTATGCTCGCGTGGAAGCTTTATCAGGACGATGTGCTGACAAAAGACGAGCTCGTTCAGTGGTATGACTCCATGCTTAAGCCGGCGGCTGACTTCTTAGTGGAAGGCGGTTTAGCGAAGATCCTCTGGAATGACACTCAGATTACCCCACCTTATACCCAGCAGGAGCGTTGGGAGGAGCAAGCGGGTTATTCACCATCTACCACAGCGGCTGTGGTGGCTGGGCTTATCAGTGCCAGTGAAATTGCAAAGTTGAGCGGTGATGATGATAACGCTGAACGCTATCTAGAAACCGCCAAGCAGTACGAGCAAGATATTGAAGCGCTGATGTTTACCACAGCGGGCACGTTAACAGGCGATGCGGCTGATGGTGAGTACTTTGTACGTATTGCACAAGACAAAAATGTAAACGCGGATACTAAGCTTGGGGCAAACAACGGACGCCCTGGTATGGACAAAAAGCTGATATTAGACGGCGGCTTTTTGGAGTTGGTGCGTTACGGCGTGCGCCCTGCGGATAGTCCCTCGGTCATCGCTTCTTTACCGGAATATGATGATGAGAGCCTGCCGCATCCGCTGCGTGTTAAATACACTTTCACCAATGAGCAAGGGCAAACTTTCCCAGGCTGGCGCCGTTACGGTAACGACGGCTATGGTGAAGATCAAAACCTAGGCACTAATTACGCTGAAGGGGGTCAACAGACCGAGGGTCAACGAGGCCGTGTATGGCCGTTCTTTACAGGTGAACGCGGTCACTATGAAATTGCAGCGGCTAAGTTGCGAGATGGTGAGCTGACCGACTCGCAGTTTGAGCGTATTAAAAATACCTATGTCTTGGGCATGGAGTCTTTTGCTAATCAAGGCATGATGCTACCTGAGCAAGCTTGGGATGGTGTGGGCGCTAACCCGTTTGAGTATGATATCGGCGAGGGAACTAACTCAGCAACGCCGCTTGCTTGGACGCATGCAGAGTACATTAAGTTACTGCGTTCATTAACTAATGAATCGGTGTGGGACAATTATCCGATTGTTGAGCAGCATTTAGCAGATTAATCAATCTCCCCGTTTGCCGCTGTTGGAGTGGGGCGCTCATCTGGCTATTGGCTTGATTGGCGCAACATTAGCTTCGGCGGCAAGATGCTTTTATTGAGATCGATCTCTTGCTCCGAAATTAGGTTGAGTAAGTTGTCTACTAACATCTGCCCAGCAACGGTTGTATTTTGTTGAACAGTTGAAAGCTGAGGGGTGCAAAATCGCGCCATAGGAATATCATCAAAACCGACCACGGCGACATCTTGAGGAACACGTAGACCTGACTCTTGCAGTGCTCGGATAGCACCAATTGCAATTAAATCACTGGCGCCAAAGAGCGCGTTAAAGGTTATGTTGTTAGCAAGTAGTGACTTAGTCGCTTGGTAGCCTGATTCTTCGGTTGAGATTGCAGTAGCAATTTTTCGCTCACTTACGTGTTTACCGTGTGCTTGTAAACGCGTTTCGAACCCCTGAAAGCGAGCGCTGAATTCTGGGCTATGGTGGGATGTATCGCCTATAAATGCACAGTCGGTGCGACAGAGATCAATAAAGTGATCGGCGACCAAACTCCCTCCGAGCTGATTATCACAGCTCACCGTCAGCTCAGGGCGACCATCGACGCAGGCTCCCCAACAGACAAATTTAGTTTTGGTGGCTAATAAGCGTTCAAATTTAGGTCGGTAGTCAATGTAGTCACCGTAGCCGAGTAGTATGATGCCATCAGCACGATGGCTTTCGGCATAGTCTACATGCCAGTCGTTGCTGCTCGACTGAAAGGAAACCAGCAAATCATAACCCTCCTTTGCACAGGCTCGGGTGATTGAGCCGAGCATCGACAAAAAGAAGGGATTGATTTGCGAGTCATCGGTCGTGGGATCTTCGTACAATAACACAGCAAGCGTAGAGCTTTGTTGGGCACGCAAGTTACTGGCATTTTTATCCACCTTGTAGTTTAACTTGCGTGCAACTTCGGCGACTTTCTTCCGTGTCTCTTCACTTACAAGTGGGCTACCGCGTAATGCACGAGAGACGGTCGACTGCGAAACACCTGCGTGATGCGCGATATCGAACGATGTAGGCTTACCCTTCATTTACTTCCTTATATGGCATGCTTTATTATCCGAAACGATACAACTAAGCGCCGTTAAAGAGAAGTCTTAACCAATAAATTTGATTGATTTGCGCGGAAATCAGTATCTATGGCATGCTGTTTCTACACGCCACTTCATCGATGGAAGGCGAATTATGGGCTTTCGTTTGCATGCGCCAATGCGGCTGGCGTTTCCGGGTAAGTGGGTAGCACGGAGCACGATACTCGTTGCATTTGCAGCCGTATGCTGGGGAATTTCTGGTGGTATCGGTGCCATATTGCTCAATGAAGGCTGGAGTGCAACGACGGTTGCGTTATGTCGAGGAGCGTTCGGGCTGGTTTTTGTCGGTGTTTGGCTGTTTCTTACACGGCGCGATGTAGGGCATTTAAACCGTCAGTTCTGGTTTTGGTCTGTCGTAGCTGGGTTGGGTGTCGCAGGCAACTTTTCTTTTTACTTTTTTAGTATTGCCGAGGGGAGCGTCACAGTCGCCGCAACGCTGATGTATTGCGCACCGGTGTTTATCTTCATAATTTCCTTTTTGTTGGGACTCGAAACGCCTTCTTGGTCTAAGGTGCTAGCAATCCTCTTTGTTATTGTCGGTATTGTTTTCCTCACTCAGGCCTATGCACTGGACGTCGGGCAGGTAAGCGGGCTCGCCGTGATCATGGGGCTGCTATCCGGCGTGTCTTACACTGTGTTTGTTTTTGGCTTTAAATATGCCGCACCTCATGGCAGCCCTCAAGCGATACTGACGGTTGCTTTTGCAGTGTTATCTCTGGTTTTGGTGTTACTTATCGATACGGGTGGCATTAAGCAAACAGCCTCACCATCATCCTTATGGTTGCTGCTGGCTATCGGTGTTTTAGGCGGTGGGCTTTCATTTATTTGTTATGTTGTGGGTCTTAACTATACGGCGCCAGGTAGCGCTTCGATTCTAGCCATGGCGGAACCTATCACGGCTGCATTATTTGGTATTTTATTTTTAGGAGAGTTGCTTGATTGGGTACAAGTGTTGGGTGTGGTACTGATATTGAGCTCTGTTACCGTGCTAAGTATTGAGTCGAATCGCAGGAAATCAGTTGTAGAGTCACAGCAGCGACTTACTGACTAAGCCACTGCTGTGCGCTATGTTATTCGTTTACGCCCAAGGCACCTCCACGGCCAAGGCCTCCTCTCACATCTTGCGCTTGATAACTTTTCAGCGCCTTGACCATGTTGTTATAGGAGTCCATGAATGCGGCTGAAATAACCTTTCCTTCGGGCGTATCAGTATAACCGCCAACACCGGCTAATAAACCGGAAAAGACGCCGGCAAAGGCACTGAAGTCCCAATTTTTGGCGTTACCTGCCGCTGCTGAGACTTGCACTCCCGAGCGGTTATCAACAAGTAGTAAGGTGGTCGCTGCCTCGTTGCTGGATAGCCCGCCAGCGACGACTCCGACCCAGCCGCCCAACAAACCGCCGACTTTTTGTGTGCCGCTTTCCGAGAATTGAATCGAAGGGCTGACTGTGTAGTCTGCAGCTACGAGCTGACCTTTGCCAAAGTTACTTTGACTGCGTAGTTCGCCACTCTCCATCAGAGCGCGTTCGGCTTGCAGCGCACGCATGGCTTTGCCACGCTCAACAATAACAAAACAGTTTGACTGTTGAATCATGACTCGGATCAGGGGAACGGTCGTGCCCAGTTGCGGATACATACGGCGATAGTCGTACCACCAGTTTTCGTTGGTGTCCTCGTAAATAGACAGCGTACCGAGTGGCGCCTCGCAGCGCTCGAGCGCATTGTTCTCACCTTGACTGTGGGCACCGCCTGCGGCGCCCGTAATCGTGTTACCCGAGCTTCCGCCTAAACTGGGGTCGGTGCTGACACACGCGGCTAAAGAGACACTGCAAACACAAGCAATAAGAAATTGATTTGATTGGTTTTTCATAGAAATACTATCAAGTGTTAATGAGAGCTTTTAAGTTTGTTGATGAATGCGCGAGGGGCAAATCGAGATGGATGACTTGTGTGTAAGCGATTGCTAGCGGTGGTGTGCATACAAAAAAGCCGGCGTAAAAGCCGGCTTGGTTCACTCAATTGAGTGGGTTACTGGGCAGCGGCAACTCGCGCTCGCGCGGCATGCAGTTTTTTATAACTCTCAATCAAACGCAAGTGACGATCAAGCCCGGTTAAATTCATGTCGGTGGGCGTGAGACCATGAAAGCGCACAGTTCCATCGACTGAACCTTCGACAGCATCCATCGTTTTATCCCCAAACATGCGGCGGAAGTTGTAGATAAAGTCGCTCCGTTCAAGCTCTTCGTCGAGTTCGACCTCAAGCAGCGCCTCTACGGCACGATAGAATAAGACACGCTCAACGGTGTTATCGTTGTACTGCAGGAACATTTCCACATGCTCTAAGGCAAGTGCATGCTCACCTAAGGCAAGGTAGATAAGCAATTTAAGCTCAAGGATGGTCAGCTGACCCCATACCGTATTTTCATCAAACTCAATACCGATAAGCGTGATGATATCCATGTAGTTGTCGAGCTGGCTTTCTTCTAAACGTTCGACTAACTCGGCAAGTGCCTCATTATCAAGTCGGTGGAGGTTTAAAATATCCTCACGGAACTGCAGCGCGACATTGGTGTTATCCCAAATTAAATCCTCAACGGGATACACCTCTGAGTAACCTGGTACGAGGATACGGCACGCCGGTGCACCGAGTTCGTTATAAACGGCGACATAGGCTTCTTTGCCTAAATCAGCGAGGATACCAAACAGGGTGTCAACTTCTTCATGGTTTGAGCCGGAAAAATCCCAGTCAACGAATTCGTACTCTGAACGCGCGCTGAAGAAACGCCACGACACTACACCTGATGAGTCAATAAAGTGCTCAACGAAGTTATTCGGTTCGGTGACCGCCATTTGGTTAAACGTCGGCGCAGGTAAGTCGTTTAAACCTTCAAAACTACGGCCTTGTAGCAGCTCGGTTAGGCTTCTCTCTAAGGCAACCTCTAAACTCGGGTGGGCACCGAAAGATGCAAACACACCCCCTGTACGCGGATTCATTAATGTTACACACGCAACAGGGAACTGACCACCTAACGAGGCGTCTTTTACTAATACTGGATAGCCTTGCACTTCTAGCCCTTTGATACCTTCTACAAGTTTGGGAAAGCGCTCAAGAACGGTGTCCGGCACGTCAGGTAAAGCGATCTCATTCTCGATGATTTCGCGTTTGACTGCGCGTTCGAATATTTCAGATAGGCATTGGACAACCGCTTCGTCGAGCGTATTGCCTGCACTCATGCCGTTACTTAGGTAGAGGTTCTCAATTAAGTTAGAAGGGAAGTATACCTCTTCGCCGTCCGAGTGGCGCTTAAACGGTAGCGCACAAATACCGCGCTCAACGTTACCTGAGTTGGTGTCAATTAAGTTTGAGCCCGCTAACTCATTTTCTGGGTCATAAATAGCGCGCGTGTACTCGTCTAAAATACCCGTAGGCAGGCTGTCGTCTTCAGTCAGTTCAAACCAACGCTCGTTGGGATAGTGAACAAATTCACTTTCAGCAATCTCTTGCCCAAAGTACTGATCATTGTAGAAGAAATTACAGTTAAGACGCTCAATAAACTCGCCCAACGCCGAGCATAAGGCAGCTTCCTTAGTCGCGCCTTTGCCGTTGGTAAAGCACATCGGCGATGCGGCATCACGCACGTGCAAAGACCAAACGTTTGGTACGATATTACGCCAAGAGGCAATCTCAATTTTCATACCCAAATCCGCTAGTATTTGGGTCATATTGGCGATGGTTTGTTCCAGGGGTAAGTCTTTACCTTTGATGAAGGTCGTGTGCTGTTCATCGGAAGTTCCCATCAGAAGCGCTTGCGCGCTGTCATCAAGATTATCTACGGCCTCAATCTGAAAGTCAGGCTCGGTTTGCACAACCCGCTTAACGGTGCAGCGCTCGACCGCTCGTAAAATGCCTTGACGATCTTTGTCAGAGATATCTTCTGGTAGTTCGACCTGAATTTTAAATATTTGGTTATAGCGGTCTTCGGGATCGACAATATTATTTTGTGATAAGCGAATATTCTCGGTAGGAATATCGCGGGCATTGCAGTATAAGCGTATAAAATACCCTGCGCATAACGCAGATGACGCAAGAAAATAGTCGAAGGGGCTCGGCGCAGAGCCATCACCTTTGTAGCGAATGGGCTGATCGGCAATGACGGTAAAATCATCAAACTTTGCTTCAAGTTTGAGATTTTCTAAAAAGTTTACTTTGATTTCCATGGCGCTTCGACCTGCTTGGCTTTAGTGATAAAACAAAGCCGCCATTATCGCGTGTTTTGCTCCGTGCGTCATGGTGAAAATGGTTAAAATTTCAGATATTTCCTAATGCGCTTTGTTAGCAGATGCGATACACTCGCAACAAAATTGTTACATTAAGTTCTGATAAAAAACGTGAGACAAAATATGAGTAAAAAGGCACTTTTAGGTGGCGCTGTCGTTGTAGCGGGCGTATTTGCGGTGAGTCCATACTTCACGGGTAGTGCATTAGAAACGAATTTAAATGAGCAGATAGCGGCGCTGAATGCGCAACCCGCGTATAAAGCTGAAGTTGTTAAATTTGATAAAGGTTACTTTACATCGTCGGGCGTTATCCATGTAACATTGGATTTGGGAACTATGGCGGACGACACTAATGACCTACCTGAGAGAGTTGAGTTTGATCTTAACTTTGATGCTCAGCACGGCTTGCTTCTTACACAGTACAACCCAGGTATTGGACTTGCGGCGTGGAAGCTTAGCTTCTCAGGCGATGATTTACGTAAATTCGTTAAGTGGAACGATGATGAGGCGATCTACCAGATGACCGGTTCGATTGGTTTATTTGGCGACGCAGAGTATCGTGATTGGGCGCCTGAACTCACGTCAGTTGAGAACAAAGAAGGTATCGCGTTTAATTTTTCAGGCTATCAAGGTCAGGGCTCGGTGGGGCAAGATCAAGTTGCCTACAGCGGTGGCTTTAAAGACATGACTGTCTCAATTGACGATAAAGCTCGCTTTAAAATGTCAAAAATGAATCTTGAGCTCAACGCCCAGACGTCGTTGGCAGCGTTGTTAGCAGGAACCGTTTATCAAGGTACCTCATCTTTTACGATTGACGAAGTGTCATTTGAAGATGTCGAAATGACGCAACCACTGGTTTTGAAAGGTTATGAGTTAACAAGTCGTTCAGACATTAACGAAGACCAGGACACCACGAGCATTGTTGTGAATCAGCTGCTCAAATCGTTTGAGTCATCGGCACTCAATGCCAATGATATCCACTTCGACATGTCGATGGATAACTTAGATATCGGCGTGCTAGAAGCGTTTCAGCAGTTTGCCGCTAAGCAAGATACGGCGACTGATCCAGCGATACTCTTTGAACAGCAAACAGCGTTCTTTTTGGATCAGCTACCTAAGATTATCGATGATAATCCAAACTTCAAAATTGATAAGCTGAGCGCCTCACTTGAGCAAGGTGATGTGAATGCCGACATGGTCATGCAACTAGCGGATGTTGATCAGTTGCCTGACCCCATCGACGATCAAGTATTTTGGCTAACTCATATCAACAGTGAAGCAAACGTGAGTATCGAAAAGCCATTGGCATTGTGGTTGGCACAACAACAGATTCTTGTTCAGTTGCGTTCTCAATTACCGCCGGCTCAACAAGATCCTGTGCAAATGCAGCAAATCGCTGAACAGCAAGCACCGTTAGTAATTTCAACCTTTGTGCAACAAGGTTTTCTCACTGAACAAGACAATGCGTATGTGAGTAACTTTACAATGCAAGACGGTGAATTCGTGCTTAATGGTAACGAGCTACCCATACTGCAAGCATTACAGCAACAGTAAGTGATGTTAAACGGTGATGACAGGTGTGGGATTCATTAAATTGTCATGAATCCGAAACGAAGTTGTCACCGTAGATATTGATAATTGCAGTCGTTTTCTGGAGAACACCAGACAACAGATTTATACTCCCTGGATATATTTTGCCCCGAGTGTTTACTCGGGGCTTTTTCTTTTCTAGCCTATTTTATCTTGTGTGTTAGTTTCAAAGTCTTTTGCACTGTGGCGTTCGTGCAGCTGTCCTTCAGGGTCACCCCAAGTTTTGTTAACCATGCGTCCGCGTTTTACCGCGGGGCGTTGTGATAATTGCTCCGCCCAGCGCTGAACGTTTTTGTACGTATCTGCTTGAATAAATTCCGCAGCCTCGTACACCTCGTTGCGGACTAAAGCGCCGTACCATGGGAAGATAGCCATGTCAGCGATACTGTATTCATCGCCTGCAACAAACTCGTTATTGGCTAGCTGCTTATCAAGCACATCAAGCTGGCGTTTTATCTCCATCGTAAAACGATTAATTGGATACTCCAGCTTCTCGTCGGCATACGCATAGAAGTGTCCAAAGCCACCACCTAATAAAGGCGCACTGCCCATTTGCCAGAACAGCCAGTTCAGGCACTCAGCCCTTGCCGTAGGCGTCGTAGGCAAAAAGTGTCCGAATTTTTCTGCCAAATAGAGCAGAATTGATCCCGACTCAAATACACGAGTACCTGGTTGGGTGCTGTTATCCAGCAACGCTGGAATTTTCGAGTTAGGATTTATCTCGACAAAACCGCTGGAAAATTGTTCACCTTCCATAATGTTGATCAGATACGCATCGTAGTCTGCTTCTTTAACGCCAGCTTCGAGCAGCTCCTCCAGCAAAATGGTCACTTTCTGACCATTGGGCGTTGCGAGCGAGTAAAGTTGTAAGTCATGCTTACCTTGGGGCAAGGCTTTATCATGGGTTGCTCCAGCAATAGGGCGGTTAATGTTTGCGAATTTTCCGCCATTACCGGGTTCCCATTCCCACACTTTGGGGGGCACATAATTGCTATCTGACATAGTTGATCCTTGGTTAGGTTTAGACAACGTGTCTAGAAGATACCAAAGTTTTTGCGGGTTGGATTTACCGAAGAAAGGAAATAGTAGCGACAGAATGTAAAAGACGGGGCACAGGTGTGCCCCGCATCGGTTAAAGAGGTAGCACTTCAAAAACAGCGGAGTAACTGCCTGAGCGGATAGTTGCAGGCGCTTCGGCTTGATTATCTTGATATTCGACTTCGACAAAGTACATGCCCGGCTTATCGAAGCTGACTTCAATTGAACCTTGTGCGTTTGTCGTGAAACGCATTGTTTCGCTGGTATCTCGGTATTTTTCACCTTGCCTTACCACCGTCACCTGCGCCTTGTCGGCTGGCTGACCATCAAATAAAAAGCCGAGTGAAATGGGCTCACCTGTATAGAGGTCATTGGGGTGTGTTTGCCCATTGAGTTCAAGCCCTTTGCCACTTGGAGTAATAACCTCTCGCGTGGGTGCGCCTGCGGTCACAAAGACTTCGACACGGCGGGCGCTGTCGGTGACTGTGAGGTCTTTAGCGGAGGTTGGCACATGTTTTTTAAAGCCCGCGAGCGTACCTATTTCGCCACGCCCAGGCCAACGCTGCCGCTGACCGTCCTCGTCTTGCCAGCTCGCTTGCAAGCTACGGCTGTTCATACTGACCTCATAGGTTCCTGGTTGTGTCAGCTGCAAGTCAAACACGCTGCGATACTTCAGTTTTGCTGAGTTTTGCAGTGGAATGGGCTGACCATCGGGATTGTAGGCGGTCAGGCGATCGAGCGGCATGGCAAAGTGGTCAGGGTTGAAAATGCCATTGGCAATGGCTGCGTCAAAAGTAACCCATTCGTTTTGCCCCGAAACTGCGGTTGTGTTTGGCTTTATCCATAGTCGATGAGCATTGACCGCAAAGCTTGAGGTCATGAGCACACCCATCAAGATCAGTTGTGTTGTTTTAGATGTAAACATATTAAGGCTCCAAAGTAAGTTGTACAGTAGCGAGTTCGTGACGACCTTGCTCAGTCTGTTTAAAAGGTTGGTTTAATGGCCATTCAAAGCTAAATTGCAGTACCTCACGCCCGCCGAGTTCACGAGCGGCCTCAACGTAAAGTGTGTATGACTGCGGAGGACGCGCACGGATCGTGTCGACGAGAGTGGTCAAATCGATACGGTGCGAGCCAGGTTGGCGTGTTGCGCCGGAGGCGCCATCGACGGGCATGGTTAGAAAGCGGCCGCTGCGACGCCACCAAAGGCGCATATCCTTTAACCACTTTTCTCCTTCATGGTCGGCTAATTGGGTGTCATACCAGATGGCCACGTCGGCAACCTTCTTGCGCTCGGCATCCATGAGCCAAACAGCGAGATACGGCGGATGATATTCCGAGACGGTGAGACGAGGTAATTGAACGCTCAACTCATTCGCTGAGGCATGGTTAGGAAGCAGCAGCAGTATGGGCACTACAATACCAGCAGCGACAAGAGGCCAGGTTGTTTTACGACCTTTTGCGTACTTCTTCAGAAGCAGTAGCCCGGTGACCGAGAAAAGTACGCTGGCGATGGCGAACACATCAATAAAGAGTGTCCATAGAACATGAGTATTGCGCCCTTTGTGCAGATCGTTGAGATAAGCGATCCAGCCACGATCGGTGGTTTCTTGATAAAACGTGTGCAACTCACGATCGACGGAGAACCAGCGGTCACCGCCGGCGCGCGGTAAGGAGACGTACATTTCAAATTCACTCCATTGTGCATTCAGCGTTTCGGGCAGGGTATTTCCCGTGGTGGTTTGATACCACTGCCGAAATGCCTGACTGATGGGCCTGTCGGCATGCAAGCCTGCCATGATGGCGGGCGGTACTTGAGCCTCGATGCTGATCAGGTCAGCATCCCCCTCAAACACGGTGGGATGGTTGAGGGTGATACCTGTGACGGCAAACAACAGCATACCGGCGAGACAAATCGCTGAGCTGACCCAGTGCCAATTTTTAATGTTCCAGAATTGACGTGCGCGCATGGATTAGAAATTCCAACCCAGTGACACCCAAAGGCGACGTCCATCCTCGATGTAACCGTATTCCTCCACCCCAATCTTTTTGTCGAAGAGGTTATAGATACCGACTCCGACCTTAACATCAGGTGTAAGGAAGTAGTTGGCTCCCAAGTCTGTCAAAGTATAGGAAGGTGCAATCAGTGAGCCGCTCGATGGTCCTGTCGTGGGTTGACTCTCCTCGCCTCGGTAATGAATGCGTAACCAAGTATTGAGCGCTGCCGACGGTTTCCAGTTGAGAGAGGTTTGTAGCAGGTGTTTGGGCAATTGCGTTAGAGGTTCGCCTTTATATTCCCCGGTTTTCTGCTCTGAGTCGGTGAAGGTATAGTTAGCACTTACTTTCCAAGCTCGATTTAAGCGCGCATCAAAGGTCGCCTCAACGCCTTGAGTAATCGCTTCGTCGACATTCACGTAGGTCGTTGGCATTGAGCCAAATTGATTAGGACCCCCGGTACACTGCGAAGCTGGGCATGCAATGCGCGAAATTTTATCGTCGAACTGGTTATAGAATAGGGTTACCGAGCTTTTCATCGCACGACTGAAGTGGGTGTATAAGCCCAATTCATAGTTGATTGACGTTTCCGCTTGTAGGTTAGGGTTACCGTAAATATCACCACCGCGGCTGACTTGTCCCCAATCTGCGGTCGTTTGGCGTAAGTTAGGTGCGCGGAATCCAGTTGATACACCGCCCTTTAACGTGCTGGCGCGTGACAGGTGATAGACACCATAGATACGAGGACTCCACTGATTACCAAAGTATTCGTCGTCATCATAGCGTAAGCCCGTGGTTAGCTCGAAATGGCGTGCTACAGGCCATGTTGACTCTGCAAACAACGACCATTGTGAGCTATCGATTTGTGTGCGGTCACTGATTTGATTACTGGTGCGATCGTCGAGTTCTTCTTTTAAATAAGCGGCGCCAAGAGTGATCGGTTGCTCCAGCGTTAGAGGTACATTCCAGACAGTCTGAAAATCGGTATTGGTGATGTACATCTGACGCGCATTATTATCGTATTCATCCCGTTTGAGGTAACTGCGCGCACCTACCAGCCCCCATTGACCATTATGTGCAATGGAATAGCTCTGATTGTCATATTCGAGCGTGGATGATTCAGGACAGCCGCGCCGACCACAGCTTTCGCCGGGTGCAAGCGGCTCAACTGTTTTGCCTAATGTGGCATCAATGGTTTGTGAATTGCTACCCGCTTCGAATAGCCACTCGTGATCGACGGTCGGCGTGTATGCAAGTTTGACAGTGGCATGATCGGCCTTTTTACCGCGATAACCCTCAACAATCTCATCCTCAAAGCGGCGAGTGTAGCCTCCGTACAGTTGCAGACCGAGGGTGTCTTTGATCAATGAGCCAGAGGTGAACAGGTTTACTTGATAACTGTTACCTGATTCACTTCGCTCTTGCACGATAGAGTCGACACGCACTTCGCTGCGCCATTGTTCGGGCGTTTTCTTGGTAATAATATTAATGACACCACCAATCGCATCTGAGCCATAAAGGGATGACATCGGTCCGCGGATAATTTCGATGCGCTCAATGGCAGCCAACGGAGGTGTCCATGCGCCTTCAATACCAGGACCGTCACTATTAGGACGGGTTTCGCGCGAGGTTTGACGTTGTCCATCAACTAAAATGAGTGTGTATTGACTACCCATACCACGCACACTGATGTCTTGACGGTCACCGCCGTTGGTAACAATAACGCCCGGTGCGTCAGTAAGGGCATCGGTTAAATCTTTATAAAAGCGTTCTGATAATTGCTCACCAGAAATGACGCTGACCGAAGCGGGGGCGTCGCGTAACGTTTTGTCGACGCCGGATGCCGTGACGACTAAAACCTCCATGGGTTTTTTGTGTTTATGAGGCTGAGTTGCGCGCTGATCTGACTGTT
The DNA here is from genome assembly GCF_003226255.1 of Idiomarina fontislapidosi. Classification (GTDB taxonomy): domain Bacteria; phylum Pseudomonadota; class Gammaproteobacteria; order Enterobacterales; family Alteromonadaceae; genus Idiomarina; species Idiomarina fontislapidosi. Next base: position 115,056 of record NZ_QJST01000003.1, read on the forward strand.
GCGGACTCGCATTTGCTGATAAAGTGACAGCACTGATTGCGATGGCAATAATTGACAGTTTCATGCGGCGAGTGTTTGATAGATTCACAATGTTCTCCGTATATAGAAATGAGAATAGTTTTTATTTGCAAATATACGTATATTAGTGTTTTGTGCAATCTCGTTTATTTGTAAGCATATTTAAGAGGTGCTTAAGCTATGAACCCGAAGATGATTCGGTCAATGAAGGCGTTTACGCGCACTGTCGAGTTAAAGAGCATGAGTGCGGCAGCAAGCGAGCTGCATATGACCGTATCTGCCGTCAGCCAACAACTCAGAAAACTTGAGAAAGACAATGGACTGGCACTTTTTCATCGCAACACGCGAGTGATGACCTTGACCGAAGCGGGCGAAGTCTTTTATCAGTCGTGCTTAGATGTCTTAGATATTGCATCAAAAAATCAAGAGCGCATGGAGCAATTGACACAAACCCCCGCGGGCATCATGAAGATTATGGCACCGGTCGGTTTTGGTGGAGGATTGCTGAGTGAGCCTCTGCGTCAGTTGACTGAGCAATTTCCTGATATGCAATTCAAGTTATCAATGACCGATGAGCCGCTTGATTTAGTCACCGCCGGTGTTGATTTGGCGATACGAATTGGACCATTACCAGACTCGTCGTTGTATTCGCACCACCTTATAGATTGGCACCTCATTCCGTGCGTGGCAGCTTCGCATCCGCTGGCTAAACGCGCGATCAGCAGTATTGAAGAGTTGCGAGATGAAATCTTCATTGCACACTTTTCAAACACCTATGATTTACCACTGCCAGCGCCGCGTATTCAGGTGGATAACATGCAAACGACCGTACAGTTGACATGCGATGGTGTCGGTTTTGGTTTGTTACCGGAGCCCGAAATAAAACAACGTATTGAGTCTGGCGACTTAGTGCGTTTACTGCCCGATTGGGCGGGTGTTGAATACAGTGTTTATGCTGTGTTGCCTGTTAGAGAGAGTATTCCAGCTAAAACCCGCTTGGTAATGAAAGTGATCGAGGATTGGTTTAAGCAGGTTTAGTGTTGTATTTGATTGACATTAAGCGACAATTTAATCGCTGTTTGAACGTGTAAAAGTAATCCAAAAGGAGTAGCATCAACGTTACTAGTTTCGCATATCTAACGCTTACTTAGTAAGTTAGAGGAGACTCACGTTGTATCCAAGCGAAGTCGACATGTGGTTCCTGCCCCTTGGGGGGACAGGTGAGATCGGCATGAACATGAACCTTTACGGTCATGCGGGTCGCTGGTTGATGATCGACTGTGGTGTCTCCTTTGATGAACCCCTTAATCCTGACAAACCCAACAGCTTCAAACACGAGGTCGTCTGTGCTGATCCGCGTTTTATCACAGACAACAAAGACGAACTCGAAGCCATTATTATTACCCACGCACATGAAGACCATATTGGTGCTATTGAAGACCTGTGGCTGCGTTGGCAAAAACCGATTTACACCACCCCTTATACCGCTGCTGTTTTACGCAGAAAACTCGCCTACACTGCCTTTGCTGATTTAGTACCTATTATCGAAGTGAACGGCGGCGAAACGGTCCAGATAGGTCCATTCAGTGTCACTTGGGTTCGGTTTACACACTCACTGCCAGAGCCCTTTGGGCTGGTCATCGAAACGGCAGTTGCACGTGTGTTGCATACGGGTGATTGGAAAATAGATGCACAACCGATCACCTCAGATGCCTTTGATGAAGGACTGTTTAAGCGTATCGGTCTTGCGGGTATTGATGCGGTGGTGGGGGATTCGACAAATGCCATGAAACCGGGTTGGTCCACATCTGAGGCTGACTGTTACGACGGGCTACTGGCTGAAGCTAAAGAGGCAAGCGGACGTGTGGTGGTTGGGTGTTTCAGTAGTAACATCGCGCGTTTAATTACCCTAGCCCGCGTTGCGGAAGCGTCAGGTCGCTATATTGCGGTGTTAGGTCGCTCATTGGAGCGCAATGTTGGTTTGGCGCGGCAATTTGGTTTATGGCCTGAACATATCGAACTGATCGATCACACACATGCGGGCTACTTACCCCCGAACGAAGTGTTAGTTGTGGCTACGGGCTGTCAAGGTGAGGCGCGTGCGGCGCTCAATCGTTTAGCTGAAGATAGCCATCCCCACCTCGCGTTAGACAAAGGTGACAAAGTCATCATGAGCGCTATTATTATACCGGGTAATGAATTAGCCATTCAACGGCTCACCAATAAGTTCAATGCCCGACGCATCGAGGTGGTGCTCGCTGAGCAAAGTCCGCGTGTTTTACATGCTTCGGGACACCCCAATCAAGAAGAACTCAAACAACTTTATCAGTGGGTGAAGCCACGCATGGTGATACCGACCCATGGTGAACCTGAGCACCTTAAAGCACACGCTGATGTCGCAAAACAGGCGGGTGTAAGAATGACGCTGACAGGGATGAATGGCGATCTATTTAAAATTGGCTTACAGCCGAGTGTACGAAGAAACGCTATAAAAGCGGGCCGGATTGCGCTGAATCGCGAATAGAATATTATATTTATAAGCATATTGATATGCATCAAAACCAACGCACGACAGAGCAGCAAGAAGCGTGTTAAACAATATGTAATGACCTTTCAAAAAAGGTTGTTTAATTTGACTTAGAACGTCATTGGCTAAGGAGATCGTATTATGGATCTTGACCCCCTCGTGCTTTCGCGAATCCAATTCGCGTTTGTCGTGTCTTTTCATGCCATATTTCCCGTGTTTACCATCGGTTTGGCATCTTATATTGCGCTTATTTACGGATTGGCATTCAAAACGAATAACCCTAAATGGGAGCGCCTCGGTGCCTTTTGGACGCAGGTGTTCGCTGTTGTCTTTGGTATGGGTGTCGTGTCCGGGATTGTTATGTCCTTTCAGTTCGGTACCAACTGGAGTAACTTCGCACTGGCGACGTCGAACTTTTTAGGACCGATACTGAGTTACGAGGTGGTCACGGCATTTTTCCTAGAAGCCGCCTTTTTGGGTGTATTGTTGTTCGGGCGCGGCAAAGTGCCTAATGGCGTACACTTTTTTGCTGCACTGATGGTGTCAATCGGTACCTTTATCTCCAGTTTTTGGATTTTATCGGCGAATAGCTGGATGCAAACACCGGCTGGGGTTGAAGTACGTGACGGTTTCTATCACGTAGTCGACTGGTCTGCTGCAATTTTTAACGATTCGTTTTGGTATCGTTTTACTCACATGGGGCTTGCCTCATTTCTGACTGGCGGCTTCGTAGTGGCGGGTGTCAGCGCTTGGTTTATTCTCGAAAAACGCGATACTGAACTGCACCGTAAAGCCCTTTCAATGACGTTATGGCTGTTACTGATTATCGCGCCTCTCCAAGTGTTTGTCGGTGATCTGCACGGACTCAATACGCTGAAGCACCAGCCGACTAAAGTGGCAGCGATGGAAGGCAACTGGGAAACGCAAACGAATGTACCGCTGCTGTTATTTGCCATTCCTGACCAAGAGGCACAGAAAAACCACTTTGAAGTGGGCATCCCCAGTATGGCGAGCATGATTTTAACCCACGAGTGGGATGGCGAAGTCCCCGGCGTCAAAGAAATGCCTAGAGAACTGCAGCCCAATGTACCTATCGTGTTTTGGTCCTTCCGAGTGATGGTAGCGATGGGGATGTTGATGGTGCTATTTGCGGTTACTGGACTCATTCTGCGAAGAAAGAAAGCCTACGCACGTAATCGTTGGTTCTTGCAAGGACTACGGCTCATGTCACTGGCACCTTTCTTAGCCGTACTCTCGGGTTGGTTTGTGACCGAAGTAGGTCGTGCGCCTTATTTGGTTTACGGGCAAATGACGCAAGCTGAAGCCCTCACGCCTTCGCTTACAGGTGGCATGGCGTTGTTTTCACTGATTGGTTATATCACGGTTTACGCCTGTGTGTTTGCAGCTGGCGCCTATTACTTAACACGGGTTATCCGTGCGGGTACCGAAGCGGCTGAGCAACATGATGATAATAAACATCGTGCGAAGCGCCCACTCTCTGCTGCAGAAGCCGACTTTGATTAAGGAGCATCATCATGAGCGAACCCATTTTTGATTTAACCTACGTTTGGGCGGCGATTATCGCGTTCGGCGTCATCATGTATGTACTAATGGATGGTTTTGACTTGGGCCAAGGCATTTTGTTTATGCTTGCGCCGAGCGAACAAGACCGCGACATTATGATGAACTCAGTAGCGCCGGTGTGGGATGGTAATGAAACCTGGCTCGTACTGGGTGGTGCGGGGTTATTAGCCGCCTTCCCATTGGTTTACAGTATATTTCTGCCGGCGCTCTATATTGGCGTGTTCTTGTTGCTGGCGGGCCTTATTTTCCGCGGTGTTGCGTTCGAATTTCGCTTCAAAGCACACAGCTCACGCTATTTGTGGAATTGGGCATTTGCTATCGGTTCGACAGTGGCTTCTTTTGCACAAGGTGCGGTCGTGGGCGCATACATACAGGGCTTTGAAACCGAGAATATGCGCTACGTGGGAGGCGCTTTGGATTGGCTGACGCCATTCACCGTGCTCACCGGGCTTGGCCTGATTGCCGGTTATGCGCTACTTGGCGCGACATGGTTGGTCATGAAATCTGAGGGCTCCACTCAACAGTGGGCTTATCGGTTAGTCAAACCTCTGCTTGCGGCAGTACTACTGATCTTTGCCCTGATTAGCGTGTGGACACCGTTTGTTGACCCCTTTGTTGCAGAGCGTTGGTTCTCTCATATCACACCTATTTGGCTATTACCTATTTTGGCGTTAGCGTGTGCTTTCTGGATTTATCGCTCTATTCAAGCAAAACGCGAAGGGACACCTTTTATTGCCACCATGGGTATGTTTATTTTTACCTACTTAGGTCTGTTAGCAAGCAAATGGCCTTATGTGGTGCCACCGAATTACACGCTCAGCCAAGCCGCATCTGCACATGAGTCGCAGCTGTTCTTACTGTTGGGCTTATTGTTCGTAATACCGATTGTATTGGTTTATACCGCATGGACGTATTGGGTATTCCGCGGCAAAGTGAAGGCCGATCAAGGTTATCATTAACCACTTATGAGTGATAACTTTCGCTCTGCGGCGAACTATTTAAAACAGATCCAAGCGGTTGTGCAGCGTTCGACGCGTCGAGCGCTGCTGTTTGGCGTCTTGCACACAGTGAGCGTTATCCTACAACTCTACCTCATCGCTCAGTTGGCGTATCGCATACTCGCGCTTGAGCAACCCCTGAGTACGCTGACAACCGAGTGGTTATTGTTAATCGTTGCGACCTTTATCCGTGCTGTAATGAGCTGGCAACGACAACGTTGGCAGAGTGAGGCGGCGGCCTTGGCGTTACACGATGCGCGTCAGCGTCTACTCAAGCGTTGGCAGGCTCAATGTAGACAGGGGCGTAACATTGACCGTGCCGATGGCTCAATGTTGGTTGATACGGTTGAGCAGTTACGCGGATATTTCGAGCGTTATTTCGTGCAACGGTATCTCACTGTGTTAAGTCCGTTGATGATTTTGTTGGTGTGTTTTTGGCTCAACCCTGTCGTCGGCGTTTTGTTGCTGGTCGCTGGACCTATTATCCCCGTATTTATGGCGTTAGTCGGTATTGGGGCAGAGCGAATCAGCCAAAAGCATGTACAGAGCAACGTGGCATTGAGTCGCGTGTTTACCAATATGTTGAAGAACGCGACAAGCATCAAGCTATTCGGTGGCTTAACTTTTGCCACACATACCATTGCGGCAGCGGGTGAAACGTACCGTCGCGCTAATATGAAAACACTCCGATTAGCTTTTTTATCATCAGCTGTTTTAGAGTTTTTCGCCAGCGTGGCTATTGCTGCAGTGGCGCTGTATGTCGGGTTTGGTCTGCTGGGTTACATAAATTGGCTGGGTGCTGATGAACTGACGTTATTCAGCGGTTTGTTAGTGCTGATGTTAGCCCCCGAGTATTTTGCACCCTTGCGGCAGTTTGCGCAGACTTATCACGACCGTGCAGCCGCTATGGGTGCAGCGACGTTACTTAATGCCGATGAGCCGGCTGAGTGGCAGGCGCAGACGGCATTGGCAGAGCCATGCATCAGCTTTGCTACACGAGACATTTGTGCGCTCATCAGTGCTGACGAAGGCATCCATTACCCCGATTTAACGATACCCGAAGGTGCTTTGACCGTGATATCTGGACCTTCAGGTGCGGGTAAAAGTACGCTTCTCCGAGTGTTGCTTGGTTTGCAGAGGTATCAAGGTACCGTCCTGCATGGGCAGGCGACTGAACAGCCTATTGCGTACTTTTCGCAACAGCCTTTTTTGTTGCCTGCGAGTATCCGCAGTAATGTGCTGTTGTATTGTGAGGATCAGTTTCGTGACATACAGGCAGTTTTGCAGCGTGTGGGGCTTGATCAGGCGATAGCGACGGCGCCGAATGGGCTAGATACGATGTTAGGTGAGCGTGGCGCAGGGCTGTCGGGTGGTGAGCAGCGCCGCTTGGCGTTAGCGCGCTGTTTACTGAGTTCATACCCCGTGGTCATATTAGATGAGCCGACAGAAAATCTAGACAGCGACTCAGCGGATGTGATTCGTCGAGAACTGCGCAGCTTGTGCAAGAGCGGTCGGACAGTGATCGTTGCGACTCATGATGAAGACCTGATCGCACGGGCAGACCATCACATTAAGTTAAACCTTGGGGGCGGCGATGGTTAGACCGGTGGGCTTTCAACCTTGGCTAAAAAGCTTCTACGATCATCGTTGGCAGTGGATATTTGGCTTTGCCTTAGCGTTAGTTACGGTTGTTGCTGGGATTGGCCTGCTAGCGCTATCGGGGTGGTTTATCACTGCTTCAGCACTGTTCATCACGGTCAATATTTATGCACCTGGGTCAGGTATTCGTTTCTTCGCTGTAACACGGACTGTGGCACGTTATGTTGAGCGACTAGTTAATCATGATCTGGTGTTAAAAATACAGGCGCGCTGGCGCATTGCTTGGTTTAAATATTTTCAGCGCGATGCCTATCAAGGGCTTGCTCGGTTTCGCGTGGCGCATGCGATTCAGGGGTTAACGCGACATATCGAAGCAATGGATAACCTATGGCTGCGGTTAGCCATGCCAACAATAACGACCGCCGCGGTGAGCCTATGTTTTGCGATTTGGTTTAGCTTTTATAGCTTGGCACTGGCTGGCATCGTGATAGCGACTTGGTTAGCTGCTAGCTGGGCGATATCGCGGTTAGCCACATACTCGTTGCTACAAGCGGTCAGCGTTGAGAAGTATCAGCAACGTATGCGTTCGCGTGGGATGGCGCTTACTGAGTCAATGGAAGAGACGCTGGCGTGGCAACAGTTCGAAAAGCAAAGCCAATCTATTAGCGAGTACTCTGCCAAGACTGAGCGCGCCTTTAACGCCGAGCAACAGCGTACACACCGCATTAAACTATACCTTGAGTGGCTCACCCATGGCGCTATTGTGGCGATTTACTTATTGGCGTTGCAGTTATTTGCTGATAGTGCTGAGCAAGTGAGTACGGCTGAGGTTGTGATGCTGTTGTTGGCTGCGTTGGCGTGGCAAGAGTTGTTACTTGAACTCCCCCAACAATGGCAAAGTTATGGTCGAACAGCGCTGGCGAGCCGAAGACTACTCGCCAAAACAACCGGTGATGAGTCGGTGGCGTCCGTCATCCAGTCCGATGATGGCGCGTTAAGCTTCCAAGCGGTTAGTGTCTATCGTCAAGGTCGACAGCTATTTAACCCAATGAGTTGTTCAGCTCAAGCCGGACAATGGCTATGGTTATCTGCACCGTCAGGTGAGGGGAAGTCGACATTACTCAATGCAACAGCAGGCATGCATCACGCGGTTGATGGTGTGATCGCGGTACCTGAATTGGCGCGTTTTAGCTATCTCACACAGCATACCGATGTATTGGACGATACGACTTTTAATAATCTTACACTCGGGCGAGAAATCAGCGAACAGCGACTGTGGACTGTCCTCGAGTGGGTCGAACTGGCGGAACGTATTCGACAACTCCCCGCGCAACTGCATACGCCCATCGGCGAGCAGGGCGTGCGTTTATCTGGGGGACAATATAGACGTCTGGCGTTGGCACGTGCGCTAGTTGAAGAGGCACCACTATTGATTCTTGATGAGCCTTTCTCAGGCTTAGATTCTGCGCTGGCTGAACGAATCACGATGCGATTAATGCGTGTATGTCCGCAGACTATCGTACTGGTTGCAAGCCACCATGTGCCTGCATTTGTGCAGGCACACGAGGCGCATCAAGTGATTCAATTAAGTCACAGCTAGGCGTTGTTGCCAGCGCGGATCCAAATAGGACTGGCTCTCCATAATGTCGGCGAGTTGCTCTAATGCGACTTGGATTTCACGAAACTGATTATACAGCGGTGCAAAACCAAAGCGGATATAATTAGGCGCTCTAAAGTCGGCGATTACACCTCGGTCAATCAGCGCTTGGCAGATTTGGTAAGCGTGAGGATGCGCATAGCTCAACTGACTGCCTCGGTGTTGTGCTTGAGGGGGGGAGATAAGCTCGAACTCGGATGCCCAATCATGGCATGCTAAGCCGTGTTGAAACGCGTGAGTGAGCTGTAGTGATTTGGCGCGAACTTGCTCTAATGAAACGCCATCAAAGCAATCCAGCGCGGCATTCACCGCTTGCATAGAAATAACCGGTGGCGTACCGACCAACATACGCTGAATGCCAGCCGCGCCTTGGTAGTCGGGATTAAAGTCAAACGGGCGGCTATGGCCAAACCAGCCTTGTAGAGGCTGCTTGAGCGCCGCATGGTGGCGTTGGTTCACATAAACAAACGCGGGGGCTCCTGGCCCTGCATTTAAGTACTTGTAAGTACAGCCAACGGCATAATCAATTTGCCACTGATTGAGTTGAATCGGCATGACCCCAGCGCTGTGCGCCAAGTCAGCAATAACTAACGCATTAAATGAGTGAGCAACCTCGGCAAGTTTTGCCAAATCGAGTCGACGGCCTGTTCTAAAATTAACCTCAGTTGCCAATACCGCCACAGTTTGATCGTCAATCGCATCGATGAGTTCGGATTCATCAACCAGTTTGAGTTCACAGCGTTGTTGACCTAAAAATGCTTCAACGCCTTGCACCATGTAAAGGTCGGTCGGAAAGTTGTCGCGGGTTGAAAGAATAATGCGACGGTCATGACTACCGACTGCGCTCATTGCGGCACAGATGACTTTAAACAAATTGACCGAAATAGAGTCGCAGCAAATAACCTCGTCAGCGCGAGCTCCAATTAACTGAGCAATTTTAGCGCCTACGCTGGTAGGTAAGCTCACCCAGTTATGTTGATTCCAACTTTTTATCAGGTCACCGCCCCACTGTGTCGCGGTTGTCTTATTAACGACCTCGGCGACGCGCTTTGGTAGGGCACCTAATGAGTTGCCATCGAAATAAATGATGTCAGGCGGCAACTGGAAGTCGTCACGTTTATGAGCGAGGGGATCGTCGCGATCAAGTTGCGCATAATCAGTTTGATTCATTAAAAATATCCTTTAATAGCTGCTCAGTACGAGCAAATGCCGCGGTATTTGGATGTAACCAGTCGAAATGGCCAGCGCCTGATTGGACATAAACGGATTGCACGCGCTCAGCCAAAGCCTGCGACTGGTGCGGATTAACGATAGGGTCGTCGCTACCGTGTAACAAATAAACGGGACTGTTAAACTGCTGCGTCGCTGGATTGGCATCACGATACGCGTCGGTGTGGTCTTGTACCATTCCTCCCATAAATCGCTCAGTGACGGCTTCGCAGCTATTGGTGCCTTGGCTGTACTCTACGATATTACTGATTGCGGCAAGACCCACTGCGGCGTCGATATTGTCAGCAAGCAGCTCATCTGCGGCGGTAAGCAGTGCTAAGTGTCCACCTGCTGAGTGGCCCATAACCACGGTTTTCAGTTCATCTGTCTTCGCTTGTTCAGAGATGCGTTGAACAGCGGTGCTGATATCTTGGTAGCTGGTCGGCCAGCCGCCGCCATTACCGACTCGTCGATACTCGATACCATAGACGTGATAACCAGTCTGGTTTAATGCTGACATATAGGGTCGGGCGTGTTGAATATCGTAATCGCTCAACCAACAGCCGCCATGAATAAATATTAAGTGCCCTTTAGGCTTTTGCTCGGCACGCCAGACTTCAATAAACTGGCTACTGTCATCACCATAGCGGATCGTCTCGCCCGCTGCCGTATAACTGAGCTCAGTAATCGACCCGTAGGGCACGGGCATGTCTGCCTGATCGTGAGCTGCACACGCCAATGGCGCTATACAAGTGATTGATAGCGCCGTTATTAGTGATGTAAAAAGAGGCTTCATGTATGGTTTTTGCTTCGGTGTTTCATGAGTTTGCAAAAACCATACAACTTTGTCCTTAAGACTGCAATGATCGGTGGCTAAACTCGCGCATGCTGATGCGTAGATCTTGACCCGAGGTCTCTTGAAACACGTTTAAACCGAAGGCGGGTAAAATCGCCAATAAGTGGTCAAATATATCGGCCTGAATACCTTCGTAATCAACCCATGCAATGGTTTTAGTGAAGCAATAAATCTCGAGCGGCAAACCTTGCGCTGTGGGACTCAGCTGGCGGACCATCAGCGTCATGTCTTGATGAATTTGCGGATGGCTTTCGAGATATTTTTGTACATAAGCTCTAAACGTACCGATATTCGTGACATTACGGCTGTTGATGGGATCATGACCTTCGCTGACCAGTTTTTCATTCCAACTCTTAATATCTTGCTCTTTGTCATCTAGATACTGCGTTAGAATTTTAAACTTACGTAGTCGGGATTTATCTTCCTCACTCAAAAAACCAATACTTGTCTGATCGATGAACAAGCTGCGCTTAATACGACGACCGCCTGCTTCTTGCATACCTCGCCAGTTTTTAAACGACTCCGAAATAAGTCGCTTAGTAGGAATCGTGGTAATGGTTTTATCCCAATTCTGCACGCGCACGGTGTGTAACGCCATGTCGATAACGTCACCGTCGGCATTGAGCTGGGGCATTTCGATCCAGTCGCCTACACGAATCATATCGTTTGAAGACAACTGAATACTGGCAACGAAAGACAAAATCGTATCTTGAAATACAAGCATGGTGACCGCGCCCATGGCACCAATACCGGATAGCAGGATTACAGGGGATTTATCGATCAGTGCTGCGATAATCAAAATCGCCGCGATAAGATATACAGCAATGGTCGCAATCTGCAAATAGCCTTTAATCGGTTTTAAATGAGCATTGGGGCGACGGCTGTATAGTTCATTAATGCTGCTCATTGCAGCGCTAAATGCGCGCGCGATGGTGAGTACGATGTACGCCACCGCGACATTTTGCACGATAGTAATGACGGTATCAGACAGGTCTGGAACCCAATGTATACCAGCGGTAAGCAGTAATGCAGGCACCACTTGCGAGAGTCGACTGATAATTTTTTTAAGCCCCACACTGGGGTCTCGACCTATTTCAGTGCGTGTTAAGAGTCGCGCCACACCGCGTAGCAAGATGTGTTTGGTAAAAAACTGTGCTAACCAAACTGCTAAAGCAAGCAAGATACATGCACTGAGTGTGTACGCGTACGGACGCCCCTCGGCCCATTCGATAAACCAATCCGGGTAACTCACTGACGTTTCTCAACCTCATGTTTTAGTTGTTTGCGTAAGCCTAAAAAGAAGATAACTTCGGTGACTACAAATAATGGGCCGATAGCGAGTCCCATAATATCGTCGACAAATGCAGGCTTCTTACCCTCAAAATAATGACCGATAAATTGAAAGATCCAGCCGACGATAAATAACCCGATTCCAAATACCAGCCATGCTGTTGTCGGGAGTGCAGCAAGCTCACGACTGACGGACAAACCTAGCCACAGAAGCACGGTCATCAGCAGTCCAAGAGGTATATCGAGTCGTATGTAGAAGACTACTGCAATAAATACCACTAAGTTGGCTGGCGTCAATAATAGGTATCCAACACTAAACTCAGGGCGACTAAGCAAGGTCAGAATAGCCACTACAATCAGCGGGATACCAATAAGATGGGTTAGTATATTGCGCGAGTCACGATGATACTTTGCATAGTGTGCCAAGTGCTCGACGAGTGAGCGGCTCATAGAGTAACCTTTTTGACAGAATTTAATGCGAGTAAGAGTGCAACGAAGCCAAGCTACTGTCAATTACAAAAGCTTGTTAGACTTAGGCGTATTGAGGTGTATCTGAAAGGAGTATTCGATGTCTCATGATACCAGTTCGTTAAATAAACAACGTCAAGATTTGTCAGCCTATGAGTCGGTATGGCTGTTTGGCTATGGCTCGCTTATTTATAAGGTTGACTTCCCTTATCTTGAACGCAAACCCGCCAGTATCACGGGTTGGAGTCGTCGCTTTTGGCAAGGCTCGCATGACCATCGCGGTACCCCTGAATCTCCAGGACGCGTGCTTACGCTGATTGAAACTCCGGGTGAGCAATGTACGGGCATGGCTTATCGTGTTTCACCCGAAGTGTTTGAACACCTCGATCATCGTGAAAAGAATGGCTACCTACGCTTTTTTACGCCGATGCAATTTAATGATGGTCATCAAGCGGATGGATTGGTGTATATCGCCAGTAAGGACAATGCGGCTTTTCTCGGGGATGCACCTTTAAGCGATATAGCGGCGCACATTGCGCGAAGCCGTGGTCCGAGTGGTGAAAACAGTGAGTACCTACTTAAGCTTTCTCAGGGGCTTCGTGATCTGGGCGTGGTCGATCCGCACGTTGAGGGGATTCGACAACATCTTGAACCCTTGTTGAAGGGGCAGGAGTAGGTACGCCTACACATAATCGACATTCGCCGTCACTAGCCACAGAGCGTTCTACATAACGGAGTTTGTGGCTTGCTCGCTCGCGATTCGCCGACACTTGGTACACACGATGTCGTTCTGTCATTAACGGGTTACCTACGCCAACTTAATTAATTGGTTGGACAGTAAAGCTGGTAGAGTAGTTCCATGATAGTCTTGGTATTACCATCGCACAGTCGATAATAGATATACTTACCCTGGCGGCGCGTAGATACGAGTTCTTGTTGCCTGAGGCGATTTAAATGTTGGGAAAGCATCGGTTGGTGAATGTCGAGTTGTTGCTCAATTTCACCCACAGAGCATTCTTGCTCGCTTAACAAGCACAATATCAACAAGCGATCGGGGTGCGATAGCAGCTGCATGACTTTTGCGGCCTCTTGCGACGAAGCCTTTAGCGTTTCCGGATTCATAACTCTATACCATCACAAAGAACACGATGAATAATATCAAACCGATTCGCCTTCGCTAGTCATTTGTATCAGCAACGAGTTTATTTAACGGTTTAGCGGGATGAATTAAACGCGGGTGCGATCATATTTTTAGTGATGACTCACTGTTGCTGTAATCGGCGATATTCTGTTCGATAAAAATCAACAACCTCATTACACTTAGCCTCAGGTTCAAAGGCGCTCATATCATACTGGATCGGTGCTGGACTTTGAGCCGCCTGACGCATCTGTTGCGCGAGTTGTTGCGCATTGCCCCGTTCACTCAATGGGTAGTTGAAGTACGGCTGCAAGTACTGTGCGCCCTCTGATGCTGTTGCAACGATGGGTCGCTCTGCGTGCATCGCTTCTAAAAATACCAATCCAAAAGGTTCGCTATTGGCCGCGCTTACAAAAATATCAAAGCAGTTCAACCAGTCATGAGGGTACGCTGAAAACCCTGGCATGATGATGTCGCTGTCTGCACTGTCCCGAATAGCCTGCCAGTTTTTGCCATCACCAACAATAACCAGTCGGCTGTTGGGAATATTGGCCAATTTAAATGCTTCTACGAGCGTATCGTGTCCCTTGCTAGTCACCACGCGACCGAGTGCACCAAAAACAACGGCATCTTCGGCAATCTTATATTGGTTGCGAAGGCGCTGACGTGCATCTGGATTGGCTGCAACCGGTTGGCTCCAGTTGTTGATCTGCCGCGTGTGTTCACGAAGCTCAGCGGGAATGGCATCAAGTTGCCAAGGAGCGATTGCAATTAATGCATCCAAGTGTTGGTGTTGCTGAGGTTTATAGTAGATGTGTAAGGTTGCCACCCGAAGACATCCTGCTTTGACACCTTTGAGTGCTTTGCATGCTGCACTTAAATGTGCGTGAGCGACGTCTGGTTTAAGCTTGCCAATCAGCTGGCGGCAGCGGCGCGTTGCTAGCCAGCGGAAGCCGTCGACAACATGAACTTTAACGCGGTCATCGACATGTTGAACGATTGCATTTTCACGCTTTTCTGTGCCGCGACGATGCAAAATAATGCTCACAGTATGTCCTGCTTGCGCTTGCAGGTTTGCAAGGTCGACTGCGTGACGCTCGCTGCCAGCAAAGCTATGCGTCAAAATTGCATGGACGATATTCATTGCTGGGTCCCCGCCGATTTTGCAGCATTGATATAGTTTTCAAGAACGCGTTTTGAATCAATTTCTTGCAACAATGGCCAAGCGGTCAAATCCACTTTAGGTGAGGTTTTTAGCAGTTCGCTGGCGCGTTCTGCCAGTGCGTGGGCATCACGACAGGGCACTAACCAGTCTTCATGAAACTGCTTCAGTACATCACTCGGCCCTGAGGGACAGTCAGTCGAGACAACAGGCGTTTCGCATGCCAATGCCTCGACGAGCACATTCGACAAGCCCTCGTAATCCGAACTGAGCAGAAGCAATCTGGCGTGTTTCATCCAGTGGTAAGGATTATCGACTTGCCCTGGAAGGATGACTTGCTCTGTGAGTTGACGTCGCGCTAATTCCTTTTTGAGCTTTGAGGAAACACGGCACAACAGGACCAGCTTGAGTTGCGGTGATGTTTCAAGCATCTGTTCGAACGCGTCAAACAAGATGTCATGGCGCTTAGCTTTAGCATAACGGCCAACATGAATGACATATTCGTCAGCGACGGGCGGTGTACTGCTCACATCAGCCAGGCGGCGGATTTCTTCGACGTCAAACGGGTTAAAGATTGCCGTTACGCTGCGTGGGTTCAACCAAGGCTCTTGTTCTGTTTCGCTTTTTAGTGAAGGCGAAACCGCGATCAGGTGCTGACCAATGAGTGCCTTCTTTTTGCTTTTAAGGCGTTTAAACTTGAGCCAACTCATGCGTCGATAGCTTGCTAGTTCGTTGGCAATTGAGGTGTGTACGATGTGCAGCACAGGGGCATTGATGGAAAGTTTGCGAAGCAACATACTGGCTTCGTCCAAATGCCCGTAGACCGCAAGAATGCCCTGTTGTTGTTCAATTGTTTGCAGGCATTCTGCTAAAAGCTTTAGTGCTTTTTTTTGCTTCCAAATGAGGTCGAGGTTTTTGGCATTATTCAGTGCGAGCCGGTGTAGGTTGGGAATGCCCTCGATGTCATATGAGCAGATTTCGCTGAGCACAATAAGGTGTGATGGGTAGCCATGCTCAAGTGCGGCTTTATGCAGCCGTACGCATACTTTCTCAGCGCCTCCACTACTTAAAGTGGGAATGACATGAACTAGCGCGCGCATACTATTCTCCACGTAGTTTCGAATGATAGAAAAACCGCAATTGTTCGCGCAAACGCACTCCGCTTCTCTTAGCTTTGTTTTTGCGTTGGTCGATTTGTTGGATATCACTGTCAAAGCTTAAGTTGTGCCCAGCAACATAGGGCGTTAAACCGAGAATCTTAATTGGCACTTCCCATTGCCATTGTAAATCAACATCAACAGGCCGGAAAAAAAGTGATCGAGCAGCAAGCAGTGCTTTAGCACCTTGGTAACTGACCACTTGTGCGCAGGTGCCAGAAGGCGCCTTATCATAGCGAACAAGATTGAACCTCGCGAGCGTTTCAACTGGGGTCTCTTTACGAGGCTTAAATGGATTACCGAGTTTGATAAATGACCACGGCGTTTTGAGCTGCTCTAACAGTTCGGGGACCTTGTTAAAGTCGTCCTGTAAATGCAGGTCATCTTCGAGAATAATCGCGTAATCAAGCTTCTCATCGACGATTTTCTGCCAGCATTTAAGGTGGCTTAAATAGCATCCTACTTCGCCCCACGTCAGATCATAATGGTAGCGCTTTTGGGCCGTGTTTTTATCAAAACAAGCACGCTCTTCTGGCGTGAGTTGGCTGCCGTCAGCCGCACTGACACGCTCAAATGACATATCAAGCGCATCGAGCTGTTTTTTAGCATCTGCCAAGCGTTGCGGCGAGCGATCTAAGTTGATCAAAAAGGTTTTGTAGTTCATTCAGTGTTTTGTCTGGGTGAGTGTTTATGAACACAGCTATATGCAGTGTATGCGGAAGCCGTTTTAAAGTGACTCTATTAAACACGTTTTTTTGGGGGGACGCAATTCATCCCCCGTTGAGACCGCCGAGCTTACCGCTCAAGCGGCTAATTGTTAGTCGGTGTGAGTAATAAGCTCATTCAGCGCTTGTGCGGAATGAATGAAACGCCCTTGGCAAAAATCAAAATTCAGTTTCCGAGCCAAAGCGAATTGCTTTTCAGTCTCGATACCAAGAGCATGTACCTTAATTTTAGCACGGTGAGAAAGTTCGACGATGCCATCAACAATCGCGTAACCCCGATCGCTATCTAGCGCGTTTATAAATTCACGGTCCACTTTTATCGAAGATATCGGAAATTCTCGTAAGTAGGTCAAGCCGGCGAAACCTGCTCCAAAATCATCAATAGTCAGTGAAAAACCAGCATTGGTTAGTTCTCTCAGAGTCGCACGTAAGTCATCTGATGGATCGATAAGTGATGCTTCTTTTAATTCAAAACAAATATGCGCATTTTGAGCTTTCAGTTGATCAGAGAACTCCTTCATTTGCTCTACAAATTCGCTATCTAGCTGGCAGGAAAACAGGTTAATTGCCACATAGCGTTTGCCGTCAGGCGTACATGGAATGGAGGAGAGGCTGGTAATGACTTGCTCAATAATCCACAGACCGAGGCGTTGTTTAAGCGCCTCATCACAGCTGTGAATAAATTCCGAGGCGGGTATTACACCCTGATCTTCATGGTTCCAGCGCAAAAGCGCTTCATAACCTCGGTTCGCCCCCTCGAAGTCTGATATTTTTTGAAAGTAAACCTCAAACTGCGATTGCTCAAGAGCTTGTTGCAACTGCTGTTTGACGAGTAGCTGAGAAAACGAGTCACTCGCCATTTGTTGATTAAAAATGACTTGGCTTGCGTGCGTCAAACGGCGGGCGCGCTGCAACGCAGAGCTCGCATATGATAGCAGCGAAGCAGTATCAAGAGCATCTAATGGATAAGTGCAGGCACCAATATTTGCAGCAACCTGAAGTTGAATGTGCTTTTCAAGCATAAGCGGTTTATTAAGTGATTGACTAAGCTCATCCATTAAACTCTGCAGTTCCATATATTCTTTAACATCAGACAATAAAATCCAAAAGTCATCGCCCCAAGCGCAGTAGAGTGATGCGTTATTGGGTAGTACATTCTGAAAGCGTCGTGCTACGCGTTGCAAAACGCGATCGCCATTGGTTACACCATAAGAATCGTTTACCTTATGAAACTCCCTAATGTTAACGTTCAATACAGCAACTAACTCATCGTCTCTGGCGCGTTCCAACGATGCCTGTAAATCAAGTTTGAGTTGCTCAATATTGGGTAATCCAGTGAGAGGTTGTGTATATGCGATCTGTTTAAGTCTTCGTTGTTCGGATGTAAACGCGGAAAGATCGATAAGCGTGACAAAACGGATAGTACCTTGTTTGTCCTCACTGATTTTAAGTAGCCCATGTAACACCTGACCGCTCGGGCGATTAAATTCGACCAGATATTCTATGCCTGTTTCTAGGGTAGGAGTGTCACTGTTGAAGTTTGTTGGCGAAATAAAATCTAAAATATGGTGCGTACTGGGTTCATTATCCTTCAACCCAATCAAGTTGCGAAAGTTAGTGTCGGCTCTGAAAATAGTGTCGTCACCATTTAACTCTGCAAAGCCAATCAAGTGCCGTTGAGTGATGGCTTTATTGTCTTGCAACCAGCTTAGATCTTGACTGATATCCGACCATTGACCTGCGATTTTATCGACGTTGTTTTGGAACGTACGGAGCTCATCTCTAAGCCAAATATAGGTTCCATACTTGGTCTTAAAGCGATACCTATGAACGAAGGTATGATTCGCTTCAACTTTAGACAGCGCACTCAACGTAAGTGCGCGATCTTCTGGATGCACGTTTTCGAACCACCAGTTGGGTTGCAATGATTCTGTAACGGAGTAACCCAAGATTTGCTTTATATTAGAACTCACATACACAGGTTGGTAAAAACCATCTTGTTTATGAAGTTCGTAAATAATAGTTGAGCCTTCGTCGAGTTGATTAATCGAAGACTGCATCGACTTAATCGTCGCGTTAGAGGCGCGTAGTGTTCGCCAGATAAAGAAAACTGATTCGGCGACTACTGCAACGCAGAGCGTCACAACGCCATAATGTATGGCTTTGACATCAAAGGGATAGAAATAGAGTACTATCGTGGCAAGAATGATTATTGCAGACGTGGTTACAGCGTAGGCGATTAGCCAGCGTGATTGTGTTGAAGTGGTTGCTTGCTGATCTGTGTTTTCTATCGGATTCTTGCCCATGGAATATCATCTTTGTCCGTCGGTTTACTTAAAATCGATCCTTGAAGTTCATCACACCCAATGTGTTTTAATAGTAACAATTTAGCGCGATTGTCAACGCCCGTTGCAATTGTTTTAAGACCACGAGAACGAGCCATTTTTATCATCGAAATTAGGGTGCGCTTTTTATCGCTATTGGATGTTGCTTTCATAACTAAGTTTTCTGATAGTTTTATCGCGTCTACTGGGAGTACAAATATACTTTGTAGAGTCAGTTGTCCTTCACCAAATTGATCAGCGATAATGGTGACGCCCATGGAGCGAAGCTTCTTTAAATAGGCTTTCGCTTGGTCACCAATGCGTACAAGCGATCGCTCGCTCACCTCTAAGCTGAGGCTAGATGGCGGAAACTTAGTTTTATTTAACGCTTTTGCTACAGCGTTAAGCACTGTGGGTTCTAACACATCATTCAGTGTAATGTGAAGGGATAGCCTAACAATGTAGTCTTTTTTCATCCATTCGGCGATATCACTAAATGCTGTGTTGATCACCCAACCGGTAAATTGCTTAGCTAGCGCAGGCTCTTCTATCAGCGGCTTAAAGTCTTCCGTTGATAAGTAGCCGCGCTGATTATCGCGCCAACGCACAATGGCTTCGATAACTGAAAAATAGCCAGAGCTCGTATTTAGCCTTGGTTGATAGTAGAGCTTTATGTTTTCATTTTGAATAGCTGAGATAAGCTGTTTCGACAAGGGTTCATCTTGCTCATCGTCTAGATCGCCATCTTGATCCAAAAAGGAAAAAGCCTGATTATTTTCAGCCGCTTGATAGCTATGTTGGTGGGCATCATGAATGACCATGTTTGCTTTGTCTTTGGTGTTCTCACGTTTGACACGAAATACACCGGCTGTGGTATCGAGGCTGAACTCTGTCCCATCGATAACGATAGGTTGGCTGAGTAATTGTTGTAGTTTCTCTTGCAACTCTTCGCGAGAGTTTTCTGTATTGGCATGTAAGCCGACAAGTTCATTCGTTGCGGTCTGACCAATTTGTGCTGAGGCGCCTAGCGCCTCTTTCAGTTGCCTTGCTAACTCAGCAACAATTTTATCGGCTTTTTGGTGACCGACTTGGTTGCGAAGCTTGTCAATGTTACTTAACCGCAGGTTAATAATATCCATTAAGGCGTTTTCAGGGACTGTGTTATTTTCGGACCATGCATTAATTTGTTCGAGCAGGGCCTCTTGGTTAGGGAGCTCAGTACCGTGAAACGTCTTTTTAGCTTTATTTTCTAAGTGATGAAGCTGCTGAACAGAGCGGCTTATAAGTCCTGCAATCAGCGGTGTTAAGGTCAGCATTAAAAGGCGGACTGGCCAATCACTGACAACGCTTGTTTGGTCAATCAGTTCAGCGGGGAAAAATAACGGTGTCAGTGCAATACCAGTAACAAAACCGCCTAAACCTCCTATACGGGGACCTAACAAAAGACCGGCAAATATTAATGGCAAATAAATGAGGTGTTCGAAAACACTCGGTAAACCACCTGTGTATTCGATCAGTTGCACACAAGCTGTAATGAACACAGCAATGAGGAATCCGCTGAACACTTGTTTTTCTGCATTCAACTCAGTGAATTCTACAAGTGTTTCTCGACACCATGTCGAAAAGCTGTAAGGGTTTGATGTATCGTCCATTTGCTTCCATATATGTGCGATCTTCGCACTATCTTAAGCGTAAATCATTTACTAATATGGGACATGCTCACGTCACAAGCTTCTATTAAACGGAATAAATATGCAAGATAAATTGGAAACACGTTCGTTTTTGCTCATGCTGCTAGCAGTGAGTGTTGCATTTGCGCTGATACTAAAGCCGTTTTGGGCATCAATTTTTTGGGCTTGTGCGGTGGCAGTCATCTTTTACCCACTTCAAATACGGCTAAAGCGGATGCTCGGGCGTCGTAGTAATCGAGCAGCATTGTTAACATTACTTGTTGCGACCGTTATTGTCGTGATTCCAGTCCTTGCGGTTGCCTATTCCTTTATCCAAGAGGGCGTGCAACTCTATCAAAGGTTATCCTCTGGTGACGTAAGTATCGCGCAAGTCGTGGACAAAATTGAGAAGGGGCTTCCATTCCTACCCGATATATTAGCACGACTCGGAATCGATATAGAATCGCTTCCCCAGCGTATTTCTGACTGGGCGATGAGCGCCAGCCAGTTTTTTGCGCAGGAAGCGTTAGTGGTAGGGCAGAATACCTTTGGGTTTGTGATGAACCTAGGTCTGATGCTGTATCTGACGTTTTTCTTACTGCGTGATGGTAATAAGTTAATCCGTTTGATGGTGCGAGCGCTTCCGTTAGGTGATGAGCGCGAGCATCAATTGTTTAAGAAGTTTGCTGAGGTTACGCGGGCAACCGTAAAAGGCAATATTGTTGTTGCTATGGTGCAAGGCGCGCTCGGCGGGATTATTTTTGCATTGTTGGGTATTCCAGCGCCCGTATTATGGGGAGTCGTGATGGCCTTTTTATCACTTATCCCTGCCATCGGCGCCGGAATTGTGTGGTTACCTGTCTCAGTATACTTGTTAGCGACGGGCGCCATTTTTGATGGTGTTGTGTTGGTGCTTTACGGTGTCATTATTATCGGGCTTGCAGATAATGTGTTGCGCCCATTACTCGTAGGACGAGATACTAAATTGCCTGACTATATCGTGCTATTCTCAACGCTCGGCGGATTGAGCTTGTTTGGGATTACAGGATTCGTCATAGGGCCGCTGATTGCAGCCCTGTTTTTAGCGTTTTGGGATATGTTCACAAACGAATTTAATGTGGGTTCTTAGACAAACGGGCGTTGGTAACCACCCTCAATACCCTCCTTGCTGAGCACCCATTGCCAGAGTTGGATGTCGCGGGCGCGGAACGCGCCCGCACAGGAAAGTAAGTAATATTTCCACATACGATAAAATGACTTTTCGTAATTATCTTGTAGCTGGGGCCAAGCGTCATCGAAGTTTTTAAACCAACCCATTAATGTGCGGTCATAATCAGCACCGAAATTGTGCAGGTCCTCGCAAACAAAACGCTCTTCAAGCGCGCTCCCTATTTGCGCAATTGAAGGGATTTCACCGTTTGGAAAAATATAGCGACTAATCCACGGGTCAGCGGCCGTATCCGATACGTTCTTGCCGATGGTATGTAACAGAAACAGCCCATCATCTTTTAAGCAGCGTCGAGCGACCTCCATGTAGTCCTCATAATTTTTCTGACCGACATGCTCGAACATGCCCAAGCTAATGATGCGATCGAAAGGTTCATCTAAATCACGGTAATCCTGCAGGCGAAACTCCACAGGCAGATCTTTGCATCGCTCTTCGCCTAACCGTACTTGTTCCTTTGATATCGTCACACCGACACATTCGACGCCAAAGTTTGCGGCGGCATACTGCATAAAACTACCCCAGCCGCAGCCTATATCGAGTATCCTCATGCCTGGCTTGAGCTGAAGTTTCTGACAACTGAGTTCTAACTTGTCGCGTTGTGCCTCATCGAGGTTGTCGGCGTTACGCCAATAGCCGCAGGTGTATACCATGCGTTCATCAAGCATGGCTTGGTATAGGTTATTACCGATATCGTAGTGTTTCTGTCCGACTTCCCATGCGCGCTTATCGTCCTGCAGGTTGAACAGCCGGCTTTTCAGCGAGTGGAAGATCAGGCGAGCAGGATTGACTTCATCTTGCACGCCCGAGCGAAGCAAGCGGTGGAAAAACTGATCTAAGCGCTCAGCGTCCCATAACCCTGCCATGTAAGCTTCGCCCAACCCCAAGTTGCCACGCGACAACACTTGGTCAAAAACGCTGTCATCGTGAACTTGCATATCCCATGGGTGGGAACCATTAATCTGAATGCCGGCTCTATTAAGTAGTTCGTTACAGTATTCTTTTGATGATGCCATGAGACTTAACCCTTTCGTATTAAGTATTTCTTAACTTAACAATGGAGTAGGCCACAGGCAAACGCTATTCGTTAACGCTTTGTTGAGCCAGTGAACTCAGGGTACGCCTCGATACCACACTCACTGATATCACCGCCCAGGTACTCTTGTTCTTCACTGACACGAATGCCAATTGTGACTTTCAACAGATACCAAATAGCGAGACTCGTGATAAAAGTCCAGCCAAAAATACTACCAGCACCTAACAATTGTGTTGACCAAGTAGCGTTCGAGTCAGTAAACGGAACTAACATCAAGCCATATAAACCTACTACACCGTGTACGGATAAGGCACCCACTGGATCATCGATTCGCAGTCGGTCGAGCGTGATGATCGAGATAACCACCAGCAACCCGGCGATAAAACCAAACACCGCTGCGTGTATCGGATCCGGTGTAAGAGGCTGCGCAGTAATGGCCACTAAACCCGCCAATACGCCATTAACAATCATTGTTAAATCTGCTTTACGCCAAATAAATACAGTCATCAATAAAGCGCCCACGGCGCCTGCCGCCGCAGCCGTGTTGGTGTTGACAAATACTCGCGCGACAGCGTTGGCATTGTCGATATCGTGGATGGCGAGTTGAGAGCCTCCGTTGAATCCAAACCAGCCAAACCAAAGAATTAAAGTGCCCAAAGCGGCGAGTGGCATATTAGCGCCTGGAATCGCGGTAGGTTTGCCATTTTTATATTTGCCCAAGCGCGGTCCAAGCAGTAAAACGCCTGCAAGTGCGGCCGCTGCGCCTGCCATGTGCACGATCCCTGAACCGGCGAAATCAACAAACCCGGCCTCGGCGAGGAAACCGCCGCCCCAGCTCCAGCTTCCTTGATAGGGATAAATAACAGCGGACAACACAACCGCAAATATGAAGAACGCGAGTAGCTTCATGCGTTCTGCAACAGCACCGGAAACAATCGACATTGCTGTGGCAACAAAAACACTTTGAAAGAAAAAGTCGGCATCGTCGGCAAAACTATCGGAGCCGCCAGCGCCATACATCAGGTTATAACCAACAATTAGGTAGGCAATACACGCCAAAGCGAACAGCACGATATTTTTGGTTAAGATCTCAGTGGTATTCTTGCTGCGCACGAGACCAGCCTCAAGCATTGCAAAGCCAGCTGCCATCCACATGACAAACGCGCCTGACAACAGGATATAGAGTGTATTTAACGCGTATTCGGTGCTTGCGAGTGAAGTAGAATCCATCACATGTTCTCCTTAATTAAAGGGCTTCTTGATCGACTTCACCGGTACGGATGCGTACGCAGTGCTCGAGATGAGTGACAAAAATTTTCCCGTCACCAATGTTGCCGGTGTGAGCTGCTTCAGAAATGACCTCAACAGCGCGCTCGAGTTGGTCATCGCTGACGGCGAGCTCAAGCCTAATTTTAGGTAGAAAGTCGACGCGATATTCGGCGCCGCGATACAGTTCAGTATGACCTTTTTGCCGTCCAAAACCGCGTACTTCGGCAATCGTCATTCCGGTACAGCCGATATCGGCTAACGCTTGACGCACATCGTCCAATTTGAACGGCTTAATTAATGCAGTAATCATTTTCATAGCCAGCACTCCGTTAATGTAGATGAAATGTTAATTCACAAACCGTGCCAAATATAAAACGTATATAAAACAATTGGTTACATAATCTATTGATAGGTGCGCTCAGCAAACAGGCGTAACTGTGGTGCAATCGCACCTCTAGAGTGCAGTAAATCCAATGCAAATAGAGTTGAACCGAATTTACTCAGCAGGGATACTGCATACTATGCAATAACGAAGTAGAGGACTGTATAAATGTTGGTAGGTCAACGCACGAGTGATCTCGTCGGGCAAACGGATTTGCTGAGAGTGCACTCACTGTCTGAACTGAGTGGTAGTAACATCTACTTAAAATGTGAGTTTCAGAACCCCGGTGGCTCAATAAAGGATCGCGCTGCCAAGCAACTGATTGAAGATGCAATGGAACGCGGCGAGCTCAAACCTGGCATGACAGTCGTCGAGGGCACTGCCGGTAATACCGGAATCGGCTTAGCGCTGGTGGCGAAGTCGTTTGGACTGAATATGTTGGCGGTTATGCCAAATGATCAGTCGCCTGAGAAAGAGCGCATGATTGCACTGCATGGTGGTCAATTAAAGACTGTTGACCCTGTGCCGTTTAAAAACCCGAACCACTTTTATCATACAGCGCGTCGAATTGCCGAAGAACGCGACGACTGCTGGTGGGCTAATCAGTTTGAAAATACCAGTAATGCGCGTGCCCATTACCTGCACACCGGCCCTGAGATTTGGCAACAGCTTAATGGCAATATTGATACCTTTGTTTCGGTTGCGGGCACTGGCGGCACCATTGGCGGTAATAGCCGCTACCTAAAAGAGCAAAACCCTAATATCGATGTATGGCTTGCTGACCCCGATGGTTCTGGGATTTTTGAGTTCTTAAGAACTGGCGAGTATGTGTCTAATGGCAGCTCAATGACCGAAGGGATCGGCATTATGCGCTTGGTGGATAACTTTAGACAGGCGCGTATTGACCATGCTGTTAATTTGCCAGATCAGGACCTGATTAGTATTTCTCGCTATGTACGCGAGCAAGATGGTCTCGTACTTGGCAGTAGCTCAGCACTTAATTTGGCAGCGGCTTTTGCCGCCGCTTTAAATGGACAGCCTGGACGGAATATTGTGACGTTTGCCTGCGACCTGGGTGAACGGTCTGCGAGTAAGCTTTACAACAATGATTACTTAAAGCAAAAAGGTCTCGCTGTCGAACCGGAGCCTATTGACCAACTAGCGGCGCGATATAAGCAGCTCGGTGAACGGCTGATAGCTGTTAACTGGTCGGGAGATAATTCATGAAGTGGACATTGGGTGTCGCAGTAGGGGCATTAGCTTGGTCATTAACAACCTGGGCGCAGGCCGATAACTCGACAGAACAGCTCGCTGTTGAGCCTATTAAATTACCGACTTTTATTGATATTGCGCACCGTGGTGCTTCGGGTTATTTACCCGAGCACTCGCAGGCGGCAACCGTTATGGCCTATGCGTTGGGTGCCGACTATATCGAGCAGGATATTCAGTTGAGTCGCGACGGCAAAGCGGTGGTTTTGCACGATGTGCAACTTGATGCAATTAGCAATGTGAAAGAGGTGTTTCCCGAGCGGCACCGTCCGGATGGAAGTTACTATGTGGTCGATTTTACTTTGAATCACTTAAAGCAACTGAAGCTGACGTCGCGAAAAGAGAGTGACGGACAACCGCGTTACCCAGAACGATTTCAAAATGACCAAGTCGAATTTAAGATACAAACCCTGGCCGAATCATTGAATCTGATTCAAGAACTGAATCGAGTGCGAGGCGAGGACACCGGTGTGTACATCGAAGTGAAAGCGGCTCGGTGGTATCGCGATCAGGATTACGATCCATTAGCGGTTGTAATGAACGTGCTCAATAAAAATGGTTACTCCGATAAGCAACAGGCGACACCTATTTATTTACAGTCATTTGATCCCGAGACGTTGCGTCGCGTAAAGCGTGAATTTCACTGTGATTTCCCATTGGTTCAGTTGATTGCTGACAATTCGTGGGCTGAAACGCCGGTTGATTATGATGCGCTGAGAACTTATGCGGGAATGGAATCTTTGACATCCTATGCGGATCACGTTGGATTGTGGCTAGGGCATGTATTGAAAGGAGTTAAAGACGGACAGCCCGAGTGGACCGACGTACTTGATAATGCCAAGAAAGTCGGTCTTAAAGTTCACGTTTATACGCTGAGAGCTGATCAATTGCCTGAAGGCGTCGAGTCGCTCAAGCAATTACGTGGTTGGCTTAAGGAAGCCGGTGTTGAGGGTGTCTTCAGCGACTTTCCGGATCAAAAGTAAGGCGCATTTTTAATCCGTCGGTACCATCATCGTAGTAACCGGCAAGCACATCAATGGTTTCAAAGCCAAAGGATTGGTAGAGTTGGATAGCGTGTTTGTTGTCCAACTTGACTTCCAGTGATAGTCCATGACGACCTTGCTGACGCTGTGTCTCGATGACGTCCTTCACTAAGCGTTTAGCGACCCCTTGACCGCGGAACGCGGGCGCGACGGCAATGGAGTAAATACGTGCATATCGACTGTTTCGCCGTGTCAGAATAACCACATAGCCGGCAAGCTGCTGGGTGTGGTCCTTTGCCAGCAACATCTGAGCTGCGGGGCTGCGAAGCAGACGATTAAAGTTACGCCGACTGATGCGAGAATAGTCAAACACCTGATTTTCGAGCTCGACCAGCGCGTTGATATCATCGCGCTGGCAGGGTTGTATGCTGAGATTGCTATCAGTATTCATCCAACCGACGTCCGAAATCAGCCATAATTAATCGGTAGAGCTCGTAGCCTAACAACTTATCTTCGACGCCGGATTCAATTGACGGGTTGTCATTGATTTCAATAATGACGGGACCCTTTTGTGTCATCTTGACGTCTACACCATACAGCCCATCACCGATGAGCTTGGTTGCCTGCAGCGCGAGCTTAACGACTTCCTTGGGGGCTTGATGCACACCATAGGTTTCAAATGAACCACTCTTAGCGCGACTGGATTCACTGTGGTTATAGATTTGCCAGTGATTACGTGCCATAAAGTATTGGCAAGCATAAATAGGGCGGTTGTTGAGTACGCCAATACGCCAGTCGAAATCTGTCTTTAAAAACTCTTGCGCCAGTAAGATGGTAGATTGCTCAAACAATCGCGCTGCAGCTGCTCTGAACTCATCTTCGTTTTCAACTTTTTCAACACCAATCGAGAATGAGCCATCAGGAATCTTAAGCACAACAGGATAACCCAGTTGTTCACCGAGCTCTTTGTAATCGATATCGGACTGAAGCAGCAACAGCTCAGTTTTCGGTGTAGCGACCTGATGTTTGTCTAATAACTCTTTCAAAAAGACCTTATTAGCGCACTTAACAATAGAGTCAGGATGGTCAATGACGACCATACCGTTTGCTTCTGCTTTTTTGGCAAAATGGTACGTGTAGTGACTAATTTTAGTTGTTTCACGAATAAACAACGCATCAAACTCAAGCAGACGGTTAAAGTCATCCGCGGTAATAAGTTCAGCTTCAATATCGCACTCTTTGGCCGCTTTAATAAATAGGCTTAATGCTTTTTTATCGCTTGTCGGAATGGCTTCGTCTGGGTTGTAGAGGATAGCCAAATCGTAACGATACTCTTTTTTAGCACGGGCCTTTCGCCAAACACGTTTATTAAACAAATCCAATGACTCACCAAACAGGGTTTGTTCATCATCGGTTAAGTCAGCAAGACGACCGGCACTGAGGGACTGGATCAGCCAACGGTCGTTCTCTTTGACGAAATGAATATTAATAATTGGGCACGGGTAACGATCAAAGAGTTGTCTTGCCAAGTGTTTTAACGGTTCAATAGCAGTCTGTCCAAAGCACACGACGAGTTGAAGAGAGCTATCCGTCTGCTTGGTAAGAAATTTATTTGCTGCTTTATCGACCGGGTTCGCTAATAATTGGTAATGATTAAAGTTGTTAAGATCATTAATCGTGTTTACCGAAGGCAGCACGCGCTGACCACGCGCTTCAGCAAGCAAACTGACGTAATAACCTGTCGATAGGTAACTTAAGTCATCGCACAAATTGAGAATATGGCTTTTACTCGCCGCAGGAGTTTGCAGATATTCGTGAGCCGTAAGCAAAGACTGGCTCGGATAGTAGGGCTGCCAATCACTTATGTCATTGATAATTAATTGAACTTGTTGTTGCATTAGTGGGTATATCTCTTTTATGAAAAGCTTTTATAAAACATAACAGGTTAGTTGCTTTAGGTACGAATCAAACACTATATTAGTTGAAAATAATTCAAAAGGATGTCGCCATGCTTACGTTATTAGCGCGAATACTTAAAGCGCTAAACTCAGAAACCAGCGCACGCTCTCTGGCTATTGCCGTCGTGCTCGGAATGTTTCTAGGGTTAACGCCATTATTGCGTGTTCATAACTTAATTATCTTACTCGCAGCTTTGATTTTCCGAGTCAATTTGTCACTGTTTTTAGTCTCGTTTGCAGTGTTTTCAGGTGTCGCTTACTTACTCGACCCAATGTTCCACAGCTTTGGCGAATCTATACTTAGAGCCGATAGTTGGCAAGCAATTTATGAGGCCGTTTACGCAACAGCGATTGGGCGTGTTTCGCTGTTTTACCACACCATCACTATCGGTAGTTTTGTCTTTAGTTTGATTGTGAGCCCGATCGTCTGGGGCACGGCCTACTACATCGTCATTAATTACCGTAAACGCATCCAGGCCACATTCAATAAACTTAAAATCGTGCGTGTCCTCAAGGGAAGTCGGTTGTGGCAAGTGTATTCAGATTTAAGAGGTTGATATGAGTAAAAGTATCATTAGGTGGCCTGGACTGGGCGCGTTCTTTATTGTGATAGGAACCTTGTTCCTATTATCTTGGTTGTTTTTAGACACCATTTTAAAATTTACCTTTGAACAGACGCTGGGCCGGCTGAACGGAGCGGAAGTCAACGTCGCGAACGTTTCACATGAGTGGTCGCCGATGCGGCTCACACTGACTGATGTGCAAATCACCGATCCGAATCAGCCAGAGCTGAACCGTGTGCAAGCTGACCGTATTAGTGGTGACGTCAGTGTGAGTGAGCTCATCTTAGGTCGTGTGCTAATGGAACAGCTGGATATCACGGGAGTGAGACTGGCCCAAAAACGTGAGTCGCCGGGCGATGTTTATGTCTCGATAGATAAGGACCAAGTAAAGACATGGGCTTCTGACGGATGGGCGTCGTTGCAAACGAAATTGCCTTCGACGGATGAAATCGTTGCGCAAGTTGGTTTGCAAACCGAGGAGGTTATCGCAACCGCTAAACAAAAGGTAAAGCAACAAGAAGAAGCGTTTAAACAGGCACGCGATCAACTCCCCAAGAAAGAGAAAATTGAGCAGTACAAGCAGCAAATAGAGCAGCTGACATCGGGGAAAATTGAAGGTTTGGGTGATATTGCCGAACGCAAGCAGCAATTGGATGAACTTAAAAAGCAAATTCGCCAAGATAAAGAAGCGGTTGCGCAGTTTAAAGAAGAGCTTGAGCAAAGCATCGATACGGTGCAGACGCAATTAAGCGAGGTGAAGGCGGCTCCCGGTAATGATATCGATCGTATTCGCTCGTTCTTTCAGCTTAACGAAACCGGTCTACAAAACATCACGGGCCTACTGCTAGGCGAGGAAGCTAAGAAGTGGAGTCACTATGTTTTACTCGCTTACGAACAGATCGCGCCAATGCTAGCGCGTGCTGATGACACGCAAACAATTGAGAAAGCGCGTGGGATGGGCGAAAACATAAGTTTTGCGGAACAAGATGCTGCACCTGAGCTATTGATTAAAAACGCACGTACCGAAATTCTTATTGCCGATACCCAAGTCGATGTGAATTGGGAAAATATTACCTATCAACATGATTTGCTCGGACAAGCAACCACCTATCAAGCGCGCGCCGACAACGCGTCTCTGTGGCGTTCGTTTAATCTCAATGGTGAGCTTTCGCTGTTACCCAGTGGCATTGATGCGAAGCAGCAGTGGCAGTTGAAAGGAGCCCAGTTAAGCAATATCGGCTTGGTAAGCAATAATGAGATCGTGGCTTCATTAGTTTCGTCGGTACTGGATAGCGACGGTTCGGTGCGGGTCAAAGGTAATGCGTTAGAAGGCTCAGCACTGATTAAATTACTTGATCTTAATGTCGATGCCTCAGGCACCAGTAAGATTACTAATGCCATTGCAGATGCGCTTGGACAGCTGAATCGTCTGGATGTGAACACGGCGGTGGGCGGCAGCATTGTGAGCCCTGATTTGTCGTTTAACTCTGACCTAGATGACCAGTTAGGTGAAATGCTCTCGCAAGCAGCGTTGGGCGAAGCGTCAGAGAAACTGCAGGCTATCAAGCAAGATTTGATGGCCAAAGTGAATGAGCAGATGGGTGATGAAGAGGCGTTCCTTGGTCAGTTGGGCGACTGGCAAGGCCAGTCGGATAACTTAGATAAGCAGCTCGAGGAGCTGCTTAAGTCGAAGATAGAAGACTCTTTAAAAGATAAACTCAAAGGCCGCCTATTCGGCGGCTCTTAATGCTTATTGATTTAAAAATTTTGCCAGTTTATCGGCCTTCGACTGTATAGAGAAAATACCATTGAGGTGCCCCCAGGGCCCCTCAATGTATTCTAACTCCGAATCTTTCCCCATGTTGTTCAGCACACTATTTGCCTGCTCGGCCATGTAAGGCATTAGCAGCAAGTCATTGCTCGATGGTAAGAAGAGTGATTTTGCTGTTAGGTTTGCAAGCCCTTTTTCAAGGGTTTCTTGATGACCCGCGATAAATAACTGGTTTGCACGTACTAAATAAAGAATATGATTGGCGTCCGCTAACGGAGCCCGAGCGCGACTGCTGTCGAATAACCACTGAGCTGCTGGCAATTGATTGTCTACTGTATCAAGTCCAGAGTTCGGTAAAGTGGATTGAGAAGGTGCGCTTTGGTTGAAAATCTCAGGATGCATGGCGCCATGAGTTATCATCGCTTGCGCCATCGTCACGCCATTGAGTGGGGCCTCGCTATCGTAATAGTCGCCGCCACGCCAATTAGGATCCAGCTTAATCGCCTGCGACCACATTTCGAGTCCTGCAATGGTCCATGCATCCATCTTCGCGCTTCCGATGACCGAAACCATACGCTCTACCCATTCGGGATAAGTAGATGCCCACTCGATGGCTTGTAGGGAGCCCATAGAAGCACCAATCACGGCATGCAATTTACCAATGCCTTTTGATTCAAGTAGTGCTTTTTGTACGTTAACAAAATCACGGATAGTCACAACAGGAAACGTTAAACCATAAGGTTTGCCTGTTGCTGGGTTTGTGCTTGCAGGCCCAGTAGTAATTACGCTGGGAAGGTTTGGGTAGGCATTTACCAATGAATCAACGCTTACGACATAGTATTTATTGGTATCGATGGCTTTACCTGGGCCAATGATTGCGTCCCAATAACCGGGTTGCGGGTCATCGGCACTGTATTTACCGGCTGCGTGACTATTACCCGAGAAAAAATGAGTGACCAAAATGACGTTGTCTTTAGCTTCATTAAGCTCGCCATACGCTTCCCACCCGACGTGAACATCCTTGATGGTTTCACCACCTACGGTTGTGTAACTGTCCATTTGGAAGCGTTGCTTTTCGACTAACAGCGGTTCCTGCGCTTGCGTAATGGAAATAAACAAACCACAGAGCGCTATAAGGCTCAACTTGACGGTTTTTAGTTTATTCATGATGCGTTCTCCAATAAGAAGTTTTGATATTGAACTCGGAGTTCATTTTTGAGTAGCTTCCCGGTGCCGGTATGCGGCAATTGATCGACGAACAGAACGGCGTCGGGCATCCACCACCGAGCAATTTTGCCTGTGAGAAAAGTTTTAATATCGTTTTCGTCTACTGTATGACCCGTATTAGGTACAATGAGCAATAATGGTCGTTCATCCCATTTCGGGTGTTTGGCACCGATCACGCACGCCTCATTAACGGCTGGGTGTTGGCTAGCAATGTTCTCGATGTCTAAAGAACTGATCCACTCGCCACCGCTTTTAATCACATCTTTTTTGCGATCCACGACCTTCATAAAGCCTTCAGGATCGATCACTGCGATATCACCAGTCGCCAGCCAACCATTAGGAAAGCTCGTGAGATCGTCGTTGCGAAAGTACTGACTGGCAATCCAATGCCCGCGAACCTGCAGTTCACCGCGGGTTTCTCCGTCATGGGGGAGTGGTTGATTATCCGCATCCACAATGCGCGCTTCACAGCCAAAAACCGGACGTCCAGCCGTGGTTTGGATACGGTATTGTTGTTCTTTGCTACGGTTGAGAATATCGGAGGTCGGTGGTGCCGAATACACCAGCGGACCTGTTTCGGTCATTCCCCATATGGGTTGCCAGTAAACGTTGTAGGTTTGGTCGTAGGTCTTGACCAAGCCCATGGGCGATGCGGCACCGCCGACGCAGACGCGTTGTAGTGATGGCACCGATTGTTGCGTGTTTGACAAGTAGTTATGAAGCGTCAGCCAAATGGTGGGGACACCCAACCCGACGGTAACATGTTCTTGATTAATCAGTTCACTCATCACCTCGCCCGATGTACCGTCACCACTGAACACCAGTTTTGTGCCCGCCAATGGCGCTGCATAAGGCGCGCCCCACGCGGCAACGTGATACATGGTGACCATTGGCAAGAGCACCGTATTCTCATCAAGCGCTAACATATCTTTGCCCATGGTGGCTTGCGCGTGCAACACCATCGCCCGATGGGACGCGAGCACGCCTTTAGGATGCCCCGTAGTGCCAGAGGTATAGCAAAGTAATGCTGCACTGTGTTCATCAATATCGGGCCACTCAAACTGAGCCGGTTGATTGGCGATGATCGCTTCGTAGTTGTGAATATCCTTTGCTACATCGCTCAACACGTTGGGTGGCATCTGCGCTTCATCAATCATAACGACAATGCCTTTGACATTTTTTAGTGCTGGGGCAATCTGTTCAACCAGCGCTAAGAATGAAATGTCGACAAAAAGCCAAGTGCTTTCGGCGTGATTTAATATCCAAGCAATCTGATCTTCGAACAAACGTGGGTTGACGGTGTGCATAACCGCACCGATACCGCTAACTGCATAATAAAGTTCCATATGCCGATACGTGTTCCACGCCAGACTCGCGATACGCTCGCCGGGTTGAATCCCCAGCGCTTTAAGGCCATGAGCGAGCTGACAGGTGCGCTGATAGCACGTTTGGTAACCGTAGCGGTGATAGTCCCCCTCTAAACGGCGTGTGACAATTTCTGTATTTGGGTAGCGTTCGGCTGCGTAGCGCAACATATCAATGATCTGTAGCGGACGTTGCATCATGTTGCCGGTAAGTTCAGTGGTTAACATTGTAATAGCCTCTCGATTAAAACAGCATAAAGAGTGCGATAGCTAAGCTGAGTCCAATCAGCGGCACTGCAACAGTGACAGCCGCTACGGCCGGGTATGCATCTTTGTGACTTTGTTTACAAATAGCGCGGATAGTGGTTACGACATAGCCGTTGTGAGGCAATGAATCCAACGCCCCTGACGATATGGACACGATACGGTGCAGTTGTTCTGGATTAACGCCTGCATTCATGTAGTGAGGGCCGACCTCAGGCAGTGCGATTGCTTGACCGCCCGAAGCTGAGCCGGTGAGGCCCGCAATAACACTGACCGCGACCGCTGCACCAACAAGCTCGTTACCTGGCAGGCTGGTCATGGCATTGACCGCGGTATCAAATGCTGGGGTAATTTTGGCGATGCTGCCAAAACCCACCACCGCAGCAGTGTTACCAATAGCAACTAATGCGCCTGTGGTCGCGTCTGAAATGGCTAATTGTGGCTTGTAAAAGTAGTTGTAATTGATAATCGCTATGGCAATCACTCCGCCAAGTAACGCAACGATAAGCGCATTTTGTGCGAGTTGTTCATGAAACGAAAATGACAGACCCAATACAACTAACAGTGGCACTAAACTGGCTAATGGATTGGGCAATGTGCGCTCGCGAAGCACAGGATCGTGTTCTTCAGCCTCAAAGCGTTCTCCTTTAGCCACGGCACGGTTGATAATTTTGGTGAGCCACCAATAGCCAAACACGGCCATAAAGATGGCGACGACTAAGCTGACTTCCCAGGCGGCATAGGGAGAGGTGCCCAAATACTTGATGGGAATCCAGTTTTGAATTTCCGGTGAGCCTGCCGATGTCATGGTAAAGGTCACCGATCCAAATGCTAATGCTGCGGGAATAAAGCGACGTGGCAGGTTAGCGTCTTTAAATAAGCTGAGCGCCATTGGATAAACAGAGAAAGCGACGACGAACACACTGACTCCGCCGTAGGTCAAAATAGCACAGGCTAATACGACCGCTAACACCGCTTGCTTTTTGCCGAGTCGGTCAATGATCCACTTGGCGACACTGTCGGCAGCGCCAGTATCTTCCATAAACTTGCCGAACATAGAACCGAGCAAGAACATAAAAAACCAGGCGGCGACAAAGCCAGCGAATCCATCCATGTAGGCTGCTACAAAGTTAACATCCCCGGTAAACAGTGGGATGCCGCTGCATAGCGCTACGACAACAGCACAGAGTGGTGCACTGATAAAGAGGTTCATTCCTCTTAAGGTGAGTACAATGAGTAGCAGCAAACCACCCACTAATCCGATCATACTTAACATGAAATACCTCGCAACGAGTTAATAACGGGCCATGTTCTGGTCGTTGCATGACTCTATTGTGCGTCAACACCGATCGTTAACCCATAGTACTATGGTACAGATCACTTTTTTAACATTTTGCGCTAGGTTAATTAACAGCCATGATTCTGGTGCGTGATGCACAGCTAATAATTGCAATAACAATGACACTAAATGTCAGGGGAAACACCATGAACAACAAAGGATTTAAACTGTCGCTGTTAACACTGGCGATGACAGGCGTGCTTGGGAGTGCGTCGGTGTGGGCGCAGGATACCGCCGAGCAAGACGAACAACAAGCATCTGACAAACTCGAACGAATTGAAGTCACAGCGCGACGCACCAGTGAGAGTCTCCAAGAAGTGCCTGTGGCTGTCAGCGCATTTGGAGAACAAGAACTCGAACGGGACGGCATCGAAGACATTACCGAATTACAGTACAAGATGCCTAATACGACGTTTCAAGTCAGCCGAGGTACCAACTCAACCTTAACGGCATATATTCGAGGGATTGGTCAGCAGGATCCATTGTGGGGTTTTGAACCGGGTGTCGGCATCTATATTGATGATGTCTACGTCGCTCGCCCACAAGGCGCCGTGTTGGAAGTATTAGACGTACAACGCGTTGAAGTGCTGCGTGGTCCTCAGGGCACATTATATGGCAAGAACACCATCGGTGGTGCGATGAAGTACGTCACCCGCGATTTAACAGGTTACAATGAATTTGAAATTAAAGGCACGGTGGGTACTTACAATCAAACGGACCTCAAAGTCGCGGGACAAACCGCGTTGAGCAATAACTTCTATGTGGGAGGTGCATTTGCAACGCTTAATCGTGATGGTTACGGAGAGTTCGTTAATACGGGTGCTGAAAACTACAATAAAGAGCTAATGACAGGACGTTTTAATGCGCGTTGGTTAGCAAGTAAAGATATCGATGTGAAGTTTGCCGCTGATTGGACTCAAGACGACTCGAATGCGCGCGGAG
Organism: Idiomarina fontislapidosi; assembly: GCF_003226255.1. Lineage (GTDB taxonomy): Bacteria > Pseudomonadota > Gammaproteobacteria > Enterobacterales > Alteromonadaceae > Idiomarina > Idiomarina fontislapidosi. The sequence continues at coordinate 151,030 of NZ_QJST01000003.1, forward strand.
GACATCGACTATTACCCTCACTGTTAAGTGACGAACCCTATCTTGAAGATGTGTTTGACGCCTATACCGCTATGCCGACAGATAACTCGGTTGAAACCGAAGGGTATTCTTTGACTGTCGATTGGGATGTGGATGCTCAGTGGGGCTTCAAGTCGATTACTGCTTACCGCGAAGGTAGCACCGATACCAATATCGACTTTGACTCGACCGTAAACCCAGTGTTGTTGGTACCCGCATACTACGATGACGACCAAACAACGCAAGAATTTCAGCTAACCTACTCGGATGATCGCTTAAACTTTATCGGTGGTCTGTATTTTTATGATGGCACAGCCTGTGGTGTCTTTGGCACCGTGTTGGGCTTGTTAAACCTAACCATTGATAACGGTGGCTGTGTTGACACCACCAGCGAAGCAGTTTTTGGTCAAGCAAGCTACAAGTTAGATGACCAGTGGTCTGTGACTGTAGGTGGACGCTATACGCGCGATGAGAAAGATGCGGACGTGTATCGCTATACTTTCGCGGGAGTGAAGTTCTTAGATCGCGGCGACTACTCGGCTGATCCTATCGTCATCAATTCAGACTTCACTACCAAAGAGGACTGGAGTAAATTTTCACCTCACGCGAGTGTGAGTTACCAAATGACACCTGACATGATGTGGTATAGCAGCTATAGCAATGGCTTTAAATCAGGTGGTGTAGACATGCGTGCCGATGTCAGTTTAAACCCCGATGCCGCGAATCCCTATGACCCTGAAATTGTTGATACCTTCGAGTTTGGTGTTAAAAGCGAGTGGCTTGATAGCCGGTTACGCTTAAATGCAGCTGTATTTTACTCGGATTATCAGGACATGCAGGTGACCGTTCAACGTGCTGTCGAAAGTGGTGGTGTTGCATCGCAAGTGTTAAATGCGGCGGACTCAACAGTGCAAGGGGTTGAGCTTGAGTCGACCTTCGCAGCAACTGAGACACTCAATTTTACTGGCTCTATTGGTTACATCGACGCAGAGTTTGACGAGGTCGCGTTTTTTAATCCACAAACTCAACAAGTTGAGGACGTTTCAGATACTTGGTCATTTGCTAATACGCCTAAACTCACGGCAAACTTGGGCTTCACCAAAGAGTTCGTGCTCGATAGCGGTTCGTTAGTGTGGTCGAGTTCGATGTCTTATCGCGATGATACCCAGATTTTTGAGGTACCGTCACCGTTGGATGAGGATGCGTATAGCCTAGCGAATACCAGCTTAGTGTGGTACTCAACCAGTGGTCAGTGGAACATCGGATTGCACGCAAAAAATGTATTCGACGAAGAATATCGCTTAGCAGGATATAACTTCGGCTCGACCTTCGGAGAGAACATTGTAACTGGATACTATGGCGATCCACGTACGGTATCTCTGACAGTCGGATATCGCTTTTAATTAGTCAGCAACCCGCAGTGACCAGTGCGAGCATCACTCGCACTGGTATCTTCCTATAAAACTGGTTAGCATGGTGGCATCAACAAATGCTTAACACGGTATTTAGCTCCATGGCACGCGCCATCATCGCAGATGACCATCCTATATTTCGCGCCGCGATCAAACAGGCATTGGGTGAAACGCTCGAATCAGATGTATTAGAAGCATCAACTTTTGCTCAATTAGAAACACAACTCAAGCAGAACCCACAACTCGAACTGGTGTTTCTTGATCTATCGATGCCCGGTAATGAGGGGCTGACGAGCTTAACTTTATTACGCAGTCAGTTTCCTGATGTGCTCGTGGTGATTGTATCGGCGAATGAAAACGCACATATCATTCGTCAGGCGATGGCACTCGGTGCAAGTGCGTACATTCCTAAATCAGTTCCCTTACCGGAATGGGCGGCCGCAGTCGAAACGGTGTTAGCAGGTGATAATTGGTTGCCTGAAGGACTCGTCGATCTCACCGAAACTGATCACGAAGTCGTCAAGTTTGCCCGTAGTTTAGAGAGCTTAACGCCGCAACAACTTAAAGTATTAAAAGCCATCGCCGATGGACGGCTTAATAAGCAAATTGCCTTTGATCTCGGTGTGCAGGAGACTACGATTAAACAACATGTTTCAGCCATCCTAAGAAAGCTACATTGTGTAAACCGAACCCAAGCAGGTATTTTATTCCGCCAGATGTTATCCGCCTCGGATCCGCTTGAGTAAGCGCTTGAGTGCGCCAACCTTAAGTGGTTTAGGTATAAAGTACGCTTCTACAGCCATCGCAGCTTGACGCACTGACTCTGTGGGATCGGCAGAATTGATGATCGCAGGTGTGTCACATGACCACTTTTCGCGAAGTGTTTGTATGACATCGACACCCGTCAAGCCTCGATTTAAATGATAGTCGGCGAAAATTAAATCACAGGGCTTAAGCGACGAAACATCGCTTAGGCTCTCTGCCGTCGTAATTTGTGCTCCCCATCCCTTGAGTAGCTCGCTTGTAGCAAGTAATACTTGCGGATCGTTATCAATAATTAACACATGAAAATCGCTCAGTATCAGTTCGGCGGTATCAAATTCTTCTGCTATTTTAGTTTTAGATTCATTTGGTAGAGGAGGAAGCGCGTCAAACGAGATGCCAAAAGCTGTTCCTTTTCCAACCATCGAGCGCAGTGTTAAAGGCAACTCCATTAAGCGACATATACGCTCCACAATAGATAAGCCCAGACCTAGCCCTGGGTTGTCGCTGTCGCTTTGTAATTGGTGAAACTCTCGGAAAATCTCACGTTGCTTGTGCTCAGGGATACCCGGTCCAGTGTCGATGACCCAAACTGTAATTTGGTTATTGGTACGTTTACAGCCGACTGTAACGCGCCCCGAATGGGTGTAGCGTAGCGCATTAGATAATAAATTCTGAAACACCCGAGTTAACAACCGTCGATCACTGCGCACACGCACGCGACTATCGATGTAATGAAATCTGAGCTGCTTCTCATGCGCGGTATAGCGGTAGCGCTCTACTAACGGCTGTAAGACTGAGCCGATATCAAAGCTTTGGTATTCCGGTTTTAGGTGTCCGCTGTCGAGTTTAGTCATGTCGAGCAGCATGGTTAACAACTCTTCAGCTTGTTCAAGCGACTGCTTTAAATGTGCGGCAATCGGTCGTTGCGAATCAGTTGATTTAGCGACTAACATTTCGGTGAACAGACTCGCTGCATTAAAGGGTTGCATCAAGTCATGACTTACGGCAGCAAAAAAACGTGATTTACTCCGATGAGCATACTCCTCGGCTTGCTTTGCGAGCAACAATTGCTCTGTACGTTCGGCGACTCGCTGCTCCAGCTCTTCGTTCACTTGTCGGAGTTGGTTTTGTGCGGCGATTTTTTCGGTGATATCACTGTAGGTCGTGACAAAGCCACCACCTGGCATCGGGTTCCCATGTAGTTCAATGATGCGTGTGCCTTGCTGGCGCTGGTACGAATAAGCACTGCCTGAGCGAAGGTAATCTAAGCGCTTTTGTATTTCCTTCTCGATATCCGTTTCGTGCGAGCTTAACAGCCCCCGGTGGGCGTTAAATCGCAGCAGTTTTTCAACGGGAATACCTGTCTCTAACATACCTGTCGGATAATCGAATATGTCAGCGTAACGTTGGTTCCAAGCGACTAACCGAAGCTTTTGATCGACTACACTGATGCCTTGTGGAATATTCTCGACCGAAGCCTGTAGTAATTCTCGGTTGAAACGGTAGAGCTTTGATGCTTCAGCTGCCCAGTCAACCATACGGTCAACCGAGAGCGAGTGCTGTTCTGAAACAGATTCGAGAAGCAGTCGACTGGCAGAAGTGCCAATTACCGCAGATAGCTCGCGCTCTACACGAACCATAACGTCGGCGGGCACGGTAGCGTGATTATCTTGAGAGAATAAATCAATATCGAGTCGGCGCTGGACGATCCGCAACTGGGCATCGCTGTAAAAAGTCGACAGTACTGTGTATAAACGAGCCCAAGTCAGGCTGCTCGTCTCGATTGAATCTCTTAAGTTAGGAACGGAGACGTGCGGAATTTGGGGGCGCAACATAGACACCACCCAAAACACTGAAAAGTTTAGTATAAGGCTTAATACAACGCCATCGGCAAGGTCTGTATCAAGCATGGGCTGATGGGTATTTAATGCAGGTAGGAGCAGCTGCCAGAACCAGACTATCCAACCCATGAGAAGTCCAGCTATGACCCCAAGACCACTGGCCCGGGGCCATAGAATGGTGGCAAGGATACCCGGCGCTAATTGCGCTAAAAGGGCTAATGCGATGAGACCAGAATTAACTAATGGCAGCGACTCTAAGGTTAGCTGGTAATATCCATATGCTAACAGCATCACAACGATGATGGTTGCTCGGCGAATGTTGAGTACCAGCCGAGGAGAAAGCCGTCGGCTTGGGTGTTTAAACAGGTGCAACCAACTGGGAATAACAACATCGTTGGCCATCATGATGCTCAGTGCTAATAACGCAATAAGTACCATACTGGTTGATGCTGAGAGTCCGCCGATAAATGCAACTGTGCTGATATCGGGTCGTTCAGCAATGATCGGCAGAGACAACATAAACATGTCGGTATGCGCGTACTCAGGTGCGACAACCAGACCCGCTAATGCGATCGGTAGAATGAAAAAGTTGATCGCAAATAAATAGAGCGGAAAGGCCCAGCGCGCGACTTTGAGCTCATCGGGATGGTTACACTCGATGTAGCTTACATGAAACTGGCGTGGCAAACAGAACATTGATAATGCACCTAAGCACGCGTGCACAATAAAAATATAGATGCCGTCTGGGCGACCCTCTAGTATCGTTTTGATCGAAGCCTGAGCTAAGCTTTGTTCAACTAAGTCAACCACGCCATCAAACAAAGACCAGCATGCAAAGGCACCGATAATCATAAAGGCAATTAGTTTTACCATGGATTCAAAGGCAACGACATCCATCAGACCATTATGCTGTTCCGCTAAGGATAGGCGACGTGTACCAAATAGAAATGCAAAGCTGACCATCGCTAAAGTAACTAGTAGCGCTAGATCAAAGAATGTATTTGAGCCAGTCGCTACACCTGTCAGTGTTGTCACGCTCGCCGTCACGGCGCGTAGTTGCAATGATATGTAAGGTACTACGGCAACCAGTGCAGTAATGGCGATAAACCCAGATAAAATCGATGAGCGACCGAAATGGCTGCCGACCAAATCGGCAATTGAAGTGATATTTTGCTGCTTACAATAGCTAAGTAAACGCAACTGAACGCGATGAAATACCAGGAACACAACAATCGCACCGATATAGGTGGGGGCGAACGACCAGCCATAAATAGCGGACTGTGTGACGGTGCCAAAGAATGCCCATGAGGTGCAATGTACCCCCTGAGCTAACGCATAGCGATAAGGCTTTACGCGTTTACGGCTAAGATTATCACCACGATAAGCAATCAAAAATAGCAAGCAAAGGTAAGTCACCGCGATGGTGATAATCCAGCCGATGGATAGCATGGTTAGTGGTGCTCGTGCTCTTTAAAAACGGGCAACGACCATTGATAACGAATTGCACCAAGACGCACGACCAAAGTAACCAGCATGCTCGCAGCGAGCGCCGTGACAGGAAAGTAAGGAACAAGGACCGTGTATATGGTCGCGCCGATAATACAGGTTGTTGCATAGAGTTCACTTTTTAATACCATCGGGATATCACGCGCTAACACATCGCGCAACATACCGCCAAAACACGCTGAGACGGTGCCCATGATAACGGCAATGAACGGTGTAAAGCCGGCTGCTAGTGTTTTTTGTGCCCCCATTGTGGCAAAAAATGCTAAACCGACAGCATCCGCAATTAACAGAGTATTAATTGGGATATATGATTTGAACCGAAGCCAAATAATCGTGAGTAACGCAGCCGCAATGATGACATAAATGTATGTCGGGTCGTGCGTCCAGAATACGGGTAGATCTAAAATCAGGTCTCGCGTTGTACCGCCACCAATCGCTGTTGCAGAAGCGAGAATTATGACACCAAAGCCATCCATTTTTTTACGGAACGCAAGTAAGGTACCTGCTACCGCAAATACGGCGACACCCGCTAAATCAGTCAGGTAGAATATTAAGTCAATTGAGGACATTTTGATCGAGGCGCTATTGGACACAAAATAAAGCCAACAGTGCCACAGATTCGACTAGAAATGTAGCAGTTTTTAAGACAGCACAGTATTATGGTAAAAGTGACGCCGACAATGCTTAAGGACTAGCAAACTATGGATATAGCCGACATTAAGACACAGCACGCGCATGACTCTTTGGACAAGCAGCAATCTGTTGTTCCGATGTTAGTGATCGCGCTTCATCCAAACGTCAACCGTGTTGGCGAGGTAGCCCCACTGTTAGATTTGGACCGTGAGGGACGGGGCTACGTGAGTCGTAATCGACCTGAATTTTCTAAAAATGGTTATGCTGGGAAACCGCTCGCTGACCCACACATCAGTCGGTCGCCATTAATTATACAAAAGGATTCCGAAGAACTTTATCGAATTCGCGCACACAGCACGAGCACCCAAGTTACCATTCCGGGGCGCTCGGAGCAGCAGGAGTATTTGCTAACCGCGGACGATCTGCACGAAGGCATTATCCTTACCTTGAGTCAAAAAGTAGTATTGTTGTTTAAGTTTTTGCCGCTGCAACACATGCTGGTGCCTGATGACAATCTTATTTTAGGTATCAGCCCCGATATAGCTGCCGTTAGAGACAAAGCAAAGAATATTGCCAGACTCAATTTGCCAGTAATGATTAGAGGTGCCGCAGGGGTCGGAAAAGAACATGTCGCTCGCAGCATTCATGACTACAGCGATCAATCTAATGAGCCTTTTGTTTCGGTGAATGTGGCTGCTATTCATGATGCTGTGGCGGAGGAAGAACTGTTTGGCACGGTGCGCAATGGGCAACGTCGCAAAGGTTGGTTAGAACAAGCAGGGCAGGGCTCGATTTTATTAGAAGATCTGGAAGACGCCTCAGAAAAAGTACATGAGTTAATATTTAAAGCGTTTAAAGCACAAAAAGTATTGGCTATCAATGATTCGACGCCAGTGCCTGTTAAATGTCGGTTCATGCTTACAAGCACTTACGACAACTGTCCTGAGAATAAAAGTTCGTTACTGTGGCGCCTGAATAATTTATTGTCTGCTTATCAATTGTTCGTTCCGAGTTTGGTTGATAGACGAGAGGACATCGGTCTGCTATTTACTCACTTTGTCGAGGAACAGTGGTCTAGGGTCAATGTGAAGAAGCGTTTTAATGCCGAGATACCGACCGATTTGATGGTGCAGCTGTTGCTATTTAATTGGCCGGGCAATGTGCGACAGTTGCGTAATGTGGCGCGCCAAATTGTGATTGATAGCCGCGAACAAGAGCGTCTATATTTGGACCCTCAACTGCTGAGTATCCTTGCATCAAAGCAAGAACTACCTAACGCGAGTAACAGTAAAAAGGTGACTAAATCTCGCAAACCTAATAGCGTGAGCAAAGATGAGTTAATAGAGTCGTTACAAAACAATCGATTTGAGTTGCAAGCGACCGCTCGAGAACTCAATATTTCTCGTGCATCCGTATACCAGCTGATTCAACGGTTTGACGGCATTAATACTGCACAAGATCTGTCAGAAACGGCTATTCGCGAGCACTATGAACGATACAAAGGTGACACAGAAAAAATGATGTGGGCACTGAAAGTTTCGCAAGTTGGATTACGGCGACGTTTAAAAGCGATGGGGCTTGAGATTTAGCTAACGCACTAGGCATATTAAACACGTTGAAAATCCGATAAACTGTGCGTTTAGCACTTGCAATTAAGAAATCAGCCCTCATCTGATATGAGTGGCGTTCAATTATTATAAAGCAACATCAATTGAGGAAACATTATGAGTTTTTTTATTAGCCCTGCATACGCGCAAGATGGTGCAGCTGCTCAAGGTGGCGGCATGGAACTAATCATCATGCTGCTATTATTCGGTTTGGTATTTTATTTCTTGATCTACCGTCCACAAGCCAAACGCATGAAGCAGCATAAAGAGCTCATTAGTTCGCTCAGCAAGGGCGATGAAGTCCTTACGCAAGGCGGTATGGTCGGCAAAATTACCAAAGTGAGTGACGACAAAGATTTTATCGTCATCGCTTTAAGTGAAGAAATCGAAGTGACTGTACAAAAAGCGGCAGTTACCTCAGTTCTTCCTAAAGGTACAATGAAGTCTCTCTAATAGAAAATGTAAGGTAGGCACGACGTGTTAAATAAATACCCGTTGTGGAAAAACCTGCTCGTAATTTTCGTTATTTTGTTGGCAGCGCTGTATGCGCTGCCTAACATTTACGGCGAAGATCCCGCAGTACAAATTTCCGCAGATCGTCAAGCAACAGTAGATGCCTCAACGCTTGATCTAGTTCGTGAAACGCTGAAGTCAGAAGACATCTCACCCAAATCCGTTGCGCTTGAACAAGAGCAAGTATTGGTTCGACTCAGTTCAGATAAAGAGCAGTTGCAAGCGCGTGAAGCGCTTAATAAGCGCTTAGGTGAGCACTATATTGTAGCCCTTAACTTAGCTCCGGCAACGCCAGGATGGCTAAAGTCTATTGGTGCAGAGCCAATGAAATTGGGCCTAGATTTACGTGGTGGCGTTCATTTTTTGATGGAAATCGATATGAACGAAGCCATGCGCAAAATACTCGATGGTATGAAAGATACTATTCGCAGTTCTTTGCGCGAAGAGCGTATTCGCTATACCAATGTCAGCGTAGAAGATGATGCGATCAATGTTGAGCTTCGTTCAGACGAAGACTTCCAACAGGCCGAAGCGTACTTAGATGGACGTTATCAAGGCTACCAGATGTTTGCGGATGCAGAGACCAACACGGTTCGCATGCAAATGACTGAGCAAAAACTCGCGGAAACACGTGACTATGCCGTATCGCAAAACATCACCATTATGCGTAATCGTGTTAATGAACTCGGTGTGGCTGAACCGGTAATTCAACGCCAAGGTGCGAATCGTATCGTTGTCGAGTTGCCTGGCGTGCAAGACACGGCGCGCGCGAAAGAAATTTTGGGTGCGACAGCAACGCTTGAGTTTCGTTTAGTGGACACCGAAAACGACGTGCGTGACGCGATGAATGGTCGCGTGCCGTTTGGTAGTCAATTATTGCCTTCACGTGATGGCGGACCGCAGTTGCTCAAAGAAGATGTGATTTTGACGGGCGACCACATTGTGAATGCTGGCGTTGGGTACGATGAGTACAATCGACCACAGGTTAATATCGAGCTTGACGGTGTTGGAGGTGATAAAATGTCACTTGCGACCAAAGACAATGTCGGTAAACCAATGGCGACTGTATTTATGGAATACGAGTCAACGGGCGAGCGTGATGCTGAGGGCAATCTGCAATTTAACAAGAAAGCAGAAGTCGTCAGTGTGGCTACGATCCAATCGCGTTTGGGTAGTAGCTTCCGTATCACGGGCGTAGGACCGCAAGAAGCACAAAACTTATCGTTATTGCTACGAGCAGGTGCCTTGATCGCGCCGATTCAAATTGTTGAAGAACGCACCGTCGGACCGAGCCTTGGTCAACAGAACATTGATGCAGGGACCCAGGCAATTATCTGGGGTCTGGTGTTAGTACTGCTGTTTATGGTGTTGTACTACAGAAAGTTCGGTATTGTTGCGGATATCGCATTGGCGACCAACATCATTTTGATTATCGGTGTGATGTCGATGATTCCAGGCGCAACGCTGACTTTACCAGGTATGGCGGGTATCGTACTGACGGTGGGTATGGCCGTGGATGCGAACGTGTTGATATTTGAGCGAATTCGAGAGGAAATTCGTGCTAAGCGTAGCCCTCAGCAAGCGATTCATCACGGCTATGATAGTGCGCTATCGACCATCGCCGATGCGAACATCACCACGTTGATTGCAGCGATCATCCTGTTTGCCGTGGGTAATGGTCCGGTAAAAGGCTTCGCGATTACATTGGCAATCGGTATTATCACATCAATGTTTACCGCGATTGTCGGTACGCGAGCGATTGTTAACTCCGTCTGGGGTGGCAAGCGTCTTAGCAAGTTATCAATTTAGGGTGAATGATGAGACAGTTAATTAATACAAAAGAACGCATAGGATTCATGCGGTTTCGTGGAGTATTTGCACTCATCAGTGGCTTGCTCCTTCTTGCGTCAATCGTGTCACTATCGGTAAACAAACTGAATTTTGGTTTAGATTTTACTGGCGGAACCTTGATTGAAGTCGGCTTTCCTCAAGCAGCCGATCTCGATCAAGTACGTGGTACCCTAGAGGCGGGTGGATTTGCCGATGCCGTTGTCCAGAACTATGGTACTCAGCAAGACCTGCTGATTCGGCTTGAACCGCGCGAGGGTGTTAAAGCCGAAGAACTTGGTACGCAGATCTTAACGACTTTGCGCGACAATATTGATTCGTCCATTGAGATGCGTCGTATTGAGTTCGTTGGCCCTAACGTAGGCGACGAGTTCGTCGAGCAGGGTGGCCTAGCTATGCTGACCGCATTGATATGTATCCTGATTTATATCGCAATGCGATTCGAATGGCGACTAGCTGTCGGTGCTGTGGCGGCGTTGGCTCACGATGTCATTTTGACTTTAGGTCTTTTCTCAGTGCTCGGGCTCGAATTCGACCTGACTGTACTGGCTGCATTACTCGCGGTCATCGGTTACTCAATAAACGATACCGTGGTGGTTTCCGACCGCGTGCGAGAAACCTTCCGCAAGTACGCTAAATTGACACCTACGCAGGTTATTAACCGTGCATTAACGGATACCATGAGCCGAACCCTAATTACTTCATTAACCACTATTTTAGTGTTGTTAGCGTTGTTCTTTGTCGGTGGGCAATTGATCCATGGATTCGCGACTGCGTTATTATTTGGTGTGATTGTTGGTACGTACTCATCGATTTTCGTAGCCAGTAGCGTAGCACTTACACTCGGTGTGAGTCGTGAAGACCTGATGCCAACAGAAGTTGAGAAAGAAGGCGCGGACCAAGATCCGCTGCAATAGTCGATAGGAGAACATTATGCTCGCGGTACTTTCACCCGCCAAGAATTTAGATTATGAATCGGACTATCTTGCGGTAGAAGCAACGCAACCTCGGTTGCTAGATGAGGCTGAAACACTGGTTCAGCGTTGCCGCGAGCTCACTCCTCAGCAACTCGGCTCGTTAATGAAGATCAGCGATAAACTGGCGGGTCTAAATGCTGCGCGCTTTACCGAGTGGAGCCTGCCTTTTACTGAAGACAATGCGCGTCCTGCTATCTACGCGTTTAATGGCGATGTCTATGCAGGCTTGGATGCGGAGTCAATGACTCATGATGATGTCCGCTCAGCACAGCAGCAACTGCGAATTTTATCTGGTTTGTACGGTTTACTCCGTCCGCTTGACCTGATGCAGCCCTATCGGTTGGAGATGGGCACCAAGTTAGATAATGAGCGTGGTAAAAATCTGTATGAGTTTTGGGGTGATGAAATCACCGAGTTGCTCAACGCCGATCTGGCTCAGACAGACAGTGATGTATTGGTGAATTTAGCGTCGAATGAATACTTTTCATCCGTCAATAAAAAGGCGCTCAAAGCCCAGTTAGTCACGCCCGTATTTAAAGATGAGAAGAACGGTCAGTTCAAGGTCATCAGCTTTTATGCAAAGAAAGCGCGTGGACTGATGGCTCGCTTTATGGTGAACCAAAAGCCGAACAGCGTGTCTGATTTAAAAGCATTTGACTATGCAGGCTATCGCTTCTCAGCATCGGAATCGAGTGACAAAGAACTCGTGTTTAAACGCGCTGAAAGCGATCGACCTTAACCTATTGTAACAATGAGGACCGCAGGGCATGGCAGAACAAGATAACTATCCTGACAAAGAGAACAGTAGCAGTGCTGCACGATGGATCGTTGCCGTTATTGTTATCGTTATTATTATTGGCGGCGGCAGTTGGTGGCTTTTATCGGGTTCTAATGAGTCCGAACCAAAGCAGACTCAGTCGATGGATATGCCAAAACAGCCCGAAGAAGCACCTGCGGTTGAACCGAAAGAGCCGGAGCCAACGCCTGAACCTGAGCCAGAGCCTGAACCGGTCGTATCGCCAGAGACCAGTACAGAGGAGCCAGTAGAGCCCGAACCTGCTATTACGCTTCCTGAATTGAACGAAAGCACACCAACCGTGTTGCAAGAATTGGATAATAGCGGTCTTGAGATTCAACCGCTTAAAAGTTCTCAATTGATTAAAGATGCAGTGGTTATCATCGATAATTTGCGAAACGGCATGCTTGTCACTGATCGCACCGTTGTACAACGTCCAGATGGTCGTTTCTCGGTCATTGAGGTTGAGGGTGAGCTATACATTGATGAGCAAAGTTATCAACGCTACGATCCAATTGTCGATTGGTTTACGAGCCTTGATGCAAGTGCATTGGTAGATAACTATGAACTGTTTAAGCCACTGTTCCAAGAGGCTTACGGTGAAATCGGTTACCCAGACAGTGATTTTGAGAACGCCGTTATCGAAGCGATTAATGTGTTGTTAGAAACTCCCGTTCCTGAATCACTTGTACGAGTAGATGACGACAGTGTCATGTATACTTATCATGATTCGTCACTTGAAGCATTACCGCCGGCGCAAAAGCAACTTTTGCGCATGGGGCCAGAAAATATTAAGCGAATCAAAGCTAAATTAAGAGATGTAAAAGCAGCGTTTCGAGACAATTAATGACAGAAAATAAAGATGTAATACCAAGTAATTTAGAAGGCGATTTCCCATCACAAGGAAATCGCTTTTCGCGTTGGGTCGGACGTGTAGGCATGCGTCTGATGGGAGGCTGGAAAATCAACGGTTCAATGCCGGATACACGCCAGGCTATCATTCCAATTGCGCCGCACACCTCTAACTGGGATTTTCCTGTTGGGGTGTTTGTGATGCTCGCTATGGGGCTTAAGTTAAATTATTTGGGTAAAGCGAGTCTTTTTCGTTTTCCGATTAAAAGTTTGATGCTTAAGCTTGGTGGCATTCCTATCGATCGCTCCGCCGCCAATGGTGTTGTTGGCAAGATGGTCGAGGAGTTTAAAACCAAGCATGAATTAGTGCTGGTGATTACGCCTGAAGGCACGCGTAAAAAAGTCAAACAGTGGAAGTCAGGATTTTTACATATTGCTAAGCAAGCTAATGTGCCTGTCGTTCCTGTGGCAATGGACTTTGCTCGCAAGGCGATTGATATTGGACCGGCGATGATGATTAATGGCGAGATTGAGCGCGAGCTTGAACGCGTTAAGGGATTTTTTGCACACGCTCAAGGAAAGCGAGCATAATGATTGTTAAGCGCATAGCGACAACCATCATTTTAGCTTTCTTTATTGCCATGAGCTGGAGTTTATCAGCAGTCGAGTTCTGGCAAGATGATTTGTCGATGGCGAAGACCACGGAATCATCCCGATTAAAGATCGAGGCATTGAAGCCTTCCGATGCAGCTGAAATCTACACGTCCTATATGGATTCACAACCTTGGCTCTACGAACAGTTGGGTTGGAGTTGGCCAAGTAGCAAGACGTCAGAAGAACAAAATGGCTCAATGATCCAGCACTTGCTGAAACAAATGAAAGAAAAAACAGCCTTTAGTTTTGTCGTTATTGATAAACAGTCAAAGCAAATTGTGGGTATGGTCTACTTTGCTCCAGTCGCTTCTGACCGTGCTAGCGGTGCGGCATTGGATACGAGCAACTTCCAAGCAGAAATTACCTGGTGGCTTGGGCAGGATGCGGTTGCTAACAGCCTCCATAATGACTTATTTGCGTTAACGACTGATTGGTTGAGATCCAGTTGGCCGTGGTCACAAGTGCTATTCCCCGTGTCGGACTCGAATCATTCGGCACTTGCCGTGTTAGAGAATAGCGCGGCACGCAAGGTAGCGACGAATAGGGACACACAGGAAGTATTTTATTCCTACACGTTAGCCCGAAAATAACGGTAAAATGTGGTATTATTGACGCATTATTGAGATTACAAGGAATTCCTAGCATGCATATCATTGAAGGTGGCATCAACGCACCTGGCAAAAAATTTGCCATTGTCGTGTCTCGTTTTAATCATTTTGTCGTTGAGAGCCTTTTACAGGGTGCGGTCCAGACGCTAAAACAATATGGTCAAGTCGCAGACGACGACATCACCGTTGTACGCGTACCGGGTGCTTATGAAATCCCCGTCGCAGCAAAGCGTCTAGCCGAGTCTGGCAAGTATGACGCAATTATTGCAGTGGGCGCTGTTATCCGTGGTGGAACGCCTCATTTTGACTTTGTTGCTGGCGAGAGCAACAGCGGCTTAGGTCGTGTCTCAATGGAATTCGGTTTGCCGGTGGCGTTTGGTATCATTACTACGGATACTTTAGAGCAAGCGATTGAGCGCAGTGGCTCAAAAGCTGGAAACAAAGGCTCTGAAGCGGCATTGAGCGCGTTAGAGATGGTTAACGTCTTAGACAAGATTTAACAGGAACGTAATAAGAATGAAACCAGCAGCACGCAGAAAAGCGAGAAAGCTTGCAGTACAAGCGGTTTACTCATGGCAGTTATCGCAAAATACGTTCAACGAGATCGAAGCGCAATTTTTAACCGACAACGACACCAGCAAGGTGGACGTTGATTATTTTCTAGAATTGCTTCGTGGCGTTGGCGCTTTTTATAAAAGTTTAGATGAGGCGATCGCACCTTATTTGGATCGTCCGATTAGTGAACTCGATCCGGTGGAACTGGCCGTCTTACGTATCGCCGCTTATGAATTGCGCGAACGCTATGATGTCCCTTATAAAGTTGCTATCAACGAAGCCATTGAACTTGCGAAGTCGTTCGGCGCGGATGACAGCCACCGTTTCGTTAATGGTGTGCTCGACAAGGCCGTCGATGCACTCAGACCTGCTCGCCAATAATATAAGAGCGGTACGCCGCTCTTTTTTCTTATGAAACAGACTCCGAAACTCGACGAATTTAATCTCATTGAGCATTATTTCAAAGCCAAGTCGTATCGTGGTGATGTGATAGTTGGTGTAGGAGATGATGGCGCAGTGACAGAAGTGCCTGCCGATCATCAGTTAGTAACTGTTACTGATACCATGGTGGAGGGGGTTCATTTTGATAAAACAACCCCCCCGCGTGCCATAGGGCACAAACTCGTAGCGGTTAATCTAAGTGATCTAGCGGCAATGGGGGCGGCACCGAGTTGGGGCAGCCTAGCGCTGACTTTACCTACGATCGACGAAGATTGGCTGCACGACTTTAGTGGCGGTTTGAAGGAGATTTCAAACTACTATGAGTGCGATTTAATTGGCGGCGATACAACACGCGGTCCGTTGACGTTGACCTATACGGCTCAGGGCGTTGTGCCTAATGGCACGGCGATTAGGCGAGACCAAGCTAAAGCGGGTGACTGGCTGTATGTGAGTGGTTCACTGGGTGACGCTGGTTTAGCATTAAGACTTTTACAGGGTGAGCTCTCTGCCACACATGGTCATTTGCAATCTTTAGTCAATCGTTTGCATTACCCGACGCCTCGCGTCGCATTAGGTCAATTACTACGTGGTGTGGCTAATAGCTGTATTGATGTCTCAGATGGCTTACTCGCCGACTTAAATCATCTGCTGCCAAAGAAAGGTCAAATGGGCGTTCAACTCGAACTCGATAAATTGCCACTATCGTTGGCTTTGACAGAAACGCTCGACTTGGATGAGGCTTTTGCGCTCGCGTTAACCGCAGGTGATGACTACGAACTGCTATTTACCGTGCCAGAGCAAAACAGAGGTCGCTTAGAAACCATCACCTCTCACTTAAAAGATAAACCGGTATGCATCGGACGTATTGTTAAAGATGAACAGCGGCAAGTTAAGATGACCTATCAAGGCGAACATTGGCAAATGCCAGATATTAAGCTGGGCTATAACCATTTTGGAGCGCCTTAGTATGCGTCGTTTTCCTGGGCTCTCTTTGCGCAACCCTATCGATTTATTGGCACTGGGTTTGGGCTCTGGTCTAGCGCCTAAAGCGCCGGGTACATTCGGTACATTAGCGGCTGTGCCATTGGTTTACGCCATGTTGCTGCTTGATGTGACAAGTTATACGGTGGTGATGCTACTGTGCACACTGGTGGGTATTTATATCTGTCGCAGTGCGGCAGATAAAATGGGCGTACATGACCACCCAGCTATCGTGTGGGACGAGTTTGTCGGATTAATGTTTACGATGTGGGCGTTGCCCGCAAACTTTGGGCTACTAGTGCTCGGATTCTTGGTTTTTCGTGTGTTTGATATTCTCAAGCCGTGGCCCATTAGTTGGCTTGATAAACGCTTGCATGGCGGGACAGGGATTATGCTAGATGATGTACTTGCTGGTGTTGCGAGTCATATTGTTTTGCAACTCATACTCGCAACCTCGGTCGGCAGCGACTGGCTGGCAGCCGCCTAAATTAACCTGTTATGCTAGGTGATGCTGGATACGCGCTGTAATCGCGTCAGCAGTTAAACCAAGCTCTTCTTTAACTTCTGTCTGGCTACCATGCTTAATAAACTCATCGGGTAAGCCAATGTTGAGCGTTGACACACTGATTTGAGCTTCTGCAAGAGCTTCATTAACCGCACTACCTGCACCACCCGCAACAGCATTTTCTTCTAATGTTACTAGCAGTTTATGACGTTTAGCCGCTTCGATGATGGCGTGCGTATCAAGAGGCTTAACAAACCGCATATCGATCACACTGGCATCGATGCTTTCGGCAACAGCTAGTGCCTCCGGTAGTAGGGTACCAAAGTTCAAGATGGCAACCTCATTGCCTTCATGAACTGCACGTGATTTGCCGATCTCGAGCAGCGTATCTTGTTCTCTAAGCTTAACGCCTGTTCCACTGCCGCGTGGATAGCGAACCGCAGCAGGACCTAGGTGACAGTAACCCGTATACAGCATATCGCGACACTCTTGTTCATCGCTCGGGGTCATCACGACCATGTTTGGAATACACCGCAGATAGCTTAAATCAAATGCACCTTGGTGGGTTGGGCCGTCGGCACCGACAATACCCGCGCGATCGACCGCAAATAACACATCAAGGTTCTGAAGTGCGACATCGTGAATTACTTGGTCATAAGCACGTTGCAAGAATGTCGAGTAAATCGCTACAACGGGCTTAAGTCCAGCGATGGCAAGTCCCGCCGCATAAGTGACACTGTGTTGTTCAGCAATAGCGACGTCAAAATACTGATCTGGATAAAGTTTTGAAAACTTCACCATGCCCGAGCCCTCGCGCATAGCCGGTGTAATCGCCATGAGCTTCGCATCGGATTGGGCGTGGTCGCATAGCCAATCACCAAACACCTCGGAGTAGCTGGGAATGCCAGGCTTTTTGCTTGGTAATGTTGACTGCGCCGGGTCAAACTTAGGCACGCCATGGTAGCCAATTGGATCAGCCTCGGCTGGACGATACCCTTTACCTTTTTGAGTGACGACATGAAGCAGCTGAGGACCACGCAGGTGCTTCATATTTTTTAGTGTCTCGACTAAGGTATCAATATCGTGACCATCAATAGGTCCGATATAATTAAAACCGAGCTCTTCAAAAATCGTACCTGGTGCCATCATGCCTTTCATGTGCTCTTCGGCGCGGCTCGCCAAGTGATGAATAGGGGGCAATGGCTTCAGTAATTTTTTGCCTTGTTCGCGTATCTTGGTATAAAAACGACCCGATAAAAGGCGTGCAAAATGTTGGTTGAGGGCTCCAACGTTTTCTGAAATAGACATATCATTGTCGTTTAGCACAACCAACATATCCGGCTTAATGTCACCCGCATGGTTCATGGCTTCAAATACCATGCCTGCTGTCATTGCGCCATCCCCGATAACTGAAACGACTTTCTCGTTTGAGCCTGAGCGCTGTGCGGCGACAGCCATCCCCAGTGCTGCCGAGATAGATGTACTCGAATGCCCTACTGACAACACATCATATTCACTCTCTTCGCGCCAAGGGAAGGGATGCAATCCATCTTTTTGACGGATTGTATGGAGTTGATGTTTACGACCTGTCAGTATTTTATGAGGGTAGGCTTGGTGACCTACATCCCATACCAGTTTGTCTTTGGGGGTGTTGTAAACATAATGCAGTGCCACTGTAAGTTCAACGGTGCCAAGCCCCGATGCCAAGTGACCACTACTACGGCTAACCGAATCGAGTAAGTAAGCGCGTACTTCGTCGCATACTGCCTTCAATCGATGAGTCGGAAGCTTGCGCAGATCTGTTGGGTATTCAATACCGTCTAATAATTTGGTCATATGTCTCGTATAGCTCAATGATCTCGTTGCAGCAAGATCTCAGAAAATGTTTTTAGTTTTTGAGTATTGTACGGGATCTTGTTGAGTGACAGTAGTGCTTGTTGGTGCAATGACATCAGTTTTTTGTTAGCGCCGTCAAGTCCAAGTAACGCGACGTAGGTCGCTTTATGGTGGGCCTGGTCAGAGCCTTGCGGCTTGCCCATCACCTCAGTATTACCGACAACATCAAGAATATCGTCGTAAACTTGATATGCCAGGCCTATCCAACTGGCAAAGTCGCAGAAGTCATCTAGGTATTGCTGGCTGTCCTCACTGCCCGAGAGGGCTCCCAGTGCTGCAGCCGAGCGGATAAGTGCACCGGTTTTATGGCGGTGGATGGTCTCTAATGCCTGTTCATTAATCGATTGACCTGTCGCATTAAGGTCTAATGCTTGCCCTAAGCACATTCCCTTGGCGCCACTGGCCGTAGCAAGCTGATGGATCATCTGAATACGACGCTCAGCAGGCAAGCGTTCGCTTTTCATTTGGCTCAAGACTTCGAAAGCGAGTGTTTGTAACGCATCACCTGCTAGAATAGCCGTCGCTTCGCCAAACTTGATATGACAAGTAGGGTGCCCGCGGCGAAGTTCATCGTCATCCATTGCTGGGAGGTCATCGTGAATTAATGAATAAGCATGGATCAGCTCGACGGCACATGCAGCGTCAAGCGCGTCGTCAGAGTCAGCGCCACACAGCTCTGCGACCGTCATGGTTAGAAACGGGCGAATTCGTTTACCGCCGAGTAGCACACCGTAAGCCATCGCTTCTTTTAAATCGCTCGGAGCAAGATGGGTTGCGATCAACTGATCAAGTCGCTTATCGACGCTCGTTCTGACATCAGCTGTAAACTGCTTAATGTTCACTCCGACGCCTCACCCTGCTGTTCACTCAATTCTTGTTCGCCGTTTTTTTCTAGTAACGTTGAAACTTTTTGTTCGGCACTTTGTAGTTGAGTTTGACTTAAACGCGACAGTTTCACCGCCTGTTCAAACTTTTCTAGTGACGTTTCCAATGGAAGGTCGCCTTGTTCAAGCTCATTAACTAACTGTTCGAGTTGTTGTAGTGCTTGTTCAAAAGATAGGTTTTCTTCCTGTTTAGTCATAGTGTATCGCCTTTAGTCTCAACATAGCGTCATTATCATATAAAGAAACTCGAATGTCAGCCGATGATCAATGCGTGGTTTACTTAATTTTACAATATAGGTTGCTACGTTGAGTGGGATGTTTAAAATTGAGGTTCTAGCCAAATTTACCGCGTCAAGTGGAGGAAACTGAGTGGATATAGCAACGCTGGTAGGGATCATTGGAGCTATAGGCTTTGTCGTTGCCGCGATGGTACTTGGTGGTGACCCCGGTCTTTTTATCGACACTCAGTCAATATTGATTGTTGTGGGCGGTTCACTGTTTATTGTCATGGCAAACTTTCCGCTACAGCAATTCTTTGCCACAGGTAAGGTCGTGGTGAAAGCTTTTTTCTTTAAGATTGAGCATCCGCAAGAATTGATTGATAGCGCGGTCGAAATGGCTGATTCAGCACGTAAAGGCGGCTTTTTGGCACTTGAAGAAGCTGAGATTCCCAACCCATTTTTTCGTAAAGGGGTTGATATGCTGGTCGATGGGCACGATGCCGACGTGGTTAAGCAGACTTTGAGTAAAGATATCGGAATGAGCTTTGCACGTCACGAAGAGGGCGCTCGTTTTTTCAAAGTATTAGCTGACGTTGCTCCTGCCATGGGGATGATTGGTACGTTGATAGGTTTGGTGGCGATGCTGGCGAACATGGATGATCCAAAGGCAATCGGGCCTGCTATGTCCGTGGCTTTGTTGACAACCCTATATGGTGCGTTCCTTGCTAATGTGATTGCGATCCCAATTGCCAACAAGCTTGTTTTGCGTGCCGAACAAGAGAAGCTTAATCGCCAACTCATTCTTGACGCCATACTGGGTATTCAAGATGGACAGAACCCTCGTGTTATCGAAGGTTTACTTCGTAACTACCTCGCTGAATCTAAGCGTGTTAACGAAGGCAACGAGGAAGAATAGCGCTTATGGCTGCTGCAGACGACCAAGAAGAATGCCGTTGCCCGCCACCGGGGTTGCCGATGTGGATGGCGACCTTTGCTGATCTGATGACGCTATTAATGTGCTTTTTCGTATTGTTGCTGGCGTTTTCCGAAATGGATGTTTTGAAGTTTAAACAGATTGCCGGCTCAATGAAGTATGCGCTGGGTGTGCAAAATAAAATTGAAGTTAAAGATATTCCAAAAGGTACGAGTGTTATTGCCCAAGAGTTCCGTCCAGGGCGGCCTGAGCCCACCCCCATTGAAACCATACAGCAACAAACCGTTGAGATGACTCAGCAGATGTTAGAGTTTCAAGAAGGCGAATCTGACTTTGCTGGTGGAAAGCAGACAGAGCGTGGTGGTCAGCAAGCAGATAGTGCGGATGATAAGAAAGCGGCTGAAAGCTCAAAATCGGAACCCGCGATGGAAGACGAAGTTAAGGAGTTAATGGAGCGTATTCGCGAACAGCTTAATGAGAATATTCAAGCGGGAACACTCGAACTCGAGCAACTTGGGCAGCAAATTATCATTCGGATTAAGGAAAATGGTTCGTTTCCTGAGGGTTCAGCTTTCTTACAACCGCAATTTAAACCGGTTATTCGTGAGGTCGCTGAGGCGTTAAAGGATATTCCCGGTGAAGTGACCATTTCGGGACATACCGATAACCAGCCGCTGATTTCTGAGATGTATAGCTCTAAATGGGACTTGTCGGCTAAACGAGCAGTGGCGGTCGCTGAAGAAATGACGTCAGTCGAGGGATTCGACCAGTCGCGTTTAGTGACGATGGGATATTCGGATACTAAGCCGATTGTGCCAAATAACTCGGCCTCTAATCGGGCGCTTAATCGACGGGTCGATATCGCGATTATGCAAGGTAAGGCGAAAGAGTCTGACCCCGTTGATGTGATTGAGTAGCTACGCTAGCTCGCAGGAGCAAAAAATCGTATAATTGGTGGTTTTTATATCAAGCGGAAACTGAGGCCACCATGAAGTTTGTTGTACGGTTGCATGCCGAAATCACGATTAAAAGCCGATCTGTTCGGAAGCGCTACGGCAAAGTGCTTACTAACAACCTACGTAAAGTGTTAGCCGATATCGATTCAGATCTGTATGTAAAGTGGTTGTGGGACCGTATCGAGGTGACCTGCGAATCCGATCATGAGCAGACACGTCAGACGATCATCGACAAACTGGCATGTACGCCCGGAATTTCTTGGTTTGCCGAGGTTATTGAACGCCCCCTAGACGAGTTCGAAGTGTTGTCTGAATGGGTGGCTGGATTCTGGTTAGAGAAAATTGCCCGACAAACCTTTGCCGTGCGAGTAAAACGAAAAGGGCATCATGACTTCTCCTCGCAGCAACTCGAACGTTATCTTGGCGGATACCTACTTCAGCACGAGCCAACCGCGCAGGTGCAACTCAAAGCGCCGGACCACGAAATCACATTGCAAATCATCGAGCAAAATATCCAGTTAGTGGGTGAGCGTAGACTCGGCTTGGGTGGATTTCCTATTCCAACCCAAGAGACAGTGATAAGCCTGATGAGTGGCGGCTTTGATTCGAGTGTTGCAAGCTTTGAATTTATTCGCCGTGGCGCGCGTACGCATTTTTGTTTCTTTAACTTAGGTGGTGATGCACATGAAGTTGCCGTTAAACAAATCTGCCATTATCTGTGGGAGCGCTATAGTAAATCGCACCCCATTAAGTTTGTCAGCGTAGACTTTGCGCCGATTGTCGAAGATATCTTAACAAAGGTCGATAATGGAGCCATGGGTGTAGTGCTCAAGCGACAAATGCTGAGAGCGGCGACACGTGTCGGCTACTTCCTAAAAGCCCAAGCCTTAGTGACCGGTGAAGCCATAGGGCAAGTATCCAGTCAAACATTGGCGAACCTGCAGGTAATCGATAAAGCGACTGAAACCCTCGTTTTACGCCCGCTGATTACCGCTGATAAACAAAGCATCGTTGATCAAGCTAAACGTATTGGCACTGAAGCACTTGCTAAGACTATTCCTGAGTATTGCGGTGTCATCTCCAACAAGCCAACCGTAAAAGCCGATGAGCAAGCTATTTTGGCGGAGGAAGACAAGCTGGATATGAGCTTGATAGAGCAAGTGGTGCGTAATGCTCAAGTATTGAGTATGCAAGATATTGCGGATGCGGCGCAGCAACAGGTTCAATTAAAGCAGACGGCGTCCGCCAAGCCTAAAGTCATTATCGATATTCGCACCGATGAAGAAATTGAAGAACACCCATTGTCGACGTCGCTGGACGTTATTGAAATGCCGTTTTTTAAGGTGCAGTCAGAGTTTGTAAAACTGGATGACTCGAAACATTATCTATTATATTGTTCGCAGGGAGTGATGAGTAAAATGCAAACGTTATTACTGCAGGAAGCGGGTTACGATAACGTTTCGGTGTATGAAGGACAGGACGTTGAGTAACTTAAGTGCCTCCCGCGTGATAGCGCGTGCAATTTTTTTAAGTTTGTTAGTCGCGATCACTTTTGCATTCTTGTGGCAGGTGCCGAGCCACGAGGCGAGCCGTATGCTACCCCACGCCGATAAGTGGGTGCACTTTACTGCGTTTTTCTTGCTAAGTTTCACCCTGCATAAGGCGTTCGACCTATCTGGCAAAGTCGCGATTGCGTTATTGCTGATATATGGCTGCGCGATTGAAGTGATCCAGTATTATATTCCTGGCAGAGGCTCGGACGTGATGGATTGGCTTGCTGATGCAGCAGGCGTTGTCGCCTACTTCTCACTACTGTGGATATTTCGAAAGCGCCGTCATTAACGGCGCTTTTTAGTTTTCTTAGCTTGTTTTTTCTTTTTGACACGCTTTTTATCGGTCGATGGAAATTTATACTGAGGTTTGAGTCCCTCAATAACTCGCCTATCAAGGCGGTGTTCCATGTAGCGCTCAATTTTACCCAGTAGCAGTGCGTCATGTGCCTCGACTAACGAAACCGCCAATCCTTTTTGTCCTGCGCGTGCTGTGCGACCAATACGGTGAACATAGACATCGGCTTGTTTAGGTAAATCGTAGTTGATGACCAATTTAATATCATCAATATCGAGACCCCGAGAAGCAACATCAGTGGCGACCAACACGACATTATCGCGACGTTTGAATTCGATAATCTTTTGCTGCCGCTCCGCATGCGGTAAGTCACCCCGCAAGAACATAACGGGAACCTCTTGTGACTGCAAATAGCTCGCCAAGGCTTGTACACGCTCGCGAGTACGCGCAAAAATGATAGAGCGTCCAGGGTGTTGTTGCAGTAATGCCATCAGCAACTGGCGTTTATGGTCGTCGGTATCAGCAAGGTACGCTTGCTCGATAATCTTGCCTCGTTCACGCTTAGGAGGTGTGACTTCAACCAACTCAGGCTCATTAAGCAGTGAACGCGAGAATGCGGCAACACCTTCGCTGTCAATCGTTGCTGAGCAAAGAATCGCGTGTTGGCGATTACGCGCGTGCATCGCAATATCTTTAACAACGTCTTTGAAGCCCATATCCAACATGCGATCGGCTTCATCAATAACAAGCCACTCGACGGTTTCAAGCGCATATTGTTCGGCTTCTAAGAGGTCGAGTAAACGACCCGGTGTCGCAATCACAATATCATGGCTTTTTTCGAGGCGATTCAGTTGGCTACCATAGTTAACACCACCGGTGACTACGATAGAGGATAAGTTAGTGAGCTCTCGAAACATCTCTGCTTGCTGATAGATTTGCTCGGCAAGTTCGCGCGTCGGTGCCATAATCAGCGCACGCGCCGCGCCCGGTTGCTTGCGCGGAAAATCTATCATGTGTTGCAACACCGGCAGCAAAAACGCCAACGTTTTACCAGTGCCTGTTGGCGAGCTGATAAGCAAATCGTGTCCGTCCATTGCCGCGGGTAAAGCCGCTTGCTGAACTTTAGCAGGCTTATTTAGGCCTGCTGCTTTTAGCACCGAAATCAGTGCGTCATCGAGCTCTAGTTCTTGCCAGTCTGGCGTCATTCAATGCATTCCTAAGATGTTTAAATTTAACGGAGTAATAATACCGGTGTTTTGGCGCGTGAGAGCACTTTTGAAGTCGTGCTGCCCATAAACAACTGGCGTAATTTTGAGTGGCTATAAGCCCCCATGATCAGCATGTCGATATTACGCTCTTGCTGAATATCACGCAAAGTCGATTCGACTTCGCCTGCTCTGATCTCGTAACTTACTTGGTGACGGTACTCTTGCAAGTGGCTTACAGCGGCCTCGACAGAAGCGTTTGCATCCGCCGTCGCGGCTCCCACCATGACGACATGGATCGGCATGCCAACGAATAGCGGGGACTCAGCTAACATTTTAACACCTTTGCGAGATACGTCGCTGCCGTCGAAAGCAAGCATCACATTGGTAGGTGCTTTATACTGCTCAGGAACCGCTAAGATCGGACGACGGACATTGCGTACGATGGTTTCGATTTGATGACCCAAACGGTCGCTGTCGCAGGTTTTAGTGCCGTGCAAACCAATCACGAGCAGTCTTAGCTCATCTTCGAGGGTACCCAATGACTCGGCTAAATCACCGTGGCGCTGACGCAGGTGGACATCGGTTGCACCCAGCTCTTCTGCGTGGCTTTTAGCCGCTTCAAGTAAATGATGGCCGTGCTCCAAGGCAAGTTTATTACGACGTTCATCGAGCTCTGCAAGTTCCTCGAGTAACGACTCACGACTCCCTAAGCCGATGTTTCCAGTCATGTCGGAGTTGACTGGGTAGCGCAGTTCATCGAGAACATGAAAAAGCGTCAGCGGTGTTTGTAGCCGTTGCGCAGACCATGTCGCATACTGAGTAACAGCATGCGCTATGCGCGATTCATCTATACAAGCGATAACGTGTTTCATTCGTGTACCCTAATTAATGTCCAATCAAATCCTTGGCTTCACTTTGGTTATGTTCTCCAAAGCGGTCAACGATGGTGGCACTTGCTTTGTTCAGTCCGATGACGTCAACCTCGGCACCTTCGCGTCTAAATTTAATGACTACGCGGTCGAGTGCGTTAACGGCAGTGATATCCCAAAAGTGTGCTTCGCTCAGGTCGATGACGACTTTATCAACGCCCTCTTTAAAGTCGAACGCGGCGATAAATTTCTCAGAGGAACTGAAAAATACCTGGCCGGCGACTTTGTATGTACGACAAAATGAAGCCTCGTCTAGACTGGACGTCACAGCCATATAATGACCCACTTTATTAGCAAAGAATATAGCGGCTAATAGTACGCCGACAAAAACCCCGAGTGCTAAGTTATGCGTCGCCACAACAACCGCAACGGTCGCCAACATAACTATGTTGGTAGACAGTGGGTGTTGTTTGAGGTTCCTAATTGAATCCCAACTGAATGTGCCGATAGACACCATAATCATTACCGCGACCAGCGCCGCCATTGGAATTTGCTTTAACCACTCGTCTAAAAAGAGAATCAGAACAAGTAAAAATACACCGGCAATCAAAGTCGAGAGTCGCGTGCGGCCCCCTGATTTCACATTAATAATGGATTGACCGATCATTGCACAGCCTGCCATACCGCCTAAGAGGCCTGAACCAATGTTGGCAATACCTTGACCTTTACATTCACGGTTACGATCACTGGTGGTATCGGTAAGGTCATCGACGATGGTGGCTGTCATCAATGACTCAAGCATACCCACTATTGCTAACCCGAGTGAATAAGGGAAAATAATGGCGAGTGTCTCAAAGTTAAGCGGTACATCGGGCCATAAAAAGACAGGTAACGTATCAGGAAGTTCGCCCATATCACCCACAGTGCGCACATCAATACCGAAGTAAATTGCGATAATGGTCAGTGAAAGGATACAAATTAACGGTGATGGCAGGATACGACCAATCACAGGAATGTATGGAAACCCGTAGATAATTGCGAGTCCAGCGACCGTCATCACATAAACATGCCAAGTGACATTGGTGAGTTCAGGTAACTGAGCCATGAAAATAAGTATTGCCAAGGCGTTAACGAATCCGGTAACCACCGAGCGCGATACAAAGCGCATAAGTTCGCCCAACTTCAAATAGCCCGCGATTATTTGCAGCACACCGGTTAGCAAGGTAGCGGCGAGAAGGTACTCTAGCCCATGCTCTTTAACCAAGGTCACCATTAACAGTGCCATTGCACCTGTCGCCGCCGAGATCATACCCGGACGACCGCCCGTGAACGAGATGATGACCGCGATAGCGAATGATGCGTAGAGACCGATTTTGGGATCGACGCCGGCAATTATTGAGAAAGCAATGGCTTCAGGAATCAGCGCTAGAGCGACTACAATACCTGAAAGTACATCGCCACGCAGATTCGAGAACCAGTTTGCCTGGATAGACTTCCACATAAACGTTACCAAATTAAAAATTTAATGAGATGGAGTGCATCTAGTTTGTATGTCACATGTATGGAGCATGCAGTATATTTGAATGACCTGACACGTATGTGACATTGTGGTTAAAGTTCAACCACTGAAGCGCGCGGATTCTAGCACAAGGTAGGATGGTAGGCAAAGATGATAGCGTGCGTGAGGACACGCACGCTATGGGTGAGTTGATTTAGAGCCCGAGTTCAGAGCGGCCTTGCTTAAAGGTAACGTCCACAGGAATACCCGCGCTCGACAGCTTATCCAAATCCGTCTGTAGTTGTGTGCTAATTACGCCAAGGCGCTCAACGAGTTCACTCACTCCTTGATAATTGCCGTCACCTTGAAGTTCGAGAATCTTCTCAGACAAACTCGTCATCGCTGCACGCATCTTCTCCATATCAATCGCGTATTGTCCCTCTGCATTACGGGTAAATGCACCTGCATTGGCAAAATAGTTAAAGCGAATCATATTGGCTTTACCGTGCGCACTTGAGGCGCCAAACCGGACTGAGCGGAAGATGCTCGCCATAAAGGTGGTGTAATAGTCTTCGAGTTTACCTGTCGACAGTTCCCCTTTTTCGAACAACTGAGTGACCATGTACAGGCCTAAGATGTCGGCTTTGCCTTCTTCAAGTGCCGAGGCATGTTCTTTTAAGGCGGCACGTACGGTGCCCTTATCGTTAATTGTATTTTTAATGCCTAAACCGTGTGCCACTTCATGAAACATAGTATTGGCAAAAAACGCATCAAACGTAATGTTTTCACGCTGTTCAGGAACAATAAGTTGCTCGGCAATTGGACGTAGAATTTTGTCAAACTTGGCGCGCATCGCATTTTTAAGTTGCAGACGGCGTGTACCTTTTTCTAGCTGAACATACTCATCGTTAGGCAGGTTAATCGCGATGGTTTTGCTACCTGCATTAGAATGACCCGCAAAATAGACAGCATCATACGCATTTAACTGAGCGTTAGCGCCAGGCATTTCTTGCTTATATTTGTTGTCGACAGGCAGACCGCGTTGCAGTTCTGGTAAAAACTGGGCGTACTTTGCAAGCCGGTCGCTCCACTCTTTATCCTTTATTAGGACGTATGCTTCAAACGCGGTTTTATAACCAAACAGCTGGTCTTCATAGGTTTCGATGGGACCAATAACCACATCGATATCATTATTTTGCATATCCATCCAAGCGAGATCAGATGGTCGGTATTCGTTGCTTAAGAAGGCATCGGCTCTTAGGTTTAAGTACTTAGCAAAGTCTGGGTCTTCAGCCAGTTCTGCTGCCTGCCGTAGTAATTTCGCGGCCTGCTTGAGTTCATCTGCATAGGCTTCGGCGTATGGAACGACAGTGAGTTGGCCGGACCCATCTCGACGAATGAGGGTGTACTCACTGTCTTTCTCTTCGTTATTGAAGTCATTGAACTCAGCTTTTGTCATGTCCGCTGGGTAAAAATTGGCGCCCGAGGGTTTTTGACTGAATTCGCGCAAAAACGGTTTATCACCGTCGAGTCTATCCCAAGGACCATAATTAATATTCGCAAAGGATTGCGCTTGCTCCGGCACTGCACTTAAAAATGACCGTTTACTGTGAGCGAATGCCTGTTGCCAGAACAGGTCGTCCATGATTTTCGCTGCTTCAATCAGTAACCCGAGCATCTCCTTTTGATTGGCAGATAAGTGGGAAATGTCAGAGCTAAGCGTGTAATCGGTGTAGATGCCGAAGCGTCGTTGTGCACCATCTACAACAGAATAGTCAGAAGTTTGCTGCGCCGTCGAGCTGCCCGCTTGCTGTGCTTGAGTGTCTTGTGATGTTGCTTGTTCAGAGCAGGCAGCGAGTGCAAGGACTAACGGTGCAATGGTGAAAATTTGTTTTAACATAAGTTCAACTTTATCGGTATAGTAGTAAAATAAGTCAAAACAATTTAATGCGATGCGGAAAATATCGCAAGTTAGGTAACAAATAAGGGTATGGAAACGAGTCATGACGGCAACCAACGCACTGTATTTACTGATTGAAGACCGAATCCAACGGGATGAGCTCAAACTGCCTGGATTGCCTGAGACAGCAGAGCGGATTCGCACAGCAACCAGTAACCCTGATACCAACTTACAGGAGTTGGCTGCCATTATTCAGCATGACACGGCATTAAGTGCGCGATTGATTCGTTTAGCTAATAGTGCGTATTTGAGCGGGCGTGCACGCGCTGAGAGTTTGATGCAAGCGCTGACGCGTATAGGCTTACGCCGTATCCGAACGTTAGTGGTTGCGATGGCGGTGGAGCAGGTTTTTGATCCCAAAAATGACATCGTGAAACAGTATGCGCAGAAGTTTTTGACGGAGTCGCGTGATATTGCCGCTGCCGCGGTGATTGTCACTCAGCATTTGCATGATCGAGGTTACTGCAATCGCCTGCATCAAGATGTATCGCTTTTGGCG
Source organism: Idiomarina fontislapidosi (assembly GCF_003226255.1). Classification (GTDB taxonomy): domain Bacteria; phylum Pseudomonadota; class Gammaproteobacteria; order Enterobacterales; family Alteromonadaceae; genus Idiomarina; species Idiomarina fontislapidosi. The sequence continues at coordinate 180,315 of NZ_QJST01000003.1, forward strand.
GGGATGGTATGTCGGATTGGTGTTGCGCCGATTTTGAAAATAGCTGATGAGTTTGACGATAGCTTCGCCAACCCCTCATTTATGACACAAACCATTACTCATTTTGACCGCAGTTTGGGCGTGAGTGTTTTGGAGCATTGGCGCTTTGCTCCTAACCTCATCAAGGTGCCGTACTTTTATAATCGAGGGCGCTTTGAAGATCTGAATGACCCACTGGTCGTAAACTACTGCGATATCGTGCATATCGCGAGCCTTCTAACGGGACACTCTAAGCCGATTGATGGCGCAATGACCTTGGCGGAATACCAACAACGCGAAATCATTCCTGTGCATAACTTCTGGGAGGACGACGCCACCCAGAAGCGTTTTCAGGAGCTACGTGCGTCACTTAGCTGAAATACTGAATAAATCGTCCAGTAATGCACCGAGTTCGGCAGAGACGAGTGCGAGGTCACTGTCGAGCTTTTGTTCAGGAGAAGCATCGTTCCAGTCGTCTTGATCATCAAGCAGTTGGTCAGTTGCTTTTAAGCGTTTAAGTGCCCAATCAGCCTCGATTACACACTCAATGTGCTCGTTCCATACCAGACCAAGTTTAACGACTTGCTTACCGGCGGCAGCATGTGCTTGCACATCTTCACGGGTAAGATCCTCTTGTTTACAGCGAATAATGCCACCGTCTGCTTGGGGTGAACGCAGCTCCAGTTCATCACCGAGGTCGAAGCGATCGGGCAATGCCTGTGTCGTCAACCATTCGGTTAATAGCACTTCCGCAGACTCCGCAAGTGCAATCGGTTTAACGGGTAGCGAGCCCAAGCTGGCACGTAATAAACCCAGTAGGTCTTCTGCTTTATTGGCACTTGATTCATCAACAATGACGAGTTGACGTTTTAAATCAATATAGGCCCAGGTTTTGCGGAACTTGCTAAACGCCTGTGGCACTAATTGGTGGGTAATATCTTCTTTCAGGTTTTTCTTCTCTTTACCGTTGACCGGGCGACCTTCGGTTTCCTGAATAGCCTGCACTTTTTGCTCCAGTTCGGCATTAACGACCGCTGCAGGCAAGACTTTTTCTTCACGTTGAGCGCATACTAAATAGCTTTGCTCGACCGCATGATGAAGCACTTCACTTTGCGCGCCAAACACTGAAACCCAACCAAAACTGGTCATATCCTGCCGACCGCAGGGTTTAAATGCGTGTGCCTGAAGTTGTGATTCGAAGTCTTCAGGCAATTGGAATGATTCGCCAAAACGATATACGCGGGCGTTTTTAAACCACATAATTAAGCGCCTTTATCTTAAGATAATAATTGGGAAGGAGAACCGATAAGTTAAGCCGTGCCCCGGTTCACTCGATGCAGTGATTTCGCCATCCAATGTTTGTGTGACCAGGTTGCGCACGATATGCGTGCCCAAGCCACTGCCACCTTGGTTTAGCTTAGTTGTAAAGAATGGGTCAAACAGCTTTTCGAGTTGTTCTTCGTTCATACCGTGACCATTGTCAGAGTATACCACATAGAGTTTATCGGTCTGCTCATCATCGGTTGCGGTGCTGATCACGATACGCATTTCCCCTTCGCTGATCCCCTCGAAACCATGCAGTATCGAATTCATAATCAAGTTAGTAAAAATTTGCGAAAGTGCGCCCGCGGTACAGCGAACATATAAGTTATCGGGACAATCAATGATGACCCGATGGTTTTGCTTCTTAAGCTGCGGCTGCAAAGACTGCACCAAGTCACCGATATAACGCTTTAAATCAATATCGCGAACCGCGTCTGAAGTTTGGTCAACGGCAACTTGCTTAAAGCTACTGATAAGCTCGGAAGCACGGTTGAGGTTATTTTCGAGTAGTTGAATACTCTCGTGGCTCTCTTGGATGTATTTACCTAGTTGTGCCTGGGTCAGCGTTTTGTCGTTTAACATACGCTCGAGATTTTCGAGTTTTTCTTTCAAAAACGAGTTGGCCGTTACACTAATACCGATCGGGGTATTTACGTCATGCGTGATGCCTGCAACAAGGCCCCCCAATGAGGCCATTTTTTCAGACTCAATCAATTGCTGTTGAGTATTCTTTAAGTGGTCAAGGGACGCTTGTAAACGCTCGTTGGATTCCCTCAGGTTGGTTTCCATAGTTCGGCGTTGACTGATTTCTCGTTCTAATTTTTCTTGACGTATTTCTAACTCGTTTTTGCGCTGTTCAAGGTCTAACATCACCTGACTTAAACGAGATGTCTTACGTGCAACTTCCTGTTCGAGGATCGCGTTTTGCTCATCCAACTGTCGATTGGCGAGTTTAAGCTTATGCTGCGTGCGCTCAAGATCCTCTTGGTAATCCTCGATATTATCGATCAATTGGTTATAGGCCTGCTCAATAAGCACGAGCTCATTGTGATGACGTTCATCGAGCTTGATCCGTGATGCGTCTAAGTTATCGAGTCGGAAACTATTAATTTGGCGCGTCAGGTCATTCAATGGCTGGTTCAGCATACGTTGAAACGCAATGCTGAAGAGAATAAGTAAGAACGCGCTCTTGATAATGGCGTTACCCACGATAAATGCCAAACTGATCTTAATGCGGTCGATGGCGATATCACGCGTGGTAAAAAGTGATACATCGCCAACGCGCGTCGAGTGACCTGAAAATTCAAATATAAGCGCATTATAAAAGCCGAAGGTGCCATTTTGTTCTGGCAACACGTACCCTTCAGAGGCTCGTTCGGGCAAATCTTCCACTGATAGTGTCTCACCAATTTGAATAACCGGCTTACCACTTTCGTCTCTTATTAGGACACCGGCAATCGCTGGGATGCTAATGAGGCCGTCAGCAATGGTTTCAATTTGCGGGGTGTTAAATTCCCACAACGAACGCGTTAATGAGCCATTAAAGGTGCTCTGTTGGTTTTGCAGCTCGGCTACCAACACGCGTTTAGTGTCAAAGTATTCTGCGCCAATTTGTACCGCAGTGACTGTAAGCGTCAGTAAAAAATAGACAGACAGAACGCGGGTGAGGAGCGAATAAGATATGCTTTTATAAGCCATAATAAGTTATAATTTTAACGCTGCTTACCAAGTTTAAAGAGTCTTTTTAAACTAATTCATTAGGCGAGCAGACGCAATCTTTATTCCTGTCACAAATATGACATATTTGCGTCATTAAGCTGTCACGAAAAATCACTAAAGTTGTCGCATCTTTCATCTGGGTGTTTAAAAATTCACCAACCTAAGTAAAGGGTCACATATGAAGTTGCTAGCGACAAGTACAGCCATTGCGATGGCTTGCGTTCTATCAACATCGGCATTGGCACAGGATAAAACCTTAGAGCCAGTCGTTGAGAACGCCTCCGATATCAATGAGTCTGCACGCGAGGCTCAGCTCACTGTAGACAAAATCTCTGACTCCATGCAAGAGCGCATGCAGCAGTACAAGCAGATCATGAAAGAAATTGAAGGTCTGCAAGTTTACACCAACCAACTTCAAAACCAGATCAACGACCAACAGGTTGAGATGGCTGACTTGAATCAATCAATTGACCAAGTGAGCTACGTTGAACGCCAAATCACACCGTTGATGATTCGTATGGTTGATGCACTCGATAACTTTATCGAACTTGATGTGCCGTTTTTAGAGCAAGAACGTGAAGAGCGTATTGCAGAATTGCGCGAACTGATGGGCAAAGCCAACGTCGATGTATCTGAGAAGTTCCGTCGCGTTATGGAAGCTTATCAAGTCGAAACTGATTATGGTCGTAACATCGAAGCGTATACTGCTGAGCATTCCGTTGATGGCGATGTGCAAGACGTTACTTTTTTACGTGTAGGTCGCGTTGCGTTGATCTACAAATCACGTGACGGTCAACACCTCGGTGTTTGGGATAACGACAGCAAACAGTGGATGGAACTTGACCAGGCTCATCGTCCAGCTGTTGAAACTGCCATCCGTATCGCACGTAAGCAGGTCGCTCCCGATATGTTGATGCTACCGCTCGTCGTGAATAAAACTGCGTCAACTAACGCTGCCGATTAAGGAGTCCCAAGATGTCGATGAAACCAATGAAACTATTAATCAGCGCAGCACTAACATTAGGTTTGGTAGCTGGCGCGCAAGCGGCACCTAAACCGCAAGATCCTATCAACCTTGATCAGTTGCTTGAGCAGCTAGAGCAAGGCAAGTACGCACAGTCGGAAGAAAACAAAGCCCGCTTAGAGCGTTTCCGTCAGCAGGAGCAAGAGCAAAAGCAAATGTTGCGTGATGCCATCGCTCAGCGTGAGGCGCTTGAACAACAGGCTTCTGATTTAGAGACACGTTTTGAAGGCAACGAGACTAAGTTAGGTAACCTTCAAGACACGTTAACGCAAAGCATGGGTTCACTGAAAGAACTGTTTGGTGTGCTTCAACAAGTCACCAACGACGCTGCTGGTAGCTTCCAAAACTCTGTTATTTCTGCGCAGTATCCAGGACGTGCTGACGAACTGAAGCAGTTATCAGAGCAAATCAGTAATTCATCTAAGCTGGCTTCTATCGAAGACATCGAGAAAGTATGGCTGGCGCTTCAGAAAGAGATGACTGAGTCAGGTAAAATTGCTGAATTCTCAGCTTCAGTCATTGAAGCCGATGGTGAGAAAGAAGTCGAAGACGTTGTACGCGTCGGTTCATTCAACCTTGTCTCTGATGGTGCGTATCTTGAGTACAACGCCAGTACAGGCAACATTGCTGAACTAGTCCGTCAGCCTGCAGGTCGTTTCACTGAAAGTGCAGAAGAATTGCAAGATGCGTCGAATGGCGTTGTGACGTTCGGCTTGGATCCAACCGGTGGTTCGATTCTTGGTTTATTAGTACAGGCGCCTAGCTTGAAAGAGCGCGTCGACCAAGGTGGTACGGTTGGTTACATCATTCTTGGCTTAGGTTTAATCGGTTTACTTATCGCACTTGAGCGTTTCGTCTCACTGATGCTGATTGGTAACAAAGTGAAACGTCAGCTTAAAGCGCCACAGCCAAAAGAAGACAACCCATTAGGTCGTGTGATGCTTATCAAAGATAAGTTCCCTGATGCGGATACCGAAACGCTTGAGCTTAAATTAAGCGAAGGCATCTTACGTGAAGTGCCTAAGATCACGCGTAACCTTACCTTCATCAAGATCATCTCGGTTGTCGCTCCGTTGATGGGTCTATTAGGTACGGTCACGGGTATGATTAATACCTTCCAAGCGATTACCTTGTTTGGTACTGGTGACCCGAAAATGATGGCTGGTGGTATCTCGCAAGCATTGGTAACCACAGTACTTGGTCTGGTTGTCGCAATTCCTATGACATTGTTATTCGCAATGTTGCACACACGCAGTAAAAACATGATCCATATTTTGCAGGAGCAAGCATCAGGCATTATCGCTGAACGCTCTGAGCGAGGAGAATAGTCGTGTTATTTCTGATTGAATTCAGCAATGCGATTAGAGATTTTATCGAGGCCGGCGGGAATGTCCTGCTGGTCATCGGAATCCTAATCTTCAGCATGTGGCTGATGATACTCGAGCGAATTTTCTACTTTTTTAATGGCCACCGCAAAGCCGTAAAAGATGCACGTAAACGTTGGAAAGCGCGTGAAGACAAATCATCTTGGAACGCGGAGCAAATTCGCCAAGCGATGATTTCTCGAGTTGCGTTGGGGTTAGGCGGTAACTTGCCAGTAATTAAGGCGTTGGTTGCCTTATGTCCGCTACTTGGCTTGATGGGTACAGTGACCGGCATGATCGAAGTGTTCGATGTGATGGCTATCACTGGTACCGGGAGTGCTCGCTCAATGGCATCGGGTGTTTCTAAAGCAACAATCCCTACTATGGCCGGTATGGTCGGAGCACTATCTGGAGTATTTGCCGCGACTTGGTTGCAACGCACAACGCGCCGCGAGCGAATGAAACTAGAAGATCGAATTTTATTGGAGCGTCACTGATATGAAACAGCATTTTGCCAACTTAGTTGAAGAAGAAGAGAGCGCCATCGACATGACGCCGATGCTCGACGTGGTCTTTATCATGTTGATCTTCTTTATCGTGACAGCCTCATTCGTGAAAGAGTCAGGTATTGATGTGAACCGCCCAGACGCGGCGACCGCGGTGCAAAAGAACCGTGCCAACATCCTTGTCGCTATCAGTGACTCAAACGAAGTTTGGATTAACAAACGTGAAGTTGATTTGCGCGCGGTTCAAGCAAACATTGAACGTTTATATGCTGAAAATCCGCAAGGCTCAGTTGTTATCCAAGCCGATGAAGAGTCAAATACCAAAACTCTGATTGAAGTCATGGATGCCGCGCGAGCAGCGGGCGTATTTGATGTTTCAGTAGCAACGGATGAGCAGTAATTATGAGATATATTGCCGCGCTATTAGTTGCCGCCGCTGTCACCATCGGGCTGTTTTATTTGATGCAGTCATTAATTAGCTCGGGTGAGGGCGCGATATCGGAGCCGGTAAAGGGTAGCGTTTTGGATTTTGTGCGCACACCTGAACCTGAAGAGGTGCAGGAGAAAGAGCGTAAGCCAGAGCGCCCACCGGAGCCTGAACAGCCACCGGAAGATTTGCCTCAGCCGGACATGAGCTCAGAAGTGGATTCTGATAGCTCAGGGTCGTACGACTTCAGTGCTGATGTTAGTGCCAGTGCGGACATTGGTAACGGTGCATCACTGCAAGCCAGCGATGGTGAATATTTACCGATCGTTAAAGTACAAGCAACGTACCCACGACGCGCGCTGCAACGCGGTATCGAAGGGTATGTCGTGGTTGAGTTTACTGTGACTAAACAAGGCTCGGTGAGAAGCCCTGTTGTCGTCGAGGCAGAACCACAAGGCATCTTCGAAGATTCAGCGATGGAAGCGGTGATGAAGTTCAAGTATAAGCCGCGTGTTATCGATGGTGAGCCGGTTGAAGTAGAAGGTGTGCGTAACCGCATGACTTTCGAAATGAATTAAGGTGAGGTGAGCAATGAAACATCTGTTATTAAGTAGCGTAATTGCTTGGGTGTTGGGAACGACACTGGTTCAACCCGTGTTGGCCCAAAGCACCGAGCGTGTGCCTGCACTACGTGAAAAAGTGTATAGCCAACTGGCTCGTGCTCAACAAGAAGCCGAAGATAACGGCGTGCAAGCCGGCTTAGCTGCGCTCAAATCGGTAGAGGAACGTGCCGATAGCATGAACAGCTACGAGCGCGCGATGCTGTGGAACTTCTACGGATACACCTACTACGATAATGAGCAAGTGGATAAGGCAATTGAATACTTTGATAAGGTTGTTCAAGAGTCGCCCATTCCTGAGTCATTAAAAAAGAGCACATTGTTTAGCTTGGCTCAATTAAGCCTGACTCAAGGAAATTTCGAAGAGACGTTAAGCTATTTGGATAGCTGGGAAAAAGTCGCTAATGCAGACGAGTTGAATAAAGCGTGGGTGTTAAAAGCACAAGCGTTGTATCAAGCCGAACAGTTTGCTGAGGCGCTCCCATTTATTGAGAAAGCGATTGCCGCTGCAGATAAAGAAGATAAAGCGCCGCAAGAGAACTGGTTGATCCTTGCACGCGCTATTCACTATGAGCTTAAGCAAACTGAACAAGTAGCGGCTGTCCTTGAGCGATTAGTGAAGCTCTACAGCAAGCCGGAGTATTGGCTTCAGTTAGCGGGTGTCTTCGGTCAACTTGATCAAACTAAGAAACAACTTGCTGTACTTGAGGCGGCGAATCAACAAGGCTTTATCAATACGCCAGGTGAACTCCGTAATTTGGCCCAGGTTTATTACATCAATCAGCTGCCGTACAAAGCCGCAAAAACGATGCAAGAAGGTTTTGACGCCGACAAGATTGAAACTAACTTGGCTAACCGCAAGTTCTACGCGCAAAGTTTGATGCAAGCCCGTGAGTATCAGCAAGCACTGGACGCCTATTTGTGGGCGGACGAAGTCAGCGAAGATGGCGAAATGTTGGCTCAAGCGGCTCATGTTGCGCTTAACTTAGATGAAAACGAACGTGCTACAACGCTTGCCAAAAAGGCGCTCGATAAGGGCGAAGTGCGTAATGAAGGCAACTTGTGGTTATTGCAGGGCATGGCTGCGGTGAACCAGCGCGAGTACAAGCAAGCGGTTGAATCTTTTGAGAAAGCGATTGAGTTCCCAGAGAGTAAAGCAGCCGCTCAACAGTGGCAACGTTATGCAAAAAGCCAAGTTGACTATCAAGCGCGTGTTAACGAAACCGCAATGAATTAGTCACACTTTTGCAATAAAAGGTACATAAAGTAAGAAAACTGTAATAAAATCTACACGATGTTTTAATTAAACATTCATTTTCACGCGTGGTTCACGGTAGACATCGTAGACTGCGCCAATGACTGAAAACAATCGTGTGGATTTTATGCTTCGTTACGTTTTATGTGCAGCACTCATGTGTGGCTCGGTGAGCGCACTCGCTGACACCCAAAGTGATGCGTTAACTGTTTATGGCCGCGCAAACGTGGGCCTGCTTTACAGTGACATTGCTGATCAAGATGATACGGAAGTCAAAAGCTATACATCCCGCTTTGGCTTAAAAGGTCAACAGAACCTCGATAATAACCTCGAAGTTTTCTATCAATTTGAGTGGGGCGTCGACCTCGCAGGCTTTGATGAGGACGACTCCATAAGTGATCGTAACCAAATCGTTGGTTTACGTGGCGACTTTGGTACTGTCATGCTGGGCCGTTACGATACCTTCCTGAAAGACTCTCAAGGCGCTATTGACCAGTTCAAAGACTATACCGCAGACCTTAAGTACTTGTTCGAAGGTGAAGTTCGCGCTGATAACAGTCTGACTTATTACTCGCCCGCCTATAAAGGCTTCAAACTGGGCTTTACCTACGTATTTTCGGACGATGATAGTATAGACGACGGTCAATCGTTTGGCCTCATTTACGGGGATGAAAAGCTCAAAAAGAGTAACGTTTATGCCGCGTTAGCATTTGATAACGAAGTGGACGGCTTTGATATCGTACAACTTTCCGTTGCCACTAAAGTCACTGGTTTTAAGTTAGGTTTTGCTGCACAAGATTATCGGTCAGTAGATGGCTTAATCAGCGCCCAGGGCGTTTTGTTGAGTGCCGCTAAACGCTATGGCGCATGGGTGCCTAAGGTTCAGTATCAAGTTATTAAAGATGATGAGCGAGATCATTCGATCTCTATCGGCAGTGATTACTACCTCGGTGATAACACACGTTTGTTTGCCTTTTACACCGCTCGTAACCGCGACATTCAGCAGCAGATAACAGAAGACTACCTTTCTGTTGGTATACGCCACGATTTTTCTTGGTAAGATAGATGGGGCATGAGTAGCCGACCGATGGCTGTTCAGTCTATTGAGCCAGATAACCGAGTGATGCCATGACGAATCTTATCGTACTTGCGATTTATTTACTTATTGGTGTGGTGATTAAACGCGCTGGAAAGTTCCCCGATAATACCGCGCAAGTACTCAACTTGTATGTCATCTACGCCGCTTTGCCCGGCGTTATTTTCACTAAAATTCCTGATTTACACTTTTCCTCTGATTTAATTATCCCAATTATTACGCCGTGGTTATTGCTGGCGATGAGCGCTGCGATGGTCTTGGTACTAAGTCGTTGGTTTAAGTGGCGCCGCGAAGTGACCGGCGCTTTGTTAATCTGTGTACCGCTCGGTAATACATCATTCTTTGGCTTTCCGATGATCGAGGCGTTTTATGGTAGCGATGCCATTGTTTACGGTTTGCTTTATGATCAGTTTGGCTCATTTTTCGGTTTAGCAATCTACTCGACGATTATCATTGCGTTCTATCGTCCAAGCGCAGAGGGCGAACCGGTACAACGCCCAAGTGTCATAGACATCATTAAAAAAATTGTTTTATTTCCACCCTTTATTGCACTCATCATCGCGTTGCTGATTAAAGACATGGCGTACCCAGAGGTATTCTCGGTATTAACCGAGTCCTTAGCGGTAACCTTGGTGCCGGTTATTATGGTGGCGGTCGGATTCCAATTAAAATTTCGTCTGCCAAAGGGCAGTAAAACACCGCTGACCGTAGGGTTGTTAGTTAAGTTATTGGTGATGCCCGCGGTGACTTTACTGGTGTTAGCATCGACAACGGGATTGGACGATATACTGGTGCAAGTCACCATTTTTGAAGCGGCGATGCCACCGATGATTACGGCAGGTGCCGTGGCTATTATGGCTGGGCTCGCGCCGATTTTGTCCGCTGCAATGGTGGGGTACGGAATCTTGTTCGCGTTTGTTACTTTGCCTCTTCTACATCAATTATTGCAGTGGCTGCAATGAACTCGTGACAATGTCACAAAAGTGACCTAGTTTAATAAAAATGTCACAATAATTGTTAATACTATGTCGCATAGTTTAACGAGTCAGGAAACCAATCAATGCCGCGTAGAATTCTCATAGTAGAAGATGAAGCACCTATTCGCGAAATGCTGAGTTTTGTTATGGAGCAGCACGGCTATCAAGCCGTAGAAGCAAAAGATTACGACAGTGGTCTTGCCAAAATTGCCGAACCTTATCCCGATATGGTTTTGTTAGATTGGATGCTACCCGGTGGTTCAGGTATTCAGTTAGCTAGAAAGATTAAAAGCGATGACTTCACACGTAATATCCCGATTATTATGCTGACTGCGCGTGGCGAAGAAGAAGATAAAGTACGTGGACTTGAAGTCGGTGCCGACGATTACATTACCAAACCGTTTTCACCAAAAGAGTTAATGGCTCGGATGCGTGCGGTATTCCGCCGCGTTGCACCAACGGTACTTGATGAACCGTTAGAAATTGAAGGCTTAAAACTCGATCCAGTTTCCCATCGTATTTCGACACAAGACCACAGTATCGATATGGGGCCAACCGAGTTTAAACTGCTACACTTTTTTATGACTCACCCAGAGCGCGTCTATAGCCGTGAACAGCTGCTAGACCAAGTCTGGGGTACAAATGTTTACGTTGAAGACCGCACTGTTGATGTGCATATTCGTCGCTTACGCAAAGCATTGCATGAGCATGGTTACGATCGTTTAATTCAAACGGTACGTGGCGTCGGCTATCGCTTTTCAAGCCGGTAATTAGACGTTTATGGATAGGGAATACAGCAGCTTTGGTGCGCTTAAAGGATTAGTACTTTATTTGTTGCCCTTTGCCATTATTGGCGCCATATTGGGCATCTTTTGGCAGGCGATGTCCCTATCCATGGCTGGCCTCTTGGTCTGGCATTATTATTACCAACAAAAGCTCACCGATTGGCTTTGGAATAGCCGCAACATGATGCCTCCGACTGCGCCTGGCAGTTGGTCTTATATCTACGATGGCATCTACCGAAATCAGCGTCGTAGCCAACAGCGTCGTCGCTCTCTTGCACAGTTGTTACGCCGTTTCCGTGAAGCCGCCGAGGCACTGCCTGATGCCGCTATCGTGTTTCGTCGCGATGGTTCTTTACTGTGGAGTAACCAGCTCGCACAGTTTTACTTTGGCTTGAAGTGGCCCGATGATGCGGGGATGCGTTTATCAAACTTAATTCGCCACCCGGAATTTTTCAGCTATTTGAGTAAAGGTAACTTCGAGGAAGCGCTTACCATACCCTCGCCGGCACGTGATTCGCTTGATATCGAAATTCGCGTCATGCCTTACAGTGATGATCAGTACTTACTCGTTGCGCGTGACGTCACGCAAATTAAGCAGTTGGATAACTTGCGAAAAGATTTTGTGGCCAATGTCTCGCACGAATTGAAAACACCTTTGACGGTGCTGCAAGGCTATCTCGAGATGGTGGAAGACCCGTCTATGACGCCGCCCGGTATGATGACTAAGGCGGTGGGTGAAATGCAGCGTCAAAGTGAGCGCATGCGCTTGCTTATTGACCAGTTATTGGAGCTTTCCCGCATGGAGACGCCTTCTCATGACGTGTTTGATCGCGTTGTCGATGCGCCGGTGCTGCTGCAACAACTGCAAACCGAGGCCGAGAAGCTAGGTAAAGCAAAATCGATTAACGTTCATTTTGATATCGCACCGATTAAAGTTTACGGCAAAGAGGATGCGCTAAGAAGCGCTATGCAGAACCTCATCACTAACGCGATTCGATATAACCACGAAGGCGGTGATATCAGAGTGACGTGGCAAATGGTGGGCAGTGAAGTTGAGTTCAGTGTTGAGGATACCGGACCCGGTATCGCGTCTGAGCACTTACCTCGTTTGACCGAGCGCTTTTATCGCGTTGATAAAGATAGAAACAGTGAGCGAGGCGGCACCGGGTTGGGTCTGTCTATCGTTAAACAGGCACTGCAACATCATAACTGCGAATTGCAAGTTAACAGTGCGTTAGGTAAAGGTTCGCGCTTTTGGTTTAGGTTGCCGGCGGGATTGAGAGTTACAAATAAGCGTCATTAAACTGACTTTTTTTTGTCATAATTGTCATTAAACTGTCACACAATTCTCATAAACTGCTATCAATCCGATCAACTCGTTTCGTGACGGTCACGTAAGGATAAACACCATGAACAGGTTCAACAAGGCAGTGAAACAAGTTCTAGGACTGAGTGCAATCATTGCACTAACAAGTCCTGCTTATGCCACGGATGACTTACCTAAATACGAGAAAGTATCAGGTTTGTCGGGTAACTTGTCTTCGGTCGGCTCAGATACACTCGCTAATTTGATGACGTTTTGGGGTGAAGAGTTCAAACGCATGTACCCCAGCGTAAATATTCAAATTCAGGCGGCCGGTTCGTCGACCGCGCCTCCCGCACTTACCGAAGGCACCGCGAGCTTCGGTCCCATGAGTCGGGCAATGAAGTCAAAAGAGATTGAAGCGTTTGAACAGCGTCATGGATATAAGCCAACACCTATTCGAGTCGCAATCGATGCGCTGGCAGTGTTTGTTCATAAAGATAACCCGATAGAGGGTTTATCAATCGCAGAAGTGGATGGCATTTTTTCCTCCACTCGCAAGTGTGGCTTTCCAGAGCCGGTTACGCGTTGGGGTCAGTTAGGCTTAGAAGGCGAGTGGGCGACTAAAGATTTGCAACTTTACGGTCGCAATTCTGTATCTGGAACCTATGGTTATTTTAAAGAAGCGGGTTTGTGCGACGGTGACTTTAAAGCCAATGTAAACGAGCAGCCGGGCTCTGCTTCAGTGGTGCAATCAATATCAACGTCGTTGAACGCGGTAGGTTATTCAGGTATCGGTTATGTGACTTCGGGTGTTCGCACGGTGCCTATCGCACGCGGCGATGGCCATGAGTTTGTCGAAGCGACACGAACTAACGCGTTAGCCGGTAAATATCCGCTGTCACGTTTTTTATATGTGTATGTAAATAAGCACCCTAATCAACCGCTCAGTAAAGCAGAAGGCGAGTTCGTAAAAATGATTCTGTCGCGGGAAGGACAGGATATTGTTGATAAGGACGGTTACATCGCGCTTCCGCGCGCCGTCGTCGATGTGGAATTAAAAAAGTTAGGCTTACACAACGCCGATTAAAATCGTATTAGAATGTCAATAGCCAGCGCCTTTGCGCTGGCTTAACACGTTAATAGGAAAGGTATGCAAGGTCAGACAGAACGGCAACTTAAAGCGAGTCGATCACGCTTATTAAAAGATAGGCTTGCGCGTGTCGGTGTTACCACTGGCGGTGTGTTAGTGCTCGTTGCACTGCTGTTGATATTCTTTTACCTCCTATATGTTGTCCAACCAATTTTTGAGTCAGCATCGGTCAAGCCGCTACACAGTTTTAACATTGATGCGGATGACAAGACACTCGCATTAGGCATGGAAGAGCAAGCAGAGATCGGTTATCGGTTTGGCGATTCGGGTGTAGCAGAATTTTTTGCGTTGAAGGACAATAGCCTTGCCGAGCGCAAAACGGGTGATACTATTGAGCAAAAGTCGCTCGCTAGAGCAGAGCAAATCACCAGCTTCGCACGGTCATTGCCTGTCCACCAACAATTCGTTTATGGCCTAAATAATGGTCAAGCCATTATCGTTCAGCCTAAATTCCAAGTTACGTTTCCTGAAACCGCACGCACGCAAGGCACTCGCCAAGTAGAACGACTGATTATGCCGAGGTTTGAGACGCTTAATGAGGGCGAACCTCTGCAGGTCGACGAACAGGGGCGACCTCTTGAACAACTCGCCTATGCAACCGATGGTGAGGGTATGCTGCTGACCGCTGTGACAGCGTCAGATACTTTGCTCATCACCAAGTTTGTGGCAGAGCAAAACTTTCTCACTGGAGCCGTGTCACTTACGCCACGATTCGAACAGCGTGTGCTGACCTCTGCTATTCGTGATATCGCGGTAACACCTGATTTGAATAAGGTTTTTGTGCTAATCAATAACCGTATCGTGGTGTACTCAGTCAGCATGAGCGGGGCAGTCAGCGAAAGCCAAGTGATTCCTCTGAATGGTCGTGAATTTGGCCAGGCGCAAGCACTTAATTTGATGCCAGGTGCAGCGACGGTGCTTGTGAGCCACGAACAGGGCATTATCTCACAATGGTTTGAAGTGCCCACTGATGATGGACGCACCTTTAAATATATTCGTCAGTTTGACGCGGGCGGTGCGATAGTTGATCTTGAGGTCGAGGACTATCGCCGTACATTCTACGCGGTCACGGTTGACGGACAGCTCAACGTGTTTCATACCACGTCTGAAGCGGATCTCTACAGTGAAGCGTTACCGAACGAAAATACCCAAGCAATTGCGATCGATCCGCGAGCGAATCATTTATTAGCTGAAGCTGGTAATGAGCTGACGTTATTCGAATTGAGCAATGAGCACCCTGAGGTGACTTGGAGTGCACTATGGCAGGAGGTTTGGTACGAGGGCTATCCAGAACCCTCGTATACGTGGCAGTCGACGTCGGGCTCAGATGATTTCGAATCGAAATTTAGCTTAGTGCCGATCTCATTTGGCACAATTAAGGCGGCGCTTTACGCCATGTTATTTGCCGTACCTATTGGTGTCGCTGCCGCGGTTTACACGGCCTACTTTATGTCACCGTCAGTACGAAAAGTCGTGAAGCCGACGGTAGAAATCATGGAAGCGCTACCAACGGTCATTTTGGGCTTTTTAGCCGGCTTATGGCTAGCGCCGATTGTTGAAGCCTATTTACCCGGGGTGATCGCCGTTATTGTTCTGACACCGCTCGCAATTATTGGCTTTGCAGCGTTGTGGCAGCTGTTGCCAACGGCGATTCGCAGTATCCTAGGCGAGGGGCGTGCTTCACTTATCTTGGTACCCATCGTATTACTGGTTGGCTGGTTATCTTTCTCAATGAGTCCATGGGTTGAAGCGACCTTGTTCGATGGCAATGTGCGTGGCTACTTAACCAACGAGTTGGGTATCACCTTTGATCAACGCAACTCACTCGTGGTCGGAATTGCCATGGGATTCGCGGTGATACCAACGATTTTCTCGATTGCCGAAGATGCCGTTTTTAGTGTGCCTAAGCATCTTTCTAATGGCTCGTTAGCGCTGGGAGCGACGCCTTGGCAAACCCTGACTAAAGTGGTGTTGTTAACCGCCAGCCCCGGTATTTTCTCAGCGATTATGATGGGCCTGGGGCGTGCCGTCGGCGAGACGATGATTGTATTAATGGCAACCGGCAATACACCGATTATGGACTGGAATATTTTTGAAGGTATGCGCACACTGTCGGCTAACATTGCGGTTGAAATGCCCGAATCAGAAGTCGGTAGTTCACACTACCGCATCTTGTTCTTGGCTGCGTTCGTGCTGTTTATCTTCACGTTTTTCTTTAACACCATCGCCGAATTTGTCCGTCAACGCTTACGTGACAAATACAGTTCGATGTAGGGCTGACAGTTAGAGGTTATTCATGAAGCAATGGTTTAGAACTGGAAAGCCTTGGATTTGGTTGACAGCCGGCGCGGTTACCGTGAGCTTAGTTGCGGTTATTGGCTTGGTGCTGATGATTGGCTGGCGCGGTCTATCATTTTTTTGGCCGACCGCGATTCATCAAATGACGGTCGAAACAACGAGCGGCGAGACGCGAACGCTCATTGGTGAAATCTACGATAGCGAAGAAGTACCGATTGATCGCGTACGGCAATCGGGTGTTGAGTTAGCCAATGATGAAGGCGAACTCATTACCCGCTATCTGATGAAAATTGGCAACCGCGAATACGTACCGCTTGATTTCACCTGGGTTGTTGAGCCGACGATTGTGGACGATCAGATCCCTGCCGATATGGCAATTATTGAACGCACAAAAGATGGCAACTTTTACGGGCGTATTGTCGCTATTGAGCAACAAGGTGAGACAGTTGCTACGCATGGGGATGAAAACTTTCGTGATGTGCTATTCGAGCGCGTTGAGCGTGCTGTCGAATTGCACAAGCAAGGTCAGCAGTTGCAAGAAGGCGAGATTGGGCGCATTAACTTCCAGTTAAGTGAACTTACCTTAGAAGAGCGCCGTCTTAAGCTAGAGGGCAAACTTACTGAGTCGGCCATAGCGGAGCTTGATGCCGAGCGACAGCGGTTACAGGCGGAGTATCAGGACCTTGAGAAAACGCTTTTTTCGATTCGCGACAGCGCGTATCGGGACGCTTTAATGGTCGAGGACTTCCGCGGCGAAATCGTCGCGGTGCCAATGTACCGTGTACTCGATGTTAACTTCCCTAACGATATGCACCTGCTGGCAAAGATCGGGCATTTCTTCCAGCAAATTGGCAAGTTCGTTTCTGAACCGCCAAGGGAAGCAAATACCGAGGGTGGGGTATTTCCTGCAATATTTGGTACGGTGTTCATGGTACTGTTGATGTCTGTCATCGTGACACCCTTTGGTGTGGTAGCCGCCGTCTATTTGCATGAGTATGCGGGTAAAAACCCGGTGACGAAGTTGATACGCATCGCGGTGATTAACCTCGCTGGTGTGCCCTCCATTGTTTATGGTGTGTTTGGTTTAGGCTTCTTCGTCTATATGGTGGGCGGCAGTATTGACCAAATCTTCTACCCCGAGGCGTTGCCGAATCCAACCTTTGGTACACCAGGCGTGCTTTGGTCGGCGATTACGCTGGCTATTTTAACGCTACCTGTCGTGATTGTATCGACCGAGGAAGGCCTTGCACGTATTCCGAGTACGCTGCGAGAGGGCTCGCTGGCGCTAGGAGCAACCAAATGGGAGACGATTTGGCGGATTATCGTGCCAATGGCATCGCCTGCAATTATGACGGGCCTGATCCTAGCGGTCGCGCGGGCAGCCGGGGAAGTCGCGCCGCTAATGCTAGTGGGTGTGGTTAAGTCAGCACCGATGTTACCCGTGGATGGTAACTTCCCGTACTTTCACCTTGATCGCAAATTTATGCATCTCGGTTTCCATATTTACGATGTCGGCTTTCAAAGCCCGAATGTTGAGGCGTCGCGTCCTCTGGTTTATGCGACTTCGTTTTTACTGATTACTGTGATTGTTGGGCTCAACCTGACCGCGATCGGTGTGCGCAATCACTTGCGTGAGAAATACCGTGCACTTGAGCAATAGTCACTTACTAATAGAAGGTTAGCATTGATGATTTCGGTTAGTTCTAATAGTGCCAGTGAAAAATTAGATTTGGCGAATTTAACAGATGAGCAGCGCGCACTCGAAATTAAGAATTTAAGTCTATACTATGGACAAGATCGTGCGCTACACGATATCTCTATGAGCGTGCCTAAGCACGGCGTCACCGCATTCATTGGCCCGTCAGGTTGTGGTAAATCGACCCTTTTGCGTTGTATCAATCGCATGAACGACCTTGTGGAAACCTGCAAAGTGCAGGGTGATATCTTGTTGCATGGTAAGAATATCTATGACAAAGGCGTCGACGTGGCGGCGCTGCGCCGTCGCATTGGGATGGTGTTTCAACGACCTAACCCGTTTCCTAAGTCGGTTTATGAGAACGTCGTTTATGGCTTGCGGTTACAAGGCATTAAAGATCGCCGGGTACTCGATGAAGCGGTTGAACGGTCGTTGCGTGGTGCCGCATTGTGGGATGAGGTAAAAGACCGTCTCAACGCGAGCGCCTTTAGTCTATCCGGTGGTCAGCAACAACGTTTGGTCATTGCACGTTCAATTGCCATCGAACCTGAGATTTTGTTGCTCGATGAGCCGACCTCGGCACTCGATCCAATCTCAACGTTGACGATTGAAGAACTGATTACAGATTTAAAACAGAAATACACGGTAGTGATAGTCACTCACAACATGCAACAGGCAGCGCGAGTATCTGATCAAACAGCATTTTTGTATATGGGCCAGCTCATTGAATATGCCAATACTGACACACTATTTACCACGCCAATGGAAAAGCGCACGGAAGACTACATCACTGGACGGTACGGTTAAGGAGTAAAGGCATGGATAAATTGAATATGGGTAAGCACATCTCCAACAAGTTTAATGAAGAGTTGGAAGCTGTGCGTAATCGCGTACTGAGCATGGGCGGATTAGTTGAACAACAACTGAGTGATGCGCTGACCGCGATCCAAACAGCCGATGTTGAGCTTGCAGAAAAAGTGCTGACGAACGATCACAAAATCAATAAGCTCGAAGTTCAGATCGACGAAGAGTGTGTGCACATTATCGCCAAGCGTCAGCCAGCCGCCAGTGATTTGCGACTGGTTATCGCAATTATAAAAACTATTGCTGACTTAGAGCGTATCGGTGATGAGGCAGAACGTATTGCCAAAGTGGCTAAAGAAAGCTTTAGTAATGACCAACAGCAGCTGCTCGTCAGTCTAGAGAACTTAGGTCACCAGATTCTGATCATGTTACGAAAAGTGCTCGATGCGTTCGCTCGCATGGATTTAGACTCGGCATACGAAGTGCACCGTCAAGATGAACAGGCGGATCGTCAGTACGAAGCACTCACTCGCCAGTTGATGACTTATATGATGGAAGACTCGCGCTCAATTCCAAAGATCATGAACGTATTGTGGTCAGCGCGTTCGTTAGAGCGAATGGGCGATCGTTGCCAAAATATTGCCGAGTACATCATCTTCTTCGTTAAAGGAAAAGATGTGCGCCATGTCTCTCCCGAGAGCATTGAGCGCACAGTCAAAGGTGATAGAACCTCTTAAAATAATTGCCGGGCGCGGATAGTGCCCGGTATCGCCTTCATTTTCTCTAAAATCTCTGTGCCGTTGTCAGTATCAATATCCATTACGACGTAACCGACGTTTTCATCGGTTTGTAAGTACTGACCTGCGACGTTAATTTCGAAGTCACTTAAAATCTTGTTAATGGCATTCATCATGCCCGGCTGGTTCTTATGGATATGCAGCAACCGGCGCGCTGTTGCGTGCTGTGGCAAAGAGACCTCTGGGAAGTTGACCGCAGACAACGTTGAACCATTATCCGAATAGTGGACTAATTTACCCGCGACTTCGATGCCTATGTTTTCCTGTGCTTCAACGGTAGAGCCACCGATATGAGGCGTTAGTAAACAGTTTTCGATACCACACAAGGGGGATTCGAAGCGGTCTTGATTGCTTTGAGGCTCAACTGGAAACACATCGATTGCAGCACCGGCTAAATGACCTTGTTTTAATGATTCAGCAAGCGCATCAATATCAACAACTGTGCCGCGTGATGCATTAATCAATAAGCTATTGGGCTTCATTTTGGCCAGTTGTTTAGTACCTATCATCCATCGTGTGGATGGCGTCTCGGGAACGTGTAAGCTGACCACGTCAGCCTTGGCCAACAAGTCATCTAAGCGTTTAGTCGAGCGCGCGTTACCCATCGGTAGTTTGGTTTCAACATCATAATAGATAACCTGCATACCAAGCTGCTCAGCTAATACGCTTAGCTGGCTACCGATATGTCCATAGCCAACGATACCGAGTACCTTACCGCGCACCTCGTAGGCGTTAGTCGCAGATTTAAGCCAGCCACCTTGGTGTGCTTGTGCGTTTTTTTGCGGGATACCGCGTAATAGCATAATGGTTTCTGCAAGAACCAGTTCAGCAACACTACGGGTGTTAGAAAAGGGCGCATTGAAGACCACTACGCCGTGCTTTTGCGCGGCCTTTAAGTCCACCTGATTCGTACCAATACAGAAGCAGCCTACAGCAATTAGTTTTTCTGCTGCGGCGAATACTTTTTCGGTAAGTTGCGTGCGCGAGCGGATGCCCACCATGTGCACGTCTTTGATCTTTTCACACAGCTCGTCTTCATCAAGCGAGCCTTTGAGGATTTCTAGCTGATGATAGCCATGTTGCTTGAGTAATTCGATAGCGCTTTCATGAACACCCTCAAGCAGTAAAATTTTAATTTTGTCTTTTGCGAGTGACTTAACCGACATCTAATTTCCCCACTTAAGCTCTTTAACACCGTCGGCTGTTGCCAACAAAGCGACATCGGCAGAACGGGCCGCAAACAGCCCATTAGTGACTACACCCACCACATTATTGAGTTGTTCTTCGAGTTCGACCGCATTAAGAATATCAAGGTTGTGTACGTCCAGTATCCAGTTGCCATTATCGGTAGTCACACCTTGGCGCCAGACTGGGTCGCCGCCGAGCTTAACGATTTGCCGCGCGACATAAGAGCGTGCCATGGGAATGACTTCAACGGGCAGTGGGAATTGGCCTAGCCGACCAACCAGTTTAGTTTCGTCGGCGATACAAACGAACTTTTTGGCGACCGCAGCAACAATTTTCTCGCGTGTAAGAGCCGCACCGCCGCCTTTAATCATTTGTCCATGCTCATCAATTTCATCAGCACCATCAATGTACACAGGGACCTCAGGCGCGTTGTTCAGCTCAAATACCTCGATACCATGTTGTTTTAGTCGCTCGGAGGAGGCCTCAGAGCTCGATACGGCTCCTTCAATGTCGTCTTTCATCTTGGCAAGTTCATCGATGAAAAAGTTAACAGTCGAACCTGTTCCAACACCAACAATAGTGCCTTTCTCGACATATTTGATTGCGGCTTGAGCAGCTTGTTGTTTTAGTTTATCTGAAGCGGACATAGCGGGGTTCCCATGCAAATTATTGTGGTCATTGATGGCACATCAGTATAACGACTTTGACGGCGCATCGCTAAGAAAACTTAGGTTGATTGTTAAAGTGCCAGTGCCGAGTGGGCGTGATGACCTCTGGAATCGCAACATCCCAAGGCTCGGTAGGTAAATGCTCAACATACTGCTCATCGTAAGCGAGACCAATGGGGTGCAAGTCGGGTAAGCGTCCTGCCTGCCAGCTGGCGAGGGTGCGGTCATAATAACCACCGCCCATACCTAAGCGATTACCATACTGGTCAAAGCCTACGAGAGGCATGAATAGACAACCGATTTGATGCAGGGGGACAACCTGATCAGCACGTAACGGCGGCTCTTGGATGCCATACCGATTGTGGATGAGCGGCGTATCAGGCGTTAATGATAAAAATAATAAGTGACCTTTGCTGAAGGGATGCAGTACCGGCACAACGGTTGGCATATTGAGTTGCCATAACGCTTCAATCGCTGGGCGCGTGTTAAGCTCGTTGGCGAAGCTAAGGAAAATAGCCGCATGACCCGCTGAGTGCTTAGCACGCTCTGTAATACGAGCCGCCACTTGTTGGCTTGCCTGCTGTTGGTCGGGGGTAGAAACTGCGGCTCGGCGAGCTTTTAACTTGCGTCGCCATTCATCTCGGGTCATGCTTACTCCCATCTTTGTTACATGAAATAGAGCATACCTTATGAAAATGATAAAAACGATATGCCTTTTGTGTGGTTTCGTCCTAGCGTCAAGCGCGCTAGCGCAGCAGGGACCGCCGAAAGCACCTGAACGTGATCGCGGTGAAGGGCCTTATGAGCGCTTGATTTTGCGGGGTGCAACCCTAGTCACGGGTGAGGGCGCTCCGCCACAAGGCCCCGTGGATATTGTGATAGAAGACGACCGCATCGTAAATATTGTCAGCGTAGGGCATCCAGGCGTGCCGATTAAGCCCGAGGGACGACCTGTCGCTCAGTCTGGTGATAAAGAAATGGACCTCAGCGGACATTATATTTTGCCAGGCTTTGTTGATATGCATGCGCATATTGGTGGCTCGGCTGAGGGTATTCCTGCCGAATACGTGCTTAAACTATGGTTGGCGCACGGGATTACCACGATTCGTGAACCCGGCAGCTTTAATGGACTCGACTGGGTGAAATGGCACCAGCAACGTGCGGCCGATAACCGTATCACGGCACCACGCATTGTGCCTTACTTAGGCTTTGGTATGGGGCGCGATGAGCCGATTTATAATGCTGAGCAGGCGCGAGAATGGGTGCGCGATATTAAGTCGCAAGGCGCATCGGGCATTAAGTTCTTTGGCGCATCAAGAAGCGTTATGGAAGCGGCACTGGATGAGGCGAATAAGCAAGGGCTCGGTACCATGATGCACCACGCTCAACTCAATGTGAAATCGATGAACGCGCTCGATTCAGCGCGCCTTGGTCTGACATCGATGGAGCATTGGTATGGCTTACCCGAGGCATTGTTCGAAGAGCAAACCATCCAAAACTATCCAGCAGACTATAATTACAACGATGAGCAGGATCGATTTGAGGAGGCGGGTCGGTTGTGGAAACAATCTGCCGAGCCTGGATCTGAAAAATGGAATGCCGTTCGCGATGAGTTGATCGCGCTCGATTTTACTATTAATCCGACATTAACGATTTACGAGGCTTCACGTGACTTAATGCGTGAACGCCAAGCGGTATGGCATGAAGATTACACATTACCGCGGTTATGGGATTTCTTTGAACCGAGCCGTTATGCCCATGGTTCATACTGGTTTGACTGGACAACTGAAGATGAGATTGCTTGGAAACGCAATTATCAAAAATGGATGACGTTCTTAAGTGATTTCCATAATCACGGCGGTCGTCTCACGCTCGGTTCTGATGCGGGCTATATCTATAAGATTTATGGCTTTGGCTATATCCGTGAGATGGAGCTACTGCAGGAAGCTGGATTAAATCCTTTAGAAGTGGTGTACGCCGCCTCAATGGGCGGAGCCGAGGCGTTGGGCATGGATGATGAGATTGGGAGTATTGCCATTGGCAAAAAAGCGGACATGGTTGTCGTAAAAGAGAATCCGTTGGCAAACTTTAAAGTCCTGTATGGAACAGGTCACTTTAAGCTCAATGAGGATAACCAACCGATTCGCACCCAAGGCATCCGTTATACCATCAAAGACGGTATTATTTTTGATGCTCAGCAGTTGCTCAAGGATGTGCGCGAGATTGTAACCAAAGAAAAAGCCTCACGCGAATCGTGAGGCTTTTTATGAAAGGGTGGTTTCCCGGTGACGCCGCTATCTGACGGTAGCCCTTGAACCCATTGGTTCAAGGCGGGGAGCAAGTGGGATCCATCGTAGGCTTCCCGGTGCGTGCCGGGCTTGCTCATGACGGGCCAGTGATCCCCTTAAGTAAAAGCATCGGCTCAGGGACATACGTCTATTAGCGTACGACCCAGGAAACCCTAAACTGTTAGCGCTGCGGCCCGCGGTGAGCGCGTTGTTCGCTCATCGCTTGTTCGATTGTCGCCTGCAGCAACTGAATCTTTTCTTCAAGCTTAGCCGTTTTAACGGCTTGCTCTTTTTGATCGTTCATCCACTCATGACACAGATTAAGCGCTGTCATCACTGCAATTTGCTCAACATTATGCAAATTTGTGCGCTCTTTAGTGTCATTCAGCCGCTCATTCAATGCATCAGCCGCCTCTTGCAAAGCACTTTCTTGACCCACCGGGCAGTTCACCCGATAGCTACGGTCCAATAAAGTGATATCCATCGTGCGACTCGTCATGATGCCGACTCCCTGCTATACATTGCGTTCAATGCATGCTCTACATGCGTTCTAGTGCCTATTATGGCATGTCTTGGCAATGTTTGTCAGCTAGCGAATTGCAAAGCCGAGTGTTAGGATGACAACACCAGATTTTAATTAGAACGATATCTATGACAGCTCGATTTAACTATGATCGCATTTCATCGCTTTACGCGCAACATGATGTGACGCCACAAGCAGCCGAAGTACAAGGCATTTTATCAGGACTCGTAGCAACAGGCACGCAACCTGACTCAGCGGATCTTGATGCCTTGTTGAGCGACCTTATTTATGACGGCCAGCAACTGCCTGCTGAGCTTGCCAAATTATTAAAGCAGCAAGCCACAGAAATTCAGCACGCAATGGCGGATCGCGAACTCGGCTTCCAGCTACTTTTGCCAGAAGATAATGCACCACTGCAGGAACGTTTAAATGCGTTAGCGGGCTGGGTGCAATCATTTTTAGTGGGCTTTGGTGTTAACCAAGCGAATATTGCCGCAACCAGTGGCGATTTACGCGAGGCACTCGATGACATGATCGAGATCGCTAAACTCGAGTTTGAGGTCGATGATTCGGATGAATCCGAGCGTGCTTACTTTGAAATTGTTGAGTATCTGCGTGTATCGGCAATGATGTGTTTTACAGAACTCGGTGCACGTGAGCTAGCTCAAACTCAGAATGATTCAAAAACGTTACATTAAGCACTGACTTCATAGGAGCAGCTATGCAACCGGTTATTCCTCAAGATGAGTTTTTACAGCGCCGTGAACGAGTACTATCTCGTATGCCCTCAAATACCGTCGCTATTGTATCGGGGCACAGTGAACTGACTCGCAGTAACGATACGGAATATCCGTTTAGGCAGAACAGTTACTTTCATTATTTAACAGGATTTAATGAACCAGATGCCGTATTGGTGCTGAGTAAAATTGAGGGACAACCGCGTACGCTGCTATTTTGCCAGAACAAGGATCCAGAAGCCGAGGTTTGGCACGGGCTGAGATTGGGCTTTCACAACGCAGTGCACGCCTTAGCCGTTGACGAAGGGCGTGATATCGACGCCTTTGAAGAAGATATTAGTGAGCTTTTGAACGGCGCCTCGAGTGTGTTGGTGTTGATGGGCGAGGACAGTGTGCTCGAGGCACAGGTACGGGATGCGATTGATTTTTTAAGGGCAAATGAGCGTAAGGGCTACAGTGCGCCTCATCGGATCGAGGATTTACGTCCGACACTAGATACCATGCGGCAGTTTAAATCATCGCAGGAACTTGCCGTAATGCGGGAAGCAGCGCGTATCAGCAGTGATGCATTTAAGCGCATTATGAAGTTCTGTAAACCTGGGGCAATGGAGTATCAACTTGAAGCCGAACTGCAGCATGAGTTTGCGATGCAAGGCGCGCCGGCTCCTGCCTACGGTATTATTTGTGGCGGCGGCGCCAATGCGTGCATCCTGCATTACACCGATAATCGTGACGTGTTGCACGATGGTGATTTAGTGCTGGTTGATGCAGGGGCAGAATACCAAGGCTACGCAGCCGATATTACTCGTACTTTTCCGATTAACGGACGCTTTTCGGAAGAGCAAGCGATGATTTACACCATCGTATTGAAAGCGCAACAGGCAGCGTTTGAGCACATTAAGCCTGGCGGCACGCTAAAGGCGGCGACAGAGGCCGCCGCTAAAGTGATCAATGATGAGTTGACGTTGCTTGAGATATTGTCCGGCGACGCGGAGGAAAACTTTGCCAATAACCGCTGGAAGAAATTCTTTATTCACGGTCTCGGGCATTGGCTTGGGCTCGATGTCCATGACGTAGGACGTTATAAATCAACGGACGGTGAGCCACTGACATTTCAGCCGGGTATGGTGTTGACCGTTGAACCCGGCATATACATTTCACGCGAGTCGGGTGTCGATGAACGCTGGCGCGGCATTGGCGTGCGAATCGAAGACGATTTGATTGTGACCGAGGACGGCTTTGAAAACATGACTCAAGCCGTGCCGAAAACCATTGAAGAGATAGAATCTTGGATGCAAAACAAGTAACAGCTGATGTTGTTATTGCGGGTGGCAGTTTAGTTGGCGCACTCACTGGTGTGATGCTGGCGCGGCAACGCCCCGACTGGCGCATTGCCGTGTGTGAGCCGCGCCTTGAAGGTCCCCCCAATGATAAGCGTATTATTGCTTTGGCGGCTGCTTCGGCAGCCAGACTTCAGCGCCTTGGCGTGTTGGGTGAGTTGAGCGATGCGACAGCGATTCGCCATATCCATATTAGCGATAAAGGTTATTTAGGCGCGACGGAAATTCATGCTGAGCAGGAGCACGTAGACGCACTCGGGTATGTGGTCTCTGCGGCGGAGTTAGTGAATCGCTTTTATGTCGCCTGCCAGCGTTTAGATAATGTCACATGGTTAGCCGGTGAATCTGTTGAGGCGCTGCACCACGATATCGATAAGGTGCGGGTCGAAACGGCTAATGGGTTGCAAATCGAGACTCGATTGGTGATTGGCGCAGATGGACAAAATTCAAAAATTCGAACTTTATGCCGATTGCCATGGCAGGTCGAGGACTATCAACAAATAGGTTGCATTAGCACGGTTAAACTCGACCGAGACTCACAAGGGTGGGCTTACGAGCGGTTTACCGAATGGGGGCCGATGGCATTACTACCGATGGCCAACCAACAGGCTTCGTTAGTGTGGACTTTTAACCCAGAGCAGGCGGACATTGCTAAACAGTGGAGTAGCTCAGACTTTTTAAGACACTGCCAGCAAGCCTTTGGTTATCGTGCGGGTCGTTTGGTCGCGCGTTCCGAACCAGTATTTTATCCATTACAGTTGAAAAAGGCATTACGCTCAATTTATCACCGTACTGTGATTATTGGTAATGCATCGCATGCGTTACACCCCATCGCAGGACAAGGCTTTAATTTGGGTTTACGCGATGTTGAATGTCTTGTGCAGGGTCTTTCAGCAGCCGTTGACCCGGGAGCCTTTGCGGTACTTGATGATTATCAGCAGTCACGAACAAAAGACTACAACGCTATTATTAACCTGACTGATGGACTCGTGCGCGGCTTTTCGAGCAGCAACCGCTTGTTGGTTGTGCCGCGTAACCTCGCGTTAATGACCTTACAGCATTGTTCTCCATTGCGCAGCCGCTTTGCACGTTTAACCATGGGAATGAAATCATGAACTATGATGTGATCGTCGTTGGCGGCGGCATGATCGGTCTGACTATGGCGCTGGGGCTGAAACGGCAAAGGCGCTCAGTGATGGTGATTGAGCAGCACGCTCAGCCTGATTTACCGGATGCTTTAGAGTTACGTGTTAGTGCATTGAATCACCGCAGTCGCGCTTTACTTGATGAGCTCGGTGTTTGGCAGCAGGTCAGTGAGTTTCGAGTCGGTCCGTACACCGATATGCATGTGTGGGATAAAGACAGCCCTGCGGACATTCATTTTTCAGCCGCCGAAGCCAATGCCGATGATTTAGGTGCGATTACTGAAAATCGTGCCTTAGAACACTTTTTGTGGCAAGCGGCGCAAACCGCGGGTGTTGTTATAACGCAAACTGAGCAATGGCGTCTGCGTCACTGCGGTGACGATCAGCAAGCGGCAGAAATTGAGTATGGAGAGCAACAACGAGCGCATGCGCAACTGGTCATTGCGGCTGACGGTGGGCGCTCGCGATTACGTCAACAGGCGGGTTTAGCGGTGCGTTTTTGGGATTACGAACAAGTGGGTGTCGTCGCCAATTTGCGGATGGATACACCACACGAAGGCGTCGCACGACAAGTATTTTTGCCGACCGGCCCCTTAGCGTTATTGCCAACACCCGATGCGCACGTGGTTTCGATCGTGTGGAGTATGGATGCTTCACTGGCGCAGACGCGCTTGGCCAATAAGGCGCAGTTGGCACAATTTGTCACATCAGAGAGCGGTCGCTGCTTAGGTAAAGCTGAGCTGATCTCTGAAGTGAAAGGCTTCCCCTTGCGTATGCAGTATGCGCAAGAGTGGCATCAGCAGCGCATTGTTTTGGTAGGCGATGCGGCGCACACGATTCATCCCCTTGCCGGTCAAGGCGCCAATTTGGGATTTGCAGACTGCGTATCGTTACTCGCGCACCTGCAGCAAAGCGAGTTCGCTGATTTGTCGAATCTAACGCGTTGCTTGGGGCGTTATCAGCGCGAGCGCAAAGCGGATACACAAACTATGATCGCGGCGATGGAGCTGTTTAAACGAGGCTTTGGTACGTCGAATCCGTTAATCAAAGCGGTTCGCTCGCTTGGGTGTCTCGCCGCAGAGCGAATCACGCCGCTCAAACAAAAGTTAGCAGAGGTCGCGCTCGGTCGCTAAGCGCGCGGTTAAATACGTGCGCTTAGGTACTCGGCAAGCTGTTTTGCTGCGGATGACGCACGACTATCTAAGCGTAATACGATATTAATATCGCCTGGCGAAGGTAATCGCTCTTTCAACTGTGGACTACTGATTAAGCTTTGGCTATCTGGAATGGTACTTTTGGCGAGCACCGTAACACCTAAGTTACTGTTTAGGGCGGCGGTTAAGCCGGAGTAGTCTGAGTTGGTATAGCTAATGCGATAATCAATACGTGCACGCTGCAACGCTTGTTCAGCCCGTTTACGATAGATACAGCCCTCCGGTGCAACAACCAATGGTAGCGGGCGTTGCTCAAATGCAGCGGGTGTGCCCACCCAGACTAAGGCATCATTTTGTAGCAGCATGTCATTGGGGTTACGTTGTTCTCTGAGCGCCAAAATCATATCAAAACGTTCACCTAAGCCCGCGAAGAGATCCTTGCTCAATGCCGATGTGACCTGCAATGCGATTTGTGGATAAACCTGCGCGAACTGACCCAGCACGTTGGGTAACAAGCTCGAAGCGAATTCGCTGGTAATCCCCAGTCGAATATCACCGGATACCGCCTGCGGCTGAAACTGCGCGAGCAGTTGCTCATGTAAACTAATAATACGTTGCGCGTAATCGTAAACGCGCTCGCCATCGGGTGTAAGCGATAACCGTTGCCCTTGGCGCTGCAATAATTCAGCCCCTAATTGTTGCTCCAGTTTTTTGATTTGGATCGAGATGGCCGGTTGTGAGCGACCTAAACGTTCGCCGGCAGCGGTAATGCCGCCAAACTCAATCACTGCAACGAAACTGCGCAGGGCATCAGTCGATAAATGTTTCATAAATTAAATGCTTAAATAGTTAACGTTTCGGGTATTTAAAAAATAAATGCAATTATAAGCATTATTGATTTTAAACTTAAGTGCAAGACGCCTATAATTTGCGCCCATATTACTGGCTAAATTTAAAGCAAAAGGATGTCTTATGGGCAGCAGAACTCCGCTCTATGATGCGCACGTCGAAGCCGGCGCAAAAATGGTCGATTTTCACGGTTGGGATATGCCGTTGAACTATGGCTCACAAATTGAAGAGCACCACGCCGTTCGCCGTTCTTGCGGCATGTTCGACGTATCGCACATGACCATTGTTGATGTAGCGGGGCAGCAAGCCCAAGCGTTCTTACGCTACTTGTTAGTCAACGACGTTGCTAAATTAAAAACCGAAGGTAAGGCGCAGTACACCAGCATGCTCAACGAGCAGGGTGGCGTAATTGATGACCTCATCGTTTATCATTTTAGCGACACCTCATACCGTTTGGTGGTTAACTCAGCCACCCGCGAACGTGACCTCGGTTGGATCGAAAAAGTCGCGGCTGATTTTGATGTCACCATTAATGAGCGTGATGACATGGCGATGATCGCTGTTCAGGGCCCCGAGTCAGAAGCTAAGTTAAACGCCGTGTTGAGCAGCGAAGACTTCGCAACCATTGAAGGCATGAAGCCTTTCTTAGGTAAGCAAGTGGGCGATTTATTTATCGCTACCACTGGCTATACGGGCGAAAAAGGTTACGAAATTATTGTGCCAGCCGAGCAAGTCAATGATTTGTGGAAGCAACTCATCGCTGCTGACGTAGCCCCCTGTGGTTTAGGCGCGCGCGATACATTGCGTTTAGAAGCCGGTATGAACCTGTACGGACAAGATATGGATGAGACGGTCACCCCACTTGAGTCAAATATGGGCTGGAGTGTTGCATTTGAACCGATTGACCGCGACTTTATTGGCCGCCAAGCGCTCGAACAACAAAAACAAGCCGGTCACCACAAACTGGTTGGCTTGGTGATGGAAGACAAAGGCGTCTTGCGCCACGGTCTGAAAGTGATCGTTGATGGTGGCGAGGGTGTCATCACTTCTGGTACATTCTCACCATCACTTGGTTTTTCAATCGCAATGGCACGCGTGCCTGCGAACGTGGGTGATACCGCACAAGTTGAGATGCGCAAAAAACAGGTCACTGTGAAGGTTGTTAAACCTGCATTCGTGCGAAACGGTCAATCTGTTTTATAATAGCGTCAGAATTTAGTTAAATAGTCAGACAATCTGCCAGCGGCAGTTGGATTGAGAAGGATAGAGTTATGAGCAACATTCCAGCGGATCTTAAATATGCGTCAACTCACGAGTGGGTGCGTGATGAAGGCGATGGCACTTTCACTATCGGTATCACCGAGCACGCGCAAGACCTTTTGGGCGACATGGTGTTTGTTGAGTTGCCCGAAGTGGGTGACAAAGTGTCAGTCGGCGATGACGTAGCGGTTGCGGAGTCTGTTAAAGCAGCTTCAGACATCTACGCACCGATTAGCGGTGAAGTTATCGCGATTAATGAAGATCTTGAAGACGCGCCAGAAAACGTCAACAACGACCCGTATGGTGACGGTTGGTTGTTCCGCATTAAAGCGGAAGACAGCGGTGAGCTAGGTAACTTGCTCGACGCCGACGCGTATGAAGCGTCTATCGACGAAGATTAAGCGTTAATGTAACGGCACAAGGAAAGTGATGGACCCCGGCATGCTCCGGGGTTCCGTGTTTTTTTGCACTGTTCGATTCCCAATTTGTACGAGGCCGAGGTAAATGACCAGTACTACCCTTACGCAGTTAGAACATCACGATGAATTTATTGGCCGTCATATCGGTCCGAGTCATGATGAGCAGCAAGCCATGCTCAAAGAGCTTGGCGTAGATACTTTAGAAGCGTTGACCAAAGATACGGTTCCAGGCTCTATTTTACGCGACCCTTTTTTAAAAGTCGGCGAGCCTAAAACGGAGCGTGAAGCATTGGCTGAACTCAAAGCCATTGCGAAAAAGAACCAGATCTTTACCTCGTACATTGGTATGGGCTACTACGATACGGTAACGCCTAACGTTATTTTACGTAACGTATTAGAAAACCCAGGTTGGTATACTGCATACACGCCTTACCAGCCCGAAATCGCACAAGGTCGCTTGGAAGCCTTATTGAACTTCCAACAAATGACCATGGATCTAACCGGTTTAGATCTTGCGAGTGCCTCATTGCTTGATGAAGCAACGGCAGCTGCCGAAGCAATGGCGATGGCGAAGCGGGTATCGAAAAACAAAAAATCAAACGCGTTTTACATTGCGGACAACGTGTACACGCAAACCATCGACGTGGTTAAAACACGTGCTGAATACTTCGGCTTTGACATTATTGTCGGCCCGGCGCGTGAAGCATCTGACCACGATGTGTTTGGTGCGCTATTACAGTACCCCGACAAAACCGGCGAACTGCACAACATTGAACAGTTGATTGGCGAGCTGCAAGAGAAGAAAGCGATTGTTTCGGTGGCTTCCGATCTGATGAGCTTGTTGATGCTGAAATCTCCGGGCGAAATGGGTGCGGATATCGTATTTGGTAACGCACAACGCTTTGGTGTACCAATGGGCTATGGCGGTCCACACGCCGCATTCTTTGCAACTCGTGATAAGTTCAAACGTTCATTGCCCGGTCGTATCATTGGTGTGTCTAAAGACTCACGTGGTCGCCCTGCGTTGCGTATGGCAATGCAAACCCGCGAACAGCACATCCGTCGCGAGAAGGCTAACTCGAACATCTGTACCGCGCAGGTATTACTGGCCAACATGGCGTCGTTTTATGCGGTGTACCATGGGCCACAAGGTTTGCGTCGCATTGCTAACCGTATCCATCGATTAACTGACATCGTAGCCTTGGGTATGCAGGATAAAGGCGTTCAAATCAGCAACGCGCATTGGTTTGATACGCTGACTTTTGAGATGAAAGAGAACGCGACCGACGTATTGGCGCGTGCTAAGGCGGCTGGCATTAACCTGCGTAATGACGGTGAAGCCGTGTTTGGTATCAGCATGGATGAAGCCAAAACACGTGCAGACGTTGAAGTATTATTTAACGTCTTGTTCGGTGATGACCATGGTCTGGATGTTGAAGTTCTCGATAGCCGCGTTGCGAGCAAAGAGCTTGAATCAATTCCAGCGCAATTGGTACGCGAATCGGACTACCTAACGCACCCAGTATTTAACGAGTATCACTCAGAAACCGAGATGCTGCGTTACATCAAAAAGCTGGAAAACAAAGATTTAGCATTGAACCACTCAATGATCTCATTGGGTTCATGCACCATGAAGCTGAACGCCACCGCTGAGATGATCCCAGTGACTTGGCCTGAGTTTGCTCAGTTGCACCCATTCTGCCCTGTCGAGCAAGCGCAAGGCTACGCAGAAATGATTTCGTCATTGTCTGAGTGGTTGGTTGATATCACCGGTTACGATGCGCTTTCAATGCAACCGAACTCAGGTGCGCAGGGCGAGTATGCTGGCTTATTGGCGATTCAGAAATACCACGAAAGCCGTGGTGAAGGTCACCGTAATATCTGCTTGATCCCAAGCTCAGCGCACGGTACCAACCCGGCTTCAGCACAGATGATGAACATGAAAGTGGTCGTGGTTGATTGCGATAAAAACGGTAACGTGGATATGGCAGACCTGAAAGCTAAAGCCGAAGAGGCGGGCGATCACCTGTCATGCATCATGGTGACTTACCCATCGACACACGGTGTGTATGAAGAAGGCATCCGTGAAATTTGTGAGCTAGTACACGAGTTTGGTGGCCAAGTTTACATGGACGGTGCCAACATGAACGCGCAGGTGGGTGTTACTTCTCCAGGCTATATTGGCTCGGATGTATCGCACTTGAACCTACATAAGACCTTCTGTATCCCACACGGTGGTGGCGGTCCAGGTATGGGTCCGATTGGCGTGAAAGAGCACTTAAAACCGTTCTTGCCAAACC
This sequence comes from Idiomarina fontislapidosi, assembly GCF_003226255.1. Lineage (GTDB taxonomy): Bacteria > Pseudomonadota > Gammaproteobacteria > Enterobacterales > Alteromonadaceae > Idiomarina > Idiomarina fontislapidosi. The sequence goes on from NZ_QJST01000003.1 coordinate 213,351, forward strand.
ACAGCATCATCAACTTGAAGACCACTGAGTTGGGCAATGGCGCAGTATCGGCAGCACCTTATGGTAGCGCAAGCATTTTGCCTATTTCGTGGATGTACATCGCGATGATGGGCGGTCGTGGCTTACGTGAAGCCTCAGAAACTGCGATTCTGAATGCTAACTACGTTGCTGAAAAACTCAGCAAGCACTTCAAGATCTTGTACCGTGGCCGTAACAACCGTGTCGCGCACGAGTGCATTATCGACTTGCGTCAAATGAAAGAAGATGCCGGTATCGCCGAGATTGACGTGGCGAAACGCTTGCAGGATTACGGCTTCCACTCACCAACGATGAGCTTCCCAGTTGCGGGCACCATCATGGTTGAGCCAACCGAATCTGAATCTAAAGCAGAACTCGATCGCTTTATTGAAGCGTTGGTTTGCATCAAGCAAGAAGCTGACAAAATCGCCGCAGGCGAGTGGCCGCAAGACAACAACCCGTTGGTTAATGCACCACACACCCTAGCCGACATCACCGATGCTGAGTGGGATCGTCCATACGACCGTCACACCGCAACCTATCCGGTTGAAGCGGTAAGCTACGACAAGTTCTGGCCAACCGTTAATCGTATCGATGACGTATATGGCGACCGTAACTTGATGTGCTCGTGCCCGAGTATTGAAGAATATCGGTAAGTTGATGGGTTAGTGTTTCCATGAAATAAGTCGTTTAATGGGAATAAATAAGACGTTTACGGTAAATAAGTCGTTTAAAAGTGAAGCCCGCCTTGTGCGGGCTTCACTTTAGATTGCTCAAATTGCTCTATTACTATGAGCTTTTATTCGGAGGAATAAACGCTACCACGTAGTTTGTTCGATGCATCCCACAAACTCTTCGAAAGATTTTTGCTTTTTGTATGCTGTTTTTTTACCACAGTAGCTTCCGCTATTAACTGTTACATACTCTAGTCATCGACATCTGTATCCTCTAGACAGTCATCGTCGTAACTTAAGATTGTGTAAATAAATCCCTCATTTAATAAAATTGAACTGGCGTACAATTCACTTAAATGCATGCCTTTATGCTCAGGAGTTACCCAATCTATGGGGTCAACAGAGTCAAAGTCGCTTGGGAAGCCTTCATGAATTGCATTTGTACAAGAGGCCATTTGCTCGTTAGATAAATTGGTTTGTTGTATGTAAAAATCAAAGTGCTTTGTCGAAACGAACCGCTTAAATTGCTTATTTTGATGAATCACCATAGCAACAGGTGCTTTCTCTAACCACGATAGTCTTCGAAAAGCAGCTTCTAATGATGTATCGCATTTATCGGAGATTTGTTTGATGTTGTACCAGTTAATGTCGCCATCAGTTATGCTCTTAACCAGTCGTTTTGGCATAAGCAGGCCGGATGCAAATCCATTCGCCTGTCTTTCAAGCGGATTTTTAAAGTAATCTCTGAGTTCAGAGTCGCCACATGCGAAGTTTTGAGAAACACCTTGCATAATATGCATGCAAACGTGACCAGCCTCATGAGCCGCAGTAAAGTTTAAGCGTCTCGAATCAGGAATATTGCTGTTGACTATAATAGCAGCGCCTTCATCACTACCGACGGCCTTACCTAAAAACTGGTCTGCGGAAAATCCATGGAACTCGATGTTGATAGGGAAGCTGTTGTCTGAAACTGCGTTGATGAACTGCTCTACTTTGATAGGCAAACTGTCAAAGCCCAGATCTTCAAGCAACGATTCTGCTTCCGCTGCACCCTTTTGCTCTTCCACGGCGACTCCTTTATTTTTTTGTGAAGCGTTCCATCATATCACGTAATATTTGCTGGTCTTCTTCTGGTAACTTATCAAGATCTCCCCATCTGCGGTAGAACTCAACTTTTTTATCGTTGTTGTCTTCAGGCGCATCTTCACCAGTGATTTCATAAGGCTTCACGCCCAGTGCGGAGGCTATTTTCCTCAACACCACGATCGTTGGCATACGCCCGCCTTGTTCAATTTTGCTAAGTGCAGCAGCAGTTATACCAGCCTCATTAGCTAGTCTCGATTGAGTCCAGCCAAGTAAATCTCTCATGTATTTGATATTTTTGCTTATTAGCGCAGATTGCTGAAGTTTGTCAGCCATAGATTATTCCTCCGTTGATATTTATATTAACAGTAGTTGATCTGTTTCGCTAGGAGGTGTATCTTATAAACAGTCGTTAAGATATTAACTTCTGTTGATTTGGTGTTTGGACTGCTTAAACGTAGACGTGGTAGCACCTAAAAAATTGCCTCTAGATGAGGCTGTGAACTAAATATTGAGAGGTGACTACATATGTCTTTGCAGAACAGATTTTCAAAATTTCACGATAGAATAAAATTAGGTCGAGAAGATGATGCATATCGAGATGCCAGAGTTAAGGACAATAGCATCTTGGACGAACTTAAAACTGAATTCAGACTTGCAGGATACCCGATAGTTGATAGCTTTTTGCAAGGCTCAATGAAAACTGATACTGGCGTAAAGCATCCGATTGATGACTTTGATATTGATCGAGCTGTGGTGATTGATGAAGAAAATGCGCCAGATGACCCTGTTGTGGTGAAAAAACTGGTACTTAAGGTTTTGGAAAAACGTGGTTTTAAAAACGCAAAGGTCAAGAAGCCTTGCGTGACAGCTGATTATATTAATCTAAACTTGCATATCGACATTGTCGTCTACAGGAGACGAGGGGAGCAGTATGAGTTGGCTGTTGGGAAGTTGAATTCAAATGAGGAAAACCGCCAATGGTCTCCGAGCGACCCCAAGAGACTTATCGAGCATATCAAAGATAGCAGTCAATACGTTGGTTCAGCAGATCTTAAACTAAAGCAATTTAAACGATTAGTCAGATATATAAAGCGTTGGCGTGATGAAAAGTTTGGCCAGTATGTTGGCAAAAAGGTGTTTTCTATCGGACTAACATTGATGTGCAAGGACAAATTTCGGCCATCAATCGACGACGAGGGAAAAGTAAACGACTTACAAGCTCTACGAGACACCATCTCAGCTATTTTAAGTGCTAATTACTTCCAATACGCTGGTGATGGAAAGTACAAAGTCAATGTGTTTCTACCAGTTGAACCCTACAGAAATGTGTTCGAAAACAGCAGTGTTGATACCGGAACACAGCTTTACAATAAGCTTCGTAGGATGCTTGCTAAACTAGATACAGTATTGGAAGAGGACTCATTGAAAAAGCAATGTGAGGTTTTGCAGGAGCTATTCGGTGATGATTTTGAAGTCCCAGAAACCGAGCGACTTAACGAAAACCAAAAGGTAGCCTTTAGCACCGCTGGTGTTGTTGGCACATCGCAGGGAGCATGATTTGTTAAAGGCAATCGAGCAGCATCTTACAAGCCAAGGGTATGCATGTAGTCGTCATAATTTAGGTAGCCGCGAAAGGCTGAGTGTTGAGGTCGCCATAGCTGATCGTAATATTCGGTTATTGTTGGCCAGTGACCCGCCTTTCTATGAGCTCCCTATTTTTGCACTAGCAGATCCTCATTCATATGGACGATTAGCTCATGTCACTATTGCCGATGTGGAAGAAAGTTTGTATGGCGTGGTTTGTGTCAATGCCCCAGATTCACTTTCCATTAATTTCGAGCAGCCACTTCTTGTTGTAGAAGAGTCACTCAAACGCCATGTTTCATTGTTAGGAAGATGTTTAGCAGATCCAGAATGGAATCGCAGGGAGTTACTTCGCGAGTTCTACAGCGACTGGCTAAGACTTTGTAGAAGCAGCAATCGACGACCGCTACTGGCCAATCTCGAAAAACCTAAATTGCAGAAGCTGTCAGTGTACCGCCCGGTAAAAGACTCCAAGCAAGGCATTGAAAGCCATTACATGGTACATCCTTCCGACAACTCGTTTTCCGATATTAGCGACATTTACTTATCTATGGTCAAAGGGAATAGGCAAATTGCAGGACAAGCAATAGTTATTCCACTCGAAGAATTGACTCCTGCGCCAACTTGTTCTGGATCTCTTGAACAGTGGTATATCGATACTATGGAAACACTACCTGTAAAAACCAGAACTGAGTTGCAGCAGGTTTTTGGTCAGTGGCGTGGTGTTGCATATTGGATTGTCTTTACCGCAATAACCGTCGATGATGATCGAACGTGGTTTGCTTTAAAACTTACATGTAAGTCGAAAAAAGCGTTGCCGCTGTCAAAATCGAAGTTACAAAGCTGGACACTCGAAGCTTTACCCATTCGACTATTTAATCAAGAAAACACTGTGCAACGAGGTGGTGGATGCCTGTCATTGGCAGATAAAAAAGTTGCAGTTATAGGCGTTGGCTCTGTTGGCTGTGAAATTGCGCACAAGTTATCTGCTGCTGGTGTCCGGTCTTTAGCGCTGGTAGATCCTGACGTATACGAGATCAACAACTTGTATCGTCACGTCCTCGAACAGGGGTGGGTTGGTGCGCCCAAGGCATTCGCCTTAATGGTTGCGCTTCAAAGGCAGTTCCCTTGGTCCCGCGCTAGATGGACGTCTGATGATCTAATGAAATTTGCTCGCGACGTGAATCTAGAAAATTTTGATTTGATAGTGATTGCTATTGGCAATCCGACGCAGGAGCGCTTGTTCAAACAATATCTTCTGAATGAAAACATTGACGTAGCGGTACTGAATACTTGGTTGGAAGGGCTTGGTGTTGGTGGGCATGCTGTACTGGATGTTTCTAGCTCAAAAGGATGTTTACTATGCTCCTATGTGTGTCAGGAGTCTGGGACTCGCGGGCTAGTATCTAACATGAACTTTATTGAGCCAAATCAAGTGATGATGAAAAGCATCGCTGGATGTGGAGAACAATTTATTTCTTATGGTGCTGCGAGTTCTGCTCAAACAGGTGTTATGGCTGCGAACTTAGCGATTCGGTTCTTGGAGGGAAAACAATCTCAATCCTGTAAAGTTAGCTGGAAAGGCAGTGTCGAGGATGCCGAAGCAGAAGGAATCAAAATGACTCATCGCTATTATAACTTTCAGCACTCACTAGAGTATCTCCCCTTGTTTGATGAGGACTGCGATGCTTGTTCTTACGAGTGACAATAGCTTTTTCGGCAGAACAACGATTTATGTGTCGGAAGGCTTGATTGAACTGTGGCGAACAAAACGTCAGTTAGACCGTAATGCAAATGAAGCATTTGGCGCATTGATTGGCTCTCAGTCAGTGAGCGGAAACGAGGTTTGGCTAAAAGAATGCTCGATACCGCAGACAATGGACTATGCAACCAGAACTAGCTTTAGTATGTGCGCACCGCATCACCAAACTTTGGTTGACTCATTTTACAAAAGGTCTAATGGAGAGTTGGGTTACGTAGGCACATGGCATACTCATCCAGAACCCACTCCTGCTCCATCAAGTCTCGATATTGCAGATTGGCATGAATGCACAAAGCGTAATCCTGACAGAAGGCTGGTTTTTGTGATTGTTGGTCAAGTTCATATATGCATTTTCAGGATGTTGAAAGGCTCTTTTACGCGAATTTGTAAGGAAGGAATTGATGACTGACGAGAAGCGAAATTTTCATCAAGCGTGTTTTTATCCCATAGAATCAGTAGCCAAGTTGAAAGAATTTATATCTGGATTCAATACGACGCTTGGATGGGAACATGTGGGGTTACTCACTGACGAGCAAATTAAGAATCAGGTTTACATTTTGTTTTCGAGTGAGTTTCAAGCGAGCTTTCGACTTAACTTACCAGACCATGAGATGATAGAAGCCTTAAGTTTCATCGCGAAGCAGGGGGAGATTGAGCTCAGGCACTTGCAAGGCCTGCACCTTACTCAAAATGATCTTGGCTCAATGAATGTGTTGATTGATATATGGGATTCATGTCGCGCTCAATCATTAGTCATCTCAATTAGTGAATTAGTAGATTACATCGCTAGAAGTACTAAAAGTCGTCTTAACAAGGGGCGAGGCAAAGAGTTTACTAGACCCACAATCAATCAAGTGCTGCGAGATAGCCACGGCTACTGTATGTTCGAAGGCTGTGGTGAGAAGCTCGATATTGATTACCTAACGGGTAGTGCGGGTAATTTCTCATACTTAGCTCATAATGTAGCCTCTTCAGAATCTGGACCGCGAGGAATTGTCTATTTATCTGACGAGCTCTCAGATGAGCCTTCTAATGTTCTCTTGATGTGTGATAAGCATCACAGGTTAATCGATAGAGTGGCTTGCAGTGATTACCCGGCATCTAGATTATCTCAAATGCGTGCAGAGTTTATTATCAGTGCTGAAAAGTTGTTAGAAGGGCTAAGTTTTCAACCAATTCCTGTATTCTCGGTGCTATGGCCAGTAGGCGGACACGTAGTTTCTCCCCCTGAAATTAGAGATATATCTGGAAGTTTATCTCGGTTAAAAGCGCGTATTAGAGGAACGCTTAATAACCTAAGTGGCAATGAACGTCGATATATATCACGCCCTGAACGTTTCGCCACGGATATTGATGAGATTGTTGCAGATGAAGCTAAAGATATCATCAATCAGTCTAAGGATTACGGTTACCGAGCCGCTTTGTTTGCCTTTGGGCCTATGCCTGCTCTTGTTGGACTTGGAGCGTGTCTTGGGAATAAATCTGAGATAACTCCTATGCTCAGGTATCGAGACGGAAACTGCTGGTTATGGCCTCAGGATTCGAGAGTGGAAAAACCTTACACATTGAATGGACAAACTGAAATAAAGCAATCTGCTGACATTACTCTATCCATTGCTTTGACGGGTTATCCAGAGTCTATGAGGAATGCAGTTAAAGCCCTTGGTTATCCGGAAATATCAATTGTCGCTAAGCAAATGAGAGTGTTCAATATTCTGTGTCAGCCAAGTTTTCATAAATCTATGTGGCCATCCAGTCGACCTTCAAAGTGGATGGTTAGCTGAGACAGTGTCA
>NZ_QJST01000004.1 GCF_003226255.1 Idiomarina fontislapidosi
TGACACTGTCTCAGCTAACCATCCACTTTGAAGGTCGACTGGATGGCCACATAGATTTATGAAAACTTGGCTGACACAGAATATTGAACACTCTCATCGAAACCGCCGAGGGCATTTCAAATTTTTCAGCAATTCTCGTAGATGATGACTACTACTCATACTTAAAAGAGTGTGTGATCGCTATCGAGACGGTTAATACAGTCCATCATATGTGCCTGATCGTACTAAAGGCTAAAGCATGGATCGGCAACAAAGAGTTATTAACTCAAGGGAAGATTAAGAAAGGTGATGTACATAAACATCCTTTTGACATCTGTCGACTAATAGCTCTTTATGACGAAGAAGAAGATGACGTCCAGCAAGTTGCACGATCTATCTATGATGACTTGATGACTGTCTCAGAAATTTTCAAATCAGAAGACGAACAGGTGATTCTAGATGCAAACCTAGGTGGACAAGAGTTACCAGCTTCGTATGATGATACTGCAAGTATTCTACCTCAAATTTTTTCGGTAAAAGAGTAAAATAAATTCGCGGAACCGCCGGAGGCTGGGTGAAATAGAACGGTGAATTTGGCGACCTAATTTAAAGACGCTATGCTCCATCACATAGCTGGCAGGTGGTATGTAAAAATACGGGTCTGTGCACCATCATCGCAAGTGACCTCTCCCCCAAAAATGACTAAGCCAAAAACAAAAAAAGTCCGCTATTACGCGGACTTAAGTATGATTTAGTGCTTGTTAATGCCAGACCTTTCTTAAAGGAGCATTATTCCCACTCAATAGTGGCAGGCGGTTTACCCGAAATATCGTAGGTAACACGCGAAATACCGTCGACTTCATTGATGATACGATTCGACACTTTTTCCAATAATTCGTACGGTAAATGCGCCCAACGTGCTGTCATAAAGTCGATGGTCTCAACTGCGCGAAGTGAAACAACCCAGTCATATTTGCGCTGATCGCCCATGACACCCACCGAGCGCACGGGTAAGAACACCGCAAATGCTTGGCTAACTTTGTGATACCAATCCGCTTTATGTAGCTCATCAATAAAAATCGCATCGGCGCGACGCAACAGGTCACAGTACTCTTTCTTAATCTCGCCCAATACGCGCACACCCAAACCCGGCCCTGGGAACGGATGACGATAAAGCATGTTATAAGGCAGACCGAGTTCTAGACCAATTTTGCGCACTTCGTCTTTAAACAACTCGCGCAATGGCTCCACCAAACCAAGTTTCATGTCCTCCGGTAAACCGCCTACGTTGTGATGCGATTTAATGACATGTGCTTTACCCGTTTTTGACCCGGCCGATTCAATCACATCGGGGTAAATGGTGCCTTGCGCCAGCCAGTCGACTTCGGTCAACTGAGACGCTTGCTCGTCGAATATCTCGATAAAGGTATTACCGATTATTTTACGCTTTTTCTCTGGGTCTGCTTCGCCTTTAAGGGCATTTAAAAAGCGTTGCTCTGCAGCGACTGGAATGATGTTTAAACCAAAGTGATCACCAAACATTTCCATCACTTGTTCGGCTTCATTTAAACGCAATAAACCATTATCAACAAACACGCAGGTGAGCTGGGAGCCAATCGCGCGGTGCAGTAGCATCGCTGTAACTGATGAGTCGACACCACCACTTAAGCCTAAGATAACTTTGTCGGTACCGACTTGTTCACGAATACGTTCAATTGCATCTTCGATGATTTGCGCGGGCGTCCATTGCTTTTCGCAACCACAGATACCGCTCACGAAATGTTCGAGCATGCGCATGCCTTGGCGCGTATGAGTCACCTCCGGGTGAAACTGAACGCCATAAAAGCGGCGTGATTCATCAGCCATCGCTGCATATGGGCAGTACGAGGTTGTTGCAACAGTATGGAAACCCTCTGGAATGGCTTCGACTTTATCACCATGGCTCATCCAAACATCCAACAGTGGCTTGCCGTCTTCGCTGACCGCATCTTCAATGGCTTCAAACAGTGGACTTTCTGTCACTAGCTCGATTTGTGCGTAACCAAATTCACGCTCTAATGAGCCTTGCACTGAACCACCCAATTGATGAGCCATGGTTTGCATGCCATAACACACGCCCAAAACAGGTACGCCTGCGTTAAACACATAGTCTGGCGCGCGCGGAGAGCCGGCTTCAGTCACGCTCTCGGGTCCACCCGAAAGGATGATGCCTTTAGGATTGAAATCTTTAATGTCTTGCTCGTCGACATCCCATGCCCACAGCTCACAGTAAACGCCAATTTCACGGATACGGCGCGCAATTAGTTGGGTATATTGAGAACCGAAGTCTAAAATCAAAATTCGGTGGTCGTGGATATCTCTGCTCATTGTTGGGTCCCAGTAACAGATAAAACTAAAAGTAAAAGAGCCGCCTTAGCGGCGGCTCACAAATCGGTATTAAGAACTGCGGTAGTTTGGCGCTTCTTTGGTGATTTGCACATCGTGTACGTGTGACTCACCCATGCCCGCCGCAGTGACTTTGACAAACTGTGGCTTAGTGCGCATCTCTTCTAAGTTGGCGCAACCGGTCAAGCCCATCGCGGAACGTACGCCGCCCATCTGCTGATGAATAATTGCAGAAATTGGACCTTTATAAGCAATGCGACCTTCGATACCTTCAGGTACGAGCTTCTCTGCCTCGTTGCTATTTTGGAAATAGCGATCCGATGAGCCGTTACGCTGGTTCATCGCGCCTAAGCTGCCCATGCCACGGTATGATTTGTAGTAACGACCTTGATAGAGCTCGACTTCGCCTGGTGATTCTTCGGTACCTGCTAACATGCTACCTACCATCACGCAGTGTGCGCCAGCGACTAAGGCCTTAGCGATATCCCCTGAGAAACGGATACCACCATCTGCAATGACGGGTACACCAGTGCCTTTCAATGCATCCGCAGCATCGCTTATTGCTGTGATTTGTGGCACACCACAACCTGTGACGATACGTGTGGTACAAATAGACCCTGGACCAATACCGACTTTAACCGCGTCTACACCCGCATCAACCAAGGCTTTCGCACCGGCCGCTGTCGCCACGTTACCGGCGATAATTTGTAGATTGGGATATGTTTTACGGGTTTCCTGAACACGTTTTAGCACACCATCTGAATGGCCATGTGAGGTATCGATTAATAGCACATCAACGCCCGCTTCGACGAGTAATTGAATGCGTTCTTCAGTACCTGGACCCACGCCTACCGCTGCGCCAACGCGAAGCGAGCCTAAGTCATCTTTACATGCGTTCGGTTTGTTTTCGGCTTTTTCAAAGTCTTTGAGGGTGATCATACCTTTTAATTTGTAGGCATCATCGACCACGAGGATTTTTTCAATACGATGCTTGTGCATGAGCTGCAAGATTTCATCGCTTTGTGCGGTTTCGTGCACGGTTACTAAGCGTGACTTGTCACTCATGACTTCTTTGATGGGTTTAGAGTCATCATCTTCAAAACGTGTGTCGCGGCCGGTCACGATACCTACCAAATCACCGTTTTTCTCGATAACAGGGAAGCCTTGGAAACCATGCTCTGCCGTGAGCGCTTTGATTTCTCCGATGGTCGTATCTGGATTGACGGTCACAGGGTCGGTCACCATACCACTCTCGTACTTTTTCACTTTACGCACGTGCGCCGCTTGCTCTTCTGGCGTCATGTTCTTGTGAATAAAGCCAATACCGCCTTCTTGCGCTAGCGCAATAGCGAGTGGTGCTTCGGTAACGGTATCCATCGCTGCTGAAACCAACGGGATATTGAGCGTGATGCCACGCGTTAATTGGGTTTTGAGATCCGCTTGATGCGGTAAGACATTTGAGTGCCCTGGGACAAGTAGGACGTCGTCGAAAGTAAGGGCTTCTTGGGCGATTCGCAGCATTTGCAACACTCCGTGACTGGATTCATGTTGCGCGTGGATTTTACTCGATAATGGTTATTTTAGCAACTTATTCTGAGCACTTTCTCACGTTAAATTCGCCACCCGCTACTTTAACGTTGAGTTTTTGCTCAGGCTGGGTCTGTTCAGGCTGAGTAATAACGTGCCCTGCTTCATCTCGCACAATCGCGTAACCTCTGTCTAAGGTATTGAGTGGACTGACTAGGTTTAATGCATGCAGCAATGCACGTTGGCGCTGCCGTTGCTGTTTAAGCCACGCTTCGGCAACCAAGGGAATGCGTTGCTGGATGTGTGTAAGCTTTTGCTGGGCACGACTGATTTCACGCTGTGGATGAACCTGCTGCAAACGTTGCGCAAGATGCTCACGACGTTGCTGACAATGGGTTAGACTCCGCTGTTGTGCGCGATACACACGAACTAATAACTCGTCTAAGCGCTGACTTTGCTGCTGCAACTGGCGCTGCGGATGTTGCTGGTTAAGGCGAATGTGTAATTGCTGTAATAAGCTGCGCTGGCGTTCTATACGACGTTGCTGCACGGTGGCTAAACGGCGTTGCAATTGCGCTAAGCGACTCACTTGAATGCTGCGATCTTGAGTGACCTGCTCGGCCGCAGCCGATGGTGTCGGTGCCCGTAAATCCGCAATAAAATCACAAATCGTAAAATCAACTTCGTGTCCGACCGCACTGATAACCGGCATCGGTGCGTTAAGCAATAAACGACTAACGTGCTCATCGTTAAAGCACCACAGATCCTCTAACGAACCACCTCCACGCGTTACAATAAGAACGTCAACTTCGTTACGCTGAAACGCAGTCTGTAATGCGTTTTTGATTTGCGGTATTGCAGCGTCCCCTTGTACAGCGGTTGGGTATATAATCACTTCAACACTGGGGTCACGTCGTTTCATAACCGCTAAGACGTCCTGGATGGCGGCGCCCGTCGGTGAGGTAACCACGCCCACTCGACGAATATGATCGGGTAAGGGCCTTTTGCGCTCTTGAGCAAATAGGCCCTCGGCGGCTAGCTTGACTTTAAGCTGCTCGTACTGCTGTTGCAGTAAACCGATACCTGCTTCTTCCATATGCTCAATAATGAGCTGATAGTCGCCACGCGGCTCGTACACTGTCACACGACCACGCACCAAAACCTGCACACCATTTTGTGGGCGTACTTTGGCGCGCTGATTATTACCACGAAACATGGCACAGCGAATTTGTGCGCGTTCATCCTTTAAGGTGAGGTACCAGTGGCCCGAACTCGGCGCGGCAAAGTTAGACACTTCACCCATCAACCAAACATGACCAAAGCCCTGCTCTATCGCCTTACGGATATCGCTATTGAGTTGTGTGACGGAATATATCGACATGAAGGAATCATAGCACAACCTATGGACATGCCTCTATATTGCATTTAGACGTCTAAACATCTTGACGGTTAAACGTAGGTATTGCTAAATTGTGGTCATTAGTTCATTAGCGTTGAGGTCATCATGGTTTTCCCGGTAGGACGCTCCTTTTATACACAAACATCTTATGGACGAGTGAAAGGGTTTCGCTTTGGTAATTTTGATGCCGATGCTGCACATACCCTTATCGTACAAGGCGGTATTAGCGCCAGCGGCCAGCTTTGGCGATTAGATGGTCAGGGTTGGTGGCAATCATTGCACCCGCTGTTTGCACCGCACCCAGAACTACAAGTCATCAGTTTGGACTATTTGGGCGGTGTGGGAGGATCCGACACGCCAGAAGAGCCTATTTCTCTGTCGCAACACGCTGAGGCGTATGCTAGCGTATTGCGTTCACTCGGTCTAACACAACCAGGCGCCTGGGTGGGTGGCTCATTTGGCGGCGTGTTAGGTTTACAGCTCGTTCAAGACGGCTTAATTAAACCCGATGCACTTGTGGTCATTGGCGCAGCTCACCAACCTTCGGTGCAGTCAGCGGCACTCCGTTTATTTCAACAGGCGTTATTGCAACAAGCTGACTGCAGCCAGCAGGGCGTTGTGTTAGCGCGCGCGTTGGCGATGCTCACCTACCGCAGCGCGGATGAGTTTGAACAGCGTTTTAATGATGGCGATGAAGCCTTTAGCTACTTACTGGCACAAGGTGAAAAACTACTCAAGCGCCATGGTAAACACGCACAGAGTTTGTTTACTCACCTAACACCTATTCTAAATGAATACCGTATCGACCCATTACGCATCACCGTGCCCGTGCAATTGATTGGTTTTGAATCCGATATTATTGCGCCACCGCGCTTGATGCACCAACTCGAACAGCGCTTACCTAACTGTCAGGGACTTGCGTTGATTGATACACCCTATGGTCACGACGGCTTTATTAAGAACGTAGCCGACTACGCCGCCGTTGTGCGCCATTTTTTGCCCCAACTACAGACAACACGAAGCGCTAACGCGCCTTCGACCGAGGATATTTTATGAAAGACGAAACCTTAGCGATTCATCATGGTTACACTACGGACGCGACCACTAAGGCCGTGGCGACACCGATCTATCAGTCGGTTGCATTTGAGTTTGATAATGCACAACACGGTGCAGATCTATTTGACTTAACCGTACCGGGTAACATTTACTCGCGCATCATGAACCCGACCAACGATGTGCTTGAGCAGCGCGTTGCTGAATTAGAACATGGCATCGCAGCGCTGGCTGTTGCATCGGGTATGGCCGCAATTGAATACGCACTGATCACGCTAGCGAGCCAGGGCGACAATATTGTCACTACGCCACAGCTCTATGGTGGGACTTATACTCTGTTCCGTCATATGTTGCCGTCGTTTGGCATTGACGTGCGCTTTGCCGAAAATGATACGGCTGAAGCCGTTGCCGCACTGATTGATGACAACACGAAAGCGGTCTATTGCGAAACGATTGGTAACCCCGCGGGTAATGTGGCGGATCTAGAAGGTCTCGCACAAGCGGCACATGCTGTAGGCGTGCCGCTTGTGGTAGATAATACGGTGGCTTCACCGGTGTTGTGCAAACCTATCGACTTTGGTGCCGATATTGTCGTGCACTCGTTAACGAAGTATATCGGTGGCCACGGTACCTCGGTAGGCGGGCTGATTGTTGACTCGGGTCGTTTCGACTGGGTTAAACATAAAGATCGCTTCCCGCAATTTAGTCAGCCAGAGCCTGCGTATCACGGCATTGTTTACAGTGAGGCATTTGAGGCTGCTGCATTTATTGCTCGCGTGCGGACCGTTGCGTTACGTAACACGGGAGCGGCTATCTCACCATTTAACGCGTTTTTAATTTTGCAGGGACTCGAGACGCTGCCACTCCGTATCGAACGTCATTGCGAAAACGCACTTAAAGTCGCTGAGTATTTGCGCGACCATCCTCAGGTTGAATGGGTTCGTTTTGCAGGCTTTGACGACGATGCATACTACCAACGCGTACAGAAATATATCAGCGGTGGTATTCCAGCTTCTCTGCTTACCTTTGGTATCAAAGGTGGCTTTGAGGCGGGCGTGCGCTTTTATGACGCATTAGCGCTATTCAAACGTTTAGTGAATATTGGCGATGCTAAGAGTTTAGCTTGCCACCCCGCCTCAACGACTCACCGACAGCTCAATGAGCAAGAACAAGCGGCGGTTGGTGTCACACCTGAGGCGATTCGTTTATGTGTGGGTATCGAGCATATCGACGACATTATTGCGGATATCGAACAAGCACTACAGCAAGCATAAAAAAACGGGGCCTCGCCCCGTTTCTTATTTTATTCTTTATCTTGCTTTTGGATATGTACATCCATCTGAGGGAACGGAATACCAATACCCTCTTCATCTAAGCGATCCTTGATCTTCTCGAGCAGATCCCAGCGCGTTGGCCAAACATCTTCGGTTTTGGTCCATGGACGTACGTTAAAGTCGACCGAAGAGCTGTTAAGTGCTGTCACTGTCACTACTGGGGCTGGCTCTTGCAAAATACGTTCATCGTTCTTTAACACATCCATTAATACGGCTTTGGTCTTTTGCAAGTTTGCGCTGTAGCTTACCCCAATGACCAAATCGATACGCCGAATAGATTCGCGGTTGTAGTTGGTAATGGCGCTGCCGATTACTTGCGAGTTTGGCAAATAGACCACTTTGTTATCGGGGGTTTTCAAAATCGTCTGAAAGATATTAATTTCTTCTACCGTACCTGCGGTATTGGCAGCCTCAACGTATTCGCCCGAGCGAATGGGGCGGAACATAATCAGTAGTACACCTGATGCAATGTTTGACAATGAACCCTGCAATGCCAGACCAATGGCAAGACCGGCAGCACCTAATATCGCAATAAAGGAGGTTGTCTCGACCCCTACCTGATTGAGCGCGACCATCAATGCGGCGATAAAAATTAATGACTTAACGATGGCGGTCAAGAAGCTGATTACCGCGTTATCGACTTGGCGCTTTTGCATGCCTTTGCGCATAATTGACGCGATAACACGCGTTGCGATTGAAGCCACAAATAGAATAATAATGGCGACGATGACTTTGATCGAGTATTCGATCAGCATGTCTTGGTTGTTATTAATCCAATCAATGATTGCTTGCATCAAAGTATCCTTTTATTAGCAAATATACGGTTATATATAGCATCTTATTTTTTGAAGATGTGTTCAGATTAACGGTAATTTTTTAAGTCGGCAAGTCGGTTCGCTTTAAATTGAGAAGCGATAACGCCCCTGATTATCGGGACGACCTAAGTAACTCAGCATTTTAGCGAGTCCTTCGGGCGTTCGTGGATTAGGCTGCACCGTACCGTTCACACGGATTGAGTTGGGACTTACTGTCCCTTCAAAATTTAAACCTAAACTGTTTTCACCCGCCATCGATAGCGCAACGGCACCCGACTGTGCACAACCAAGATTGAGTGGGAAGTCGCCGAGTTGCTCCCAACGGTGATTAACTAACACACGGATATTGGAGCCCGCAGCGTTTCCCTCTAGAGAGGTACACGCATGGGCACCCGAGAGATCATCTAACGTGTAATTTTCTAATGCAATGCGCCACTGACCTTCCGTTTTAAGCGGCATATTAAAATTAACCAGTTGCATCAACGGCGCCAGCTCTCCTGTCGCTCTCAGGTTAGTCAATTTAATCGAATTGACTGATGCGCTGCCAGAGGCTTGCGCGGCTAGCGGGTTGCCCTTACTTGGTACCGTGAGCGAAAACCCAAGTTGACCGGTGATGAGTTGGCTTGGTGACAGTGACCAACTGACATTTTGAAATGCCGTTTGGTTGATAACCGCATAACCCACCCGACCTTGCCACAGCGTACCGGACACTTGCTCGATATAAATACCCGCAGGCATCGGAAACCAATGCACCACCGCCGCAGGTATATAGGCAACCAATGCGATTAAATAAACGGGGATCAGCCACAACCACTTCTTCATGATTTCTCCGTTACCAACACTTGTCGAACACGCACTTTGCCGGGTTCATCTAAACGCGCTAGATCAAGTGTAGAGACCTGCAATTGATACGTTTGTTCAAGTGCATACAACCAGCTCATGGCTTGCTGATAAGAGGTTTCATCTACACTGACCACTAAGCCGTTGTTCTGCGGCTGCATGCGGGCAATTTGAATTTTGTTATTGGCCGCAGCCTCGTTCACTCGTTGTGACAACGAGCCACTGACTTCTGATTGGGCTTGCGTTGCCGATAAGGCTTGATAGCGCGCCACCTGTTCGCGCAACCAGAGTAACTGTTGCTGTTGGCCCTCAACGCGACGCTCAGCAAGTTGTTGGGCGTGATAAGTTGGCTGCCAAATGGCAAAGTAAATCAATGCCACAACCAGCACAGCACCAAGCCCTTTTAGTAAGTTTTGCTCGCGCGGCGCCAGTTGGCTCCAGCGCTGATGTGCGTTCTGTGCTACCGGTGTTTGCGCAAGTTTTTGCATTAACGGTGTGAAGCGGCTCATGAACGGCCTCCTTGGTACGCAATAGTTAAGGTGCCAGCGACACCGTCTCCGCGATTATTCAGCGCTCCTTGTTGCACCTCAAAACCCAATTGTTGGGCTTGATTTTGGAACGCCTCAAACTGTGAGAAGTTCTGTGCGACAGCCTGCACACGTAACGCGCCGTCTTGATAACGCAACAACTCTAAACTCAGTTGCGGTTGTTGCTGAAATGCAGGCGCTAACTGGTCAAGCATCGCTAACGCCGAGGGCATGGCTTGATCATCGATGCCTAAGGCTTGTAATTGCTGACGCATTTGCGCACGCAAGTTCACAATACGGGTTTGGTTTGGAAACGTATCGCGATACAGCGCTTCGGCTTGCTGCTGAAGCTGTTCCGCTTGATGGTTCAAGTAGCCCGTTTTAACCCAGCTACTGGCTAGGGTGATAGCTAGCGCAATGCCCGCCGCCCATGCCAATGGTTGCCAGCGCACTTTCAATGTTCGTTTTGTGCGCTTTGGTGCATAACGCTGACCACGAATATCTAAACTGACCGCTTGCTTGGCAAATGCCGCCATGGGTAATTCACTATTGGCAAATTCGAGTGTCCATGTATTTTCGCTCAGTGCGATATCCGAATAGGCAACCAAGTGCTTAACTTGCGGGTACTCACCCTGCTTGAGTTCAACCACAGCATCCGCTAATGCCTGTTCCACCGCGATGCCATCCCAACGAGCCATGCGAACTAGCACATCGTCGGCAATTTGCACCCCCGTCCACTGTGTCTCATTGTCCGGTTCTGGCAACATTAAGTAGTCGACAGCCCACTCGTCAGCTTCGATGTTGGCTTCGTTAAGCCACTGCTGCCATTGTTGCATCTCACGGTGGCGTATCACGGCAACAGGGATTTGTCCCTCTTTGATACCGCTCTCCGACCAAGCAAAGTGCAAGCTATCAATATCATCCGCAAGCTCATCTTCGAGCGCATAGGGAATTAATTTATCCAGGTGACGCTTGCCACTATTGGGAATAGTGACTTTACGCATAGAGATTGCCTGCCCTGGGCATAACAGCGTTACCTGACAGCGTTTGGCTTGCTCTGCAAGCTGCGCAAGCTCAGCCGGTTCATTGAGCTCACCGCTGGCAATGACCTCCGCCTCAGAAGGGTGCCAAATTAGCCAACTTATCCGCGGTACGGCATCAGAAGCCGGTAACCTTATTAGTAAGCGTTCTTGCATATTAATCTTCTCCCATGGCTCGATAAACCACACGTGCTTGACCGGGTGTCACGTGTAGCACCGAGCGAGCGGTGGTCTCTAATGAGCCCCATTGTATATAAGCTTGTAGTAAAAAGTATTCGCTACTGACCGCAAGCTCGTCTAACGAGCCGGTTTCGCCATCTTGGGCGCCTGTCAGTAGGCTATCTTGCAGCAGTGTCTCACGGCTTTCGTAACCATTCTCGGGCCGTGCCTGAATCAGCTGTTTGGCACTCTCTAAGGTTAGCTTACCTTGCGTCACTGCGACCAGCAAAACTGCGCTGTCTTCGTCTAACGTGTTCACATTAATGAGCAGCTCAGCATTGCCTGGCACTACGCATACAAAGGGCTTTATGCGTTGCACGATCTCTGCCGTAAAGCCTTTAATCATGCGCAATTCGCTAACATCAAACAGTAACCCATTCGCTGTTTGGTACGGGTGTGGTAACGCTTCGTAATCCGGATCTTCGGCACCACTTTGTGTCAGCTCGCTATCGGCATCGAGCCAATCGATCAAGGCGCCTGCTAGACTTTCAGCTTGAAACGCATCGACTTCTAGGCTGACTAACAATTGTTGAAACTGCTGACGGCGTTTTTCTAGACTCAGTCCCTGCTGCTCGGTACCCGCTAGACTGTTAAGGTTAAAACAACTGCGTAAATCGTTTACTTGTGCAGCGATCTGACCACCTTGCACGGGAAAAGGTCCCGCGCGTTGCGCCCAGTTTTGATTGGCATGGACGATGCCATCACTTAATTCGATTTCTTGCTGCAGCACTTCTTTTAGCACCGCTTCTCCGCTCAACCACATCCAGTAGCTCTGTTCAGACTGCTCAAAGCTTGCTGTACGTGTCACTTGCCGCTGTAACTGCGTCCCCAGATTGGTCGCAATCACCGCTACGATTGCCATCACCAGAAGTACCGTAATGAGCGCGACGCCTTGTTGCTTACGCATTGTCGCCCCCCTCTTTGGCAACGACTTGGGTAGGCTCGACACCAGTTAAAAAGCGGCGTCTTATTTCACCATATGCGTCGCTGGTAATGGTTAATTCAAGTGCGGCTGGAAAATCATCCGAGGTTTCCCATCGATTACGCCAACCGGCTTCGATTCCTTGGTTAGCTTGCGCTTGCTGGGTTGAACGAAAGAAACGTACTTGAAAGGACTTTACACCCTCGAGTAAATCTTGCACTACGGGTTCACCGCTGCGGTCATTCACATAAGGGTAGGTGAGTCGCTGTAATACATTGTTTTGTACACGATAAATAACAGGCTGTAATTCACTGCGTGGCAGCATTAAACCTGGATTATCATAACCGCTACGGACAAACCCAAGCACGCCGCTTTGCGATTCAATAATGCGTTCGTCATTGGTAATCAGTTGCTGTGCCACCTCTAGCCCATCGGGACGAGTGGGCTTGGGTACGGCTTGGCGCATATCCTGTTGGATCAATAACCAGGTAAACTGTAACTGCTCAATGCGCTCCGAAGATTCCTCAGATAACGACTTGGTGCGCGACATTTGATCCAACACGGTGTAGCTGGCGAGTCCAATGAGCGTGAAGATAATCATGGTAACCATGATTTCTACTAGCGTGAATCCTTTTTCAGAGCGCATTGTCGGCTCCTTCGGTCTGCGCAGCGTTTGGACGGCGAATATACTGTGTTAGCCGCGCCCACTGATAGTCTTGCTCACCTTGTGTGACTTCGATCGTGACGGCCACCACGTTGGGTGTTACGGTCTCAACGACTTGCTGCCGCCATTGCCATTCGACGCCGCCTTGGCGCTCGCTACCACGTTGGTTATCTTTAATCGGCCAGGTGGTTGCCAGATTCAATTCGGTCAGTCGATTAGCAGCAACGTACTGTGCAAATGTGCGTTGTTGGATTGTGCTTAAGCTATTGAGATGACCGCTGGCGGCAGACACCGCCGCCAGCGCCGCCATCGCGAATATTGCAATAGCGACCATGACTTCGATAAGCGTGAAACCGCGATTATTCTGTATCATCATTATCTGCTATGCGTGTCGTCCAAGCGCTATCGGCAATTAACCAAGCGCTCGGTTCAGCGTCAAATGGCGCCGCAAACTGAATCGAAAACTGCGACAGTTCTCCTGTCGGTAGGATTAACAGTTGCGGAATAGGTTGTTCTTCGTCTTCATTATCGTCTGATGGTGAGAAAAGCGTGTCTTCGAGCTGCTTCTCTTGTGCGATAAACGGCGGCTCATCGATGCGCCACTCAAGGCTGAGGTTGTCACGGTAATCTTGTGCTGCCAGGCCTTTTTCTGTCACTGCCTGCCAACGCCAGCCCTCCTCGGTTTGCTGCCACCTTAAGAACTGATAACCCTCGGCTTGTAATAATAAACCCAATGGACGCTGCTCGATCATCGCGCGTTCGCGCGCCCACTGAAGCTGAGCTTTAAGCGTGGCTGCCGCGGTCTGTGGCGTTGTCTCATCACGGGTCATACTCGGCACCGTGAACACAACTGATGCGGCGATCAAACCGACGATCGCCATCACCACTAGAATCTCAACAAGGGTAAACCCTGATTGCTTGCACGCCGATGAGCGCATTGCTTAATTTGATTCGTTTTCTTGTCCGATCATCCAGTTACCAAAGTCGTCATCAGTACCTGGTTGTTGATCGGGACCGGGCGAGAAAATGTCGACATCGTCGTACTCGCCTGGGTTAAGTAACATGTAATCATTACCGTACGGGTCTTGCGGTAAACGTTGAATATAACCACCACTGCGATAATTACGTGGCTGAGGATCAACATTTGGACGCTCAACTAACGCCTCTAAGCCCTGTTCTGTTGTTGGAAACATGCCGTTATCCAAGTGATACTGCGCCAACGCATTTTCAAGCGAGACTAAATCCGCCGTCACTTTTTGTTGGTTTGCTTGCTCTTGGCTACCTAAGACGTTAGGCAAAATCATCGTTGCAAGAATACCAATGATGGCGATAACCACCATAATTTCGACCAATGAAAAACCTTGATTTTTACGCATCATATTTAAAACCCTATACTCTGGTTCAACTGCAAAATTGGCTGAATAATTGACAATACAATAAAGAACACAATACCGGCCATGGATACAATCAGCACCGGCTCAAATACTTTGAGTGATATTTGTACCAATGATTCAAATTCGCGATCCTGGTTATCTGCGGTGCGTCGCAACATTTGCTGTAGCTCACCGGATTTTTCACCGGCTGCTATCATGTGTAGCATCATCGGAGGAAATAAACCTGTTTCTTGCAATGCTGCTCGCAACGACGCCCCTTCTCGCACACGGGTGGCGGCTTCGTCGACGGCCTCTCGAATAGCCCGATTACCGATAACCGTCGCGGTAATTTTAAGGCCCTCTAACAGCGGTACAGCCGAGGACGTTAATATGCTCAATGTACGAGCAAAGCGTGCGGTACTCACACCACGAATCACTCGCCCTAGTAGTGGTAGCTTTAATAGTCGTTTGTGATACTTGAGTTCATGCTCGGGTTTCTTTAACCACTGCTTAAAGGCGAGCACAAGTACGACAAGACCCGCAAGGATGAATAATCCCCAATTCTGCAAAAACTCCGACAGACCGATCATAAATTGCGTGGTGGGCGGTAAGGTCTGACCCAGTGTCGAGAAATTGTGCACAATTTGCGGCACGATAGACACCAGCAGAAATATCACGATACTTATCGCGACCAATGTCAACATTACGGGATAAACCAAAGCTTGCGTCAACTGACTCTTCATATGCTGACGTTGTTCAGTATAGTCTGCTAGCTCATCCAGTACTTGGTCGAGATGACCCGATTTTTCACCCGCCGCAACCATTGCAGTGTAAAGCGAATCAAACACGCCTGGATATTCAGCCATGGCTTCCGCTAAACCATATCCCTCGACCACTTTACTGCGCACTGCCATCAGTAGTTGCTTCATGCGCGGCTTTTCGCTTTGATCGGCAACTGCGAGTAAACACTGTTCAATAGGGAGCGCCGAATTGACCAAGGTGGATAGCTGACGCGTTATCAGCGCCAGATCTTGTGCTTTGACACGGCGTACTCGACGCCAGCGATTCTGCTTTTGACCTTTCTTCTGCTCTTGGTCGGCCGCCGGCATGACGTCCATTGGGATGAGCCCTTGGTCGCGCAATTGCTGGCGAACTTGGCGAATCGTATCGGCCTCGATGATGCCCTTCTTTTTACGCCCATCTGCCGCCAGCGCATGATACTCAAAAGCCGCCACAGATTACTCCTCGCGCGTTACGCGCAATACTTCCTCAAGGGTGGTGACGCCATGACGCACTTTCGCCAAGCCATCGCTGCGAATACTCGGCGTATTCTTGCGCACATAGCGCTCGATAGATTGCTCACCATGCCCATTATGAATTAATTCGCGAACATGCTCATCAACCAAGATAAGCTCGTGAATCCCAGTTCGGCCTCGATATCCCGATTGATTACAGTGTTCACAACCTTGCGCACGATAAATAGTGAAGTCACTGTCCATCACACCTAGCAACGCACGTTCTTTCTCGTCCGCTTGGTGCGGCTGCTTACAGTCTGGACACAAAGTACGCACGAGACGCTGTGATAGCACCGCAAGTAAGCTCGATGACAACAAGAATGGCTCAACGCCCATATCCTCGAGTCGTGTAATGGCACCTGCTGCGGTGTTGGTGTGCAAAGTTGATAGCACTAAGTGACCGGTCAGTGACGCTTGTACAGCGATTTGTGCGGTTTCAATATCACGGATCTCACCGACCATGACCACATCGGGATCCTGACGCAGTATGGCTCTTAATCCGCGCGCGAACGTCATATCAACGCGCGGGTTGACCTGAGTTTGACCGATGCCATCGATAGCATATTCGATCGGGTCTTCCACCGTCAGAATATTACGGTCTTTAGAATTAATCTCGGTTAGTCCGGCATAAAGCGTGGTCGACTTACCCGAACCCGTTGGGCCGGTTACCAAAATAATACCGTGCGGCTTATGAATCAGCTCGGCAAACACTTTGCGGTTCGCCTCAGTCATGCCCAGTTGTTCAAGATTAAGGCGCGCATTGTTTTTGTCTAACAAACGCAGTACTACGCGCTCGCCATGGTTTGATGGCATGGTCGAAACCCGAACATCCACTGCGCGTCCGGCAATCAGTAGCGATATACGACCATCCTGAGGTACGCGTTTTTCGGCGATATCAAGCTGCGCCATGACTTTAATACGCGACACTAATAGTGACGACAGTTTTCGGTTGGGCGTGAGTACTTCGCGCAACACACCATCGATACGAAAGCGAATCGTTAATTGCTTTTCGTAGGTCTCGATGTGAATATCGGACGCACCTTCTTTGATGGCTTCGCTCAACATTGCGTTGATGAGTTTAATGATGGGCGCGTCGTCTTCACTCTCTAGAAGATCTTCGGTTTGCGGTAATTCGTCAGCTAATGAAAACAGATCGGATTCATTGCCGATATCTTCCATCAGCTGCTTCGCTTCCGATGAGTCGCGTTGATACGCTTGTGTCAGCAAGCGCTCAAATGCCTCAGCATCATGCCGTTGCAAGGTGAATACCTGACCTAAGCGTCGACGTACTTCAAGTAATGTCTCCGCTGAAGCGCCGTCACGATGGTGCACGATGGGCGGCTCGCCATCTTCGACTACCACCCCAAAACGCTTGGCAAAGCTAAACGGCAAACGCTTTGTTGCAATATTACTGGCATCAGTCATCTTGCTGCTCTTTCAACTCTTCTTTTATCGCACCTTTTTCGTTGAGGTATTCCTCAAAACTAGGCGGCAAGGTCAAATCGCTGTTCCAATCGTTCATGACAGGCGTATTTTTATCCGGCATCAGTGCTACGCCACGTGAGCGTCGGTCAAGCTGCAACGCACGCATGTAGTTATATTTTTGCTTACTGATATCAGACAGCTTGCTACCGTCACGCACAATGGTAGGGCGGATAAAGACCATCAAGTTACGCTTTTGCGTAGAGGTCGAGGTTGAACTAAACAAACGACCCAAAAACGGGATATCACCCAGAATTGGAATCTTAGATACCGACTCTTGCACGTCTTCATCGATCAAGCCACCGAGCACGATAGTCTCGCCATCTTCTGCCATTACGGTGGTCTTAAGTTCACGCTTATTGACGATGACATCGACTGAAGTCGCGCCACTCAGGCTCGATACCTCTTGCTCGATGACCATTTGCACCGCGTTACCCTCGTTGATCTGTGGCGTCACTTTGAGTTTGATACCAATCTCTTGGCGGTCAACCGTTTGGAATGGGCTGTCATTATCGTTACCTAAGGTCGAACCGGTAATGGTCGGCACTTCCTGACCGACGAGGAAGCTGGCTTCTTCATTGTCGACCGTAACGATACTCGGCGTTGCCAAGATATTTGAATTGGTGTCTTGCGAAATCGCTTGCACCACCGCGGCCCAGTCATCTTTGATGGTGCCGAACATCATGCCATTTACGCTGCCCAACAAGTTGGCAAGTAGATCTAAATTACCGCGCTCTTCTGGGTTGGTCGTTGTCACCGTTTGACCGTTGTCGTTTACCGTCGTCACCGAGTTACCTTCACGCGGACGCGCCTGATAAGCGGCTGCGGCTAAGCTACCGATAGGTACTTGGTTGCCGGTATTGTATTGAACTAAACCACCGTCTTCACTGATCCACTGAATACCAAAGTCGACGTTATCGCCTTCGAGGACTTCGACAATAATTGCTTCGACTTGCACTTGAGCACGACGGATATCGAGATCTCGGATAACGTTTTCAAGTGCCGCCAACATGTCAGGCTCGGCGGTAATCACCACAGTGTTAGTGGATTCATGCGCACTGATACTGATGCTGTTATCTGAACGGCTTCGAATTGAGTTCTGCCCAGTCTGCTTAGCCTCTTCTGCTTTAATCGACTGACTAACGTTCTGCAATACTTCGACCATTTCTTCAGCGCGGGCATATTTAAGATAGTAAACGCGGGTGTTGCCCTCGGTTTTGAGGTCTTGGTCAAGTTGTTTAATCAATTTCACAACTCGCGAACGTGCGCGAGGTTCACCGCTGACGATAACGCTGTTACTGCGCTCATCGGCGACAATTTTAGGAATCAGTAGTGCGGGTGTGCCGTCGGCATTGGCTTTCTCAAACAAGTTTTGCGCAATACCTACCAATTCTCGTGCCGACGCATACTGTAGTTCAACAATATCGACATCTTGGTCGCCGGCTTTGTCTACGCGTTCAATAATTTGCACTAAACGTGAAATCGTCTCGGCACGCCCCGTCATCATAATGACATTGGATGGATCGTAGCTAACGACCATACCGCCACCGGTTTGGTCATTTAACTGACGCAGCAAAGGTGCGAGTTCACGTACAGACACATTTTCGACCGGTACCACGCGGGTGATCATGGTGTCACCCTGCTCTTTTTGCTCACCCGCGACAACAGGCAGTGGCGCATGCTGTGCGTCTTTATCACGGATGACTTTGATGACACCTGAGTCCATTTGCACGGCAGCAAAACCGTACACTTCAAGCACGTTTAAAAAGAACTGGTAATACTGCTCTTGCGTCATGACGTCATAACTACGTACGTCGATGGTACCCCGCACATTCGGGTCGATAATGATGGTCTTGCCTAGGTTGCGACCCACCACTTGAATGAACTCAGTGATATCGGTGTTTTTAAAGCTCGCGGCATATTCTTGTGCGATAGACGGAGCTGGCATCGTCATTGATACCGAACCCACCGCAATGGCCAGCGCGCTCAACCATGTTTTTGGACCAAAACGAGTAACTGTCATAATCATTATTCCTGCTGGTTAGGAAGCTGCAGACTCAGCTCGATACGCTCACCATTACGGAGCACCGTCACTGTCGCTTCGGTCGCTTCTTGTAATTGGCTGCTCAGCTGCGAGGCTTGTTGCATATCGGTCAAGTCATAGCCGTTAATCGCGATGGCTAGATCACCTTCCTGAAAGCCTGCTTGATAAAATATATCCGCCTGATTGCCTGGCGAGAGGCGATAGCCTTGTAAGCTGCCTTGTTCTAAAACCGGTGCAATCGACACGTAATCTAATAGCTGACCTGGATCACGTTGCACGCGTTGCAACGCATCCGATGTATTGCCAGTAGGCTCAGGCTCACTCGCCTCAGCGCTCTCGACCACCAACGATAATGCGGGACGATCTTCACCAATATCTTCTAACTGCAGTGTTTCGAGACGTCCACCGTTATCTAAAATCACACGGTCGGCAAGAATTTGCTCGACGGTCACACGACTACGACCGATTGTATCACCCACGATATAGGTGGATTGTTTACCGGCTTGTTCGATAATTGCTGCGGAGCGCTCAGGGCGCGAACTTGCTGACACGCCTACTAAGCGGACATTAAGTGCGGTTTTTGGAGCATTGGCATAACTATTACCACGGCTTTGCGTGCCCGCTTGTTGACGGCCAAAAATAGAGAGTTGCTGTAGCTTGGCGAGATCGACACTTTGATTGTCGCCACTTTGTGAACGCACATCTACGTTAGGACGCTGTTGCGTTGCTGGGGGAGGCGTCATAAACCACCAAGTCGCTTGCGCCGCAACGATAACGACCCATATCCATAAAAGCACCGTAACTACTGTTACGGAACGGGATATCCACTGATTCGCGTTCTGGGTTGATGGCATTAGGCTTATCAATTTAATTCACTTTTATCGTTGTTGTTTTACCGAAGCAATGCGCTACATCCGTGTAGGAATTTGATACAATACACGCAACTTGATGGCTAGCGCTAGTGTCGCATCGTCGAATTATAGGATTTTGATGTTTTGGCATTGTAGCGTAGGCACGAGTAGTCAACAATCGATTAACACTAATTTTATAATATTTTCGTGACGATTTTATGACACAAGACAGCAGTGTAAGGCTCGACAAATGGCTCTGGGCAGCGCGGTTTTACAAGACGCGAGCGCTTGCTAGGCAAATGGTGCAGTCTGGTAAGGTCCATGTGGCTGGAAAACGCAGTAAGCCTTCCAAGCTCGTGCAAATAGGTGATCGCATCACCTTACGACAAGGCTTTGACAGCAAAGAGGTCGAGGTGTTGGGACTGAGCGAGCAACGCCGGGGGGCGCCAGAGGCACAAATGCTCTATCAAGAAACTGAAACCAGTATAGAGAAGCGCGAGCAGAACGCTGAAGCGCGCAAATTGAATGCGCTTTACAACCCACACCCCGACAAGCGCCCAGACAAAAAACAACGTCGGCAACTGATTAAAATGAAAGATGGTGGTAACACATGACAACTCAGCTTGATTATCCAACGGATTTACTGACGCGCTACAGCTTTGCTGAGCAGGACGTGCGCGGCGAAATGGTGCAACTGACCAGTAGCTACCAGAGCTTAATTAAAGGACATCAGTATCATCCGGCGGTACAACAGTTGCTTGGTGAAATGATGGCGGCCGTCTCGTTGTTGACGGCTACGCTCAAGTTTGAGGGGCATATTGCAGTTCAACTACAAGGTGACGGTCCCGTTAACTTCGTTGCAGTGAATGGTAACCATTTATTGCAATTGCGCGGTATTGCCCGTGTGCGTGCCGAAATTGGTGAAACGGATTTACGAAGCCTGATTGGCCGCGGGCAACTTATTATTACATTGACACCCCACGACGGCGAGCGTTATCAAGGCGTTGTAAGTGCTGATGCCAACTCCTTGCAAGAAGTTATTCAAAATTACTTTGAACAGTCTGAGCAGTTAGCGACGCGCGTGTGGTTACATGCCGACGGCGAACATGCTGCGGGGATGTTTTTGCAACGTATGCCAGCGTCCGGCAAGGATATGGCAGGTTTCGAACATTTAGCAACCTTAACTGATACGATAACCGCGCAAGAGTTATTTACGTTGCCCGCCGAACAGCTGCTGCACCGCTTGTATCACGAAGAAACGGTGCATATGTACCCAACGCAACCTGTTTCCTTTGTTTGTGGCTGTTCTAAAGATCGTACACTTGAAGCCTTAGCGACAGTGCCGGTTGATGAAATTAAGCAAATTTTAGAACAAGATGGGGAGATCGTAATGACCTGTGATTACTGTCTCACCGAGTATGTCTTCAAAGAGGACGACTTCGCGTAACATTAAACTTCATACGCATAAAAAAAGAGGTCCTTGGGACCTCTTTTTTTGACTGACTTATTTGAGTTTACTTGCCCTTCTTAACAAACTTCATCAAGCGGCGACGCTTACGCTGTTGCGATAAGGTAAGGTTGTTTTTTCTTCCTGCATACGGGTTTTTAGGTTCACGGAATTCGACCTTTATCGGTGTTCCCATGACCCCGAGTGCCTTGCGGAAATAGTTGGTCAAATAACGTTGATAAGCACCAGGTAAACGCGTGACTTGGTTTCCGTGAATGACTATCCGCGGTGGATTGTAACCCCCTGCGTGCGCATATTTCAGCTTAACTCGACGACCACCCACCAAAGGTGGTTGGTGCTCTTCTTGCGCCATTTCCATGATCTTGGTTAACTTCGACGTCGATACGCGTTGAGTCGCGCTCTTGTACGCTTCCTCTACCGATTCGAATAAGTGACCTACGCCGGTTCCATGCAACGCTGAGATAAAGTGCAAACGTGCAAAGTCCACAAAGCCTAAACGACGATCGAGCTCTCGTTTAATTTCGTCTTTATGGTCTTGCTGTAATCCGTCCCATTTATTGACCGCGATAACAATAGAGCGACCCGCATTGAGCGCAAAGCCAATCAGGTTAAGGTCTTGATCGCTGATGGTTTCACGCGCGTCAATCACCGCCAAGACGACGTTTGCGTCTTCGATTGCCTGCAACGTTTTTACCACAGAATATTTTTCAATGGCTTCATCAATACGCCCCCGGCGACGCACACCCGCGGTGTCGATCAGGACATATTCACGCCCATCACGCTCCATCGGAATGTAAACTGAATCTCGCGTCGTACCGGGCATATCGAAGACCACCACGCGATCCTCACCCAAGATACGATTGGTCAGCGTTGACTTACCGACATTCGGTCGACCAACGATCGCCAGTTTAAGAGGCAACGCATCATAATCAATCTCGTCATGCTCAAGATCCTCGCTGTCGTGCTCATCGGGCACGATAACATCAGGATACTCATCCGCCAGAGGTTTGAAGCACGAATCGAGCAAATGTTCGACACCACGACCATGCGCAGCAGCAATACCGTAGAGGTTACCCAGAGCTAATGAATAAAAGTCGGCAATGGCGGAATCCGCATCAATACCATCGATTTTATTCGCAACCAGATACACTTTCTTTTTTTGCTTACGCAGATGCGTCGCAATGGCTTGGTCACCGACCGTGACACCATCACGTGCGTCGACCAAGAATAAGACAACGTCAGCCTCTTCAATCGCCTGCAGCGACTGTTTGGCCATCACCTCGTCGATGCCCTCTTCGTCACCGTGTATACCGCCGGTATCGACAACAATAAACTGATAACCGTCATAATTGGCTTGGCCATACTTACGATCACGGGTCAAACCCGGGAAGTCTGCTACGAGCGCATCCCGAGTTCGAGTTAAACGATTAAATAATGTAGATTTGCCTACATTGGGTCGGCCCACTAAGGCCACGACAGGTAACATGTATGAGTATTTCCTAATTAACCTCGATGGCGTATAAGTCACCATCGCGTGTTTGTACGTACAGCGTGTTGCCGTCTACTACTGGCTGAGCGTAGATACCATCTCCACCGAGTTCCATACGGCCGATAATTTCGCCAGAGCTTGGCGAGAGCCAATGCAGATAACCTTCAAAATCGCCTAATACCAAACGGTTGCTCACCATCGTTGGACCTGTTAGCGCGCGACCAAACAGTTCGTTATTACTCCACTGTTCAATGCCGCCGCGTAAATCAAGACCAAAGACATGGCTGTTGGCATCTGTTAAGTAAATTGAGGCACCGTCAATGTGCAAGTTTTCGTAGGCGCTGTAGTCACGTTTCCAGCGCACTTCACCTGAACGTAGTTCAAGTGCTGCGAGCTCACCGTTGTAGGCAATCATGTAGATCACGCCACCAACAATCACTGGATTCGAATCGATATCTGCAAGCGCTTCTAGTTCGGTCGCGCCTGATGGGTCACCAACCGCTTGGCTCCATGCTTGCTGACCATTGGTACCGATAAGTACCGAGGCACGTCCAGATGAGTCACCTAACACGACACCACCACTGACGATACTCGGTGCTGACGCACCGCGCAGTGTCAAGGTAGGCGTTTGATATTCGTACACCCAATTTTGCTCACCGGTATCGGCAGACAGACTAAGTACCTTGCCACCGACGGTATGCACAACAACCATACCTTCGCCTACGGCGGGGTCCGAAGTCACTTCGTTACCGACTTCAACGTGCCATACCAATTCACCTGTTTCGGTATCGATAGCAATCACGTCGCCGTTTTCAGTGCCTAAAAACAACTTGTTGTACTGCGCAACCAAACCACCCGAAATACGCGCAGGGAAAGGTGATGAAAACAAGCCGCTAAACCAACCCTCGTCTACACCCTCGTTGATCTCAATCAGATCGTGTAAATCAACTTGCCACAGCGTTTCACCGGTTTCTTTATCGAGTGCTTTAACCATACCTTGACGGTCGGCCGCAAAAACCTTGCCATAGGCAACCGTCGGATTCAGACGAGAAAAGTATTCACCAACACCATCGCCTACTGAACGTTCCCACTTAATCCGTGTGTCAACCTGCTGACTCACAGGCTGTAATGGGGCAACGGTAATTTCTTCGTCTTCATCACCGAAAAGCGAGCACGCCGACAATGACAGCCCTGCTAGAGCAATCACGCTGGTGCGCCATAAAGATTTCATCGCTGTTTTAGACTGCATCATGACTTCGCCAAGCTGTTGAGTTTAAGTTCGACTGCTGGAGACAGTGTAGAACCATCGCTGTTTAGAGCGCTTTCGTAGGCTTCACGCGCTTTTGCTACGTCGCCTTGGGCGGCATATACATCGCCTTTGATTTCATTGGCGAACGCTGAGTAAGCTTTTGGTAGCTCAACGTTCAGCACGTCTAACGCCGATTGGTATTGCGCTTGTGCTGAAAGCACACGAGCAAGGCGCACGCGCGCAATCGCAGCTAAATTATCGTCGGCACCGCTTTCAATGATCGATTGGAATGAAGTGACTGCCGTTGCCAAATCGCCCTCTTCGGCCGCAACACGACCGAGTTGCAACGCGGCTAAGTAGCCGTATTGCGAATCTGGGTTCGACTTAATGAAATTCTGAGCATTCGTGATTGCGCCTTCTTCGCCCGCATTCAACTGGCTCACTACGGCTTCATAACCACGCGAAGCTGCGTTTTGCGCTTCGATAGTGGCTTTATCGTAATAACGCCAGCCAAAGAACAGACCTAAGCCAATAATCGCACCAGCGATAATGCCTTTACCGTGTTCCGCCCAAAACTCTTTAATTCGTTCTACTTGTTGTTCTTCTGTTTGATCCACAGGACACCCCTATTCTTGTGTCAATGGTTTGAGCGCGACGATGAGTTCGCTCCAACCAAGTGTTTGTTGGTCATCAGTCGTACGCAAGGGTTTGACAGTCAACTGATTATTTTCTAATTCGTTATCACCTAAAATCAATGCCACTTCGGCACCTGACTTATCGGCTTTCTTGATTTGCTTCTTCATTGCACCACCGCCGCTGTGAACGATGATACGCAGGTCTGGCAGCTCATTTCTCAGCTTTTCGGCAACAGCTTGCGCGTTAAGTTCCGCAGCTTCACCTAAAGGCATTAAATACGCATCGACTGCGCGACGCGGCGCCAGTTTATTCTGCTCCTGTAATAACAGGACCAAACGCTCCATGCCCATTGCGAAGCCAACCGCAGGGGTTGCTTTACCGCCTAGTTGCTCAACCAAGCCGTCGTAGCGTCCGCCCGCGCACACCGTGCCTTGCGCACCTAAGGCGGTCGTCACCCATTCGAACACGGTACGATTGTAGTAATCAAGACCACGCACGAGCCTTTCGTTAAAGACATACTGAATACCCGCCGCATCAAGACGTGCCGTCAATTCTTCAAAATGTTGCTTAGACGCTTCATCCCAGTAGTCCGACAACTTAGGCGCTTGCGCTAACAATTGCTGGGTGTTGGCATCCTTCGAATCCAAGATACGCAGTGGGTTCGTGTCCAGACGACGTTGACTGTCTTCATCGAGCTCACTCTTGTACTGATCAAGATACTCGCGTAATGCCTCACGGTAACGCGCACGCGCCTCGTTTGAGCCTAGCGAATTAAGTTGTAGCTCGACTTGATCGGCGATGCCAAATGCCTGCCATAAGCGTGCGGACAACAAAATAACCTCAGCATCCGCATCGGCACCCTCAAGACCAAAGGTCTCGATACCGAACTGGTGAAACTGGCGGTAACGCCCTTTTTGCGGTCGTTCATAACGAAACATGGGGCCGATATACCAAAGACGCTGAATCTGGTTATACAATAAACCGTGTTGATTACCAGCGCGCACACAGCTCGCCGTGCCCTCTGGACGCAACGTAACGCTTTCGCCATTGCGATCATCGAAGGTGTACATCTCTTTTTCGACGATATCGGTTACTTCACCAATTGAACGCTTAAACAGTGCGGTGCTTTCGAGCACCGGCATGCGTATTTCTTGGTAGCCATAGCTGGCGGCAACTTGACGGATCATTGCCTCGACCTGTTGCCAAGCAGCTGTTTGCTCTGGTAACAGGTCGTTCATTCCTCGAATTGCTTGGATGGTCTTTGCCACGGTCACTCTTCCGTTTAGCCTACAAAATAAGCGCGTATTATAGAGTCTTTAGGGCGGCGGGTAAAATCAGTTGTCGATTTCTTTTACATCAATGCGGTGCTTTTTGACATATTCCACGCGCTCACGGATTTGAGCTTCGAGCTGATCGACGAGATCATTGTTATCTAATCGTAACTTCTGGCGCTCGCCGCCAATATATAATCCGCTTTTACTCTTGGCACCTGCGAGTCCTACTTCTGAGATAAGCGCTTCGCCTGGTCCATTAACGACACAGCCAATCACCGATACATCCATAGGCTCAGTAATGTCTTCTAGACGTTGCTCAAGCGCATTCACCGTAGAAATGACATCGAACTCTTGGCGTGAGCAGCTCGGGCATGCGATAAAGTTGATACCACGAGAACGAATACGCAACGATTTGAGAATATCAAAGCCGACTTTAATTTCTTCGACCGGGTCGGCTGCGAGTGACACACGTAGGGTGTCACCGATGCCCTCGGCTAATAACATGCCCAAACCAATTGACGATTTCACTGAACCACTGCGTAACCCGCCCGCTTCGGTAATACCTAGGTGCAGCGGCTGCTCAATTTGCTTGGCAAGTAAGCGATACGACTCGACCGCTAAGAACACGTCTGACGCTTTGACGCTCACTTTAAAATCTTGGAAGTCGAGACGATCAAGGATATCGACGTGACGCATTGCCGACTCAACGAGTGCTGCAGGTGTCGGCTCGCCGTACTTCTCTTGAATTTCACGCTCGAGTGAACCGCCGTTTACGCCTATTCGAATAGGAATGTTGTTATCGCGCGCCGCATCCACGACTGCGCGAATCCGATCCTCTCGGCCAATATTACCTGGATTAATACGGAGACAATCCACACCGTATTCGGCCACTTTCAGCGCAATGCGATAATCGAAATGAATATCGGCAACCAAGGGCACTGGGCTTTGCTGTTTAATCAGCTTAAAAGCTTCCGCGGCATCCATCGTTGGTACAGAAACCCGCACGATATCTGCTCCTGCAGCGGCGATACGGTTGATTTGGTCAACCGTCGCCTGTACATCCGTGGTTTCAGTATTGGTCATCGACTGAACGGCAATGGGCGCATTGTCTCCAATCGGCACATTACCCACATAGATCCGACGGGAAGGTCTGCGCTTAATTGGATTTTCGTGCATCATAACGGCTTACACTCAGTCTCTTAATTGCTTGAAGGGATAGTTAATCGTGCCACACGATCTTGGCGATATTGTGACAAGTCTAACGTATTACCAGCATAGGTTATAGTCACCGCCGCCGGTTTGCATATCGTCGCCGAAAACGGTGCGCTGCCCGGCACAGGCATACGGTAGCCCTGCGCTTTGGTGCCAATCGCTTGAACTTCACCGTCGGCATCTTCAATTTTTACCCAACACTCTTCGCTAAACTCGATAACCAAAGCGGTTTCGGGTTCAACATTCACGGCATCCTCAGTATCGTCTTCAGGGGGCGCTTCCACCACGGGTGTCTCACCCGCCTCTTCGTCTGCAGGCGCATCGGTTGGCTCAGAAGGTGTGTCGGATTCGCTTTGCGTTGCCGGGTCGTCGTTCGATACAGACTCTGGAATCTCTGAAACCGGTTGCTCAATTGTCTCTTCAGCCACTTCATCTTGCTGCGCAGGGTCATTCACGCTCAGCGAGGTACTCGCATCGGCTGCACTGACTTCGGATTCAAGCACCGGCTGTTCTTCTGCTACCGACGAGCGTTGATTCTCCGATTGACGCAGGGTGGGCGTGTCTGCCTCAGTTTGTTCTGGGTTCACATCCGATTGCTCGGTGACCGCCTGCTCTACGTCGTTACTTAATTTAGAAAAACTTAAATCGCTGTCTTGCCACCACCAAATGACCAAGGCGATCACCACGACCACCACCAACCAGGTGATCATCATTAGCCGGTTATCGCTCTCTTGGTGTTTCACGCGACGTGAAAAACTTTGCATCGGCGTGCTTTCGGGCTCTGTAATATTGAGTGATTTGTACGCTTCATCAATTTGATTCTGGTCCACGCCGAGCAGTTTGGCATAAGCTCGCAAATACCCTTTAACGAAGGTCGTGGTTGAAAACGTCGCGTAATCATCTGCTTCGATGAGCTCTATCACTTGCAGTCGCAAGCGCAAGCGATCAGCTGCCTCGCGTGCCGTCATCGACTTGGCTTCACGTGCTTGTTTGAGTAAATGCCCTGGACCTGCGGTTGGGCGACTCGGCTGCTCTGGCGACGACATTAGTTGTTCGTTATTTTGGTCCGCGCTTGAGCTATTATTTGCAGATGAATTATCGGCAGTCATGATCTTTGGGTCATTCCCTAGTTTAACTAAAGTTAAGCGAATTGCATTTTAGCGATGTTGTGCACACCTATTTTGCTTGCCTGATTGCGCACCCAAGCGTTTAGCTTTAGCAAATGCTTGGCGAGCCGCTTCCTGCTGGCCTGATAAACATAGTGCGACCGCATAATTGTTGTGCAGAACTCCGCTCATAGGTTGCCATGATAATGCTTCTTGGTAAAGTAGCAACGCAGAATTGACACGTTCTTTACTTAAATACCAGTGTCCAAGTGCTAATACGGTATCAATGCGGCGCGGCGCTATGAGAAATGCTTGTTTTAAATGACGCTCGGCATGATCGAGTTGTTGATGCTTTATATATGCCATGCCGGCCCGCAAGTGGGCATCCGCCGATGCATTGGACGCTGTTGATGAACAGCCTGTTAAAACCAAACTGATACTTACTGTCACTAAGCCACGCACTAGAGCACTCCCTTTTGAGGGACTCGAGTGCGTCGCTATTAATTAGCTCGATTTGACTGCAATTGAATCGCCACCGCGCTGCGCTTGCTGACGCTTTAGAATCCGCTTGGTACGGTCAATTACATCACCGACGAGCTGGCCACAGGCAGCATCAATATCATCGCCTCGAGTCTTACGAACCATAACGGTAAAACCATAGTCCATTAATACTTTAGCGAAACGGTCGATCCGTGAATTACTCGAACGACCATACTCAGAACCTGGGAATGGATTAAATGGAATCAGGTTGATCTTGCTCGGCGTATCTTTGAGCGTACGGGCCAATTCATGTGCTTGATCCATCGAGTCGTTAACGTGGTCGAGCATGACGTACTCGACGGTCACTTTATGTTGAGCTTTTGATTGCTCAACATACTTACGGCTCGATTCTAAAAACTGTTGGATGTTGTACTTTTTGTTGATAGGTACGATTTCATTACGCAGCTCATCATTAGGCGCATGCAATGAAATTGCGAGCATCACATCGATTTGCTCACGTAATTTATCAAGTGCCGGTACTACACCTGAGGTGCTTAAGGTGACACGGCGTTTTGACAAACCAAAACCATAGTCGTCCAT
Organism: Idiomarina fontislapidosi; assembly: GCF_003226255.1. Classification (GTDB taxonomy): domain Bacteria; phylum Pseudomonadota; class Gammaproteobacteria; order Enterobacterales; family Alteromonadaceae; genus Idiomarina; species Idiomarina fontislapidosi. The sequence goes on from NZ_QJST01000004.1 coordinate 29,264, forward strand.
CATGAGGTCCATTGCAGGTACCACATTATTTAAGTTAAGCAGGGGTTCGCCCATGCCCATCATGACGACGTTTGTTACAGGCTTAATACCTGTTTTCGCGTAAGCTCCCAGTAGCTGATTAACACGCCACACTTGGCCGATGATTTCCGCTACGTTGAGGTTACGGTTGAAACCTTGTTGTCCCGTTGAACAGAAGGTGCATTCCAGCGCACAGCCGACTTGCGAGGATACGCATAAGGTTGCGCGATCGCGTTCTGGGATCCAAACGGTTTCAACGTCTTGACCATCAAACAAAGTCATTACGAATTTAATCGTGCCATCGCTTGATTGCTGTTGTTCGCGAATTTCTGGCGCGCGAATTTCAGCACATTGTTTGAGCTTTTCGCGTAACCCTTTGTTGAGATTGGTCATCTCATCAAAGTCGTCGACACAAAAGTGATAGAGCCATTTCATGACCTGGTCAGCTCGGAATGGTTTTTCGCCCATGTCTTTGAAGAAGGCTTTCATTCCATCGCGGTTCAGGTTTAAAAGATTCACTTTTTTATCGATAGCGTTGGTCATAAGTTTCCTGTATCTAAAAAGTACCGTGCGCCAAATGGCGCACGGTGTCATTCGCTAAACGAACAATCGCGTGCCAACGGCACGGATTAACGAGTGCGTGGGCAGATCTCTTCGTCGCTGAAGAAGTATGCGATTTCGCGTGCCGCTGTTTCAGGCGCGTCAGAACCGTGTACTGCGTTTTCATCGATAGTTTCAGCATAGTCTGCACGCAAAGTTCCTGCCAATGCATCTGCTGGATTCGTTGCGCCCATGATTTCACGGTTTTTCAGGATAGCTTCTTCGCCTTCCAATACTTGTACTACGATTGGACCTGAAGTCATGAACTCAACCAATGCGCCAAAGAAAGGACGCTCGCTGTGCTCAGCATAAAAGCCTTCAGCTTGTTCTTTGCTCAAGTGCATCATTTTTGACGCTACGATACGCAGACCTGCGCTTTCGAAACGAGTGTAGATTGCGCCGATTAAGTTTTTCGCAACCGCGTCGGGCTTAATAATTGATAAAGTGCGCTCTAAAGCCATCTTTTTTACTCCAAAATGGGTATTTAACCAGAGGTGAAAATTTCCGCGCGAATTATACGTTAGATCTCGGAAAAAATCGAATATCTATTGATTGTTTTTTAACTCGAACTCAGCTAGTATCGAGAAACATTTAGCCTTATAGACGTCCAAAAGGAGTCCGTCATATGTCGAATACGACCCCGTTCCAAAAAGCTACCTTAGGCGGTGGATGTTTTTGGTGTATTGAATCTGCATTTAACCAACTTAAAGGCATCGAGTCGGCACAGTCGGGTTATACCGGCGGCACAACCGAGAACCCAACTTACAAGCAAGTCTGTAATGGTGATACCGGTCACGCCGAAGTTGTACAGCTCACCTTTGACCCAGAAGTGATTAGTTATCGACAGATCCTCGAGATCTTCTTTACCTTGCACGATCCAACGCAAGTGAATCGCCAGGGTAACGATATCGGCACGCAATACCGCACCTCTATTTTTTATCATGACGATGAACAACAGAAAGTTGCGTTAGAACTGATTGATGAACTCGAAAACGATGCGGTGTTCGACGATGCGATTGTGACTGAGGTTGCGCCACTCGACACGTTTTACAGTGCCGAGGATTACCATGACGACTATTTCAATCGCAATCCGGAAAACCCGTATTGCCAAGCGGTCATTTCACCTAAGCTAGCAAAGTTTCGTAAAACCTTCGCCGAATTACTGCGCAGCTAGTACACGATACGTGTTAAGCACGTGCTCCGCGGCATCCTCCATGTTTTGCATGGTGGTGTCGCGACCTACACTAAAACGTAACGATGCATGTGCTAACTCATCTGACAGCCCAATTGCCCGTAAAACATATGACGGTTCAACGCTCGCCGACGTACAAGCGGATCCCGATGAAATAGCTAAGTCCTTTAACGACATAAGCAATAATTCACCTTCGACATTAGCAAAGCTGAGGTTCATGATGTTTGGCACGCGCTGCGACGCATGACCGTTGAGCTTAATGCCTGGTTCGGCAAGTAACTTATCAAGAAACAGCTGACTTAAGTCGCGGTAATGCGCTTGGTCATCCTCTAAGCGCTGACTGGCTAATTGAGCCGCTTCACCTAGACCCACGATTTGATGTGTCGCTAAGGTACCAGAGCGCATGCCTCGCTCATGCCCACCGCCATGCATCTCAGCGTCGAGCTGTACTTTAGGTTTGCGGCGTACGTACAAGGCCCCGATACCTTTAGGACCGTACATTTTATGGGCCGATATCGATAACAAATCGACGCCCAATTGCTCGACATCCACAGGCAACTTACCCACACTTTGTGCTGCATCGACATGCAGTAGCACGTTGTGGGCACGACAACATTCGCTGATAGCTTTAATGTCTTGAACGACACCGAGTTCGTTGTTTACATGCATCACACTCACAAGCACAGTATCTTCTCGCAGCGCTTGTTTAAGTGCTTGAATATCGACGAGCCCCTTGTTATCAACCGATAAAAAGGTGACATCAAACCCCTCACGCTCCAGCTGCAACGCCGGGTCGATGACCGCTTTGTGTTCCGTCGCTACGGTAATTAGATGCTTACCTTTATTGCGCGATTGATGCATGACGCCCTTCAGGGCTAGATTATCTGATTCGGTCGCGCCCGAGGTAAATACAATTTCACGGGCATCCGCGTTGATCAGGTCAGCCACTTGATGGCGCGCAATATCCACAGCCTCCTCGGCCTGCCAACCTAGCCGGTGCGATCGCGACGCGGGATTAGCAAAAATGCCATCCGCGGTTAAATACTTCATCATGACATCAGCGACAGACTTATCCACGGGCGTGGTTGCCGCATAATCTAGGTAGATTGGCTGTTTCAAAACAACTCTCCGATGTTACAGCACATTAAGCTCTATTTTCTGGCTCCGGTCACCCGCTTGACGGTGTCCAATCTGCGCCACTTCCTTGGTTGCCATTAACTCGGCCAGCGTAATACCATCCAGAAACTGAGCAATACGATCGCTCAATCCTTCCCACAGCGAATGGGTCAGGCATTGCTCGCCATTATGGCAGTTGCCTTTACCCTGGCATTTGGTCGCATCAATCGACTCATCCACGGCGTCGATCACCGCGCCGACCGATATCGCATCGGCGTCCCGACCCAGACGGTATCCGCCACCGGGACCGCGCACACTGTGCACCAGCCCGCGCTTGCGCAAACGAGCAAACAGCTGCTCGAGGTAGGACAAGGAAATACCTTGGCGATCTGAGATATCAGCCAGGGGCACGGGTGCTTGCTTAGCAAACATCGCGACGTCGAGCATCGCTGTCACTGCATAGCGACCTTTTGAAGTCAGACGCATCAATCTCCCCCTTTAGTAACTCAGCGTTATGGTACTCCTCATTAGTGTACTTTTCCGACTAAATTAGTCAAGTATTCTACGAATCCGAATTCTTCGTCTGTTTATCCACTGAAGCCAGTATTCCACGCAGAATGTTGAGTTCGTTTTCTTCAGGTCGTGCACGATTAAACAAGCGACGTAACTTGGTCATTACTTGGCCAGGATGTTGACGAATAATAAACCCCGTATCAGTCAAGGTTGATTCTAAGTGTTGATAGAATTGCTCGAGCGCTTCGACTCGGGGATACTCTTGCTGTACTTTCGGCGTTTCGTCTTGCTCAAGAAACTGCATACGCACTTCGTAACACACAGTTTGGACCGCCATCGCTAAGTTAAGCGAGCCATAATCGGGATTCGTCGGAATGTGCAAATGGAAATGGCTTTGTTGCAACTCTTCATTGGTCAAGCCACTGTTTTCGCGGCCAAATACGATAGCCACAGGGTACTTTGGCGCTTCACTTAAGACCTGTCCCGCCGCTTGACGTGGACCCCGTAATGGCCAGTCCAGTGTGCGGTTGCGTGCGCTCGTCGCGAGCACTAAACCACAATCATCAATTGCCTGGTCAAGCCTATCGACGATACGTGCATTCGCTAAGATATCGGTAGCGCCAGCGGCTAACGCCGATGCATGGCTATCCGGTTCAGACACCGGGTCGACTAATACCAAGTCGCTGAATCCCATGGTTTTCATCGCCCGTGCAACGGAACCGATGTTGCCAGTATGTGAGGTATTCACCAGTACAATTCGAACGTTATCGAGCATGACAGTGCCTTTATCTAATTTTACCAAGTGTAGAAAAGTTGCGCATTCTACCTCAACACTGGTAATATGCGCGACCTTAAAATTCGTTCTTTCACAGCACAGGTAATTTGAAAATGCATCCGATGTTAAACATTGCGGTGCGCGCAGCGCGTGCAGCCGGTAAAATTTTGCTTAAAGAATTCGATCAGGGTCAACCTATCGATGCCACCGCCAAGGGCCCAAATGACTGGGTATCTGAAATGGATCAGGCGGCCGAGCAAGCGATCATCAACACCATCAAAAAGGCATACCCTGAGCATGGTATTATCGCAGAAGAAAGCGGCACACAAGCGGGCAAAGATAACGATTTTCAGTGGGTCATCGATCCGTTGGATGGCACAACAAATTACCTGCGCGGTGTTCCTCACTTTTGTATTTCAATCGCTGTTGTCCATAAAGGCACGGTTCAACAAGGCGTTGTCTACGATCCGGTACGCGAAGAACTGTTCACTGCATCACGCGGTGCAGGCGCGCAGCTTAATGGCCGTCGCCTACGTCTATCGCCGTTGACTGAACTGAACGGCGCACTGCTGGCAACAGGCTTCCCATTTAAAGCAAAACACCGCTATGACGAGTACCAAGCGATGTTTGGTCGCTTATTTGAACGCTGTGCAGACATGCGTCGTGCCGGCGCTGCTGCTTTGGATCTCGCATACGTCGCCGCGGGTCGCTACGATGGCTTTTTCGAGCTGGGCTTGAAGCCGTGGGACTTAATGGCTGGCGACTTACTTATCCGTGAAGCGGGTGGCATCGTCACCGACTTCGACGGTGGTCATAACTACGTACAAAGCGGTCACATTGTTGCAGGCGCACCCAAGGTGTTAAAGCAAATGCTCGCTCAGCTGCGTAAAAAGCCAGAAAGCAACGACTAAACGCTGATGTGAGAACAACAAAGGCCGGCAAATTTGCCGGCCTTTTTGTTATTATCTGAGCTCGATTTCTTCTAGATCGATATCAAACGATGAATCGATATCTGTCAGCTCTTCGCGTAAGCGATACTTTTCTTTGAGTTGTTCTATCTCGCGCCATTTGCGCTTAGTTGTGCGTCCTTTCGATGATTTCTCAGTGACTTTCTGAAGCTCTTCTGAATGGTCCATGATTACCTCTCAGTATCATTATAATTCTTAATTAGCGCACAAAACAAACTGATCAACAATTTGTTCACATATGATTAAATATCACACCTTGGGCAAGAATAAAAGCTATTTGTTTCAAATATGTTAATCACCGATGAACCTTGCATGACATAAATCATGATATAGTCATTTGTAATCAAGGCGTTAGAGATTAATACCCAGTGCCCACTGAATCGGTGTGCGTCCATGTGTCGTTAAATACTGATTGGCTTGAATAAAATGACGCGCCTCGAAAAAACCGCGATGAGCAGACAGCGGCGAGGGATGTGGTGCTGTTAAAATGCAGTGCTTTTCTTGTGGGATCAGTGCTGCTTTTTTATGTGCATGGGCTCCCCATAACATAAACACGATGTTTTCGTATTCGGTGGCTAAGCGTTCGATCACCGTATCCGTATAGGTTTCCCATCCCCACTTTGCGTGACTATGCGCCTGCCCTTGTGCCACCGTTAATACGGTATTTAACAGCAACACGCCCTGCTCGGCCCAAGCGGTTAAATCACCGTGTGTTGGCGGCTGTGCTTCGGGGTAGTCTTGCATAATCGCTTTGAGAATATTGCGCAACGATGGGGGGAGCTTAACGCCCTCGGGTACCGAAAAGCTCAAACCATGGGCTTGCCCTGGTCCGTGGTATGGGTCTTGGCCAAGAATAACGACTTTCACGTCCTCGGGCGCGGTGAGCTTAAGCGCGTTAAAGACATCAGATTCGGGGGGAAACACCACTTCTGCTTGCCGCGCGTGTTCGACCCGCTGCATCAGTTTAATAAAGTACTCTTTTTGTTTTTCCTCGGCGAGGAGTGGCTGCCATGCTTTTGCCATGATACGACCTTAGTTGCTCATTCACTTTGTCCTATAATGCCACTCTATAGCCCGCTATTAAACAAAAGGCCGACTTAACTGTCGGCCTTTGCTGTGCTGCTACTCTTGCGTTGCTGGTTGATGTTTTTCGAACCAATACAAAATATAAGCGACTTTACTCATCAAATTACTTGGCCGCGCATAAATGCTGTGACCCGAGTTTTGAATACGCACCATCGCCGTCTCAACACCGGCCAGTTTCAATGCCTGATAGTACTGCTCAGTTTCTGACATTGGCGTGCGGTAATCTTGCTCACCGGTCAATAGCATCGTCGGTGTTGTAACATTGCCAACATAGCTAATGGGAGAGTGCTTCATGTAATGTTCGAGGTTTTCCCACGGTAGGCCTGGGAACCAATACTGATAGAAGTAGTTATACATATCTGCAGTGAGTACAAAACTGTACCAATTGATCACTGGCTTAGCGACTACTGCGGCGCGGAACCGATCCGTATGTCCAACAATCCACGCGGTCAATACACCGCCACCACTGCCACCCGTTACGTACAGCTGGTCTTCGTCAATAAAGCCTTTATCGATAACGGCATCCACACCATCCATCAAGTCGTCGTAATCGTGACTGGGATAATTCTGGTGAATTTCGTTAGCAAAGTCATCTCCGTAACTGGTTGAGCCACGCGGGTTGGTATAAAGCACTACATATCCGGCCGCCGCGTAAAGTTGAACTTCGGCTGAGAAGCGGGGACCGTAATTAGTATGAGGGCCACCGTGAATTTCCAAAATTAACGGATAGTCTTTGTTCTTATCAAAGTTGGGTGGGTACGCGATCCAACCCTGTAAGTCGCGACCATCGACGGATGACTGATAGTTAATCTCCTCGACCTGCGCCAGCTGCTTATGCCCTAGCGCATCCTCGTTCAATTGTGTGACTTGCTGCGTTTCACCGTCGTCCCACCAAGCGAGATCGGCTGGACGTAAGGGATTAGAAAGGGTGTACAGCACTTGGTCATCGGCAGCCACAGAAAAATCACCGCCGCCATAAGGACGGCTATACGACAAACCACCGACTCGATCCGTTAATTGTTCATAGTCGCCATCGAGGTCGGTACGCGCAAGCTGGCCAATACCGTGGTCATCATAGGTAAAGTAGATACCTTCACCGTCTGTGTCCCATGCAAAGCCAGTGATACTGCGGTCTAAATCGGCGGTTAATAGGCGTGACTGACTGCCATCGCTCGACATCACATAGAGACGCGAGATCTGCGAGCTCATACCATTATCATCATTACCCGTAAACGCCAGCCAATCGCCGTCAGGTGAGCGTTTAGGCGCGCCGTCAGGACCATTACGATCGGTCAACGTGCGCACTTCACCGGTATCCACCTGAACCGCATAAATCTCACTGTTCATGGGTTGACGGAACGCATCACTGCGGCGGTTAGCCGAGAAGTAAATCTGTTTACCATCAGCTGACCACTCGAGCGAACCACCGTTATTGAATTCATCGTGAGTAATTTGGCGCGCGGTTCCACCCTCGGCACTGACCACGTAAATCTGTTGATAACCATCGCTGACATAACCGCCACCGTCATACCGGTAGTTGTCTTTATCGACAAACTGCGGTGGTGCCGTCCACTCGGCACCTTCCGGCTTACCTGGCAGAGACACAGGTGCTGCTGATTCAACCGGCGTAAACTGGGTAAATGCAAGGTACTGACCATTAGGTGACCAACTCAACGCACTCGGCGCCTGAGTTAATTCACTAATGACCGCGTGCTTGCCCGTGTCGGTCCAGTAAATCGAAATTTGCGGGCTGCCTGAAGCATCGGAAATAAATGCAAGTCGTTTGCCATCGGGCGACCATACTGGGTTCCACTCGTGCGCGGAGTCACCTGTCAGTGGACGCATGTCGCCATTGGGCTTTACCGTCCATAAACGCCCCGTCTTTTGGTCATGCTTAATGTCCATCGACTGACGAACAAACACACCATAATCACCGCTGGGGTGTAATGTAGGCGACGCAGCGTACTCGAGATCGAATACGTTCTCTAACTGCAATGTGCGATCGGTTTGTGCCAGGGCACTGGTCGACAACGTTGCCGCTATCGCACCTATTAGCCACTTTTTCATTATCGTTCTCTCCGTGTTGCCTGCAAATAAAAAAAACCGCCTCATAAGAGACGGTTTTATCGTTAGCGACTCGAACATGCAAGTTAAATAAGCATGTTTATCGTACGGCCTGTCGCAGTCATTAGAATGCGTATGAGAAACTCACTGACGCATAATCGCGGTCTGTGGTCGCATCAAAGTCGCCGCCAGAGTACTGGGTGTAGCCTAAGGTCACTTTGTACGTTGATAAGTAATCAGCGGTTAAATTAAGGCCGACTGATTTACGATCTTCGATAAAGTTGCTGTTAGGTGAGTAACCATCAACGTCGTGGTTAAACTGAACCACTGGCGTTAAGCTCCAGCCATTCCAAACACTCAAGTATTCCCATTGAAGACGGGTACGGTAGCCCCATGAGTTCTCTGTAACAAACCCATCGCAGTTACCGGCTGCCGCTGGACCGACTTCGCTTGGTAGTAAACATTTACCGAACAGAGGTAAGCGACCATAGCGTTGCTCTTCTAATCCAGGTAAGTCGTGCACCTGATTCATCGCAACCTCACCGACAAAGGTCATACGGTCAGCGCCCATGAAACGGTCGACAAAACGTACAAAACTGGCTTGCGCTTGGCTCACATCAAAGCGGTCGTAACCGTTGGCTAAGCCACCAAGCTCGGTACTTTCTACGCGATCAGCGAAGGTACTTGGTACATTGGGACGTAAACCTGCAGTCAGGATCTCGGTGGTGTTGATCTGTACCGGCATATCTTTACGGAAGCTGTACTCACCCGCTACTGACCAAAGACCCAAGTTGGTGCTGAAGCTAGCGCCATAAAGCTCTGTGTCTTCTGGGTATTCAATGACCAAACGAGGGCCATCAATCGGGTAGCCGTTTGGTGTTGCGTAGGTGTAAGCTGGATTTTGGCGGTCCGCGGCGTCCATAAACTGCTCAGGATCAACGGTCCAATTATACGCCGAAATAATAGGCGTATTATTGTGCAAATTCATGAAATAGAAGCCAAACTCAGTATCCAGATCGATTGAGTAATAACGCAGGTTCATACCCCATTGACCGCTGTCCGAAGCTTCAATACGCGGGTTGCTGCCAATGTAAGCGCCTGACTCTACTGATTCGCGGTCGCTTAAATAGCTGTCTGGGTCGCCAGGCACCAATTGTGGGTTAAGGGTCACTTTACCACAACCTGGGCCGCCAATAATGTCGACGCTTGAGAAGTACGTACCACAACCATCGAGCTTGGTGTTATCCCACTCATACTGATAGAACGCGGCTAAACTCAAGCTATCGGTCAAGCCCACATTCAGGCTGACCATACCCACAGGTAACAGCGCCTCTTTGATTTCTGCGCCGGGACGACGTGCCGCGTTAACATCAAGTGGGTTAATGTCGTTGATACCATTAAATACGAACGTACTTTCACCCCAACTCAATACTTGGCGACCTATACGCAAGCTGGTTGGCATATCGCCGATATCGAAGTTAGCAAACACGAACGCATCGAGTAATTCGACACCACTCCCTTGTGAGTAGTCATCGAATACATCGTCATTGAGTTTGGTATCAGGGTAATAGTTATTACCTGGGTGACCGTGTGCCATATTCTCTTCAGAAATGACAAAGTCGTACCAGTAATTAAAACGAATAAATGCGCCGTAGTCTCCGCCGTCGATACTTAAATCGTGTACGCCTTTGAATACAGAACTAACCAAGTCACCTTTATCAAAGTTAAGGTTACCATCGTCGCCGACACTTGATCCCGCCGTGCCGCCTTCGCGGTTACCCGGGTGGATCAAACTCAGCGACGGGTCTTCCATGCGCCATGCTGCACCATATGAAAGAATCGAGGTAAAGCTAACGTCAAAATCGCCAACTTCAAAGTCCGCGGCTTGCGCAGGCAAAGCGAATGCCAGCGCAATGGCTGACGCGAGAGGTAATTTTTTTAACATAGTTGTTCTTCTTTTCATTGTGATCCACCTAATGTTTTTGACTTTTACGGCGGTGATGATTGAATCATGTCCGATGAGTTAAAAATATGCAAGTACATCAGGTCGAAAAGTATCGAAATTGACACGGTCGATTGTTAAAAACCAGTGATCGACCGTGTCGTTAAAGGCGGGATTGCTTAGAGTTTTTCGTTTAACTCAGGTAAAACTTCAAATAAATCGGCTACCAGACCGTAGTCAGCGACCTGGAAGATAGGTGCTTCTTCGTCTTTGTTGATAGCAACGATGACTTTTGAATCTTTCATACCCGCTAAATGCTGGATCGCACCGCTGATACCAACCGCGATGTAGAGCTGTGGTGCAACGATTTTACCGGTTTGACCCACTTGCATGTCGTTAGGTACAAAGCCCGCATCAACAGCCGCACGCGATGCGCCGACTGCCGCGCCGAGTTTGTCAGCGATATCTTCGATCAACTTAAAGTTTTCACCGTTCTGCATACCACGACCACCTGAGATAACAATCTCGGCCGCAGTCAACTCAGGGCGCTCTGATTCCGCCAGCTGTTCGCCAACGAATTCCGACTTATCGTTGTCAAATACCGCATCAATTGCTTCAACTGAACCTGAACCACCCTCGCCGGCAACTGCATCAAACGCAGTCGCGCGCACCGTGATGACTTTAATAGCATCTTCGGCTTGCACGGTCGCGATCGCGTTGCCTGCGTAGATCGGACGCTTAAATGTGTCGGCTGACTCAACCGCAATAATGTCAGAGATTTGCGCCACATCGAGCAATGCCGCCACGCGAGGCATAAAGTTTTTGCCCGTTGTTGTTGCCGGCGCCAGCACGTGGCTGTAGTCCTTACCTAAGTCAGCGACTAACTTGCTCACATTTTCAGCCAACTGATGCTCATATACCGCATTGTCGGCGAGTAATACTTTGCTAACGCCTTCGGCTTTTGCCAGCTCGTCGGCGACTGCCGCGCAGTCTTTACCCGCGACCAATACCACGATATCGCCGCCGATCGCCTTTGCTGCCGCTAAAGTTTTCAGCGTGGCAGGATTAACGGCGTTATTGTCGTGTTCTGCAACTACTAAAATACTCATAGGACTTTCGCCTCATTCTTCAGTTTATCGACAAGCTCATCTACGTCTGCCACTTTTACGCCAGCGCTGCGTTCAGCTGGAGATTCAACCTTGAGCAACTTAACCGTGCGCTTCACTGCGACACCTAAGTCATCGGTCGATACGGTTTCAAGCGGTTTACGCTTTGCTTTCATGATGTTCGGTAATGAAGCGTAACGAGGTTCGTTCAAACGCAGGTCGGTTGTCACGACGGCTGGCAATGCCAACTTAACCGTTTGCAAACCACCGTCGACTTCACGTGTCACTGAAACATGACCATCAGTTACTTCGACTTTTGAAGCGAATGTGCCCTGCGGCATGTCGGTCAGCGCTGCAAGCATTTGACCGGTTTGGTTGTTGTCTGAATCGATCGATTGTTTACCTAGAATCACCATGTCCGGTTCTTCACGCTCAACAACACCTTTAAGGATTTTTGCCGCTGAAAGTGAATCCGGCATGTCGTCGGTTTCAACTTGAATAGCGCGGTCTGCACCCAAGGCTAATGCAGTACGCAATTGCTCCTGCACCGCTTTAGGACCAATGGACACCACCACAACCTCATCAGCAGTGCCCGCTTCTTTTAAGCGCACTGCTTCTTCGACTGCGATCTCACAGAACGGGTTGAGCGCCATTTTGACGTTAGCCAAATCGACGTCTGACTGATCTGGCTTCACACGTACTTTGACGTTGTAGTCAATGACGCGCTTCACCGCGACAAGTATTTTCATGTCACTTTCCTTTTGTTGGAACTGATCTAAATTACCTGGATTTATATTTTGTTAACTTCGCTATTATCCTAGACTGGAGGCTATCTCACAAGTTATGCGACAATAACAGAAATTTGTTGTAATCAGGAGTTTACACAGTGATACAGCCTTCACGCAAACCCATGGGTTGGGAAAGACGTTATCGTGAGCTTATCGAACTTGCTAAAACGATGCCAGCATTCCCTGAGCCGTATCGGGATGAAGCCCACGAGGTAGCGGGTTGTGAAGCAACTGTTTGGCTTTATTTAGACTGCCAAGACACTCAGCATATTACCGTGCGTTTTGATAGTGTCTCGCGCATTGTGAAAGGATTGCTCGCGCTGATTCAAGCCGAGCTTGATGGTCATAGTGCGGCGACGGTAGCACACTTTGACATTGATGAATTATTCGCCAGCTATGGTCTTACGCAACAGCTCACGCCGTCGCGTACCAATGGTTTATATAATGTCAGTAAAGTGCTTAAGCAGCGCGTCGCTCAATACGCTTGAGTAACGTCGAAACAGCAAACATGGCAAAACTGCAGGTGACCACCATCGCGGCGCCAAAGCCCGAGCTGCAATTCATTTGCATGCTACCGCTACCCGGCTTTTGTAACGTCACCTCACCTTCGTGCTCGCCTGCGATCCAAGGGTAGCGCAACTGCTCCTCAGAATAGATACAGTCGACGCCCCACTTGCGTTTAGGGTTTTTCGAAAAGTTAAAATCACGACGCAATTTAGAGCGTACTTTAGCAAGCAGTGGGTCTTGTTTTGCCTTTGCCAAATCAGCGACCCGAATTTGAGTCGGGTCGATTTGACCACCTGCACCACCGCACACGACTAAGGGGATTTTATTACGTTTGCAATACGCGACCAGCGCCGCCTTGGTATTCACGCTATCAATGGCATCCAAGACCGCTGTGACACCCGTTAAGTGGGTCGCAAAGTTATCTTCGAGCAGAAAGTCATCGACAATATTGACTCTGCACGCCGGGTTAATCGCACTCACACGTTCGGCTAATACTTGGGTTTTAAGTTGGCCAATCGTGTTAAAGTCGGCGGGAAGTTGACGATTAATATTGGTCACACACACATCATCCAGATCGATCAATGTCAGTTCGCCGATACCACTGCGAGCCAGCGCTTCAACGGCCCACGAACCCACCCCACCGAGTCCGGCAATGGCAATGTGTTGGTTACGAAATGTATTCAGTGCTTTGCGTCCGTAAACGCGTTCAACGCCGCCTTGGGCTTGGTCATTCGGCTCGGGTTGCTTGCTCGCTGACGTCATAGAGTATCAGTCCTACCTGAAAGATCTCACCACGCGTATCATGCAGTGGCATAAGGGTAATGTTTTGTTGCATCCACTGTTGCTGGCCGCTCAATGGGCGACTGTGTCGAAAACGGAAAACGTAAGGGCGCTGCTCCCAAGTAATAAACACTCGGGCATCGAGGTTCCATACACGCTCGACTTTTTGACGAAACCAGTGCTCGTCAATTTCGGGACAACATTCAAATAGGATTTTATCACGAACTTGGCTAGGGCGCAGTCCGCTGTGGTTGGTCATGAACTCATTCCACATTTGTATGCGGTAGTCGCGATCCAATACAACAATACCCATATCAATGGCGCCTAGCAGGCTTAATTTGGCGTGTAGTTCATCCATCTCACTCATACTGCCTCCTGTTATTCTGCATACCAATGAGCGACCTGCTGGTCGAGGCGTAGTACCGCATCTTCGGGTAATAAGATGAGGAGATCGAAACCAATACGATGTTTCGGTAACTGATAGCCAATCTCTATTGCTAACACCTTTTGCCAACGTTGCTGAGGTTGGTTGAGTAAGTCAGCTAACGCTTTATGCTGTCCTAGTAAGACTGGCTGTGATGCCGTAAATTCGACATGCAATTGATGACCTAACCCATTCAAACACGCCGAGGTGATAATTGAGGCAATGTCCATTAACGCTTCAATACGCTGTTGTTGCTCATTGCCCGACAGTTGCTCACCCAGCAGTCGGCGCACATCATCAACCGATGTATCAGTGAGTAAAGTCAACGCCTCTCCTAGAATGCCAGAGCCTGCGAAGCCTTGGCTAACCGCTGATACGCGTTCCGCATGATCGATTGATTGCAACGCCATGTGCAACTCTGATGGCGCAATCCAATTGACATTGGGAACAGGCAACTCAATAAACTGATTTAATACGCGTGCAATATGGTCGCCCGCTTGGCCCATGGCAACATTAGCAACCTCTCGATAGACATCGAGCGCGTTCGCCGTAACCTCGACCTCACTGGCTTCTTGCAGGTGACCACTACTTGGCTGATACAAACCAAACTGCTGCAAATATTGAGCGATCTCAGCGGTTTTGAAAGGTTTTTTTACAAATGCGAGCGCACCGAGTCGCATCACGCGCTGATAGGCTTCTGGCTGAATATCACCAGAAATCACAATCACCACACAATCGCGCTCATGTTGGGCGAGGTGCTCAAGTACCTGATAGCCATCCATCACCGGCATATTCAGATCGAGCAGCAGAAGTTGCGCCTCGCCATTATCAATGCGTTGCAACGCCTGCTCGCCGTGTTCCGCCTGATACACGGTTGCATCCCAATCCTTGGGTAAACTTTTTAATAGTTGTCTACGCGCCATCCTTGAGTCATCACACAGGGTCACTTTCAAGGTCATGGGACTAGCCTTAATTGATTAGACTGCAAAAGGATACTTAATGGGTGGATGATACTGATAACCCTCAATAGAAAAGTCATCCTTTGTCACCCACGTTTCGATATCGTGCAACGTTTTAATCTCAGGGTTAATGTGCAACTGCGGCGATGGATATGGCTCGCGCTTTAGCTGCACATCGCGCATCAACTCAAGCTGGTTCTCATAGATGTGTGCATTGACGATCTTATGAAACACTTTGCCCGGTTGATGTCCCGTAATACGCGCCATCAGCGCCAGCAACACAAAGCACTGAATTTGGTTGAAATTGAGTCCCAACGGCACATCGCAACTACGCTGATAAGAGGTTAAATACAGTTTGCCACCGAGTAACGAGAAAGTATGTGTGTGCATACATGGGCGTAAACATCCCATCTCAAGCTCACCCGGGTTATAAAACGTAACGATCTCACCTCGGTCATCAACGCCATTGGTTAAATCATCGACAACTTTTTGT
This sequence comes from Idiomarina fontislapidosi, assembly GCF_003226255.1. Lineage (GTDB taxonomy): Bacteria > Pseudomonadota > Gammaproteobacteria > Enterobacterales > Alteromonadaceae > Idiomarina > Idiomarina fontislapidosi. The sequence goes on from NZ_QJST01000004.1 coordinate 44,595, forward strand.
AACTGGTCAAATTGGCTACCATCGGGACGTTGCCAAGCGCGCCCTTGTACGCCGTAGACGCGCCCCATATCATCTTCACCCTTACGGTGAGGATTAGCGAGCCAACTCGGGTTTTCGTTCGCATTGGCGTTCCATGTATTGCAGCCAATATCACGAAATTGCGCAGCGCTGTCATAACCACGCAAATAGCCCAGTAGCTCCGCAATCGCGGCTTTATAGTAACTTTTGCGGGTGGTGATGATAGGAAACTGATTGTGCTCTACATCGTACTCGAGATCGGCATTGATCACCGTGAGGCAATTAATACCGGTGCGCTCGTTATGAACCCACTCGCCTTCGTCAATGATACGCTGACACAGCTGAAGATATTGTTTCATTGTCGCCCTATGCTTTGGTGCTCTGCTTTTGCCCGTAAACTAATAACCCAATGCCTAAGATAATCATCGGAATCGTTAGCCACTGCCCCATCGACATGCCAAGTGATAGGAGTCCTAAATGTGCATCGGGCTCACGGAAAAATTCGATGGTAAAGCGCGCCACGCCGTAACCTAATAAAAATAGTCCACTGATAGCGCCGGTGCCACGAGGCTTACGTTGGAACCACCAGATCAATGCAAATAAGACTAAGCCCTCGAGTACCGCTTCGTACAGTTGCGATGGGTGACGCGGAACGGGTCCGCCCGATGGGAAAATCATCGCCCAAGGGACATCAGTGGCTCGACCCCATAACTCTCCATTAATAAAGTTACCCATGCGTCCAAAGAACAGACCCATTGGCACTAACGGGGCAATCATATCGCCGACAGCAAGAAATCTGCGCTGAGTGAGATGCGCATAAATATACATGGCCGCAATAACACCGAGCAGACCGCCATGGAACGACATGCCGCCTTCCCAGACACGGAATAAGTAGACAGGGTCGGCAATGAACAGGTCGAAATGATAAAAAATGACATAACCTATGCGACCGCCAATCAGCACACCTAAGAAGCACCAAAAGATCAGGTCTGAAAATTTGTCGCGCGTCCAGTCCGGTGAACGTTCGGCTTGTCGACCGCCCCACCATGACGCGAACGCAAAGCCGAGCAAGTACATCACGCCATACCAATGTATAGCGAGTGGACCAATGCTAAACAACACAGGATCGATATTGGGAAACTGCATGTATTCGTTCAGTGGCACGAACAACTCCTTAGAAAAATATCAGTTTTATAGCCACGACAATTAAGAAAATCGCAAATATACGTCGTAATAGTTTAACGGGCAGACTATGCGCCAACTTTGCCCCGATTGGCGCACACAGCACCGACGCAATCGAAATCGTCAGCCACGCGGGTACATGAATAATACCCAAAGCTCCGTGAGCGACACCCGAACTGTAGCCTTTAACAATAAAGATAAATACGGCGCTGCAACCGATGATAAAGCTACCCAGCGACGAGATCGCGATGGCTTGCCGCACAGAAAGTCCGCAGCGTTGCAGGAATGGCACTGTTAATGCGCCACCGCCAATCCCAACTAGGCCCGATATCACACCAATGATAGTCGACCCCAAACTCAGCCAGCGCTGCTTGATGCGCCCGACCTGTGCTTTTTGAGCGGCAGGTGGCATTGCCATGCGTATAGCTAGCACGACTAACACGGTTGAGAAGAATACTTTCAGCCAATGTGGATCAATGGCTGTCACAAGGAAGGCACCCACCATGGCGCCTATAGATAATCCGGGTAACACACGTACGACCCAAAACCGCTCTTGTAGTCCCGAGCGGTAGTGACTATATGCGGCGCTGGCAGTTGTCATACAAATGGTGGCTAGGCTGGTTGCAATCGCTGTGGGCATTACCAAACTCGGTTCAATTCCCAGCTTTGGTGCAAGGTATACGATCAGCGGCACAATCACCAAGCCGCCACCGATACCCAATAAGCCCGCCAATGTCCCGGCAAATACGCCGCCGACTAAACACCAGATAATCAGCGTCAGATCCATGGCTTACTTCCCTGCCCGCACAAACCCACCAAGGCCCATGCTTTCCATCTTCTCGGCGATCATGCTTCTGACTTGCTCTGGACGGCGTGCTTGTAAAGCCTTGGCAAGCATGACTTGCAAAGTACTCGAACGGACATTGCGGAGGATCCAACGTACACGATCAACGTTATAGCTGTTCATACTGAGCTGTCGATAACCCATCGCCACTAACAGTAAGGCACCGCCAGGATCGCCGGCGAGTTCCCCACACACACTGACTGGTTTACCTAATTCTTCGCATCGCCGTGCGATTTCATCCAAGCTCGCCAGCACCGCTGGGTGATACGCATCGTACAAGCTGGCTACACGACGGTTATTACGGTCAACGGCAAGTAGGTACTGAGTTAAATCGTTGCTACCCACCGAGAAAAAATCCACTTTACTGGCAAGCATGGGTAACTGATAGATGGCCGCGGGCACTTCAATCATGACCCCTAACTGAGGCTGAAATAAATTCACGCCAACCGCGCAACCTTGTTCTTCTGCCACCTCAAAGTAGGCTTGTTTGAGCAACCGTGCCGCTTCCTCGACTTCACTGACACTGGTAATCATCGGCAATAAGATACGTAAATTACTGCGACCGATACTCGCGCGCAGCATCGCACGTATCTGCACGAGGAAAATTTCGGGGTGGTCAAGGGTCAATCGGATTCCGCGCCAACCAAGAAACGGATTATCTTCTTGTAACTTTAAGTACGGTAAGGGCTTATCTCCGCCCACATCCAAAGTCCGCATAATGACGGGTTGGTCAGGGAAGTAATCTAATACTTCCTTGTACATCTCGACTTGCTCGTCTTCTGTCGGCAGTTGCTCGCGCATCATAAACGGGATTTCTGAGCGATAGAGACCCACCCCATCAATATTCAGTTGGCGCAGATAATCTTGGTGTATATCCAGCCCCAAGTTTAGGTGCAGACTTACACGTTGTCCGTCTTGGGTCTGTGCTGGCAAATGCGCATGCTCAGCGACGATGGACTTAAGTTCTTCTTCCTCGTCGGCTAGGTGTTGATACTGCTCTCGCACTTGCGGCGGTGGGTTGATATACACTTCGCCAGTGTAGCCGTCGACGATCAATACTTTTTCAGAGAAATAGTGCAGCTCGATATCATCGACACCGAGTACCGCAGGAATACCCATACTCCGCGCCATAATCGCAGCATGAGAGTTACTCGAGCCGCGCAGCGAGATAATCCCAGCAATTTTTGCACGGGGGAGCTCTGCGAGCATCGATGCGGTGACTTCGTCGGCGACCAAAATGCCTTGTTCGGGAAATTCTCGGCGTTTGCGTTGTCGTTGCTGAAGGTGCATCAGCACCCGCTGACCGATATCTCTCACATCGGTTGCCCGCTCGCGCAAGTAGGAGTCTTCTAACGCTTCGAATTGGTCAACGAACTCCTCGACCACGTGTTTTAAAGCCGTTTGTGCTCGCCAACCCTTAGCAATCATCTCCTCGACCGCATTACCTAAACTCGCCGCATCTAACATGCCCTGATAGACATCAAAAATCGCTAAAGTGTCGTCTGGCACTTGCCCATACATGCGTTCAGCAAGCTGCTTTAACTCAGCACGGGTGCGCGCAACGGCTTGACGAAACTTGCGCACTTCATGCAGAGGGCGATCGGTTTTTTGCGGAGAGACTTCTTTTAAACTCACTTCAGGACGCGCTACATAGGTTTCCCCTATCGCGACCCCTGGCGATCCTGGGAGCGCCTGAATACTGTGTACCCAAGGTGAGTGCTCATTGGTTAGTAGCCCTTTCGTGTTGGCATGCGCGATGACAACCGATAGCTGGGCAGCAAGTGTAACAACAAAGGCTTCTTCTTCGCGGGTGAAGTGACGTGCTTCACTTTGATGCACCACCAGAATACCGAGCACTTTCCGGCGATGAATAATCGGCGCCGCCAATAAAGCCCGATACTGCGACTCGTTGGTATCAGAAAGAGCCTTGTTTGCCGGGTGGTTACTGATGTCAGCAATGTTCAACGGTTCTTCCCGTTGCGCAGCTAAGGAAATGATGCCATCACCAAAATCTACACGAATAGCCTCACCCGATGCATCGGCTAAGCCGTCACTCGCCGCCATCACATACTGATGAGCTTGTGCATCTGCGAGGAACACACTGCAGCTGTCGGTCTCAAGCGCAGCACGCACTTGAGACACCATCGTACGAAGCGCCAGCTGAAAATCAGCCGCTTTATTTACACTCTCGACGATTCGCTGCAGGGTGACCAGCATCATTAACGCTTCCGTCTATTAGAACGGCCATGTCGCGCATGGCGGTTCGAGGCTTTGGGGGTGTTCAAACTGGGCATTGCATACGCAGCGAACTCTCTCATTACGCGACGATATACATCACGTTTGAACGATACGACCTGGCGCACTGGGTACCAAAAGCTCACCCATCGCCAACCATCAAATTCCGGGTGTCCGGACTGTAGAACGTCGACATCTTCTTCACGACACTTAAGCTTTAACAGAAACCACTTTTGTTTCTGTCCAACACACATGGGCCGTTGTTCCCGCCGAATTAACCGTTTAGGTAAACGGTAGCGGAACCAGTGACGGCTGGTGTACAGAATTTCTACCTGCTCTGGCTTTAGACCGACTTCTTCCCAAAGTTCTCGGTACATTGCCTGTTCAGGGGTCTCACCATCATCGATACCGCCCTGCGGAAATTGCCAGCTATGCTGGTTGATGCGGCGAGCCCAAAATACCTGCCCATGCCCGTTACAGATGACGATTCCTACGTTTGCACGGAATCCTTCAGCATCTATCACGCGAGCATCCTCAATTATTCTTTGATAAAGTGATTCTTCCATAAAGGGCGACTCGGAGCAAATCAAATGCGTTTCCCAGTATCGGCACCAACATCAATTGAGACGTTGCTGCAGCGCGCACATCAACTCACTGGACAATCCTTCGCACAGCTTGCTGAGGATGCGGGCTTAGTGATGCCGAACGACCTTAAAAGAGACAAAGGTTGGGTGGGTATGATGCTCGAGCAGTATCTTGGCGCCAGCGCGGGCTCCAAACCCTTACAGGACTTCCCGGAGCTGGGTGTTGAGCTTAAAACGTTACCCGTCGATGAATTTGGTCAGCCGCTGGAAACAACATTTGTGTGCGTCGCCCCCTTAGTCAACACTTCAGGGTTGAACTGGTTGAACAGTAATGTACGTAATAAGTTAAGCTGTGTACTGTGGTTACCCATTGATGGTCGCCGCGCCGTGCCTTTAGGGCAACGTGTGGTGGGTCAGCCGTTTTTATGGCGCCCGACCGCCGAACAGGATCAAGCGCTACAGCGTGATTGGGAGGAGCACATGGATCGTATTTCACTCGGTGAGGTCGAGGCGATCACGGCTCGCCAAGGGGAGTTTTTACAAATCCGTCCCAAAGCGGCTGACGGTCGCGCACTAACCGATGCGGTGGGGCCCGATGGTCAAATTATCCAAGTGCGTCCGCGCGGTTTTTACCTAAAGAAAACCTTTACGCGCGCCATACTAGAGCAGGTGTTTAATGCAGTTTAATGTGACTCCTCAAGCCAAACGTAATGCCATTAGTTTTTGTGCCATAGCGGTCGGGCTGATTGCATTACTGGTATTCATGCATCTTGTGCGTGACGACATTCCCGTGGGTATTTCGGTAGTGCTCGGCGCTGCCGCAGGTATTTTGTTACTGCTAGGTATTGGTAAGCTGATTGAACCGCCGGTCTCATTAGTGATTACCCCGGACACCATTCGCTACATTCACCGGAAAGGTGAGTGGCAACTTGACTGGGATAATGTCGTTCGGTTTGATGTGCCGCGCGTACACCGAATGATGGACTTAGAGGATGCGCCGTTTTTAGGCTTTAGGGTCTACAACAACGATGCGGTCTTGCAGTCGATTTCACCTCGGTTAGCGTCGGCGATCTTATTTGAACAGCGTCAATTGATGACCATGGCGCTGCGCCACGAGCGCCCCGACCAAGCTGATTACAGCGAGTATTTTGATATTCCCGAGCAATTTGTCAGTTCAGAGGGGCGAGTATACAAAGGGCTGATCGCCGTATTTGGACGCCGAATGGAACAGATGCGAGAACTCTTAGGCTACGATCTTTATGTCAGCGCGAATGCACTCGACCGAGATATCTATGAGTTTCGTGGCCATCTACAACGGTTGCAAGCATCGCGTCAGGAGGCGAAGCAAGCACCGTCAGATTAGCGTTTTAAGCATTCAAAGTCGGGGATCGTGTAGGCTTCGATTTCTGGCTTTTGAAACAGATAACCTTGCATGAGCTCTACGCCGTTGTATTTGAGGTAGTAGTATTCATCAATTGTCTCGATCCCTTCCGCGACCAATGTAATGCCCAACTCTTCGGCAGCGCGTTGCACGGCGGAGAATAATGCTTTTTTAATGCGATCTTCATGAATGTTGCGGATAAGCTTCATATCAATTTTCAGCAAATCGGGCTGAAAGTCGGCTAACAAGTTGAGTCCCGCGTAGCCCTCGCCAAAGTCATCTATGGCGGTCAAGAACCCATGCTCACGATAGGTCTTGAAGACATCGACCAAGAGGCTGTGGTTTTCGACTTTCTCGTGCTCTGTTACTTCAAAAATAATGTTTTCCCGCGGCAGACCTGTCTTGCGCGCGGTTTTCAATGTTTGCGCCAAACACGTCTCAGGCTCATAAATCGCGTTCGGCATAAAATTGATACTGACTTTTGACGGCAATTGAATACGCGCTGCTGTTTCTATTGCTGTCATACGGCAGGTTTGGTCAAACGTGTATTTATTTGAATCGTTAACACGCGACAATACTTCGCCAGCGCCCTCACCGTTGGCGCCACGTACAAGCGCTTCGAAGGCAAAGACATTTTTGTCATGCACATTTACAATAGGCTGAAAAGCCATTTTGATGTCAAAGCCCAGTTCGGACTGACAATCGCATGATGGGCAAGCCGCCATGTTAGATTCCTCGTATCAATTGTTTGTTGCGTGATCTAAGGTAACGCAAATGAGGCTGATTTTGATCAACATGCGATCAATGATTTAACCACAAAATTTTCTTGCCTTTATTTACAAATAGTGTAATTAAGCGCTGCGAATATCGAATGGAGATAGGAATGGAAATTTTAGGTTGGAAGGAATGGGGTCGATTACCGGATATTGGAATTGATGCAATCCATATGAAAGTCGACACCGGTGCCAAAACATCGTGTTTGCACGCGTTTAAATTAGAGCCGTTTGAAAAAGACGGACAAGATTGGTTGCGTGTTTTAGTACACCCTCATCAAGACAGTCTTGATGAGCACGTATTCGAATCCCCAATTCACGACCAACGCGAAGTGACCGACTCGGGCGGCCACACAGAAGTTCGCTACGTTATTCGTACGCGATTACAACTTGGCGCTTTTGATGGACCTATTGAACTCACTTTAACTAATCGCGACACCATGAAATTTCGTATGTTGTTAGGTCGACAAGCCATGCGAAAGCGTTTTATGGTAAACCCTGAATTAGCTCATCAACTAGGAGAGCGCACATGAGAATCGCCATTCTATCCCGTAATTCTAAACTTTACTCCACTCGTCGCTTGGTAGAGGCGGCAAAAGCGCGGGGTCACGAAGTGGACGTGCTCAATCCTTTGAGCTGTTATATGAACATCAATGCGCGCGAATCCTCGATCCATAAGCATGGTGTAGAGTTGCCGGCTTACGACTGCGTCATCCCACGTATTGGAGCCTCAGTTACGTTCTATGGTACTGCGGTGTTACGTCAGTTCGAAATGATGGGTACCTACCCATTGAATGAATCGGTTGCGATTTCGCGCAGTCGCGACAAGCTACGCTCGTTGCAGTTGCTTTCGCGCAAAGGTATTGGCTTGCCGACCACAGGATTTGCTAGCCAACCACAGGATATTCCTGACCTGATTGATATGGTCGGTGGTGCGCCTTTGGTCATTAAATTGCTCGAAGGCACTCAAGGGATTGGTGTGGTGCTTGCTGAAACTCGCCAAGCAGCAGAAAGTGTAATTGAAGCCTTCATGGGCTTGCAGTCCAACATTATGGTGCAAGAGTACATTCGTGAAGCAGGCGGAGCTGACATCCGTTGTTTTGTCATCGGTGACAAGGTCATCGCGGCAATGAAGCGTCAAGCTAAAGAAGGTGAGTTTCGCTCTAACTTACACCGTGGCGGCAGTGCGTCATTAATTAAACTGACGCCTGCTGAACGCGCTACTGCAGTCAAAGCGGCTAAAACAATGGGTCTGAATGTTGCAGGTGTCGACTTGCTGCGTTCTAACCATGGTCCGCTGGTGATGGAAGTTAACTCGTCACCCGGTCTTGAGGGGATCGAAGCTGCAACCGAAAAAGATGTTGCCAGCCAAATTATTGCCTTCATGGAAAAGAATGCCAAAGCCCATAAAACTCGTACTAAAGGGCGTGGCTGATGACTGCGAGAAAGCCGCGTATGGCGGTCTTTGAATTAGCCGGCTGTCGTGTTGAGCCAGGCAGCCACCAGCATGTGCGCCTGCCGGCTGCACGTTTATATAACGATGCTCCATTGGATTTACGTATTGACGTGTTTCACGGTGTTAAACCGGGACCGGTACTGCTACTCAGTGCCGCGATCCATGGTGACGAGCTCAATGGTATTGAAATTTGTCGACAAATTATTCAGCGTATTAATCCGCTCGAGCTGGCAGGCACCTTAATCGTGGTGCCGATTGTGAACTTGTTTGGCTTTATTCAGCAATCACGTTACCTCCCCGATCGACGTGATCTGAACCGATGTTTTCCGGGCTCAGAACGCGGTGCGCTGGGGTCCCGTATTGCCCATCTGTTTAATGAAGAACTTGTTCAGAAGGCGTCGCATATTGTCGATTTACACACGGGGGCGATTCATCGCAGTAACCTGCCGCAAATTCGCGTCGATATCGATAATGAGCAAGCGTTAGCGATGGCAAAAGCGTTCGGTTCACCGGTCATTTTGAACTCAAAAGAGCGCGATGGGTCATTGCGTGCGTTAGCCAATAGTTTGGGCATCCCGCTTATTTTATATGAGGCAGGCGAAGCTTTACGTTTTGACGATGCGTCGATTAATTCAGGGGTCGTGGGCGTCATTAATGTGCTCAAGCATCTAAAAATGCTAAAAGGTCGCCGCCAAGGTCGACGCATATCGCCGGTCATCTCGAGTCGCTCAACTTGGGTGCGTGCCGAGAAAGACGGTCTTGTCTTGCGCAAAGTTGAATTGGGTCAAACCGTGCAACCTGAACAAGTACTTGCGCATGTGGCAAGTCCACATGGTGATGATGTCGATGTCATTACCTCACCGGTGCCTGGAATTATTATTGGCTGTACCAATATTCCCGTCGCTAATGAGGGTGAAGCGTTGTTTAATATTGCGCAGTTTGAGTCAGATAGTTTAGAAGAAGCTACGGATATTATCGATTCGTTTACTGAGACTTATGAATGATTCCAATCCCGCATTAATTGATTTTGAGCAAGGTTTACGTCATTGCGATCAACAAATGCATACGTATCATGCGGTGCTACAAGCCTTTTGTGAGCAGTATGCTGATTCCGTCTTGTTTGATCACTCGGCACCGGATCAAGCTATCATTCATGAGCTACATTCATTAAAAGGGTTGAGCGCTACGATTGGCGCTCAACCCTTAAGTACCGCCGCAGCCACCTTGTTCCATAACTGGACAACTCTCGATAAATCGAAACGAACTAACCACTTAGTTGATCTACAAGTCCATATTAACGCGGTTATTAAACAGGTTAACCATTACTTAACACAAAATTGTTGAACAAATTTCGGGCAATGGTTCTTATTTTTCGTTATGATCGGTCGATATAACAATAACAATAGTTTTTCGAATAAAGTGTTATGGCAGAGTCCGATAAGGCGATACAGTTTGAACGCTCCGGCGAAGACATTTACGTCAGCATTTCCAAATCGACTGACGGCATTACTGCTGGGAAAATTAAAACCGCATTTGAAATGAGTCGCTTTGCTGATGCGGTGCCCGTAAACGATGACCCCTTCGCCTTAATCGCTACTAACTTTCTTCAATGGCAGAAGAGAGAAGACGTATCAAGCCAACGATACAATGAACGCGTCGCTACGGTTCAAGATGCTCAACTATTTATCGTCATCTCTGACGACCAAATGACTGCAACAGTGAGTTGCGATGCTGCTCGCGGTGGTGAACCCATTCATCGCCAAGATATCCTTGAAGCACTCAAAGCCGCGGGCGTCGTTGCAGGCATCAAACGCAAAATGGTCGACAAAATCATTAACCATTCACTTAAAGTCGCGTCTGGCGGTCATTTTGAGGCAACTATTGCTCGGGGCGTTACCGCAAAAAATGGCAAAAATGCTTGGTTTGAGCGGCTGGTTGACGATGCACGTCAACGCGTATTGAGGCCCCAAGCGCGTGATGACGGTACGGTTGATATGCGCGATTTAGGGGAACAGGTAACGGTTCTCGAAGGCGAGCCACTGCTGCGAAAGCATCCGCCGACGCGAGGGCGACATGGCTGTACTGTGAAAGGTAACGTCATCGAAGCGTTCGACGGCGTTGATGCCGAGATGATTGCTGGCGAGGGCACACGCCGCTCCGATGAGGACGACGCGGTGATCGTTGCAGATCGCACAGGGATGCCTTGGTTTACCCATAACTCTGCCAATGTTGATGACATTTTGACGCTCAAGTCGGTTGATGTTGCAACTGGACACGTAAAGTTTAAGGGCAGTGTCATAGTCACCGGTAATGTCACTGAGGGCATGCATGTTGAGTGCACTGGTGACATCACGGTTGCCGGTTATGTCGACTCTGCACAGTTACGCGCAGGTGGTAGTATTACCGTACGTAAAGGTTGTATTGGTCGTATCTCGTCTGAGGACGAGCAACGCTTGCAAGCCGATGAGACCTATATCCCGCATTTGTCCTCAAAAATGGTCGCCGGCGCATCAATTTGGTGTGCCTACGCGCAATATGCCTATTTGGAATGTAAACAGACACTGACCATTGACCGTCAGTTAACTCACTGCCATATTCGAACGGCTGGAGAGTCCTTCATTGGCGGAACCGAGAGCACGGCACGAGGTAAGATTATCGGAGGAACCTTCGAAACGTGTGCCGATGTCTCGGCAGGTCAGCTCGGGGCACGGGCAGGCACACTGACACGGTTTTTGCTTTCGGCGCCGGCCCCACAACTCAGTGATCAAAGCACCCTGACCCGGTTATATAAGCAATTACGCGCTATCACAGGCACACTCAAACGAATAAAGCTCGGTCTAGAGCGTTGTGATTCACTCGCTAATGACGAACAACAGAAGTCACTAAAGCAATCGTTACGCTCTGCGGCCAAAACAGAGCTCGCCGCTATGCAAGGGGTACAAAACGACCTAAAAGTGATGCGCGCTTCACTAAAAAACCATCCAACGCTAAGGATAGTTGCTGCAAAAGAGGTGTTTCCTGGTGTTCGGCTAGAATATAACGAGAAAAAACTCCGCATCAAGGAGCATCGGGGTGGTACACTATTACTATTAAAAGATCATGAACTTAGAATGGATATTTTACGATAAATTATGGCCGTTCAATCGACCTCTGATGCTGTTGCAAGCCTACTGAATCGTCACAGTCATGCCAGTTGGCTATCATCCCCAATCGAAAAACGTCTTGTCGTACATCCCGATGGTCACCAGTTGGCGCCGCTGTTCAACCATGCTTGGTGTTTGCATGTGGGTCATGCACAACACTATAAATACAGCTATACCGAAGCCCAGGCACCGTCCCTGAACCATTTTGAACTGATTCTTTTAGTCGTAGCTAAAGAGCAAGCGCTGAACCAATGGTTATTGCAGCAACTTGCATTACAAGCACCAACCGCGCGTATCCTTATCGTTGGCGAAAAACGCGGTGGCGTCACAAGTTTGGTAAAAAAGCTCCCTAAAGGTTATGCCAAAGCGACTAAACTGGCGTCGGGTAATCATTGTCAGCTGTTCGAAACACACGTGCTAGCGCAACCATCATCCGCCGATTTGACTGATGACTTGCCCGCCTTTAGTGTTGAGTGGAGAGGTATCAGTGCTACATTTACGACACTACCGGGCGTCTTCAGCCAAGGTCGCCTGGATGCAGGCACCGAATTATTGCTCGACCACCTTCCGGAAAACATGCAGGGTAAAGTGATGGATTTTGCCTGCGGAAGTGGCGTTATCGGTGCGATGGTTGCACGCAAGTTTAAAATTGAACTGGTCGCCTCAGATGTCAGCCCAATGGCAATTGAGAGCACACGCTGCAATTGGCAAAGCATCGGCGTCGAAGGCGACTTGCTGCTCGCCGACGGTTTACCCAGCTTAAGTGCCAGTGGTTTTCAATTTATTCTGAGTAACCCGCCATTTCATACGGGCTTGCGAACGGATTACGATATTGGAGAGCAGTTTATTCATCACGCTTACCAACAGCTTAGCCTCGGAGGCGAGCTAATTATCGTTGCTAATCGCTTTTTACCTTGGCCAGAACATATTCAGAAGGTATTCGGCCACTGTCAAACAATTGCCGATGACGGCAAGTTTAAAGTGTTAAGAAGCAAACGTTTAAGTTGAATATACAATTCTTCGCGTTGAATTTGTTGAGATTTGGATGCACACTCATTAACCATTTGATAACATAGACTAAACAAGATAACAAAGTCGTCTACGCGCCACCATAATGCAGACCATTTCACTTAAAAGAGGCTTAATTTATATTGTACTGTTAATCACCGTCGTCGCTTTGGCAATCGGGTTCAGTATCAATCTATTCAGTCAAATGAGTCAGTACCGCCAAGCACTCCTGGATCGTAGCCAGTCCGATGCGCGTATGATTGCTGCTCATGCAGTTCAGAACTTAGCATTCAGTGACAACACCGCCGAACAACGCCGACTTTCTACTTTAAGTAACAACCAATTTATTCAGCACGTCCATATTTATAAAATTGATAGTGTAAGTGGTGATTTGAGTTTCTTTTCAAGTTACAACAAAGAGGGCTTGGCCCCCATACCCGCTAAATTTGCTCAGATCGAACGTCTTTCATCGCCACGTCTACAGGAAGAATACATCGAGGTTGCGCAAGCTATCCAACTTGACGGACAAGTCGTCGGTTATGTCTATTTGAGAGCGAGCAACAACGAGTTAAGATTGTTTAAACTGCGTTCGTTCGCTGTCGCCTGCACTGTATTTGTCTTGACCTTATTAATCTGTACGCTTCTGACTCTGCGATTACGACGTATTCTGAGCCAACCTTTGGATCGAATCGTCGATATTGTCTCGCAGATTTCGCGCAATAAAGATTACGGATTGCGCCTACCCGAATCACGAGTGAATGAGTTTAACGAGCTCGGTAATGCCTTAAACATTATGCTCGAACGGGTACAGCATCATATTTTGCGTCAGCAAAAGGCGGAACGCGAAGCAAGCCAGCTCAATGCCGAGCTCGAGCAACAAGTGACCCAACGCACCAAAGCCCTGCGGGAGTCTAACCAAGAGTTGCTCACCACTCTGGAACAATTACATAAGTATCAGGGCCAGTTAGTGGAGTCTGAGAAAATGGCATCGCTCGGGGATATGGTCGCCGGCGTCGCCCATGAAGTTAATACGCCAATTGGACTTTCAGTGACTGCATCAACATTACTGCAAGACAAGTTGGCGATCATGCGGGAGAAATTTGACGAAAAGCGGATTTCGACCAACGAGTTTGCGCGCTTTCTTGAGGATTGCGATGAAAACTTGTCAATTATCTATCGTAACTTGAACCGCGCAGCTGACTTAGTCACAAGCTTCAAACAAGTTGCAGTCGACCAGTCTTCTGAGGTTGACCGCGCGATTGATATCGAGCAGTTCACTCGCGATATGTTGATTTCAGTTAAGCCAAGACGCCTCAATGCAGAGCACTTCCCAATTAATATTGAGTATGCGCCTGGACTGTGTATCGTGACAAAGCCAGGGCCACTCAACCAAATATTGATTAACTTGGTTACAAACTCCATGGTCCATGGATTTGATAATCGTGAGCAAGGACGGGTGGACATCTTGTTTGAGCGTCGCGAAAACGAACTGCAAATCACCTACCGCGACGATGGTCGTGGAGTCCCCAACGATATTGGGAAGAAAATTTTTGATCCTTTTGTAACAACCAAGCGCGGTTCTGGTGGAAGTGGCTTGGGACTTCACTTGGTTTACAATTTGGTTACTCAAGTATTGGGGGGCCAAATACACTTTTTCAGCGAACTTGATCACGGCGTCGAATTTATTGTTCGTTTTCCGGTTAAATCGTGCGAAAATCAAACTTAATCTGGGTTTTTGTTGAAAAATTTTGAACAAAAGTCATAATGTGGCATTAATAGAACTGTACTCAGTATTTTTCAATTCGTCACTCGAACTAATTGCTAGGAACGCACCGCTTTATGAACGCCAGACTTTTAATTGTTGAAGATGAGGTGGTTACTCGCCAAACATTAACGCGACTCTTTCAGCAAGAAGGCTATGAAGTATTTGACGCTGCTGACGGCTTGCAGATGGAAAATATCATGCGCCAAGAGCGTATCGATGTTGTCATTATGGATGTCAACTTACCCGGTAAAAACGGTTTAGAGCTCGCAGAGTCTTTACGTGAACGAGATAACATCGGTCTTATCTTCTTAACAGGAAGAGACAGCGAAGATGATCGCTTACTTGCACTCGAACTTGGCGCTGACGACTATCTGATTAAACCTTATAACCCGAAAGAACTGACTATTCGTGTGCGTAATTTGTGTCGCCGCATTGAGTCGTCACGTTCGAGCAGCCCGGTCGATAACGATAGCGTGCAGTTCAACTTTCATGGTTGGCGCCTTAATAGCGATAGCCGCTGCTTATACTCTCCAGACAGTCAAATGTTTAGACTGCCTAAGAGTGAATACCGTGCGTTAGAATTATTTCTAACGAACCCGGGTCGCATTCTTGACCGTGAAACGTTAGTTAAACGTATGTTGGATCGTGAACTGCGTCCTAATGATCGTACTGTAGATGTTGCGATTCGCCGCATTCGTCGTCATTTCGAATCACATCCCGAGACACCGAACCTGATTACCACCATTCATGGTGAAGGTTACCGGTTTATTGGCGAGGTCGAGCAAGAGTCTCAGTGAGACTTTTGCTCTAGCCACATATCAATTTGCTGACGGTGTGGTGTTACGCTGTCAGCCCAATTCAATAGCCACTGTTCGGCTTGCGCCCAATTCCACTGATGTTTCTCGATATTTTCCATGTACACGGCGAGTGCCTTGAGACCGACTGAGCGACACGCTCCTTTAATTTTGTGTGCTTGTGAGCGCACTGCTTCTTCATCTTCACTATCAACCGCCGTTTGCAAAACACTGGCGTAATCTTTGATAACACTATCAAAGGTTTCGAGACTTAGCATTAATCCTTCTTTGCCTAATGATTCGTAATATTGCGTCAATAATTCAGTATCGAGTACATCAGAATTTGTCATATCTTATCCGTTCTGAATCTAAAACCTTATCCTGTGCGTAATCGTACATTGAGTCAACCGATACGTTTAATCGGTTTTATTTGATTAATTTTTAGCTTCGGGAATGAAATGATCCCCCTATCTAATATATACTAGCGGACTTGAAGTTTATGCTTGATAAATTGAAGAAAGAGCGGAGTTCCAAACGAATGCCGAACAGTATGCCCGATGTAGCTAACCAAACACAGGCCCAAACCGAAGGGACCCTGGATTGGGTTGGCATGAGCAATATCGAAGTACCTATTATGGTTGCTGCGTCTGACGCGTCTGAGCGTCCCGTTGCTGCCCACGTTGAAGCTTTTGTTAACTTAAAAGATCCAAAAGCTAAAGGCATTCACATGTCTCGCCTTTATCTTCTTTTGGATCAGCTATCAACTGAGGGTGAACTGAGCCACGCATCACTGAAAAAATTGTTGCACGATTTTATCGAGAGCCATCAAGACATCAGTGACCGCGCGTTCATCAAATTCGATTTTGATTATCACCTACGCCGTGAATCATTGATCAGTCGCAAGAAGGGCTGGAAAGCTTATCCAGTAAGCTTGACCGGTCGTTATGATGAAGGCCACTTAAACCTTGAACTGGCTGTTGATGTACCCTATTCATCAACCTGCCCATGCTCAGCAGCATTAGCGCGCCAACTGATTCAAGAGGCTTTTGACGAAAAATTTGCAGGTCAAGAGAGCGTAGATAAGGCGACCATTCACCAGTGGCTAGGTAGCACAGAGGGTATCGTTGCGACTCCCCACAGCCAACGCTCAACTGCACAAGTCAAAGTCGCGTTGAGTGATACTGTTGAAGAATTTCCGATTGTCGCTTTGGTGGATGCAATCGAAAATGCATTGAAAACACCGGTACAAGCTGCAGTAAAACGCGAAGACGAGCAAGAGTTCGCACGGCTCAATGGCCAGAACCTCATGTTCTGTGAGGACGCATCACGTCGCCTACAGCATGCGTTGAACCAGATGCCTATCTTTGAGGATTTCTGGGTGCGCGTGAATCACTATGAGTCGTTACACGCTCATGATGCAGTCAGTGTGACCACAAAAGGCGTCAAAGGCGGCTACAGCTCCTAATCCGACGCTGTCTGTTGAAGTTAAAAAAGCTTGGCATCCGCCAAGCTTTTTTATTTTTGGCACGCTAGTTGCAATAAATATCTCAGCAAATCATCCGTCAAACTTTTGTTGAGGTGTCACGATGGAAATCATCTTATTATTGTTTATTGGTGTGTTAATCGCGGTCGCCGTTATCGCAAGCCGCATGTCTGAGAGTTATGTACCCTACCCTTATAAATTAAAGGACGTAACTTTTTGTTCGGCGCAAGAGGCACAGTTTCTTACATTACTTGATAAAGCGGTGAGTGACGATTTCAGAATTTTTACCAAGGTACGCTTAAGTGACATCGTCGCGGTAAAACGCGGTTTATCAAGAGCCGCTCAAAAGGATGCGCAAACGAAAGCGAGTCAGCGTATTCTTGATTACGTGCTGTGCGATATCGAGACCATGGAAATCAAAGCCGTGATTGAACTCGAACCTGCGTCGCCGCAGCTCAATCAGCAAAAGCGTAACTTGTTTCTTAAGAACGCGTTAGCCGCCGCTGGTCTCCCGTTTTTACGCTTCAAAGCACAACCGGGTTATCGTGTCGCTGAGTTAAATCAATACATCCACGCCAAGATCCAACAAGCTGAGCATCTCAAAGCAGCGGTGCCGGGTGGCAATAAATCACAGTCTCAGCCAGCGACCAATAATGGTAAAAATGGCGAACAATCGCCTATTGCAGCTTAACCAATACTCTGTAAAACTGCGGGTATGGACGCTCCATCTTTACAGTGGTTTTACCACCCTATTGCACTTGCGACATTAGCGCTCATTCTTGAGCGCTTTTTTTCGTTGCCGGAACATTGGCATCCACTGGCAATCTTTCGCCTATTTGCCAAATTTCTGACTGATAAAGTGTGCCACCCCGAGCATGGAAATACGCAACAGGCCATTGCCGGCTCGCTGCTGTTATTTTTGGTGTTACTGATTTGTCTGACCCCTGTGGGGATTATTCAGATGAGTGCTGAACTGCATCAGCTCAGTGCGGTCATTTGGCTATGGTTCGCCATCAGGTACAAACGCACTTTTGACCTGACAAAACTCGCCATTCGGGCACTTAATAAGGGGCAAAAACGTGCCGCGCGCGCAATTGTGAGTCGCTTTGTTGCCTTTGACTGTGAGCAATTAAGTCCATTAGGTCTTGCACAGGCGATTATCGAAGTGCGTTTACGCATATTATTTGTCGGTGTTCTCGCTCCATTACTGACATGGTATTTGCTGGGAGCCACAGCGGCACTGGGCGTTCGTTTAATAATTGAGTGCTATTATTTATGGCCCACTGGGTCGCCACGTTATCGCTATTTTGGACGTTGTGCTGAGGTGTTGTATTACGTCGTCGAATCACTTGCCTTGCTTCCTTTGGCACTGGTTATGATGCCATTCACTTGGCTGTTTAATCACCGTAGTGCGGTTCCTATACGCCAGGGACGGGGTATGTCACTTGGCGCTTTTGTTTGGCTCGATGTGATGAGTCAACTGTATCATGTGAGGCTTGGTGGACCGCAAAAATACCAACAACAACGTTATGCCCGCACCCGTTTCGAGGGGGTCCCAGCGGCTACAAAGTTACAACAAAAGCGCGATTTAACAGGCATTTGGCTCGACATCGTGGTTATCGTGCAGGTTTTTCTGTGTTTGCTTTTGTTCATTTATCGACCCTGAGGTTGAGTTCGTATATACTGTGCGCCCTAATAAGCAACCGAAAGTAATTATGAAAACCATTGATGTAATTGGCATCGGCAACGCACTCGTCGATCAGGAATTTGAAGTCACTGAAGACTTCCTTGCCAAACACCATTTGGAAAAAGGCATGATGGCACTCATCGAGGAAGATGATCAGAATAAACTGATCGCTGAACTCAGCACGATGGGTGAGCTTAAGAAGCAGTGTGGGGGCGGCTCGGCTGCTAACTCTCTGGTCGCTTTCGCACAGTTTGGCGGCTCTGCTTTTTACTGCTGCAAAGTGGCAAATGACGAGGCCGGCGACTTTTATCAACGTGACTTAGAACACGTTGGCATTCAAACCAATCTAACTGACCAAGACAACGATGGCACTACAGGACGTTGTTTAGTCATGGTTACTCCGGATGCAGAGCGCACCATGCGCACCCACTTGGGTATTACCGCTGACCTATCAGTCAACGAACTTCACCCAGATGCCATTGCTGCTGCAAAGTACCTTTACATCGAAGGCTATCTGATTACTTCTGAGATCGCTCGCAAGGCTATTGCTGAAGCCAAACGCATCGCGCGCGAAAATGACACGAAAATTGTCATGACTTGTTCAGATCCCGCGATGGTTAAGTATTTCCGCGATGGTATCGATGAGATACTGGACGGTGGTGTTGACCTCATGTTCTGTAATAAAGAAGAAGCAGAACTTTTAACCGGCGAAACGGATCCACACGCAGCTGCTCAACGTTTATTAAACTGCGCCTCAACCGTTGCCATCACGCTCGGTAAAGAAGGTGCGTTGATTGCAGATGCTCAACGCCAAATTCATATTCCTGGCGTTCCCGTTAAAGCGATTGATACGAATGGCGCAGGTGACATGTTTGCCGGTGCAATGCTGTATGGCATTACTCAAGATATGACGCTTGAGCAAGCAGGTCGTCTTGCCAGTATGGCGGCGGCGGAGCTGGTTACAGAGTTTGGCGCACGCTTGAGCAAAGCGCGTCAGCAGCAATTATTGGAAAAACTGCTAAGCTACGCTTAACACCCATTTTTTATGCAAAGGATAACGGTAGCACTATGAGTTTAAACGATCCTAAGTTCACCGATTTTAAAGTAGCAGACATTAGCCTCGCTGATTGGGGCCGCAAAGAAATTGCGATTGCTGAATCTGAAATGCCGGCGTTGATGACGATCCGCCGCAAATATGCTGACGAGAAGCCACTTAAAGGCGCTCGTATTATTGGTTGTATTCATATGACCATTCAAACCGCTGTACTTATCGAGACGTTGGTTGAACTCGGCGCTGAAGTACGTTGGTCTTCTTGCAATATTTTCTCGACTCAGGACCACGCAGCTGCCGCTATTGCCGCTTCAGGTGTGCCTGTGTTCGCGTGGAAAGGCGAAACCGAAGAAGAGTACGAATGGTGCCTCGAACAAACGTGTAAGAAAGACGGTGAGTTGTGGGATGCAAACATGATCTTGGATGACGGCGGCGACCTGACGTTGATGATTCATGAACAGTTCCCACAAATGCTAGAGAAAATCCATGGCATTACTGAAGAAACGACAACGGGCGTACATCGTTTACTAGACATGTTGAAGCAAGGCACCTTGCGCGTCCCTGCTATCAACGTCAATGATTCAGTAACTAAGTCTAAGAACGACAACAAATATGGTTGCCGCCACTCGCTTAATGACGCAATCAAGCGTTCGACTGACCACTTAATGTCGGGCAAGAAAGCCCTGGTTATTGGTTATGGTGATGTGGGTAAAGGTTCAGCCGCCAGCCTTCGCCAAGAAGGTATGATCGTTAAAGTCACAGAAATCGACCCCATTTGTGCAATGCAAGCATGCATGGATGGTTACGAAGTTGTCTCGCCATACATTGATGGTGTGAATAGTGACGACGGCAGCACGATCAACGCGTCATTGTTAAGCAACATCGATTTATTGGTCACCACGACCGGTAACGTTAACGTCTGTGACCGTCACATGTTGGCCGCGCTCAAATCGACCGCTGTCGTATGTAATATTGGTCACTTTGACAACGAGATTGATACCGCATTCATGCGTAAGAACTGGCGCTGGGAAGAAATTAAGCCACAAGTTCACAAAATCTACCGTTCTGACGATGCCAACGACTATTTGTTGTTGCTTGCCGAAGGTCGCCTAGTGAACTTAGGTAATGCGACTGGTCACCCAAGTCGTATTATGGACGGCTCGTTTGCTAACCAAGTACTTGCGCAAATGCACTTGTTCCAGCAGAAGTTTGCTGACATGACACTTGAGCAGCAAAAAGAATACTTGCGTGTTGAAGTGTTGCCGAAGCAACTTGATGAAGAAGTCGCACGTTACATGGTACAAGGCTTTGGTGGTGTAATTACGCGCTTGACCAAACAACAAGCTGATTACATTCACGTCGAAGTCGAAGGTCCATTTAAAACTGACGAGTATCGTTACTAATGATGCAAGACGAATTAATGATTCGCCCGATAACGGCCGCTGATTCAGCGGCCGTTATTAGTTTGGCAAACGAAGTCCACGGCGATAACTACCTAAATGAAGAGTCACTTGCAGCATTGCTTGAGGCCGGCACCGTGGGGGATATTAATCTCTCTTTTTTGGCTGAGAAAGGCGGTGAGTTGCTTGGCGTTCGCCTGACCGCCGCACCGGGGCAATGGCCGATTGATGATGCGTGTACACCCAGCGCCTGGAAAGTCGCGCCCGAACACATTTGCTATTTTAAATGTGCCGCCGTCGCCGAAGGTGCACGGGGTTTGGGGGTTGGTAAAAAACTACTCTCTGCGAGCATTGAAGCAGCGAAACAGCTCGGCTGTGAGGCGGGCCTCGCGCACATATGGATGCAGAGCCCGAATAATAGCGCCTTTGGCTACTTCAGCGCGTGCGGTGGCGAGTTGATTACCACTCATGCAAGGCGTTGGTATCAAGCATCGATAGAAGACGGATACTACTGCCCTGTATGTGACGGTACCTGCTACTGTAAAGCAGGTGAGATGATGCTTTACTTTTCTTCTGAGCGGCTATAACCATGTACGATCCATTGAATGACTCAACACTCCCGGCAAAGGCTTCCCGCGTTGGCTATTGGACGAGTCATTCGGTGGAATGGCCTACACCTGCAGAGCAGCTTCCTAAGAAAACCGATGTGTTGGTCATCGGTGGCGGTTATACAGGCTTAAACGCGGCAATTGAGTCTCGCGAGCAAGGCCGTGCTGTTACGGTCATTGATGCGGAGTCATTGGCTTGGGGTTGCTCGACCCGTAACGCAGGCTTTGTAATGAAGAGTACCGGCCGGCTCGGTTTGAAACATTGGTATGACACCCTAGGCCCACAAGGCGCAAAAGCCATGGCCGCGGAACATCAAGCGGCGCTAGAGCGCATTCGTACACAGGTTCAACACTGCCCTGACCAATGCGATGCACGTGATGGTGGTTACATTAAGTTAGCGCACAATCCGGGTGCTGTGAAAGCACTCAAGGAGCAATACGATTTCCTGCGCTCCATCGAGCAACCGGTCAGCTGGTTAACCCAGCGGGACGTTGCTGATAAACTGAATACCGCGCATGGATTTGCTGGTCTAAAGTTTGACGATTGTTTTGCCATTAACCCGATAAAGCTTGCCGCTAGCGTTGCCCGACAAGCTCAGAAAGCGGGTGCGACACTGGTAGAACAGTGTACTGCGACGGCGATGACGCAAGTTGATGGCGGTTGGCAGGTGCAAACCAGTCAGGGTGTGATTGTGGCGCACAGCGTGCTGTTTGCAACCAATGCTTACACGACACAACGGCTTTTTCCGAAGCTTGCGCGTCGTAATCTTCCTGTGGTTTCAAGCATCATCGTGACACCACCGCTCACCCAAGCGCAGCTTGATGCGACCCGGCTTTCGGACCATTACGCCTACATGGACACGCGGGTGCTCAAATACTACTTTAGATTATTGCCCGATAACCGATTGTTGTTTGGCGGCCGCGGTGCCATACGCGGTGCCGATGCGGACGATCCCCGCTACGCGAAACGGTTGCTTGCGGCCCTTCATGCGAGCTTTCCTGCATTACAGGGTATCTCGCAGTGGGAGCACTTTTGGAGTGGATGGGTCAGCGTATCATTGGATGATTATCCACGTGTGATGAGCTTGGATAAAAACGTTTACGCCAGTATGGGCTACTGCGGTGCCGGCGTTAGTTTCAGCTCCCTAGCAGGTAAACGTCTAGCTGAAAAAGCCTGCAACATTGCACTGCCTGACCTGCCCTACTATCAGTCCGAGCTTAAGCCATTCCCGTTCGCAGGGTTCCGACGGCTTGGCCAGTGGGCGTTTTATCACTATGGCCGCATGAAAGATAAGTGGGGCTAGCGCCCCACAGCTATTAAAGCCCGAATACGGTTTTTTCGCTTTTTAGCATACGACCTATCAAGTACGTCAACAATACCGCAGACACCAGTGTCAGCAGCGCGCTAATACCTGTTCCGAACCAATTAACCGCCTCACCACGTATCAATGATAAAAAGGTCTGATGCTGACCTGTTAACGGTAAATAATACAATAACGGTGTTTTGAGCCGCGCAAACTCGACCCCAAATGATGCCGCCATAGGGATAATCAAGAGAAAGCTGATGTAAGTTTGCGCCTCTTTGAAGTTCTTTGCTCTGAACGAAACGAATAATTGCAAGCTAGTTGCTAGCAAGGCTAGAGGCACGAGCGCCAAAAACATCGTCAATAACATCAATGGATTAAAGTCCACACTCATGCCAATTTGATGCAGGGGCACGAAACTAAATATCACTGGAATCAGCACCAATGACAACACCGCTCCGAATAGAGCAAAACATGACGCGGCAAGCACTTTGCCGATCACAATCGCTTGGGAACTGACTGGCTGAGATAAAAGAAACTCTAATGAGTTACGCTCGCGTTCGCCGGCACTGATGTCAATGGCGACATTCATGCCAGACCAAAATACGGAGAGCAAAATAAAGACCAACACACTCCCCATGATGATCGCCGCTTTCGACCCACGTGTTGCCATATCTTGCTTAGCGATCTGAACCGGTTGCACGACACGCGGATCGATACCTCGTAAAATCAAACGGTAATTCGCTATTTGCGCAGAGTATGCTTGTAACGCTTGCTCGACACGTTTCACGTCCGTTTGTTGTTTTTGTGCAGACCAGTCTGCACTCAGGATGACCGTAACAGGCGTCGCTGATGCGATACTGTCTGCCCAGTTCTTTGGAATGGTGAGCTCAATGGGTGTTACTTCGGCAGGCCACTCGCTTTCACGTTCGACAATACCGTTTTCACGCAGGTGCTCAACAAGTTCAGGCGCATAATCTTTGCCCTCAATGCTAATCTCAACATCGCTGGGATCGGTCAACTGACTGATCAAAAAGAAAAACGCCACAGCCATCAGCATCGGACCAAAAAATGCGTACGACATGGCAGCCAGCACCGAGCGTTTGTCGCGCAGCGCATCTTTAAACTCTTTCTTCCAAATCGTTTTGTAAGCACTCATTAGGCGGCAATCCCCTCATCACTACCAATAATTTTGACGAAGGCATCTTCGAGTGCTGCCTCTCCGGTTAACTGGCACAACTCATCGGGCGTCCCTTCTGCCGCCACTTTACCGCTCGCCATCACTACAACTCGGTCACAGAGCGCGGCAACCTCTTGCATAACATGGCTCGAGAACAGAATACAGGTCCCTGCGGCACGTTGCTCTCGGAGAATGTCGCGAAGAATACGTGTGCTCATGACATCGAGACCGCGGCTGGGTTCATCGAGGATTAAATGTTTTGGGTTGTGCACGAGCGCTTGGGCTAATGCAACTTTCATTCGCTGCCCTTGCGAGAAACCCGCCGATTTACGATCAGCGAGCGTTACGATATCGAGTCGCTGAATGACAGACTCGACATTTTTTTCCAGGGTCTCACCTTTTAAGCCATGTAATTCGCCAAAATAACGCACTTGCTCACGCACCGTTAAGCGCTCATACAAACCAAACTTATCAGGAAAAATTCCTAAGTTACTCCGTGCTTTAAGCGGATACTGATTGGCATCAACTTTTTCTATAAGTGCCTCTCCCGAATCGGCGCGAAGTAATCCATAGATAATGCGCAAGCAGGTCGTCTTGCCCGCTCCGTTGGGACCTAACAAACCGGTAATTTGGCCGTCGTGGGCAGCAAATGTCAGATTACTTAACGCGTTAACTGCTTTGAATGACTTACTTATCGAGTTAACTTCTATCATGTTAAAGGCCCTCTCCATTGGCATTGAGCACAAAGGGTGCTAGCTTCCGTTGCTTTACGCATTGAGTATCTAACGCTTTAACACTGCCACTGCGAACGAACTGGGCGACGATTTTATTGGCGCAGGTGTGCCCTGCTATTGTATGACCTGCGTAAGGCGCGATGACATGTAGACTATTAGGCAGCGTGCGGGCTGCAATATCGGCCCAACGAGGCGGTGTCACGGGATCTTGTGTTCCTGATAGCAGGAGGATTGGCTTTTCGCTCGTTACGGGTTCAGCGAAATCAGCAGGTGCAGGGGTGGTTTGCCAACCTTTGCATAAATCAACAAAAGCCTGCGCTGTTTTGCCGCCAATGAACTCATTATTTGCGTCTTGCTGCAGCAGGCTCTCTGTCGCACGAGGCAAATCTTCTCGACAGACCACGGACAGCATGAGACCTAAATAAATGGAGTTTTGCACCGCAGTGGTTGTGCCGCCCATTAAGCCCAAAATCGGTTTGTAGTTCGACGTCTTTGCCTCACTGATAGCATAAGGCAACAACTGTCGCGTTGCTGGGTTGTATAGCGCCAAACGCACTACCGAACTGAACCGACCGGGAGTGAGGCGAATCTTAATCGGCTCGGCTGATAACGGATCTTCAGTATCAAGCAGAACGCTCTCCTGGGCGAGCGATTCCATCACTTGATTATATTGTTGCTTGAGATTGGGAAACCGCTGAACACAGGGTTTCTGCTGCTGACAGTCTTGTAGCATGTTATCGAATGCAAGGCTGCCATTAAAGCCAAACGGGCCGATCACTACTTGTGGTGGTGCCACTGCATCAAGCGTTGCTGTACGTACTGCCTCGGGCGCTTGCTGCAAATATTTAAGTCCAACTCGACTGCCATATGAACCGCCATACAGATTCCATTGAGCAATATTCAGCGTTTCTCGCACACGTTCAAAGTCACGAATCGCATTCGGCGTATTGTATTGGGTGACATCAACATCCGGATATTGCGCAAGGCACTCTGCAGCCACTTCATCGAGCGCCTGTTCGTCATCGGAACGCACCAACTCATCCGGTCGGTTTACGTCACAGGACAGCGGATTACTTTTGCCGGTTCCACGTTGGTCAATCAGGACAATATCGCGTTGCTTTCTTACATCGGCAAAAATACGCGCAATCATGGGCGTTAATTCGGTGGCGGCTTGACCCGGTCCGCCTGCTAAGATTAATAGCGGGTCAGGTTGTGAATTTTCTTGGATAGAAGGGATAACCGCATAATGAATTTCGATCTGCTTAGCTTCGGGCTGCTCATAGTTTTCAGGCACCGTGACGAAACCACAGTTTAAACGCTCTGAAAACCCTTTCACAAAACAACCTGGATCTGTATCTAATTGTTTTTCATCTGTTTCTGCCACTGCCGTCTCAGATAATAAGCTCAACACAGTGGTAATTAAAAACAGAGCAAAACGCGAGCTGGTGCGCATAGCCAATCGAGTTTCATTACCTAAATTCATGAAAATGTCCCAGAAATACCGAAGACTTATTATTTTCGTTGCTTAGTCCGCTTTAAGCAATACTAGAATCGAAACAAATTGTTAACACCCATTAAAAAAGCCTCCATCGTGGAGGCTTTTTGCGGTTTCTTTAAAAGCGTGGCTTATAAACCAGCGCGTTCTTTAATAGCCGCTGCGATGGGTGAGCCAGAATGACCATTCTGTTGAGCCCACTGGTAATCACCTGAGCTTGATAAGTCATCGACTGAAAGACGACCGACCATGAACGTACCGATATCATTTGAGCCGTTCGACATTGCAAACTGTAGTAGCGACTGACCATTACACTGAATGCCCGAATATATATCACGGATACGCACACGAGAATCGCGTAACTTTTTGCGCAAACGCATAGTGTCATCGCCCTGAACGTATGTACATAGACTTAACGCTAGCTCGTTCTGCGCGTTTGCTGGCTGACTGAATGATACGCCTGCAACGGCCGTCGCTGCGATCAAAGAACCTAAAAGAAATGATTTCATTGTGTGACCCCCATCACTTACAACTGTTCAATTTTTCGCCGCAATAATACTATGAAATTAACACCCGTTCAATCACGCATGTTAGTGTAATCCATTGATTGCTCAACACTTTATTAACTTTTTCGGTCGAGAATGCGGGTAGTATAAGCTGGAGTTTGAGCATTATCTGCGGCAACATGTTGCCGCGTAACTTCATGCCAGTCATGACTTTTTCGGTAGTCGGGGAAGTATGTATCACCCTCAACATCCAGTTCGATATCGGTAACATATAGCCGATGACAAAATGGGAAAAAAAGTTGATAAATTTTTCCACCGCCAATGACCATGAGCTCATCGACATCACCCGCAGCGTCGATAGCAGCACTTACACTACTGACCCACACAACCCCGTCATCGGGGCTTTTATGCTGATTAGGATCGGTCGAAAGTACAATATTTTGACGTCCGGGTAGAGGGCGACCTAATGACTCAAAGGTTCTTCGTCCCATAACAATTGGTTTACCCAATGTAATTTTTTTGAAATATTTCAATTCGCTTGGAATATGCCAAGGCATCGTGTTGTCTCTTCCTATCACACGATTCTTTGCCATGGCTGCCACCAATGAAATTTTCATCTGATCGCCCTTGTATTCTATTTTTGATAGATTACTTCAACGCCGTGTTCGTCGTCATCATCATCGTCGAAGTCATCGTCATCTTGATATTCTTCCATCACTTCGTCATGGTAGGTATCCCATTTGAAGTCGACAGTTTCCTCTTCTTGCGCTTTCTGAGCTTCCTCGTGCGGTGAAGGTAGCGTCTCAATGTACTCTACAACATCGTGACACAGCTGCTGTGTATTTCGGCCTTCTAGGGCAGCGATTTGATACACAGGCCCCTCCCAACCCAGTCGTTCAACGATATCGTCAACAAGCTGTTGGCGCTCTTCCTCAAGCACTAAATCAACTTTATTAATGACCAACCAGCGCGGCTTTTCAGCCAATTTAGGACTGTATTTTTCAAGTTCTTCGATGATGATCCGTGCTTGTTCAACAGGATCGCTCTCATCAAACGGCGCCAAGTCGACAAGATGCAACAACAAGCGGCAGCGTTCTAGGTGCTTCAAGAACTGAATACCCAAGCCTGCACCCTCGGCTGCGCCTTCGATAAGTCCTGGAATATCAGCAATAACAAAACTGTGGTGAGCGGCAGGTCTAACAACGCCTAAGTTCGGTACCAAGGTCGTAAATGGATAGTCAGCCACTTTGGGTTTAGCAGCCGATACCGAACGGATAAATGTTGATTTACCCGCATTAGGCATACCCAATAACCCGACATCAGCGAGCAGCATCAGTTCTAATTGTAACTGCCTTACTTCGCCCGGGGTGCCATCGGTCTTTTGTCTTGGAGCTCGGTTTACGCTACTTTTGAAGCGTGTATTACCTAAACCGTGAAAACCGCCCTTAGCAACCAAAAGTCGTTGTCCGTGACGTGTCAAATCACCAATAACCTCACCGGTGTCGATGTCAGTCGCGCGTGTACCTGGCGGCACTTTCAAAGTAATATCTTCACCGCGTTTACCGGTACAGTTTTTACTCATACCATTCTGACCGCGCTCAGCGCGATGAAAGCGCTCAAAGCGATAGTCGATCAGTGTGTTAAGGTTCTCGTCGGCCTCTAAATAGACATCGCCGCCATCACCGCCGTCCCCACCATCGGGGCCGCCTTTAGGAATATATTTTTCACGGCGAAAGCTAACGCAGCCATTACCACCATCACCGGCTTCCACACGGATTTCTACTTCATCTACGAATTTCATGAGCGACTTCTTTTAGAACAATTCTTGAGGATACTAAGGTTAGCACATATGAAAAAGCCCTGCCGTAAAGGCAGGGCTTTTCAAATCTTTTTGGACAGCTGAAATTAGTCAGTGATTACACTGATAAATTTACGGTTTTTGCTGCCTTTAGTTTCGAAAGAAACTTTACCTTCCGCGGTCGCGAATAAGGTGTGATCTTTACCCATGCCTACGTTGCTACCAGCGTGGAATTTAGTACCACGTTGACGAACTAGGATGTTGCCTGCTAAAACAGACTCACCACCGAAACGCTTAACACCCAGACGTTTACTCTCTGAGTCACGACCGTTTTTAGTAGAACCACCAGCCTTTTTGTGTGCCATGTGTCGTTACTCCTTAAATTAGCTGTTGATACCAGTGATTTTCACTTCTGTGAACCACTGACGGTGACCTTGTTGCTTACGTGAATGCTTACGACGACGGAATTTAACGATCTTCACTTTGTCGCCACGACCGTGATCAACGATCTCAGCAGTCACTTTGCCACCTGATACAAACGGCGCACCGATTTTTACATCGCTGCCGTCAGAAACCATAAGAACCTGGTCGAACTCAACTACGTCTCCGGTAGCTGCTTCCAGTTTTTCCAGGCGGACGATTTGGCCTTCAGTCACACGGTGCTGCTTACCGCCACTTTGGAATACTGCGTACATAGTAATCTCCACTGCCCATTAGGCACTCGAATTTAAAATAGGTCGCGAATTCTACTTAATATGGAAAAGGATCGCAAGTAGTTTCTGGCTTTCTTTATTGTCCTAAGCTGTGCGATTTATCACTTGTTCATCGGTACTGCCAATGGCTAGTAACACGCGCTCATATATTGTAACATCCAATCTCCGTTAAATTTACGTAAAGCATTTCATATTATGATGGATCTGAAGTCCATTAACGATCTCGCACACACAGACATGCAAGGCGTTAACGCGCTCATTGGCGAACAACTGAGTTCCGATGTGGCACTGATTAACCAACTCGGCATGTACATTGTTAATAGTGGCGGCAAGCGTTTACGACCCTTACTTGCTGTTCTCTCGTGTCGCGCGCTGGGCTATCAAGGCCGCGCTCACCTATCGCTTGCAACGATTATAGAATTCATTCACACCGCCACCTTGCTGCACGACGACGTCGTTGACGAATCTGAATTACGGCGCGGGCGCAAAACGGCGAATGCCGTGTTTGGTAACGAGGCGTCGGTACTGGTCGGTGACTTTTTATATACCCGCGCGTTTCAAATGATGGTTCAGCTCGACTCCATGCCGATTTTAAGCATCTTAGCTGACGCAACCAATGTCATCGCAGAGGGCGAAGTCTTGCAGTTAATGAACTGCAATGATCCCGACACCACCGAAGCGCGCTATTTTGATGTTATTTACGGCAAAACCGCCAAGTTGTTTGAAGCAGCCACGCAACTGGCGGGCGTCCTCACTGAACAGGACTCAGCAGTTACCGAACAACTCGCTGACTATGGTCGTTATCTAGGCACCGCGTTTCAGTTAGTGGATGACCTCATGGATTACACCTCTGACAGCGAGACAATGGGTAAGAACGCCGGTGACGATCTTGCTGAAGGTAAACCCACCTTACCTCTGCTATACGCCATGTGGCATGGCGACGCTGCCACGCAAGCACTGATTCGCGAAGCGATAGAGCAAGGCGATGGACGCGAACATTTAGCCGCCGTGCTTGATGCCATGCACACTACAGGTGCACTTGAATATACACGAGAAAAAGCACTTGAAGCGGCGCGCCAGGCCCGCGAAAGCTTGAATGCGCTACCAGAATCTGAGTACAAACAGGCATTGATCGCGCTGACACATCTCGCCGTCGATCGCGTCGCGTAAACGGACAGTTGCCTTTTAACAGGCATAAAAAAACCGCGTCACCTTTACCAGGTGACGCGGTTTTTGTTTGATACTCGCTTATGATGCGAAATCGATACCTTTTTGGATGTCGCCTTTCAAACCTTCAAGCATGTCGTCCATGCACTTCTGTTCGAATGCGCTCAATTCACCATAAGATAAGATTTCTTCTGCACCCTTCTTGCCAAGACGTACAGGCTGCGCGAAGAATTTAGCGTTATCGCCTGGACCTTCAACGTATGTGCACTCGATAGTGTCTTCGCCTTGTAAGCCTTTAACTAGCGACAAGCAGAAACGCGCAGCTGCTTGACCCATCGACAAGGTTGCAGAACCGCCGCCGGCTTTCGCTTCAACGACTTCGGTACCCGCGTTCTGGATACGGTGAGTCAAGTCTTTGATTTCTTGCTCAGTGAACTCAACACCTTCGACTTGAGAAAGCAATGGCAGGATGGTTGTGCCGCTGTGACCGCCAATGACAGGAACGGTAACGTTTGCAGGGTTCAAGCCACGTAGCTCAGCAACAAACGCTTCAGAACGGATAACGTCTAGCGTGGTTACACCGAAAAGTTTCTGT
Organism: Idiomarina fontislapidosi; assembly: GCF_003226255.1. GTDB lineage: Bacteria > Pseudomonadota > Gammaproteobacteria > Enterobacterales > Alteromonadaceae > Idiomarina > Idiomarina fontislapidosi. The sequence goes on from NZ_QJST01000004.1 coordinate 75,499, forward strand.
TTGTTGTAAACACCCTTTTGCTTCAATACTTCAGCAGCAATTGGAACAGTCGTGTTCACAGGGTTAGTAATGATGCCTACGCAAGCGTCTGGACAGTTGTCAGCTACGCCTTCGACAAGGTTTTTAACGATGCCTGCGTTCATGTTAAACAGGTCAGAGCGATCCATACCCGGCTTACGTGGAACACCTGCAGGGATTAATACGATATCGCTGCCAACAAGTGCTGACGCTAAATCATCTTTACCGAAACCCGTGACTTTTACGTCGGTTGGGATGTGGCTTAGATCGACGGCTACACCAGGAACTACTGGGGCAACGTCGTATAAAGACAATTCAGAACCCGCTGGTAGTTGAGTTTTTAATAACAAAGATAACGCCTGGCCGATACCACCGGCCGCACCTAATACGGCTACTTTCATCTCAGACTCCGTTTTTATGTTGGATTAGTGACTGCATAAGCATAGAATAGTTATGCGGATATGGCGCAAAACTGTACTCCAATAGGGCTCAAAATACAAATAAACTGATCTAGGCGAAGGGCATGACACAAGCAAAATTACTGGCAGCATTTAAAGCATTATTGAAAGAAGAACGCTACGGTTCACAAGGTGAAATCGTTGACGCACTCAAGCAACAAGGCTTTAGTAATGTCAGTCAATCCAAGGTCTCGCGCATGCTTAGCAAGCACGGTGCAGTGCGAACCCGCAACGCCAAACAAGAGATGGTTTATTGTCTACCCGCTGAAATTTCGGTGCCGTCGGCGAAAGCACCATTAAACCAACTTGTTTTGGATATTCAGCACAATGATGTGATGGTCATCATCCGTACCAGTCCGGGCGCCGCTCAATTGATTGCTCGTTTATTGGATTCAGTCGGTAAAAAAGAAGGTGTGTTGGGCACGATTGCGGGAGACGATACCATTTTTATCGCTCCGTTAAAGGTCTCCGAAATAGACTTTACCTTAGAGAAAGTAAAGTCTCTGTTTGAAGCTCAAGCGGTTGTGCCAGATGGCTCGAACTAAGCTCAAAACGATTGTTGTATCGATGCTTTTAGAAAGCTTCGGCTGGGCACAAAAAATGATGAATTGATGACCGCTTGAGTGTAATCCAATATTGGATCGTATTGATTCTGTTCGTCTTCAAAATAGCGTTGTTTGAGCCAGTTAATTACGGCTTTAGGCTGACAGCTGAAGTACATGGCCAACGTGCCTTGCTCGCGGGTATCGCCCCACGCCATATTCTGCCGCAAAAGCGGTATCGGTTGCTCGTTCTTATCTAGCAAGCGCGCCTTACTGGCATGCGTAACGCCGACAATATCCGCTTCGGGTAATTTTTCTGCAGTGACTTTGTCACGCCCAATGATTTGCTCTTGCCGCTGTGAACCTAAATAATCCCAGCGTTTTAGATCATGCTTAAACTTTTGCACGAACAGGTAGCTACCCTGCTCAAACTGGCTACTTTGTTGCTTTTCAATAAGGGCAACGCTGCGACGCCGAGCGCCTCGCGGGTTATCTGGTGCGTCAACAAAGCCCATGAGGTCACGGCCATCTAGATAACGAAAGCTATGCACATTTTCCGCGATCTCAATATCATAACCGAGCCATTCATTAAGTGTGCGAGCGGCCAAATAATTTGCATCATACCGGTCGGAACGAATAGTTATGAGTAAGTCGTACACTTGTTCTGGGGCATTGCGATGGCCCGCTCTTAGTTCCGGAAACCCGTTGAACCCCTCGGGTCGCTGCTCAGGATATAAAATATCCCAATATTCGCTACCAATCGCAATAAAACCGTTAAGCATCGCTTCTGAAAAGCGGTCACTGAGCTCATCAATAATCGATGGAATACGAGCAATTTTGCGACGCATGACATCTATATCATCGGTCATGACATGGCAAAACAGTGTCAGCCCATGTAGATTAGGCTCGTCACAAATTCCGGATTGCGCTTTTAACAAAGTGTATCTCCGTTCCAGTTAAACGTTGTTTTAGTTATTTTTACATTCATCGGAACTGCAGGCATTATAGAATGCCTGTAAATTACACAGAATCGCAAGGAAAAATCATGCGTCAATTGATTTTAGCCGCCAGCATCGTGTCGCTGGTATCGTGTGCAACTCAACCGCATACGCCGTCTAATGCTGAAACAAACCAAATGAGTCAGCAAACATCGGTAACCGAATCGTTTCATTCGCTCGCCAGTACTATTTGGGATGACCTATCGGCAAGCCACAAAACCGCCCTACCCGATATGTCACCCGCAGCGCTACAAGCGCGCTATGACAAACACGCAAACTGGTTAGAGCAACTTAACGCGATTAACGTGAACCAACTGAGCACGCAAGATCGCATTAATCACGCTATGATCACATACTCGCTCAAGAATAGCGTAGACGAATATCGCTTTAATGCACACTATATGCCGTTGACCGCAGAAGGTTCATTTCATTCATCATTAGCCTTTATGCCGGGCTACACGCGCTTTGAATCGGTACAAGACTACCGCGACTACATCAGTAAGCTGGGTACCGTTGAGCGTTACATGGCACAGCAAACTGACTGGCTGCGTAAAGCAATCGACGAGGGTTATACACAACCTAAAGCGGCGATGGCAGGCTTTGAGGAGAGTATCCTAGCTTATATCGTGCAAAACCCTGAGCAAAGCGTCTATTTTGACCCGTTCAAACAGCAACCTCGTTTTGTTGACGATGCTACGTGGAACGAATTGCAGGAACAAGCACGCGCCGTGATCGATAACCAGATCATGCCGGCGTACGATGACTACTTTACCTTCATGGTCACCGAGTATTTGCCGAGCTCACGTGATTCTATTGGTGCCTACGACTTACCTAACGGGAAAGCGTTTTATAAAAACCGCATTGAGCACTACACCACGACCGATATGACTGCCGAAGAGATTCATGAAATTGGTCTGGCTGAAGTCGAGCGCATTCGTGCCGAGATGGATGACGTCATTGCAGAATCTGGCTTTGACGGCGACTTTGACGAGTTCGTTGAGTTCTTGCGTACCGATGACCAGTTTTATGCGGATACCCCGGAAGAGCTACTCGAAACCGCCGCATTGGTCGCCAAACAAATGGATGGCAAACTACCCGGCTTATTTAAGACGTTACCTCGCAAGCCCTATGGTATCGCACCTGTACCCGAGGAGATCGCGCCGAAATACACAACAGGCCGTTACAAAGGCTCAAACCGCGCGGATCAAGCAGGCTATTACTGGGTGAATACATACGCTTTGGATCGCCGTCCACTCTATCAGATTCCTGCACTAACGCTGCACGAAGCGGTTCCTGGGCACCATTTACAAAATGCGATTGCGGGCGAGATGGAGAATGTGCCTGAGTACCGCCAACAAACCTATATTTCAGCATTTGGTGAAGGCTGGGGTCTATACGCGGAGTACTTGGGCTTAGAAGCTGGGTTCTACCAAGACCCCTACAGCAACTTCGGCCGCTTAAGTTATGAAATGTGGCGTGCAGCACGCTTAGTTGTCGATACCGGTATGCATGCGATGGGCTGGAGCCGCGAGCGGGCTATCGATTTTATGGCAAGCAACACGGCGCTTTCGTTGCATAACGTAAAAACCGAAATTGATCGGTATATCACGTGGCCAGCGCAAGCCTTGTCGTACAAGCTTGGTGAGTTGAAGATTAAAGCGCTTCGTGAACAAGCAGAAAACGAACTCGGCAGTGACTTTGACCTGCGTGAATTCCACGACGCGATCTTAGAGAACGGCAGCGTGCCGTTGGATGTGTTAGAGCAACATATTAAGCAATGGATCGCAGCGCAAAAATCGGCTTAACGGCGACAGTCGAAGCATAACTAAAAAGGCTTGCCAACGCGGCAAGCCTTTTTTATAGCATCTAATCATTGACTATGACGACTGAGGTGTTTTAACCCGCTGTACGATGGCATACATGACGGGAACAACAAACAAGGTCAGTACCGTAGCAAAGCCTAAACCAAACATGATTACTGTTGCCATACTGGCGAAGAAGTCATCCAGCAATAGCGGCAACATTCCCAAAATTGTTGTTGCAGCGGCCATAAATACTGGTCGAACACGGCTCACCGAGGCATCGACCAAGGCTTGATAGACCGGTTTGCCCTCTTCCAGCTCGACATTCACTTGCTCTAACAACACCACACCGTTTTTAATCAGCATGCCCGAAAGACTCAAAAAGCCCAGTAAGGCCATAAATCCAAATGGCATGTTGAGCACCAATAAGCCCAAGGTCACACCGACGATGGACAAGGGGACCGTGGTCCACAACACGGTTGCTAAACGAATGGAGTTAAACAACAGCACGGTAATAACAAACATCGCAAGGAAGCCAAGCGGAAGCGAACCAAACAACGCCTTTTGTGCTTTGCTCGATGCTTCATGCTCACCACCCCACTCGATCGAGTAGCCTAGCGGCAGTTCCATTTGTTCGATTGCTGGTTTCACCCGCGCAAATACAGCGGCCGCTGTTTCATTGCCAAGCACATCGTGATCGGCCATTACCGTCAGGGTGCGTTTGCGGTCCCGTCGCATGATTAAGGCGTTCTCCCAAACCACACGAATATCTTGCACCACTTGTCCGAGCGGCAAATAGCGGTCAAGTACGGGACTGTATATTTGCAGTTCACGCCAATTATCTAAATCTACGCGCTCTTGTGCTGGAGCGCGAGAAACGATCGGCAGTAAATCGGTACCATCGCGATAAATACCTACGGTACGCCCCTCAAAGTTTGTTTTAAGTAAATTATCGATATCCTGCTTAGTGATACCTAGACGACGCGCTGCCGCTTCATCAAACTGTGGACGCAGCAACTTCGTCTTTTGCCGCCAATCATGGCGGATATTCATTGCACCAGGGTCCTGCTGCAAAACCGACTCGGCCTTTTGCGCTAAGGTTCTTAGTACCTCTGGATCGGGACCACTGATGCGCGCCTCGATTTTTGCTGGTGTCGCAGGACCAATGTTGACACGTACCAGCTTATCTTCGACTTGAGGGTGGTGCTCGCGGACATATCGACGCGTATCGGCCATCACCTTGAGCATGGTGTCTTTATCCGCGACTCGCACAATCAACTGTGCATAACTCTCGTACGATTTTTCGACTAAGTACGTGAGGGTAAATCGTGGCGCCCCCTGCCCAATAGTGGTTGCCACCGAAGCGACTTCGGGTCGCGCCAGCAAATACTGTTCCGCGCGGCGGGCATCTTGCGCTGTAAAGCGAATATCCGTGCCTTCTGGGTACCACAAATCAACGTAAAACATTGGCGTTGTCGACGGCGGAAAGAATGCCTGTTTCACTTGTTTAAAACCAGCGGCAGAAGTGACCAAGAGGACCAGCATCGCCACCATGGTGATGATGCGATGGTGCAAACACCATGACAGAACACGACGATAGCCTTTGAATACGGGGTGACCGTAGACATCATCCGTCTCAGATGCGGATTTGTCACCCTCTTTGTACATGCGATCGGCTAAAAAGGGTATCAACGTGAGTGCTGTGACCCAACTCAGCAAAAGAGAAATTAATAACACCCAAAATAGACTGCCAGCAAACTCACCCGTAGCATCCGAGGACAACCCTATTGGGGCAAAGGCAATAATGCCAATCACGGTGGCACCTAACAGCGGCCATTGGTTCTGCCGAACCACCTTCACCGCAGCTTTGAGTTTGGTTTGACCGCGCTGCATCCCGACGATCATGCCGTCGGCGATGACGATCGCGTTATCCACCAACATGCCAAGCGCGATGATTAAAGCCCCCAACGACACCCGTTGTAGGTTGATATCAAAGATGTTCATGAAGATGAATGTGCCCAGCACTGTTAGTAGCAGCACTCCCCCAATCAGCACGCCACTACGAAAGCCCATACTGAGCAACAGCGCGATGATGACGATAACCACCGCCTCGACCAAGTTCATCAAAAAGTTATCGACGGAGTTCTCGACTTCGTGCGGTTGGTCGTAAATACGTTCAACGCTCATACCGACGGGCTGCGCATAACTTAGCTCATCAAGACGTTGATTAATCCGCTTGCCGACGTCGACCACATTGACGTTGTCAGCAAAGGATACACCCAGCCAAATAGACGGTTGCCCATTAAAACGGACGATGTGGCTCGGGATTTCTTTGGTATCACGATAAATCTGTGCAACGTCGCGTAAGTAAATGCGCTGCTGTGCGCCTGGGTTACTGATCACCAAGTTAGCGAGCTCCTCAACGGAGTCAAACTCACCGGTCGTGGCAATCCGAAAACGCTCTTCATCAACCGTCACACGACCTGCGTCGGCGACGGTATTTTGCGTAGTGAGTAAGTTAGCGATACGGTTGGTCGGAATCCCCAGGTTAGAGAGCTGCGCACGAGAGACCTCGACAATGACCTGCTCTTGTTGCTCACCGCTGGCAATGACTTTTCCAACGCCTTCGACCAACACTAATTCGCGACGCAAAAAGTCAGCGTAGTACTCAATATCTTGATAATCATAGCCCTCGCCGGTGATGGCAAGCAGCACGCCATACACATCGGCAAAATCGTCGCGAATGATCGGTTGTTGCGTTCCGGGCGGTAAATCACGCGCGCTGTCATTTATTTTGCGACGTAACTCATCCCAGATCTGCTCAAGATCATCGGCGCGATAAGTGGATTTCATCTCGACCGTGATTTGCGACAAACCCGGCTTTGAAATGGATCGAATGTTATCCACATAGCTGAGCGACTGGATGGCGTTCTCGAGTGGATAAGTGACTTCCTCTTCCACTTGTTGAGCGGATGAGCCGGGATAGGCTGTAATCACCATCGCTTGCTTAATGGTGAACTTTGGATCTTCTAATCGTCCGAGCTGAGTTAAGCTGACAATCCCACCGACCAACAGAATAATAAGCAACAGCCAACTGCTGGTTTTTCGTTCCATACTGTACTGAGCAATATTCATTACAGCCCCCGCTCGCGATGCCATTCACGCACCTTCTGCTGCGGCTGTAATTGAAAAACACCCGCACTGACAATGCGCTCACCTGCCGCTAATCCTTCGGTGACTAATAAGCCATCATTGGTCATGTTGCCCACACTGACACGACGCTTCTCAACCTGCATTTGTTGGTTGACCACCCAGACGTAATGCAAGTTATCTTGTTCATCAAACACCGCCGTCGATGGCACTAATACGCCATCAAGTGTGCTACGCATCACTTGACGCAGATCGACAATCACGGTGGCGGTCATGCCCGGTAGGATATTCAGATCGTCGGGACGTGGCAGGGTAAATACCACCTCATATGTATTGGTCGCCGGATCGGCTTGCGAGTCCCACTCTTTGATATGTCCAACAAAGCGCTTTTGTGGCGAGGCATCGAACACCACGGTTGGCTCGTAATTTAAGTTTTTATTGACCTGCGCAAAAAGGTTCTCGGGTACCTGAATCGAGACATCGACCGCGTTGGCAATTTGCAACGTCGCAATGGGTTGCTTGGCTTGAATGTTCTCGTAGCGCTCCACCGGGCGCTGCGCAATCACGCCGTCAAACGGTGCACGCAGTTCCGTATAACCCAGATTAGCCTTGGTGGTTTCATAGTTTGCGCGCGCAACGGCAAGTTCTGACTCAATTTGATCAAACTGCGCCTCGGACATGAGCCCTTGTTCGACCAGCTTCTTATTACGTTGATACTGTGAAGACGCTAAATCGAACTGTGCCTTTGCCTGCTCCATCGCCAAGCGGTAATCGGTTGGATCAAGACGCGCTATCAGGTTACCCTTTTTTACCTCGGCACCAGAACGCACTGGGAGTTCTGTGATTTCGCCTGCGACACGAAATGTCAGTTGCGCGACCTCAGCGGCTTCAACCACAGCTGGAAACTGGCGTAATTGCTCACCACTGGCGTCTTGCACCGTCACGATCCTTACCGGTCGCGGTGGTTTTTCGGCGCTCGTATTGGTTGGCACAGATTCCGAGCACGCTGTTAGCATGAGCAAAGTACATAACGTGAAGCTGCCAATTATTCGATTCATTTTAGAACTCCCATTGAGCGCAGGTTAATAGGAAAAGCTTTACTTACAGAATAGTTTAGCGCTAACTTAAATTTAGTTATATTGAAAAAACCTTCTAAACAACTTCAATTTTTATGAATATCTTACACCTTAAAATGATGGCGAGCGTGGCCGCCTCTGGATCGTTGCAAAAAAGTGCGCTGCAGCTTCACCGCAGTCAGTCGGCGATTAGCATGGCACTCAAAAAACTCGAACAGGATGCCGGGTTCGCATTGTTTAACCGCGATGGCTACCGCCTGCAACTGACGCCCCACGGACAACAATTTTTGCGTCAAGCCGAGGAAGTATTGCGCCAGCACGAGCGTTTGGACACATTATCGAGTCGTTTACGTACCGGCGCTGAACCTCATTTAACGCTCTGCTTTGATCACACCTGCGACGCGCGTTACTGGTTAGATGCCATAACCTTAGTACAAAGCGAATTTCCTGCCACCGAACTGCGTTTTGAGGGCGAATCACAACTTCGTGCGCTACGGCGCATTAATCAAGCCGAAGCGGATTTGGCGATTTGCCCTTGGCTACCGTTATTTCGCCAGTACGGCGAGTTTGAAACACTGCGAATTAGTCCGTTCCAACTCGTGGTGGTGATGCATCGCCAACTTGCTGACGAGCATGGCGGTATTCCGGATAATCGGCAGCAGTTACTGGGCTTACCGATGCTCGTTCCACAAGTGCTTGAGGTCGGTATTAGTGTCGAGTCAATTCTCAAGCTGCCGAGTCAACGCCGCATTCAAACCAGTGATGTTGCGACCCAGCGCGACCTACTGTTAGCCGGTCTGGGCTGGGGCGTCATTCCACTGCATATGGCAGCGCCTTATTTGGCAAGTGGCGAGTTGGTGCAAATTGAGATTCCAGGCTTTGTTCATCGGGTTAATCTTGAGGTGCACATTATACGTTCGGCAGTGCGCAGTCCCGGTCCTGCCGCCGAAGCGATTTGGCAGGCATTTGCGAACCGATGAGTGACCGGGTAATAGACTCGGTTATTCATAGTATTTATACCCTACATTGTCTGATTTATAGCCGCCTGCCGTGTGAATTTGCGGGAAAATGCGTATAATGCCCGCCACTAGTGAAGTCATTATTTATCATGCAAACACACAAGAGGTAACTGGAGTGCTAAAAGAATATCGTCAGCACGTTGAAGAGCGTGCCGCTGAGGGCATCCCTCCAAAGCCATTAACGGCTGAACAAGTTGCAGATTTAGTTGAGCTGCTAAAAAACCCACCCGCTGGTGAAGAAGCATTTTTAGTCGAGCTCCTTTCAGAGCGCGTACCTCCAGGCGTCGATGAAGCAGCTTATGTCAAAGCAGGCTTCTTGAGCGCGGTTGTTAAAGGCGACGTTGAAAGCCCTGTTATCAGCAAAGAACACGCTGTTAAGTTGCTTGGCAACATGCACGGTGGCTATAACATCGAGACCCTCGTTGCGTTATTGGATGATGCTGAGTTAGGTCGTCTTGCCGCTGACGAGTTGAAGCACACGATCTTGATGTTCGACGCCTTCCACGACGTTGAAGAGAAAATGAAAGCGGGTAACGAGCTCGCAAAAGAAGTCGTCGAGTCATGGGCTGAAGGTGAATGGTTCACGAGCCGTGACAAGATGGCAGACGAGATTAAGGCAACAGTATTTAAAGTCACCGGCGAAACTAACACCGATGACTTATCACCAGCACCTGATGCATGGTCTCGCCCTGATATTCCTCTGCACGCTAAAGCGATGTACAAAATGCCTCGTGAAGGCATCACCAACGCGGGCGAGCAGATTGAAGAGCTGAAGAAGAAAGGCCATCCGGTTGCGTTCGTAGGTGACGTTGTAGGTACCGGTTCTTCGCGTAAATCGGCGACTAACTCTGTGCTTTGGAACATCGGTGAAGATATGCCAGGTACGCCAAATAAGCGTGCAGGCGGTATCTGTATTGGTGGCAAAGTCGCACCTATCTTCTTCAATACGATGAAAGATGCCGGCGCGTTAGTATTTGAAGCCGATGTTGAAAAAATGAACATGGGCGATGTCATTAGCATCTTCCCATACGAAGGCAAAATCAAAAACGAAGCGGGCGAAATCATCGCTGAATATGATTACGCTTCACGCGTCATTTTAGACGAAGTTCGTGCAGGTGGTCGTATCAACTTGATCATCGGTCGTGGTTTGACAGCCAAAGCACGTGAATCGTTGGGCTTAGGTGCTAGCGATTTATTCTTAACACCTGAACAACCAGAAGACAGCGGCAAAGGCTTCAGCCTGGCACAGAAACTTGTGGGTAAAGCATGCGGTATGGATGGTGTTCGTCCAGGTACTTACTGTGAGCCACAAATGGCGACTGTAGGTTCTCAGGATACCACCGGTCCAATGACCCGTGATGAGCTAAAAGATTTAGCATGTCTTGGCTTTAACTCTGATTTAGTCATGCAGTCGTTCTGTCACACTTCAGCCTATCCAAAACCGGTTGACGTTGAAACTCAGCACACTTTGCCTGACTTCATCATGAACCGTGGTGGCGTATCATTACGTCCTGGCGACGGTATTATCCACAGCTGGTTGAACCGTATGTTGTTGCCAGATACCGTGGGTACCGGCGGCGACTCGCACACCCGTTTCCCACTGGGTATTTCTTTCCCTGCGGGTTCAGGTTTGGTCGCTTTTGCTGCAGCAACAGGCGTTATGCCACTGGATATGCCAGAATCTGTGTTGGTGCGCTTTAAAGGTGAAATGCAGCCAGGTATCACGTTACGTGACCTCGTTCACGCCATCCCTGCGTTTGCGATTAAAGAAGGTCTACTGACCGTTGAGAAACGTGGCAAGAAAAATGCGTTCTCAGGTCGTATCCTTGAAATCGAAGGTCTTGAACACCTGACCGTTGAGCAAGCATTTGAATTATCAGATGCATCGGCAGAGCGCTCTGCTGCGGGTTGTACGATCAACCTTTCAGAAGAGTCTGTTGCTGAGTACTTACGCTCGAACATCACCATGTTACGTTGGATGATTAACGAAGGTTACGGCGATGCACGTACACTAGAGCGTCGTGCGCGTAAGATGGAAGAATGGCTCGAGAATCCTTCATTGATGCGTGCTGATAAAGACGCTGAATACGCTGAAGTGATTGAGATCGACCTTGACCAAATCAAAGAGCCTATCGTTTGTTGCCCGAACGATCCAGATGACGCTAAGTTCTTGAGCGAAGTCGCTGGCGATAAAGTTGATGAAGTCTTCATCGGTTCATGCATGACCAACATTGGTCACTTCCGTGCGGCCGGTAAACTGCTTGAGAAGAACTCTGATCCGCTGAACACGCGTCTGTGGATTGCGCCACCAACGAAGATGGATAAAGCGCAGCTCGAGACAGAAGGTTACTACGACATTTACGAGCGCAACGGTGTGCGTACAGAGATGCCAGGCTGTTCACTGTGTATGGGTAACCAAGCACGTGTTGAGCCCAACTCAACCGTATTGTCGACTTCGACACGTAACTTCCCGAACCGTTTAGGTGATGGCGCGAACGTGTACTTAACGTCAGCCGAATTAGCTGCAGTGGGTGCAATTGTTGGTCGCTTACCAACGCCAGAAGAGTACCTTGAGTACGCACAAGACATCAACGCGATGGCTGGTGAAGTGTATAAGTATCTCAACTTTGATCAGATGGATGCATTCCGTGACGCTGAAAAAGCGGCGAAGGAAAACATCATCCCAACCATCAACGTTGCCTAATTTCAGCCACTGAATTAGGTAAAAATAAAAGCCCCGCAGCAATGCTGTGGGGCTTTTTTATTGCCTTACTAGCAACCGTCTGTTTTGTGCGCGACAAAAGTGCCTCGGGTTCCTTGAGGCTGAGTATAATAGACGCGACAATTGTCATCGGCGATCTCGCCATCATCGTTGCGGTCAAACCCAATATAGGTTTGGTGACGCTCGCCGACTTCGATGATCACATCTTCAGAGAAAGCGACCATTTTCCCCACCTCAAAATTATCAGGTCCTAATTGGCCGGAAACATTCTTAATCAGCTTGATATCGCGGCTGGTATTGTTGCGTGGATTCTGTTGATCTGAGACCGTATCCGCTTCGATAATGCCATCACCGTTGACGTCCAACCACGGTGTGCCATTCACGTATATCACGCGGTTGGGTAATTGCATCGCCGCATCAACATGTTTCGATGCCTCGGTTAAGGTGCCTGACATTGATTTAACCGCATTGGTACGTGCAGCTGTGCCGAAGTCAAAAAACTTCGGCGCCGCTGTCACCGCCAGCACACCCAACACGACAATCACGATAATTAATTCAATCAGGGTAAAACCTGTGTTCGACTTCTGCATACTCAAAATAACGTTACCTTGCTGTTACGGTTACATACACGGTGTCTTGATAGCGTCCTGCACGCTGGTATTTCACGCCCTCGACCTCAACACCCATATTGAAGCGTCGCTTGCCCGAATAACTTTGCTGATAGCTGCGCTGATAGGTCGCGCTAGCCGGAAACCGACTCCCATCAAAGAGGATCTCGTATGGAATGCGGCTGCCCGTATCTTGCTCATGCACCAGCGCGCGATCTTCAGAATAAATGGACACATCATAAAGACTGTTACTGAATACCTTTAAGCGCCATTCAGCGCGCGCACCATCATTAAGGCTTCCCAAGTCCACTTGATAATGACCGCCATGTCCGGTTACCGAATCGCTATGTGACCGCGCCACCTGGAGGCTAACAATCGCTGGCATATAAAACCCTAAATCAACCACTTTATCAACTAAAGTCAGCCGTCCGTCTTTTGATTGAATGACCAGAGCTGCCGAGTATGCACCTGCAGTAATTACGCGGTGAGCATCAATACGTAGCCACAAATTCAGGTGCTGATGTCCATTGTAGTCAACAACCCAAGAGCGCCGTCCGTCCACAGTCCGCACGGGGAGCGGTTTACGATTGGTGTTGAGCAAGGTCGCATCCAATTGTGCACCCCCCTCGCCTATTAATTTAAACGGCCCGTTATCGACCGCACTAAAAATTAAACTATCAATACATGGCCGCCCCTCTCTAAAAGCTTGTACTTTTATAGGCAACAAAATTTCATCATCAAAACGCACCGAGTTGTACTGATTGATCTGAACATCGAAATCACCGGTGCATTGGTGTGGGTAACGACCATCAGCGTGTGCCAACGCTGGACCCAGAAAAATAAGCACGATTATGAACCTGATCATGGTTGCACCTCGCTTACGGTAATAATTCCCGCATCAATTAAATTTTCTTCCGCTGCTTTAAAGTTCACTTTTGCTTGATACTTACCTATCACTAACTTGTAAGTACCTGGCGCAATGCCCTCGACCGCAAAACGGCCCCTACGATTGGTGAACACTTCCAACACCAATCCGTTTCCAACCAGTTCCCCGCGCTCCAAGCTCAGTGGTTGTCCTGCTTCATCTTGAATATAGCCTAACACCAGATAAGCCGCATCCGAGCCTACGGTAATTACGCGTCCGGTGACACTACCACCGCTGGAATCATATAAGCCGGGACCCCAGTTATATCCTAACGGTGCATCGGGCACATTCACGATAACGCTGGTTTCACTGAATGGCGCACCGAGTGTCACGAGCCCCGCTAGAGTCTCACCCGCCCGTGCTTCAATTTCACCCAAGTAATCTGGGTTAATCTCAACACGACTATCCGCCAACGTTTGGTGTTTCTTAATCAAGGCAAACGGCGCATCAACGATACTGGACATGCCAACCGAAGCATCCGCAAAGCCAAAAGTCGTGCTTAAAGCGGTGCGGTAGATATCAAATTGAGCACCAGATTCGAGCTCAAGTTTGGAAGCAGTCACTTCGCCACGCATACGGTTACCGGTATAGCTGCCACTGGCACGAATATCCCGCAACTGAGGATTATCGATACCATAAATCTCGTAGCCATAGTTGCCCACGCGGTTTCGGTTAATACGACCGAAACTGGCTTGTGCTTGCTCACGACGGTCGTCATATTCCACACGCGTACGTAACTGACTTCTCGAGTTATAGCTATTCCACGACACACTTAAGAACACGCCATCTTGTTGCTGGGTCAGCGGGTCGACAAAGTTACTGCGGTAATATTCGGCACTGACCAGCCAGCCGCGACTCCGCCAACTCAATCGCAGTGAATCGGTATTAATGGTAGTTCCGTCGACCGCCTCGTACCGTGAAACACTCGCGGTCAAATCAATTTCGTCATTAAAGAAGTAGCTGTAATCAGCAGTTATCCGCCGATCGTCGAATAACGTTAAAGGCTGAGTCGCTACCGTGGGTGCAAACTCAACACGTTTTTCAAAACTAAACCGCAGATTGGGCGAGCTATTGTAGCCACTGCCCCAAACCGAAAATCCAACATCGACCGAGGTTGCGTGGCCACTGAGTTCATCGAGCTTTGATTGTGAGCCACGTAAGGTGATAACGCCAATATCAAACCCGTACGAGACTGTCGTTCCGACAATATGCCCAAGACTGCTTAACTCAAGATTCACGCCCGCGGTAAAACTGTCCGAGAACCCATAATCGTAATACCCCGAAAACGTCAGTTCTTCAGCATAGTTGTATGAGAACTCCTCAAATTCGGAGGCATAACCGAGCTGCATAGAAAAGTCAGATAAACCTTTGCGGAGCAACGCACCACTGTAAAAGTTGTCAAAACGGAAGGTTTGTGTAGTGCCATCTTCAAAGGTAGCAACCACTAACACCTCATTAGCGCCGGCAGTAAACGGTAAATCATTCAGCTCGTAGCGACCCGGATTAAATTGCTGCCGCAACACGGTGAAACCGTTCACTTGAATCTCTACGTCAGCACTTGAGGGCAAATAAAATTGTTGGCTGTTGCCTGGACTAATTTCACGGCGCGGCTGAAGCTCTCTAAATGACCGAGAGATGCCTATACCGCCCATGTTCAATCCACTCACATGACCACTGGTAAAGGTGGTTAAGTCACCCAATTCATAGCGCAAAGGGCGCGTCGGATTATCGTGGAACAGCGTAATTTCACCACGGTAGAACTCATTTACACCCTCATTGCTGCGGTCAGCAAAGGCAGACCAGCGGGCATTGATACCATCATATCCGCCCACGTTCGCTGAACCGAGCCACTCCATCGCGTAACGTGTCTCGGAGTCGATGGTTTCGGTTAATAGATTAAAGCGGTTTAAACTCGCAAAACGGGCGGTTTCGTCAGGTGTCACCACATAGTCTCCCGCTCCGTAATTGAGCTCGGTCGGACGCAGTGCACTGGCCGCTAAACGAGCGGTTAAGCTCATATTTTGGGGGATAAAATCGATGAAAATACCACGGTCTTGAAGCGCCGAAATGGGTATTTGCGGGTCGGCATAAGACTCCACCCATTGAATGGTTTCATCGTTTAGTATACGCCCCATTGAATTGAGCAATGACTGTTTCACTACAGCAACGACTTGACCCGCTTGAATCGTTGCAGCGATATCTTTAATGTCGCGCTCATTATAAGTAACTGGCAGATCGATAGAGTAGTTTTGCGAGTGAGCAGGTAGCACAAAAGCCGAAGCCGATGCACTAACGATCATCAGCCAATTCAATGCGCGCATCTTGAACTCGTCCTTGCTCAGAAAGCGACGCCAACGCTAAACGGATGGTATGCGAGGGCATCAAATAGGAAACCGGCAATAATTCACGATACAATGCCCAATCTACAGTCTGTTCACCATCTGTATTAATGATAAGTTGACTGCCGTTGAGGTTGACCACTTGGTTTCCATTGTTGGTAAGCACTAACTCACAACCATCAGCCGGATTACTGCACGCTAACTGTTGTTGCAAATCTTCAATACCTTGTTGCGGATTAACAAATAACAAGGTGGCAAAATTAAACACCATACTGATTTCAGGCTCACCGTCGGGCTCATTTTTAAGAGGCAATTGCTTGAACACGATTCGATACGACTGTGTCTCTGCTAAGCGGGGGTCACCAATGAATTGGGCACGGAACACCTGATAGGATTGCGCTGCAACCTCGACTTGAGGGGGTAACACAATAATATCGTCCGTTTCGATAAGTTGCTCAACTTGATTATCATCGAAGCTACGTTTATAGACTTCAACTTCGAGTGGTAAGGTTGTTTCACTTGGATTTGCGACACGATACGTCACACGGTTATTACCGCTAGTCGCCTGAATTTCAGCGATCATCGGTTCCACTTCGTAGGCATCTACCAGCACAGCAACGAGTACTAGCAGCCACAACATCGTTTTCTTTAACATGGCTGAACTCTTGAGGTTATTCGGGAAAGTTAAGCCACCGCCCGAAGGCGATGGCTTAAAGTGAAAAACTCAATTAGTTAGGTGTAACAGTTACAGTGATAGTATCGCTGTAATCACCTGCACGCTCATAACCTGTTGGTGCTGGAGAGACTTTCAATGTGCGGCGATGTAGGTCGCCATTGGTGTTGTTACCCACCATGTTACCGTTACCAGCCATTGAATAAGGAGAGGTCAAAGAAACGCCTACTGCTGAACCATGATCCATAGTGTAAGGAATGAAACCCGCTTGTGGATCGTTGTTTAGTGCTAACACACCACCGTTTTGTGAGCTGTAAGTGATGGTAGGCATTGCAGACGTGTTACACCAGAAACCTACGCCGAAGCCAGCTGTAGCGATGCCGTCAAGTGCGATAGTTTTTGATGGGCCGCTGCTGTTGTCTACTTTACATACTTTTTCTACTGTACCGTTGACAGTAAAAGAAGTGGTATCGGTATTGCTTAGATCCATTTGCTCAGCGACTGCTGCGGTGGTAGTGAATAAACTAGCAACTAATAAGGTTTTTACTGAAGTTTTCATTTTGCGAAATCCTAATTTTCGCAACCCGGCTATCTAAGATACAACTCAGTAAACTCTGAGACCCGTGGCTTTCCGTCCTCATTTCGCAATGAGTTTGGCAGTTAAACAAAGTTAATTATTTAGCTGCAACCCGGCTATCTTCGCTTGTTATTTTTAGAAGACCCGAAGCTTTCCGTCCCCACCTCGCGATGGGTTTGGCTGACTTGATTTCACCGTGGTGTCCTCAAGTTGAGTTGTATTCTAGAAGAGCCTTTTTATATTCGCCAGATCGATTAATAAACTTTTTGCTAATCTAGTACTAAATTGTTGAATAATAATAAATTATTTTGTAAAAATAATGTTAAGGCTACGGCAGACAGGCGCCGTAGCCTAGTATAAACATCATTTTTGACGTCGATTTAACAACATAAATACAACCGGGATCAGGAGCATTGAAACCAAAGGTGCTAATACCATACCGCCGACCATCGGTGCCGCAATTCGCTGCATGACGTCGTTCCCAATACCAGCACCTAACATAATCGGTAACAGTCCAACGATAATAGTCGATACGGTCATAGCTTTAGGTCTCACTCGCTTTAATGCACCTTCCTCAATTGCTGACATCAACTGCGTCACGTCGGCGTTTCGGGTCTTCCATGCTTGATTAAGGTACAGCAGCATGACAACCCCAAACTCAGCGGCAACGCCCGCCAAAGCAATCATACCGACAACCACCGCAAGGGAAAGTTGGTAATCCATTAAGAAAATAAACCAAAGGCTACCCGCAAGCGCTAAAGGCAAGGTTGCCAGTACCACTAAAGACTGAGCAAATGAGTTAAAAGCGGCATACAGCAAACATAGAATGATCACTAAGGTGACCGGAATAATGAGTTGCAGGTCGCGCTCTACTTGCTGCATCGCTTTGTATTGCCCAGTCCAACTCCAACTGTAACCTTGCGCGAGTTCGAGCGCCTGCAACTTGGGCGTTAATTGGCGAATCAACTCGGATGTCGTCGTGCCCGATGTCGGCTCAATATAAATCCAACTACTTAAGCGCGCATCTTCACTTTTAAGCACTGCCGGTCCCTCAGTGATCTTAATCTCCGCAACATCACTGAGTACGAGCCAACGACCCGACTCACTATAGACACTCAGCTGTTTAAGCTTGTCGACGTGGTCGCGGAGTGCCCGTGGATAACGTACATTAATCGGAAAACGCTGCTCGCCTTGAATTGAGATAGCGACCTGTTGTCCACCAATTGCCTGACTGATGAGCTGTTGAATTTCCGCCTGTGAAACGCCATATCGCGCAGCCTCATTCAACTTAGGTGTTATCTCAATATATCGCCCTGACTGAGCTCGTTCAGCGATCACTGAAGCCGTTGCTGCACTGGCTTTAAGTTGATCCTCAATCTGCGTCGCAAGCGCTTGTATTTGTTCAGGCTCCGGACCACTGACTTTTATCGCAAGCGGCGTTTTGACGCCGGTTGCCAGCATTTCAATACGTGTTCGAATGGGCATCACCCATGCATTCGTCAGTCCCGGCATTTGCACGTGTTGGTCTAACTCCGCTTTTATATCCTCGATGGTTTTGCCATCTGGCCAAGTCGATTCAGGTGTCAGGGTAATACTGGTTTCTATCATGGTCAGCGGCGCAGGGTCCGTCGCGGTATCAGCGCGTCCAACTTTACCAAAGACACGCTGTACTTGAGGGTGTTGCGCTATCAACTTATCGGTTTGCTGCAAGAGCTGCGACGCCTCCTCAACACTAATCCCGGGTAAGGTCGTTGGCATATACATTAAGTCGCCCTCATACAGAGGCGGCATTAATTCATATCCCAACTTTTGCCAAGGGTATGCCGCACTCGCGGTAATGACAATCGCCAATACGATGGTGAGCTTGGGCCATTGCAACGCTGCATTAAGTGCCGGGCGATACACCCAAACCAACGCGCGGGTCAATGGATTGCTCTCTTCTGTGGGGATTTTGCCGCGAATCAATAGGCTGATGAGCACCGGAATTAAGGTAATCGAGAGCAGTGCTGCGCACGCCATGGCCAGTGTTTTAGTATACGCCAACGGTTCAAATAGCCGTCCTTGTTGACCTTGTAGAACAAAAATTGGCAGAAAACTGACAGTAATGATGAGCAATGAAAAGAATAACGATCCGCCGACTTCAGTGCAGGCATTCAGAATGACTGGGTTACGCTCACGCCCTTGGGGTTGACGCTCATGGGCTTGTTCAAACACTTGTAAATGCTTATGCGCGTTCTCAATCATCACGATCGCTGCATCCACCAACGCTCCAATCGCGATAGCGATACCACCTAAACTCATGATATTTGCCGTGATGCCCATGAGATTCATAATCCATAAAGCGATCAAGACTGACAACGGTAAGCTAATCACGGCAACCAACGTGGAGCGTGCGTGCAACAAAAAGATAAAGCAAATAGCAGCGACGAACGCCATTTCTTCAATCAGCTTACTGCTTAAATTATCAACCGATGCGTTAATCAGCTCTGAGCGGTCATAGGTGGTCACCACTTCAACACCGTCAGGTAAGCCCTGAACCAATTCGTTGAGTTTACCCTTGACCGCATTGATTGTTTCGAGTGCGTTACTATCATAGCGCATCACGATGATGCCACCGACGACTTCGCCCTGCCCGTCGAGGTCAGCAACACCTCGACGTAACTCTGGGCCGATGCGAATGTGTGCCACATCGCCCAAGGTCACCACGCTATCGTTCGCCGACAGACCGCCAATCGGGAGTCTTTTAAAGTCATCAATGGACTGCAAGTAGCCTAAGCCTCTGACCATATATTCCGCTTCGGCCATTTCCACTACGGAGCCGCCGACCTCGGCATTCGCCTTTTGTATCGCAGCAGTGACGTCACTTAATGTCACTTGGTAGCGTTGCAATTGGCTAGGTTCTACTACCACCTGATACGTTTCGACCATGCCACCGACCCGCGCCACTTCGGCAACACCTTTAACACTTTGCAAACCTTGCTTTAAATACCAGTTTTGCAAGCGCGTTAACTCACCTAAGTTTCTCGTGCCAGACCGATCCACCAGCGCATATTGATAGATCCAACCCACGCCCGAGGCATCAGGGCCGAGTGTCGGTTGCACATTATCGGGCAATTGTGACTGTGCCTGATTCAAGTATTCGAGCACGCGGCTCCGCGCCCAGTAGGGATCGGTGCCTTCCTCAAAGACAATGTAGACATAGGAGTCGCCGAAAAATGAAAACCCTCGTACCGATTGCGTGTTGGGTACCGCTAGTAATGTGCTCGATAACGGATAGGTGACTTGCTCTTCGACCACCGCAGGTGCTTGACCTGGATAACTGGTTTTAACCACGACTTGCACATCAGATAAATCGGGAATCGCGTCCAACTGGGTGTCTTTAAGGGAGCGTATGCACACCAACGTCACCGCAACCGCTAGCAAGAGTACAAGCCAGCGATTTTTTAGACTCAGTGCTATCAGTCGATTAATCATGCATGCCTCCATGCTGGTGCTGCATCATCGGTCTTGTTGAAGACGATTCCGGCAGTAACCCCTGCAATGAAGCTTCAGAATCGAGCATAAACTGACCGTTAGTGACGACCTCATCACCCGCCGTTAAGCCACTGAGGATTTGAATGTGATCACCGACCACGGAGCCGGTCGTCACCGCCCTGACGCTAAACTCATTCGCGCTTGTTTTAACCACAACGCGATTTTGTTCACCTACTTGGATGAGACTAGAGACTGGGATAACAATCGTTGCTTCAAGCTGGGGCAACTCGATATGGGCATTGAGCCAGCTGCCGACTGCGAGAGTATCACTATCCGCTTGCAACGGAACTCGCGCCGTTAAAGTCTGTGTAACGGGGTCCAGATCCGGATAAATGTAAGCGATCTTTCCCATCCAATGACCCTGAACAGCATGCGAGGAAATATGCACCATCTGCCCGACTTTAACCTGATCAGCGTACCGTGGTGGAATATCAAGCATGAGCCATAGTGCCTGTTCGCCACTGAGGGTCATCACCGACTGCTCGGGCATGATGTACATGCCTTCTTTGATATTGAGTGCCGTGACATAACCCGCTTGAGGCGCAAAATAGTCAACCGTATAGCGGGTCTCCTGAGTGCGCTCTAAACGCATAATTTGCTCATCGGTCATGCCTAATAGCTTAAGCCGTGTGCGCCCGCGCTGTTTAAAGTTTGCCTGCTTTTGTTCGTCACCAACTTGTTGCAGTGAGTTAAGTAGCTGCAGATAATCATCCTGTGCCACGACCAAATCGGGCGCATAAATTTGATACAGTGGCTCGCCCTTTTTAACGTACGCACCTTCAACATCGACATAGAGCTGCTCGATCCAACCCTTTGCACGAGGATGAATATGAAGTTGCTCGTTTTCGGCCCAGCGCACTTGTCCTTGCACGCTCAAGTTAGGCTGCAAAGCCCGTCGGGTCGCCGTTGAAGTGGCGACCCCTAGCGCACGTTGCTGCTGCTCGTCGACTTCAAACAACGGGGTTGTTACGGGACTGTGTTGAACATGGCCCATCTCATCATGCTGCGATGCGTGTTCGCCGTTGTTTTCTCGGCTGGACTTCAACACCAAATCCATACCGCAAATAGGGCACTGACCGGGCTCGTGCTGCGTGACTTCGCTATGCATTGGACATACATAGACTGGCTCTTGTGCCGATACAAATGGAGTTGCAAGGATCAGTAGGATCCAGAAAATACGCGCTTTCATGACGTTCACCTAAATTAATAAAACCAACAGTAAATAAAGTTTGTTGGTTAAGCCTTAGGTGGGCGCAGGATACCTTCAAAAGATTCAAGCAAGTGGGATGTAGGCACGACAAACGCACCTTGTTGTACATTTAATTGAATCGAGGGAGAAATAGAAATGAGTCCCGCATGTGCGAAACAATGTTGGGCGCAATTATCACACGCATGACTATCGTGTTCACATGAAGAAGTAGATGTGTGACGCTCGGCCATTGGCTGAGCGTCACTCGAGTCACAACAATGATGCTCACTCATCGTCGTCATAGGCATAGCCTGAGCGTGAGTGGAGGGTAAAACCCCACTCACCAGTGTCAGTGCCATACATATGATTAAGACAAGTGTTCGCATTAGGTCGATGACTTCCTTCTTTTATCGCTTACCAAATGGTAACACGATTCTCCGGCGCCACATAAAGCTCATCTTCTGGCTTCACGTCGAACGCTTCGTAGAATGCAGGCACGTTCACGACGGTGCCATTAACACGGTATTCCGCAGGCGAGTGTGGGTCACTCAATACTTGCTGACGAATCGCGTCTTCACGATACTTACCACGCCATACTTGTGCCCAACCAATGAATACACGCTGTGGACCTGTAAAACCATCCATAACAGGCGCTTGTTCGCCGTCTAATGACTTCATGTAAGCTTCATAGGCGATGGTTAAACCGGCAAGGTCACCAATGTTCTCACCTAACGTTAGGTCACCATTGATATTGATTCCCTCGATAGGCTCGTAAGCGCTGTATTGTGCAGACAATGCTTTACCACGCTTATCAAAGGCTTCACGGTCGGCATCAGTCCACCAGCTATTGAGGTTACCGTCGCCGTCGTATTTAGAACCTTGGTCATCAAATCCGTGTCCCATCTCGTGACCGATAACAGCACCGATGCCACCGTAGTTCACTGCCATCTCGGCGTCCATATCAAAGAATGGAGGTTGCAGAATACCCGCTGGGAAAACAATCTCGTTACGTACAGGGCTGTAGTAAGCGTTGACCGTTTGCGGTGTCATGCCCCAGTCTTCTTCGTCGACTGGACCGCCAATTTTTGCGATTTCTTCGTTGTAGTTAAACTCAGCATACGCTTTATAGTTACCTACCAAGTCAGTCGAAGAAATGTCTAGGTCTGAATAGTCGCGCCATTCATTTGGGTAACCCACTTTTGGATCGAACTTGGCGAGTTTTTCCAACGCTTTTTCTTTCGTTTCGTCGGTCATCCAATCCAAGTTTTTGATTGAATCTGCATACGCTGCGCGCAGGTTCTCAATCAAACCTTCCATTTTTTCTTTCGCTTCAGGTGGGAAGTATTCCTTCACATACACTTGACCTAATACTTCACCTAACACACTGTTCGTTGCGTCAACACCACGCTTCCAACGCGGCTCTTGCTCAGGAATACCGCGTAATGTCGTTCCATAAAACGCAAAACGACGGTCAGCGAAACCTTCACTTAAGATAGATGCCGCATCATTCACTACTTTAAACGACAGGTAATCTTTCCACGTTTGTAAATCAACATCGGTAAACATTTCACCGAGTTTCTCAAAGTATGATGGCTGACGGATCACCATGTTCTCAACATCACCTAAGCTCGCCGCTTCAAGGTAACGTGCGAAGTCGAAGCCACCGAGCAACTCGTCAACTTCACCGGCAGTCATCTTGTTATAGGTCTTATCAGCGTTGCGACTCTCAACACGCGTCCACTGTGCTTCAGCCAGTTTAGTTTCCAGCTCAAGTACACGTTCGGCGGCTGCTTCTGCGTTTTCAACACCGGCCATGTCCATCACATCCGTGATGTACTCAACGTAAGCGGTACGGAATTCTTTAAATTTGTCTTCATCGCTTAAGTAGTATTCACGGTCAGGTAAACCTAAGCCGCTTTGCGATACGTACATGGCGTTGGTTTGCGGATCTTTTGCATCCGGGTAAACATAAAAGCCGAACGGAATCGATGTGCTCATGCGGCTCATCTGTGCGAAGTATTCCGCAACAGACTCATAGCTATCGATCGCTGCGATGGCTTCGAGGTCTGATTGAATCGGTTTTGCGCCGAGTTCGTTGAGCGTTTCGGTGTCCATATACGCATTAAAGAAGTCGCCGACTTTACGCTCGTTGGTGCCCGCTTCGGCATTCATGTTCGCTGATTTTTCGATGATTTTGTGCAAACGTTCTTGGTTCTGTTCGCGCAAATCGTAGAACGCACCAATCGAAGAGCGGTCGTCTGGAATCTCGGTTTTTTCCATCCAAGCGCCATTCACGTACTGATTCAAGTCATCCTGTGGACTTGCACTTTTATCGAAGTTTTCAAGGAAAACGCCTGAAGTGAGCTGTTGTTGTTTTTCTGCCGTTGGCTTTTCCTGACTAGACTGTTCTGTTTGCGCTTCTTGTTGTGGCGAACACGCGCCTAGCGCAAGTGCCATAGAGACACTGAGAGCAACGGTGGTTAATTTAATCATTGGTTGTCACCTGTTATTTAGTTTTTGTCGACTCATATGTACAAGTTCGAACAAATTAGCGCAAAGTTAGGCGACAAGTAAAGAAAAACGGCAACATTCGCGATGAATGTTGCCGTTTTGCTGATAATTTACCGTAAACGAAAAATTACTTTTTCTTTTTCGCTTTCGGGTTAGGCATATCAGTGATTGAACCTTCTTGAATTTCAGCAGCTAAGCCGACTGATTCATGCAAGGTTGGGTGAGCGTGAACGGTTAATGCGATATCTTCTGCATCACAACCCATTTCGATTGCCAAGCAAACTTCACCTAGCAACTCACCTGCGTTAGAACCACACATTGCACCACCGATGATACGGTTGTTCTTATCAAAGATAAGCTTAGTCATACCCTGCTGTGCGTTCGATGCGATAGCACGGCCTGATGCAGACCATGGGAAGGTCACGGCGTCATACTCGATACCTTTTTCTTTCGCTTCTTTCTCGGTAACACCCGCCCAAGCAACTTCTGGATCGGTATACATGATAGAAGGAATGACTTTCGGTTCGAAGAAGTGTTTCTTGCCTGCGATCACTTCGGCCGCTACGTGCGATTCGTGAACCGCTTTGTGCGCCAACATCGGTTGACCAACGATGTCGCCGATCGCGAAAATGTTGTCAACGTTTGTACGCATTTGGCTATCAACTTCGATAAAGCCTTGCTCAGTTACCTTAACGCCTGCTTTATCAGCGTCGATCTTCTTGCCGTTTGGCGCACGGCCAACCGCAGTTAAGACCACGTCATATTTAACTGGTTTCTCAGGTGCACCTTTGCCTTCAAAGGTCACGTAGATACCGTCTTTCTTCGCTTCAACTTTAGTCGCTTTAGTGCTTAGCATGACGTTTTCAAAACGTCCTTTAACTTGCTTGTTGAAGCTCTTCATGATGTCTGCATCAGCAGGCGGTACCAATTGGTCCGTCATTTCAACAACATCAACTTTAGAACCTAGCGAGCTGTACACCTGACCCATTTCTAAGGCGATGATACCACCACCTAGAAGCAGCATTTTTTCAGGGATTTCTTTCAACTCAAGTGCATCAGTAGAGTCCCAAATACGCTCATCATCATGCGGGATGAATGGCAATTTGATTGGCTGTGAACCGGCTGCGATGATTGCGTTGTCAAACTCAATCTCGGTATTGCCGTCTTCACCTTCTACGTTCAAGGTGTTGCTGCTAGTGAATTTACCGTAACCGTTTACGACTTTCACTTTACGCATTTTAGACATTTGACCCAAACCGCCAGTCAATTGACCAACCACTTTCTCTTTGTGTTTGCGGATTTTGTCTAAATCGATCTTAGGCTCGCCAAACTCGACGCCTTCGTTCGCTAACACTTTTGCATCTTCAATGTGTTTTGCTAAGTGCAACAACGCCTTTGAAGGGATACAGCCAACGTTCAAACATACACCACCTAAGGTGCTGTAACGTTCAACTAGAACCGTTTCTAAACCAAGGTCAGCTGCACGGAATGCCGCTGAATAGCCACCTGGGCCAGAACCTAACACTACTACCTGTGCTTTAATTTTGTCGCTCATGATAACCCCTTGTTATTCACGGCAGGTTGAGCTACCCACCGAGGTCCGTCAACGCTAAATGTGCGGTTATTGTAACGCCATTTAGATCGTATTTCTCGGTAAAATTGGTGCTTAAAGCACCAATTTACGAATATCACCCAATACTTGACTCACATACGCTGTGAAACGTGCTGCGTCTGCACCATCGATCACACGGTGATCGTATGACAGGCACAATGGCAACATGAGTTTAGGTTCAAACTCACTACCGTTCCACTTCGGCTTCATCTCGTTACGCGATACGCCTAAGATAGCGACCTCTGGTGCGTTAACGATAGGTGTGAACGCTGTACCACCGATACCACCTAAGCTTGAGATTGAGAAACACCCACCTTGCATGTCAGCCGCTTTTAGCTTGCCGTCGCGTGCACGTGCACTGACGTCAACCAGCTCTTCTGAAAGCTCGTAGATACCTTTCTTATCGACATCACGAATCACTGGCACGACTAGACCGTTCGGCGTGTCCACCGCGATACCAATGTGCACATATTTCTTCATGATCAACGCTTCACCCGACTCTGACAACGACGAGTTGAAGTTCGGGAATTCACGAAGGGCTTTGGCGCAGGCTTTCATGATGAACACCAATGGTGTGATCTTAAAGCCAAGGTCTTGCTTCTTCGCTACTTCGTTTTCTGACTTACGGAAACGCTCAAGCTCAGTAATGTCCGCTTCATCAAACTGCGTGACGTGTGGAATAGTGACCCAGTTGCGATGCAGGTTTGGACCTGACTTACGCTGGATGCGTGACAACTGAACTTCTTCCACTTCACCAAACTTACTGAAGTCGACTTTAGGTCCGTCGATCACTTGCAGACCGCCGCCACCTTGCGAAGTTTGACCCGCTACCGCTTTCGGACGTGACAATTCGTACTTAACGTACTCTTGCACATCTTCTTTTAAGATTCGGCTCTTAGGTCCAGTACCCTTAACCTGCGATAAATCCACACCAAATTCGCGTGCGACACGGCGCACCGCTGGCGATG
This sequence comes from Idiomarina fontislapidosi, assembly GCF_003226255.1. Classification (GTDB taxonomy): domain Bacteria; phylum Pseudomonadota; class Gammaproteobacteria; order Enterobacterales; family Alteromonadaceae; genus Idiomarina; species Idiomarina fontislapidosi. Next base: position 102,220 of record NZ_QJST01000004.1, read on the forward strand.
CATGGATGGGCGAACCATCTTTACGCTCGGTCGGATGATCAGGTACGGGTGGTTGACGCTCACTGGTCGGGGTAGAGTTCGATTTAACCGACTCTTTGTTTTCGCTCTCGGCTTTCGAAGACGACTGCTCAGCCTTCTCGTCAGACTTCGACGCTGATTTTGATTCGTCTTTGCTTGCGCTTGAGCCGCCACCACTGCGTGTTACTTTTAGCTTCGCAATTTTAGAGCCTTGCGACACTTTATCACCGACTTTTACAAGCATCTCTTCGACTTCGCCATCCTCTGGGCATGGCACATCCATGGTTGCTTTGTCGGTTTCAAGGGTAATCAAACCATCTTCTTTTTCGACCGAATCGCCTTTATTGACGAGGATCTCGATAATCTCGACATCTTCTTCATCACCAATATCAGGCACTTCGACGTCGATGATTTCAGACTCACCACCACTGCTTGCTGACGCCTGCTGCTCATCTTGCTGTTCTTCTTCAGCATCATCTGATGCGTCTGATGATTCTTTAGCCGATGATTCCTCTTCAGAGGTGTCATCTGATTGTGCATCGTCATTGTCGTCGGCATCATCATCCGCGCTGTCATCGCCCGCAGCTTCGATAATAGCAAGTACGTCACCTTCTTTAATGGTGTCGCCTTCTTTAACTTTTAGTTCGACGATTTTCCCGCCTTCAGAGGCGGGAATATCCATTGAAGCTTTGTCACTCTCGACTGTGACAACACCATCTTCTTTATCGATGGTGTCGCCTGCGCTGACGAGGATCTCAATGACTTCGACTTCTTCTCCGCCCACGTCGGGGACTTTGAGTTCAATCTTATCCGCCATATCAATACTCCTTATGCGTTACGTGGGTTAAGTTTGTCGACATCAATACCATAGTCTTTGATCGCTTTGCTCAGTACTTTCGCGTCGATATCGCCGGCGTCGACAAGCTCTTTAAGTGCTGCAACCACAACGTGTTGTGCATCAACTTCAAAGTGCTTGCGCAGATTTGCGCGGCTATCTGAACGACCAAATCCGTCGGTACCCAATACACGGTAAGAAGTCGGTACCCACTGACGTACTTGGTCAGCGTATAACTTCATGTAATCAGTCGCTGCTACCGCAGGACCTTTCGCATCTTTCATTGCTTGTGTGATAAAGGCTTCTTTTGGATCTTTATCGGCATTAAGCATGTTGTAACGTTCGACATCTAAACCATCACGCGCCAGCTCGTTGAACGAGGTTACGCTGTACACAGTTGAGTTGATATCAAAATCCTCAGCCAGGATATCTGCTGCCTTGCGCACTTGCTCTAAGATAGTACCACTACCTAATAGCTGTACATCGGCTTTGGATTTCTTCTTAGACTTCACTTCGTCTAATTTATAGATACCACGCAAGATGCCTTCTTCAGCGCCTTCAGGCATTTCTGGCTGATGATAGTTTTCGTTCATTACGGTGAGGTAATAGAACACGTTCTCTTGATCTTCATACATGCGCTTCAAGCCATCATGCACGATGACCGCAATCTCATAACCGTATGTTGGATCATAAGTAATACAGTTAGGCACAGTACCGAACAAGATGTGGCTGTGTCCGTCTTGGTGCTGGAGACCTTCGCCGTTCAGTGTCGTACGACCGGCTGTACCACCAATCAAGAAGCCACGAGTCTGGCTGTCGCCTGCGGCCCACACTAAATCACCCACACGTTGGAAACCGAACATCGAGTAATAGATGTAGAACGGAATCATCGGTTCGTTGTTCAGTGAATAGCTGGTTCCGGCAGCCACCCACGACGCCATGGCGCCTAATTCATTAATACCCTCTTGGATAACCTGACCTTTTTTATCTTCACGATAGTAGGCCACTTGATCGGCATCTTGCGGGGTATATTTTTGACCGTGGTGCGCGTAGATACCCACTTGACGGAACAAGCCTTCCATACCGAAAGTACGCGCTTCGTCTGGAATAATCGGTACAATACGCTTACCGATTTTCTTGTCTTTCAACAACGCCGTCAGTACACGCACAAACGCCATGGTCGACGAAATTTCACGGTCGCCAGAGCCTTTCAATACCGCGTCAAACGCTTTCAATGACGGCAGCTCTAGCTCAACATCGCTCTCTGCACGGCGGGTTGGCATGTAGCCACCCAAGGCTTCACGACGCTCGTTCAAGTACTTCAGCTCTTCGCTGTCATCCTCAAACTTGTAGTAAGGCAGATCTTGTAACTCTTCGTCTTTAAACGGGATATTAAAGCGGTCACGCAAATGCTTAATCGCATCCATATCCATTTTCTTAACTTGGTGCGCGATGTTTTTACCTTCGCCCGCTGCACCCATGCCGTAACCTTTAACGGTTTTCGCTAAGATAACCTGTGGACGACCTTTGGTGTTCACTGCCTTGTGGTACGCCGAGTAAACTTTTACAGGATCGTGACCACCGCGGTTCAAACGCCAGATATCTTCGTCTGATAAGTTGGCGACCATCTCTTCGGTTTCTGGGTATTTACCAAAGAAGTGCTCACGCGTATATGCGCCACCCTTGGCTTTGAAGTTCTGATAGTCACCGTCAACGGTTTCTTCCATCAGTTCGCGCAACTTACCTTCGGTGTCACGGTATAGCAATGGATCCCAGTAGCGACCCCAGATCACCTTGATAACTTCCCAGCCTGCGCCACGGAATGTGCCTTCCAACTCTTGGATGATCTTACCGTTACCACGAACCGGACCATCTAAGCGTTGTAGGTTACAGTTGATAACAAAAGTAAGGTTATCAAGGCCTTCACGCGAAGCCAGGCTAATCGCACCCAAGCTTTCTGGCTCGTCGGTCTCGCCGTCGCCCATAAAGCAGTAAACACGTTGGTTCGAGCAATCTTTAATGCCGCGGTCGGTCAAGTATTTTAAGAAGCGTGCCAGGTAGATCGCTTGGATTGGACCTAAGCCCATTGATACGGTCGGGAACTGCCAGAAATCAGGCATCAAGTTCGGGTGAGGATATGACGGTAAACCTTTACCATCGACTTCTTGACGGAAGTTATCCAATTGTTCTTGCGTCAAACGACCTTCGATAAACGCACGGCCGTAGATACCAGGTGATGCGTGACCCTGAATAAACAGGAAGTCGCCGCCGTCACCGTCGCTTGGTGCGCGGAAGAAGTGGTTAAAGCCGACATCATAAAGCATCGCTGACGACGCGAAGCTGGCAATGTGCCCACCGAGCTCTTCGCCTTTTTGCGAGGCACGTAATACCATCATCGCCGCGTTCCAACGAATCGCTGAACGAATGCGCGCTTCCATGGTTTGGTTGCCCGGCATGGTCGGTTCCTGACTTGCCGGAATAGTATTTAAGTAGGAAGTAGTTGGACGATAAGGCAAATACGCACCGTTACGACGCGCTTTATCAATCAGTTGCTCCAACAAGAAGTGTGCGCGATCCGGACCTTCGGCGTCCAGAACGCCTTCGAGCGCATCAAGCCACTCCTGCGTTTCTTGCTGGTCAACATCTTGTTTGTTTTCTTCACTCATAGCTATTCCTTTCATTCAATGTTTCAATCAGGAACGACGAAGCGAGCGCCGAATGCGAGATTGTTCTTTTGTCATCTCCATCAATGCCTGTTCAATATAGGACAAATGTTGATGACACGCATCTCGCGCCTGCTCCGGTTGACCGTTGATAATTGCCTTGGCAATTTGTAAACGGTGTTGGTTTAACTGCTCCACTACCGAGGGATTGTTAGCCAACACCTCTAAGTTTTGCTTGATATTTTCGGCAAGGAGCTCACGCATTCCTTGCACCACATGCAAAAGCACCACGTTGTGTGATGCTTCGGCAATGCGCAAATAAAAATTAACGAGCGACTGTACTTGCTCATCAATCGCACGTGTTTGTGAATCCATTATGCTATTGATACTGGATTCGATACGATCTAGATCGGCATTTGTACCTCGTAACGCAGCATAAAACGACGAAATGCCCTCCAGCGCGTGACGAAATTCAAGTAAGTCAAATTGTGACTCGGGGTGCTTGGCGAGCAATTCAAACAACGGCGTTGTGACCGACTCACTGACGCTGTCGGTGACGAACGTACCGCCTCCGTGCCGACGTTCAAGCAATCCCTTAGCCTCTAACTTTTGAATTGCTTCGCGCAGCGATTGACGCGATACACTGAACTGTTGCGCTAACTCACGCTCGGCAGGTAACTTCTGACCCGCTTCAAAACGACCATCGACGATCATCGCTTCAATTTGGGAAACGATCTGATCGGATATTTTTGCCACTTTTATGCGTTCAAAAGCCAATGCGCCTTCACCCTCGGTAAATTGGTCTGACCAAAGTTGCCCGATATTCTAAATCATTCAGCAGTAAACCCCAAATTAATTTAGCTGGTCAGACCATCATTTGCTGGCATTATTACTACACGATAGTGCCTGTCAGCGTTAACACCGCTATGACCACAAACCAAAATAAATGTTGTCGTTTCATCAAGTTAAGTTGATGCGTTACGGCATCTGAACGATCATCCGGATGGTGCGGCTGCCCTTCCGCTTTTATGACCACGCGGTGAAGCAGTTCAGGATTATCGTCCTGCGTATTGGTTGCCATCGCTATCACCGCCGGCAACGCATGGTTAAAGTGACCTACCAGCGCGGCACCCAGTGCAGCAAAACGCGCCGGTATAAAATTAAGTGCCCATAACACTCGTTCGACCTGCGCTCGCCCTTGCTCTGCAACAGGATGAACGTCCGGATTGCGATACACACTGCGCAAACAGCCGTACGCGAGCACCCCTGCAACACCAAATGTGACAAAGAAAAATATCGGTGCCAAAAAGTGTACAAAATTAAGCCATACCACCGCACGCTCAACTGGGGTATCGTCTGGCAGATGTGCATACCCTCTGAGCTGCTGCGCCGCTTGTTGATATCCTTGCTCATCGGCTCGCATAGCAGCGCGTAATAACTGTTTGTACGCGATGCGCTCAGGTCCTGCGTTCATGACTAACAGCAACACAATAATGCCACCGATAAATTGCACTAAACCGCTATCAAGCCAACTAAACAGCAACCATGCGATTACAGCGGGCAGCAACACTTGCAGTATCAACTGCCAAGGTGCCGGTGAATTAAAGTAACTAAATTTAGCTTGGCTCCAGTTCATCCAGCGTTGCATGTAAAAGTCGATAGACCATACCGCCGGTAGCGGATAAAGGCGCTCGATACTAAGTGCAACGAGCAAAGCAATGAGTGTCATAGTGAGTCCTTGCGCGACAATGCGTTAAAAAAGTACGGCCAGTCAAAACAACGACCAGGATCCGATTTACGACCTGGGGCAATATGTTGATGACCTGTAATTCTGTCTACCGTGAGCTTAGGGTAATAGTCTAATATTGTGCGCGTAACATCAACCAAGCTCTGATATTGACGCTCACTGTACGGAGAATGGTCCGTGCCTTCTAGCTCAATACCAATACTAAAGTCATTACACCGTTCACGCCCTTCATAACAAGAGACGCCCGCATGCCACGCGCGTTTATCAAACGGCACGTATTGTTCGACGGAGCCATCACGTCGAATCAGCAAGTGGCTTGATACCCGTAAACCTGTCAACGGCGTAAATTCATCGCCATCCTGATCACTCAAGCCTTGGGTGAATAACTTATTAACGTAGGGTGTCCCATAACAGCCTTCGGGCAGGCTTATACAATGAATCACGAGCAAAGAGATATCGAGCGCATCAGGTCGTTCGTCAAAGTGCGGCGAGGCACAGTGTTTTACGCCATCAATGCAGTGATTTTTTATCGTGTGTCTTTTCACAGGCTCAGCAAAACGGTAAAGTTTGTGCCCTAGTATCGTCATTGTCAGCCAAAAGGTAAAGTATCCCATGCAGCTCACCGAAGCCGAACGCCATGCCATTTCTGCGCAAGTCACTCAGAGTCTAGAAGAGGATTTGTCAGCGGCGGATCCCTCACTGGACATCACAGCGCAATTGATACCAGCGCATCATGTGAGTGAGGCGACAATTATTACGCGCGAGGACATGGTAATGTGTGGTAGCGCCTGGGTGAGTGAAGTGTTTCGCCAGGTGGATGCTGACGTGAAAATCGAATGGTGTGTCAACGATGGCGACCACGTTAAGGCAAACACCACATTGTGCAAGTTATCGGGTAATAGCCGCAGCTTACTGACTGGTGAACGTTGCGCACTCAATTTTTTGCAGACGCTGTCGGCAACTGCCACCCAAACCGCATTTTACGTAAGCAAATTGGCAGGCTTTACAACACGCCTATTAGATACGCGTAAGACCATTCCTGGCTTACGCATGGCACAAAAATACGCAGTCCGCTGTGGCGGCGGTACGAATCATCGTATCGGCCTTTTTGATGCCTACCTGATTAAGGAAAATCATATCGCTGCCTGCGGCGGTATCACGCCCGCCGTTGCGACAGCTCGGGAATTAAACCCCGGTAAACCCGTCGAAGTCGAAGTCGAGTCATTAGCAGAATTTAAGCAAGCACTTGATGCAGGTGCCGATATCGTCATGCTCGATAATTTTACCCTCGACGATATCGAGCAAGCCGTCGCGCAGAATAAGGCCGCTGGTTCACCTCTTAAATTAGAGGTATCGGGTAATATTACGGACGAGGCGTTGCACGAACTCGGTACCACCGGTGTTGATTTCATCTCGAGCGGCGCACTCACCAAACACGTCACCGCGATCGATTTATCCATGCGTATAGGGCAACCTCGTACAAGCTAATCAGTTTGCCAAACGGCGCGGACGAAACCATATTTCTGGCTTTACCTAAAAGCCATTATGAAAAAATACTCGTCCGCGTTCAGTCTTATCGAATTAATGGTGGTGGTTGCCATCATTGCCATTTTATCATCCCTTGCCGTCCCCGCTTACCAGCGTTATGTCCAGCAAGCCCGGGTCACCGAGGCACTTAATCACACGCAAAGCTTACAACTTGCCATGGCGTTATGCTGGCAAACAGAAAACGACATGCGTCGCTGTTCGCAGCCGGGACAACGCGGTATCCCAACGATACCCGACCCGCTACCGACCGCGCTCGAGTCCCTTGAAGTCAGCACAACAGGTGTGATTCAGCTGACTTTGGCAGAAGTCATCGTTGATCAAGTGCCTTTACAACTCAGTTTATCGCCTGATAGCACTGGCTTAGTCTTTCGTTGGCGGCTGGGGTGTTCCGATTTCGCATCAGGAGAACCGCTAGCCTCTCGCTGTGTGGAGGCGCTTGCACAATGAGTGACGTTCATCTAGCGCAATTTTGGCATCTCCCATTACCTCCTTCATCGGCTGCGTATCTGAGGCTGACTCAGCAACTGGGGTTGCCAGCGAGCGCCGTCGTTGAATTGCTTGATTGTGACCAAGGTCGTGTAATTATTCTCGACAAAATGGCTTGGCCACAACGGGAAAGCATTGTATTTCAGTTACAAGCGATCAGCTCTAAACCTATTCATTGCGTTTATGTGCCTACCCATACGCAGGCGCACATGGCAAGTGCCGATGCCCAAAGCCTGCTTGTACATGCCTATCAACGTAATGCCTCGGACATACATATAGAACCCATACAAAGTGGGGGACGAATTCGACTTAGGATCGAAGGGCGGTTGTTTGAGCAACCGCGTTTATCACGGCCGGAGCTCGACACACTGATGGCTCAACTTAAAGTGTTAGCCGAGGTGGATGTCACTGAGACTAAACAACCTCAGGATGGACGAATTGATCTTATGGTCGGCAATCAGCAGGCGCGATTTCGTCTCAATGCGTGTCCAGGTAGTCGGGGTGAAAGTATCGTTGTAAGGTGCCTCCATAGTGCTGAACAGTTGCCGTCATTACACCAACTTGGTCTTACCCACCGTCAGTTCTTATGTTTGGCGAAGCAACTCGCGGCCGCTGTCGGCTTAATTCTGGTTTCTGGTCCAACGGGCAGCGGTAAAAGCACCACGATTTACAGCATCATTAAGCAGCTCAGCGAATCGGGTTTACGCGTGTGTAGCGTCGAAGATCCCGTCGAAATTGAACTCAGTGGCATCCTACAAACACAAGTCCATCCTCAACTTGAGCTCGGTTTTGCAAAAGTACTGCGAGCTTTTTTACGGCAAGACCCAGATGTCATTATGGTAGGGGAAGTTCGCGATGCCGAAACGGCAAAAATCGCCGTACAAGCTGCACTGACCGGTCACCTTGTCATTGCATCAATCCATGCTGACACGGCCATAGACGTCATTCGGCGACTCGTGCAACTGGGAGTTCAACAGGCAGATGTAACAGCTGCGCTAAAATTAGTGATAAGCCAACGTCTAAGAGTGCGGCCACAAGGTGGTGTCCAAGTGCTGTTCGAACTTTTGCCGTGGCCTGAACGCTTACGAGGCTACACTCACACATTGCGCAATGAACTACGCGACGAAATCTTAAGCCAACAACAGTTGCCCAGCTTACAACAACGTATTCAATGCAGTTATCTAAGTAGCCATGATGAATTTAATTCGAATCCGTAGAGGTTTCTCTACCGCACAATGGTACCGCTCACTCGCCCATTTAGAACAATTAATATCGGGCGGGCTCCCGTTATCGCTTGCCCTTTGTGTTGTCGCACAGCAAGCTGACCACCCCGCCTTAAAGCAACACTTTCAAACCTTACATCAACAGGTGCAAGCCGGCGTTAGCCTCTCACAAGCATTGGCTAGGCTGTTACCGCAATCACTCCATCCCGCACAAGCAGGCATCTCCGTGGCCGAACAAACAGGTCAACTGGCAGCTGTGATGCGCAGCCTTGTTGATAGCTGGCAGCGGCAACAACGCATCCGCGCCATGGTTAAAGATGCCATTCGTTACCCACTGGCATTACTGTGTATGGGTATCATCATCATCGCAATCTTCCTTATTTGGGTACTACCGACGATTCAGCAGCTGTTTAACGATCAGCCATTACCACTACTGACTCAGTATCTAGTCAGCAGCGTAGCGTGGTTCACAACGTATGCTGCGCGCATAGTCGTCGTAATCGCCGTTATATTGTCACTTGCAATCATCGGCTACTGGAAGCAGAAACTCGGCTGCCAAGCGCTAATGCAGCGCTTACCTATTTGGGGTAAACTGCAACAACTCAGAGTCTATCAATCGACTTTTGAGTATCTTGCTTTGGGTTTGCGCAGCGGTATGTCGGCGGTACACGCCACGCGCATGCTCGCTAGCCATTCAGACTGGCTGCCGATGCAAAGTAAACTGGGAAAGATAGCGCAAGCCCTAAATGACGGCTCCAGCTGGTCAGCTGCGTTTGTCGAAGCACAGTTAACTGACCCAACAATACAGGCATACTTGCAAACAGCAGAACAGGTCGGACGCATGGATAGTGCAGTTGCGCGTTTGAGTGAGGACTTTCAACAACGCATCGAAGCTTACTGCGAGCACTTACGAACTTGGTTAAATCCATTGCTGATGGCGATACTGACAGGCATTATTGGATTCATGCTGTTGGCAATGTATCTGCCGATTTTCTCGCTAACACAACAATTGGCTTAGGACTCACACAATGGATGCATTATTTGTCGCAGCCTCTTGGCAAGCGCTTTTGATAGCAGGACTGCTCGGCGCTTCTGTCGGTAGCTTTGTTAATGTTGTAATAGTACGTTTACCCAAGCAGCTGGAGCTGCAGTGGAAATACGAATGTGCAGAGCTCGCCGGTGAACCGGTACGTGAAAAAACTCAGTTTAATATTGCAGTGCCGGGTTCTCATTGCCCAAGCTGCCAACAACCTGTCGCTTGGTATGACAATATCCCGATCCTCAGCTATCTCGTCCTGCGGGCACAATGCCGTCATTGCCAAACGACTATCCCGATTTTTTATTGGTTGGTTGAGATAGCGACGACACTGATTTTTATTGGGTTAGGCTGGCAATTTGGGTTGAGTCTTGGCTTTTGGGTGTTTGGCTGCGCACTGAGCTTACTCATCGCGATGACGCTTATTGATTATCAGCATCAGCTGTTACCTGACCAGCTTACCTATCCGTTTTTATGGCTAGCCCTACTGTGGTCGTTAAGCCCACTGAGCACCGTCACCCCGAGCCAAGCCATCATCGGCGCTGTTGTCGGCTATTTGAGCTTATGGAGTCTATATTGGTTGTTTAAACTTCTGACTGGAAAAGAAGGTATGGGCTACGGTGACTTCAAGTTACTCGCTGGCCTTAGCGCATTTACTGGCGTCGCGTTGTTGCCTGTCACCGTCATTTTCAGTGCCGTCGCAGGGGTTATCATCGGTATCATCGTCGCGATCAAACATAAGCAATCGGTACCCATTCCATTTGGACCATTCTTAGCCGTTGGCGGTGTTATTAGCTATGTATGGGGAGAATCCCTACTAACCGCTTATTGGCAATGGCTTGGAGTGATGTAATGAGTCGCTTTATTTTAGGTCTGACTGGCGGCATCGGTAGTGGAAAAAGCGCCGCATCCAATTATATTGCTGAGCAAGGCATCGCCATCGTTGACGCGGATGTTATCGCGCGCGACGTGGTCGCGCCAGGCACCGAGGGACTTGCCGAAATTATTGCTCATTTTGGCGACGAGGTAGTCGATGCATCGGGCGCACTGATTCGCAGTAAGTTACGTCAGCGCGTGTTTGAAAACCCCGACGATAAAGCATGGATTAATCAGCTGCTGCACCCACTTATCCGCGAACAAATAATCGCTCAACTTGAGCAGGCGCAATCGGCGTATGTCGTGTTAGTCGCGCCTTTGCTGCTTGAGAATGGTCTCGATGCGCTGTGTGACCGAGTGTTAGTCATTGATGTCGATGAAGATACTCAATTAGCCCGCACGCAACAGCGCGATAGCGTTTCTAAGCAACAAGTCGAAGCCATAATCGCCGCGCAAATTGATCGCCCGACGCGGCTCAAAAAGGCCGATGATGTGGTTAGCAATCAGGGGGACTTACGCGACCTATATCAACAATTAGATAGATTACATGCGCACTACCTTGAATTAGCCGCACAGAAGTGAATCTGTTTGCACACGGCGTTTAAATCATTATCATGGGCGGTCAGATTAATGAGATGAGAACCCCATGTCGGAATCAGTGCCTTATGTGATTTATGAATACCCGTTGCAAGAGCGGTTTCGTACCTATTTGCGACTTGAGCAAGGGTTTCAGCAAATCCAAACGCCACTTGATGGTACTGAACAACACGCGCTGCCGTTTTTTAATGCGCTATTTGGCCTACTTGAATTATTCGAACGATTTGATGTTAAAACTGAATTGAATCGTGACCTCGATGCGCAAAAGCAATTCGTTCAACAATGGGCACGACATCCTCAAGTTGATAAAGACATGGTTGCATTATTACTTGAACGTTTAGCTCAAGCGCAAGAGCAACTTAGCGAGGGCAGCATCGCAGTGCGGGCATTAAAAGATGAGCCTTTTCTCGCCGGCATGAAACAACGTTTTTCACAGCCAGGCTGCCAAGCATTGTTCGACTTGCCTCAGTTACAGACTTGGTTGAGTCAACCCGTCGCAAGTCAAATAACACATCAGCAGCAGTGGTTATCGCAATTCGCTCACTACCGCCATGCTTTATCACAATTGCTTAGCTTATTAAGAGAGCGCGCCCCTTTTGAGACGGTACAAGCTAAAAAAGGATTTTGGCAAGAAAGTACCGATCCATTAGCGATATTGCGTATGAAGGTGTCCGGTGAACATGCTGTATACCCAGTAGTTTCAGGGCATCGTCAACGCTTTACTATTCGTTTGATGGCGCTCTCAGAAGGCCAAAGTAATGCCTTTTCACATGATCTAGCGTTTCAACTAGCTCGTTGTTATGAGCAATAATAAAGGAGAGCTCCGCATGCCAACACAAGTCGACTGCCCCACCTGCGGTAGCAAAGTGACATGGTCGCCGAAAGCGACTTATCGCCCGTTCTGCAGCGAGCGCTGCAAACTTATCGATTTAGGTGAGTGGGCAAATGAAGAAAAAGCCATTCCTGGCGAGCCAGCTCAAATCCCTGAGCAGTCCGCCAACGATGACTTTTAGTTAGATTGTGCATCCATAAGGCAATCGACAATGGGCTGGTTCGCGTCAGGAAACTGATAAGCATCCAATTGTGCGATATCAGCCCAAACATACTCTTGACCTTCCATCTGCTGTGCCGTGCCAGTGTAAGACAACACCCACCACACATCTAACAATACCCGCTTGTCAGCATACTGATGTTCGACCACCGTAAGAGGTGCGCAGTCTGTCACTGCAATATTACACTCTTCTTTTAATTCGCGAACAAGGGCTTCCGTCACCGCCTCACCCTGTTCAACTTTACCGCCAGGAAACTCCCACTTACCGCCCTGATGCTGGTGATTGAGACGTTTCGCGATAAAGATTTCGCCTTGTTCATTTTTAATAACGCCCACGGCAACGTGTACCGTGGGCGTCGTACTATCAGACTTCATTATAATTTACCGTGACAGTGTTTATACTTCTTCCCTGAGCCACACGGACAAGGCTCGTTACGCCCTACTTTTGCGCCGCGTTGTGCAGGTTGCTGTTGATCGTCAGCTGGAGCGCTAGACTCCGCCGTCGCGGTTGCACTCGCCTGTTCATGTTTGAACTCACGTGGCGCGCTGTCAGCGGCTTTACGCTGCTGGTCAACCGCATCAACATCCTCTGGTGCACGCACACGAACACGACTCAGCAAGGTGACAACGTCTAGCTTGAGGTTCTCGAGCATTTCACTAAACAGCTCAAATGCCTCACGTTTATACTCTTGTTTAGGGTTCTTCTGAGCATAGCCACGCAAATGAATACCTTGACGCAAATGATCCATCGCAGCTAAGTGCTCTTTCCAATGCTGGTCTAAGCTTTGCAGCATCACTGACTTCTCGAAACGACGCAGCACTTCAGGTCCGACAAGGTTTTCCTTCTCTTTGTAGGCATCGACTAACGCTTGCAATACGCGTTCACGTAAGACTTCCTCATGGAAGTGTTCGTCTTCATCAAGCGCTTTCTGCAGTTCAAGCTCTACGTCAAAGTCGGCACGCAAGCGCTCTTCAAGCTTAGGTAAGTCCCAAAGCTCTGCAAGTGACTGTGGCGGTACATACTCATCAATCACGGCATTAACCACATCCTCGCGAATGACGTTAATAGTGTCGGAGATATCACCCTCGTCGAGCAGTTCGTTACGCTGTTCATACACCACGCGACGTTGATCGTTTGCCACATCATCATATTCGAGTAGCTGCTTACGTACATCAAAGTTACGGCCTTCAACTTTACGCTGGGCATTTTCGATGGCACGCGTTACCCACGGGTGTTCAATCGCTTCGCCTTCCTTCATACCCAATCGCTTCATCATGGTCGCCATGCGATCAGACGCGAAAATGCGCATTAATGGATCTTCAAGCGAAAGATAGAAACGCGATGAACCTGGGTCCCCTTGACGACCTGAACGACCACGCAACTGATTATCAATACGACGTGATTCATGACGCTCGGTACCGATAATATGTAAGCCACCTGCCTCGATCACTTTGTCATGCAGGACTTGCCACTCTTGCTTAATTTTTTCAATTTTGTCGTTATCCGGCGCTTCGAGCTTCTCAACGTCTGACTTCCAGTTACCGCCTAACACGATATCGGTACCACGCCCCGCCATGTTGGTGGCAATAGTGACCGCACCAGGACGACCCGCTTGCGCAACAATGTCGGCTTCCTGTTGGTGGAACTTAGCGTTAAGTACCGCATGTGGGATTTTTTTCTTCTTCAGCAAGCTCGACAGTAGTTCAGAGTTTTCGATGGAAACAGTACCCACCAGAACAGGTCGACCCTGTTTGCGACACTCTTCAATGTCTTCAGCAATCGCTTCGTATTTCTCACGCGTAGTTAAATAAATGAGGTCTGCGCGGTCGTCACGAACCATTGGACGGTTAGTCGGAATGACCACGGTCTCTAGACCATAAATCGACTGAAACTCAAAGGCTTCGGTATCGGCAGTACCTGTCATACCGGCGAGCTTGTCATACAAGCGGAAGTAATTCTGGAATGTGATAGAAGCGAGTGTTTGGTTCTCGTTTTGTATTTCAACACCTTCTTTCGCTTCCATTGCCTGATGCAAACCCTCAGACCAACGACGACCTTCCATCGTACGACCTGTGTGTTCGTCGACAATGACGATCTTGCCTTCTTTAACAATGTAATCGACATCGCGATGGAATAGATGGTGCGCACGCAGGGCCGCATTGATGTGATGCAATAGGGTAATGTTAGCCGCCGAGTATAGCGAGTCATCTTCCGCCAACATACCGCGCTCCTTAAGTAACGCCTCGATATGCTCTTGTCCATTCTCGGTGAGGTGCAACTGCTTGGCTTTCTCGTCGATGGTGAAATCACCATCACCATGCTCGTCCTCGGTATCTTCTTTTTCTTGGCGCACCAATAATGGCACTAAATCATTCATCTTTTTGTACATCTCAGAACTGTCTTCAGCAGGTCCAGAGATGATCAACGGCGTACGCGCTTCATCAATTAAGATCGAATCGACTTCATCCACCAAGGCATAATGCAACTCGCGTTGAACTCGCTCTTCAGGTGAGAACGCCATGTTATCGCGCAAATAGTCAAAACCAAACTCGTTATTGGTACCGTAGGTGATATCGGCTTGATACGCAGCTTTTTTATCCTGTGGCGCCATACCTGGAATGTTAAACGCGACCGACATACCGAGGAATTCAAATAACGGTCGGTTAAATTCAGCGTCACGCTTAGCCAAGTAGTCGTTTACCGTGATGATATGAACGCCTTTGCCTGTCAGTGCATTCAAATAGGCAGGGAGTGTCGCAGTGAGCGTTTTACCCTCACCCGTTTTCATCTCCGCAATACGGTTTTCATCCAACACCATACCACCGACCATCTGCACGTCGAAATGGCGCATTTTAAAAACACGTTTACTCGCTTCACGCACGGTCGCAAAAGCTTCTTCTAGTAATGTATCTAGCTTAGCACCATCGTTAAGACGTTTTCTGAACTCTGTGGTTTTTTCTTTTAGTTGTTCGTCTGATAACGCCTCAAACTCAGGTTCGAGTTGATTAATTCGGTTCACGCGCTTTTGAAGCGTCTTTAAAATTCGGTCGTTACGACTACCAAATACTTTTCTGAACAAACTGCCTAGCATGAGAACGAGTTATCCTGTTTTATTCGAAATTAAAAAATTCGGTGGCTAACGGCCACCGCATCTAATGATTCACACTGAACCGTTAATCGGCTGAACGATAAACGAAACGGTTCGGGTCTATCTGCTTACCATTACGCAATACTTCGTAGTGGACATGAGGCCCAGTAGAGCGACCTGTATTTCCCATTTCGGCGATGATTTGCCCACGGGTCACGACATCACCCACTGAAACATTTATCTTGTCATTATGACCATAACGGGTTTTTAAGCCACCACCATGGTCAATTTCAATGAGATTACCATAACCCCAGCGTTCGCCCGCCCAGGTGACAACACCTGCACCTGTGGCAACGACTTTGACATCCTCATCATAGCTGGCAAAGTCGAGCCCTTTGTGCATCGCGGGTTTGCCAGAAAATGGGTCTTTACGAACACCATACTGAGATGAGAGCCAACCACTTGTGATAGGACTGCCAGCAATGAAACTTTCATTATTAACATTGTGGTTCATCATGACAGATTCAAGTAGTGACAGCTGTTTTTGCTTGTCAGCAATTTTTGACAGCATCTGCTCAATATCAGCAAGCACCTCAGTACCCGTTGATTTGGGTAGCGCAACAGCCTCGGTTTCGGGGCCCCCTAGCGGGATTTCCGAGTTAAAGCTGAATTCGCCATTCGCCAAGTTGGCTTTGTCAGCTAACCGCTCACCCAATGCATCGAGTCGACGCATATGAGCGCGCAATTCGCCCAAGTAGACAGTCATTGCACCGAGACGCTTTTCGGTCTCGTTATACAGTTCGGCGACAGCCTGCGACTGTAATGCCAAGTTTTTTTGCTCTTCGCTAATTTTCGTTTGCGCCACGGCAGGGTCAACGCCCTGATAGCTCCAAGGCTTGAAGTAAGCAGCCCCGACTAAAGCAACGAGTCCCATATAGGAAAACAAGCGACGCCGCGTTAAACGAAAACTAAAACGAATTTTGGAGCCTTTGTAAAAGACTGATAAACTCATTATTACTCTCTTATTATGGGTTTACAGCAACAACCTAGCGCACATGAACTCTAAACCTAAAACAACCAAACAATGGCTCAATAATCAACGTGATCATAACACGTTGAGTCAGTACGCACAGTTTGCCGCCCAACTGCGCGATTGGCAACTACTCTTTGCACGCAGCCTCCCCGCAAATCTTGCAGGTCAGTGCGAGTTGCTCAACGTGCGTGAGGGGCAAATCGTTGTGCGTACGCGTTCTGCGTCCGCTGCCAGCCAATTGCGTACGATGTCAGCACAACTCATTACTGCGTTTTGCAATAACGGTGCATCAGTGCAGGAAGTCAGCATCGATATCGATCCTGCACAAAACAAAGCTAGCAACCGCGATAAGCCAACCACTGTGAGTCGACGTCAACGCTTATTGAACTTAGCTGAGCAAAGCAGTGAACCGCTCAAAACTCAGTTACTAAAACTCGCTGAACAACTGGCAAGCAGTAAAAAGCTAACACCCGACGAATAAAAAAAGGTGCATAGTTTTCACTAAGCACCTTTATCTTCATTCATCATCTAGATCATGACGTTATGCCAGCGAAGGTGACCAATACTTAATCGGTGCTTCTGCCGCTTTATCTTCGAATGTCACAAATTCCCAAGCTGACTGTTGTTCTAACAGTGCCTGTAATAACTGATTGTTCAATGCGTGACCTGACTTGTACGCGCGTAAATGGCCAAGAATGCTGTGACCGCCCATATACAAGTCACCGATCGCATCGAGCATTTTGTGCTTCACGAACTCATCGTCATAACGCAAGCCATCGGTGTTCAACACGCGAAACTCATCGAGTACGACCGCGTTATCGAAACTACCACCTAACGCCAAGTTGTTTGCTCGTAAATATTCGATGTCTTTCATAAATCCGAAGGTACGCGCACGGCTTACTTCTTTAATAAATGCCGAGCTGCTGAAATCCATCGTTACTGTCTGACCTGTTTCGGAAATTGCAGGGTGATCGAAGTCGATAGCGAAGTCGATGCGGAATCCGTCATGGGGTAGCAGCTCCGCCCACTTGCCATCGTCTTCAACACGGATAGGCTGTTTAATTCGAATAAACTTCTTAGCACTGGATTGTTCTTCGATGCCCGCACTTTGTAGCAGGTAAACAAAGGGGTGAGAACTTCCATCCATAATAGGAATTTCGTGCGAGTCAACTTCGATGATCAAGTTGTCGATACCTACGCCCGCAAGTGCTGCGAGTAAATGTTCGACCGTCGATACACGAACGTTGTCTTCGTTTATTAAACAGGTACACAACTGCGTATCCCGCACCCAATCGGCGCGCGCAGGAATATCAACAACCGGGTCTAAATCGACGCGGCGGAAAACCAACCCGGTATTGGCAGGCGCCGGGCGTAAGGTTAGATTAACCTTATTACCGCGGTGTAAGCCCACACCCGTGGTTGAAATCGCTTTTTTAAGTGTACGTTGTGTAATCATTAATCGAATTCACCTATCCAATCAAATCTGCTCCGCAAAAACACGGCCTGACATTATACGACAAATGTCATGTGTGACGCAAATTTTGCATGATTTTTACACATTAATCGACTTGTTTGCGTAAAAACGCTGGAATATCTAGATAATCCAGTTCTTTCTCAGCATTTTGCTTCGGTGCTGGCTTACGCGCAGGTTGTGCTTTCTGCTCAGCCGCCGGCTCTGCTTCTTCCTCGTATTGAGGTGCGGCAGAACTGCGATCTAAGTCACGGCGGTACTGCGGCGCTTGCTCACGCTTAGGCGCTTGTGCTGCGTTGTTTACCAACGAAATATCTGGTTTGCGCTCAGCGCCAATGCCTGTGGCGACAACAGTGACACGCAATTCGTCAGACATCTCGGTGTCGATAACCGTTCCCACGATGACCGTTGCATTGTCTGAAGCAAAAGCTTTAACCGTATTACCTACGGTTTCAAACTCATCAATGCTCATGTCCATACCTGCCGTTACATTCACAAGTACGCCACGTGCGCCAGAAAGATCGATGTCTTCCAACAGTGGGCTATTAATAGCCATTTCAGCCGCTTCTTGTGCACGGTCTTCGCCACTCGCAACGCCTGTACCCATCATCGCTGTGCCCATCTCTTTCATAACTGCACGTACGTCGGCAAAGTCGACGTTGATAAGACCAGGGCGTGTAATGAGTTCAGCAATACCTTGCACCGCACCGAGTAACACATTGTTAGCTGCGCTAAAGGCATCTAATAACGTGGTGCCGCGTCCCATCACCTTTAAAAGCTTCTCATTGGGAATCGTGATCAATGAATCGACGCTTTGCGCCAGCGCATTGATACCCTCTTCCGCAACTGCCATACGCTTTTTACCCTCGAACGGGAAGGGTTTGGTGACGACAGCAACCGTCAAAATACCCAGCTCTTTTGCCACTTCGGCAACGACCGGTGCGGCACCTGTACCCGTACCGCCGCCCATACCGGCCGCGATAAAGACCATATCAGCGCCTTCAAGTTGTGCGCGAATATTATCACGATCTTCTTCCGCCGACTGGCGACCCACTTCAGGGTTGGCGCCAGCGCCTAAGCCCTTGGTGATATCCGATCCCAGCTGAATAGTCACATCTGCGCTATGGTTGCGGAGTGCTTGAGCGTCGGTGTTTGCAGCAATGAACTGAACACCTTCGATCGACTCTTTCACCATGTGCTGGACGGCATTGCCACCGCCACCGCCGACACCAATGACTTTGATGACGGCTTCACTTTCGTAATTATCCATCAATTCAAACATTTTTCTTCTCCCTACCTGCTTTTACTTGCTACCCCAGCGATTAAAACTCACCTTTGAACCAGTTTTGTAGCTTTTGCCACATACCGATCACGTCAGTTTTACTGCTTTCTTGTTGCGATGCCGTCGAGCTTTCCTGACCGTACTTTAACAGTCCGACCGCGGTCGCATAAACCGGATCTTCTACGTAATCCTTTAAACCTTTCACATGCAATGGTTTACCGATGCGCACAGGCATCTGAAATATCTCTTCAGCAAACTCAAGACACCCTTGCATTTTTGCGCTGCCACCGGTCAATACCACACCCGCAGCAATTTGTTCGTCGAGACCACTTTGCACGATCTCATCACGTACTAATTCAAATAATTCTTGGTAACGCGGTTCTACCACTTCGGCCAACGTGTGACGCGACATCATACGCGCTGGACGTCCGCCCACAGAGGGCACTTCAATGGTATCTTCCATGCTCACCAAGCCGCGCAGTGCGCATGCGTGCTCGGTTTTAATCTGCTCCGCATGATTCGTTGGCGTGCGGAATATTTTCGCGATGTCCCCTGTGACTTGGTTACCCGCCGCTGGGATTACCGCCGTGTGACGCAACACCCCGCCAGCATATATGCAAATATCAATCGTGCCGCCGCCCATATCGACTAAGGCAACACCTAAATCTTTTTCATCATCAGTGAGCACCGAAATACTCGAAGCCAGCGCCGAAAAAATCAATTTATCGACTTGCAAACCGCAGCGTTCGACCGCTTTAGTGATGTTTTTTGCCATATCATTCGCACAGGTAATGATATGCACCTTCGACTCCATACGAACACCTGACATACCAATCGGGCTACGAATACTTTCTTGCGAGTCGATCACATACTCTTGCGGCAGTACATGCAAGATACGACGTTCCTTCGCGATCGGCACCGATTGCGCCGCGTGGATCACGTTGTCAACGTCGTCTTGCGTCACCTCGGCCTCGTTAATCGGCACCATGCCGCTCTCGTTCTGACAAGAGATATGACGACCGGAAATGTTCAAATACACCGAAGCAATTCGGCAGTCAGCCATCAACTCAGCTTCATCGACCGCGCGCTGTATTGATTGCACCACCAAATTAAGATCGTTAACGCCGCCTTTATCCATACCGCGCGCTGTTGTGACACCCACACCAATGACGCTGATATCGTCATCAGGTAACAGCTCTCCCACCAAGGCGGTCACCTTGCTGGTTCCGATATCTAATCCAACGACCATTTGTCGTTCAGTGGTCTTCGACATATTCGTTTAACTCTCTTTGGCTTCTTTTGGCTGCCAACTAACGGCAACCCCCGTATCATACCGCAAATCGACGACTTCGATGCGCTGCTTTTCGTTATTTGGGTGCGATTTAATTTTGGGTAATAAATCGATAAATCGTTTTACCCGCTCAGCTGTCGCCTCGCGCCCCAACTTTAATTCGATTCCCGACTTCAGAACTAAGCTCACTGAGAACCTATCAGTGAGTCGCAGCGCTGAAATACTAAGACCATTTAAGGTTAATAACCCCTGCAAATCCCGATACGCTGTCAATGTTTGCTCGACTTCGCGCTCAGGGCCAAACAAATGTGGCAGTGCCTTGGACAGCTTAGTTTCATCAAGCTCTGCACTAAACACCTCACCGTCTGCATTTAACAGTCGATCGCCGTTCCAGTGCGCCAGCGGATTCTGCTCAGTCACATAAACTGACAACCGGTCCGGCCACACTTTTCGCAACGACGCTTGCTTCACCCACGGAAGCGCTTCAATGCGCGTCCTAATCCTATCGACATCAGCGGTAAAGAAGCTCCCCAAGGGCTCCGCCAAAATCGCGTTGCGTATTGCTACCACATCAGTCTGCACCAATTCGCCTTGCACGCTGAAGCGTGCCAAAGGCACTTGCTGCTCATCTTCGAGCACATTCATCAAGTACCAAGTACCCAGTACGAAGCCACCGATGGTGATGATGCAAATCACCACCCCTGACCAAAAATTCCACTGTGATACGGGCGGCAACTTGGAATTTCGGCCCATTTACTGCTCCAGCGTCTGTGCCAAAATTGTCCAAACCAATTGTTCAAAAGATAGTCCACTTTGCTTCGCCGCCATCGGAACTAAACTCTTTTCAGTCATGCCTGGCACCGCATTGGCTTCGAGCAAAAACCACTGCCCCTGCTCATCGCGCATCGCATCAATACGTCCCCATCCTCTGCCATCGAGCGCTGCGAATGCGGCAAGCGCCAACTGCCTCAGATAATCTTCGTCAGCGTCGGATAACCCTGCTGGACAATGGTATTGGGTGTCATTTGCTTGGTATTTTGCCGAAAAGTCATAAAACTGGTGTGGCGTCTGCAACCGTATCGCAGGTAACGCCTCATCATTCAGCAAAGCAACCGTATATTCTTTGCCTGTAATCCAGCGCTCGACTAGCACGTCGCTGTTATACCCCAGCGCTTCTTTAATTGCCGCGTCTAGTTCGCTCGCATTATCGGCAACACTCATACCGATTGATGAACCTTCCAACGCTGGTTTCACAATGACTTTGGCGCCCAGCTGTAACAGTATCTGCTCTGCGTCCCAATGCTCAGTGCCGACACGAATCACCACCGATGGAGCAACGGGTAAATGCATGCTCTGCCATATTTGCTTAGTCCGCACTTTATCCATGGCAAGCGCACAGCCTAGCACCGAACTGCCGGTGTAAGGCACGCCTAAAGTCTGCAACGCCCCTTGCATCGCACCATCTTCGCCGCCTCGGCCATGCAACACAATAAACGCGCGCTCAACGCCAAGTTCAAGCAAATCTGTCAACGGCCGCTCAGCCGGATCAAATGCAAAAGCATCAATCTGCTGCGCACACAGCGCATTGAGCACCGCTTTACCGGACTTCAGCGACACGTCACGCTCAGCCGATGTGCCGCCCATTAGTACAGCGACTTTACCGAAGGCAGAAGGTTTCATACTGCCTCCTTGTTACAATCAAAAATATCGTTAGTCAGGCGCTTCGCTAATTGACCTACATTGCCCGCGCCTTGCGTCAGTAATAAATCGCCTGGCTGTAATACATCACCGATGATTTCGATCAGAGCATCCGCATCAGCCACGTAAATCGGATCGATTTGCCCACGTTGACGAATGGACCGGCATAAGGATCGGCTATCAGCGCCTGCAATTGGCGTCTCACCTGCACCGTAAACTTCGAGTAGTAATAAGGTGTCGACTTGCGACAGCACATTAACAAAGTCTTCATACAGGTCACGCGTGCGCGAATAGCGGTGTGGCTGGAATGCCATGACTAAGCGCTTATCTGGCCACCCCTGACGCGCTGCTTTAATGGTCGCATCCACTTCGGACGGGTGATGACCGTAATCGTCGACCACCATCACACCGCGGTCTTCATCAGCTGGCCAGCCCGTGACTTTGCACTCGCCATGATATTCAAAGCGACGTCCGATACCTTCGAATTTGTTCAGTGCGCTCTGAATGGCGTTATCTTCAATACCTTCATCTGAGGCGACCGCCACTGCCGCCAATGCATTGAGCACATTATGTCGCCCCGGTAAGTTTAATGAGACGCTTAATGGCTCGTGTCCCTCACGCAGGACCTTAAAGTGACTCTGCCCCATATGCTGATGGTAATCGACCGCACGTACATCAGCGTCTTCACTAAAGCCATATGTAGTGGCTTGACGTCCAACACGCGGGATTAAGTCGCGCACCGCATCGTCATCAATACACATCACCGCAAGTCCGTAAAACGGTAGGTTGTGCAAAAAGTCGACGTAGGTGTCGAGCAATCGGTTGAAGTCACCGCCATAGGTGTCCATATGGTCTGCTTCGATGTTGGTGACTATCGCCACCATCGGCTGCAAATGCAGAAACGATGCGTCGCTCTCATCCGCCTCTGCAATTAAGTATTTACTCGAACCTAAACGCGCATTACTCCCCGCAGAATTCAGTAAGCCACCAATCACAAACGTGGGGTCTCGCCCTGCCTCGGCAAAAATACTCGCCACCAACGAGGTGGTGGTTGTTTTACCGTGAGTACCCGCCACAGCAATACCGTGCCTAAAGCGCATCAGTTCAGCGAGCATCTCGGCGCGACGCACGATCGGAATGCGGTGTTGTTGCGCTGCCGCTAACTCAACGTTATCCGGTTTAATCGCACTGCTGACGACGACCACGTCGGCACCTTCGACATTCGCAGCGTGGTGACCAATGAAAAGTTCAGCGCCAATTGCCTGCAACCGGTGTGTATTGGCATTTTCACTGACGTCGGAACCCACCACGCAGTAGCCTTGGTTCAATAACACCTCAGCGATGCCTGCCATCCCTGCGCCACCAATACCAATAAAGTGGATACGCTTAACACGGCGCATCTCGGGAACATTCACGATGGTAAAAGGTTGTGGGGTCGTTTGGCTCATAACGTTCTCTCTACTACGGGTTGCGGGTGGGGTTCGCCCGCCAGAATCTGGCGACATAGCTCGACAATATGGTCTGTTGCTTGCAATTCACCAACCGAGCGCGAAAAGCTCGCCATTTTCCATAGTTGCGAAGGTGCTTGCAATAAACTTTGCAAGGACTTTGCAAGGTATTCAGCAGTGAATTCGGATTGTGCGATCAATAGCGCTCCACCCGCCTCTGCGACGGCTTTCGCATTGGCCGTCTGATGATCATCGACAGCGTGAGGTAAGGGCACAAATAACGTGGCTCGCCCTATCCCACAAATCTCTGAAACCGACAGCGCACCTGCGCGACTGATAATCAGGTCGGCGTTTGCATAAGCAGTTGCCATGTCGTCGATAAATTCAACCACGTCGACATGCTTATCGTTAAGTGTAACTGCTTGATAATGCTGCTCTACGCTTGCCTTATTACCGGCACCCACTTGATGCCGAACGTGAACAGTACCCTCGACCTGAGCCAATGCCTCAGGTAAGGTTTGGTTAAATATACGTGCGCCCAGGCTCCCTCCTACAACCAATAAGTTGATAGGTTGATCCTGCTGTCGCTCGGTGCGGCTCTGTGCCGCCTCTATAATGGCCTGCCGCAATGGGTTTCCAACACGGTAGACGTTGGACTGACGCAACAGACGTTGACTCTTGGGCCGTGTCTTATCTAACGGTAATCCGAGTAGTACCGAGGTTGCCCAGCGCGCTAGTAATAACGTCGTCATACCCGGTACCGAGTTCTGTTCATGGGTGATTAACGGAACACCACGGCGGTGCGCTACCCAACCAATCGGAGCACAGACATAGCCACCAAACGTCAGTACCAAATCGGGCTGCAGTTGTTTGAACAGTTGACTCGCCTGACGCCAAGCTGATAGCAAAGTCTTGGGCATGGTCAACAAACGCTTGATACCATGACCGCGCAGTCCAGTCATCGCGATTTGGTGAAGGGTAAATCCGTGCTGAGGAACAACTTTAGCTTCAATACGTTGTTCTTCGGTACCCACCCAGTCAACTTGGTGCCCCTCGGCGCGCAGTCGTTCGGCAACCGCTAACGCAGGGAACACATGTCCCCCTGTTCCGGCAGCAGCGATTAAGATGCGACTCATTCTGCACCTCCGCGCGGCGTTACTTTACGCCCGGTCATGCGGCGCTCGTGGTCAATACGCAGTAGCAACCCAACGGCCATACAAGAAACGAGTAAGCTAGTTCCACCATAACTGATCAGCGGTAAGGTAAGACCTTTCGTCGGTAATGCGCCCGACGCAACACCAATATTCACAAACGCTTGGATACTGAACCATACACCGATACCATAGGCGAGGTAGCCACCATAGCGTTTCTGCACCATTAGACAACGGCGGCCAATCACTAATGCGCGTACCACCATCATCAATACCAGTGCAATCACGCCCATCACGCCAAGAAAACCCAGCTCCTCAGCAACCACTGACATAATAAAGTCAGTATGTGCCTCGGGTAGATACTGCAATTTCTGAATACTATTACCTAAGCCAACCCCCGAGAAATGCCCTTGCCCGAATGCGATGAGCGATTGCATCAGCTGATAGCCGGCACCGAAGGGATCTTTCTCAGGCTCAAGGAACGTCAGTAGACGCTGCATCCGATAAGGCTCAATGACGATCAGTAAGATCAGCGCCAGCACACAAGTAATAAATACACTGAAGAACTGCCACAATTTAGCGCCCGCTAAAAAGAGCATGGCGATGGTGGTCGCCGATAGCACGGCTACCGTACCAAAGTCGGGTTGCATCAATAACAGTACCGCCGCCAAGAACAGCAGCGCCATCGGCTTGATAAACCCTTTAGTCGCCTCACGTAACTCAACTTCACGGCGATCCAGGTAGCTCGCCATGTAAATATAAAAGAATAACTTCGCGAGCTCCGCTACTTGGATGGTGATAGGACCAATTTTTATCCAGCGTTGCGCACCGTTTACCGAGTGGCCGACCACCAACACCAATAACAGGAGTGCAAGACCAATGAGTAGTAACTTGCCACTGTGCTTCTGCCATAACTGTGTCGGTACGGCGAGGGTGACCAACAACACGAACATGCCTGCGCAGGCATATATCGTATGGCGAATCGCAAAATAAAACGGTTGTCCCGTCAGCTTATCGGCGGTGGGTAACGAAGCCGAAGTGACCATAATGAACCCAAATACCAACAGGGTGATCGCCAGCGTAAATAAAATTCGGTCGTATAGACATTGTGAGGCATTCGGGCGCAACCACGCCCACAGCGCGACACCCAAGTGCTTGCCGCGCTCGGTCATATTGAGTTGCAACTGCTGCTCATGCGCTGCGCTCATATAACCTCGCTATACTTTGTTGAAATACCTCGCCACGCTCGACGAAATTCTTGAACTGATCGAGACTGGCACAGGCAGGTGACAACACCACCCAATCACCCGGCTCAGCTATTTGCTGAGCTGTCTTAACCGCCTCGGATAAATGTTCGCAATAACGCGCACCTTTGCGTAGCTCTGCGATTTTGCGACCATCTCGGCCAATAGTAAGTAACACATCGACGTAAGTCAGTACCGGCACTAATTGCGAGAATTGCGCGCCTTTACCGTCGCCTCCGGCAATTAGAATAAGCCGTCCTTCAATAACCGGTCGTAAGCCGTTGATTGCGGCTTCTGTGGCACCTATATTGGTGGCTTTTGAGTCATCCACCCACCGCACACCGTTCGCTTCATAGACGACTTGGCACCGGTGCGGCAAACCAGTGAACTGTTCAATGGCTTTAACACCTTGCTCGGCACTCAAGTCCAGCGTCTCTGCCAGTGCGAGCGCCGCTTGGATATTGACGAGGTTGTGGGTGCCTGCAATCGAAAACTGGTTGGCCGCTGCCAAAGCGTTGCCATGGCGCGTAATAACCATGCCTTGTTCACTGCTATTCAGCCCGTAGTCACTGTCACTACCATCGGTGCCAACAGTAACAACTGACTCAGGCACCTGCATGGGCCAATGTTGCTGATCCTGACGATTCAGCACACTTACGGCGGCATGATTAAAAATATTCAATTTAGCTTCAAAGTACGCCTGCTCAGAGTCGTAACGGTCCAGATGGTCAGCACTTACATTGAGCAACGCCGCGCCTTTTAGCGCCAAACTCTGGGTGGTCTCTAACTGAAAACTTGAGAGTTCGAGAACATACGCATCGGCGTCTTGTTGCAGCGCATCCAGTACCGGTACACCGATATTGCCCGCAGCGACCCAACGATGACCATGATACTGCCCCATCTGAGCAACAAGCGTTGTCACCGTTGATTTACCGTTCGAGCCCGTGATGGCAACAACGGGACGTTGATTCAGCTGGGCAAAAATTTCGACATCACCAACGATAGGTACGCCTGCGTCTTTTGCCATTTGGATGTCGGCATCACGAGTATCGATGCCAGGACTGACGACCAACAAGTCGGCGGCGAGTAAGTCTTCGAGCTGCCAGCCACCGGTTGTCAGTTGCGTGCTATCGATATACTTTGACATCTCGGCTAAGCTCGGCGGCTGCTCACGGCTGTCATAGACACGGATGTCGCACTCTGCCGGTAATGGACTGTGCTCACTGACAAAAAAGCGCACCACGGACGTACCAGACTGACCTAAGCCTAGCACGACAACGGTTTCTAACTTCTGCCACTGAATACGTTTATCCATAACTCGCTAATTACCTTAACTTCAACGTTGCCAGACCGATGAGTACAAACATCAGTGAAAGGATCCAAAAGCGCACGATGACACGTGGCTCTGGCCAGCCTTTGAGTTCATAGTGATGATGAATCGGCGCCATGCGAAATACACGCTTGCCGCGCAGCTTATACGAGCCTACCTGCAGCATCACTGATAATGTTTCCATGACAAACACACCGCCCATGATAAACAGCACCAGCTCTTGTCTCACTAAAATTGCGATAACGCCCAAGGTCGCACCCAACGCGAGCGACCCGACATCTCCCATAAACACCATCGCTGGATATGTGTTAAACCATAAGAAGCCGAGCCCAGCTCCAACAATCGCGGCACAAACAACCAAAAGTTCACCGGATAATGGCAAGTACGGTATCCGTAAATACTCCGCGAAATTAACGTTCCCTGAAGCGTACGCAAATACACCCAACGCGCCCGCCACCATGACCGTGGGCATAATTGCCAAGCCATCTAAACCGTCAGTCAAATTAACCGCGTTGCTGGTACCTACGATGACAAAATATCCTAGGAATAAGTAAAGAATACCCAGCTGCGGCATGACTTCTTTAAAGAACGGCACAAGCAGCGCCGTTTCCGCCGTCAGCTGGCTGGTTGAATAGAGAAAACCAATCGCGCAACTGGCAATCACTGATTGCCAAAAGTACTTCCATTTTGCAATCAGACCTTTGGGGTCTTTTCGGATAACTTTCCGATAGTCGTCGACAAAGCCGATTACGCCAAAGCCGACGACTACGAATAAAGTGACCAATACATATTTGTTTTCGAGGTTTGCCCACAGCAGCGAGGACACCACTATCGCCGCCAGAATCAGCACACCACCCATGGTCGGCGTGCCAGACTTACTCAGATGGCTCTGAGGGCCGTCGTCACGCACCGTTTGACCGATTTGTAAGCGTTGTAAACGACGGATCAACCAAGGCCCTAACCATACTGAGAGCATGAGTGCGCTTAATACACTGAGTATGGCTCGCAGTGTAAGATAAGAAAAAACATTAAACCCACTTTCAAACTGAGTAAGATACTCAGCCAACCAAACTAACATGCGTGTTGATCTCCCTGTAACTCTGCGTTTTTATAATGTGCTTGTAACGCGTTAACGACACGCTCCATATGTGATGAGCGTGAACCTTTGACCAACACTGTGACGCGTTCACTGACTGATTGTTGTGTAATGGTTTGTAAAATCTCGTCGACCAGCGCACCAATAGATGAGAAGTGCTTGCCACCGCGTCCGTTGAACACCTCACTGGCACTTTGACTTAACACACCCAAGGTAAAGAATTGACTGATACCCACATGAATTGCGTGTTCACCGATCTCTTCATGGTAAGCCCTTGCCTCGGCACCTAATTCAGCCATATCGCCTAACACCATGATGGTGGTCCCTGAATAACTACCGAGCAGATCGAGTGCTGCTTTCGTTGAGGCGACACTGGCGTTATAGGTATCATCGATAACGGTAAGGTTATCCGCCAACTGCATGGGCGTTAAGCGCCCTTTTACAGGCGATAATGTCTTCAAGCCTGATGCAATTTGTTCCGCTGATATACCCATTTCTAACGCGGCTGCGCTTGCCGCGAGAGCGTTTTTGACATTATGTAGTCCACTTAACTGCAGTGAAATGGGCCAACTCTGATCGCTCACATGAAGCATAAACGTAGGCTGTCCGAGTTCATTCAACTCAACCTGCGTTGCGCGCACATCCGCGCCCTCGCTTAAACCAAACGTCTGTAGCCGTTTACCAGCACGCACTTTCTGCCAACAGGGCAAGTAATCACTCTCGAAAGGTACTATCGCCAGCCCATCGTCTGGTAACCCCTGAAAGATTTCAGTTTTTGCTTTTGCCACGCCCTGTACTGAACCAAAACCTTCCACGTGTGCTGCGCTCACGTTGTTCAAAATAGCCACATGAGGGCGTGTTAATCCAGTTGTGTAAGCAATTTCGCCTGCGTGATTCGCACCGAGTTCAATAACCGCGTATTGATGCTGAGGCTCAAGTCGTAACAGCGTAAGCGGCACGCCAATATCGTTATTAAAGTTACCCGCTGTCGCAAGTACCTGATGGTGCTGTCCAATAATCGCCGACAACATCTCTTTGACCGTTGTTTTCCCGTTACTACCGGTTATAGCGATAGTTTTTGGCGCAACCGTTGCTTTCACCGCTGCGCCGAGTTGGCCCAATGCATGCCGTGTATTTTCAACCAAAATATGGGGGACATCATCGCTCAACGGGTGTTGGCTCACCACTGCCACCGCCCCTTGTGCAAGCGCTTGTGGAATAAAGTCATGAGCATCAAACTGCTCGCCTTTTAAGGCAATAAACAATGATGACTCGAGCGAAACACGGGTATCGGTACTCACCTGATTGATTGTCTGCTGTTTATCCGCGACTCCGCGAAGCTGACCATGTACCGCGTTTGCAACCCAATCCAAGGAGACGTTAATCATGGCTCACCTCGTCTATCCAGTCCTGCACAATTTGACGCTCGTTATAATCCACACGCTCGCGACCAATCACTTGATAATCTTCATGCCCTTTTCCTGCGAGCAATACCACATCATCGGGACCCGCCCGTTCAATGGTATCCAATACCGCTTGACGCCGCCCTTCCATACTGTGGACTTTCTGTTTATCAGCGATGCCCGCCATAATGTCGGCTATAATTTGTTGCGGTGCCTCCGTACGCGGGTTGTCATCGGTTACCACGACACGGTCAGCATATTCAGCCGCTACTTGACCCATTTGTGGGCGTTTACCTCGGTCACGATCGCCACCGCAACCAAATACGCACCATAAGTTGCCTTTGCAATGTAAACGCAACGCCTCGAGCACTTGCTGCAGTGCGTCAGGCGTGTGCGCGTAGTCGACGACTACCAACGGCGAACGCCCCGACTGGAAGGCCTCCATACGCCCTGGCACCGGTTGCAGTGTTTGGCAGTGCTCAGCAATTGCAGCCAGCGGTTGCTGCTGCGCGAGCATCACTGCCACGGCGCTGACCACGTTATAGACATTAAAGCGACCCAATAGCGGCGTATTAAACTGCGCGTTACGGCCTTGATAGGTCAGCTTGAATGCGGTGCCATGCTCGGCAAATGCGATATCACTGACTTGAATCTGAGCCCCTGCATTACCTTGCAGAGAGATTGATAAAGTGTCCGCTGTACCATCTACCCAATGAGTTAAATAGTCATCATCGATATTAATAACGCGATGGTTGAGTTCAAAATCCTCGAATAATCGACGCTTAGCATCAACGTAATGCGTCATGCTGCCGTGATAGTCGAGGTGATCGCGACTGATATTGGTCGCCACGGCGGTATCGAAGTGCAACGCTTCGACTCGGCGCTGTACCAACGCATGTGATGACACTTCCATGGCAATAAAGTCAGCGCCCTCTGCCACTAGAGTCGAAAGTCGTTGCTGCACCGTCACTGCGTCGGGTGTGGTGTGCTTCTCAGGCAATAGTTGCCCTATCAAGCCACTGCCTGTCGTGCCGATTACGGCGGCTTTGTAGCCTAACTTCTCTGCCAGTTGCGCCGCTAGATGCGTAACTGAGGTTTTACCGTTGGTTCCTGTGACACCCACGAGTGCCGCTTTGCGCGAAGGGTGGTGAAAAAACCGACCTGCAATTTCTGACAATTGCTCTTTAACGCCAGGCATATAAACGCAGACCACACCTTGCTGTGTCTCCGATCGCAAACTTGGCCCTTCAGCCACCACAGCACGAGCGCCAGCGTTAATCGCCGCTTCAATATAATCACGTCCATCGGTCACATAGCCAGGAACAGCGACAAACAAGTCGCCGTTGGCGACTTGTCGGCTATCCAACTTTATCCCACTCACCTCAACATTCGGCACGGGAATCGGTAACGGCGGCAATAAATCACGGAGTTGCATCCACACCTCCTACAAAACCTGCAGCTTTCATCGGTTGGACTGTCATATCATCGGGTGGCACGTTGAGCAGTCGCATGGTTTGCGACACAATACTCGAGAAAACCGGCGCCGCTGCAGTGCCGCCATAGTAGTCATCAGTACCTGGCTCGTTAATCGTCACAACGACGACAATCTCGGGGTTCGATGCCGGTGCGATGCCCGCAAACAAGGCAACGTATTCATCACCATAGCCACCGGTCGCGCGTGCTTTGCGACTGGTACCAGTTTTACCCGCGATGCGATAACCGGGCACTTGCGCTGCTGTTGCAGTGCCATCCGATACCACGCGTTCTAACATGTGCATTACAGCGCGTGTATTGTCTGGGTTAAAGACTTGTTCTGATTCTGGTTTTGACTCGCGACGGAACACCGTTAACGGTATATCCCGCCCACCGTTTGCAATCATGGTATAAGCTTTTGCCAGCTGTAGCGTCGTCGCAGACAGCCCGTAACCATAAGATAAAGTAGCTAATTCAAAGTCTGACCAACGCCGACGCGTGGTCAATAAACCATAACTTTCACCTAATAGTGATACCCCGGTATCCGACCCAAAGCCCGCATCAAAATAGGTCTGCAGTAATTGATCGACACCTAATTCAAGCGCCATGGTGGTCACGCCGACGTTAGATGAGTGCTCAAGCACTTCAGTGAGTGACAACTTACCAAAGTTACGGTGGTCACTCACCCGGCGTCCGCCAATGCGCAGCCAGCCCGGGCTCGTATCGATAATATCGCCTACTTTGTGCGTGCCATGCTCTAATGCACTCAGAACCACGAGCGGTTTGACCGTTGAGCCAGGTTCATAGGCGTCAGTGATCGTACGATTGCGCATCTTAAAGCTCTGCAAGTCCGCACGATTGTTGGGGTTGTAGGACGGGCTATTGACCATCGCCAACAGTTCACCTGTTTTGACATTGACGACGACAGCAGAACCCGAGGTTGCCTGATTGTAGCGCACGGCCTTTTTCAGCTCGGTGTAGGCAGTTGCTTGGATCCGCTGGTCAATGCTGAGTGTTAATTGTTTAGGTGGTTGTGCATTTGTTTGGCTAATTTCCTCAATAACCCGTCCTTGCGCATCCTTGCGATAAACACGTTTACCGGGCGTACCGGTTAAGTGATCGTCATACAACAGCTCAAGGCCTTCCTGACCCTGACCATCAATATTGGTAATGCCTACCACATGGGCACTGATTTCGCCGGTTGGGTAGTAACGACGTGACTCAGTTTTTAAGTACACGCCTGGTATCCCCAACTGCCTTACGTAATCGGCTTCACTCGGTGATATTTTGCGCTGCAAGTAAACAAAGCGACGCTCTGGGTCATCCACTTTGGCAAGCAATTCGTCTCGGTTCATACGGAAGGTTTCTGCCAGTGCCTGCCAACGACGTTGATCCGCTAGCGCACCACTTTCGGCAATCCGTAGCGGGTCTGCCCAAACAGTCTCAACAGGGACACTCACCGCCAGCTCGCGCCCATTGCGATCCACGATCATGCCGCGCTGAACGCCCAAACTGTCTGAACGAAGACTACGAAGGTCACCTTGTAGTGAATACTGCTCAGGATTAATCACCTGAATATAAGCGGCGCGAGCCACCAACATACTAAACACAAAGAAAAGCACGCCCAACGCGGTTACAAAACGCCAGCGTGTTCCTGCTGGGTTCAGCTTTTTAGCATTACGTTGGTTTTTTTTAGGCGCGCGCTTTATTGCCATGGCACTAGCACCTCGTGCTTGGCATCAACGTCAATCATACCCAGTTGCTCTTGAGCAATACGCTCGACTCGACTGTGTTCGGTGAGTGCGGTTTGCTCCAACACCAAGTGACGCCATTCGCGGTCAATTTTGTCCTGCGTCGATAATAACTCATCGCGTTCACTGGTGAGCAAACGATTTTGATGAGCGGTGTAGATGACAGTCAACGCTGAACCAATCACCGCAATTGCCAATGCGATAATCCATTTAAAGCGCATCAAGTCTTGCAGTAACATAATTGGCAAAGACGGATAGCGTGTTTTAACCATGCGCTAACCTCCTTGCGACACGTAATACCGAACTCCGCGCTCGTGGATTCACTTCCAGTTCTGCAGCCGAAGGCTTGATCGCTTTGCTTTCGAGTGCCAAGCGACGATCTTTGTTGAGTTCAGCTTCAGTGATCGGTAATCCAGCGGGCACCTGCTTGGGTTGGCTATGAGTTCGCATAAAGCGCTTCACAATGCGATCTTCCAAGCTGTGAAAACTGATAACAACCAACCGGCCCTCTTCTTTCAGAGCGGTTAATGATGCTTCTAGTGCATCTTCAATCTGTTCTAGCTCGCGATTCACGTGAATACGGATCGCTTGGAAGCTCCGTGTTGCCGGATGCTTATGTTTTTCTTTGGATGGCACTAGGCGACCAATTAACTCAGCCAGTTGACGCGTGCGCGTGAACGGTGTTTGTTGACGATCGTGCACGATGGCTCGCGCAATTTTGCGTGCGAATCGCTCCTCACCATAGGTTTTCAACACATAGGTAATGTCGTCTTCTTCGGCATAGCTTAACCAGTCAGCAGCAGTTTCACCGCGGCTGCTATCCATGCGCATATCCAGTGGACCGTCACGCATAAAACTAAAACCACGCTCGGCATCATCAAGTTGTGGGGATGAAACGCCGAGGTCGAATAGAATACCTGTGACTTGTTGAGCAAGCTGGTGTTGCTCAATGATGTCTGCTAAATCGCTAAAAGGCGTGTGGATAATGCTAAAGCGATCATCATCGGCGAGCGACTGGGCTGCCTCAATTGCTTGTGGGTCTTGGTCAAGGGCAATGACACGCCCTTTGGGGGATAGTTTGTTGAGTAGCGCACGCGTGTGTCCGCCTCGCCCAAAGGTGGCGTCAATATAAATCCCATCGGGGTCTGTCACGAGAGCGTGAATCGACTCCTCTAGGAGGACTGAAATATGCGGTGCGTTTTGCTCATTCATTAGAGTGAAAAATCTTCTAGTCGTTCATTTAGCTCAAAGTCGCCCTCTTGCTCAACCTTGAGATCCTCTGCAATCTGTTGCTGCCAAGCCTCTTCTGACCAAATTTCAAATTTGTTCAGTTGCCCCACAAGCATCAGCTTTTTCTCTAGTCCGGCGTGCAGGCGCAATGGCGATGAAATCAGTAAACGACCATTCTTATCCATTTCGCAATCATCGGCGTGACCCAGTAAAAGACGCTGCAGTCGGCGTTCGGTGGGGTTCATGCTAGATAACTGTGTCAGTTTTTTCTCAATGACTTGCCACTCTGGCAATGGGTATAACAACAAACATGGTTGCTTGATGTCGATGGTACAAACCATCTTGCCATCACAGTCTATCGACAGCGCATGACGATACTTGGCAGGTATAGCCAAGCGTCCTTTACTGTCTAAATTTATAGCTGTTGCACCACGAAACATGATGTCACCTGATCATTGCGATCCACAATTATCCACAAATCCCCACAATGTTACAGTCTAGGTAGATAAGATTCCCACTGTCAAGTTTTATCATGCGTCTGGACACGCTTTTACACAGGCTTTACGGGAACTGAATAAATGGTTCTGCGCCTCAAGAAATTCGGGCTCTTGGAGACATAAGACGTGGGACTTTGTAAGTAAGTGATTAATATCAGGTAATTGTGGATAAAAGAATTGGGAAACCAGA
Source organism: Idiomarina fontislapidosi (assembly GCF_003226255.1). GTDB lineage: Bacteria > Pseudomonadota > Gammaproteobacteria > Enterobacterales > Alteromonadaceae > Idiomarina > Idiomarina fontislapidosi. Next base: position 136,977 of record NZ_QJST01000004.1, read on the forward strand.
AAGAGGGGGGTGAAGAAGCCCGCCGATAAGCCGGGTTTTGTCGTGGACAATCATTCATCTAGGAATACGGTTGCCCGTATTCTCAAGCAGTCTACCCGGGTTCAACGCGGGCCGCGCCAACGAACCCCTATTTGACCTTGCTCCGAGTGGAGTTTACCGTGCCACGTACTGTTACCAGCCGCGCGGTGCGCTCTTACCGCACCCTTTCACCCTTACCTGAGCCGCGAGCGGCCATCGGCGGTTTGCTCTCTGTTGCACTAGTCGTCAGTTTTCACTGCCCAGGCGTTACCTGGCACTCTGCCCTATGGAGCCCGGACTTTCCTCCCCTTACCGTGAACGATAAGCAGCGATTGCCTGGCAGGCTTCTTCAGGCGGCGATTCTACGCACTTCGTAGGCGCTATACAAATGTTTTAGTCGTCTGCCTGAGCAATCGCCCACTGATATAACGCATTCTTTCGACCACCATATAATTCGGCTGTCACCGCGGCGGCCTTCTTAAGAGGCAAGTGTTGCATCAACAGCATGACAGCCCGTTGTTGTTCGGCACTCGGTTGATCGTCTTGCAGCGCTTCCTTCTCGGCGCCTCCTATCATCAACACCATTTCGCCACGCTTTTGATTGCTGTCTTCATGTAAGCATGCCAACAGTTCCGCGGCCGTGCCATGCAAATAGGTCTCATACTGCTTGGAAAGCTCACGCGCTAACACCACATCACGCTGCGGTAATGTCTCGGCGAGATCCTCTAAACAGGCTTCGATACGATGGGGACTTTCATAATAAACGACGGTACGAGTTTGATCGGAGAGATTGGCAAACGCCTTTTTACGCGCAGCTGACTTGGCGGGCAAAAAACCCTCAAACATGAATTTATCGGTCGCTAACCCAGAGCCTGCCAATGCAGTGACGAAAGCACAAGCCCCCGGCAATGCCACAACGGGAATGTGTTCGACGCGACACTCACGAACAATGATATAACCTGGATCGCTGATAAGCGGCGTGCCCGCATCACTGATCAAAGCAATATTTAACCCTTGTTTAAGTTTCTCAATGAGTTGTGTCGCACGACTGCTCTCATTGTGTTCATGCACTGACAAAACCTGCGTGCTGACATTATATTGCTGTAGTAAGGGTCGACTATGACGTGTATCTTCAGCCGCAATCAGGTCAACCTGCTGTAAAGTGTTTACCGCGCGCTCAGTCATATCGGCGAGATTACCTATCGGAGTGGGCACAATATAGAGCGTTCCGAAACTTTGCGATGACTTTTCACTTTGTAGCTGTGACATGGTGATTCCGTTGTGTTGTAATTCGAATAGCGACTTATAGTATCATTTAACTTTAAACACGTGATAATTTTGCTGGGCGGTGAGTGTGAACGTATTGAGTCAAGATAAAGCTGTATCATTAGCAACCTACGCCAAACAGGGCTTCATCATTTTCGCCATCGGTTTGCTAGCAAGCTGCGCGCAATCCCCTGACCGCAACAACGAGCCATCCACTTCGCCAGTCGACCAAGCAATTGTAACTCCCGCCAACCAAGGCGAAACGCTATCGGCTCAACAATGGATTGAGCGAGCTCGCAATGAAGGCAACGAGGCGAGCCAGCAGATGGCGCTGGTCGAAGCATCATTTGCGTACCAAAACCAAGGCGATTATCAGCGCAGTGCCGCCGTGTTATCACAGCTTGATGTTGGCGCGATGCGAGCAGCCGACCAGCGCCTTTATGCGCTGGCTTTGGCACGTTGGTACTACCACAGTGGCGAATGGCAACGGGTGATCGACAAGCTCGAGCCTGTGGTTAATCAATTGACTGATAGAGATTTAAAGCATACCGCCTTGCTTTTGATTGCTAACGCACACCAGCAACAACGACAGTTTTGGTTAGCACTTAGTTATTTAGATGAGGCTTACCAAACTGATAGCGATACCCAATTAGAGTCAATTTGGTTGGTCGCTAGGCAGGTGCCTCGCAATCAGTTACCGGAGCGTCGACCTGACCGTATTAGCCTAGCAGGCTGGTGGCGGTTAATTGAGTCAACCCACCGCTCACAGTCAGCCGGACAGTTGCAACAGTCACTTGATCGCTGGCTTACCTCCTACAATCAACATTATGCTCGCAGTATTGTGGAGCGTTTTTTAAGCGACAACGAGTTTAAAGCCATCAACGAAGTAGCCGTGTTATTGCCGTTATCAGGCAGCTATCGACTGCAAGGTGAAGCAGTGCGTGATGGCATCATCGCTTCAGCCGCCCAACTCGACAATGTTCACGTGCGGTTCTATGACACCGAGGCCGAAGACTTAACGTCACTGCAGAGCCAACTGTTAGAACAGCAACAACACTTTGTTATCGGACCCTTGTTGAAAAAGCACGTAAACGCTTGGATGCAACAGCCTATGTTGGGTGTTACGCAAGTTTATCTTAACCAGCCCGATTCAGCTGACGATATTATCGTCCCTAGCGGACACGTCACTTTTGCGTTAGATAGTGAAACCGAAGCGGCACAAGCTGCCAACTACATTGGTGAAACCGCGAAGCTGGGTAGCATCATATTTGCAGCAAAAAGTAGTGCAGGCACCAAAATGGTCAATGCTTTTAAAAGCAGCTGGTCAACAGAGAATGACCGCGAAGTCGAGAGTAGCTGGTACAGTAGCACTGAAGAGATGCAGGCGGCTGTCGAGCATGCATTGGGCGTCGCAGCCAGCGCTGAACGAATTAGAAATGTCAAAATTGCAGCAGGAAAAATTATTGTAGATGCACAAGAGCGCAGCCGAAGTGATGTCGACGCACTTTACATCGCTGGCAACTTAGAGCAAGCACGACTGTTAAAGCCGTTTATCGATGTTAATTTATCGCCTTTTGCACCACCCGCTGATGTTTATGCCAGTTCCGCGATCCATCGCGTAACTAATCAAAATGGAGATAACGATTTACGCGGTATCGTATTTACCGAGGCCCCTATTTTATTGGCTAGCCAGCGTTCCTTTGCTATTGGTACGTGGCTCAAACAACATAATAACGCCGATCTTAATGACGCGCGTCTGGTCGCCATGGGTCATGATAGTCTCACTGTCTTGGAGCAAATTGATTCGTTACGCTGGATGCGAGGGAAGTCGATCGACGGGATGACGGGTAGCCTTTCCATACATCTAAATAATATCCACCGTGAAATGAGTTGGGCTAAATTAACACCTTCCGAGGTCAAAATTGTTAAGCCCTAATGTCGACAAAAAAACGTGGTGCTGAAGGCGAGTCTCTCGCAAGCGAATATTTACGAAAGCGCGGACTTAACGTCATTCAGCATAATTACCGAGTACCCTGCGGCGAAATCGATATTATTTGTCGTGAACAAGATTGCTGGGTCTTTGTTGAGGTCAAGCGACGCCAAAGTAGCGAGTTTGCTTCAATTTTGGAACAAATTACTACACGTCAGTGTCAACGTATTCGGCGTGCCGCCCAGTACTTTTTAGTTGAACAACAAGTAAATGAGTACCTCGCGAAGATACGCTTTGATATCATAACGATAAATGATAGCCAGGTTTCTATCGAGTGGTACAAGGACGCTTTCTAAAATGAATGAAGAACGTATTAAGGCGCTGTTTACCGAAAGTATTCAAACTCAGATTTCTGCTATAGAAAGCCTTTCTGAACATATTGAAGACTGCGTAGACCTTTTGGTGAATAGCTTATTGGCAGGGCAACGGTTGTTCGTGTGTGGCAGCGGTGCCAGCCACATGCTTGCCGAACACTTTGCGCGTGTCATGAACATTGGTTACAAAATAGAGCGCCCCGCTTTTCCAGTCATCGCACTTAACCAATACGCTCAGGCGCAGGTTGCATCGCTGGCACAAGCAGGCGATTTGCTGCTGGTGTTCGCCACTCGTGAAAGTGATGATTCTGCACTTATTGAGACCATGGAAACAGCCTTGAGTCGCAATATGATTATGATAGCCATTACGGGTCAACAGAACGATATGGTATCAGGGCTTCTCGGCGCAAATGATTTAGAGTTACAAATCCCCTCGTTGAACGAGTCACGAGTACTCGAGCAGCAATTACTGATCAGTCAGTGTATCAGTGAATTGGTTGAGAATACTATTTTCCCTCAGGAGCACGATTAATATGATGCGTCAGAACTATGCTATTCGTTGGGTATTACTCGCAGGACTCTCTGTTCCTTTACTTCAAGGATGTGCCGCGGTTGCCGTGGGGGCTGCTGCGGTGGGCGTATCGTCGGCAACCGATCCACGCACTTTGGGTACTCAATTAGATGACCAAGCCATCGAAATGAAGGCCAATGCTAAGGTGGGTAACGACAACCAACTCAAGGACTATCGTATCCGCGTTGTAAGTTACGGAAAACAAGTACTCTTGGTTGGACAAGTGGATTCTGAGGCACAGCGAGCACGCGCAGAAGACGTTATCTCGGATACTAACGGTATCGAGCGTGTGTTTAATCAAATTCGTTTAGCCAGCAAGGCAGGCATCGCCACACAAGCCAGTGATACCTGGATATCGAGCCGAGTACGCATGAAGCTCATCGCTGACGATCAGGTAGACGCGACCGATGTGAAAGTCGTTACAGAAAATGGCGAGGTCTTTTTACTAGGTATCGTCGATGATGCAGAGGCTGAGAGAGCTGTTGATATCGCACGTAATATCGATGGCGTGCAAAAGGTCGTAAAAGTATTTAGTAGAGCGCGCTAAGCGCTCTACTTGATTTACTTAATTACTTTTAAGTTTGGTTTTTTCTTGCTAGAGGCGCTGCTCGGCGTTTTATCCGACTTATTACCCTCAACCGTGTCCAGAGACACCGAAGGTGTGTCGTCGCTTACTTCTGGCTCTGGCATTTTGTCCAGTTGAGGCTCTGCTTCAAACATCGCGCCGGCACCATTCTCACGCGCATAGATTGCTAAAGCTGCTGTCATCGGAACGATGACTTCCATCGGCTGGCCGCCAAAACGTGCATTAAAACGCACTTCAGTGTCCATCAGTTGTAAACCCACAACTGCAGTGGGAGAGATGTTCAAAACGATTTGACCGTCTTGTACAAACTGCTGAGGCACTTGCGTACCTACAATAGTGGCATCAACCACGAGATGGGGTGTTAACTGATTATCAACGATCCAATCGTAAAGCGCCCGCATTAAATAAGGGCGCTTGGGTGTCATATCACTTAATTCCATAACCGCTCCAATTGATGGTTAAGAGAATTACAGACGCGCGATTTCTCGTTCAACATCGGTCAATGACTCTTGAAACGTTTTACGTTCAAAAATACGACCCATGTATGCTCTTACATCTTTTGCGCCCTGACCCGTTAGCTCAATACCGTAGCTCGGTAGGCGCCATAAAAGAGGTGCTAAATAGCAGTCAACCAAGCTGAACTCTTCGCTCATAAAGTAAGGCGTATCCGCGAAAATAGGCGCTAACGACAAAATGCCTTCACGCAGTTCTTGGCGCGCTTGGTTGTCACCCGCCATAATCTTGTCGGCTAAGGTGTACCAGTCACGCTCGATACGATGCATCATTAAGCGACTAGTGCCACGCGCTACGGGATAAACAGGCATCAATGGCGGATGCGGAAAACGCTCATCGAGATATTCCATAATGATGTGAGCGTTATAAAGCACCAGCTCACGATCCACGAGTGTGGGTGTCGCGTCAGGATAAGGGTTCAACTGCATCAAGTCTTCAGGGCGGTCATCACCACTGACAAAACTGATTTCTACGCCGACACCTTTCTCTGCTAACACCAAGCGAACTTGGTGACTTTTTAGATCGTTCTTGCTGGAATATAACGTCATCACTGAACGTTTATTTGCTGCAACCGCCATGTATTTCTCCAGATAATTTCAACAGCAAAAGGGTGGCAAGCCACCCTTTTCTACTGAGCTCAACTGCTGCTTACTTAAGATCTTTCCAGAACTCTCGCTTCAGCAACCAAGCTAAAATGGTGAATACCAATAAGAAACCGAATACGAACCAGCCCATACGGCGTTGTTCTAGTTTCATTGGCTCACCCATATAGACCAAGAACGAAGTCAAATCGAGCATCGCTTGATCGTATTCGCTTTCGGTTAAACGGCCTTTGCCATCGGTCTTAAGACCAACATAAACCTTTTGCATTTCGCCATCGATACGGCGCTCTTCATAGGTTTTCTCTGGCAAGCCTTGTAACTCTTGTAGCACGTGTGGCATACCTACATTTGGGAACACCGTGTTGTTAACACCAAACGGACGGCTATCATCACGATAGAACGCACGTAAATAGGTGTAGATCCAATCAGGACCGCGTACACGCGCTACGTTAGTCAAGTCAGGTGGAGGGTTACCAAACCATGCACCGGCTTTATCAGGTGACATATTGATGGTAATGAGATCACCTGGCTTCTCACCGGTAAACTGCAGGTTTTTCTGACCCACTTCCTCAGGAATACCAAGGTCCTCAAACATACGGTTATAACGCGCATACTCGAGTGAGTGGCAGCCCAAACAGTAGTTCATGAACAACTGTGCACCGCGTTGCAATGACGCTTTGTCATGCAAATCGACTTCAGCTTCGTCAAGCGGCACAGTCGGTCCCGCCGCGAATACGAGCGACGGGATAAGTGTAGCAAGAGCGATTAGTAATTTTTTCATTATGACGTCACCCTTTCTGGTACCGGCTTGGTCTTCTCCCGCTTACTGTAGAAGAACAGCAATACGAAGAAGGCGAAGTATAAGAAGGTAAAGATCTGTGCAAACAATGTCGCTGTTGGCGTAGCCGGTTGTGTACCTAAGTAGCCAAGTATCAAGAAACTCACCGAGAATACTGCCAAGTTCAACTTGTGCAACACTGAGCGATAGCGGATTGAACGTACACGACCACGATCCAACCAAGGCAACAATGCGAGTAGCACAATCGATGCGAACATCAAGATTACACCGAACAACTTATCAGGAACCGCACGCAAAATAGCGTAGAACGGAGTGAAATACCAAACCGGTGCGATATGCTCTGGTGTCTTCAATGGGTTCGCTGGCTCAAAGTTTGGTGGCTCTAGGAAGAAGCCGCCCATCTCTGGCATAAAGAAGATCACGTAACAGAACAAGAATAAGAAAATACCGATACCGATCAAATCTTTTACGATGTAGTAAGGATAGAACGGGATCGCATCCACGATGTCGTATTTCTTAGTAAAACGCTCATGGAATTTAAACTTCGGTTTTTCTTCGTCAGGCACTGAGCCTTTCGGCTTTTTGATTGGCACGCCATCAGGGTTGTTAGAACCCACTTCGTGCAATGCAATAATGTGTAAGAACACAAGAATCACAAGCACCAACGGCAAAGCAATAACGTGAAGCGCAAAGAAGCGGTTCAGAGTTGCACCCGAGATAACGTAGTCACCACGAATCCACAGGGTTAAATCATCACCAATAACAGGAATCGCACCAAACAAGGAGATAATGACCTGCGCACCCCAGTAAGACATCTGACCCCATGGTAATAAATAACCCATGAATGCTTCAGCCATCAATACCAGGAAGATGAACATACCGAATAACCACAGTAGCTCACGTGGCTTTTGGTAGGAACCGTAGAGCATGCCACGGAACATATGCAGGTAAACGACCACGAAGAATGCCGAGGCGCCCGTGGAGTGCATGTATCGAAGTAACCAGCCGTATTCGACATCACGCATGATGTACTCGACTGATGCAAACGCACCTTCGGCACTCGGTACGTAGTTCATCGTTAACCAGACACCCGTAAGGATTTGGTTAACCAGCACTAACATCGCCAATACGCCGAATAGGTACCAGAAGTTAAAGTTTTTTGGAGCAGGATACTCTGCAAGGTGAATATTCCAAGTTTTGGTCATTGGAATACGTGCATCGATCCATTCAACGAATTTATTAGCCATTATGCTTGCCCCTTATCTTCGCCGACTAAGATCGTATTGTCGTCAACGTAATAATGCGGCGGTACGACCAAATTCAATGGCGCGGGAACACCTTGGAATACCCGTCCAGCGATATCGTAGCTCGAACCATGACATGGACAGAAGAATCCTGCCTCAACGCCCTCAACGTGCTCACCCATCTCTTGAGGTAGGTAGCTCGGAGAACAGCCCAAGTGCGTACAGATACCCACAGCAACAAAAAATTCCTTTTTGATTGCTCGGTATTCGTTCGACGCGTACGAAGGTTGTTGTGGCTCTTCAGAATTAGGGTCGCGTAGACGGTCTTCATGCGATTTAAGACCATCGAGCATTTCTGGTGAACGACGGACGACCCATACGGGCTTGCCTCGCCACTTCACACGAATCATTTGACCCGGTTCTGCCTTTGCGATGTTAACTTCGACCGGTGCCCCGGCGTTCTTTGCCTTCGCGCTCGGATTCCATGATGCGATAAAAGGAACGGCGACACCCACCGCTCCGGCACCACCAACGACTCCGGTCGCGACCGTCAAAAAACGACGGCGGCCTTTATCTACAGGCGCATTGCTCATCCATTTACTCTCCAGTTGGACGCTCCGCGATCCATGGCCGCGAAGTCGGGAATTAGCTGCTGCGTTATCCGCCTATACGGATTACAAAAAATGCTCAGAAATGATAAAGAAAACCCACATGTTTTACAAGTGATTCGCGGTGTATGGCACGTGTTGCTCTCATAACAGGCGTTTATATTCATGAACAGCGGTTCATTGGTAGGTAAAAATAAAAAAGCCCAGCAAATGCTGGGCTTTTCGTAAAAACGTAAAATTAACGTTTTGAGAACTGTGGACGCTTACGTGCTTTGTGTAAGCCCACTTTCTTACGTTCAACTTGACGAGCGTCACGCGTAACGTAGCCTTCTTTACGCAAGGTAGAGCGTAGGCCTTCGTCATATTGCATCAGTGCACGGGTAATACCGTGACGGATTGCGCCCGCTTGACCTGTTGTACCACCACCGCTTACGGTGATGTAAAGGTCGAATTTCTCAGTCATTTCGACTGCTTCTAGTGGTTGACGAACAACCATTTGTGCAGTTTTACGACCAAAGTAATCTTCCAACGCACGTTGGTTGATTTGGATGTTGCCGCTGCCCGGACGCAAGAATACGCGAGCAGTTGAGTTTTTGCGGCGACCTGTACCGTAGTATTGATTATCTGCCATAGTATGCGTGCTCCGTTATAGATCCAGTTGTTTAGGTTGTTGAGCAACGTGGTTGTGCTCAGCACCTGCGTACACTTTCAGTTTACGGAACATGGCACGGCCTAGAGGTCCACGAGGCAACATACCTTTTACCGCTTTCTGAATTACCATTTCAGGTTTCTTAGCAATCAGTTTTTCAAAGCTGATTGATTTGATACCACCCGGGAATCCAGTGTGCGAGTAGTACATTTTGTCCTGAGCTTTGTTACCAGTTACAGCAACTTTCTCAGCGTTTACGATGACGATGTAGTCACCCGTATCAACGTGAGGAGTATACTCAGGCTTATGCTTACCACGCAGGCGGCGTGCTACTTCAGTAGCCAAACGACCTAACGTTTTACCTTCTGCGTCAATTACGTACCAGTCGCGTTTTACCGTTTCTGGTTTTGCTACAAATGTTTTCATTTTAAAAAAACCTAATTTTAAATGTTCACGGACAGTAATTCCGGGCTTCCCCGCGAATCACAACAATAAAAAAATGATAAGAATCATTAGTTTATTTGCTGCAACCATGGGCTAACGCGTGGTTAACACCATGGACTGTAACGTGGGCTGCGCGGATTATAGGAAAAATGCGCTCAAAGATCACGCATTTTTTAAAATTTCTTGTAGGTTAATGCCCTCATTAGGCACGGTGTGCCAATGCGAGGTACTCTTCACTTTGCATTTCCTGCAAGCGACTCACACAACGCCGAAACTCAAAGCTTAATTGGCCCTCGCTATAAAGCGCATCAATCGGTTGTTGGGCGGATAAGATTAACTTAACCCGTCGCTCATAAAACTCATCAACTAACGCGATAAAACGGCGTGCAACATCATCGTTATGACGCCCCATTTGCTCAACATTTGAGATAATAACCGCGTGATAGAGCTGAGCAATTTCCATATAGTCGGTATGACTACGGGCTGTTTTGCAGATATCAGCAAAATCAAAGAATACGACGTCATCGCACTCGCCTCGCGCTTGAATCTTCCGACCTTCAATTTCAACCGCATGAGACTCAAACGCGCAGCCCTTTTCGGGCGCTAAGTTATGAAATGAATCAATGAGCAACTGATCGGCTTGATCATCATTAGGTACATGGAACAGCTTTGCCTGAGTCAACGTTCGTAATCGATAGTCGATCCCACTGTCTACATTCACGACCTCGCAATGCTGATTAATCAACTTAATCGCAGGAATAAAGCGAGCACGCTGGAGTCCATTTTTATACAAATCATCAGGAATAATATTTGAGGTAGCTACCAGCACCACCTGCCGCTCAAACAAATACTCGAATAACTTTCCTAAAAGCATCGCATCGGTGATGTCTTGCACGAAAAATTCGTCAAAACAAATGACATCGGTTTCGGCGGCAATTCGATCGGCAACAATGATCAAGGGATCCGACTTTTGCTGCAGCTGCTTTAGTTCACTATGCACGCGCTGCATAAAGCGATGAAAATGCAGTCGCCATTTGTTTTTAATCGGCAAGGTCTCATAAAACGTATCAACCAAATAGGTTTTACCACGACCCACACCACCCCAAAAGTACAACCCTTTAGGTGGGCTAGGTGGCTTAGTAAACAACCGCTTTAATACTGATCGTTGTTTATTTTCCTGCCACTTGAGCAAGTCATCGTAAAGGCGCTGTAACTGCTTGACCGCGTGCTCCTGCGCTTCGTCATAGCTGAAATCCTCGCGTTCTAAATCATTTTTGTAACGCTCAATTGGCGTAAAGCACGGGTTCGACACTACCACTTCACCTCAGTTACGATTATCCTATAGGGCATCTATTTTATCACGATGCCCTGAATCAGCAATGAGTAGGGTAAGCCTAGGAGTTTGGCATGGATTGGTTAATTGGCATTTTATTAGTCGTAGCAGGCGCTGTGATTGGTTTTTTTGTTGCGCGTTACTGGTTTGGTTCACGTAGCGGTAGCGATCTTGAAGAGCAAGTTGAGAAAAGCCAAAAACAATTGGCAGATTATCAGCGTGAGGTTGCTGAACATTTTGCCACCGCTAACGCACTCGTCGAGCAGCTTGAGGAAACACAAGATAAGTTGAAAAACTACCTTGCTCACAGTGCTGACTTACTGCAAAAGAATGATGCGCAAAGCGATTTACCGTTCTTTTCTGAAGATACGATGCGTCAACTGCGCGTTGCAAGCACGATGAAAAAGGATTACCGATCAACTCACGGTACTGAAGAAGCCGAGCAGGTCCCAAAAGACTACACGGATGAACGTAGCGGTTTGTTTACTGAAAGCGAACAAGCAAAACGTGACTAAATATCTTGAAACATTTTTGTTTTGAACTCATTTATTAACTTAGCGGTCATAATCGCTGCACACGGTTGTTAAGTTACTACTAGGAGTTCGTAACACGATGAAGAAACTAATTGTAGGTATTACACTCGCCGCTTTAACCGTTGGCGGCTTTTCTCAGCCTGTACAAGCAGGCATTCCCTTTTTTGGTGCAGACGACGAAAAGCCAACACTCGCGCCCATGCTAGAAGAGGTCACGCCAGCGGTTGTTAATATTGCCGTTAAGGGTAAACGAGAGGTGCGCCAACGTGTTCCTGACGCGCTACGCTTTTTCTTCGGACCTAATGCGCCAAGTGAGCGAGTGCAAGAACGTCCCTTTAGTGGTCTAGGCTCGGGTGTCATCATTGATGCAGAGAAAGGCTACGTTGTAACCAATAATCACGTTATTGATGATGCCACCGAAATTGTAGTCACGCTCAAAAATGGACGCGAATACGACGCTAAATTAGTGGGCCGTGATGAGCAAAGCGATATTGCGTTGCTACAAATCGAGGACGCCGAGAATCTTACCGATATTGAGATTGGTCGATCCTCTGACCTACGTGTAGGCGATTTTGTCGTTGCCATCGGTAACCCGTTTGGACTTGGTCAAACTGTGACATCGGGGATAGTCAGTGCGCTCAGCCGTGCCAACCTTGGTATTGAAGAGCTCGAAAACTTTATCCAAACCGATGCCGCGATCAACAGTGGTAACAGCGGCGGCGCATTAGTGACCTTAGATGGCAAATTAATCGGTATTAACACCGCTATACTCGGCCCAAACGGCGGTAATATTGGTATCGGTTTTGCTATCCCTTCCGATATGATGCGTAATCTGGTGCAGCAATTAATTGAGTTCGGTGAGGTACGCCGTGGCGTTTTGGGTGTACGGGGTAATGATCTCAACTCTGATATTGCTGATGCCCTCGATATTAGTGTTTCTGAAGGCGCTTTTGTTGCCGAAGTGGTTCCCGATAGTGCTGCCGACAAGGCAGGCATCCAATCGGGTGATGTCATTGTCGCGGTCAATGATGATGAAATTGCCAGTTTCCAAGAACTGGGTGCCTTAGTCAGCACTCTAGGCTCGGGTACCGAAGTTGAACTTGAACTCATTCGAGACGGTGAACGCCAAGAAGTTAACGTAATACTTGACTCTAAGGATACGGAAACGTCTGCACAATCCATACACCCAGCGCTAGAAGGCGCAACGTTAGAAGCTGACGGTTCACAAGCGGGTATTATTATCACCGATGTCGAACCGGGCTCACCTGCAGCACGTATCGGGCTTGAGAAAAACGATATCATCAAGGGCGCTAATCGTCAGCCTATCAATACCCTAGGTGATTTGCGAGAAGCTATCGACAACGCGGGTGATGTGGTTGCACTGAGCATCCAGCGCGGTAATAGTGTACGTTACTTGATGCTACGCAACCCTGCCTCTTAGTCGCGCGTATTCGTTTCAAAAACTTACATCAAAGTGACTTCAGTGATAAGCTGAAGTCACTTTTTAATTATTGGACCGTCACGTTTATGAGCACCATCAAGTCACTCGTTCGATTCCTTTATCAATCGGTTGGTTTAGGCTTGGTTGTTGCTGCCATTATTTTCCTTGCTCAACCCTATCTGAACGGCGGTACCACAGGTCAGTTCAACTTAACCAAAAGCGACGAAGTTGCGAGCTTTAATCAAGCCATTAGCCGCGCTGCGCCGGCGGTCGTTAATATCTATAGCTTGGGTGAGAGTGAACGCTCACGTTACTCGTCGCAAGCCAACTCACGTTTATGGCGCTTAGGCTCTGGCGTAATCATGAACGAACGCGGCTATATCATTACTGCGAATCACGTGGTTGAAAATTACGACGAGATTCAAGTAGCACTGCAAGACGGTCGCCGTTATGAAGCACAGCTCATAGGCAATGACACCTATACCGACCTCGCGGTATTAAAGGTCGAGGCCGATAACCTGCCTGTCATTCCTACCATGGGAGAACGTCCGATCAAAGTGGGTGACATCGTGTTTGCGATTGGTAACCCCTACAATATCGGTCAAACCATCACCCAAGGTATTATCAGCGCAACGGGAGGTCGTGTTGGCATTACTGGCTCAGCGTACTCCGACCTGATTCAAATGGATGCGGTCATCAATCAAGGTGCATCGGGTGGTGCACTGATTAACAGTAAAGGCGAGCTTATCGGTATTAACAATGCGCGCTTTAACTCCGCATTTGGTGACACGGTTGAGGGTATTTACTTTGCAACACCTTACAACACGGTCAATGAAATCATGCAAACGCTAATCGCGGAAGGTCGAGTTGTGCGTGGGTACATCGGTATTCAGGTTAACCCTAACTTCAACTTACAAAATGCGGCTAATGGCATCTTAGTGACATTAGTTGAGCCCAACAGTCCGGCCGATCAAGCCGGTTTAAAGGTCAACGATTTAATTACACAAATTGGTGGGTCACCCATTTACTCAGCAACGGAGGGGATGGAGCGAGTGGTTAAGAGCAGGCCGGGTACGCAACTTGAGATTGAGTATGTACGGGGTGATGAAACGCGAACCACAACATTAACCGTAGGGTCCGCGCGTCAAATTCAGTGAATACGTTGAATGTCCGCACCCAATGCTTGTAGCTTGAGTTCGATTCCTTCGTATCCACGATCAATATGATAAATACGCTCAACGAGGGTTTCGCCCTTCGCCACTAAGCCCGCAATAACCAAGGATGCTGAGGCACGTAAATCGGTACACATAACTTCGGCACCCGTCAGGGTTTCCACGCCATTACAAATCGCGGTGTTGCCTTCGAGCTCGACGTGAGCGCCCATGCGGCGTAACTCGGGGATATGCATGAAACGATTTTCAAAAATGGTTTCGCGCACCCAGCCACTACCGGACGCAATCGCATTCAGCGCGCAGAACTGTGCTTGCATATCTGTTGGAAACGCGGGATGAGGCGCCGTAATAATCGTTACAGGCTTGGGCCGCCCTTGGCTGCGAATTCTGATCCAATCGCTGCCTTTCTCGACCAAGCCACCGGCTTCGGTCAGCTTTTTAAGTACCGCGTCTAACGCACTCGGATCGGTATTACGACAGGTGACATCACCACCGGACGCAAGACCAGCAACCAGAAAGGTACCGGTTTCGATGCGATCGGGCATAACTGCATACTCGCCACCACCGAGACGTGCAACACCCTCAATGGTCAACGTATCCGTCCCCTCACCCGAGATTTTTGCACCGAGGTGATTAAGGAAGTGGGCAAGGTCAATAATTTCTGGCTCACGTGCAGCGTTCTCAATACGTGTCGTACCATCGGCCAAAGCCGCTGCCATCATCAGGTTTTCGGTGCCCGTGACACTCACAGTATCCATCAGGATATCGGCGCCCTTTAAACGACCATCAACGGACGCCTTGATATAGCCGTTCTCAACGACAATATGTGCCCCCATTTGACGTAAACCTTCGATATGCAGGTTGACTGGGCGTGCACCTATCGCGCAGCCACCAGGTAACGAGACCTCTGCTTTACCCACTTTGGCAAGTAATGGACCCAAGACTAAAATCGAGGCACGCATGGTTTTCACCAGCTCATAGGGTGCAACATGCTGCGACCGTTGAGCTGGCTCGATGGTTACTTTGCCATCCTTTAGCTCAGAGTGAGCCAAACCTAACTTGGCGAGCAGTTTGAGTGATGTTTTGACATCCTGCAATACAGGTACATTGGCAATCGTGATTGGCTCGCTACCCAAGACAGTCGCAAGCAAAATTGGTAGCGCAGCATTCTTTGCACCTGAAATGGTGACTTCGCCATGAAGCGGACGTCCGCCTTTAATTAAAAATTTATCCATGATGCCTCCTGATGACATTAAGGCATCATTAATTTTTTATCACGTTCCCATGCTTCAGGCGTGTATGTTTTGATCGACACTGCATGAAGGGTACCGTCAGCGATTAACGGCTTAAGTGGTTGGTAAACCATTTGTTGGCTTTTCACTCGACTGAGCGATGCAAATACTTCACCCACGGCAATAATGTTCACATTTGCGCCATCGAGTTTTACATGCGCTTCATCGATCTCTAGTTCATCTTTCAATAACGCGGTCAATTGTTCGGCGTTCATATTATATCCACACAACTTAGCTGAAGAATTAAAGTCGTTAGCTTAACGAAAGTAGATGCTCTACGCCACTCACTGTGACGATTTGCCGCAATTGTTCCGAAGCGCCTTCGCATACCAAGGGCACTGAGCCACGGTTATGTTTGATGACCTCGAGCAAAACTGCAACGCCCGCTGTGTCAATTAACTTAACGTCAGCAACATTCACTTGCTTGACCGCTTTATCCTTCAGCAGTCGGTTTAACGAATCCCACTGCGCGGGAATAGCGCTACGCGTTAGCGAACCCGCCAATGACAGCGTGCCATCGTCAGCGAGTTGATAGTTCATTTGAGCCTGACTCATGCGGCATCCTTAAGACGGAACGTCGACTTTGTCGTCCAACTTAATCGGTTGGTTTGCCTTGTCTTTAAGTAAAGCAATGGTACCTTCGATACCACGCGAACGGATGACCGCTGCGATTTCGCTTTGTTTACTGTTCAACAAGCTCACGCCTTCGACAACCAAGTCGTACGCTTTCCATACACTGGCATTACTGTCATAACGCACTTTAAAGTCTAAACGAATAGGCGGGCGACCCGCTTCTTTCACGCGCGTTTCAACAACAACCACTTTGTCATCCGGACCGACCTTAGGATGCTGCAAGAATTCTACTTCGTGCTTTGACTCATCATATTGTGTAAAAGCACGGGCATAGGTGGCAACAATATAATCTGTAAATGCTTTGTAAAATGCCTGACGTTGCTGTTCATCGGTATCTTTAAAATAGCGACCTAAGACTTTCTTACTCGCGTAGATGTTGTCTACGTAAGGCATTAACTCATCTTTAACGATGGTTTTAAGATGGTTTGGATCCTCGCTGATTTTACTGCGATCCTCGCCAATACGCTCAAACGTCTGATCCGCTACCTTTTTCAGCAGGGTGTACGGGTTTTCCTCTTTAATCATTTCTGCCGAGGCGCTGCTTACGGCAAGAAAAGCGCTCATCACCAGCGTCATTAAAACCTTCATAATACGTCTCCCACTCCGTTAATTTTCGCCTTGGCTAAACAAAAACTGTCCGATCAGCTGCTCCAACACGAGTGCTGATTTAGTATCCGAAATCGTGTCGCCGTCTTCTAAGGTGCCCACCGTGTCATCAATGAACCCTGGCTGGAGGCCCAGATATTGTTCACCCAACAAGCCAGCCGTCAGCACCGATAAGCTCGTCGTTTCTGAGAACTTGTCGTAATCTTTGCTAATTTCCATTTCGACCAATGGCTCGTAATATTCGCCTGCTAGCGAAATATTCGTCACACGCCCAACAACGACGCCACCGACTTTGACCGGTGAGCGCACTTTTAGACTGCCAATATTGTCGAACTTGGCATACAGCGTGTATGTTTCACCTGCGGTTACAGTGCTGCCACTCGCTGCGCGCAGCGCAATAAAGAGCAGTGCCAAAACCCCTACAACAACAAACAAGCCAACAAAAATATGTGATTTCCGTGATTCCATGGTTTTTACCCGCCAAACATCAATGCTGTAAGAATAAAATCGAGTCCTAAGATAGCGAGCGACGCAGTGACCACAGTTGATGTAGTCGCTTTGCTGATACCCGCTGAAGTCGGTTCACACCGATAACCTTTGTAGAGCGCAATCCACGTCACCACAAAAGCAAATACGAGTGATTTGATGATCCCGTTCATTAAATCGTCACGCCAGTCTACGGCTGACTGCATCACCGACCAGAATGCGCCTTCATCAACGCCCAGCCAGCCCGAACCGACAAGATAGCCGCCGTAAATACCAACGGCGGAAAAAATCAATGCCAACAACGGCATACTTACGAAACCGGCCCAGAAACGCGGTGCAATAACACGACGCAGTGGATCAACCGCCATCATCTCTAGACTCGAAAGTTGCTCAGTCGCCTTCATCAAACCGATCTCTGCTGTCAACGCCGATCCAGCGCGACCCGCAAACAACAATGCAGTCACTACCGGGCCTAACTCGCGGAGTAAAGACAGCGCAACCATCGGCCCAAGACTTTGCTCAGCACCATAATCCACTAAGATGGTGTAGCCCTGTAAACCGAGCACCATGCCGATAAATAGCCCGCTAACTACGATAATAATCAGCGATAGCACGCCAACAACATACATTTGTTGGATAAATAACGGCCAGGATTTACGCGGCGTTGGTTTACCTATAATGGCTCCCAGCAACATGGCGAGCGCACGCCCAATACCTGCGACAGAGTCGGTGACCGTTGCGCCTAGGCGCGCCAAACTATCCATGCGCTTCTCCCATCAAATCCGTAGCGAAGTCATCCTCGGTGTAATGGAACTTAACCGGACCATCCGCTTCACCTTGCAAAAACTGCCTGACAATCGCCTTATCATTCTCTTGAAGCTCAGCGGGTGTCCCTTCTGCGACAACCTTTTTATCAGCAATGATATAAGCATAATCAGCAATCGAGAGGACTTCGTCGACATCATGAGATACCACAATGGAGGTGAGTCCGAGTGATTCGTTAAGCGAACGAATCAATTTTACAATGACACCCATTGAGATCGGATCCTGTCCAGCAAATGGTTCGTCATACATAATCAAATCAGGATCGAGCGCAATTGCGCGAGCGAGCGCTGCTCGTCTCGCCATGCCACCCGATAGTTCGGCAGGCATCAAATCCCGAGCACCACGCAAACCGACCGCTTCGAGCTTCATTAGTACAATACTTCGGATAACGTCTTCCGTCAGATCGGTGTGCTCGCGCAGCGGAAACGCGACGTTGTCAAACACGCTCATATCGGTAAATAGCGCACCGCTTTGAAACAACATGCTCATGCGTTTTCGCAGCTCATACAGCGCCTTACGCGAAATCGTTGTCACTTCGGCGTCGGCGACCTTAATCGAGCCTGACTCGGGCCTTAGCTGGCCACCAATTAAACGCAATAACGTTGTCTTACCGATACCGCTTGGTCCCATGACAGCAACGATTTTACCTTTAGGCACCGTTAACGACAGGCCGTCATAAATGGTGCGTTGGCCATGCGAAAAATGCACATCTTTTAAAGCAACAAAGTTATCCACTTATCTGTCCCTAACGCGCTATTTGTTTCAGAATACCCATTCTATGGGGCGTTGGTCTAAAACGTAACTGTAAAAATGTTGCAAAACATATCAGCTTTGATCATCAATCATCGTTAGCAATTTATCTGCAAACGCTTTCCGGTCACCCTGACAATGCTCGCATAATTGCAGTTGCTCAAATAACCGAGCGCCGTGTACAGCAAAAAACAATACTTTGGCTAACATTGGATCTTGGCTGAATTGCTCAAGTGATTGAAACGTTTGTTGCACGTGCGCTGTCATTGGTGCGAGCAGTTCTGGATTATTCGCCGCCGCAGCCAACAACCCGGAGCTTAATTGAGCGCACTCTGCATCACTGTTGAGCGATGCCAGCAAAATACTCTTTAGCTCCTGGTTAGGATCACCCTCAAACTGCGCCATAAACGCGTCTTTTAAATCGCTATTACGTGCCACCATGCGCTCAAGCATGGCTTCGAGCAGTTTATCTTTGCTCGCAAAGTGGTATAAAAGCCCACCTTTACTGATACCAGTTGCTTGACCCAATGCATCGAAAGTAAGACGCGCAGCCCCTTCCGACGCCACCAATTGCTCAGCCGCATCTAAGATGGCATCTCGGTTACTCGGTCGACCCGCACATTTTTTCGCGCACATAACAACTCACTTAACCACTGTTAATGGGTTTAATACTAAACCGTCTAGTTGGTATAGTAATTCAAATTTGTGACATTCGCAATCCTGCAAACATAAATACGGTAGGCAGCCACCGTCATATTGACGTATCATTAGGCGCAAGTTTTCAGTTTTTTAGGTGAGTCATGAAGCAAGTCACCCACGACTTTTGTACGCTCGCGCGCAACGTAATTGATATCGAGCGCGATGCCATCGAGGGCTTAAAAGCCTTTCTAGACGACAACTTTAACCGTGCTTGTCAGGCAATGTTTGACTGTAAAGGACGCATTATCGTGACGGGCATGGGAAAATCGGGGCATATTGGTGGCAAGATTGCAGCAACGTTAGCGTCAACTGGCTCACCTGCGTTTTTTGTACATCCTGGCGAAGCGAGTCATGGCGACCTAGGAATGGTGACCGACAGCGATATTGTCATCGCTATCTCGAACAGCGGCGAAACCGGTGAAATCCTCAATATCGTACCCGTAATGAAGCGACTCGGCGTGACCATCATCGCGATGACAGGTAATCCCGACTCAACGCTCGCAACACTCGCCGACGTCCATGTCTGTATTCGTGTTGAACAAGAAGCTTGCCCGCTCGGGTTGGCGCCAACAGCTTCGACCACTGCAAGCTTGGTCATGGGCGATGCCTTAGCTGTTGCGTTATTAAACGCACGCGGCTTTACCGCTGATGACTTTGCCTTATCGCACCCCGGCGGCTCGCTAGGTAAAAGGTTGCTGCTCAGACTTAGTGATGTCATGCACACAGGCGACCGAGTACCAAAGGTCGAACAACATGCGTTGATTCGTGATGCTTTACTCGAGATTTCGCGCAAAGGTCTAGGCATGACTTCTATCGTCGATGAACAAGGGCGCCTGGCAGGTATTTTTACCGACGGTGATTTACGCCGTATTCTTGATAGTCGAGTGGATGTGCATGAGAGTAAAATCTCAGACTTTATGACGCGCACCTGTGTAACCGCTCACGAGGACATGTTGGCAGCTCAGGCACTTAAGCTTATGCAAGATCGTAAAATCAATGGCTTGATTATCGTTGACCATGACGGTAAACCTCATGGTGCGATGAACATGCATGACCTGTTACAAGCAGGAGTTGTGTAATGATTCACAACCGCACCGCAAAAACCGTAAACACCTGGTATGGCGACATTAGCGAAGATCTGTTCCAGCAGTTCGCCAAAACGCAGCTGTTAGTTTTAGACGTCGACGGCGTATTCTCGGATGGTCGCATTTACCTCGGCAACCAGGGTGAGGAGCTGAAAGCTTTTCACACGCGTGACGGTTTTGGTCTTAAAGCATGGACCGATGCGGGCTATCCCGCAGCCGTTATCACTGGTCGTAAGTCGGCGATAGTTGAACGCCGTATGAAGCACTTGGGTGTAAGTCATATTTATCAAGGTGTAACGAATAAAGTTGAGGTTTACGAGCAATTACTCGAAACACTTCAACTTAATGACTCTCAGGTTGCTTATGTAGGCGACGATGTACCGGATTTAAACTTGATTAACCGCGTTAATCTCGGTATCGCGGTACACGATGCCCACCCTTCTGTGCAAATTGCAGCACAATACGTGACGCGCTGCCAAGGTGGTTTTGGTGCGGTCCGTGAAGTTTGTGACTTATTGCTATTAAGCCGTGGCGAACTGGCGAGTGCTGAGGGAGTCAGTCTGTGAGTCGCCGCGTTGCACTATTGCTTTTGGTCCTATTTAGCGCGGTCATTCTCTTGTTATGGCGCCCCTTTGGAACGCCCGATGAAGGCGATGCGAGTGTCCAGTCGCGCAAAATGACACCTGATTTTACTGCTTCAGGTTTAAAAACGCGTTTGTACGAATCAGGCGGCCGTCTAGCACATCAAGTCACCGCGGCACACATGTCACATTACATTCAAATCGGTCTAACGGAATTAACCAATCCCGTTTATTCAGTTTATACCGATGAGCGAGAAGCAACATGGCAGGTCAGTGCCGAACAAGGCACACTGTATGACGATCAAACACTAATTTTAGAGCGCAACGTTGAAATATTAGCCCTCCAGCCTGATACTTCAATTAAACGTGTAAACACTGAGTATCTGGTCATCGATATACCGGCAGAGACGATGAATACTGATTACCCTGTCACCATTTCGGGACCCCAAATTGCCGTACAAGGTCATGGACTGAGCGCCGACCTATACGCAGAAACTATGGAGCTAAAACGTCATGTTAAAACGGTTTTTAATCCTCGCTAGCCTGACAGCTATGAGCCAAGTGGCTATGGCGCAAGGTGAGGCTGACTTTAAAAAGCCCATCGAAGTTAATGCAGGACATGAACATTTTGATATTAAGAACAACCAGTTATTGCTGACTGATAATGTTATTGTGACGCAAGGTTCACTGCGTATCGAAGCGGATCGTCTTGAAGCATCTGGCGGCGAAGCTAAAGACCAAGCGGATATCTTTATCGCCCATGGTCGTCCCGCTATCTACACGCAACTGCTAGATGATGGTTCAGAAATCAGCGCACAAGCCGATCAAATCACCTATTTTCAAAGCCAAGGGCGGATTGAATTAAAGGGCAATGCGCAAATAACCCAGGGCAGCAGTCTATCGCGCGGCGATACCATCGTGTATGACTTGGCAAACCAACATGTCTCTGCGCGCGGGTCAGAAGAATCAGGAGAACGGGTTACCACTATTTTTAATCCGAATAAGCAGCCTGAACAAGAACAGCCAGAAGACAACCAACAGCAACAAGAGCAATAATGCATGGCTAAATTATCCGTTCAGCATCTCGCTAAATCTTATAACCGACGCCAAGTCGTTAAAGATGTGAGCTTAGAGGTAAGCCAAGGACAAATTATTGGTTTGCTCGGACCCAATGGGGCGGGTAAAACCACCACGTTTTATATGATCGTTGGCTTAGTGAATTCTGATAAAGGCAGTATTAAGCTAGATGATCAGGATTTAACGTTGTTACCGATGCACGAGCGCGCGCGTCGCGGAATTGGTTATTTGCCGCAGGAGTCATCTATTTTTCGCAAAATGACTGTGCGCGATAACTTGATGGCGATTCTCGAAACGCGCCCTTCGTTAACCGCTATTGAGCGTGAAGAAAAACTCGATTCGCTGCTTGAAGAATTTAATATCGGGCATATCGTCAACAGTTTAGGTATGAGCCTATCGGGGGGTGAACGTCGTCGGGTGGAGATTGCTCGCGCACTCGCCGCCGATCCAACGTTTATCTTGCTCGATGAGCCGTTTGCGGGGGTTGATCCCATTTCGGTACTCGACATCAAAAAAATTATTGAACATCTTAAGCATCGAGGCATCGGTGTGTTGATTACTGACCACAATGTGCGCGAGACATTATCAGTATGCGAACATGCTTATATTGTCAGTCACGGTGAGCTGATTGCCAGTGGTGACGCGAATAGCGTATTGTCAAATCAACAAGTTAAAGATGTCTACCTCGGTGAGCAGTTCACCTTGTAACACAGCACAAGTGAGGCCGGGATAATCAGATGAAACAAAGCTTGCAACTAAAAATGGGTCAGCAATTAACGATGACCCCACAACTACAACAAGCCATTCGGCTGTTGCAACTCTCATCACTCGATTTACAAGCCGAAATTCAAGAAGCCTTGGACAATAACCCTTTGCTTGAGGTGGAGAGCGACGGAGAGGGAGAATCAGACTCGGACGCAGAATCTGAGCGGACACAAA
This sequence comes from Idiomarina fontislapidosi, assembly GCF_003226255.1. Lineage (GTDB taxonomy): Bacteria > Pseudomonadota > Gammaproteobacteria > Enterobacterales > Alteromonadaceae > Idiomarina > Idiomarina fontislapidosi. The sequence goes on from NZ_QJST01000004.1 coordinate 160,033, forward strand.
AGGATGATAGTCAGAAAGAAACCGTCGATGCGTTAGCGGATCAGTCGTTACCCGATGACTTACCCCTTGATAGCACCTGGGATGATACATACACCTCTACTACACCCTCTAATTCGGTTAGCAATAGCCAATCCTTTGATGGCGAACTCGACGTCTATCAGGGGGAAACCAGCGATTCCCTGCATGACCATTTGTTATGGCAGATGCACATGTCGCACTTCTCGGAAGAAGATGCAGCCATCGCGACCGCAATCATCGAATCGATCGACGAACGCGGGTATCTCACCGCCGAACTTGATGAGCTTGTCGAAGCCATTGAGTTACCCGAGGTGGGTGTCGAAGAAGTTGCGATGGTGCTTAAACGGATCCAGCATTTTGATCCACTTGGCGTTGGCGCACGCTCCATTCAAGAATGTTTGAGCATTCAACTAAAACAATTATGTGAAAAAACCCCATGCAAAAAGCTTGCATTAACCCTAATAAATGATTACATGGAGTTAATGGGAGCACGTGATTACAAGGGTTTGCAGCGTAAGCTTAAAATCGACGAAGCCGAATTAAAAGATACGCTTCGGCTGATTCAAACCTTAAATCCGTACCCGGGTGATGCTATCGACCAAAAACCCGTTGAGTACGTCGTACCGGATATATCCGTAGTGAAAAAAAACGGTCGATGGGTGGTCGAATTAAATCCTGATAGCGTACCTAAATTAAGAGTGAACGAACAATATGCGGCCATGAGTCGCGATGCGAAATCGAGCTCCGACTCGCAGTATATAAAACAACACACGCAAGAAGCGCGTTGGTTTATTAAGAGTTTAGAGAGCAGAAACGAAACGTTACTCAAAGTCGCGCATTGTATTGTTCAACGTCAGCAAGGCTTTTTTGAGCATGGTGAGGAGGCGATGAAGCCGATGGTTCTCAATGATGTCGCGGAAGCCGTTGATATGCACGAAAGTACGATTTCTCGTGTAACAACTCAAAAGTATCTTCATTGCCCGCGCGGCATCTTCGAGCTTAAGTATTTCTTCTCCAGTCATGTCAGTACAGAAACAGGAGGTGAGTGTTCGAGTACCGCAATTAGAGCCCTAATCAAGAAACTTGTGGCGGCAGAAAACCGCGCTAAGCCATTAAGTGATAACAAAATTGCTGAACTCATCGCAGATCAGGGAATCCAAGTAGCAAGAAGAACGATTGCGAAATACCGTGAATCGCTCAACATTCCCTCTTCAAGCCAAAGGAAGAGTCTGCTTTAATATTGTTCAACCGTAGAAGGAAGACGTTATGCAAATCAACTTAACAGGTCACCACATTGATATTACTGACGCGTTGCGTGATTACGTGGATACAAAATTTGCCAAACTAGAGCGCCACTTTGACCACATAAACAACGTTCACGTCATCCTAAATGTTGAAAAAACGGTTCAAAAAGCGGAAGCTACGCTTCACGTCAATGGCGGAGAAATTTTCGCCGATGCGGAACACGACGATATGTACGCGGCGATCGATGGGCTCATTAATAAACTCGACCGCCAAGTGATTAAACACAAAGAAAAGTTGAAAAAACACTAAATCATGCAATTGTCTGATCTTTTGAGCCCCGACTGCACCAAGTGTGCAGTCGAGGGTGCAAGCAAAAAACGCCTGTTAGAAACTATCAGTGCCATCGCGGCCCCCAAACTCGTCGGTATCACAAAGCACGACATTTTTGAGAGTTTGATTAATCGCGAGCGCTTAGGTAGTACCGGCATCGGTTTAGGTATTGCTATTCCACACGGTCGTTTGGCGAATGCCACACAGCCTGTCGCGGTACTTATGACACTCGAGCAACCCATTGAGTTTGACGCGATAGACAATCAACCCGTGGATATCGTATTTGCTTTGCTTGTTCCCGAATCGGAGCATGAAAATCACTTGAACACTCTCGCAACGGTTGCCAAACGCATGAATAATAAAGAATGCACACGTTCGTTGCGCGATGCTCACAGTGACCAAGAGCTCTATACGATGTTTGTCAGCGAAGATCAGGCACCCGAATGCAACTAATTATCGTCAGTGGACGCTCGGGATCGGGCAAGACGATTGCCCTTAGAGTACTCGAAGATCTTGGTTTTTACTGTGTCGATAACCTCCCCATCGCATTGCTATCCACGCTGGTGCATTCTGTCATAAAACAATACGATCGCGTCGCTATCAGTATTGATGTTCGCAACTTACCGCAAGACCCTCACGAACTAGTGGAGTCAATAGACTTTTTGCCCGAAGAAGTTGAAATCGAAGTGCTGTTTATCGATGCAGACGACCAAACGCTGTTGCAACGTTTTGGTGAAACCCGTCGTCTACATCCGCTTTCACAAAAGCAACTGCCGTTGGTAGAAGCATTGCAACTCGAGAACCGACTCCTCGATCCGATCGCTGAACGGGCCACGTGGCGTATTGATAGTAGTAATCTCTCACTGCATCAACTGAGTGAGGAGGTCAGTGCTCGAGTTTTAGGTAAGGCGTCAAAACACGTAGTGATTGTTTTTCAGTCGTTTGGCTTTAAACATGGGGTACCGAAGGATGCCGATTTCGTCTTTGATGCGCGAATTTTACCCAATCCGCACTGGAATCCAGAACTTAAGTTACTGACAGGTCAAGATGAAGACGTTAAGCAGTTTTTCCGTAAGGAAGGTTTGGTTACCAAATACTTATTGCAGGTCGAGAACTTCCTAGCAACCTGGTTACCCTACTTTCAGCGAAGCAACCGCAGCTATCTGACCATCGCGGTCGGTTGTACAGGCGGTCAGCACCGTTCAGTATATTTGGCTGAGGCGCTCGCGGATCAGTTCCGAACGGATGAAACCAACGTTCAAGTTCGCCATCGGGAATTGTCAAAATGACGCAAAAAGTCTGTAAATCTCTGATCATTCGCAATAAACTAGGTCTCCACGCACGCGCAGCAACAAAATTAGCACGACTCACACAAGAATTCTCGGCTAGAATTACCGTAAGCCAAGATGGTCAAGAAGTCGATGCTGGTAGTGTCATGTGTTTAATGCTGTTAGCAAGTCAACAAGGGCGTGAAGTCCAGGTCTGTGCCGAAGGTGACGACGCCGAGGCGGCACTCGACGCTATTACGACATTGTTCGAAGATAAATTTGAGGAAGCGGAATAACTATGATGGCTGAGCTGTCCGATAAAGAATACGCAATGCAGCGTATTCAAGAGGTTAATACTGCCCTGTCGGACGGTATGTATGTGGCTGCACGACGCATGCTGCATAATATGCCCGCCTGTGATATTGCGCTGCTGCTTGAGTCATCACCGCCCAAAAGTCGTGCTATTGTCTGGAAGCTCGTCGATGCCGATGAACACGGTGATATCCTAGAAGAGCTCTCTGAAGAAGTTCAAAAGTCCATCATTCGTCAAATGGCGCCGGAGAAACTCGCCGCTGCGACTGAAGGTATGGACACGGATGACCTCGCCTACGTTCTTCGTGGTCTGCCCGATCAGGTTTATCAAGAAGTACTTAAGTCGATGGATGAGCGCGACCGAGAGCGCGCAGAAACAGCTTTGTCTTATGACGAGGATTCCGCCGGCGGTATCATGAACACGGATACCATCACCGTACGTGCCGATGTGACCGTTGATGTTGTATTGCGCTACCTGCGTTTAAAAGGTGAGCTGCCAGAGGCAACGGATAAACTGTACGTGGCGGATCGTAACGACAAACTGATTGGCGAAATTGCGTTATCACGTTTAGTCACCGTCGATCCATCCAAAGTTGTCAGCGACATTATGTCACCGGATATCGTCAGTATTCCAGTCGATATGGACGAAACCGAAGTCGCGAAATTATTTGAGCGCCATGACTGGGTGTCGGCGCCCGTGGTCGACGCCGATCAACAGTTAGTCGGTCGTATCACCATCGATGATGTGGTCGATATCATCCGTGAAGACGCACAACACTCGATGTTAAGCATGGCCGGTTTAGAAGATGATGAAGATACCTTCGCACCGGTATTAAAGAGTACACGCCGCCGTACCGTGTGGCTTGCCATTAACCTCGTCACTGCATTGCTCGCGGCAATGGTCAGCTCGCTGTTCGAAGATGTACTGGCACAAATGGCGGTGCTCGCAATATTGAATACCATCGTACCCAGTATGGGCGGTATCGCCGGTAGCCAGACGCTTACCTTGGTTATTCGTGGTATGGCACTCGGTCATATCGGTAGCAGTAACTCGCGTTGGCTAATCGGTAAGGAGCTCGCGATTGGTGCGCTCAACGGTGTGATTTGGTCAGTATTGATTGCCGCCGTGGTGGCGCTGTGGATGCAAAGCTGGTTAGTCGGCGGAATCATCGCCTTTGCCATGATGATGAACTTACTTGCCGCTTCGTTGGCAGGGGTCACCGTACCAATGATACTGAAGCGCTTTGACATTGATCCTGCACTGGCAGGCGGCGTGATTTTGACTACGGTCACCGACGTGGTCGGTATTTTCGCATTCTTAGGTACTGCGACATTGCTGCTTTCTTAAGCAGCAATGTCGTCGATTAGCCTACTGCCCTGCAATCCGCATTTCTTCGAGTAAAACCGAGCCAGTATGTAACGCGTGACGTTGGTCGACATCGTTACCAATAGCGACGATGTTCGCCAGCATATCTTTTAGGTTACCGGCAATGGTCACCTCCTCAACGGGATACTGAATCTCGCCATGCTCAACCCAGAAGCCGGCGGCACCGCGTGAGTAGTCACCATTGACAAGGTTAACACCCTGCCCCATCAGCTCAGTAACTAATAACCCTGTGCCCATTTGCTTGCACAAATCCGCTAGGCTCTTATCACCATGGGTAAGACGCCAGTTATGGATTCCTCCAGCATGACCGGTTGGCTGCATATCCATTTTACGCGCCGCATAACTGGTCAGCAGATAAGTCTGTAACTCACCCGCTTGTACGATATCGCGATCAACGGTAGCTAACCCTTCATGGTCAAACGGACTACTCGCCAGGCCACCCACAATATGCGGACATTCCTTAATGTTAAGCCACGAAGGCAATACCTGCTGTCCGAGTGCATCAAGTAAGAAGCTGGACTTACGATAGAGGTTTCCACCACTGATCGCGCTCACGAAGTGGCCGAATAAACTACCTGCAACGTCGGCGCGAAAAATTACCGGCACTTTAGCGGTATCGATCTTACGCCCCCCTAAACGGGATAACGTTTCTTGGGCAGCTTCCTCAGCCACTTTTTCTGGCGCGGCTAAGTCTTGTGTGCGGCGTGCAACCGAATAGCTCATATCACGCTGCATGCGCTCACCCTCTTTAGCAATCAGCACACAACTGAGGTTGTGGCGTGACTGGAGGTAGCCGCCTAAGAAGCCATGACTGTTGCCGTATACGCGAAACCCCGTATGTGAGCCGTAATGCGCACCATCCGAGTTGATAATGCGTTTGTCTAAGTCCAAGCCATGGCGTTCACACGCCAAGGCTTGCTCAATCGCGTACTCCGCGCTTTGGTCGCCCGGGTGGCACAAATCCAGCTCAGGGTAGTCTTTAGTCATGAGCTCTTTGGGCGCTAATCCGTTAAACGGATCGGCGGATGTATAACGGGCAATTTCAGCTGCTTTTTTAACCGCCGCAGCGATCGCCTCGCGTGAGAGATCCGTCGTCGATGCAGAGCCTTTTTGATGATCGCGGTATACACTAATACCTAACGCACCATCTTGATTAAACTCAACGGTCTCGACCTCGCCCATACGAGTGCCGACTGAAATACCGGCGCTTTTGCTTATTGAGCACTCGGCTGCCGAAGTCCCCTCTTTAGCCGCTAACTCCAAAGCATATTGGACCGCTAATTCAACATCATCAAGTTGTTGTTGTAACTCGCTAAGTTGAGGTTTCAATGTACACTCCTCTAAATGATTAACGCGTCTTGCGTAAAACTGGTAAACTGCTCGCTATTATTAGCAAATAAAATTGAATGGATTATGGCTCGTAAACCTACCCACTCGACATCTCCCGATGAGATCGAATTTGAAGATGCCCCCAGCAAAAGTGAACGCAAACGCCAAGTTGAAGCCCTACAAAAATTGGGCACTGAGCTCGTTGACTTAACAGACACACAACTCAATAGCATTCCAATGGACGATGAGTTGCGTGATGCCGTCTTACTCGCTCGTAAAATTAAAAACAAGCATGAAGGCTACCGCCGTCAGCTACAGTTCATTGGTAAATTAATGCGTCAACGCGATGTAGCGCCTATCGAACAGGCCATGGAACGCCTTAACTCGTTTCATCAACAAACCGTGAATAAATTTCATGCTGTAGAGCAACAACGCGACCTATTGCTCTCGGGTAGCGAAGAGGCTCTAACAGACTTTTTTAATCGTTACCCTGACGCCGATATTCAACGGGTTCGTCAGTGGCTTAGACAAGCATCCAAGCAAGCGGAAGAAAATAAGCCGCCAACCGCCGCACGTCAGTTGTTTGTTTATTTACGTGGATTAATGACTGAGGCTTGAGCCTCAGTCTGTCCCACCGACTGTCATCGCATCCAGTTTAAGCGTTGGCTGTCCTACGCCAACCGGTACGCTCTGACCATCCTTACCGCACACGCCCACACCCTGATCAAGGGCTAAATCATTACCAACCATTGAGACTTTGCTCATGGCTTCTGGCCCATTTCCAATTAAGGTTGCGCCTTTTATTGGTTGCGTGATTTTGCCATCTTCAATGAGATAGGCCTCGGACGCCGAAAATACGAACTGACCTGAGGTAATATCCACCTGTCCACCGGCAAAGTGCGGCGCATAGATTCCCCGTTTTACCGAGGCGATAATCTCGTCGGGTTGATGTTCACCCGCCAACATGTATGTATTCGTCATACGCGGCATCGGCAAATGCGCATAGCTCTCACGGCGCCCATTACCTGTCACCCCATGACCCATCAAGCGCGCATTCATTTTATCTTGCATGTAGCCTTTAAGAATGCCGTTCTCAATCAATACGTTGCGACCGGCCGGGGTACCCTCGTCATCGATACTCAAAGAGCCACGACGGTCTGCTAACGTTCCGTCATCGACGATGGTACAAAGCTCTGACGCAACCTTCTCACCGATTTTGCCCGCATAAGCTGACGAGCCTTTTCGGTTAAAGTCGCCCTCAAGACCATGACCCACGGCTTCGTGCAACAATACACCCGGCCAACCGGCACCCAACACGACGGGCATAGTGCCTGCCGGTGCGGCGATTGCTTCAAGGTTTACCAAGGCCTGTCGTACCGCCTCTTCAGCAAAGCCCTGCCAGCGAGGTTTACCCTCTTCATCTTTAAAGAAATACTCATAGCTTACCCGTGCACCACCGCCTGCCGAGCCTCGCTCACGTCGCCCATCTTGCTCGACGATGACCGAGCAATTCAATCGGACTAGCGGGCGGTGGTCTTCGGCCAATGTGCCATCAGTTGCTGCGACCAGTACATCGTCATAGCTTCCAGACAAACTCACGACCACCTGAGATACGCGACTATCTTGTGCACGAGCGTGCGCATCGACCTGCTTTAACAAGGCGATTTTTTCGGCTTCTTCAAGTGACTGCAATGGGTTTTTTGCTGCATATTGTGCGGGAACCGATTGCTTACTCCAGGCTTTAACCTGCTTACTCTGACCTTGACGAACGATGCCGCGTGCTGCATTACAGGTTTGTGTTAGCGCATGTTGGGTAATTTCATCGGCGTAAGCGAAACCTGTTTTTTCACCTTGGATCGCGCGCACGCCCATACCGGTTTCGTTATGGTACGCACCGTCTTTAATAATGCCGTCTTCGAGAACCCACGACTCGTTGACACTGCCTTGAAAATAAATATCAGCAAAATCGATATCGCCGTTGTACAGCGTGCCGAGTGCACGTGCAAGATCCGACTCAGTTACAGGTAGTTCATTAATCCAACTCAATTTATCGCTCATACATCCTCATTTACATTAGCACTCACCGTCAGGCGAGTTTGCTCCGCGACGGGCATTTGTGCGCGAATATGCGCTAATTTTTCTTTATCAAAATAAGCACTGACAATGCCTTCGCCATCGGCTTGTTCGGCTACCACTTCACCCCACGGGTCAACGATCATTGAATGACCATAGGTTCGACGTCCGTTAGCAGCTTCACCATACTGGTTCGGTGCAAGCATATACACTTGCTGCTCGATCGCACGCGCGCGTACCAGGGGATGCCAGTGAGCAGCGCCGGTTACCTCGGTAAATGCCGAGGGCAACAAAATAATGTCCGCTCCCTTAGCGCGTAGCGCCTTAAATAACTCCGGGAAGCGTAAATCATAACACACCGCCATGCCGACCACAGCGAAGCCCAGATCGATAGTAACAATCGAGCCCCCCGGACGTGTCCACTTCGACTCTCGGTATTGGCGCGTGTTGTCGGGAACATCGACATCAAATAAGTGTATTTTATCGTAGCGTGCTAGACATTGACCATCAGGCCCATAGCACAAGCTCGCCGCTGCAAAACGCTCACCCGCCTGCAGTGGAATCGTGCCACCTACGAGATATACTTGGTGTTGTTTAGCGAGCTCTGATAAACGCTGTTGTACAGGCCCTTCGCCCATTGGCTCAGCCATTTCGAGTTGCGCTTTATCGCCCGCGCCAAAGCAGCTAAACGCTTCAGGTACAACGACCAGTTGCGGACGCTGTTCGGGTAACTGTTTAAGCAAACGCTCGAGTAGTGCTAGGTTTTCAGTGGGCGTTTTAAAACTACTGAGTTGAACTGCGCTGAGTAGAGGTTGCGTCACTGTTCGCCTCCTTATCTTTTTCCAGCTCTGGAATATCAACGGGACGGCTGTCGCGCTCGACTTCTTCGACAACAGGATTATCTATCGTACCAGTGACACGGTAGCGCAACAATGAAATGACTTTGGCGTCTTGTAATACTTTGTCAATTAGAAGCGCTGCAAGCCCACTAGGCGGGTTAACCATCCATGCCAATATTACCGGTAGGCTCGAGGTCACTTTCGGTGCGTATGTGAGTTCATAGTCCAACGACTGCGTTTCTAGATCCGTTGTGCCTCGGATTGCCATATCGCCCGCCGAACCAAATAGCTGGGTATCGTTTGTCGTCAGCACGCCTTGGGCAATTTGCACACTGCCATTGAGGTCGGTGTAGAACATCCCTTGCGAAAAGACATCACGAAAGTCTAACGTCAGTTTGCGCAGGATCCCATCTAAACTGAGCAAAGAAAATATACGTGCCCCACCATCACTGACCTCGGCTAAATAACCTTGGCCAAAGTCCCACTGCAAGGCGCCTGACAACGTATCAAAATCGACACGGTGGGGATGGTCATTCCAACGCACACCAAAGGCAATCGTGGCCGAACTGTCGCGGATCGCTGTTTCCATACCATACTCACGCAGCAGCTCACCAATATCACTGGTGGCGAGTTCGCCACTCAGTTGAGTAAAAGGTTGACCGTCACTAACCATCCAAAAGCCCGACGCATCGACCTGTTCGGTTTCGTTAGCCACTTTTAACTGATTCACCGCGATACCACCGTCAATTGGCACTAATTTAGCGCTAACACGACCCAAATGATGATTATCGAGTCGGCAAACGTTACAGGTAATATCGAGCGGCGGTACACGACTCACCCAGTCGTAATCTGTTTCTTTTATATCGCTTGTCGTCTCTTGCTGAAGGTTATCGGTATTCAGCTGTGCGAAATCAGCGCTGACTTTTATAGGCTCGGCAAGAAAGTCTTCAGGTAACTCGGCCCGCACCGACAGTTGGTCCGCTAACACGCGCGCCTGCCATACTTGCTGCTCTGGAAAAATATCGATATCCGCATTACTGAAACTTTGCTGTCCCCACGACAGTTGATCGGTTTTAATACGAATGGAGTCTGGTAAGTACCATGCGCTTAACGATTGGTCGCCTTCACTATCGTCGCGCCCCTCATCAGCAAAGGAGTCACTAATAAAGTACAACAAATCGTACCATTGCCCGATTGCCAGCTCAGGTAAATAGGCGCGAATATCAAATGTCGCTTGAGTATTCATCTCAGGCAACGCGTCCGGCTCGCCGATTGCGAGGCTGGCATACTGCCACTGTGGGACGCCCGGTTGCCATGCGCTGCGCCAACGTAAACGTTCACCTGAGCGGACATCCAAGGAAAGATCACTGCCGTTCCCTTTTAGGCTGACATCCAATTGCCAGTTTTCGCCGAACTCCTTGTTCAACGGCTGCGGCAAGCGTGATTCCAAACCAGTAAGGTCCAACTGAGCGTCAGCTGTGACTTTCACTTGCTCAGCAATATTGAGATCGATATCGACGATACCATTCACGGCGCCGTAGAAATAGCGTGACCAGCCTTGCTTCGGCAAGGCCTTGAACAACGGCTCTAACTGCCAATCTAACTCATTTTCTATGGTGAGCTGATACCCGTCATCTTGAGGTGTACCCACGACTTTGCTGGCGAACGGACGACCAAACCAGGCAAGCACTAAATCGTTAGTGGTGACCTGTTGATCATCGATAAGCAACTGGCCTGAGCGGACGTCAAACCATTGGTCAATGGCATCAATATATATGCGGTTATTCGATAAGTCCGCCTGTACATCAACGCCAACTTCACGCGAACCATCAAATGGGATATCTAAATTAAATGCACCACTGATGCGATTCTCTGGCATGACCTGATTGAACACTTCAGCCACCGACGTCAGCGGTGATTGCTGAAATACCGACCTCACCGACTGTGCCGGCCCCGCCACCTGTGACATCACCTGTAAACCACGCCCGGCGTCGAGTAAATCAGGTATCCGCGCCTCTACTTGCTCAATGGTGACGCCGTTAATCCGACCTTGCGTAGCAAACATCGACAGCCCGTGTTGATAAAAGTCTAATGTCAGCGGCAGCTCTTGGATAGCAGGCCAATTCGATTGAAATTTATAGGTCAGCGTGTCGAACTCCACACCCGCACTAAATACGCCCTGATCGAATGTACTGGGTAGCGTCAGCTCCTGGCCTCGCCAAGCTAAGGTCAAATGTTTCACTGTCCCGCCACTCAAGGCATTAGACAAGTAACGCTTTAAATCTTTACCCATCGCATCAGGTAAAGCGGCTCTCAGAGACTCGACAGCGAAGGGTTGCAGACTGGTCACAGCGAGCTCAAACGTCGGTTCAGCTGTCGTTTCTGAACGCCACACACCGCGGCCATTCAGTTGAATATCGTTCAACGATACATGGCTGTCGTGCCAACGCACCTGCACGCCGTTCTTGGCTGTCTTTATCTCGCCTTGTAGCTGAAGGTCCTGCATTTGCCAAGCACGCTGCTCCGACAGACGGTCACTGGTTACGGTCAACTGCGGTGCTTGTATCGTCCACAGCGCGTGATCGACATTGCCTTCTAGCGAAATAGCAAGTGGTGAAAAGGCGGGTATTTTGTCATCGCCCGAAGCACTGACATTCAATAACTCAGCCCGCCAATGCCATGGATAGGGTTCGCTGTCTTGCAGATATACATTGGCATCAGCACTGAGCGCGGCCGACTGTAACTGTTGATAGAGCGCTCCCTTGTCATTTAACAACTGTAGCACCGGTATCAGCTTGCTAATCGGCACACCTTCTACACTGGCACGCAAGGTATCCGCTACATTTTGCACCCGCATAGCGGGCCATTCGAGGGTATTGTTATCCACTTCGACGGTCATCGGCGCGCTATTCACCAACCAGCCTTGCCCTTGTCGCGTCATTTGCACTTCGCCCGATGGAATGTGCAGATCGACCACGCGGTTGTCGCGTTGCATGGTGAGACGGTTATCCAAAATGCGCATCAAGGCCTCAGAAATTTGTCCCTGATAGATATCCAACCACGCGGTAAAGTTCACGTTAGAATCCGTGATATCAACGCCAGGTATCTGCTTTTCAAGCCAAGGGCTGACATCGATACCCCGTGAGTCTAGGTAAAACTGACCGACCATGTCGCGCCAGCGTCGTCCCTCGAGCTGCAGAACAAAGTTGAGACGATTGGGAGTAAAGTTCTTCACTCTAAACTGACCCACACCTTGGTGACTTCTGCCTCGATTACTCCAGGTCAGGCGCTCAATGTCGAAGGTTCGTGCGTTACCTTTTAGACTCGTTACTTGCAACGTACTTTGCTGAAAAGAAAAGCTTTCGAGTTGGCTCAGAAATAGCTGCTCTACTTGGTCGAATTCGACACTGCGGTTACCGTCTTGCCCCATACGTCGTAAATCGAGCCGAATGTCGGCTTGTTCTAAAATAAACTGCTGCAATACCCATTGTCGCTCGGTTATCGATTCCCAAAAATCAATAACCACCCATAAACGATCAACATCAACGCTCAATGCGTCGGTCGCTTCATCACCGAGTTTAAAGTTTGACAACTCGATCGCGGGACCTTGTTGACGCCAAGACAGTGCCAACTGATTAATGTTCACCTGCTGGCCTAAGCTCGCACTAACTTGGCGCTCCAGCGGATTGGTGAGATCGGGGAAGTACGGTAGACCATAGCGTAAAAGACTCAACAGTACGGCAGCCATTACCAAAAGGATGGCCGATAACCAGATCAGCTTGTGGAAAGTCCAGCTTACCGCACGTTTTAGAGTCACTACATCATCACCACATCAAATTGCTCTTGGTTATAGAGCGGCTCGGTTTGTATTGTTATTTGACGCGAAACAAACAGCTCAAGTTCAGCCAGAGCATGAGATTCTTCGTTCAGCAGCGCTTCGCTGACAGGCGCCGAGGCATACACGACAAACTTATCAGCCTCATACGCCTTATGCACCCGCACGATCTCACGCATGATTTCGTAACACACTGTCTCGACAGTCTTCATTGAGCCGCGCCCACGACACACTGGGCACTCACCACACAACACATGTTCAAGACTTTCACGCGTGCGTTTACGCGTCATTTCGACTAAACCTAAGGTAGTAAAGCCATTGATCGATGTTTTTGCCCGATCTTTGTTCAAGGCTTGCTCAAGACTATGTAAAACACGGCGTTTATGCTCTTCATCTTGCATGTCGATAAAATCAATAATGATGATACCGCCCAAGTTACGCAAGCGCAGCTGTCGGGCGATCGCTTGGGTTGCCTCAATATTAGTATTAAATATTGTCTCTTCGAGGTTACGGTGACCCACAAATGCACCCGTATTGATATCGATGGTGGTCATTGCTTCGGTTTGGTCAATAATCAACGAGCCACCCGACTTAAGATCGACACGTCGATCGAGCGCCCGCTGTATCTCGTTCTCGATATCAAATAAATCAAAAATCGGTCGGTCGCCGCGGTAGTACTCTAAAACTTGCGTAAGCTCTGGAATAAAGTCTTTGGTAAACAGCTTAAGCTGATCTAGGGTTGTGCGCGAGTCCACACGAATACGTTCGATCGCCTCGCCGACAAAGTCCCGCAATACGCGACAACAGAGGTTCAAATCTTCGTACAAAATACCGATTCGACGTTGCGACTTCTTGCGCTTTTTAATTTGTGACCACAGCCGTGTTAAGAACTCCGCGTCACTGGTCAATGCGCTTTCATCAACGCCTTCACCCGCAGTACGCACAATAAATTTGCCTTCATCATGGCTCAGCGACTCTGCGATGGCACGCAGGCGCTCTCGTTCATTCCCATCATCAATACGTTGCGACACGCCGACGTGATTACTTTGTGGCATAAACACAAGATAGCGCGAAGGTAAGGTGATATCGGTTGTTAACCGGGCGCCCTTGGTCCCGAGTGGATCTTTAACCACCTGCACCATGATAGGCTGCCCTTGATGAACCAACTGCGTGATATTGAGTTGCGATTTCTCCTCGCGCTCGATGGTTTCACCGCCATCGAGGGTCGTCACGATATCTGATGCATGCAGAAACGCCGCTTTATCCAAGCCGATATCGACAAAAGCGGCTTGCATACCAGGCAACACACGAGACACTTTACCCATGTAGATATTGCCGACGAGACCACGTTTGACCTGCCGTTCAATATGCACTTCTTGTAAAATACCGTTTTCAACCAACACCACACGACTCTCGGTGGGCGTCACGTTCATCAATACTTCTACGCTCATGGTGTTATCCTAGTTTGGCTTCGACGGCTTGTAAAAGCTGGTCAGTTTCGTATAGCGGCAACCCTACTACTGCCGTATAACTCCCGCTTATACGTTTCACCCAACGCGCTGCTCCACCTTGTATCGCATAACCTGCGGCTTTATCTTGAGGTTCGCCAGTTTGCCAATAAGCAGACGCTGCGGTTTCACTGATTTCACCCATTGTGACTTCGGTGACAACTTCCTCAACCGATACGATGTCAGTCGTTACTCCATCATAATACATCACGCAAACCGCCGTGCGTACCTTGTGTTTACGCTGCGCTAAGGAGCGCAACATGGCAATGCCGTGCGGCTGATTACGTGGCTTTTCCATGACTTCACCATCACGGTCGATTAACGTATCAGAGCCAATGACAATACACGGCTGATCATGCAACTTAGCCGATGCAAGGGCTTTATCATACGCCAAGCGCTTGACATAATCGGACGCAGTTTCATTAATCGCCTGTTGCTCGGGAATATCACTGGCGAGACAGATAAACTCTGCGCGAATCTGGCTAAGTAGTTCACGTCGACGTGGTGAGCCCGAGGCAAGTACTAACTGCATTAGACGACTCCAAAACGTCTTCGGATTTTACGAAGTAACGGAAACAACCAAAACCAAAACAGCGCGGATGTGAGTGCGGGCCAGAAGTAGGTCGAGGTAAACTGCGCATCGTGAATAAACACGTTCGCTTGAAACACAATTAACCGTTTAATCAACACTAAAAATGCAATCAAGATGACTTGCTGGGGTAAGGAAAAGTTACGAATCCGCTGAAAGTGGCGCGCTGCAAAGTAGCTGACCACCACCATACCAAGTGCATGTACACCCAGTACTGAACCCAGCAATATATCGGTCAAAACCCCAAGCACGAGCGCGGTACCAATACTGACTCGATGTGGTAATGCAATGATCCAGTACAGTAACACCAGCGTTACCCAGTCGGGTCGGTACACGTCAATACTGGCGGGCATCGGCATAACCATCAGTACCAAAGCCACCAAGTATGTGAGTATCAATGGGAGTAAGCCGTGCTTAAACATGGTTACTTCTCGTCCTCAAAAATAGGCGCTTGCTCAGCGCTTTGCGGCCATAACAGTAATACGGTTCGCACCCTATCAAGGGCACTGATCGAATCGGCCGACACTTCAGCAAACGGCAGCGATTCATCACGGTTAATGCGTGTGATGCGTGCAACGGGGTAGCCTTCTGGATACACTCCGCCTAATCCAGAAGTCATCAACAAATCACCCTCGGCAAGCTCGGAACTGTGAGGGACAAACATCAACTGGAGCTTGCCTATCTCACCCGTACCTTGCGCAAGCACACGGATGTCATTGCGCTCTGCACGAAGGGCTATGCCGTGGCTTTGATCAGAAATCAGCAACACGCGCGCCGTATTACTGCCCACATCTTGGATTTGGCCCACGACGCCTTTACTGTCTATCACCGGTTGACCCTCGTAGACCCCGCTGAGCGTGCCCTTATTAATAACCAGCTGTTGACTGAATGGCTCGGAGGCTACGGCAACGACCTCGGCGACCATGCGGCGACTCGGTTGTCGCTGCTCTGAGCCTAACAAGGCGCGTAGTCGCTTGTTCTCATTGCTAATAAATTGTAACTGCTGCAGTTGTCCACGCAATTCTAGCATCTGCTTTTTCAACGCCTTATTTTCATCAGCGAGTTGCTCTTGGCTTTTAACGCTTTCAGAAAAATTACTGAGAATTTGCTCTGGCAGAATAGCGAGGTATTGAACAGGGGTTACCAACGAGTTAAGAAACATGCGCACGGGCTGCATGGCTTGTAATCGATGATCAACAAATATCAACAAAAACGAACAGGCTAGTGCGAGCACTAGCCTGGAAAGTAATGAGGGTCCGCGAGTAAATAAGGTTTTCATCTGTGCGCTAACTACACCTCACTCAATTCGAGTTACTCGTAACTAAATAAATCACCGCCGTGCATGGCGATCATTTCAAGTGCTTTACCGCCACCGCGTGCCACGCATGTCAGAGGGTCATCGGCGATAACAACAGGAATACCTGTTTCTTCCATTAACAGACGGTCAAGATCCTTCAGTAACGCACCACCGCCCGTTAATACCATACCGCGTTCAGAGATATCTGACGCCAATTCCGGTGGTGATTGCTCAAGTGCCACCATAACTGCACTGACAATACCCATCAATGGCTCTTGCAATGCTTCGAGAATTTCATTGCTATTCAACGTGAATGAGCGAGGTACACCCTCAGCAAGGTTACGCCCGCGAACTTCAATCTCTTTTAGCTCTTCACCCGGGAAGGCTGAACCTATCTCGTGTTTGATACGTTCAGCCGTTGCGTCACCTATCAATGCACCAAAGTTACGACGGACATAATTAATGATTGCTTCATCAAACTTATCGCCACCGATACGAACCGATGATGAATACACGACGCCATTTAATGAAATGATAGCGACTTCGGTTGTACCACCACCAATATCAACCACCATCGAGCCAGTCGCCTCTGATACAGGTAATCCGGCACCGATTGCCGCAGCCATCGGTTCATCAATTAAGTGTACTTCACGTGCACCTGCACCCAATGCGGATTCACGGATTGCACGACGCTCAACTTGCGTTGAGCCGCAAGGAACACATACTAAAACGCGCGGGCTCGGCTTAAAGTAGTGGCTGTCATGTACCTGTTTGATGAAAAACTGGAGCATTTTTTCGCACACGTAGAAGTCAGCGATCACGCCGTCCTTCATTGGGCGAATGGCTTTGATATTACCTGGCGTACGCCCTAACATTTGCTTCGCTGCTGCACCCACGGCTGCAATTGCTTTAGGTCCACCTGAGCGTTCCTGTCGAATAGCCACGACAGATGGCTCGTTGAGCACAATGCCCTCGTCCTTTACATAAATCAATGTATTGGCGGTACCCAAGTCAATGGATAAGTCATTTGAAAACAAGCCGCGAATTTTCTTAAACATGAAGCGGTAAATCCCTAAAAAAAGTGCTAAAAACTGCAATCAAGCGCAAGTTACTGCGCTCGTACTACCCGAAACCCAATATAATTAGAGCTAAAATTAGCAGGAAGTTCCATGCGCGTTGAAACGCGCGCCAAACTGGGTGCAAAGTTCCATGCTCCACCACGCACCACTTGACCCTCCTCGGTACGTGCCCACTCCCAAACATTACCCACAGTATCAAACAAGCCCCATGGGTTCCGCTCGAACTGAGCTACGGGTGCTGAGCGATCGTTTGACCATTCAGAACCACAGTGGCGACAGTTGGCATTATTAACACCGACATCATTGCCCCACCAAAAATCCGTTTCTGTGCCAGCGCGCGACGCATATTCCCACTGCTGCTCAGAGGGGATATCGTAATCGAAACCGCTTTTGTCTGACAACCAATCAGTATACGCCTTTACATCTTCATAACTAATACAAACAACAGGTGAGTTTTCAGTCTGTTGGAAACCTGGATTACGCCAATTTAACGTGCCATCCATTTTTGGCATGCCATTTACCAAATTTGCGCAATTACCATTTTTCTCAGCTTGCGTGACATAGGCCGTGTCATTTACGAAGTCACGAAACTTTCCCACGGTCACCTCGGTATCACTGATACCAAACGGGGCTTCAATAGTCACTGTTTGCACAGGGCGTTCATTTGGCAGCCCGTTACCCGTTAAATCGCCCATTTTATAGTTGCCAGATGGGACAACGACCAACTCAGGGCCGCGCACATCACGGAATAAGATATCTTGTACCTTTTCGCCGCGCGTAAACGAATAGTCTGACTTTTCGAGCTCTGCACGAATCGATTGCGCATCATTAAGACGAATCACATCGCTGTAAGAACTGTAACCGTATTTACGCACTTCAACACGGTGGTCGCCACGGGGAAGCATTATCTCGATAGGTGTTGAGCCATAACTTACACCGTCAATTAATACTTCGTCGTCATATACGTTTGAACGTAATGTCAACGGGTGCATCACCGCATCGTTACTTGCGCCCACGTTAGCGCTTGTTTGCGTTGCACTGCGTTGGTCAGCATTTTCTACGACACAATAACGTGCATCGACTTCAAGGAGCTGACAGGCTTGGCGACGAGGTAACTGACCGCGTAACTCGACGGCAATTTTAACGCCATAGTTACCTTGGCCGCTGAATCCATTACTGACTGTCTTTGAGCCTAAAATTTGTACATTTGGACTCACTTGCTCTAGATTGCTTCGCGCCTGCTCAGCCTCGCTGAGGTTACTTACGATTTGGTCAAGGTATTGCTTTGATGCTTTTTGCTTTGCCAACAACTTGCCGCGCGTTTCACACTGGCTCAGCGTTTCTTCACGGTCACAGACGATAGACTGACTTACTTCTAGCTCGCCAGTCTGATTAAATTCACGTTCTAAGCGTTCGACTCGCGCTACTTTGCGCTGATCTTTGAGCGATTCAATCTCGTTTAACAGCGCATGGCGACTTACGCGTCCCTCTTCAACTTCTTGTTGTTTTTCTTCAACCAGTTGAATCTGTGTACCAATATCTTTTTTGTTTTGCTGATGCGCCATCACGGCTTCTTTATAAGCTTGCTGCGCCCCCGCGATATCAATCGTCGGATCGTCTACCAGTTGTTGATAGCGGTTGTTCATTTCTTGCAGCGCGGTCTGACGTTGTTTCTCTAACGTCTGGTTGCGATCTCGCAAAGAAGCTAGCTTTTGCTCCAGTTGTTCAGCTTCGTCTTTTAGACGTTGCACCGTTTGCGTGTAGTTATCGTACTCATTTTGCAAACTCGTGATCTTGTCGGAGATCTGCTCCACCGTCATTGATTGTTGCTGCTCTTGCAGAGCAGCAACAATCAATGACGGTGGAGCGATTGTCAAAGTCGAGGCCATCACTAGGGCCAATTGAGCCAGTCGCATCATGTTCCCATTCCAAGCTTGAAAATAATAAAGCGGTAGAGGCCTTGCAGCCTTACCAGCGCTCTTTATTTGAATATTTATTGGTAAACGTCGTTAACGTCGCGCATGTATAACAACTCTGCCTTATGCTATTTGCTTGTCAACAAAAGCGCAAGGAAGAATCGCGGTAAATTCCGTACAATTGAGTAAGTAGCCACTCACAGCCCCTGCTCTTGCCAATAGATTTGGCGGTCGCTGCCGCGGTAGATACCAAAAACGCCGAGCGCGGTTGGGTTTTCGTTATATGACCCATCGCCAGTCCAGTCGTACTGTAGGTAGGCGGGAACATCCAAATCAAATTCAAACTGTACGGGTTGATTCGATGGTTCCCAGCGCAAGCTTTCCTCATCGCTACGTTCCACCGACTGAATTCGGCCCTGATCCACTATCACTTGGTTGTTACTACTGCCTTCGATATCACCACGTTCAAGATCAATAGAGGGCGCCTCTTCGCCTTCCTCGACAACGTAACGTTCATCTGAAACCGCACTGTGAGCGACTGAATAGCATGTGTTATTTTCATCCAGTCGATATTCGGTTCCATCCCAAAACTCAACTTGCCCTTGAATGAGGAGTGGGTCACTGACTGCGGCGATGACATTTTCAAGCACCATCCGTCCGAAGACTAAACGTGCTGAATCAAACAACTTATAATCTACAGCGTAGTCATCACCGGCCGGCGCCGGCAGGGTGGTGTCCTTCAATTGACTGTAATATTGATTGTTCTCACCATCGTTGATGCGTATACCCAGTTTGTAATCGTTATACGGTCCTTCCTCAGCGTCGCTACGCAGGTATTTAACCTCGACATTACTGAGAAACCCATTCCCTGCGTTGGCTGTTGTAGCATCACTCCAGTCGATAGGACTAATAGGAGCGGAACCCCCGCCGTTTGGCGTCACTTGCAAATTAAACGACTGGCCATTGACGTTAAACGCTGCAAACTCCAGTTCCGCTTTTGCCAAATCACTTGCATAATTGCGAGTGATATCACCGCTCGCGTTTCGTGCCACGAGTTGGATAGGTAGCAAGTTTTGTGGCTCACCAATGTAATACGAGGGTTGCGCTCCACAGGTATTTGCAAAGCCAGTGCCCGCCTCAAGCGTAAAGTGGTGCGGAATGAATCGACCGACTTCAAATTGTGTTTCGAGTACGTCGCTAGTATCTTGCCACTGAGATAGATACCCGCCGCCATTCTGTTGGGCTACTTGTGCTGTAATATTAGCTTTACCGACTTCAGAGTAGGTTACTTGGTTATTGGTAAAGGTGCCGAAGTCCGAGCGAGAAAATTGCAGCGCATTAGCCAGCACCCCATCATTAACTGCCACAGGCGCAACCGCTTCGGCTGCGGTTTGAAGCACGAGTCGTTCACCTACCTGTTCCAAACCAAAGTTAGGCGTAATGTCACCTTGCGCATTACGTGCCGTTAGCTCGACCTCAAACGGGTCGCCTGCCTTAGCTAAAATCGCAGTCGAGCTTGATAAGTCGGTATCTAACCGCGTTGATTTCATCTCAATATGGTGCGGTTGCCAAACAAAGGTGTTTGAATCGCCCCGCAGCGTCACACCGTTACTCAACGTTGCTTTCGCCGAAAGCTTCACCGCGCCTACATCATCATAACGCATCGCTAGATTCGCTCTACTGTCATTAAATTCAACCGCTACATTTTGATAGTTTCCCGCAATTAAGTCGGTTGCATTTGCAGCCGTAAGCTCGGAGCCCACTTGGCCGCTTACCCAAAACTCGCTTTCTGAACGACATTGGTTTGGATCCACGCAGTCCAACTGCATTTCAATTTGCGTTAAGTTATTTGTCAGCGCTTGACACTGCAGTGTATTGGTGTTCGTTTCTACGGCACGAATTGAAACACCTTCAGATTGTATTCCCGCCGTTTGCCGTGGTATTTGCGTGCTCTGTAAACCCGCATCATAAAACACAAACCCAGCATTGCTTATTGCGATTTGGCAATCATCGACCACGCCATCCACTAAGCACACTGTTGGATTGGCAGGCTGTGGCGCACTTTGATTAGTTACCGATAGATTCGTAACGCCCGCTTGCGTTGGATTTAACTGACTGAGTAACTGGTTATTGGCAGCCGACCAATTAAGTGATGATGGTGCAAAACTGCCGTTATCCGAAGCCAGTTGAATAGAAGCTGTGTCACCATATGTTTCTGAGCAATCCGCATTAGCGCACGCTTTAACCGCTACTTCGGCTCCATTACAAAGCACCGCATTTTGATTAAACGCAAGCTGATAGTGATGCAGACGTTCTTCAGAAGGTTCACCAGGAACCGAACAAACCGAGAGATCTTTGATCCAATGGTAATTTGTTTCGCCGCCTGTACTGCCCGTGAAACTTAAATACACTTGTTCAGGCATCTGCGGCTGATTTTGCAGATTATCTAATTTTAGGATGCTCTCAAAATTATTATTCGCACCGTTTTCGTCCAACTTACGCAGTACCTCGATACTTGGGTTATCACCTGTTCCATCGATCAATACCTTGTATGTATGTCCCGGTTTAGGGTTAAAAACAGAGTTTGGATTTTGGTTTGCTGGCGAATCAATTGCCGGTTCAAGTTCATTTGAGGCGCCTAAGAACTGGTAATTCGTTGAGTCAGCCCCACGAACGCCAACCCGGTTAGGAACCAGTCGATCAAACCCGCCGGCTCGTCCCTCGCTGTTGCGCGAGAAGTTTCCGTACTCATCAAAACCGATACCAAGCCAGCCGGCTTCAAAACCACCTGAGTCACCAGTGCGTTGAGCATAGCCTAACGAGCCACCATAACTACCCGCTCGTGGATTACCGTCACTAATACGGTTGGCGTCAGAGAGTACAAGCGCTATTCCATCAGCACCGGTGTTGCCTCGTCCATTAGAGCCCCACGCGTATAATTTGAATTCAATTTCTATGCGGTGACCTTTACCTGGGAATGGCCGCTGCAATGTCACCGCTGTAGCACGGTTGTTGGCGTTATCGGTTAGTTCTAGATATTGCTCGTTACGAGCGGTCAGTAACTGAGGCTGGTAGTTGCTATCTTTTGAATAGGTTTTCCAGTCGTTGCCGAAAACTTGCCCTTCATCATTTATCGCGTAACACTGCTGGCCTTGACCTAAACACTCGTGTCGAAGCGTTTGTAATGACGATGCTTGGCTGTCAGAAAGATAATCGTGATATAGCCTGAATTCATCGACAGCCCCCTCGAGGTATCGATTTCCGTCATTGCCTTTGTCTGCACCTATTCTTAACGCGTCGTTATTGACCACCAAAGTATCGGTATAACTAAACGATAGCTTTTGTTCGCCATCGATCCATAACGACTGTCGTCCTAAACTATAACGCGCAACAAAGAAATGCCACTGGCCATCGGCAAAACTCTGCTGAGTAAAGTTAGAGCGAACCCCTTTATTACCCTGCCACCACCAATTTATTGTACCTTGAGGGGTAACATGAAGTTCAAAATTTTCATCTTTACCCACCAGTGTCGCAAGCCCACTTCGAGGCGCTCTATCAATACGCGCCCAAAATGCAATGGTATACTCGTTAGCACGGTCGAGCGACGTATCATCCATAATTTCGATATAGTGCTGGCTTGCTGCTGAGAAGGTAGCGTAGCCACAGGTCCCCATGAATTGTTGATTCGTTGCCAACGCCGGTGAACCATCGGCGGCACCAAACCCAACACCATTACGCGCGGTGATCGAGAGGCTTTCGGTACCTTTATTGCTGATAGCAAATCCATTGCTTGCATTCCATGGACCATCATCAAAAGGCAAATAGACTTGCGCAGGTGGCAAGTTGACAGCAGGTGCTGCGCAAAAATTACCGCCTTCTATCGGATTGCTGAACGCCGAGTAGTTAACACGATAGTTAGAGCCCTGGATATCGTCGCCGGCACTGATGGCGCCATTAATAACGATGAGTGGACCATTATTTGAAAAATTAATATCGTCTTCGGCATAAATGTAACCGTTAATTGTTACGCCTGCGCTAATCGACAAATCACCCGTTACTATCAATATAAAGTCTTCAGGGTTGCCATTGGGGTTTAATGTCACACCCGGTTGTATATTGAGATCACCATCAATGTACACACGCGAACTGGCACCACTCGTTTGATACTCTTCTCCTACAGCATCAAAATCCCCCACACGCAAATAGTCTTCGTTACTGAGTTCACGAGGTAAGCTTCTGTTGTAAGCTTGTCCTGGTAAATCATAACGCTCGGGGGTCGTGCTATTCTCATTAACGCCCGACGGCCATATGGCACTGCATTGTTCAAGATCGACCGGCGCCTCGGAACAGGGACCATAATTGTTATTAATGTCGCATAGTTCGCCCAATACTTTAGGCGGTGATTCATTGACGAAGTCATTAAAATTAGGCGTATTAAGGTAACCATTAATTTTACTTCGTTGCTCGAGTTTAACAGAGTCACGTGAATTGACGTTACCTTTGACAAGCGCTTGGTAAGCTAATGAAATTTCATCGTTCGCGTCTAAGCTACCACCGACTTCGGTTTCCTGACCTAGTTTAATCTTCTTTTCGGCATCAATATTTTTATCAACTTTGGTTCGAAACCCCGTTTTGACCTCACCATTTCGCGCGTTCACATCACCGAATATGTGTGATTCTTGTTCTAAGTCGATGTCGCGTCGAGCAAGCAAACTCCCTTTGACTTCTGTTCTGAAGTCAATTTTTATCTTTCCGTCATCGCTCGTAACGTCGCCCTGTACTTCAGAGTCTTGCCCAACCTCTATATCTTTTTGCGCCCGAATATCGCCACCCAGGGTTACGCGCTGACCTACCTTAATTTTGTCATCACTGTCTAAGAACTCCGACACCGTAGCTCGGCTACCAATCTCGATATCTTCTGACGATTGGATATAGCCATTAATAGTGCTCGAGTCGCCAATTTTTACCTTCTTTGCGCTATCAATGTAGCCAGCGATGGTGACATTATTTTCGGTTTCGACTTTCCCTTGCGACTCGATATAACCGCTAACTTGAGCATTTCCACCGATTTTTACCTCATCGCTCGCTTCGACGTAACCATCAATCATGGCCGCATAGCCCACCTGGACTTTTCCAGCGTTTACAACG
The DNA here is from genome assembly GCF_003226255.1 of Idiomarina fontislapidosi. GTDB lineage: Bacteria > Pseudomonadota > Gammaproteobacteria > Enterobacterales > Alteromonadaceae > Idiomarina > Idiomarina fontislapidosi. The sequence continues at coordinate 184,206 of NZ_QJST01000004.1, forward strand.
TCACCAGCAATAACTGCTTCATTATTCATTTCGACTGAACCGGCTCCATAAACACTACCACTCAAAGCGGCTTTATAGTCGAGATTTAAATCACCACCGTTGGGAAATTCCACACGGAAATTAACGTTGTTATTGTTTAGTAGGCGGCTTTCATTAGCTAAACTTAGATCGCCATACATCACCAGTCTCACATTGACATCGGCGGTATAACTATCGCGGTAATTTAAATTGATATCATCGAAACAGGTAACTGTCAGTTCATCATAGCTACCATCGTACGTTTGAGAACACGCATCGAACACATTTTGTTGAGCAAAGACGGGTGGTGAGAATAAGCACTGAGTAACCACTAACAGGCCTAGTTTTATTAACCATCTCATTCTATTGTCCTCGCTTCCATGGCTAGCACGCGCGCAGTTGTTTGCGAGCCTACGGTGCATTGACCCGTGGCTACAAGTCGATAATGTTCATCAGACGCGTAAGTGTCGCTACTACACGCTATATCAACTTTGCAGTTCTGCAGACCTTCGGCATTCGTGAAATCCATACTACTTTGCACGGCAGAACAACTTTGCATCTCACTGTCTAACGGAAAAAGCTGATTCATCCCCTGCTGCAAACCACTTTGTGCGGCGTTAAATGCGCGCGTGCCATACACTTCCGTGACAACACTATCGCTACTGGTGCGCACAAGGGTTGCCAGGGTTGCCACTAATAAGCCGGTTACCACTATCACAAAAATAGCAACAACAAGCGCACTGCCGCGTTGTGCATGATAACTATGGCGCATTTGGAATATGGACCTCTTGGCTAAAAAACAACTGTTCATTATCTATACTATTAAATTGTAAGAACAGATGTACAATATTATTCTGCATTAACGTTGTTTCATCCACCTGAAACGCTGCCGCACCATTGGCAAGGTTCACTAATCCTGAGCCCATTAATGTGCCGCTTGCGCCCCCAAAACGTCCGTTACTGGGGGTGGGTTGCTGTTGAGACCATCCATAGTTAGCGTATCGATATATCGCCTCGCCCTCAACGCAATAGCTCACGGGTGTGCGTCCGATATAAAGACGTTGACGTGGTGATTGTTTCCCATATTTTGCATTATTATCGACAAGCGTGATGAGTGTCGCGTTACCTGCTCGACTGGTCGTTTGCTCAACTTGCTCAAAGCGATTCGAGTTATTGCCGTATATATGGTTACTGCGCGTGGCATAAATAAACAGTCGATCGTCCGTTTCAATCGTCGACCAATTGGCCAATGAAACAAAGGTTAACGTATTCGGTTGGTTATTACGAAACGGCGCATCGTAGTAGGTGCCAGCTACGCGCGTTGGTACAAACTCCACACACTGGGTCGTAGTGTTGTTATTGATATTGGTGGGCGTCACACGGGCGCTACTCGGTACCGCATTACGCAGTTCGCGACTCAGTCGTTCAATGACAAATCGACTTTGGTCAAGCACTCTGACGCGTTCGGCGCTACTGGCAAACATTTGTGAGCCAAAACCAACAAACTGAAATGAAAAAATAGCAATGATCGACAGTAGCACGATCACTATCACCAGTTCTATCAGCGTGAAGCCTCGATTACGCATCACCAATTGCCTCTAAACGCCGAGAAATCGATACGTTGCCCTTGGGGCGTATTGACTGTGACATCAATCCGTTTAAGCGTATTGCTTTGCACTTCAACGACTCGCACTCGCAAGCTGAACTGTCGATAATCATCAGTAAGGTTGTTGGCCAGCGTATCTGCTACTTCATCGCCCGCCAGCTCTAAGCAGTGATAGTCATCGACATCGTCAAAATCTGTGCGCGAAGGTTCCTCCCGATAACCTGTATTCGAGCAGTCGGCAGGTATAGCAGTACAGCTGGGGCCACCGGTCTCGCCACACCGCGCTTCGCCCACTGCGCTAGAGCCGTTTTCATCGAATCGGCGCGAGAGAATTTCGTTAATTAAGCTGTGTCCAAGCTCGGCGGCGCGCACTTGCTGCCACGGGTCAACACTTTGTTTAAACAGTGGACCCATGCCCCCGGTGACCACCAAGGTGATAATACCGACAACAATAATCCCGGCAATAATTTCAATCAGCGTGAAACCGCGTTGATACTTGCTAACAGCCATAAATATAACCTTCGCGGTTGATACAGACTGACTGACTTGCACCACGGGTTTCCGTAAACGTTAATCGGCATGGTTGCGCGCCGCTGCAAACGAGACCTGAAGCGTCTCGCGGACGTCCCAGTGAATCGAACTCAAGTTCATTTGGCGGACCCGCAGTAACACCAGCACTGTTTGTGATGGTTAATGTAATGCCTTGAAAGTCCGTGATTTGGTTAAATGAATCTGCATTCGTCACGAATGAAGAGGCTGAGCTGCCACAATGAGTGGTCGTCGCTCGACCCAACGCGTTGGTTTGCAATACCACCGCAGTACACGTCAACGGGGTGTTTTGCATGGCATTGAGTTGTGTATTGCGCAGAATAGAGAGCGTGCGCTCGCGTAATACTAAACTTTCGGTACCGCCAGAGCCAATAAATAAAGGCGCCGCGCCAACCGCGAGAATAGCCACCACTACTAAAACAATGATCAGTTCTACTAGGGTGAAGCCTTTCATAGGAGAGACCTTAGATATTCGGCCCGCCGAGACGGCGAGCCGAGATTCGACCATTAAGCAATGGTTGGATTAGTTGCCGCAGCCCGATGTTTCTGCTGTAACTACTGGGGCGGCATCGGCACTTGAGGTCTCAGAATAGACAGCATAGCAATTGCCGCTTGTATAGTCACTTTCTGCAAGCGGATCACCTGATGTTGCAGGCTGGGTATAACCTTCAGGAGAGACATAATATTTGTTTGCTGCACCTGAAGTACCCGAGACCGCTAAAATGTCCCAATCCTGTGAGTCAAGATTACTAGCTTTCCCGATACCGTCGTCTGTTGCTGCTGGATAACCATAAACCAACGCAATATCGTCATCTGTTGAAGTCGTGTCTTCGTTAAGCGTATCTGAGTCGCCCAACTTACCCTCAATCGCTGCTTTCGCGTAAACCGTTTGGTAAGCACCTTGGATATTACCCTTCAAGCCTTTAACCGCAGACTCACGAGCATCGCCCGAAAAGTTAAAGAACTGAGGGGCTGCTGTCACGGCAAGGATACCGAGTACAACAATAACAATAATAAGCTCGATGAGCGTAAAACCTTTTTGATTGCGCATGATTACATTCTCCGTTGAAATAAAATAGATGTTGGTGCCATGTTAGTTATTGTTGCTAAACACGTTTACACCGCCATTCCTTGGGTTGTAGACAAACGAGTTACCGACTGTCTGAAAGTCATTACCCGAAGGCAAAGGACTAATTCCTTTAATGGTGTTTACCAAATAATAAACACACACTTGATTTGTACCCTGACCTTGGGCAGGGGTCGTGCTTGGGTCATCAGTCGCATAAGTATAATAACGATACTCGTCTATCGCGCCGTTATCACCTTCTGCCATGACTGTCGGCGACCCTTGCAAAATTGCTGTCATCACCGTGCGACAATCTTGGTTACTGAGAGTCACATCCGTCGCAGTGTCATCATCGCCACTTACTGGGTAGCCGGTATCGCCATCGACGAACACTGGAACGCCATCCATTTGCAATTCTGCTCCAGCACCATCCGTGCCGCCTTTAGGTCGTCCGCGTAACTCCCACTCGCCACGCACGATACCCACTGCACTCGCAAAACCACCGGCAACACCTTCAATAGCTGAATCCTCTGCATCGGCAGTCACGTCAGTGAAGCGCGGTAAAGCAGAGGCTGCTAATAAACCCAGAATCACCACCACGATGATCAACTCAATGATTGTGAAGCCTTGTTGCCGTTTATTCATAGTCAGCGTCCTTTATTATTTCTTAATATATTGTATAACGACATTTTTACAATTCATAGGTTGAAACCAGCATTTTTTGAGCTAATTTGACCTGTTTCAGCGTTGTATTCTTGCCATAATTTTTGCTCAATTCTAAATAAACACCGTTGCCCGTCCACCTCGCCATTTAATTGACTGGGTACGTCCGCAAGCCGTTGCCAAAGTGTCACACATCCTTGCTCAACGGCGGGCCATCCACGGCGGTTCATTTGGATGCGTTCGGTGGTATCACTTATGTTAAGGGTTACTTGTTTAGGTTTACCCTGACGAATCCATTCAGCGCGAGCGAGCAATACAGCATCATTAAAACGTTTCAATTCAACGTCTCGCTGTGTGGTCTGCCAGCCCCCTGGTTGTGGTGTAAACCACAGCCACAAAGCGACGCCGGAAAGCACTAACACACTTAAAACCACTAACACATTTTGTAGCAGACTGCGAAAACTCTGTTCACTTTGCGCCTGGTTTTTCATTATCGCCCCTGATAGGCATTCATCATATCCCACATTGGGGTAAAGATACCCAGTGCTAAAATCAGCACTAATATCGCAACAAAACCAATCATGACAGGCTCAATACGTGCAGTCAGTGTTTTCAGATCGTAGTCGGTTTCTCGTTCATAATAATCAGCCACTTCTTTGAGCAATGTGTCGCTTCGCCCGGTTTCCTCACCGACCACAATCATTTGCAACACTAACGGCGTAAACAGCTTTGATTGGCGCGCCGCTCGCGAGAGGTTTTCACCGCGTTCAATGGTACGACGGATATCTAAAATTTTACTTTCCATGTACGCATTATCGACCGCTTCTGCAACCAGAGATAACGCCTGCGTCAAGGGTACACCCGCCGACAGCATCACCGAAAAGCTGCGGGCGAAACGAGACAAAATTGAGCGCTCTAAAATGGATCCAATAATCGGCATACGCAGTTTCCAGCGGTCCCAAAGAAGTCGTCCGCTCGCACTATTCACGTAAGCACGGATGGCAAAAAAGGCGCCCACCATCGCCAATAACATCAGAGGCCAATAGGCAACAAAGAATTCTGAGGTTCCGAGTAGCGCACGCGTTGCCCACGGCAGTTCGACATTAAAGCGGCTGAACATGTTAGCAAACGTCGGAATAACAAAAATATTCAATACAAATAATGCCACGACTAGCGCAATCATCACAAAGGTTGGGTAGCGCGTCGCCGCCTTAATACGCTTACGGGTATCCTGCTCTTTTTCTAAGTAAAGCGCGAGCTGTTCAAATGACTCTTCCAACTGACCGGTATTCTCGCCGACGTGCACAATGGATACAATTAAGCGGGAAAACACCTTGGGGTGCTGGGACATACCGGATGACAATGTACGTCCACGCTCAAGCTGACTATGAACATCGCGTAATGCACGTTCTAAGCGCTTATTCTGTGTGGTATCCGCAAGCCCCTCAATTGCCCGTAAAATGGGAATACCTGCATTCGTCAGCGAATACATCTGGCGGCAGAATATAATCAACTGGTCGAGTTCGACGTTTGGTTCAGCTATCGCTTTAAGTTGCTGCCAAACCGAAGCGTTCGCTTTACTGCCTTTAGACTCGCTCGCTTTACCCTTGCTCGGCGCTACATCAACAGGAATCAAGCCACGCTGCATTAAAGCTTGGGCAGCCGATTTAGCATCATTCGCCTCGACTTTGCCTCGCTGCATGCTGCCTGATTTATCACGTGCCTTGTAGCTAAACTGCATAGTTAATCAGTATCCTCGTCGCCCTGTGCAAGTTCACTGATATTCGTCGCCGCTACGTTTTCTTCGACGCTCTCAGCTAAGAACAACACTTCATTTATACTGGTAATACCTTGCTTGGCAAAATCCAACGCAACATTTGCCATCGAGCGATAGCCTTTAGCTTTCTTCGCTGCCTCTGCAAAGCGTTGTGTGTCCTGCTGTCGCAGAGCATCCATCATGGCACCGTTCATTTCTAACAGCTCAAACACACCGATACGACCCCGGTAGCCAGTATGATTACAGTTTTGGCAACCTGCGCCTTTCTTAAAGGTGCTATCGCAACTACCTTTTTCTAAATGCTCAAGTATCGCGCGTTGCGCTTCATCTGGCGCATCATCTTGCGCGCACCGCTCACATACTCGGCGTACAAGCCGTTGCGCGATCACGCCTCGTAATGCCGCAGCAACCAAGTACGAAGGTGCACCCATGTCAATTAAGCGCATAGCACTGGTAATTGCATCGTTGGTGTGCAAGGTTGATAGCACCATGTGACCCGTAATTGCACCACGCAATCCAATTTCAACAGTCTCATGATCACGCATCTCACCCACCATGATAATGTCAGGGTCCTGCCGTAGAGTTGTGCGCAGCACGCGAGCAAAATCGAGCCCTATTTTATTACTGACTTGAACTTGAGAAATACGAGGTAAGCGATACTCTACGGGATCTTCTACTGTGATGACCTTTTTCTCTTCGGTATTAAGTTCACTGAGCGCGCCATACAAGGTGGTGGTTTTACCCGAGCCGGTGGGGCCGGTGACTAACAACATACCATGCGGGCGATGGATCAAATGACGCACGCGCTTCAAGATATCGGGCGGCATACCCACTTGATCTAATGACAAAATGCCACTGGATTGGTCCAGTAAACGCATGACGCACGCTTCGCCATACTGGACGGGCATCGTTGAGACCCGTACGTCAATACTGTGTTTTTTAACCTTAATATTGAAGCGACCGTCCTGAGGTAGTCGGCGCTCAGAGATATCCAAGCCTGCCATGAGTTTCAAGCGCAACACGAGTGCGTTGGCAATGTTGGTCTCATCAAGAATATTTTCTTGTAGTACGCCATCGACCCGCTGACGAATCCGCAGCATATTTTGGTCTGGCTCAATATGAATATCCGAGGCACGAACCTGCACTGCATCTTCGAAAATCGACTTAAGCAGTTTAGCAACGGTCGCATCATCATCGTCATCATCTAGGCTGTCGGCACCTAAGGTGAAGTCCTCGGTTTCCTCATACTCAGTTTGTAACTGACTGGCAAAGGTCTCGATTTCTTTTGTGCGCCGATACAAACTATCAAACGCCGACAGCAGTTCGCCCTCAGACACCACAGCCAAATTAACCTCACGGGGTGCAAGGTGCTGCGTAACTGCATCAACTGCAGCTAAATCGGCTGGGTCACTCATTCCGACCAACGCAGTCTCATCGTCAGCTTCAATGACTAAAGCGCGATAACGACGTGCTTGCACCTCTGGCAATCGCTCGACATCTTTGGGGTTAATCTTACGATCCGCGACACTGACTCGTTCTAGCTTTAGTTGCTGGGCGAGAAAATCGAGCAGCTGTTCTTCGGTAATGTAGTCGAGATCAATCAGCGTAGCACCGAGCTTGCGGCCGCTGACTTGCTGCTCTTTTAGCGCACTTTCGAGTTGTTGTTCACTGATAACTTGCTCGTGTACGAGCAAATCACCCAGTCGCATTTTAAGACGAGGTCGCTTCATCCTGCTCTACCAATAAGTTGAGTTGTTGCTCGATAAAGTCGAGTGTGGGTGCATGTTGAATCAGTGTTTTGGCACGCTTGAATGCATTCACAGCAGTATCGATTTCACCGAGTTGTTGTGATGCAATACCGTGACCTAGCCACCAACGCCCCTGAGTGGGCTGTGCTTGTGCCAACGCCTGATAGCTCTGAGCCATTGCCTTCCATTGGCTCAGCTGCTGCGCCAGCTGCGCTTTAAGCTGATAATACTCTAAATAAGCTTCAACTTGTGGCTGTGCCTGTTGTAAAAGCGTCAGCGCCAATTGGGGTTGCTCACGCTTTTGCAGCATTTTGGCAGCCAACACACGCAACTCATGCGCTTTGGGGTTAAGCTCAAGGCCTTTGGTAAGTACTTGTAACGCATCCTGCCACTTATTTCGACCAAACTGCAGGGCTGCCAGCTGGCGACGTACTTCGATATGATTTGGATCGATCGTTAGCGCTTTTTGCCAGTGCACCGCAGATTCGCTCAGTAAGCCTTGCTCGGCGGCTTCCTGTGCGGCACTTATTTCGCGTGCAATTAATTCTTGTGGCGATAACTTGACTGCTTTTTTAACGAGCGTTGCTGCCTGTTTAGATGGCTCTTGCTGTTGAACTTGCTGTGCCTCTGTTGACTCTGGCGCTGCCGAGTGCTGCTGCGATGGCACAGGAACGGACACTAACGACAGCCTTTGCTGAGCTGGCTCTGTTTCATTAACATCATCTTGTCGACTACTCGACTGCTGGGTGTTCTCTGACAAGCGAGCCTCAGTATCGGGCTGAGTCTTGGTCGCAACTGGACGCGCAAAGTTGATATCTTGCGCAACTTGGCTCGGCGGTGTTGGCTCGGACGGCTTTACCGATTGCGGTTTAGCATCCATCGAGCGACTGTTGTCCGCCAAATACTCCCAACTGACATAGCTCGCAATCACCGCGATAACCGCCAAAACTATCGCGGCAAGTGCGATGATCCAAGGCGTTCGCGAAGGCGGCCCCGCAACTGCCGAGCCACCACTGCGCTCGGCCTCGCCGGGCTTCTGCCCGCGCTTATCGAGATCCTTTAATACTTTATTCAATATGCTCATGCAACAGGATTCCAAGGCCAAGCGGGATGTTCAAAGGTTAACCCTAGTAACGCTGAAGCGCCTACTAGCAATAATAACAAAGTCCAAATCATCAACCTCACCACAGGTGAACGATAGCGCGTATCTGCAGTATCTTTCGTTGCTAGCTTTAAATCCTTGTGTGACAAGCGCTTGCGCCCCTCACCGTAAGCGAGTAGCAGCATTTTATGAGCCAACACATTAACTAAGCGCGGAATACCTCGACTGCTTTCGTACAATGCTGAAACCAAACCCGCCGAAAAAATAGGCTCACCTTTATAACCTGCAATACGCATACGGTGGCCAATATACTGCGCGGTCTCTCGTGCATTCATTGCCGTCAGGCGATGTGAAAACGAGATGCGCTGCCGTAACTGTCTAAAGTTGTGTTGCCCTAATCGCTCATCCAACTCGGGTTGACCCACTAAAATGATATGCAGCAACTTGCGCGATTCAGTTTCTAAATTCGACAGTAATCGCAACGCCTCTAAACTTTCTTCAGGCAAAGCTTGCGCTTCATCAACAATCAGTACCACCGCGCGTCCAGCTTGGTTTATTTCTAACAAACGGCCTTGCAGTGCCCGAGCAAGTTGGTGTTCACTCTCGACTTCGGCGGTATCGACCCCTAATTCTTGTGCTACCGCACGCCGAAGTTGATCAGGGCTGAGGTATGAGTCGGGTACATAAGCCGTGTAAAAGTAATCTGGAATTTCTTCCAGCAAGCGCCGGCACAACAAGGTTTTTCCGGTGCCTACTTCACCGGTCACCTTGATAAAGCCTTCGCCCGTATTCAATGCCGTTAACACCACCTTCGCAGCTTGATCATGACTTTTTAGCTCACAATAAAACTGCGTGTTAGGTGTAATAGTAAACGGTAATTGATTCAACCCGTAGTGATACAAATACATAACGATTCAACGTTTACTGGTCTTGAGCGATATCTGGAAACCATGTTTCCAGTAACTCACGCGAACGCTCCAGCTCTTTTTGCCAAGTGTCTGCACCGATAACCGTTGGCTTAATCAAAATGACCAACTCTTTTTTGGATGAATCATTACTTTTATTCTTAAATAGATTGCCAACGAGCGGCAAGTCTCCGAGTAACGGCACTTTCTCAACATTTTCAGAAGTGGAGTTCTGCATCAATCCACCCAGTACCACAATTTCTCCACTTCGTGCTCGTACAATCGTATCCGACTCGCGAATATTGCTGCGCGCTAATGGCAAGCGAAGTGTCTCGTCGCCAATGGTAATGACTTTTTCTTGTTCGCTTGTCTCGACAACCGAGGGATGAACATGCAGGGTCACTTCACCGTCATCGCTTATTTGCGGGGTCACATCGAGTGAAATCCCCGAAAAGAACGGTGTTAAGTCGACATTCGAACTGGTTAGTGCATCCTGCGTAACGGTGGTATTGGTTTGCGACGTGACATCCGTTACGTAGTACTCATCTTCACCAATCTTTATAACGGCTTTTTGATTATTCGATGCGGTTACTCGTGGGTTCGAGAGGACTTGCACGCTACCTTGTGTTTGTAATAACTCCAAGAACCCAGTAAAGCGCTCAGAGTTAAAAGTAAGTCCAAAGACTCCATCCGCTGTTGCCGATGCAATATCACTTGGTACTGAGCCATTAAAGCCAAAATCAAAGCGACCGCTCATATTCAGCTCGTTCCAACGGATACCTTGTTGATACTGGTCGCCTAACGTCACTTCGACGATGCGCGCTTCGAGAATCACCTGACGCTGCAGGCGTGATTGAAGATTCTCTAAAAACTGACCAACTGCACGGAGCTTTGACGGTTGTGCTGTCACGCTTACCAAGCCGGCTTGAGGCGAGAGTACAACACTGCCATCACCACCGACGATGCCTGCGATCATCTCTTCTAAGCTCCCCCAAAGATCGGTCTCTGACTGGGTATTCACCGAAGCACCATTTGCACCACCTGCACTCATACCACCGAAGTTTTGGTTTTGACCGCCGCCATTGAGCCCACCTAAACCGCCACTGTTGGACAGACCACTATTATTGTTACCGTTGCTATTGCCGTAGCCACTGTTGTTATTGCGCTCTTGACTCACACCACCACTGGTAATCTGAGTTTGCGACAAACCAAAACGTTTTAGTGAAAGGTAATCAAGAGTGAAGGTTTGCGTACGCACACCCGCTGGATACACTTGGATCATGCGACCGTCACGACGAATTTCATAACCATAAATATCGCTGATTACGTCGAGCGTTTCCTCAATAGTCACATCTTTAAGGTCTAACGATATATCCCCATCGACATCGGGGTGAACGACAATGTTGTATGGCGTATCAACAGTCAAGCTGTAAAAAAATTGCTTAGCCGCAACACCGTCAGCTTGCAATACAAACCTAGGTTCGTCCCCAATCAGTTCGCTTACTCCCGACGAACTGCGTTCAGCAGACTGATTTAAAAATGCTGCGACATCGTTTGGCAGGTTCGTTGCACGCTTTCCATTTGTCGGCACAGGGGTCTCTTGTTGCAAAGCCTCATAAGCCTCTTTGGGCTTGTCATCAGGCTGGTAGGCGCAGCTCGTTAGCAACACCGTCACAGCTGCTATCCAAAGCACTCTCATTATTGATCTCCCTGAGATTCATTATTCTTTATATGCAACGGCTGAAAAAGCTTAAGCAAGCGCTGTTGTTGGTTGTTCTGCAAAACAACTTGATTGGAGCGAATCGCTCTAACCGTAAAGCCCGCAATGCTATCACCCTCTTTCAACCATTGATTGTTGATTAACGCACGCTGTGACTCGGATGATACAACCAGCTGCGTGAGTACTAAATTTAGCTCTTGATTGGTCTCAGAACGTGAGCCTGCTCGCCAACCATCAGGACGAGTAGGATCCTGCGCATGAACGTGTAAGGAGCACATCAGAGCCGCAAAAATGCACAAATGAGCCAACCGACCAAAACTAATTTGCACCGATAAACTCCTTATCCATACTGATAATACGCCAGGCTACGGTAAGCTGGGCCTGCGGGTAGCTATCGACCATATAGTTAAACTGCGACCACTCAACTTCTGGAAAAGAAGACTGCAACTGCGCTGCATACGCTTTGATCGTATCAAATTCACCGCGCAGTACCGCATCGACTCGGTGTTGGTAGAGAGCCCCGCTGTCTTCATCGGTGATTCGCTCAGGTTGAGGCGTATTCAACGAAATAAGCTGCATACTATCAGGGTAATTCAACGCTTCACGTAAAAACTGCTTTCGCTGTGCTGCACCCAGCACGCTATAGCCACTTGCCTGTTCCACTAACTGCTGTAAACGCTGTCGCTTTTGCTCGACTTCCTTCCGAAGTGGTTGATTGACATCCTGTTGCAGCTGAGCCTGTAATTGCACATTGAGTGTTTGAGTCTGCTGCACTTGCTGTTGCAGCTGTTCAATTCGTTGCTGAGCAGTACTTAATGCTTTAACTTCTGGTATCACTAACATACTGACCAAGTAAACACTGATAAGTACCCACAGCAAAATAGCGATTAAAATGCGGCGATCGCGCGGCTGCTGTTGAAACCATTCATTTATTTGTTGCCAGCGCTTATTCATCGGAGCCTCGCTCACTTGCTAGACTAAAGGTTTGGTTATTCTGTTCGTCCTGCGATAAATCGACGACCGAAAAACGACTTTCGCTCAATACGTTATGGTCATCAAAGCGTGCCATCCACAAGGGGATCAGGTTACCTTTAGTTGCTTTCCCATGGAGGTTAATACGGCCATCTGAAATACCAAATTCTGTAAGCCAAAGACCATCCATATCAATTCTCTGTAACTCATTCATCAGTTGTTGAGGCGCAATGAGTTGACGAGACTGAAGATTGGTCAAGCGCGCGTTAAGCTGGTTTTGCTGCTGAATGCGTCGATTCAAATCATCCACTTGTTGAACCAACTGCTGGTCAGGCTGCTTCTGTTGCACCTGTGCTTGCAGCTGGCTTTGCTGCTGTTGCAATTGCACTAGCTGTTGATTTGCATCCTCAGCCTGAGCCATTTTATCGCTCGCTAGGTTATTTAAAACCAACCAGCTCACAATTAAAACAATCACTAAACCGAGCGCAACAAACAGACTCCGAATCAATGAGAGGCGCAGAACAACCGGTCTGAGTTCATCAGTATATAAATTGATTGACTGCTTCATTGGGGTGCCGTCTCCTCACTTGGCTTTACACTGGCCGCAAGCGCTTCAAGATCAGAGAAATCGCCCTCGCATAGCTCACTCATCCACTCGGGATAGTCGTAAAGCTCTACCTCAATCGCTAATAACTCTTGCAGTGACTCGACCATCGCCTCTCGCTGAGGACCCGCCACTGCAAGTATGAGTTTACGTAGACCGGCTTGACGTAATTGCCCCTCGTAATAATCCATTGAGCGCTGAATTTCGGTTGCGAGCGGTTCCAGTGCACCGAGCTTAATCTCCTCGGCGCTGTAATTCGATAAATCACGAACACCGCGCAACTCGCGTGTAAAGACCAACTCACCAGCGCGATAAATTTGAGCCACATAACGAGTTGAACTCAACCCGAATAAGACAAAGCAAGCTTTATCTTGGCTCTGAAACAAGTTTTTTAGCACCACCTCACTGACCGTGATGTGGGTAAGTTCCCAAGACTGGGCAGCAAGAGCGTCGATGATGTTAGACAGAAGGCTTTTTGCAGCAACCACGGCAGTTATTTTGTCCTGACCACTGGCTTGCAACGGCAGCTCATAATAGTCAGTCACCATCTCATCTGGGCTCATGTCACTGAAGTCATCCAACTGAAAACGTAAACTGGCTGCAATATCCTCAGCCGGCAGATCGGGGCGGTCAACAGCGGTGGATTGATAATGCGAAGGCTGCAAAACGAAGATCACCGGCGCGTGTTCAAGTGACAATTTTTTATAACGTTCGTTAAAAGTACTGAGCGCTTGATGAATGTTGTTATTTTTCACCCGCTCGACATCGTTAACAATAAGTTCAGGTGCTTGGTTCGGCTTATTTTTAAGGACCAACAGGCGAAGCTCAGTGGCACTGAGACTAAACACTAACTGGTAGCTAGAAGCTGTTTTTTTTCCGAACAAAAAGCGCACTGAGCATTCCTTTGTTTAATTTTTGTATATGTTAGCAAACATAATAAGCATATTGGAACACAAATGAATGATATTTCCATTACTTTTGGTCGGCTCTTCATCAATCAAATGAAAACTGCTTTACCGTTTGATTGAGCTGGCTAGCGAGTGCCTGCAAACTGTGAGCAGTAGCGCTTGAGTCACTGGTTGCCTGTTGGTTCTGTTGCGCCATGCCGGCAAAGCGCTCTACCGTTTCTGCGACTTCATCACTCGCACGGTTTTGTTCCTTAAGCGCGTCGCTAATTTCTTGCACAACTTGCATCACCTCGTTAAAGCTTTCACGAATTCGAACCATTGCTTGTCCAGTCATATCAGCAAGCTCAACGCCCTCTTCAACTTCCGCGACACCGCGTTTCATTTGCTGCACGCTGGTTCGTGTACTACGTTGAATTTCGCCTACCATATGTTCTATTTCATCGGTCGACGATGCCGTTCGTTGTGCTAAACTTCTCACCTCATCGGCAACAACTGAAAACCCTCGCCCCTGTTCGCCGGCACGCGCCGCCTCGATCGCAGCATTCAAGGCAAGCAAATTGGTTTGGTCAGCGATGCCTTTAATGACCGACACAATGTCGTTGATTTTCTCTGATTGTGAATCCAGTTCCGTAAGACGATGTGACGCTTGTGTCACCGCTTGGTTAATCCGGTCCATCGCCTGTGTCATCTGCTCGATGACTTTTCCACTCGTACTCGCCTCATCACTTGAACGATGCGCAATCTTGCGGGCTTGCTCGGAATTTTTCGAAACCTGTTCAATACTTGCACTGAGCTCTTGGATCGCAGTCGCTACCGAGTCTGACGCCTGTGTTTGTTCTGCTGAGGACGCTGATAACTGTTCTGCGGTACTTGCGACCACACCACTTGACTCATTGAGTTCATTAACCGCATTACGAATATTACCTAACATCGCCCTCAACTTGTCCTGCATAGCCACTAATGTTGCTAGCACTTGCGCAATTTCATCCTTACCGTTGGCTTGAATACGGTAATTTAACTGGCCATCGGCAATCGCATCAATCGCGCGCTGAGCATCGGCAAGCCGGTTTTGCAGTTGCTTTTTAAACATCCATGCAGAGCCAATCGCGACGATGGCAACGATGAATCCGCCCAGTAATGTCGTCCATTCGGCGAGTACACTGGCTTGGTCTGCCTCAGCGTGGCGCTGCGTTAATTGGGTACGTTCGAATGAGATGAAATCGTCCATGAGCTGCCACATCGCTTGCATGTCTTCGCGACCGCGACCCTGCTTGACCAGATAGGCAGCCTGATCTAACCCCATGGCGCCAGGACCATATTGCATTCGAATCGATACAACCGGTTCCATCGCTTCTTCTAACCAGCGCTGGTAAAGCGTATTGAATTCCTCAAGTCGGTCGAGCTGTGTTGGTGAACCTTGGCTTAGCTGCTTGAGTTGCTCTAACGACTCAACTAACTCGGTTTTGCCTTGGTCGTAGGGTAGTTTGTCCTCATCATTACCGCTGATCACATAACCTCGCTGCCCGCTTTGTATCGTCAATAGTTGTTTGACGATATCTTCTGCGACGGTAATGACAGTAAAGGTCTGCTCCGCTTGTGAGGTGGTATTCACCAATGAACGAATGCTGAATAAAGTCGTTGCTATTAATACGACGAGTACCAAAAGAATAGCGGCAAATGCCGTGTAGAGCTTATGTGTTAGTTTCATGATGTGACCGATACCCAAATAAGAATGCTTATTCTAGTATCGGTCAATCAAAAGATTACTTCAGCCCTGAGCATTGTTATAGTCGTACTATAACAACATCGTAGTGTGTGGTTTTACGCACGTTTCCAGTGCAAGGTCTCGCCAGCATAGTAAGGTACGATAGGTCCCGTTGCCGTATCGACCTGCTCAGGCACCTGCCAGGTTTGCTGCGTTAATGTGAGGTACTCGTCATTCAGTGGCAAGTCGTAAAACTGTGCCCCAAACACCGAACTAAAGTTCTCGAGTTTATCCAGCGCATCGTGCTGACTGAAAAACTCAGCATATAACTCAATCGCCGCAGGCGCCGAGTAGCACCCTGCACAGCCACACGCCGTTTCTTTATTTGCCTTTACGTGGGGCGCAGAATCGGTGCCTAAGAAAAATTTAGGGTTGCCGGACAACGCCGCCTTTTGTAACCGCTCTTGATGCTCGCGACGCTTTAAAATGGGCAGACAATAGTTGTGTGGCCTGACACCGCCCACTAATAAATGATTACGGTTCATCAGTAGGTGTTGAGGCGTCATGGTCGCCGCGACGTTATCGTGCGCTGAGGTAACAAAGTCGACTGCGTCGCCCGTCGTGATGTGCTCCAAAATTAGCTTAAGTGCTGGGAACTGCTGGGTAATTGGAATAAGATGACGCTCAATAAATACTTTCTCGCGGTCAAAAATATCGATATCAGCATCGGTGACCTCGCCGTGCACCAACAAAGGAACACCGTGAGCTTGCATCACCTCAAGCACAGGCGCTAGCGCCTCAACCGATTTCACACCGGACGCCGAGTTGGTGGTGGCACCCGAAGGGTAGAGTTTAAAGCCAATGACTTTTTCTTCAGCGGCTGCCTTTTTAATCTCTTCTACGCTGGTTTCTCCGGTGAGATACAGTGCCATACGTGGATCAAATCGCTGTTCAGCACCGACCTGCGCCATAATCCGCTCTCGGTAGCTCAATGCTGCTGCTACAGTAGTCACCGGTGGCACCAAGTTAGGCATCACCACAGCCCGGTGAAATACCTCCGCAGTATGCGGAACAGTGGTCTCTAACAGAGTTTCATCACGTAAATGCAGATGCCAATCGTCGGGGCGGCGGATAGTAATCGAGTTCATCAAGTTACCTCATTGGAGCGGATACACACGCGTTAGTATACTGTGTTCGTCAAGTCAGCGACAGGACCGCGTTATCGAATACCCATCGCTTCTTTCCAGTGACTGCGACAGCAAGAAATATAGCGATCATTGCCACCGATCGCGATCTGTTGCCCCATCTTCACCGCGTTGCCCTGTTCATCCACCCTCAACGACATCGTTGCTTTACGTCCGCAATGGCAAATGGTCTTCATTTCCACCAACTTATCCGCCACAGCAAGCAGCACCGCGCTGCCAGGGAAAGCGTCGCCGAAGGCATCGGTGCGTATTCCGTAACACATGACGGGAATATTGTGCGCATCAACAACTTTGGTTAATTGCCACACTTGCTGCTCTGTTAAAAACTGAGCTTCGTCCAACAAAACGCAATCAATATTTCGATGCTCACGATGGGTGAGAATCATCTCGACCAAGTCACAGTCTTGTGAAAATTGCAGAGCATCACGCGCAATACCCAGACGTGAGGCGATCTTTCCCTGACCCGCTCGATTATCAATCGCTGGGGTCATCAATAACACCTGTTGCTCACGTTCTTCGTAGTTATGAGCGACCTGGAGTAATGAGGTGCTTTTACCAGCGTTCATCGCCGAGTATGTAAAATAAAGTGATGCCATAGTGGGATTCTTTTTATTATCCAGTTCAATTCTGTGCCAAAATAATGCCAAGCAAATGTTACCGAGGAGTTTTCGATATGCAATACCCTGCCGACTTTATCAAAGCCATTCCTAAAGCCGACCTACACCTCCACTTAGATGGTAGTTTACGTGCTTCAAGCCTGATTGATATGGCTAAGCGGGCAAGTATTGAACTCCCAAGTTACACCGAAGAAGGCCTATTTGATCAGGTATTTAAATCACACTATAACAACCTTGGTGAGTACCTGAATGGCTTCCAGTATACCTGTGCGGCGCTACGAAACTTAGAAAATTTAGAACAAGCGGCTTACGAGTTGGCAATTGATAACCAAGAAGAAGGTGTCAACTATATTGAGGTTCGCTTTGCGCCTCAATTGCTCATGAACCCCGCCGCAGGCGTTACCTTTGATACCATCATGCATGTCGTCAATGATGGCTTAAAGAAAGCTAAGCACGAATACAACCAGCAAGCGAGCGTACAACAAGGCGAAAAGCCACCGTTTGACTATGGCATCATCAACTGCGCCATGCGCATGTTCGGTAAGAAAGGTTTCTCACCCTACTATACTCAGCTCTTCCAACATCTACGCGACTTTGAACCGATGCAAGTGATTCGCACGGCGGCGATGGAATTGGTACGCGCCAGCGTCAGAATGCGCGACGAAGAAGGGTTACCGATCGTCGGTTTAGACATCGCTGGGCAGGAAATCGGTTACCCTGCGAGCCAGTTCAAAGATGTGTATGAGTACGCTCATGAAAACTTCTTATTGAAAACGGTTCACGCAGGCGAGGCCTATGGCGCAGAGAGTATTTTCGAGGCCCTTACGCAGTGTCATGCGGACCGTTTAGGTCATGGCTACTCGTTGTTCTCACCGGAGATGACCGAAGACCCAACCATTGAAGACCCGAAGGCATACGGTGAGAAATTGGCATCGTACATCGCCGATCGCCGCATTGCTGTTGAGGTCTGTTTAACCAGTAACTTACAAACCAACCCCAGCATTGATGGTATTAAGAACCACAACTTCAAGCATATGCTTGATAATCGCTTAGCGACGGTGATTTGTACGGACAACCGACTGGTATCACGCACCACGGTAAGCAATGAGTATCAGCTCGCCGTAGACAACTTTGATATCTCGTTGAAACGCCTCAAAGATATCGTCGCCTACGGTTTTAAAAAGAACTTCTTCCCTGGCGACTATGTCGCTAAACGAGAATATGCCAAGACTAACCTCGCCTACTTTGACAAAGTGGTCGAGCAGTTTGGCTTAAAAGACGACAGCCACTCCTGAGCAGGGGTGGGATAACCATATAAGTAACCTTGCATGACGATCGTGGGGCAGCGTTCAATTAAGAATTGCGCCTCACGTTCAGTCTCGACCCCTTCCGCGACTAATCGCAGACCCAAGTGTTCACCAATCGACAAAATAGTTTCTACGAGGGCATCGTGGGTGCTCTTCTCGCCGATTCCACGCACAAAGCTCTGATCGATTTTGAGCTCACTGACAGGCAACTTCTGAATATACGCGAGTGATGAATAACCGGTACCAAAATCGTCAATCGAAAAACGCACGCCCAGTCGACTCAACTGGTGCATCACCTCAATCACTTTTTCAGTATCCTCAATGAGGACACCTTCAGTCACTTCAATCATCAACTGACTAGGGTTAAATTGGTAGGTTTCTATTAACTCACTGACCGTTTGCGCCAAGTTACCACGGAGAAAGTGACGCGCCGAAATGTTCACCGATAGCGCATCAAAATGGTGCTCTGCAATCTCGTCCGACGTTAAAATCTGTGCCGCACGGTTTAACACCCAATGGTCAATCGCAAGAATTAAGTCTGACCGCTCGGCTATCGGAATAAATACGCCAGGACTGATCATCCCCTGCTGCGGATGATGCCACCTAATCAGTCCCTCTGCACTCACCACCGTACCCGCCGCGTTAACTTGAGACTGCAAATAAAGCTCGAGTTGATCGTGTTGGATGGCTTGGCGAAGCATTCGTTCGACCTCAAATTGGCGCTTAATTTCGTCACCATACTGCTGACGGTATACCGCAAAGTGGTTGCCTCCATAACGTTTTGCTTTATGCAACGCTGTTTCAGCACGACGCAACAACTGCTCGGCATTTCCCTCTTTCTGCGGATAAATGACAGCGCCTATGCTCGCTGACATGGTCAGAACGTCATCTTCTAGCTCAATGGGTTTTCGCGTGACGGCGAGAAGGGCATCACACGTTTGGTAAAGCTGTTCTTTTAAGCTGTCACGTTCAACATTTTGTGCAGGAAATAGAATCGCAAATAGATCGGCGCCCAAATGCGCCAGCTGCACACTGCGATTATCTGACCATTGTTTTAACCGCTTAGCAAAACATTGTACGAGTCGATTGCCAAATTCATGCCCACGCGCATCATTAATTTGCTGTAAGCGGTCGATATCAACCAGTAGCAAATAGCCCAATTCACTGGGTTCTAGAGAGGCAAGCCCCTGCTCGATGATTTGAGTCATATGTTGGCGGTTCGGTAACCCCGTCAGCGTTTCGTAATACGCCATAAAGTGGAGCCGCTGCTCATCTGCCTTGCGCTCTGTAATATCATCTTCAACCGCGATGTAGTGAGTGCACTCACCCTGATCGTTATAGACGGGAGTAATGATCGAGTACACCGTGTACACCTGACCATCTTTACGTCGATTCAATAACTCACCGCGCCAGGTTTTACCTTGATTGAGTACTTGCCAAAGATCACGGTAAACCGATTGTGCGGTTAAACCTGATTTGAGAATACGTGGATTATTCCCGATTAACTCCGAACGCTGATAGCCAGTAATCCACTCGAATGCCTTGTTCACATATTCGATTTCACCCTTGGCATTGGTGATGATAATACACTCGTTACTTTGATCGACGGCTGTCTCTAGGTTCTTTAACTTAGACCAGTGTGCATGCCTTTCAGCGGCAATCGCCTCCACTTGACGCGCCAGTACGGCGATATCGTCACGCCCTCTAACATCAATTGATATGTGCTGCTGCTCCTCGCCCATCGCCTGCACACCAGCCTGCATACGACCTAAACGCTTGGTAATACGGTAGTTTAAGTAGCGATGTAACAAGACAACCAAGACCATCACAATAAGAAATTGAATCGCCAGTGTGGTCACGCGGGATTGAGCCACTGTCCACCATGTATGCCCTTGCTGAAAAGCGAGCATCAATGAATAAGGTCTAAATTCTGGATAATCAGAGGACACACTCAGCGGAACATAAACGATGAGGCGTCCTTGATCTTTAACGTGATGTAAGGTGATCTGAGTATTATTATTCAGTGTCTGCCAAGTCTCGGGGGAAAGCCGCAGTGCCTGATATAACGGTGCATCGATCCAGGTGGGCTCGGGGGCGAAGACAATATCGCCATTGCGGTCGTAAATAAATGCCGCTAACACATTGGGTTGCTGTTTTAACTGGCGAAGAATTTCATCGAGCAAATCGGTTCGCTCATAACGCACCACTCGATCGAAGGTCGCCTGCATCATCTGTGCTGTCGTGCGCACCTCTTGTTCAACCACATGACGGTTTTCCTCAGCCTGCTCACTGATAGTAAATGCCGCCAAGCTTAAAAACATTGCGACACCGACGAACCCAACAAGCAACGAAATTTGTGTGCTGAGTCTCTGAAAAAACTTAATCGGTGTCGATGTCATTCGTTGCGCTCCGTCGCTACTGTTCTCGAAATATGTATTGAGTGCGAATTATGCGACTTAACGAAATTTAATCAACACACAATACGTGTTTTTCTTTGCTAGTGACCAAACCGGGTCGCCGCAAACTGATTCAGCAATTTATGCACAAGATAACACACCATCATTGCAGCAATAATAGCGACTAACGTACTACTTAGACGGTATAAACTTGAGTAAACCAGATCCTGAGTGGGCGATAAGTACTGGCCAAACAGAATGCCAACGGTAGTGAGCGCACCAAACCCAACACCCGCACCGGATGCTTCGAGTACGTGAATGCGCGCAAATAGCATCACGCCAATCCAAAACAGTGGCACTATCAGCCACAGCGCGTCGTACCAATCGTACAGAAGTAATTGCACGCTGAGACCAAACATTACACCAATCAGTGTCCCGATGGCACGTTTTCGTGCATACGTCAGTGCGCCGTTCCAATGCATCGGGAACAGCACTAATATAGTCGTTGCTTGCGCTGATATAGAGTCTTGTAGGTCAAACAGTTGAAACACCAAGAACGACAACGTTGTCACTGTCGCGCCCAACATAGCTTCGTGCCGCACGCGGTTCGATGCCTTATCTGGCAACGCAGGCGGGGCGCTAGCTGTTACCTTATTAGGGATGAGCGTATGCATGACAAAAGCAATCGCAACGGCTAACAACGAAGCCACCATGTTGCTCGCGATCAGATTGTTGACATCGGTTGATGGGTAACTTGCATAGTGCAACATGATGCTTAGCATCAACACACCATTAGCGCCAAATAAAAACGCGGTGCCGCGCGCCATAAATGCAAAGCGATACAAAAATAGCAAGAATGCGACCATCGTCATCAGCACAGGGTGACCACCTAACAGCTGCGCGACGATGCCCACCTCGATACCACACATCACTGAAGCCGCCAGAAGTTGCCGCGCGACATGTCCATTGATCACCGGCACCAAGCCCAATAGCAGCATGGGTAATACGGTAAAAAATACACCGTACGATAAGTCAAACAGCGCCGTTACCAAAAAGCCAATAGACGCACCAAAGGCAACACGCAGGCATTGTCTTAGACCATTTTCAGTTAATCCTTGCTGTGCCATGCCTGCCCCACGCTAGTAAATGTAGTGTAACCAACCCAGTAAACGCACCTGAGCTTGCGCAATAGCCGCCTTAACGATGTTTTCAGGCACAATTTGGACCGTTGCTTTGGCACCTGCGGGGCGGTTATTTTGTTCACTCTGCTCTAAACTCAGATGCACACGAAGACGCTGTGCATCGCGCACCCAGCGGTTTGAGTTAATCGGCTGTGCTAACGCCCCGTCGGCACTCAGCTGTCCTGCAGTGACGCCCGCATCAATGCTATTAATCGTTGCTTGGTAGACGGTTCCAGGCTCTGCATCAAACACCACGAGTGCACGCTGACCAGGCGCTACATGGCGTAGGTTTTTCTCACGAAAATCCGCTACGATGTCGGCGTGCGGAGAGACCAATGCAAGTAACGGCACCCCTTGTCGCGCATAAACACCTTCGCTCAGTTTCAAGTTGCTAATCCGCCCTGCATGCTGAGCGCGCACCGTGCTATAACTTAAATTCAACTTGGCATTATCCACCGCATTTTTAGCCTGTTGAATGAGGAGGTTCTTTGCATTATCCGGCTCACCACGCTGCACTCTAAGGCGTTCTAGCTCTGATAGCATCGCCTCGACATTTGCCTGTGCTTGCAGCGCTGCGCTGTGCGCTTGATCGAACGCTTGCTGCGACGTACTGCCCTCGTCAACCAGATCGTTAATGCGCTGTGCTTCACGACTTTGCTCGTCTGCTGTTGCGCGCGCTGACTTCAACTGTGCCTGTGCCACACGAATTTGTGCATCCAACTGGCGATTAGACTGTTGCGCCTGTTGCAGCGCCAGCTCTGCTTGCTGCAGTTGGAGGCGAAACGGCCGCGAGTCGATAGTAAATAGCGGATCGCCCTGCTCCACGTATTGGTTATTTTCTACCAGCACCTGCTCTACTGTGCCATTCACCTGCGGTGCCACCTGTGTGACTACACGAGTGACCATGGCTTGCGGTGTCAGCGGTAACGCCAGATCGGCCCAAAGGAAATAGGCGAACAATGCGATAAACGCCACCAAGGCACGTTTGACCCACTTTGCAAATTTTTCATCTGCCGTCATTGCGCGTCACCTCCGTGTTTGTCCTCGCGTTGTTTTTGCTCACTGCACATCTGGCTGGCGTTACGCGAGATCATCGCCAACACATGCTTAACCGTTTCAATATCCTCATCCGCGATATCAGCCATCAGCGTGCGACGCACTTTTAGGATCTTGGCTTCCATCTTTTTCACCAAGGCATGACCCGCGTCGGTAAGATAGACTCGTTTAGCGCGCCCGTCTTGCGGACAAACGCGACGTACAACCAGTGACTGCTGTTCAAGCTGTGCCAAGGTCCGCATCAACGACGCGAGCTCTATTTCAAGCGCCTCTGCCAATTGCTTTTGACTCGCACCATCGCCGATTCGCACCAGTTTCCACATTGCACTCCAACGCGGATAAGTCAGACCCAAGGGTGCCAGCTCGCGGTCGGCGACCGCTTGCCACTGTCGAGCAACGCGCCCAAGGCGCTCGGGCACAGAGAGTTGCTTTAGTTGATCTTGTGAAAGTGTCATAACCGATCTCATTTAGTTAGCTTGCTAAGTATATTAACAAGGTTAGCAGGCTAAGTAAATTTGCTGGCAATCGACTATTTAGATTGGGTAAATAGATAGTGTCGAAGTGCTGCGCTGTATGTGCGGCTCACTTTTAGGGTTTTTTCATTCGTCAGATCGATGCGGTATTCGGAATTTCTCAGGGCTTCAATATGTTTAATAAAACGCACATTAACCGCTGTCGACTTATGTATTCGAATAAACTCGGGTGGCAATATATTCTCGACTAAGTGTTTAAGTCGTGCTCTCATCACATAGGTCTCAGCGGCAGTATGAATACACATATAATCCCCTGCCGCATCGACCCACGCGATATCATTAAACGGCACCAACTGACCCGAGTTGCGACCATCCGTGATAATCAGCTTTTCTTGCTCGACACGATAACTCGACGATGCGGCTGTGGTTGGCTGAGACTGGGCTTCTAACGTCTCAACTGCGTTGAGCAACTGCGCTTTATATCGAGGTTCACTGCATCTCAACCGCGCTCGTTCGACGGCTTCGGCTAAGCGGGTCTGACGTACAGGTTTTAATAAATAATCGACCGCTTCAACGTCAAACGCTCGCACCGCGTACTGATGGAATGCCGTAACGAATATAACAGCGGGGTGTTGCTCAGGTTGGAATTGCTTAAGTAAGTCAAAACCGCTCTTACCGGGCATTTGGATATCCAGAAAAATTAAATCGGGGAGATCTTGAGCAATGCATTCAATCGCCTCATCGACACTCGTCACTGCAGCCGTAATATGTACACCGGGAATCCGCCCAAGGCGCAGGCTCAAGCCTTCAAGCGCACTCGCTTCGTCATCTACTAGAAGCGTATTCAATGTTTTCATGATATCGACTTCGGTCGTTCTTGCGGTATCTGAATTCGCACCCAAGCACCCCCTTCAGGTCGGTTTCCCGTAGTAAGTTGTGCCCTATCTTGGTAGGTCAACCGTAAACGTTGTTGGCAATTTTCAAGACCAATACCGCGCTGACATTTATGCTGTTCGTCGAAGCCTTTGCCATTGTCAGTTACATCAATTTGAATGTCTTTGTTTGTTAAACTAAAGCGAACAGCAATGATCATCTTTTGATTCGCCTGCATACCATGCTTTAGGACGTTTTCGACGAGCGGTT
Source organism: Idiomarina fontislapidosi (assembly GCF_003226255.1). Lineage (GTDB taxonomy): Bacteria > Pseudomonadota > Gammaproteobacteria > Enterobacterales > Alteromonadaceae > Idiomarina > Idiomarina fontislapidosi. The sequence continues at coordinate 208,927 of NZ_QJST01000004.1, forward strand.
GAATAAGTAGGGGTGGGATTAAAGCAGAGTCACAGTCACTATCGGTATCAATGGACACATCTAAAGAGGTTTGAAAGCGACCTTTCTCAATTTCCAAGTAGGTCCTTAGCAGCGCAGCTTCCTCCGCTAAAGAAATCTTCTTTAATGCATCGGTGTATAAGCTATAACGCAAAAAGTCACAAAGCTGCTCAAGCATATCAACCGCTCGATCATTTTCGTGCTTTAGTATCAGCGTACAGACAGCATTAATACTATTGAACATGAAGTGGGGGTTGAGCTGATACCTCAACATTTTTAGTTGCGCTTCTTTTGCCAAGTGCGTTGCTCGCTCAGCTTTCTCGCGTTGTTCAACATTATCCAGGTAACTTTTGATGCCATAGTAACCCGCTGTCCACGTCGCTAGCATGGTGAATGAAGCGCTTGTCCAGGTACCAAAATCAAACCACGACATGGGCTCCCAAGCGCCACCATAAAGCGCTTGCAACGAGAACCACTTGAACTGAGTCCACAACAAAGAAGCCAGAATAACCAGTCCAGCATGCAATGCCGCGGTCAGTTTATCAAGCCGCTTTGCGCGCTTATATAAAGCGTGCAACGCGGTCGTAATCAAAAAGCCGGAGCTCACATCAAGGAGCAAGTGAGGAACGTGGACTTGCCAGGGTTCCTCACTTGGAAGCTTGATCATTAGCTCTGTCAGCAGCGCATAGATAGACCATCCGCAGAATTGACAGAACCAAAATAATCTTACTCGTTCGATGGCTTTTGACATCGTTAAATTACAAACCGTTATTCAACATTATTTTACTCACAGCGTTGGGTTACAGCTGTCTTGCTGGGTTGTTTTACCCAAGCAACATCGGCGATAGATAACCCTGCGTTATTTGAACTACTTAACCGTAACACAATCGGTCCGTTTGCTTGGACATTCGCATTCTCACATCCTGTTTCGATTGCTACGGTCTGCCACGTGCCAGGTTTAAGCGAGTTGTTCGAGCCATTAAGCGTTAACGTGTTATGGCAATCCTTTTGATTACACATGACGCCGACCTTTATGTGCTCTGACACTCCATCACTGAGGCGAATTTTAGCTTGTAAAAAGCGCATCTTTTGCTCCGTAGATACGCTATCAACGCCTTGTTGCCCGAGCACGGCGCTGACACCCGTCCCCTCTCCATGCCAAACAAAGCGTCGACCGTCTTCTTGATAGGCAAGGTTGACGGACTGCATGGTCAACGAACGACCATCGGCGCTTGTTCCTGAGGGGCCAGTGATCGGATTAACCGCGCCGTTTGCCTCTTCAGTGCCCCAAAAGTAGCCGTCTGCTAAGTTGCGCACAAAAAGCGGAACGCTGTCTTCATTGGTGCCATTTTTATTCGTTAACCGCTTATCTTCACTCAGATGACCCACTCGTTGAGTATCCTCGTAGTTGAGTCCGTAACCATATGGGAACAGCGGGTCATAATCTGCATCATATCGGTTTAATACAAATTGATTATCAAATTTAGGCCAAGAAAAACTCAGCTTGCCAGTAAAATCATACTGCACTCGGTCATTGGCATCGCGCAAAATCACATCGGCGAGCCCCTGCCCCTCGGAACCCGGCAGCCATGCTGCGACAAACGCGTCAGAAACGTTCAGTTCTTTATTGACCCAAAGCGGGCGTCCGCTAAGGAAAATAGAAACCGTTGGAATTCCTTGTGCTTGTAACTGTTTAAGCAGCGTATAGCTCTCACTATCAACCTCGCCAAAATCCAACGACTGAATATCGCCAAACCACTCTGCATAAGGCTGCTCACCAAACACGACAATCGCCACATCTGGCTTTTCTTCGAAGTCGCCAGTTTCGCTAAGCGTTATGTTACCGCCAGCGACATCGACTTGCTGCTTTATCCCTTCATAGATGGATGTCGCATTTGGAAAATCGGCATTGGTATTATCAGTTCCTTGCCAAGACACGCTCCAGCCACCTGCTTGCATCGCAATATTATGCGCACCTTTACCTGCGACTAGAATATCAGCGGTCGGTGAAATCGGCAGCACCTGACTATTATTTTTAAGCAGCACTAAAGACTCACGCACCGCCTGCCGGGCTAGGTCGCGGTGTTGTTTAGCATTAAACCATTCTGCGTGTTGTGTTTCTGGACGTAACGACGGCTTGGCACGGTCAAACAGTCCCCAACGCACTTTTGCTCTTAAAATGCGAGCGACTGCATCATCAATTCTAGATTCTGAGATGACACCGGATTTAACCTGAGCAACCGTGTTTTTATAGAGCGCCTCAAAGTGTTCAGGTGCCATCAACACATCGATACCAGCATTAATCGCCGCCGCACATTGCTCAAGGTCACAGCCGTCGACGAACTTGTGAGCATTCCAGTCGCTTATCACAAACCCGTCAAATCCCATCTGTTGTTTCAGGACATCGGTTAGTAGATACTGATGGCCATGCACTCGGGTGCCGTTCCAACTGTTGAATGATGCCATAACAGACTGCACACCGGCCTTGATTGAAGAGAAATAACCCGCGCCATGAATATCTCGCAACTCACGTTCACTGATACGTGTATCCCCCCTATCGATGCCTTTTGTGGTGCCCCCATCACCGATAAAGTGCTTAGCTGTGGCAATACGGTGGTAGCCTTCTAGAAAGTCTTTACCCAACGTTCCCTGAATGCCCTCAACGACAGCTTGCGCGTATTCTTTGACGATTTCCGGGTCCTCAGAATAACTCTCGTAAGCTCGTCCCCACCGATCATCGCGTGCTACCGCCACCGTCGGCGAGAAACTCCATTCGATTCCGGTTGCTGCCACTTCCTTTGCTGTCGCCTCGCCAATTTCTTTAACCAGTTCAGGATTGCGAGCCGCACCCAAGCCAATATTGTGCGGGAACAACGTGGCTCCAAATACATTACTGTGTCCGTGCATCGCGTCAGTGCCCCAAATCGTGGGGATTCTGCTTCCGTCCTTTGAGTCATCAATCGAGGCTTGATACATCTCGTCAGCGTACTTTAACCATGTGCTGCGATCGGCCTGTTTCTGTCCGTATGGCGCGGTGTTACCGCCGTTTAAGTAGGAACCAAAACCATACTGGCGCATTTGCTCTACACTCAGATAGCCGATTTCAGGCTGTATCATTTGCGCCACTTTTTGCTCGATGGTCATATCTTGCATGAGGCGTTGCACGCGCTGTTCGACCTGTTCATTATCTAACTTAGGTAATTTATCGAGCGACCAGTCGACCTGTTGTGCAGACAGGATGCTACTAAAGCTGATTGATAGTAGTGCGACAATGCGTGTCCTATGTATTTTGCGCATGAGCATTCAGGCTCTCCTCGTGAGCATTGGGGCTAATCGGATAATTGCTTGAGAATTCATCAGGTGGCCTGCAATCATATTGCTTATGACTGCAGGCGCTTCGAGTGACTTACTAGAATTTAATACCGGCGCGAATGCCGTAGTAACGTGGCATACCAAAACTGCCTTTAGCAAAACCTTTGGTGGTGTTGTTCCAATACTGAACCACTTCATCGGTCGCATTATTAATAAAGATTTCAGCAAACCAGTTCTGGTTCTGCGGTTCGTATTTCAGTGAAGCATTGAGAACAGCGAACGCATCACGACTATCGTCCATGTAGGCAACCGCTTCATCTGGAATCGCAAAATCCATATCATCTAAATGCTTATCGACGTTCCAAATAGTAGAGTAAGACTCATCTTTCCAGCTGACATTGAACCATCCATGAAGATAACCATAAGCGCCTAAATTAACGGTATGGGTGTAACTTAAGTTAGCCGTATACTCGGGCGTCATCGCAAGGTTATTGCCTTTGAGGTTGGTCGTTAACACGGTATTTGTTGGATCGACGGATTCCTCATACGATAAATTAAACAGGTACTCTGGATCGTAATCCCATTTAGTGATCCAATCCTCGGTGACCGTCGCATCGGTCCAAGTTACATAACCACTTAAGCGTCCGTTCTCGTATGGCTTCCAGTCAAACTCAAACTCGATACCCTTTATCGTTGAGCCAGGCACATTTTGCGTGTAGTAGGCAATAACCGGTTGGTTTTGATAATCCAGAATTGGGTCACCATTTTCATCTAAAATCGGCGAGCCGTCCTCACCCTCTACTGGCGACAAGCGTTCTACGTTACCAATTGAGCCCACCGACGCATATTGCATGTCAGTGTAATCGGTATAGAAGAACACCGCTTGCAGGTTCAAGGAGTTATCAAACAGACTGGATTTCGCCCCGACCTCCCACGTCAGCACTTCCTCTGGATCAAATTGCGTTTCAAACCGTGTGGTCTCGCCCGTTCTATCATTCACGACTTCGTAGACATCACCAATACCACCCGCCTTAAAACCCGAAGCGACATAACTGTAAACCATGGTCGCATCGGTCAAGTCATAATCGAGCCCAACTCGAAAGTCGTTGCGAGTCCAGCTGCCTTTATTATCGTTCGCAAAATAGGACGCATAGATTGATGGGTCTTCAAAATAATCGACGGGTAAATCATTCAGTGTTGAGCGATTTAACCACCCCGGCGCACACCCATCAGCGTTTGAGCAGCGATACGTACGTCCGCCTTTATCTTCTTTAGTCTCATCACTAAAACGATAGCCTAAGGTCAGGTGTAACTTAGGTGTGATGTTGTAAGTCGCTTGACCAAATAACGCATAGGCATCCGTCGACCGATCAGGCTGGTCCCAAAATGCTTTGTCATCCATTGGGTTATCATAGTAACCGTAGGTGGTGGTTTGTTCGTGAAAATAGTTGAGTCCGGCTATCCAGACTAAGTCGCCATAGTCATCTGACTGCAGTTGTATTTCTGTCGAGTACGACTCTGCTCCAGTACCATCAAGAAAGTAGGTGGCACCATCCCAAGGATCCAGCGAGACCTCGCTATCCTGAGCAGAAGAACGCTCCATGTCCTCATAACCGAGTAACCATACGAGACTCATATTGTTATCAAAGGTATAGTTGAGCGTGTTACGCAAATACATGATGTCGAGGTTAAGTTCGCCCGGAACGTTCACGACGGCTTGATAGGTATTGTCACTCGGTAAGAAAGTTGAACAGTCACCACCATATTCGGTCGAGCGTCCCGCCAATTTTTCACAATTTACGAGGTCAACATTGTTGCCACTATTATTGATGTAGTGCTGAAAAATCGTATGGTTTGAGAAGTTGCTATCGAGCGGCTCCCATAACGCACTGACACGGTATGAGTATTCATTTGCGTTATTATAAAAGTCATCGGCATCTGCGCGTGTGAGTGCTCGAATACGTTGTCTTTCAGGATCCGTGCCCGCGCCATCAATCCACCAGTTTTCACGCTGAGTTAAAGTGGAACCCACACCTGAGTAAGCGTCCTCGGCAATGACTTCAGCGTTAATCACTTCATCAGGTAAGCGACGCAGGTCGTATTGGTTAGGATCATAATATCCTTCAAGGTATGAGTCGCGCTTTAACCCCTTACCGGAGATGCGAATAGCGAACTCGCTATTCACTGGGATGTTAATAAACCCTTCAATATTACGAGCATTAAATCGACCGAGCTCTCCACTCACACTCCCAAATAGCTCACCAAATTCGGGTTTCGCTGAAATGACGTTAATACTACCTACCGTCGAATTTCGACCAAACAGCGTGCCTTGCGGTCCTCGCAGTGCTTCAATTCGGTCAACATCGTACATTAAGGCCAACGCACCTTGCATTCGTGGTGAATACACACCATCGAGATGGACACCTACTGCGGGGTCACCTAGCTCGGTAATGTTGGTCGAACGTACGCCACGCATAGAGATCACCGGAGCCGACTGATCGGTTGCCGTTGAAATATCAAGTCCGGGTACCAAGCCCGCGATATCTTTAATATTGTTCACACCATTTTGCTTTAACACTTCTTCGCTGAGTGCTGAAATAGCCACCGGTGTTTCCATCAATTTCGTTTTACGCTTTGTCGCTGTCACCGAGATGACTTCTAAACCTTTTTCTGATGCGGCTTCTTCGTTATTTTTAGTTTGTTGTTGCGCTTCAGGTTCTTGGTCTACTGTTTGCTGTGCCTGTGCATAAAGAGGCATTGAGCACGTGAGCAATATGCCGAGGGTAATGCGGTTAAATCGTTCCATTGTTCTTTCCCACTTTCCGTTGATGATCGGATTTTTGCTGTACTTATAAAGTGTTCGATACTGCGTACGGATACATCACGTATTGTTAACAAGTTACACAGATATTAACGGTGGGAATATTTGCTTTCGATAATGCGAGTGGTAAACACTATAACCCGTGCACTTTTGTCACACGATTTACACATTGTGTGTCAAACGTTAGTGTTAGACACAAAAAAGCCCTCGAGTGAGGGCTTTCGATAACCAGCGATTGAAGTCGTGAGTCAGAATGGTAGAGTACGACTTTTTCTGTAAATATTTTTTTTGTGTGTGATATACTAGCCTCCAACTGCCCATAAAATAGTACTTATTTAAGGTTTAAGAGGGTGACTCCACAGTCTAAATCACTGTTTTTACGCAACCTCTATCATCTCGTGTAAAGTCTTTTAATGAAAATCATTAAAAACTTTACACATTAAACTGACCAATTCATACCCCTGCCTGCGGATAATCATGCTGTAAAAGTGATTTGAAGAGCCGTTCCAGTTCATCCCGCACTTCTTGCTTGCTACTACCGACAATATCATATTCATCCAGCACCCGAGCGTTTCCAATATCTACATTGTTATCTCGGATATTTATTCGGAGCAATGGTCGTTTTTCGGAAAACATTCTAACCGCTTCCCAGTCCACATTGTTCTTAAAGGCGTCACTGTCATCCACAATTAAAATTCCGGCTTGATGCATTGTATGCCCGATAGTCGCATTGGCCTTAAGCAACGCTACTGGAAATGATTCGGTTGCCATGCGATCCAAAGCTTGCTGTATGGCTTCAGTAACATCCAGTGACCATTGATCATCCAAGCGGTAGCATAAGATTAGGACTTTTAATCCAGATGCTTGAACTGCACCGATGGACTCTGGTAGAAGCTCAGTTTCAGGAAAAACAAGTTCAATAAGCTCTTCCGCAAACTTCGTCAACTTACCGGTTCTTTCATCAGTTAAGCCATGGTAAGTGAATTTATTTACCGAACGACGGTCCGATGCTCTCCCTCCTGAATCAACGCTTTTGAAATCAGGTCCTGATTGGACCCCAAACATTCTGAACCGTGAATGGATATAACCTTGTCGTAAAAGGCGTATTTCATAGCTTGAAAGTTCCCTAACCATTTGAATAATATCTCGCCGCCTTTCAGGCATAATCCGACGATCAATTAACGATCGCATTAAATTGGCGTATACCTCAGCTTTCTCGTCCTCAATATCCCTTACACAACTCTCTAAAAGTAAATGATAATCATCGATATCAAACTGTTTATTAAGAAATTTGCTGTCTAAGGAGGGCTCGGATTCAACGTTATCGCTAAGCAGAGCTTCATGGAATAATTCCAATCTGGACTCAACTTGATCTTGGCGAAACTGCTTGGCGTGATTAAACATGAGCTTCCCTAGCTCGTATGAAATAGAGAGCCCAGGAACTATTGTCCTTATACCCTCAGCCGCTAAAATCTCTGCCAAGGAAGTTGTTGTTTTATTAGCCCTTCTTATACTTCTACTTTTGGTCATCTTTGCCACCTCTTTATGGCACTCTCGCAAGTAGAGGGCCCAAAAAGCTAAAGTAATATAATACAAAGTACTTCTTGCGTTTTAACACCATATCCTTGCTGACATCGCCTATGTGGGTCTATCAACCCAAATGTCTCGACTTTTCCTCTTCTTAGCCAAACTCGTAAACAGCTAACCCGTCTTTATCGTTATCGATAATTTGGGTATTAGCTTTAAAGGTCGCCTGAAGAAGTTAAGCGAGAGCCTCATCCAGAGCGGCTAACGTTGCCAAGATCTCCTCAACGGTTCCTTTATCAAACTCCTCTCGGTCAGCTTCCTCGTGCGTTCCCTTGTTTAGATACCGCCACTCTCGACTCCCCCCGTTAATTCCAAGCAAAGAGTTTATCGGCTCATATACCGCTTCCTTATTTGGATCAGAAAAGTCAACCCGTTGGATTCTACTGCGCAATTGTTCAGTTAAGTTTCTCAGCTCAATAGGTGCCGTTGGGGAGCGTAACTTAATACTCAGGTTACCATCTCCATTACTGTGCACATACCTCCAAACCTTTCCTTTGGCTAAAGATTCGAGCGCCTGTCGTGACTTAGATAGTGCTTCTCGAATCTCGTTGCGTTCGATATGACGTTGTGCCGCCAAGATATAGTTTCGGGGGGAACAATTAAAGTCGACACGTATATGTTGCTCCCCATGCATTGGCAAAAAAGTCACCTTTTTTGATGATCTCGCATCTTCGGCTGACAGCAGGTTTTGTATATCCTTGAAGAACTCTTCTCCATGGCAAGTGAGTATGATTTGCTTTGCCTCAAAGTATTGGTCCTCAAACAGGGTTCTTCTTATCGAATGACGATGCTCGTCGTCAATCGCATTGACTGGGTCGTCGAAAATAAGTATCGGTGCATTTTCCTTGAAGTTTTTTGCCAACAATATGGCTAAGCCTAGGCATCTGACGTGTCCCTCACTCAGAATATGCAATGCGTCGAAGAATTGCTCGGGTTGGTGTTTAAAGGCTATTTTTAATCGGTGGTTTGCTGCAAGTGGTAATTTTACGTTTTCCAATAGCTCAGATTGAGCATCATTTCGATTAAAAGCGTTATAAAACTGCACGACTAACTCACCAAGGTCAGATACCAAATGAGTTGGCAATGCGCGACTGTAATTCACCAATTTTCGAACAAATAGTGCGTAAGCTGAGGCAATTTCCTGATTTCTTGCGACAACACTCTTTTCAACCTCAACGCCCTCGATTAGTTTCGCATTTTCCTCTTGAAAGTTGTCAATCAAACTTTGGGCTCTAGCATAATTATCTAACGCTGTTTGCTTTTGGGTTATCAAGACAGTTACCTGACGTGAAATATCACGGAGGTGCTCCAATTGACATTGTTGAGTATTCCTAAACTCTATTGCTTCATCTATAGTTGCATCATTTTCTTCTAGGCGTTTAACTTGCTCGGATAGATGTTGCCAAGCGGTACGCTTATCATGCAGCTCTTCAAACAATGAGAGCCACCATTGCAAGTCAGGCTGATTATCGGTGAGCTCAAACGGCTTTAACGGATTGTTTGAGGCATTTAGGCTTACACAGCTATTTAGTAATTGACTTATTTTAAAAATCACTTGTAGCGCTCTTTTTTCGAGCTGTTCGCCGCTCTGCTGTAGTTCAGCTAAATGCTTCAAGTTTGTTAGCTCTTGCGCCGCAAGAGTGTATGGGTTTACAGCAGCCTCACTTAAAGGAGTTTGACACGCTGGGCAAAAGTCTTCACTGCCCTGACGCAGTTCCACCACCGCTTCATAGAGTTGTTTGAATGAGACCTGATGACTTGCGTCAGCCAGCTGCTGTTCATTTCCTCCTAACTGATCAATTAAAGAATTCACCTCATCCCCCATTTTTTCCAACTTGCTCGCACTGAGGTTGCTTTTTTGCGGGGGGGGTTGTCGTAAGTCCCACTCTAATTGCTGTATAAGTCCGGGAGAGCCATTATCGCCGTTTAACTCAGTTTTCAAATTCTCAAAACTGATGTCTTTTTGATAACTAGTAGCCAACTTCAGTTCTTCAGCCTCAATTCGCTGAAGCTCACGGGTGCTCGCTTCGATTTGTTCTTGAGCCCCTTGAAGTTTTAGCTTTTTATGAGCTAGAAGTGTTGACTGTTTTCCATGTAAATCAATGTATTGCTCACCTATTTCTGATGTGAAATTACGAACAAACTCTGTAAAAGCATCCAGACCAAACAAGGTTGCGATAAGTTCCGTTTGCTTTGCGGGCGCCTGTGCAGCAATTCTTGAAAAATTATCAATTCGGTTTTTTTCAACGAAGCAAAAACGAAAAGCTGATTCGTTCTGGTTTACAACAACATCGTTACCATCCCTATCACTCGCTAATACTGAAGGAAGTGTTAACTGATTTACAAACGCATTTCGAAGATAATCGTTTTGGTCGCGAAATCGTTTGTTTTCGGCCTCGGCAACATTGCCTAACAATGCATATTCTAGTGCCTCACAAAAGCTCGACTTCCCTGTTCCGTTTGGGCCGTAAATTAGAACCAGTCTATTATTGAGATCGAAAGTTTCTTGTCGTGCGAATCCTCTAAACGGTCCCACTTCCATGGATTTCAATCTTGATATTTGTATCGCTTCAGCAGCCTCTTGCTGGTTAACTGGAGGTATTTCAATTGGAATGTTTTCCCAGTTTTCTTGTGCTAGCTCAACTACCTTTTTAATACGTTTACCTTGATGGGTTGTTAAAGGAATCAAGTCATCTATGCGGGCTGCGACTAAGTTCGCTATTTTACGAACAGAAACTGTTGCATTCTCATCCCGCAGGGTTTGCATGAAGCGGGTATACTCGGCCCTAATCATAGTTAATTCCTGTACTTAAATAGTTGTTATCTAGCGTCAATTACCTTGGCCGGTCTAGCGGCAATTATCTTGGCCGGTTGATACCGATTTCTATGTACCGTTGCTGATTGCCATTTTGCGA